>JAHQJS010000005.1:192798-443129 GCA_019057385.1 Candidatus Borrarchaeum weybense | reverse complement strand
GGAGATAAGACCTCCGTAACCCGCCAGGGGATCGAGTCTGTCGTTGAAGCAGGAAACCTCAATGCTGTATGACGAGGTAGCTCACTTCCTAGAGACATAATAAGAGGTGATGATTATCCTTTAATTATCATTTCTTATTGTATCATTTACCAGGCAATGTATTTCTGCTTTTTGTGATATAATATATGTGCAATGACAGTGACTCCTTGCAGTATAATTAAGTGAAAAACTGCTAAAAGTAAGCTATATCGCTTTACAAGAATGGTCAAGCTTTCCATTAGAATATAAGCAACAAACAGCACGCCATATAAATAGAGAGGGATTGAATAGAGAACGTTAATCAGTTCTGGGAAGAAGATTAGACCAAGAATTAATGAAGAAAAAACCAGGTAGGGCTGAATTAGAAGACGAAAAGCATGGAATGGCATGATAAACGTTCCAAAATAACCATATTTTGTGTTAAACATCATTTTTTTATGACGGACTATTGCCTGTATTGAACCAATTTGATGACGGATTTTCCTTTTCAATCTTGCTAAATATCTTGTTGGAACAACTCCTAAAACAAGTGCTTTAGGTTCAAAAACTACTCTATAGCCTTTCTCCCTAACTAAAAGAACTAATTCCATATCATCAGATATTGTATCAATTGGAAGTGGAGATAATAGTTCTTGTCTAAATGCGACTAAACTTCCTTCTGTAAAAGGCACTGAATCAAGGTTGCCTTCTAAAATTCTGAAAGTCTCTCGCGCTTTCAAAAAGGACGTAGAAGTGACATCAATTTTGTCTAAATCTTTGTTCTTAACTTCTATTAAAGCACCTCCGACACCTCCTACCTGTTCATCTGCAAAATTCTCTAGTAATTTACTGACGCTATCAGGAGGCAGAAACGCATCGGCATCTGTTATTATTACGACTCTCCCTTTTGTCTCGAGAAATGCTTTATTTAAAGCAGTTGCTTTTCCTTTTCGCGTATCTTCTTTGATGAAATCAATGTATCCTTTTCTTGCATATTCATCCAAAATTGATGGAGTCGCATCAGTTGATCCACTGTCCACAACTATTATCTGGTCATTAGGCTTTAGTTCTCGCAGAGCTCCAATTTTTTGTCTAATATAACTCTCCTCGTTGTAGGTAGGTACAATAAAGCTGACATCCAGGTCATTTTCACGTTTAACAGGCGGAGATGAGCGAACTAAAACAACGATAGTAAAAAGAATATAATACAGTAGAATTATCAGAAGTGGTAAAGCAATCACTAGAAGCTCGTAAGTTAGAAAAACCCTATAGTCGATCATCGATTTTCCTTATACTCAGTTGGACTAATAAAAATTTCACTAACTTCTTTCATTATTTCTTTTTGTCAGTCGCTTTAAGTTTGCAAACATGTCAGCAAGAAAACCGAAGAATAAGAATTGGAATCCACTCATTACAAACACAGCTGCAAGTACTGCTGTAGATTCATGGAAGACCAACCCGGTCGTTATCCACTCAATAATCACAAAACCCCCAAGTAATATGCCTGCTATGATAAAAATTCCCCCTAGGATTCCAAAAAATAACACCGGATGATAATCGCGGTATGTTCTCAGCGTGACCGCTAGCGCTTTTGCGCCATAGCCTAATGGACTCGCAATAAGGCGAGATGATCCACTTTTTCTCTTTGCAAAATAAATGGGCACCTCTGCAACACGAAAGCCTTCTTCTATTAAACGAATAATTTGTTCCTGCGTATAAGTATATCTTCCCGCTAAATCTATTGACGCCAGGGCAGCCACTCGATTGAATGCTCTAAAGCCAGTCTGCCCATCACTAATTTCAGTGTTAGTAAGTGTTCGAACAACTCGTGTAAATAGTCTATTTCCAAATCTTTTTATCCATGGCATTTCTTCGATGTGTCCAGCAAATCGTGAGCCCAATACGAAATCGGCTTCATCGTTTACAATGGGACTTATTAGTTTTGGGATTTCCTTGGGTAAATATTGCCCGTCTGCATCAATATTTATTATAATATCTGCGCCAGCATTTAATGCTGCTCTTAAGCCATCCTGAATAGTCTCGCTTAAACCCCTGTTCATTTTGTGTATTATAATTTTTACTCCTGCCAATTCTGCTATTTCTCTTGTTTTGTCTGTAGATCCATCATCTATCACTAGAATCTCACTTGCATAATTTTTGCATCCTTCTATAACATCCGCAATAGTTTCTTCCTCATTGTAAGCAGGTATAGTCACAACGACTTTAAGATCTTCCGGAGGTGATATAAGTTCAGCTGAAGTTTTGACAGGCATTCTCCTTTTCGGTTTAAGCAACCCTACGATCCCTGATAAAATAATGACACAAATTCCCGCAAGAAAAAACCACCAAACAATATACATAAGCCAGCCTAACCAGCCACTTAATTGCACTGGCCAAATGATAGTTGTTAAAAGTTCAGTGAGGCTGAGACTATTGATTTGCTGAAAAATCAGGGCAATTGTGATTATCACTACTCCTACTATGATAATCATTGCTGCAAGAAGCACAAGGATAATACCAAGTTCCCAAAGTCGTCTTGCCATTTTCTCACGCCTTGATCTTTTGAATCTGCATTTTTATTGGTGACTTATAGAGCTGTATTTTCATATCAACAATGAATTCAATTTAAAGATCTAATTAATGAACTTTTGCTTCGCCAAGAAGAAACGCAATGATATAACCAAGGCCTGTATAAAATATCATTATAGAAGCCAATAATAGTAGAACAGGATAATATATTTCATTATCCTTTTTACTTACTTCTCTGAGGGGTGAATTGCCAGTTAACAATAAATTTAAGTAATGGCGGAATTTTTGACCTAGAGTACGCCCTACTTTATATTTTCTTCTATGGATCGAATGATATGCAGCCCCTCTTCTGATATGCCATTTGATAAATCCAGTTAAAGTATTACGTGATTCGTAATGATGCACTATTGCCTTAGGTTCAAATATTAGTTTATATTGTTCAGCAATTCTCAATGATAAATTAACGTCCTCTCCTCCATAGAAAAAAGAAGAGTTAAAATTTCCAACATCTAATATGACTTTTCTTCGAAATATTGCATTTGCTGTAGATAATCTTTCTAATTCCCTATTCTTGGTCATAGAAAACAAACTTTCATATCCAATTAGACCTCCAGCTGGAAAGCCTAAATAACCGATATACTTACTCATTTTATCTTCTAGGTGAAGTATAACGCCTCCTCCAACACCTCCGACTTCTGGACGTTCAAAATGTTTTGTTAATTCTTTTAACCAATTTGGATCTGCACAACAATCCGAATCGGTTGATGCGGCAAGTTCTCCTATAGCCTTTTCAACTCCGATTCTTCGTGCATATCCTATTCCAACGCGTTTGCCAAACCGAATATGATGTACATTGAAACGTTTCACTATTTCTGGAGTTCTATCTGTCGAATCATCAACTACAATTACTTCCAATTTATCTTTTGGATAGTCGAGGTTAAATATAGATTCTAGACAAGCTCCTATTGTGTCCTCTGAGTTATGAACAGGTACTACAACCGAGACTGATGGCCAGTCCTCTCGCATATTATTGATTCACTCCATTGATTTGCGCACGTGAGGATAGATTCTGAAACAATTCTTTTCTATTTTACTTGCCGTTTTAAAATTTACTAAACTGAAATGGATTTGACAATAATAACTTTATCTTTCCTACGAAAGAAGAATTCGTCCTTTAGATTGAGAGGAATAGTGTTTTGTTTCACTTTCACGATAGTCCCCAAAATTTAAATAGCTGGTTTAAGATAGATTCTCGACGAAAATCCAATGAAATAAAGTTCGCTGTCAATTAGACGACAGGGATAGTTTTTTGAGAGGTGAGATAAGGGGTATGGTTGTTCAACTGAACGCACCGGTAACCTTTTGTAAGACCTTAGTGTTGCCTGTTGCTGATCAAACGACGCAGAAAAAGATAAGGTTTCTAGACAAACTGACTGGGCGTTTAACCTACGGCGTGCAGTTATTTTTAGAGAAAATTACAAAGAAAAACCTAACTCAAGTTAGAGAAGTGGAGCATTTTCGGCACGAAATTGAGAAGAAAACTGGACTCTCATCAGCATTTGTACAAATGTGCCGTGACAAAGCGCTGTGGATGTATCATTCGTATCAAGAACTGCATCACGATTGGCAAAAAGATTTAAAGAGACTTAACAAGAGTATCGAGACCTGTAAAAAAAGTTTGACCAGAAAACAGACCCCCCACGATAAAAAACGCTTACAAACTTTACGGCATAAACTTTACCGTTGGCTGAAACGCGAACCGTCATTACCGCATATTCGTAAAAAGGTTCCAGTCATGTTCGACTACCGTGTAGGCGAACTGGCTTGGTCGCATACGGCCACGTTATTTACGATGTGGGCGCGAATTTCAACTTTGAAAAAACGGAATCGTATCAGCATTCCACTCCATATCTATCCCTATGCACAGCAACATTTACTGGACCAAGAATGGCGGATGAAGTCCTTTCAAATAATCAAAAATTATCGTCTGAAGCGCTATGAACTGCATGTGGTCATTGAAAAAAACCTTAGGCCTAGTGTGAAGTCTATAGCGGGGATAGATCTCGGTTTGAAGCGGTTAGCAGTAGCAGTCACTTCCAATTTATCTGGTACAACGAAAGTTCATATTTTCCCTAAAGAAGATTTTAAAGATTTCTTCATTTCGATGCGGCGTCTCAACAACCGTATCGGTAAACTTAAACGTGTTGGAAAATTTGTCGTTCTTAAGAAATTGTACTACAAACGAAATAATTTCGCGAAGGACTTTAGGCACAAATTGGCTCATGAAATCAGTCAATATTTTGCGAGAGCGTTGGTGATTATTGGACATCCCGAAAAAATTCGGTATTCCCACTATAAAGGTTCAGGACATCGTAAAAATCGTAAGCGCACCAACCAATGGCCGTTCAAAGAATTGGCGGCAACACTCGCCCAGGCGATCTTCCAGCAGGATGGCATACCAGTGTTGATGAATGAATGGTGGACCACCCATCGCTGTTCTCAATGCGGCTCGCGTCAAGTCCATATCAATGATCGGGACTTCGTTTGCTTGAAATGCGGTTTTGCTGCCGATAGGGATGTTAATGCCGCTTTTAACATTCTCCAGGATGGCTTACAATATCTTACTCAATCAAAACGTCAAAAAAAGCATAAACACTTACCTCAAGTGTTCCTGAAGGGAACGGGGGGTGCAGTGAATCACCCCGAACTGTCGATGAGCCGACTAAGTGTATGCACCCGTGTTGACAGAACAGTCGGTGAGGACAGAAGTTCCGAACTTAGGTCGGAGCAATTCACTTAAAGCAATAGCGAAAACTCACTGATGAAACTAATGAATTCAATATTGATTATAAGTTATTTTGAAGCAGTTCCTAAATCAGGAGTTAGTGTTAGAATCTTTGAAATGGCTAAAAATCTTGCTTTATTGGGCAATAAAGTTTTCCTAATTGCTCCAAGAAACGATAAAGATCAAGTTCGCTTTAATAACTTACACATAATAAACTTTAAACCAAAACGTTATCTTAAGACACTTTTTAACATGTACTATCTTCTTAAAATCGGTCATCAAATTACTAAGAAGCACAAGATAGATGTTATCATTTCAGCACATTTATGGTCTTTATTACCTGCTTTAATCCTAAAAAAGGTTTATAGTAGAAAATTGGTTCTTGATGAGCATAATGTGGAGTTTGTAAGAGCCATCCGCATGAAAAACTTCAAACGTGTGATATTCTCATTCATATTAGAAAAAGGATTAGCTAATTTTTCAGATAGCATTCTAACAGTCTCTTTACTTGACAAAAGAGCGTTAGGCAATTTAGGCATACCAGTTGACAAAGTACATATCATCCCTAATGGGGCAGATACTAAGAAATTGCACCCAAATATTGACGCGTCCTCAATAAGAAGAAAATATAATGTGGAATCTGACCCTGTGGTACTTTTTATGGGCAAATTAGATTACAAACCAAATTTAGAAGCGCTTGAATTATTATTCCACAAGATTATACCAAATGTTTTACAACAAATACCAAATTGCAAATTTCTCATTGTTGGGATGAATCCTCCTGTTCATCTCAAACACAAATCTGTTCTTTATACAGGCTATGTCAAAGATGTGGCAGAATATATTGCGGCAGCAGATGTTGCAATCGCACCAATCCTTTCAGGTTCTGGGACACGTCTGAAAATCTTAGAATATATGGCTATCGGAAAACCGGTCATTTCTACAAGACTAGGTGCGGAGGGAATTGTTGTAGAAAATGGAAAAAATATAGTTTTAGCCGATGGTATGAACAAAATTTCAAGTCAAGTCATCAAATTGATTTTAGATGCCAACTTAAGAAATAGAATTGGCAAGAAGGCCAGAGAATTGGTTGTAAAGAAATATGATTGGAACTCTATCATGGAGGTTCTCGATAGAGAAGTAATTAAGTCGTTCTAATATGTATTAAAAATAACTCATAGTTCAAATAACTCTTTGAAAAATGACGCGGGACGTCCTACTCCCTTAAAAATTAATCCTTCTTTTATAACTTCTTTTGGATCGAATATATGGCGCCCATCTATTATCGCTGCTGGTGTTGCAAGATGTTTTTTGATTTCTGGCAAATTTAACTGTCTAAACTCATGATGATCAGCTAGAACAACTATACAATTGCTATTCGTTATTGCTTCAATGATTGCGTTAGCCTTATTGATTTTACCTACCTGAGATTCTATTTTTTCTTGAGAAACATAAGGATCAAATACGACTACATTTGCACCTTGTTCTTTTAGAGCAGAGATAATTGGGACTGCAACCGTCTCACGCGTGTCATCTGTATTCGATTTAAATGCAAAACCTAAGACAGTTATTTTTGAACCATTAAGCTCTTTCTTCATCTCATCAAAGGCTGTTTTGACAAGATCCACTATATGTCTGGGCATTGAAATATTTCTCTCACGAGCAGAAAGTATTAGAGATGGTTCGAATCCTTTTTCGAGTACAGAATAGGAAAGAATATACGGATCTTTGTTTAAACAAGAACCTCCTACACCTGCACCAGGAATGAGCATATTCGTTCTATCATAGCCCGTATTGCATGCTTTTATTGTCTCAATTACGTCAATACCTAATTTTTCACAGATAACTGCAAGCTCGTTGGCGAGGGCGATATTGGTATCTCGATAAACATTGTCGAAGATTTTTGCCATTTCAGCAACTCTTGGACTACTCACCTTTACAATTTTAGTTGTCAATACCTCAAAAATTGCAGCAGCTATATCAGTACTTTTCTTATCTATACCCCCAATAACTCTTGGAAGTCTTGGTAGTTCCTTGAATGCGTTTCCTTCCACAGTTCGCTCTGGACAAAAAGCAAGACCAAAATCTTTACCAGCAACCATTCCAGATTCGCGTTCTAGCATTTCACGAACAATTTTCTCTGTAGACAAAGGAGCTACTGTAGATCTTAAGAGGATCATACATCCTTGTTTCATACTGCCTGCTACGTCCTTACATGCGCGTTCAACGTAAGAAAAATTGATACCAGTTTTTTCAACAGGCGTTCCAACAGTGATCATAATGACTTCGCTTTGCTTTACAGCCTCGCTTACATCAGCAGTTGCGTGATAATTTCCCTTTTGCAGTACAACTTGTAGTGTTTCCTTTAAGTCAGGTTCATAGATATGGGGTGATCCCGCATTTATCTTTTCAACAACAGTTGGGTCAATGTCAACTCCGATTACTCTTGCACCTTTTCTTGCCAAGTAGCATGAGAGTGGTAACCCAATATACCCCTGACCGAGAATCGCTATAGTAATCTTACCATCAACAATTCCCGTTTTAATTTCCTCAGGAGTCATTTCTAGTAAATTATAACTCAATCTTACAGCTCCAGATGTAGTTCATTCCGTTAGCACTTTTATGGTCGAAACACGTATCTCTTTTTAATTTTTTCCTGTCCAAAACTTCTTAATAATAACGTGCATTTAGTTGTCTGTTACGGTGATTTTTGTGAAAATTCTATACGCCTCGGATTATTTCTATCCCCACATGATAGGAGGTGTAGAGGAACATATCTATCAACTAGCTAAACATTTTTTACATGATAATTTCCAAATTGCTATATTAACACGTCAAATTGAAAAATTACCATCCCTTGAAAACTATGAAGGCATCAAAATTTACAGATATCGCCCCAAATTGCATCCACAATTATCAAAATTTTTTATAGATCCATATAGCATTAAAAAAACATCCAAACTTATTAATAAAATAACTCCGAATATTTTCCATGCACAAAGTATCCCTTTTATGTCTTTAGCTCCACTTTATGTTGCTATACAAAAAAAAATTCCAGCTGTGCTTACTCTTCACAATTATTGGCCAGTTTGCTTCTTTCAGAGGAGTTATTTTGATAATCATATTTGCAACGCTGTTGATGAAACTGCGTGTAAAAATTGCTTTTCGTCCTATTTACCTCTCATTGGCAAACCATTTCTTACTCCAATTCTTTGGAAACTTTGGAAAAGGAGTTTAATGATTAAACGTGAGGTTTTCGATCGAATACGCGCGATTACTACACCAAGTCATGCACTCAAAAAATCATTAGCAAGAATTGACATTCCGTTAAGTAAAGTCTTAGTCATTCCAAATGGTATTGACCTAAACAAATTTATTCCTGATCTTAATGCTATGGATTTCATCAAACATTTCAAACTGGAAAAGCAAAAAATTATCCTTAGTATCGGTCGTCTCATAAAAGAAAAGGGAATTAGACTTCTGATAAAATCAATGCCTATAATTCTAAAAGAAATTGACTGTAAGCTTGTTATTGTGGGGGGTGGCGAAGAAAAGCCGTTTTTAACACAGCTTGTGAAAAAATTGAAGATTGAAAGGCATGTGATATTTGCAGGGCGAATCCCATCGGTGCTTGTTCCTCAAGCATATTCAGCAGCAGATGTGGTGGTTGTTCCTTCAATCTGGCCAGATCCATTCCCTTATGTGCCTCTGGAAGCATTAGCTATGAAAACGCCTGTGATTGCTTCGAATGTCGGTGGACTTCCCGAAGTTGTTAGACATAAAAAAAATGGTCTTCTTGTAAGACCTTATAATGTTGAAGAACTTGCGAACGCGGCACAAGATATCTTAAGTGATGAACACCAAGCTCAACAAATGGGTTCAGAAGGCAGAATAATTGTTGAAAAAGAATATACTCTTTCTCTTATGCTCGAACGCTATAAGCAATTATATTCAAGTCTGGTTAAATGATCTGTAGTAATCCAAATTGACCAGAAAGTAATAATGAAAGAAAGAGAGCTACAAGTCCAAATGTAATTGAGATAGGCAATCCAGGAAGCATTTTTCTCTTTTCTAACAGTTTCAGGGTAATCATTAAACCCCCAAGAATCCCTCCAGAAACCATCACCAGAGGAAATGATCCAAAGTTCAAAAAGGTGTGCGCTGTCAACATCGAATAGAATACTAGATCTCCAAGACCAATTTCTATCTCCTCACTACTAGAATAGGTCATTGCAGGCATTTGAACCTCTTTTTCTTCACTATACTCAATTATTTGTTTGATAGGACCACGTGTTACAGCAAAAATATCATATATTGAAAGACCGATCAGAAGAAGAATCGTTGACCATGTAGGCATTGCGATTCCTAAAAAAGCGCCAAGTCCGCCACCATATCCCAAGATGATGGCGTTTTGTAAATAAAGATTTGAAATATTTTTCTTAAGTAAAGCATATGCAGCGCCTATACCAATTAGTACACTAATAATCGTGAGAATAAAGAATAAATTCAGGCTGTTAAGAATGACTAAAACAGCTAATCCAAAGTATCCTGTTAACAAAATTCCTCCTAAAGTCATTCCAAAGAACATAAACGCATTTAAAATCTTACCGTATCCACGTTTTAACAGAATCACAAGCAAACTCGCCCCAAGTAGGGCTGCAATTACATATACCAGTGCGTTGAGACCTGCAGCCCCTAGACCTCCCTCTTGTTCTGAGAATGGAGTTATTTCAACTTTAGTTTGTCCTAAAATAGAAATATACGCGAGAAATACCGCAAGTGAAATGGAGAGTATTGTAGGAAGTATAATTTTACCAATAGCTTTAAGGACGATTCGTCTTTCAACTGAATCATCAGTTTGTTCATTTTCAACCATTTTTCGTTCCACATTTCTTCATTAAATGCCAGTTTTCGTAATGTATTATAGAGTTTTTGTTCATGATTGTATTAGAAGTGTAATATCAAATCAAATTATTAATAGGTTGATCAAGAGACATTAGGTGACTTTAGGTGACTTTAAGTGAGCGAAAGATCATTTCTTTAATTTACGAGATTATAGGCGATTCTTTGAGTTCTTTGCTTCCATTTAATGATGACGCTGTCGCCATTGAAATCGGAGAAATAGTGTTAGTCATAAACACAGACATGTTCGTACGAAAAACAGACGCCCCTCAAGGAATGGCAGTAAGACAAATTGGGCAAAAAGTCATTGTTATGAATGTTAGCGATCTAGCTGCAAAAGGTGCAACACCAGTCGGATTTTTATCCGCTTTAGGTTTTCCTTCTGATTATAGCAAAAATGATATTGAGGAATTGCTTCACGGTTTCAAAGAAGCATGTTCTTTGTATAGAATACCTTATCTCGGAGGCGATACAAATGAAGCCGATGATCTGGTTATTGCAGGAATAGCACTAGGAATTACTAATAAAGACGAATTAATTTCACGGGCGGGAGCTCAAGAAGGAGATCTAGTCTGTGTGACAGGCATGTTTGGAAAGACAGCTGCCGGCTTTAAAATCCTGCTTGATAATCTTGAATGCCCTGAATATTTAAGAAATGAATTTATTGAAGCCGTCTTCTATCCACGAGCACGCCTAGATGAAGGGTGCGCTTTAGCAAAATCACGAGTACCCACAGCAAGCATAGATTCCAGTGATGGATTAGCCTGGTCTCTTCACGAAATAGCAAAGGCAAGCAATATTGGGATAGAAATCAATGAATTACCTATTGACTTATCAGTGGAGGAGTTTGCAAGACTCAATCATCTTGATCCATTCGACCTATGTTTTTACGGCGGCGAAGAATTTGAACTAATTGTTACAATACCACCGGAAAAAATAGTTCATGCTTCTGCAGCTTTAAATGCCGTGAAGGGACAGCTTATACCTATTGGTAGGGTAGTAAAGGCAGAAGGCTTATTTTATACTGAAGGTGAAAAAACGAGGGAGATTTACCCAAGAGGTTATGAACATTTCACAAAACATTAAACATTAAAATACCAACTAATTAAAGACAGGCGGATACCTACTCACTCCGTATCCAAACTTAAGAGGTGAATAGTTTGACGAAGGTACTAGTTGCCTTTGATACAAAGTATGGTAATACCAAAATTGTCGCGGAAAAAATTGCAGAAGGTATGAAAGAAGTTGAGGGAATAGAGGTTACAGTTAGTAATATGAAAAAAGTCGACTTAAAGACAATAGAGCAATATGACGCGATTCTAATGGGTTGTCCTAATCATTTTGGTGGACCGACCAGGACTGCTAAGAAGTTTATTGACAAACTTGGAAAACTCGACCTGAAAGGCAAAGTAATTGCGGTTTTTGATACTTATATAAAAGAAGACTTCGAGAAAGCAGTGAAAAAAATGGAGGAAAAAATAAACGAAAAAATTCCTGGGTCAAAACTGATGACACCTGGCTTATCAATAAAAGTTGAGGAGATGAAGGGACCAATCCTAGAGGAGGAGTTTCCTAAAACGAAAGAACTTGGAAAGCAGATTGCTACACAAATTAAAGGTTGATCGCTGGATGCCAAACGATTTTATGACAGTTAAAAGGAAGAAATCTTATATAAGAGACGATAAACTTTTCTTTTTAATAAAAGAATCACTGATATTGCCGAGAGCAAATGCTTAGAGGATCTTACAAATATCAAAACATTAAGGCTTGGTGATAACCAGATTAAAGAAATCAAAAGTCTAGAGCATCTAGTCAATCTGCAAATATTATTTCTTTCCGACAATCATAGATACAAGAAATCAAGGGTTTAGAGAACTTAAAAAAATTGCAAATGATACTTCTTAGAGAGAATCCTCTAGCAGAAGAGGAGAATAAATTGTTATCTCAAGGCGCACAGAAACTTGTAAGATACTGTCAAGAAAAATCCAAACAATAAAAAAGTGGCGGGCCCGGCGAGATTTGAACTCGCGGTCTCCTCTGCAGCAATCAATTTGAGGGCCGCAATCAGGCTTAGAAGGCCTGCGCCCTATCCTGGCTAGGCCACGGGCCCTTGTAAGATGTAGTGGTAATAGAATTTTTACATTTTAAATCTTTAGCCTCTGTTAATAACTCTTTATGGTTATTGAAGTTGTCTTGAAAAATGTTGCCTCTTGTATCGATAAATTTGAATATTGGAGGATCAAAATTCCTAGAAAAAATGAAAGAAAAGTTGCTATACTAATCGAGGATCTATGTGCTCGCTCTCTGGATGCTCGGGAAGCATTCCACACTCCTCTAAATAACACGTGACGTTCTTGAATGTACATTTTTCTTTACAACTGGGACATATTGAATCTTCTGGGGGCATACCCGCCTGAAAAGTATATCCACAATTTTCACATTTCCAAAACGGCATATAGTTCACCTTTTTGGGAAATCGAACGAACTTGCTTTATAATTTTACGAATAGGGCAAGATCAGATACCATAAGAGGACCGCAAAAACTGTTAATCAATTCATAGGTAACTAAGATTTCTTTTCGTGTTTCACAATTGAGTTATGGTCTTCGTGCTAGAGGGTCATACCGTTTTTCGTAAGCATACCATTTTCCCTAATTCCAATGTTTGTGTAGTGTGACTTGTCCATAGCTACTGAAATGATAAATGGTTTCATGTTAACGATGTCAAAGTATCCAACGGGCATGTAGTTTGGTTTATCCTCTACATCGGCCCCCTACTAAGACGATAGGCTTGGGAAACAGAAAAGCCTTAGGTTCAAGTTCAATTTTTTCCAAATTTTTTACTTCCTTGCATTGATAACGCAATTACCAGCGGTCGTAGTGAATTCTTGACTCATTATATCGACTTGCTGGAGGTTTTTGCTCTGCAGAATAACCGATAGGAATTACTGAAAAAGGTATGACATGTTCTGGAATGTCTAATAATTTTTGAAGAGCCTTTATTCGATCTTCTCTTGGATAAAAGCCCAACCATACGGCTCCCAATCCTTTAGCTTGAACTGCGATCAAAATGTTCTGCGTGGCCGCTGAACAGTCTTGAACCCAGAACCCTTTTGCTTTTTCCAAGTTTAAATCGCCACAAACCACCACCGCAACAGGAGCATCTCTTAGCATTTGTGAGTAAGGCTGAATTTTGGGGATTTCATCTAAAATCTGACGTTCTCTAATCACAATGAAATGCCACGGTTGCTGATTGACCGCTGATGGCGCGCTCATAGCCGCTTTCAACAATTCTTTAACAATTTCATCAGATACAGGTTCTTTGGTAAATTTTCGTATACTTCTTCGCGAAAGAATAGCTTCCACATTCTTCCCTCCTTTAAATTCTTAAGTATTCCTTTTTCATGTTATAAAGATCTTTCGAATCCTGCATCAAATTATGACCGTAAATCTTAAACTACTTGATTCTTCAAGATGAACGAAAAGAAAACTGTGAAGTCATGGATTTTATGTGCCTAAGATAACATTAGGAATGAGATAGGAAAGTTTAAATTTTTAAGAATTCGTTGGGGGATATCCACCACTGCTGATGCTTGAGCGATTATAATAGTGTCACTTGTAGCAACAATATCACAATTTAGTTTTTTTAGGGTCGTGTCTACTTGCTTGACTGTCTCGGCATCTCCATTTAACTGTAATTCATTCATTTTTTCTCGTATACTATTTGACAGTTCGCCACTTTTACTAACTTGAGAATCAAAAAAGAATTGTAGTGATTCAGGAGGATATTTTGCGATTTGTGAAAGAATAAGGTCTATGGACTTTTTTGTCACAGACGTTATCACATGGCTTCCAAAAACGCCTGAGACATCACGTAGGATGCCATCATCACATTCTATGATCGTTTTTTTATACAAAATACTTTCAACAGTAATGAGCACATTATACCCATCAACCGCAAGAAGTTTTCCTGAAATTTGCTCAAAGGGCACAAGTTTCTTTTTGATTGCAGTGATCTCATCATTCGAATATAGGGCTCGATAAAGTATATGTCGTTCAGATTTGTCGAGTTGATATTTGTTTCCTACGAATTTTATGGCTCTTGCTTTATCATAACGGCGATTTAACAAAAAGCGAAGGTCTATCGAAGCATCTTTCATGCGTTCATCTAACAATTCAATAACCTTCTCAAAACTCGTGCTTAAGCTCATTGTGAAGTCTGACTAATAAAAAAAGAGAATTGTTAAGTTATAAATTGAAAAGAAAAATTGATACAACAAAGAATTTCATTCAATGAAAATCGCTGCTCTTCCTGGTATCGCACTATTGGCTTTTTTCATTGGGTCATAGCGTTCTGGGTCATCGGCCTCATAGAGTTCTACTGTAGTATTGAAAGTATTTTCTATAAAAGGAGTTGCCGCTTTTAGAGTTGTGAGTTCATCAAAGGATGCCGCAAGTTTTTGTGCAATCACTTCTGGAGACAGAGTCTTTGCGGTGGGGAGGAGTTTCTGTACAAGCTTTGAAGCCAGCTTTCCGTGTTTCTTGATTTCAGAATTCTGAAATATTGCCTTCATGATCCCACTTTGACTTGACTTGCCGTCTTTAAGCATAGTAAGGAGTTCTATATAGAGTATAGAAGCCCATTTGGGTGCAACATAGTAAACTATACGTTTTGGCAAAATATTCGTGACTTTCAAGATCTCTTGTGTGTCATCTATTGTTTTTCTAAGGAGATCTTCCATAGCTACTGCATCAAACATTACCTTTGCATCTTCTTTTTTCGGCCATGATGATAAAGAACAATATCCTTCTCTTCCTAATACTTGCCATATTTCTTCACAAATAAATGGCGCAAAGGGGCTTAAAAGTCGTATCCATACATCAAGGACTTCGTGAAGTACGGCAGTGATTGTTTCATTTCGTTCTGGATTATCTTTTTCAGGATCCACTCGTTTTAGGTACCATGAAACATCTTGATCAAGCAAGAAATACGCGTTTTGAATAGCATCCCGCACACGACATAAATTCATTGCTGCAGTAGCTCTTGTAATTCTATGTTGAAGTTGACTTATCATCCATCTGTCAATATCTTGAAGTTGAGGTGTGTCCCTAACATGTTTGCTTGCGACTTCTTGAGCAAAACTATAAAGGCGTTCAAGTCGATTTCCTATCGATTTTGCCATTCTCTCGCTAAAAACGGCATCAGATAATATCTCCGCTGAACTTAAAACAGAAAGCCTAATTGCATCTGCGCCGTAAGTTTTTATAGCGTCATGGATAGGAATGATGTTACGCAATGACTTTGACATTTTGCGAATTAGGACCTTTCCATCAACTTCTTCCTCCATTAACACTGAACCATTGACTACAATCTGCTGTGGCCAATTTTCACGTGGAAAAATTGCTGTATGATTAAAAATCATGAAAGTGAGATGATTCCAGATGAGGTCGCGACCTGAGTGCCTTGAATCGAGTGGGTACCAATAATTAAATTCATTCCTCATTGATTCAAGAAGTGCTGGGTCAAGTCCACATGACTTTGATACATCTTTTGCATTACTTTGACCTAGAAAAACATAATCAAACACAGTGTCGTTAAAATTATCACCAGTGAGACTATACTGGGTGATATACTTAGCAAGTATATAATAGGCCATATAGATAGTTGAATCAGAGAGACTTTCAATAATCCAATCGGGATCCCAGGGAAGGGGAGTACCTAAGCCAGATTTACGGGCGCAGGCCTTTGCAGTCAACCAGTTGACGACATCTCGGTACTCGCCCATTAATTCTTTGGGAATAATACTCATATTATCTAAACATTCATAAGCTAGTTTTTTCCAAGTCGGGTCTCCGTAATTGATAAACCATTGATCACGAACAACCTTCACTACAACTTCAGTTCCGCAACGGCAATGAATTGGGGCATTAACAATTTCATAGACTGGATACGCAGTACCTTGCTCAATCATATCCTCCCTTACTCTATCCTTTGCTTCAGAGACCGGCAATCCTTGATATTTTCCGGTTATCTTTTTGAGAACACCGCTTCGAAACTCCGCACCATAAATTTCATCCGTAGCATCTTTGCATTTTGGATCGTTTTGATCTGTAACGCCAAGTTTTTCAACCGCATCTTTAGCTGGATAATCTGAATAACCCTCAATAGAGATTAATGAGATAGGGGCTAACTCCTCGATTTTTTCTGGATTGATTCCATATTTTTCTAATTCTGGGAGACTCTTTTTTAGATCTTCAATAGCAATATAGTCATAGGGGGCATGTGCCGGCACACTCATGACGCATCCTGTTCCAACATCTGGATCCACAAAAGCGCCTGGTAATATGAGCAGCCCTTCTTTTCCGGTCATAGGATTCTGCACAGTTTTTCCAATAATGTCATATCCCTTTTTTGTCTGCAAAATTTCAACTTTCTCAACTTGATGCACTAACTTTTCAGCAAATTCCTTAGAAATAAACCACTTTTCGCCATTAAGTTGAGCACCATCAACCTGAGCAATCACATAATCAGCATCTGGATTAACAAACACGTTTGTGACACCAAAGACCGTTTCCGGCCTATATGTTGCCGTAGGCATATACCAGCCATTAAAAATGAATTTTAATGCTGTAATTTCTTCCATTTCGGGTTCCTTATCACCCAAAGTATCATGCTGCCCAACGGCATTTTGGTCTAAAGGACACCAACCTACAGGGTGACTTCCTTTAGTTACGTAACCTCCTTTGTGAAGTGTGTGAAACTGCCATTCGATGAACTTCATATATGGCGGATCGATAGTTGTGAACTCACGCCTCCAATCGATACTAAATCCGATTTTTTTCATGCCTTCACGAATCTCATTGTGAAAGTAATTAGCAACCGCTAAAGGGTCATTCTTAAATGTGGATATAACCTCGCTGGGCACCTTGTAAATTTCTTCAAAAGTCTCAATAAGTTCACGATCATTTTCTGCAATTCGATTTGCCATTGCTAAAATTGGAGTGCCTGTATAGTGAAACCCTTGAGGATAGAGGACATTGAGTCCTTGCATACGTTTAAATCGAGCATAACTGTCGGTAAGAGTATACGTTCTTGCATGTCCAACGTGCTGTGGAGAATTCGGATAGGGATATGCCACTGTTAAAAAGAATTTTTCGCGATTCTGATCTGGATTGGCTTCAAAAATCTTGTCATCCTGCCATTTTTTCTGCCATTTCTGTTCAAGTTCCTTAAAATTTACCATTCTTGTGTCACATCCGACAAGCCTTAAATTTGGCATGGGCTGCTGATATGTAGTTAAAGCATAATTAAAAGAAGTAATTTAAAAAGATTTTATGAAAAACTTATAGTTATATCAGCTTTAACGTGAAGAGAATAGATAAGTGCGCAAGAGTTTATCCAAATAGCGCACCGAGTCCTGTGTCCTCTTCTTTCTCTTCTTCTTTTTTCTCTTCTTTTGCTTCTTTCTTCTCAACAGGCGCTGCAGCAGGAGCAGCAGTTGCAACTGGTACAGCAGCAGCAGTTTTCAGAGCTTCATCAATGTTCACTTCGTCTAATGCAGCTACTAATGCTTTTGCACGAGCAGCTTCGGGCTTAAGTCCAGCAGCTGTAAGTAGTTTAGTCAGAGCAGCTTCAGTAATTTTTTGCTTTGCAGAATGAAGCAACATCGCACCGTACACGTATTCCATACTCAAACCTCCTTATCTCTTTATTTTAATAGAAATACTATCCAAATAAATCTCCTAAGCCTCCTTCTTCCTCCTCTGGTTCAGATGGTTTCTTTTTCTCAACCTCAGGTTTCTTTTCTTCTGGAGGAGGAGTTTCGGGAGGAGTTTGTATAAGTTCTTGGGGTACTACAGAAGGGGCAACACTACCGATCTCAGAAGCAAGGACTAACATTTGCCTATTTGCTTTCATCAATACTGCAGGCAGAGTTTCAGGCGTTATAAATGAAGCCGTTTCGGCTAAACGCATACTGTTCATAAATGCCTTCTGTATCAATATTTGAACTGTTTCAGGTGTAGGATAAGCAATATTTGTGGCTAAATTAAGTGCTTGTGAGACCGCTTCGATAAATTGACGGCGGATTTCTTCTACATCAATTTGTAATTGTTCTTTGTGTATTAGAGCACCATCTTCATATGCAATCTCTACAGCAAGACCTACTAGCATAGGTTCAATGCCTAGACGTGATAACACTAAAGCTAATTGCCTACTAATAATGTCACCCTTTTTAGCGACTGTAGTGTCCTTCGTAATAGCAATATTACCCGCATCAATCTTTGTTGGAAGGCCAATATTCCCGAATTCGGTAATAAGTGGACCTGGGGGGAACCCCGTATTTCCAGCAGGAACGACGATATTCTCAGGCGCAGTATGTCCAGGTTTAGCCAGGGTTCTCATCTTGTTTTGATCGAGAATTCGTGTAAGTTTAAATGGATCCATCTTAGCGAAAATAAAAATATTTGAGCCAATCAAATATTCTTCAAGTTTAGCAATGTCGGCCTTTTCATCTTTACAGTTTCTTAATGCAATGCGCATAAGGGTATTTTTTGTGACTTTTAGTGTAGCATCACCCTCTAAGAGTTTACGTAACCGTTGGATTTGTTTTGCCCCAATTCCCTCAGCCTTAGCGATTCCAAGCACATCTGAAGATTTAATTAGATTTGTAAGTTGTTCAACCGTGTTTAATTTGACAGTTGGAATTTTTTTAGGTGGTGAAGTAGTCGCCATTTCTTACGCTCCTTAAATCTCTATCTTTACTGGGGGGCCCATTGTTGTTTTTACGTAAATAGATCTGATGTTGTCACGTCCTTTCTCAAGTTTTTCTTCGACTGCCTTTAATACGCTTTCAATATTTTCGCTTATATCTTCGTTAGTCATATCTTTTGTGCCAATTTTTGCAAAGAAAACTGGGTTTTGACGCAATCTCATTTTACAAACGTTCTGTAAACGTCCAATTATTGGTTCTAGATCTGCTCCAGTTGGTGGCACAACTTGTGGCATCTTTCCACTAACACCCAGTACAGGTCCCAAAATTTTACCAACTGTAGGCATAAGATCCGCTTGGGCTATAAAGAAATCATATGTTTTGCCTAAATCTTTTGCAGCCTTTTTATCAGTTGCATATCGCTCTAAATCGTCTTTATTTATAACTAAGTCTGCAATTTCTTTTGAACGTAAAGCTAAATCACCTTCTGCTATTACCGCTATTTTAACCTTCTTTGAGGGTGAATGCGGAAGAGGGATTTCGAGTTTTATCCGGTTTTCTGGCTTTTTTAAGTCAATATTTTTAAGATTAATGGCTAACTCTACTGTTTCGGTAAATTTTCGATCTTTAGCTAGTTTTTTTGCCTCTGCTACAGCCTCAGTGATATTGGACATGATTATTGCCCCATTTAACATAATAATGAAGAAAAGTTACATGAAAACTTATGCAGTGTAATACATACTACATAGGTAATTGACAAAATTGAAGGTATTTTCTACATCTTTTAAATCTTATCTTAGTTAAACTACACGTGTTCTAATTTGCTTAATCTTCTACAAGAAGTTCGTTCCATTGACCCTCATCTATTTCTTTTTGGATTTCTCTTGGATGCTTGTCCTCCACAGTTGCGCCTGTTGTAATGGCCGTACCGAGAATTTCTTTGACTGCGGCTTTAAGTGAATTTGCCAGAAGTTTATCACGTTTTAACTTGGCTATTTCTATTATCTGAGATAAAGTAAGATTACCTATGGCTTCAGATTCTTCAGTTCCTGCAGTTCCTGACCCCTTTTCAATCCCTAATTCTTTCAAGATAAGTGCAGAAACAGGAGGAGTTCCGACTTCTATTTCGAAGGATTTGTCATCTGTGTTAATCGTGATAGTTACTGGAACTTTAAGACCCATATAAGCCTTAGTTTTCTCATTAATTGCTTGAATAATTTGAAAGACATTCACGCCCGTAGGACCCAGTGCAGGGCCTAGAGGAGGGCCCGCCGTTGCTTTTCCTCCATCGACTAATGACTGAATAACAGCTTCTTTTCCTGACATACATAACACCTTAATTCAATGAAACCATAGAGGATCAAAGTGTAACATTTTAAAAAAGTTATCTTTAATGGTAATTAAGTCCAAAATTTTTAAATCTACAGCACTAAAATCACTTAAAAGCGAAAACCTCATCATGATATCACAAAACATCAATTTAGGTCAACTACCCCAACCTAAAGGGTAGGAGCATCCAATACTAGGAGTCGTGAACTTCCATAATGCTTGAATACTTCTTTAATCCACAGTCAGTTGCTGTCATTGGAGCATCAAGAAACCCTGCGAAGGTAGGATACTCCATACTTTCGAACATAATTGACAGTGGATATCGTGGCAAGATATATCCTGTTAATCCAAAAGCTGAAGAAGTATTGGGATATAAGTGCTATTCAAGTGTACTGGAAATTGATGATGATTTGGATTTAGCGGTTATAGCCATCCCCGCAAAATTTGTTATTCAAATTATTAAAGATTGTGCAGAAAAAAACCTGAAAAGTATTATTATAGTATCTGCCGGTTTCAAAGAAATTGGAATCGAAGGAGCACACTTAGAGCGTGAATTGATTAGACTATGTAAACAGTATAATATTGATTTGCTTGGTCCGAATTGTCTCGGAATGATCAGCACTTTCACGCCAATTAACGCCTCATTTGCATCTAAAATGCCTCTCCGTGGATCGGTTGGCTTCATTTCTCAAAGTGGTGCATTATGCACAGGCATTCTCGATTGGAGCTTAGAAGAAAATATTGGATTTAGCAGATTTATTAGTTTAGGAAATAAAGCAGGTTTAGATGAGACTGATTTTATTACGGCACTAGCCGACGATATTGAAACAAAGGTAATCCTTTGTTACGTTGAAGGTATAAAAAATGGTGAAAATTTCCTGAAGAATGTTAACAAAGCAACTAGAAAAAAGCCAGTCGTAATAATTAAGTCAGGAGTCTCAGAAGCTGGTGCCAGAGCAGTATCATCACATACTGGAACCTTATCTGGATTAGATCAGGCATATGAAACCGCGTTTAAGCAACTTGGAGTTATTCGTGCAACGGAAATGCAAGAGCTCTTTGATCTTGCTGAGGCGTTTTCAAAGACCCCACTACCAAAAGGTAACAGAGTAGCAATTATTACGAATGCAGGTGGGCCAGGTATCATAGCTACTGATGCCGCTGATAAATATGGCCTTAAACTCGCAGCCTTTTCACAAGAAACATTTAAAGAACTACGAACGGGATTACCCGAAGAAGCTGGTAAACATAACCCAATAGATATTCTTGGAGATGCAAAATCCGATCGATTCAAATTCGCTTTGGAACTTACAGCAAAAGATGAGAACGTGGATGTCGTAATTGTTCTTTTAACGGTTCAAGCAATGACAGACATTGAAACTACTGCTGAAGTTATTGCAAATATTAAGCAACAGTCAAATAAACCAATTGTAACGAGTTTTATAGGTGGTATTGACGCCCAAAAAGGTGATAATAAACTTAGAGAGTCCGGTATTGCGAATTATCCTTTTCCTGAACGTGCTGTCGCTGTAATGGCTCAATTGGCTAAATACTCTGCATACCTGAAAGAAGAAGCGCGAGAGCTACCAGAACCATTCTCAGACATAAATCGATCTAAAGTTGGAGAAATTTTCCGTAATGTCAGAGAAGATGGAAGGAAAACATTATTAGGCTATGAAGCAATAGCTGTAGCTAACGCATATGGAATATTGACACCTCCGACCGAGTTAGCACGATCAGCTTTTGATGCAGTCGAAATTGCAAACCGAATTAGTGGTGGTGGAAGCGTAGTTCTAAAAATTGCAAGTCCACAAATTATCCACAAAACAGACATTGGCGCAGTACGCTTAGGGCTACGTTCACAAAAAGAAATAACTGACGCCTACAATCAAATAATTGAAAATAGTGTTAGATATATGCCCCATGCTAAGATTTATGGTGTTGAAGTCCAAAAGATGAACCCAAAAGGACGAGAGTTAATTATTGGTATGTCACGTGACCTCACTTTTGGACCAATGGTGATGTTTGGGCTTGGTGGTATCTTTGTCGAAGTCTTAAAAGATGTTACATTTCGATTAGCCCCAATGTCACTCAAAGATGTCAAAGAGATGATTTATGAAACCAAAGCTGCAGGGACGTTATTGAGAGGGGTAAGAGGTGAACCTCCTGCAGACATTAATTCCATAATAGATATGATTCTTAGAGTTTCTCAACTAGTAACTGAGTTTCCAGAAATTTTGGAAATGGATATTAATCCTTTATTTGCTTATAATGAAGGTGAAGGTGCAAGTGCACTTGATGTCAAAATAAGTTGTCGTTGGCGAGATTAATTGAGAATTTACCATTCAAATCTTTGCAAAAATGACGATGATTAATGATGAAAAACAGATAAAAATTCAAATAAACTACACAAATATCTAGCAGAAAATGTCTTTGCACTAGGAGGACATAATGAATGAAATTGTTTATTACCTCTCCAGCAGGGTATTCTGGTAAGACGGCGGTCAGTATGGCTTTAGCAATCTTACTAAAGGAACAAGGATTTAACGTTGGTTATTTTAAACCCATAGGAAAACCAGGCATACACGATGATATCCATGATGAAGACGCACACTTAGCGAAAGTGATTTTAGGAATGGACTATCCTCTTGATGTAATTAGTCCAGTTTTGCTTCGACCAACTCGATATTTAGAAGAGAGAAGTAAAAGAGAGGAGTTACATCAGAAAATTCAAACCGCTTTCGAAACGTTGTCTGCTGCACATGACATATTGATTATTGAGAGTTCATGTTGCTTAAATGATTACGCTAGTCTGGATCTTGATGGGGCTCAGCTTGCAAAAGAATTTGATTCAAAAATGATCCTTATCGTTACAGGAAAGGATGATCGCGCGGTTGATACTATCCTTAGAGATAAATACTTCATTGAACAAAGGGCAGGTACTGACACAATTCTTTCTGGAATTATTTTCAACTATATTGAACCATACGTCCTAGAGCGCATTAAAGGGATAACATATCCAATCTTGGAACAATTTAATATCCCAATCTTTGGATTAATTCCTGCTGAAACCCGTATCGTTGCACCAACCGTCTCAGACATCTATAATGTGCTAGGTGAAGGTGAAGTACTCGTTGGGGAAGATAAAATGGATGAATTGATAGTTGAAGACTTCCTTGTAGGTGCAATGAGTCCTGAGGCATCTTTACGTTGGTTTAGAAGATCAATCCGCAAAGCTGTTATTCTAGGAGGAGATCGACCAGATACTGCTCTCGCAGCACTCACAACCGATACTTCCGTGCTCATACTAACAGGGAATTTGCATCCTAGCACCCATGTATTAGTTAAGGCTGATGAAAGAGGTGTGCCGGTCATTCTGGTACCATATGATACATTCAGTACTGTAAGAAAAATTGAAGGGATTGTAGGGAAGATAAGGCCAAAACTCAGCACGATCACAATTATGAAGGAATTAATTGAAAAACACGTGGACTGGCAAACGATTTTACAAATTTTGAAAGAAGAATAAAATTCTGCATTTTTTCAGATTGAGAGTTAAGATTTTAAAGGAGTAAAAATAAAACGTTTTTTCAATACAACAATAACAGAAGTGTCAAATTATAGAGGTGTAATTATGGTAATAATTAATGAAGTTGAAGTGCGTGAAGGTCTCTATTATAACAAGGAACATTCATGGCTTAAAATAGAGGACGGGAAAGTTAAGATAGGTATCTCAGATCATGCGCAAAAACAACTTAAAGAAATCGTTGTTGTAGATCTTCTTGATTCAGGCGACGATGTAAGCCAAGGTGACAGTTTCGGCGAAGTTGAATCAGTTAAAACTGTTTCTGACTTGATTTCTCCAATCAGTGGAACCATCACCGAAGTCAATAGCGAGTTGGAAGACTCACCAGAGTTAGTAAATGAGTCCCCTTATGATGAGGGATGGATGATCGTTGTTGAGCCTTCAGATCTTGATGCTGAACTTGCGGGTCTCATGAGTTTTGATGACGCTGTAGAGTTCTATGAAGAGGTAGCAAAAGAAGAATAATTTCTTTGACTTTTTCATTCTTCTATTTTTCTTCTATTTTTCATTTAGATACCATAACTTCCAAATAGATTTAAGATAAGTTTATAGCTTTAATCAGGTGAATAAAATGACACGAAAGATAGTTATAGTGGGTGGCGGTGCAGCTGGAAGCAGCGCTGCATCCTTTGCAAGAAAAACCGATCGAAAGGCGGAGATAACGCTAATTGATATGCATAAAGACATCGGGTACTCACGTTGCGGATTGCCTTTCGTCATCGGCAAAGAAATCCCAAGCTACAATGATTTAACTGTCTATAGTGAAAGTTATTTCAAAATGTCAAAAATCGATACATTTCTTGAAACTACTGTTACACAGATAGAGCCTAAAGGCAAATACATTATGGCGATAGACAAAAATGGAACTGAATCAACAATTGAGTATGACTCGCTAATTTTAGCCACTGGTGCAGATGTATTTTGTCCTCCAATCCCTGGGATTGATACAGAAGGGGTTTTACCTCTTAGAACTATCGAAGATGGCATAGAAATCGAAGAAAGGGCTAAAACCTCAAAAAGTGTTGTTATAATTGGGGCGGGGCTTATCGGTCTTGAAATAGCTGTTGCTTTGCGAGAACGAGGACTTGAAGTCACGATAGTTGAAATGCTACCTTATATTTTACCTCTTGTACTGGACAAAGATATGGCCAAAGATGTACACAAAGAGTTGACTGACCTAGGAATTGAAATTATAACCGGTTGTGGGGTTGATGAAATACTGGGCGATGAAGAAATTAACGCATGTGTTATAGGTGAAGAAACAATAGATACAGATTTTGCAATCAATGCAACTGGCGTACGCGCAGACGTCAAGTTAGCAAAAGCAGCTGGTATAAGCGTTGGAAAAGGTATACAAGTAAATAAACACATGGAAACGAGCATTCCCGATATATACGCGATTGGCGATTGTGTGGAATGTAAACACTTGATCACGGGCGAATACATACTTTCTCAATTAGGAACGACGGCCACTCGTCAAGGGCTTGTGGCTGGTCGAAACGCAGCTGGACAACGAGACATCTTTCCTGGCGTACTCATGTCATCTGTGACCAAGATTCATGGTTTGGAAATCGGGGCCACCGGCTTGACAAAATGGGCTGCTGATAGAGCTAACATTGAAACAGTCATTGGAAAGATGACAGGTCATACAAAACCACATTATTTCCCTGGAGGCTCTAAAGTAAAAGTAAAGATACTTGCTAGAAAAGATGATAGCAGAGTCATAGGTGCACAAATTGTAGCTCGCGAGGACGTTGGGCATAGAGTTAATATGGTTGCCACTGCTATCCAGAGTAATATGACAGTAAATGAGCTTGCAAAAGTTGATACGTGCTATGCACCCCCAATTGCGGATACTTTGGAAACTGTATGCTTGGCCGCAGAACTAGCTGCTAAAAAGTTATGAGATAGATCATAATTTATTTTTTCTTTTTCTTGTCACAAAAAGAAAAAGTCGGTCAGGACTGACCATAAGCTTTGAAAGCCTCGAGGACAACTAATTTTTTATATTCACCCATAAGAAGCAACAACATTGCTTTTCCTGAAGTTGAGACAAAGGAAATCTTGTTTAGTAAGTTATACTTGTTCAAACCAGCAATTGTGTGACCACCTCCTGCAACCGAAAATGCCCCTTTGTTGGTGCTTTCAGCGATGGCAGAAAATACTTCTTTTGTCCCAACAGCAAAAGTTTCCTTTTCATATTGCCCGGGACTGCCGTTGCAAACAATTGTTTTCGCGTTGTTTATGACTTGTGAGAATTTTTCAATAGTCTTTTTACCAATATCACAGGGTAAAGCGGATAATGGCAGTTCATTCAGAGAAACTTCCACACGTGTTCCATTTTCCCCTATAGCGAGATCCTCTGGCAGCACGATTCTGCTCTCAAATCTGTTTAGCACGTCTTTTGCTTTTTCCATGACCTTTAGGTATCCTTTCTCTGAGAGGAAATCCCTGTATGAATCGCCAATATCAAAACCTTTTGCTAACAAGAAAAGATTTCCCATTATACCAGATGCTAAAACTGAATCTGCAATATTTTGCTCTAATACATACTCAATCACTTTTAGTGTATCTTCTGGTTTTGCTCCACCTAGCACGTAAACACAAGGTTTTTGTGCAGAACTACCTGCGACTTTCATCAGCGCGTCTAACTCGTCTTTCATAACATATCCAATCGCCGATGGCAAGACTGGAATGAAACCTACAAGCGAAGGTTGTGACCTGTGTGCAGCTGAGAAAGCATCATTAACGTAGGCATCAAGTAAGGGTGCTAACTTTTGTACCATTTCGGTCTTTGCTTGTTCCTCAACAGGTCGTTCAATAACCTCTTCTGAATAAAAACGAGTGTTCTCAAGGACGAGGATATCCCCGTCATTTAATTCGCTAATTTTATCTCTTGCCGCTTCGTCAAAAATACTATTTACAAATTGAACAGGGCGCCCTAGTACTTTACCAAGTACTTCAGCGTGTTGCTCAAGGCTTGTAAAGTCTGCGTCTCCAGGTCTACCTTGATGCGCCATTACAATAACTTTTGCACCACGTTCGACTAAATTCTGAATAGTTTTTGCGTGACGTCTGATTCGAGTATCGTCCTGAATTTTTCCTGTCATTGGATCAATAGGGGAGTTGAAGTCAACTCTAACTAAAACCCTTTTCCCTTTCACTTCAATATCATCTATTGATTTGATTACTTCCATATGTATCCCTCTGTCGTTAAGAGAATGTATAATATGATCTCAATAAATCTTGTAGAATATAAAAATATTAAAGTACATTTCGTTCTGAGGATGTCTTAATCTGAAGTTCCCTTTCTTTGAGCGTTGTTATAAGGATAAGATATTTATTAACCTTCGTTACTTGTAACTTCATTATCGTTTACTATGCTTACTTAAACTCTCGATTCCTGATATTTGAAGAATTATCACGTAAGCTTTCGGTCAATAATTTGAAAATTAATTGCAGTAAGGGAGAGATAAGCAATGCCAGAAAATTTCGAAGTACTGATTAAGCGCTGCTACCAATGCGGCACCTGTACCGGTGCATGCCCCTCTGCCAAAATTACCGGTAGATTTAATCCTCGCAAAATAATCGCTTACATGCTTCTTGGAAATACAGATAAAATGGTCGCAGATGATGTAATCTGGCTGTGTACCGCCTGCCATGCCTGTGTCGAACGTTGTCCAGAATTAGTCTACCCTGCAGAGGTGTTGTTTCAGTTAAAGAATGTCGCGACTTCAAACGGAAAATTTCCAATAGGGCTTAAAGAAGAAGCCATGCAAATTTATACGACAGGCACAACAGTTGCATATTCGTCCCCCATAGAAAGACGACGAAAGAAACTGGGACTACCAGAATTCCCAGCGGTTAACGTTGACGAAATTCAAAAAATAATGGAACTAACCGGTATTGACAAGAAACTTGAATTTAATGGATCAACTCTTAAAGAGCAAAAGGCAGAGCAGGAGGAGACGCAATGACAAGTTATGGCTTTTTTCTTGGTTGCATGATCCCCTTACGTCTACAGAACTTTGAGGCCTCAGTTAGGAAAGTTCTACCAGCCTTTAACATAGACTTACTGCCTTTGAACGGGGCGGGATGCTGCCCTGATCCTATCGGGATTCAATCGCTTGACCAAACGACATGGTTTTCTTTAGGTGCAAGAAATATCGCCATTGCAGAAGAAATGGGCTACGACATGCTAACTCTCTGTAATGGTTGTTTCGAAACGCTAAAAACAACTAATCATGAACTGAAGCATGATCCTACCTTAAAAGAAGAAGTAAACGCTATCCTCTCTCAAATAAATAAAGAATTTAAAGGGGACATAAAAGTCCGTCATATTGTAGAAATCCTCTTTGAAGAGATTGGGCCCGAGAAAATTAAGGATATGGTAAAACAGCCTCTTCAAAATCTGAAGGTTGCAGTTCATTATGGTTGTCATCTTATTAGACCGAGTGCCATCTTGGCGTTTGACGACCCAGAAAGACCTCAATCACTTGATGTGTTAGTTGAAGCTTTAGGCGCGACAAGCATTCCATACTTGAAGAAAATGGAGTGTTGTGGCACAGGAATTCGTAGCATAGACATGGATTCTGCATTGCAAATGACAAGACAAAAACTTATAGAGATGAAAAGAGTTGGCGCAGATTGTATTGTAACAGTATGTCCTTTCTGTTTCATCCAATTTGATGTCGGACAATTTCAGATTCAGAAACAGCTGAAAGAAGAATACAATATACCAGTGATTTACTACATGGAACTTCTTGGGCTTGCTATGGGACTCGAACCAAAAGAATTAGGGCTTGATACGCACCGAATTAAAACTAAAAAACTCCTTGAACGCCTTTTTAGTTCATAAAGATGACATTGCATCATAAAACACGTTATTGGTTGACGGATAAAAGAATTTAATTGAGAAAAAGCGAGGTTATTTCTAATGGGTAAAATTAAAATTGCTGCTCTACAGCCTTCATTACCACATGAAATGAAACCGATGGATAGGCTAAAAAAACAACTAGACATGTGTAAAGATGCTATAAAAGTTGAATGTGACTATATCTTTTTCCCAGAATACTTTGTAGGATTTAGTTACATCTGTGATTTGGATAGTTGCGAAGTGCTCGACAATGTATCGAGTTTTGCAAATGAGCACGGTGTATGGCTCGGCATTAACTTGAATCGCTATATAGACAAAGAAGAAAAGACAATACATAACTCTGTTATTCTAATAAAGCCTGACGGCGGTATTGCAACCATTTATAATAAAATGCACCCTTATTGCTCATGGGAACCTGCTGTAGTTAGATCTCAAGGCTATAAATTCAAACTTGGAGATAAACCTGAAGTATATGATACTGGTATGTGTAAAATTGGTCTTGGTCAATGCATAGAGTTATGGTTACCCGATTTTATGAAAATTTTAGGAGAGATGGGAGCAGAAATTGTTTATGTGCCCAGCCGTATGCCAATCCCCTACTTCTTGGAAACTGATCTTTTCGCACGAATCAGGGCCAGGGAAAACTGTAATTATGTCGTCGTTGGTGGTGAAGCCGGTAAAACCAAACCAGGGACCTATATTGCCGGACCTCAAATAGGCGACATAATAATGGATTTAACACATATTGGTAACCATGAGGGTGTGGTATATAAAACCATAGATATTGACTGGCTAAGGGATCAGAGAACTCACAGAACTCCAATATGGACTATACAAACAGATCAAGAACTTAAAAAGGCGAGGAAAACGGCAACGGACTACATTAACAAATTCTATGGGGAAGAACACCTAAACCAGTTCATTAAAGAATGGGACATGACATGAAAAGAAGGATTTTTTTGGATAAAAAAAACGATAGGAGCGTAGCTGGCTTAGAATTCATCTTCTTGTGGGGGTCGTCGTAGACTGAAAAGTGCTTCGTTGTGTTTCTTGGTCAATTGGTAGCAATCGTATATCCCATATAAGTACCAGACGAGTGTTATGGGAATTAGAATTAATGTCGCTCCAATGACCCACATTATAATGCTTATAACGATGAAGACAAGACCACGCTTTATTTTATTTACGTATAAATGCCCTAAGCCTGGAAGTAGGAGGGTTAAAATAACGCTTATAGCTTCGTTTTTACGAACTGTCATAAGTTGGGCGTCAGTCATCTGAGTTTGATAGGCCGGTGGGGCTGATGTCGTTTGAGGTGGGGGTGGCGGAGGTGGAGCAGTTGTTGCGGGGGGTGGGGGTATAACTTCTTTTGGCGGGGCAAGCGTAGCGCCACAGGAACTGCAAAAATTGCTATCAGTTGTGTTCATCGCTCCGCATTTAGAACAATAAGTTGTTTCACTCATAGTGAACATACCTCTAGGAATATTTCTGTAATCTTCCTTCATAAATTTTTGAAGGAATTTGGTCTAGTACCACCGTATTGGTACTAATATTGTTACTGACATCGGGGTACATAAAACTTTGCCTACCTTATAAAGCATCTAGTAAAATCCTCCGCAGATCCCCTAAACGAAAGTAAAATTCTTTTCTAGAGCATAAATTCCTGGTAAAACACTTTATTGGGTTGATAAACTAATGAAGTATGATTTTTCATGTTAGAAACAACTAGAAAAAAAAATAAGCTCCGGAAGAATGGAATTCCGGTTCTTGGCATCATAGGCTGATTATACTAGAGATTTGTGCTGGCGCTCCCATACTTGCTGACATAATCTCTCAGATAAAAGAGAACTCCGCGATATTTTGTTAGGTTTTTCTTTGCATCGTTTCTTTTAGAATACATCCATACACCAGCTATTAGGATAATAATGCCAACGAATCCTCCAAGCGCTATAATCCCGATGATGATCAAAGCTAGAGGTAAACCAGTACCTTTAACTGCATTTTTCTCTGCTTCGGCAACTTTTTCCTCCCACAGAGCTAGTAGTTCATTAAATCGTTTTTCCTCCCAACGTTTGTGATATCTAGGAGTTTTATTGACTAAGTAGGGCTCTCCATCGGGTAAAAGTTCCGGTTGTTCGTATGTTGTTTGTATAGGAGGAGTTACAGTTGTTGGCGGTGGCGGAGGTGGAGGTGCTGTTGTTGTAGGTGAAGGCGTAGTTTCTGTTGAAATTGCAAGAGAAGCACCACAAGATGCACAGAATGCACTATCAATCGTGTTTGGAGCTCCACATTGTGGGCAATATATTGTACTCATTGACCTTCCCTCTCCAAATCAATCCAGTATTAGATAACTACTGCTTGCGGGTATATTAAGGACATGGTTTCTCAAGCTAAGCCATAAAAAAAGAGTAGGGGGATGCTGATAGAGATCTTATGCTGCTATAAGCCGAAATAGGTTTTGGTTTTGAAGAGGTACCAAAGCACGATTATACTTATGATGGTGCCTATAGGGAAGCCTATAAGACCGATTAGCGACAAGATCAGAGCAATATACCAGCTCCATTTTTTCAAATTCAAAAGTCCCCAACCTGTGATGAAATAAAAGATGCCAATGATCAAGAAAAGTACAATGAAGCCTCCATTGTCAGTTAAAGCCGCCAATATTAAACCTGAAATTATCTGAAGAATAGCTGCAATTACAGCTAGTACTCCTAGAATTGTAACTCCAGTTGGTCGTTCTACAGGAGAAACGGTTGGCGGGGGTGGCTGATAGGTAGTCTCTGCTGGTGGTGGCGGGGGTGGGGTTGCAGTTGCTAATGAGGCGCCACATGCCGCACAAAATACTGAATCAGGGGTATTTGCGGAGCCGCACTCAGGACAAGTAATTGAACTCAATTTCTCACCTTTCTTGATATAAATGGTTTCTTAGAGTAAAACGGCTTCCAGATTTTATATAACTTTTCAGGTTTACTAAAAACCCTTGTAAGTTAAGTGTTTTGAAAAATCTAAGTGAGGATCTATTTACACCAACCGTTGATAAAAAGGAGAGTTAGAAGTAGAACAGCATAATACCTTTGAAATTTTTATACAAAGCCTTTTGTAGAATGAATACTATAATATCAAAATTAAAAATGTGCGAGGAAGGAAAATGGCGGACAGACCATTAGGCGTAACAATTCTTTGTATCCTTTCATGGATTGGAGCTATAATACTTATCGGATTAGGCGCCATTGGTGCTATTGCAAGTATTGCGATTAGTTCAGGACTTGGGTTAGTACTGAGTTTAACAATACTCATCATTGGCATATTATTATTCTTTGTAACCTTTGCGCTTTGGCAACTTAAAATGTGGGCATGGTGGCTTGTCATAATTTTAAATGTTATCCAGATTGTGCTAGGCATTGGCTCAGCAGTATCTCAAGGTTCTGCAGGTCCTATTATCGGTATTATTATTCCGGTAATCATCGTGCTATATCTCTGGACTGTCAAAGATCACTTCAGATGAAATCAACTTTTAGCTCTCCTTTTTTTTATAATTTATTTTAAAATATCTGAAAGAGTAGTTTTCATCAGGTATCGTGGTTTACTGGCCATTAACGGACATAATGACTATTTCCTAAGTGATTAAGATGTGTTTAATCACAAGCTAGAAGACAGATTTCATCCTATACTGAAGACTTTTTATAATGGTAGGTAAAAAGTTATAATTATCAGAAAATTTTCAAAAACAGGTGTGAGGAAAATGGCAGATAGACCTCTAGGAGTAACGATCATTTGTATCCTTTCATGGATCGGAGCTATTGCGTTAATTGCACTCGGCGCCATAATGGTTTTAGGCGGACTCTTTATCCCACTTTTAGCAGTTGTCGGAGCGGTGTTTCTTGTCATAGGTATAGTATCATTTCTTGTGACCTTTGCACTGTGGAACCTCAAAATGTGGGCGTGGTGGATCATCGTAATACTGAATATCATTTCAATTGTGTCGGGAATCGGATCAGCGGTTGCTTATGGTGATTTCAGTCCTATCTTTGGAATAATAATTCCAGTAATTATTGTGATTTATCTATGGACTGTTAGAGATCATTTCCGCTAAGGCGTAAACTCCCTCTTTTTTTCTATTTTTGATGAGATATTTTTAGCAGCTTTGGTGAGATATCCCTTAACTTCGTCATCATTAAGATCATACCATTTTTGATATGCATCTGCGACCGCAAAAACCCAAGATTCACGGACATTCAAGCATACAAGTTTATCCACAAGTGGGGCAACACGCTGGACCGTTCCTAAGGGTGCAGTTGGGACTGCGACAATAACCATTGAAGAATACTTTTTTACGAAATTAATTGCTGCGATCATAGTAAAGCCAGAAGCTAAGCCATCATCTACAAGGACAACAGTTTTATCTTTAACGTTCGGAAATTCAACTCCAAATTGTTGTTGTCTTCTTTTGATCTCATTGAGAGTCTCAGCAGCAGAACGTTCAATTTCATCCTTTGTTAATCCTAGCCGTTTAACCAAGGGCTCATTTAGAAAAACAGTACCATCGGGTGCGACACTCCCAAAACCAGCTTCAGGATTCCAAGGAATTTTGATTTTTCGTAAGATAATCAGATTCAAAGGGATTTGAAATGCTTTCGCGATGACAAAACCAACTGGGACACCACCTGCAGGTATTGCTAACAACACAGTATCTTTAGTAGTGAAACTTTCAAGTTTATCTGCAAGCAATTGACCAGCATGTTCTCGATCCTTGAATATGCGAGTTTTATTTCGCAAAGAAGGATCTTCAATTACTTTTGAACTAAACGATGACATAAGGATCATCTTCAGTCATATGAGACGTCCACCTCGTATTTTAATACGATTTAGAACGCTATATCAAAATCATCAAACGTTCCGGTAGGATCCTCCCATTTAACCTCAACGTTCTTTATAATTGCAGTTGGAGGTCCTTCGTGACAAAATTTGATCATTTCGTCCACTTTTTCTCGTGGGCCTTCAAAGATAGCTTCAACTCGTCCATCACGAAGGTTTTTTACCCAGCCTGTTAGTCCAAATCTTTTTGCAACTCGACGAGTAGTTGCCCGAAAGAACACTCCATGAACTCTTCCAGACACCCAAACATGGGCTCTTACCGACATTATAAGCCCTCCAACAATTAATCATAAGCAATCACATAATCTGGAATAAATGTTGTACCAAATTTATTAATAGAAGTCTTATGACTATATAATGAATGGGTGGATTTTTCATGGTTATAAGAGTTATACAATATGGAATGGGATCGATTGGGACAGAAATAGTTAAACTTCTTTTGAAAAGAGGCAAAGAGAAGCGACTTACAGGCGCAGTTGATACTGATGAAGATATTGCAGGCAAGGACGTTGGTGAGGTATTAGGAATCAATAAATTAGGCGTAATCGTGTCTAAAGATCCTATTGGAGCGATATGTGAAGGCAATGCGGATATTGTTTTACATTCTACAACATCTCGTTTAGTAGATATTAAACCACAAATACTTCGATGTGTTCGGGAAAAAATGAATGTAATATCAACTTGTGAAGAGTTAGCGTATCCGATTGGTTTTAATGCGCGAATCACTGACGAAATTGATGCCGAAGCTAAACGATTTGGAGTCACTGTACTTGGAACGGGTGTAAACCCGGGCTTCGTGATGGACGTGTTACCTGTTTTCCTTACTACAGTATGTAAGAATGTCAATCGAGTTGAAGTAACAAGAATAGTGAACGCATCTCTTCGCCGCGAACCACTTCAAAGAAAGATAGGTACTGGGCTTACGGTAGGTGAATTTCAGCAGAAAGTCGAGGAAAAGAAATTAGGACATGTAGGGCTTCTTGAATCTTTGGTAATGATAGCAAATACACTTGGCTGGGACCTAGTTATAGATGAGAAAATTGAACCCGTAATCGCCAAAGAACTATTAAAAACAGAATATTTCGAAGTCGAGCCAGGCGAAGTCGCCGGAATTTTTCAGACCGCAATAGGATCTAAAAATGGAGAAAACTTAATAAAATTAGTGCTCAGAATGGAAATTGATGCAAAAGAACAATATGATAGAACACAGATTTTTGGGGAACCAGACATTGACATTAAGATTCAGAATGGGTTATTTGGAGACGATGCGACAGTTGCAATAGTTGTGAATTTGATCGAGGCTGTGATGGATGCCCCTCCAGGTTTTCTTACTATGAAGGATGTACCATTCTTGCCACATCTTACCTGATTTAAAAGAAATTTAACACGCTATACTAGATCGGAAAGTTCATCCTTTAATTCTTTTAATTTTACGAGGTCTTGTATTGTAATTACTCCTTTATTGTCCTCGATTATAGCTTCTGCTTTCAGGTATTTTATCGCTCTGTATTTGTCTCCTCCGCGTCCCCTGACTAAATCTTTTTTCTTGATCTTATCCTCTTTACTTTCTAAAATTGCGAGTGTAACACGCAACACTTCTCTTATAAGTCTTTTGAATACTCCTGAAACCGCCATAATTTCTAATTCTTTCGCTTCAGATTTAGCCAAGATTTTTTCGGTTGTATGACCAGAATATTCAAATATAATCTTTACATTTTTTTCATCACGCGACATAGCCTTTTACCGCCTAATTAAGTTGATCGCCCCGCTCCAGAAATCAATTAACGGTCAGCAGAAATGCTATAGTTTAGTATTAGATAAACATTCGAACTGAAGACTTTATGTTTTGATAACCTTTTTTGAAACTTACTTTTATGCTTTGTTGCGCGCGTTTTTGATAGGTGAATATTTATAAATGGCATAGCATCATCATTGCTAAAAAGCGATAGATAGATTATAAATACTGCAGAGATGACGGGTATGAGGTACCCAGGAGATCGCACTCGAACTAGATAACTTCGGCACTTTTTTTTACATATTTTCTTCCATTTCAGAGGACGTAATATATTTTTTCTCTGAGATAAAAATTCTATCGCGTATTGAACTTGTTTTATTCATGTTCATGGAAGATTTAAAGTTTTACAGAAATGATATTACAACTAAAGGAGGTTTGAATCTTGAAAGATGTTGAAAAAGTAGTTTTAGCTTATAGCGGAGGGCTTGATACCTCTGTTTGTGTGAAATGGCTACAAGAAAAATATACGGCAAATGTAGTAACGGTCATTATTGATGTAGGGCAGCCAAAGGATTTCAAAGCGGCTGAGTCTCGCGCGTATGATTTAGGAGTAGAGAAACACTATCAAATTAATGGAAAACAGGAATTCTTTGATAATTATATCACACCTGCCATTAGAGCAAATGCACTCTACCAAGGGAAATATCCGTTAGATGCAGCGCTTTCTCGTCCGCTTATATCAACAAAACTCGTGGAAATTGCAAAAAAAGAAGATGCTGACGCGGTCGCGCATGGATGTACCGGAAAAGGTAATGATCAAGTTCGTATAGACATCTGTACAACAGCGTTGAATCCTAAACTCAAAATAATAGCGCCCGTACGCGAATGGGATCTTGATCGCCCAGCCGAAATCGAATACGCTAAGAAACACGGGATTCCAACGGACGCCCACAGTGTTTACTCTATTGATGAAAACATGTTTGGACGCTCTATAGAGTGTGGAATTCTTGAATATCCAGAGGAGGAGCCTCCAGAGGATATCTTTAAACTGACTACTGATCCAACCAAAGCCCCAGATGAACCAGAATATGTAACCATAGGTTTTGAAAAAGGTGCACCCGTTTCCCTTAACGATCAGAAAATGAATGGCGTTGAATTAATTGCAAAATTAAATGAAATAGGCGGCCAACATGGTGTTGGACGTATTGATCACATTGAAGACAGGCTTGTGGGTATCAAATCAAGAGAAATCTATGAATGTCCTGCTGCAATGATCCTATTAGAAGCACATGCTGATTTAGAAAAAATGGTACTCACTCGTCACGAGAATTACTTTAAACCTATAATAGATCAAAAATGGACTGAACTTGCATACACTGGTCTGTGGATGGATCCACTAAAAGATGACCTAGAGGCTTTTATAAACAATACACAGACCCTTGTAAATGGTGCAGTAAAAGTAAAACTCTATAAAGGAAATCAAATAGTCGTTGGAAGGACGTCACCGAATTCGCTCTATGACTATGACCTTGCTACATATGAAGAACTGTCTACTTTTGACCAAAAGAAGGCCGTTAATTTCATCCAACTATGGGGACTTCCAACCGTAGTCGCAAGAAATAATAATGCGAAAGAACATTAGGCATTCAAACTATTAGGTGTTCACATGGACGATTCTTCAGTAGATCTTCTACGACATAAGCGGCTAGGGAAACAACCAAAGGATATCGCTGATTTTTCTTCATCTATCGACAGCGACAGAAGACTGGTCAATGCTGTGATTGACATCAACAAAGCACACTGCATAATGCTAGTTGAATGTAACATTATTGACGATAAGACATCAAAACAAATCTTGAAGGCTTTAAATGCGCTAGATCCAGAGATGGAACTAGATCCAATGCTGGAAGATGCCCATATGAACGTTGAAGCTAGAGTTATAGAGAAAATAGGAGAAGATATCGGAGGAAGAATTCATACAGCGAAATCTCGTAATGATCAGCAAAATACTGCTCTCCGAATAGTTACTCGAGAGGATATACTTCTTGTAGCAAAAAATCTTGTTGCCCTTATTAAGACTCTTCTCAATTTTGCAAAAGTGCACGTTGATACCCTAATGCCAGGCTATACACATCTTCAACACGCGCAGCCAATAACGCTAGCGCATCATTTTCTCTCCCATGTTAACGCATTGTTTAGGAACGTAGATCGGCTTATAGATGCCTTTCCTAGGGTGAATGTGTGCCCAATGGGCGCTGCGGCCTTAGCCACAACTACTTTCCCCATCTCACGCGAAAGAATTTCTGAGTTACTTGGCTTTAACAAGTTAATGGACAACTCAATTGACGCAGTAGCATCACGAGATTTTTTACTTGAGGTACTCTCAATTTATTCAATGGTAATGCTATATCTCAGCCAAATCTCAGAAGAACTGATTCTTTGGAGTACTTCTGAATTTAGTTATTTAGAATTGCCTGACATGTTTACATCAACAAGCAGCATTATGCCCCAGAAAAAAAATGCTTCCGTTCCAGAATTAATAAGAGCAAAAGCAGCAACCGTCTTCGGAGATCTAATGACAAGTCTTTCAATGATAAAAGCGCTTCCCTTAAGTTATAATTTAGATCTGCAAGAGTTAACAAAATATCTATGGCATGGATTCGAAATTACTTATTCTTCTGTTAATATGCTGACTGAATGCATCGAAGGCATGAGCGTTAATAAAAATAGAATGAAGGAAATGTGTGTAAACAGTTTTATAACTGCAACTGATCTCGCCGATTTCTTAGTTTCTCACACTCAACTTCCTTTTAGAACCACACATAGATTAGTAAGCAATATCGTACTTGCGCTTCTTGAAATGGGGCGAAAAAAACTAACCGATTTAGACAAAAACCTATTTGACAAAATATGTCTTGAAACTATCAACAACAAACTTGATATTGATTTTAATAAACTCATTCAAGCTATAGATCCAATGGAGAGTGTCAAATCCAGAAAGATAATAAGCGGTCCCTCTCCTGATACTGTACGCTCTGCTATTATGAACAAGGAAAAGGAATTGGAAAAATTAATGAATAAAATTTCATCTTTGATAGCTTTCTTAGAACAGGTAAAAGAAAAATTAGCGACTTTTTCTTAAAAATAGTTTGCATGCGATTTAAGATTCATCTTTTTATGAAAATCAGATCTGTCAGCCTCTTGAATTACTAATGCTCTTCTGTTGAAAGGATGCTCACCGCAGCTTATATTAGGCACGGTGCAAAACTAATCATAAGAAGATATACAATTCTCTAATTGCATTTGAAACAGTTTACAACAAGATCTTTGAGGAGGAACAACAATTGGTCAATATATTCTGGCAAGGCATGAAACTAGCGACTAGATCCAAAATCCGCTTCATATCATTTGTTGTTGTTTATTCTGCCTTAGCATGGTTAATAGCCATAAACCTAAATGCTGTAAGTGGCACAGGATTTAGCCTAGGCGGGCAATTAACTGAAGCACAAATTAGGCTGACAAGCACATTGATAGGTAGTGCTATCGTCTCTACTCTATATGGATTCCTCATTTCAACTTTTAGAAAAAGAGATATTGCGGTTTTGAAAGCTATTGGATGGGGAAATAACAATGTAAGAATGCTTATAATAAGCGAAATTCTATTGGTGGCTTTAGTGGGTTATATCTTACTAGTAGAAATGGATATTCATCTTTTAGGCATTAACGAATACATTTCATTCTTAGTGAACGTTAGCACTTTAATATTAACCAGAAGTACACTTATTCTCACATTCGTGATCATTGTAATCTTTCAAATACCTGGTGTACTAATAGCTTATTGGCGTGTACTGAATATTAGGCCAATGGAAGCTTTTAGAGCCTTATAGATTAAGGAGTTGATTATAGTGTCAGTTCCAGTGGTTTTGGTAGAGAAAGTAAGTAAGGAATACAAAAGAGGTAAAGAAATAGTCGTTGCACTCAAAGATATCAATATGGAAGTCCGAGAAAGAGATTTCCTTTTAATCGTTGGTCCATCTGGTTGTGGAAAAACTACACTGATGAATGTTATGGCAGGACTTGATCAACCAAGTACAGGTCGAGTCATATTCGATGGGATGGACACAGACAAAATTGATGAGAAGGAATTTCCGAAGCTGAGACGGGAAAAAATTGGGTTTGTCTTCCAAGAGTTCAATTTAGTCAAAGATATGACTGTTTTTGAAAATATAACATGCCCATTATGGCCTTCAAAGTTTAAAAACAAGAAAATCGAGGAAAAAGCTTATGAGGTTTTACGTGCAGTAGACCTGATTGACAGAAAGGATCATAAACCAAATCAGCTCAGTGGTGGAGAACAGCAAAGAGCAGCTATTGCACGTGCATTAATTAATTCACCGAGGGTGATCTTCGCAGATGAGCCGACAGGCAATCTCGATACCCAAGCTGGTGAAGAGTTCTTTGAACTGCTAGTAAAACTTAACAAAGAACAAAACAGTACAATCGTCGTTGTATCCCACAATGAAACTTGGAAAAAGTATGCAAGCCGAATTGTTAAAATGAGAGATGGAAAAATTAGTGGATAATCTATCGATTCAAATAACTTCTTTTTTTTAATGAAATTAAGTCGCATAGCTGGAATTCGAACAAAGATGGCTTCGAATGATTTCACTTCACTTTTAATGCAATTATGCATGCAATTAATATTGAATTTCATCGCATATATCTCATTAACAATTGCCCTTGTCGTTCCATTCGTTAAAAAAAATAATAATCTTCACAAAAAATAAATGGCAGTTATTTTGAACGACAAAGTCCCGTCAGACTTTTATCTTAGAAACACTATGTTATATGTTGACATAAGGATGTTAAAAATCAACTACCCCCATGAAGTTGGAGGGTCTCCGTGCGAGGTAAATTATGAAATTACAGATATTTGGAGGATTTTATATGGGTAATTTAAGAGAGAAATTAAAAATCTCCCAGCAGAATTTTGAAGCAGTTCAAAAATTCCTTCTAGATGAGAATAATCCTTTGATAAATGACCTTTTCCAAGTTATAGAGAAGTATGGTGGAGTGGAAGAAATAAACAAAAAAGCAGCCGAAGCTCGAAAACTAGACAATATCTTACAAAAACTGGAAACGAAAAAACCAGAATATGTCAATGATTTAAACTGGTTAATGGAACGACGGGATACTAACGCGTTCATAAGTTATGAAGATTACAAACGTAAAGTGTTAGGAGATGATTATGACATGATCACTGCTGATAAAACTTTTGCAGTAACTTTAGAACTCTCAGCATGTCAATATTTCCCCTTTCTAATTCAGGGCTCAAAAGAGATGATAGAAAAACAAGAACTAATGCCAGGACGTTTTATCAGAGTAAGAAAAATGAAGGAGCAAGAGGAAGATGGAGATCTTTTAGCTATGACAGCCGCTGTAGATATTATGGGATGCTCTATCGTAGAAACCTTAGACACAAAAGGTACAGCTCCAGGACCTGATGGTCTTCCAGTGAATGTTCATTTAGGTGGACCTGAAACAATAACGGGTTATTTTGGAGGAGTCGGACAACCAAACGATTTTGCGTTAAAGTGGGTTGATGAATTCCTCTACTACTATACGAATTATGGTATAAAACAAGTATTAAACATTAATCCAGGGACTGTACTATTAGGCTACCTCCTTCACAAACTTGGTATTAATAATGAATTCAAAATCTCTGTTTATATGGGAAACGACAATCCTTACTCTGTGATATGGACTCTAATGACTGCTAAACTATTTGCTCGAGAGGATGGCACTTCGCCATTGATTGGTTTTAACTTATCTAACGCGGTTGATAATACGACTATAGAGTTAAGTGCATATATAAGAAAAGAATTTGGTTTTGAAGATGTCGTCAGATTAGAACATCATATCATTGAAACTTGGAAATCTATAGTTAGACAGCCTTATGATAGAACCACAGAATTAGTAGAATTAGCTAAAAAAGTAAAAAATATCAGTGCTAAACATGAAGGAGGGCCTATTGAAATAGAGAAAACAAGAGACTATCCTTCTGATATCCTTGATTACTTTAAAACCAAAGAACAGATAACCGAAGAAGGTATTTGGGATTATCTTATGCAAAACTATCTTGACCGACATACCGCTGTAAATAATACTGCTAAAGCACTCATTAAAAGTGGAACCGAAGTTATTGCCGCCAGAAACCTTCATTATCGTTAAAAAATTACGTAGTAGAAGAAACTGTAGATTTTCCGATTGATTGATATTCATGTCATGCTGGCGAAAACTTTGGTCGTTATAACAGCGTGTACGAAACGCCTGATTTCGCCAAATATTTTTCTCCTTGCGTAACCACGCATCTATTCCATTTCAGATCCAATGACACTCGCAGCCTCAATCAACTGGTTAATTTCTGATTCTTTATGTGCCGTGGAAACAGCACCGCCGCCATGCATCACAAAGAATCCTTTATTTAGTAATCTTAGCTTAAATTCATGATCCCTTTTCTTGGTATCAGTAAGCGTCTCTATATCTTTTGGACTTTTTAGAGTTACTGCCTCTTGAAATGGGAAGTGAACCTGAAAAAATGACCCCACTCCTGTGCATTTTACATTCTGCTCAAGTAACGCCTTTTCAAGGCCTTGTCTAGCCTTTAAACCCATCGCATTGATTTTTGGATAAATCTTGGTTTCATCTCTTTGTAATAGGGATAACGTGGCAATGCCTGTCCGCATAGTCAATGGATTTATCGAGAAGGTTCCGCCTCCCATCAGTACAGACTCCCACTTTTCTCGTTCTTTTAGTGGATTTGCCAGATCTAGAATATCTTCTCTACCAACAACGGCCCCAATGGGCATGCCGCCACCGAGTATTTTTCCTAGCGTTGCCAAATCAGGTATAATACCGTAAAATTCTTGTGCACCGGCTAAAGCCAGCCGAAAACCAGTAATCACCTCATCGAAAATCAAAATTCCACCAAATTCTTCTGTTAACTCCCTTAAAACTTTCAGATATTCTTTTTCAGCAGGAATAGCACCTCCAGCTCCAACAACTGGCTCAATAATTACTGCTGCAAGATCTTCTTTGTTTTCTCTAAGAATTTGTGAGGCGAACTCAATATCATTGAAAGGTAAAGATTTTGTGTACTTTGTTGCTTCTGGAAGTAGGCCTGCCGATTCTGGCAGATTATATGGGGAATGGATGGCTACTGAAAGGTCCGTATTTCCACCATGCCAGCCTCCATCTACTTTCATAATTGTTTTTCTGTTAGTAAACGCTCGTGCCAACCTCACCGCATACATTGTCGCTTCAGTTCCCGATACACCAAATCGAACCAGTTCGGCGCATGGAACAATATTATGAACCAGTTCTGCTAACTCCACCTGTAGATCATTAACAATCCCCCAATGTGTCCCATATTCAAGTTGCTCTTTTAGAGCATTGATAATAGGTTGAGGAGCGTGCCCTAAGATCATAGCATAGTGACCCATCCAAAAATCAACGAGTTCATTGCCATCAACATCAAAAATCTTGGATCCCTTTGCACCTTTCTGTCCATCGATATAGAGGGGATATGGTGGAAAATATCTTATATTGTGGCATACGCCTCCTGGCATTACCTTCTTTGCTCTTTCGAATAACTCTCTTGATCTTGATGTTTTTTTAATATATTCATCAGAAAACTCAGTCATTGCGATACACTCTCTATATATTAGCAGTCTTACGCTTTATGTTCACATTTTACATAAATTTTCAGGTCTAAATGGAAAATTACTTATCATAATATCCAAGTTTAAATATGGTTTATCACAATATCCAAATTTTAACAAGTCTAACGAGCTGAGATAATATGACCAAAATAGAAATCTTTGAAGAAAATGTGTGTCCAAACTGTAAAAAACTAAAAGCATTTTTAGAAGAAAAAGGCCTATCCTATAACCCATTAAACATTCAAGAGAACCCAGACCATAAAGTTGAAGCTTTGATGAAAGACATCTTTGCACTCCCGGCGTTACGCATCGGAGATGATATTCTGCGCGCAAAGGATATGATTTCTGATACAGGTGAGCTTCTCGGGGATGCTGTTTTGAAGTTTGTTAACGAGTGCACCGGTAAAGACTAATAACTTCCTTGATTTTTTACTTCTATTTTTGCAAATTTATTTTAATGTGAAGGGATTGGACGGTAACAGTTATAATTCCCGATGAGAGCAGAATATTATGGCACAGCGTTGAAAGGGATGTTATATAGCGCCGTAACTGTATAAAGAGTAATTTAAAAGAATTAAGGTAATAACGAGTTGTGATTGCCTTTAAAACCAGCTTTGATTGCATATTTTCCTTTTAAACAAATATTCCTTACTCAAGGAAATACAGTGTTACCCTTGGCGATTGTTGGATAAATTTGAGAGGTCTTTGTTCTTGAATAAACTGAATCAATTCGACCAGTGGCTTTAGAGAGCGATGACTTATTCCTGTTTTCTCAACGATCTCTTTAGTGCGAATAAACGGATTTGATCCATTTTCATCAAGCGTGTCAAAAAGTGTTTTTACGATCTCAAGCAATGACCGTTTCATATTCCATTCCCTGAATAACTATATAGACTATACTGTTTAAAAACATTACCCAAATACCATGTATATAATATAAAGGAACGTTTGAAATTTTATCGCTTTTATAAACATCAAAAACTATATAAACCAGAAATTACATATATAATATTGTATAATAATTTTCTGATAACGCCAAAAAAAGACTGTAGGGGAAGTTAAGGAAGAAACACAATGATCCAAACTGTTAAATTTCGTATCTATCCCGACAAAAAACAGGAATACGCCCTAAATGAAATCTTCACTATCTATAACCGAGTGAAAAGGATTGGGTATAACCTGCTGTTTCATGGCGAGGACCACATAACGGAACGATTTGGTGAAGTAAAAACTATCCAGCGGTGTTTGATGAGTCTATGTCATAATAACGCCTATGTTAACACCATCTTGATTGATAACAAGGCGAAACTGGATGCACAACACACATGGCTGGAAAAACGACGGAACTACATGACCAAACAGCTAAAAACCATTAACAAGAAAATCAACAAAATAAAGGAGTACAATACACACGACAGACGGCTAAATGGCTTATACGCTCGCAGATCTTCCATAATGGCTAAATTGCACAATTTACAGCTTACACCCGTAGTGTTTGGCACTAAGAAATTATTTAGAGACCGAATTCTTGGCAACATAAGTAGAGAAGAGTTCAAGATACGACGGGATTCTTCCTTCAGGTGTATCGGAAAGAAACAATACAGATTGAAAAACGTGAACATCAAGGTTTTACCCGATAAAACCGTCAAGATACGAACTGTTTCCAAGCAAAAGGGACGCAAATGGCTGACCATCCCTATATCTGTCAATCATGTGCAGGAGAAATGCTTTCATGAAATTCTTAAAGCTGACAAATATACAGTAACCGTAAAAAGACAGCTCTTTAAAGGGGAAGTACGTTACTTTGCTCATGTGTCCTATGACCTCCCAGAACCCACACCAATTTACGGCTACGAACATGGTGCCATCGGATTAGATTTCAACTACAATTTTGTGGCGTTAACCAATGTGGATAACAACGGCAATTTACTCTCCTATCATAGCATCTCGTTTGGAAACCTTCACAGCTATCGGACAGACAAACGTAAAGATTATATCTCCTACAAGATGGATAAGATCGTCAATTATTGCATCAATAAAGGCAAAGGCATCGTGGTCGAGGACTTACAATTCGACCAAGAATTTTCCTATAATACAACACGCAACCGAAAAGTAAGCAATTTGAAGACCACCGCCTTACAATTATTAGAGAGAAAGTGCAAAAAGCGCGGTGTGTCCTTCCGAAAAGTCTTTGCCGGATATACCTCCCTCATCGGGAAATACAAGTATTCACGATTACATAATTTGTCAACACATCATTTAGCAAGTTATGTAATAGCTCGAAGAGGCTTGGGTTTCAAGGAAGCATTTCCAGCCATTTACGATTGGGTGCTCTCACACGTCGGGGAGTTCATCGAGCCCCGTGTGAAACAGGGCAGTCCTTACCGTAAATGGTCGATGATCCATGACCTCTTCAAGCACAGCGGGATAACCTCCTGCAAGACTACCGAACTACTGAAAAAAATAGTAGTGATGACGCATGTGTTGAACTCGGTGACGAGCACACAGCCCGATAACCTTAAGGATGGTCTTTCCTCTTACGGAAAGATTGATGATTATCATAAAACGTGGAGTTTTATAAATAATCACAAGGTTTTAATGTGAAGTAATATATTACATTAATCTGGCATATATGACGAATGACGAATTCAAGAGGGAAGGTTATGGTTTGGTTAATGGGAATGGACGAAATCGAGGTTGAAATGCCAGAGGAATGGGGAGGAATTGTTCCCACAGAAGTGTTTTTTCAAAATGCTAAACAAATTGTAGAAGAAGCGCAAAAGCGTAATATAATTATCAGAGTCATTGGCGGCATGGGAATTAGGATGCATTCAGGTGAATTTGATGAATTAGCTAAGAAGTTAACGAGGCTAGAAGGTGAACAGGAATTCACTGATTTGGATTTCATGACCTATAGTAAATATCAGAAAAAAACAATACCTCGTTTTTTCGAGGACTATGGAAACCAAGTTTATGGCAAACCTTTCATAAAGCGACGAACCACTATCTCCAGCGCAACTACGAAGCGACATATTTTCTATCATCCAAAGGGATGGTATTTTATTGATATGTTTTATGAAATTCTAAAATTTAATCACGATATTCACTTCAAAGATCGGCTCGAAATCGATCCGTTGACCATCAGTGTTAGTGATTTGCTACTTGGAAAACTGCAAATTACTGAGGTTTTCAGTGGCAAAGATCTGAAGGATTCGATCCTTCTGCTTAGGGCTCATGATGTCCAGGAAGGAATAGAAGAGAATGCTATCAATGCGACATACATATCCGAGCTCATGGCAAAAGACTGGGGTTTCTATTATTCTGTGACAGAAAATCTCAAGGGAATTAAAGAATTTGCACCAGGTATTGATGCTCTGTCAGAGTCAGATATAACCAATATCAGCGCCAAGATTGATAAACTTCTTGAAATTATAGAAGCTGTGCCGAAGGGCATGCGTTGGAAGGCAAGAGCAAAAGTTGGAACTAAAAAACAGTGGTACAGACCTGTGGAAACCGATGCTACGGTCTCAGGAATGTCGATATGGAACTTGAAAGAAACTGTCAAATAGACTGAAAAGTAAACTCACGATTAAATCAAACAGATTAATATGTCAACGTTTTAGATAATATTTGGAGCATAGGAAGAAGGTCCTTTAGTCCTCTTTGGTATTTTCACATTAGGAGAATCTTTGTTGGTATTTCTACTCTAGGAGGGGTAGGTACATGGTAAATCAAAATCCTGATGCCAACGAGCAGAAGCAGCCAGATGAGTCACTTCGTGATAGTGAGGAGAGATACCGCACTTTTTTTGAGGAGTCCAAAGACGCGATCTACATTGTAGACAGAGACGGCAAAATCATAGATGTAAACCAAGCCAGTCTGGATTTGATGGGATATACCAAAGAAGAGATGCTCAATCTGAATATTTTGGAGTTTTATATTAACCCCAGTGACCGACGCAAGTTTCAGCAGGAAATAGAGCAAAAAGGGTCAGTTAAAGACTATGAGGTAAAATTCCGCAAAAAAGACGGGACAGAGTTTAGCTGTCTTCTCACTTCAACTGTACGGCGGGCTGCTGACGGCAGCATCTTAGGATATCAAGGTGTTGTTCGTGAGAGGCCTAAGAGCAAACGTGCGGATGAAGAATTGAGCATTGGCGAGTGGATGAGTTCAGGAGAATGGATGGGGAAATTGACCGATTATATTCATGATGTTACTGAGCGAAAACGAACCGATGAAGAATTGAGCATTGGCGAGTGGATGAGTTCAAGCGAATGGATGACGAAACTGACCGATTATACTGAGAACCTGGAAAGACTCGTAGAAGAGAGGACCTTAGAGCTTAAAGAGTCAGAGAAGCGCTATCGAGGCTTGTATGAATCCTCTATAGACGGCATCGTCTCTATAGATATGGAAGGATTCATTTTCGAATGCAACCAGGCCCTTGCGGATATGCATGGGTATCTAAAAGAAGAACTATATCACAAGGGCTTTCGAGAATTCATTCCTAGAAAATGGCATGACACGATAGAAAAAATGCTTGAAGAACAAACAATTCCTCGGGGCTATTCGGATGTGTACGAAATAGAATCTATCAAGAAAGATGGAACACACATCCCTATCTCGTTAAGAACATGGCTCATCAAAGATGAAGAAGGCAAATCCATAGGAGTTTGGGGCATCACTCGTGACATAACCGAGCGCAAGCGGGCGGAGCAGGAAATCTTTAAATTGAATGAAGATTTGAAGCAAAGAGCTATTGAACTTGAGGCCCTCAACAAAGAACTAGAAACTTTTAGTTATTCCGTCTCGCATGATCTCCGTGCTCCGCTTAGAAGCATTAGCGGCTTCAGCCAAGCGCTACTTGAGGATTATTTAGATTTACTAGATCGAGAAGGACAAGATTATCTACAACGTGTACGTACGGCAAGCATACGCATGAGCGAACTCATAGATGCTTTGTTAGGACTTTCCCGGATTACACGAAGCGAGTTACGCTATGAAACTGTCGACTTAAGTGAAATTGCACAAGAAATCGCGATGGAGCTCCAAGAAACTGAACCTGAGCGTCAGGTGAAATTTATTATCACACCAGGACTTACCTCAGATTGTGATCCTCGGCTTCTTCGTGCAGTGCTGGAAAATCTTCTTGGTAATTCATGGAAATTTACTGGGAAAAAACCAATTGCACGGATAGAATTCGGTGCTATAGCAAATGATGGTGAAACTGCGTATTTTGTCCGCGATAACGGAGCGGGATTCGATAAAGCCTATGCCGATAAATTATTTGGTGCTTTCCAACGCCTTCATTCAACGGATGATTTCAAAGGAATCGGCATTGGCCTAGCTACAGTGAAGCGCATCATTCATCGTCATGGCGGCAGTGTCTGGGCTGAAGGGGAAGTAGAAAAAGGCGCAACCTTCTACTTTACGCTATAATGCTGACACTCTTACTGCAGTTTCATTCTTCTATTTTCCAAATGTATTCGCAATAGGAATCCCCAGCACACATTGCTTTAGGGCGTTCAACTGTAGCTTTTGGATTTATGGTCTTTGAAACAAGATTTGTGAAGATTAAAGCCCAGTCACTGAGATCTTTGGGCTCAGTTTTGAACGGACATTTGGTGACTTTAACTCTACTACTTGTCTTAGACCGCTCAAGTGTAGCATATTCAAATGCAGTGAGTTCAAACCAGACTTCAAACCACTTTCCTATTGTTTCAGCATCACTCCCCTTTAGTTGGAAGATATCTAGAAGTGCATTTGTAAGATTCTTTATTCTATCATCCATTGTGCAGACCCTTACGTAAGTTTCCAGCGCTTCGTTTCCACCATGTTTCTCGCGGATCGCGTATAAAAATCCTTTGACGATAGATGAATAAGCTCTCAAGGTAAAATCATGTTTTAATAACAAAGGTATCGATATTTTCTCAGTCATAGTCTCCTCCTCTCCCTCAATCTGAGTTTACTATATCCGACAACTTTAGAGAACGATTTTGAAATGTTTGATTCAGTCTTCTATTCTCCAAACGTATTCACAATACGGATCCCCTGCACACATTCCTTTAAGTCGTTTAGTGGAAATTTTGGGATTTATACTCTCGCTAACAATATTTGCCCAGATTTCGCACCAGCCGCTGATATCTTTGGGATCTGGTGTACTCCATGGACATTTCGTGATTTTAGTTCTATTAATTGTTTTAGATCGCTCAAGTATAATGGCCTCAGATCCTTGAATCTCCCAATAGACGTCCCAAAACTCCGCTAATTTTTCAAGATCGTTTCCCTGTATTTCGAAAACGCTTAAGAATGTATTTATCATGTTTTTTACTCTATCCTTAAATCTCCACATCTTTTCAGTAATTTTGAGTGCGGCAGCAGCACCATATTCTTCACGAATTGCATATAGGAATCCTTTGAACAGAGTTGTCATTTGTCCTCTAACATAGTTATATTTTAGTTCCCAAGGTAGCCCTCTTTTGGGCGACGCACAAGGCGGCTGCAATTTCTTAGCCAAGTCCCTCATATCCCCTAAATTGTTTGTTTTTGTACTATTTTTGGATATATTTCATAATAAGGAGCAAGGGTCACTCTTCAATCTTAACCACAAATTCACATTCTGAATCTCCTGTACACATGGCTTTAGGTCGCTCAAGGGTCGTCTTTGGATTTATGAACTTGTTCATAAGGCTACAGTAGTTATAGCACCAATCGCTGAGATCTTTGGGCTCTGTTACCCAGGCACAGGTAGTAATTTTATGTCTCCAAAGTTTTTCAGACTGCTCAAGTGTGGTGCTTATAATCCCAGTAAGGTCCAGATAGATCTCCCACACACTTCTAAGCGCTTCGATATCGTTTTCCTCTATTTTGAAAACATCTTTAAGTGTGCGGATCATATTCTGTATTCTATTATCCATTTTATTGACCAGTTGATGTATTTCGAGTGCTTCTGCCGCGCCATGTCTCTCACGGATCACATACATGAATCCTTTGAACAGAGTTGTCAACATTCCCCTAGCATATTTGTATTTTAGTTCCCACGGTATCGTTATTTTCATAGCCATTGTCTCCTCCTTCCCTTAATCTAGATGTTCAAGCGTTTGAGTATTAGTCCCAAATGATTACTCATTCTTAAGCTCGATAAAAAATTCGTGTAGGGTTCTAATCTTGGTATAAGTTTCGTATGTGTGTAAGATATATTAGAATTACTTGCCTTAAGTCCCTCATCATAAGATTACCTCAAGGAGACTCCAGCCCTTTAGGGCGGAGAGGAATTGAGGTCGGATGTTGTTCACACAACCCTTTCTGCGGAGACAGGGGTTGGTGTACCCAACCTCGGGTGGTGTTTTAATGACGGGTACTCTCAAGTCCCGCCGCTCCCAACACCAAGGAAGTAGGTCCACTTCGAGGCTGTTGTAAAGGCTTTTGGCATCGGCAGCACCGTCCCTACCCCTCAGGACTTTTAACCACCGACGACAGAGCAAGGGGCTAGTGGAGCACCCCAGGGTGTCATGACCTAAACAACTGCTGCTCCCACAAAGGGAAGCCCTCTAATCAACTAAGGAACTTGGTTTCCCAAGCACCTACCCTTTAGGGTGGGGTAGTTGACCCTATCCGTCGATACTATTCTTTCTTCATTGAGTCTAGAATCTGTTGGATAAACTGATTGAACCCTTCCATATACGGCTTCTGGGGTACAAGTTCACGGCTAACGGTCTTTAGGATTTCGGCGGACATTTTACCATTTTTCACGAGTTGGCGACCAGCCTCTTTCGCCGCTTCGAAGATGTCGTTTACAGCACCACTTTCTATCATAGGCTTCACTGCATGTGTATGAGGTCTCAGCAAAGCCCCTGTGAATTCAAAGTTTGAGTTCTTGCACATGGCCTTCATGTAGACAAGTAGCGGGTCAAAGATGTCCATCTCCCACTGGCCACCAACGGATACCAACACGACTTTTGTGGACGTGGTTCCTTCGCGCCAAATAGTCCGCGTATGACCATCGCGTAGCTCGTAAAATGGCCCGAAAAGCGGGAGCGCCGTTCGGTCAATAAGTGTCTTCATCGGTCCGGTGACTCCGTCCCAATAAACCGGAGTGGCGAACACCCAGACGTCCGCTTCGCGTAGTTTGGGGTAGAGCATGTTCATGTCATCGTCTTGATAGCACTTTCCGGGATGCTTGAACCAGCAATTAACCTGCCCGGTGCAAAAGTTGATCTTGAGCTTGTTCGTGTAGAAAAGTTCGACTTCAGCCCCAGCTTCCTTCATCCCCTCAACAAAGGGATTGAAGATCAGAGCTGTGTTTCCCTTGTCCATACTTGGACTGCAGTTGAATGCTAATACTTTCATATTGTCCTCCCTCCCTTAGATTGGGCACTTATTTTGCGCCCCTCCTTGGCACTTAAATTGAATCAAGATTCGAGAATCTAGAGCAATTTTTATAAGTCTATGTATGCGTTCTTGTTACTTTTATACTTTACTCGGTCATATACTTTTAGACGTTCTTAAAATAAAATTTTTCGATTGGATCAACAGTTGCGACTAATCATGGGGAACTGGGACAAACGTGGAGCATGGGTGGAAGGGATTGTATTTAGCGAGATATTACTCTTTTAGACGTATCTTTGTTATTGTTAAGCAAATCTACGCTTGAAAAAACCCTATTCTCCTGCTCTATTGCGATTTCATATTCCTAGTATCGTTAGCACTCATAAGAAATTTATGTATATAATTACCGGTGTTATTTACTTTCATCTCTTGCGATTATTAATTTTCATAACTCAGTAACAATAATAATAAATCTAGATTCAATCAGAAAGTTGCGAAATCATTCCAATTTTCCTTGCTCTTTTTATCGTGAATAGACAAACAGACCACGTTATTACGAGCCATAGTACACTGGAAACGCCCATTTGAAGCAGTACAAACGATACATCAGCCATGCTTGCACCTTGAAGGGTTATTTCTCGCCACGCAATGAACGCATATGTAAGAGGAATGCTGTAACTTAACGGCCTAATTAGAGGGGGTAAAATTGTTACAGGGTAGAAAACGCCGCTGAAAAGGACAGTTAAGCCAGTGATCGTCCACGCCGTTACCTGGGCCTCTTGGCCAAAATAGAAAATTAATATAAGAACTATAAGGCCTAACGAAACTGCCGCAAGAAAGACACTGAATATGATTAGAAAGACTGCAAAAACTCCACCGGCGAAGATGTTAACATTAAATGCAACTAAGCTACAGACTCCCATGACAGCAAGAACTACTACTCCCTTAATAACTCCTGCGAGTGCATTCCCAATGATAAACTGATTTTCATCTGCAGGGCTAGCCATCATGTCGATAAGAGTACCACTCCACATCGAATGCATGAGGCCATAACTCAAGGCTTGCTGAACAACATAACTAAAAGACCAGCCGCATTGTCCAATCAAAATGAATGTAACAAAAGATATGTTTGTGCTAGCTGAAACGTCTACAAAAGATCCCAGAAATCCTATGGAGAATAAACTCGCTAATGGCCACACTACAATTTCAAAGATTCCAATCGGACTTTTAGCGATATTGTGAGTCTGTCTGTAAGTGAAGCCATATACTTGACGAAGATAAACTCTGAGCATTTTACTTCAACCCCCGTCCTGTTAAGTTTAGAAACACATCCTCTAAAGTTGTCCGTCTCGTGTTTATTGAGGAAATCACAAATTTATGGGATAACAGGCGTCGAAGAATGGCATCTATTGAAGAATCAATATCAGAGACGTGAAGCACCAGTGCTCCATCTCTAAATGTTGATCTCAAAACTAGATCATCTAAGAATGAGGAAGGATCACCATCATAGTTTGAGAAGGACAACTCCAGGGATTCAAACTCAGAAACCTGCTTTTTAAGTTCATCCGGAGTTCCTATAGAAACGATTCGCCCTTTATCAATAAGAGCTATTTCATCACATAATTCATCTACTTCGTACATATTATGTGAAGTGAGCAATATTGTCATTTCTTTTTCATGGGACAGTTCTTGAATGTAAGCACGTATTTTTCTGGCGATGTCAACATCGAGACCTAAGGTGGGTTCATCCAGCAGTAATAATTTAGGGTCGTTGAGAAGCGTTTTGATAAGTTTGACACGCTGTTTTAACCCCGAGGACAAATAAGCACTTTTAAGATTGGCTCGTTCCTTCAGGCCAAAGAATTCCAATAGGTTATTTATTTTTTCAACAGCCTCAGAATTGGGAAGGCCATAAAGTTTCGCATAATAAAGCAAGTTCTCTTTTGGGGAAAGATTCCAAAAAAGTGAGCCTTGTCCAGCACCATAATTACTTAAAGATCTTACCTCCCGTGCCTTCCGTACGACATCATGTCCAAAGACCTCTGCAGTGCCGGTGGTTGGCAAGAGAACGCCAGCTAAAATATGAATCAAGGTAGTTTTTCCAGCTCCATTAGGACCTAGAAGACCATATATTGTTCCCTTCTTGATTTCTAGATTTACATCATCTAACGCCGTTACAGCTGGTGCTTTATTTAGGATGCCCCTTCCAGGATAGATTTTCGTAAGATTTTTTATTTCAACAGCTAACGTCAATTAGAGCCCACCTTTGAGAGAAGGAAATATGGTTTCAGTTTTTATGTTTTCTGAATTCGCAATTTAAAATGATGTTTATGTGCAAAAATGAAATTCTAAGGAAAGAACGGTCTTCTTTTGTATCAGTTACTTTTAATAAAGGTGAATTTTACTCAATTCAGAATTGAAAATATTCTTAAAAGTTTAAAAAATCGTTGAAAATAGAAAGGATAAAGCTTTTTGAGTCCAGATAAAGAATATAACATACGAGGTGAAACATGTGGGAAAAGAGTATATTATCTATTTAATTGATACGGACAAATATGCATCGCCCTTTGATATAAACATGTCTGTGGATTCTGGCTATGACCATGTGCACTGTTTTTCAAATGTTGAACCAGAGGATGTAAAAAACCTTGTTCAAGATGCGATATTCAGCCGAGGAGTAAAAGGATGCCAATACACTGCCCTATTCATTGGAGGTAGTGACCTTCCAAAAGTTTTGCAGGTGTTAGAAGAAGCAAAGAAGGCAATGGTTCCTCCCTTCGAGGTTCCTATTATGATAGACCCAAGGGGTGCATATACGACTGCTGCCGCGGCCGTTGCAAAAACAGAAGAAGCTTTAGTGGAAATGGGTGGCTTTGAGGGTAAGAATATCACTATTTTAGCGGGAACAGGACCTGTAGGGCAAGTTGCCGCAATATTGTCAGCAAAAAGCGGCGGAAACCCTCTGATCAGTTCCCGAAAATTCGATAGAGCTAAAGGCATCGCCGAAAGATTAAGTCAGGAGTACCAGATACATGTGAGATACGCTCAAGGCGCAAATGCAGAAGAAATCTATGAGGCATCAAAAGATGCAGATGCAATTATCGCAGCTGGAAAAGCGGGTTATCAACTCATATCAAAAGGGACAATGGAGCGTTTAGATCGTTTTAAAGTTGCTGCTGATATTAATGCGGTCCCACCACTTGGCGTAGAAGGACTTGGTTCATTAGATGACAAAGAAGAATTTATGCCAGGAAAAATAGGCATAGGAGCTTTAGCGATCGGAGATTTAAAACTAAAGACAGAAAAGAAGGCATTAAAGAATATCAAAGGTACTACGGGCGTTTTTAGTTTTGAGGAAGCATATGATATTTCAAAGGAATTACTCGCAAAGAAAAAAGAAAAATAGTCGTAAAGGAGAGGGGAAGTCTCTTCTCCTAAAGTGCGAGTTTCTTTTAACTTTTTTTACTGCTATCTACTTTTTTAATTGAGAGAAATCAGATATATAAAACACCTATCCCTCCCCAGCCCTGTTTGTCAATATTAGACCGTGCATAAGCCTGCATTTCATGTACTGGGGCAATTATTTCTTTTGAAACATACTTATGCTTAATTTCGTTCCAGAATTTTGAAACACCGTACCTATTACTCACAATATCATGAAAGGCTATAATACCCCCATCACGAATAAGAGGTTTATATCGCTCAAAATCTTTTTTTACACCTTCGTAACTGTGATCACCATCAATAAAGAGAAAGTCAATCTTATTATCTTTTAAGATATTAGCGATTTTATTAACCATATCGTTGCTAAAAGACGAGCCACGTAAAAAATGCAATTCTTTATTGGGATCAAAAAATCTGAATAATTTCGTCTTCGCTGAAGGATAGCCATATGGGAATGGTAAATCTATAGTTATAATTTTCTGCCCTTCAAGAAACCTTGTCCAAAGGTATAATGTTCCGCCATCAAACGTCCCGATATCCAGTATAATAGAAGTACCATTTTTTTTGACCTCTTTTAGAAGTGCTTTTACTTCACTTGGTATTTGATAAGCACGGATATTTTTGTAGTGCCAATATCCCTCATAAAACTCACAAGTAGATAATATATCTTCCAAGCATTTTTCCATATCCATATATGCTTGCAACCGCTCCTTAGAAAATGAGAACATCCAATTATCTGCCCAGGAAAACAAAGGTATGTTTTGTTCCACCAATTTGGAGAAAATTATTTCCGAGAATCTTCTTGCTTGATAAAAAACATAACTAATAATACCCTTCTCTTCAATTTCTTGTCGGACTTGGTTAGGAATTATAAATGCAGTCAAACGTTCAATTTTTTTGAACACCATTTGGTTCAGCAACTAAAACTGTTTTTTCCCTTTAAATCCGCTCACCTGCCTGACAAGAGAAAGCGTAATTAATTCCTAAATAAATAGTTAATCTTGTTAATATACTTTTAATCAAGCCCTACACATTGATGAATAAGAAGTCCGCTTTAACCTTACCTGAAGTGGTTACTATGTATGCAGATAATCATTGTCATCTCCATGAATATGAAGATATCTTGGAAGTCTTACTAAGAGCAAAAGCCGCCAATGTGGAATATATAATTGGTGTATCAATGGATATTCCTTCCTTCCAGAAGACAACAGAAATTGCTAAACAATATGATACTGTAATTCCCGCAATCGGTATTCACCCTTGGAACGCTTCGAAGTGTATTCAAGATACTGAAAAAGTCAGAGAGATTATCCCTTATAGGGGGATCATGGGTGAGATAGGCTTAGACCACCACTTTATTAAAAATGAGGATGAGTGGGATCCTCAGCTTAAAGTCTTTAAAGCGTTATTAGGAATCGCTGAAGAAAAAGAAGCAAGCGTAATTATACATTCAAAAGGTGCAGAAAATGAAACTTTGAACATTTTGGAGTCGTTTAATATAAAATATGTGATTTTGCATTGGTATCAAGGACCAGAAAACCTGCTACCCCGAATAATAGATAATGGATACTTTATGAGCTTTACCCCAGCACTTCATTATTCACCAAAATTACAGAATTTTGTGAAACGTATAGATACCTCACGTATATTAACCGAAAGCGATGGGCCGGTAGCCTATAGAAAAAAAAGAGGAGAACCCGCAGACGTAGTAGACCTTGTAGATAAGATCGCACAGTTGAAAAGTCAAGATAAAGTGGAAATACAAAGAACCGTTTTCAATAATTTTGTAGAGATTTTTTGTGCTCATGCTTAATTGGATTTATTCTAATATCGGCGAGAAGACTCCTTCCGAAAGGGCGGAGTAGTTCACTCTAATATCTGATTGTGAATGATTTGCAAATATCAGTGTGGATTGTGGGGGAGATAATTTTAGTTAAATTTCAGAAAATAGCAACGACAAGATGAAACGTATAAAAGAAAGAATTGAAGATATATAGATTCGTCTTAGAATAGGTATCTATAATACCTAAGAACTAGAGTATCGCAATCATGAGAGAGATTAAGGAGAGTTCTAGTTCAGTTAGATGCGTCTAGAATTTTTCCTTTTATGTGCCGAGGAGAAACGCTATAGCCAACACTCAAATTAAGGGAGAGGAGGAAGTATGGTTAAGAAATGGGATACCCCCTGTCCGATGCCCAAGAGAGGGTTACCGTGTGAATTCAAATACGACTGGGCAATAAGAGGATATGCAAACATACTCAGAGCATTCTTATACGCTATCCGTGAGGAATACGGTGCAGACGCAGCTGTCAGAATAAAAGAAAGGATTGACAATATGAGTGATAGAGTAAAGGAAGGTTTTGTAAAACCCATTCTAGAAATATTTAAGATAGATGGAGACGATGCCGAAACAATAGGGGCGGTGTTTGACGTTTGGGGTGAGGTCTGTGGACAGGAGGGTGTTATACTTGAGCGATCTGAAACCGTCAATAGAATTAAATATACTAAATGCCCGTGGAAAACAGAGCCCAAGGATCTCAGCGGTTGGTGCAACAGCTTCAATATTATTGTTGGTAAGACCGTAACTCCTAAGGTTGCTTTTGAACCAATTAAATTAATGTGTGCTGGGGATCCGCATTGTGAATTTGTTTGGAAAATAGAAGAGTGATGCTTGCATCTCAAACGCACACTCTCAAGAGATCCTATCAAGATGAATCGTAACTTCTAGAGTTCTTCCTTCTAAGCGCCAAGGAGGGGCGCCATACTAAATACCCAGCTTAAGGAGAGGATGGGAGTTTGGCTAAGAAACAGGACCCCTCTTATCCGACGGCAAAGAGAGGGCTACCTTGGGAATTCAAATATGACTTTGCAATGAGAGGATATGCAAACTGCCTTAAAGGATTCTTTTATGTGATTCGTGAGGAATTTGGTGCGGATACAGCGCTCAGACTTTACGAAAAACTTTGCACCATGGATGACAGAATAAAGAATTTAACAAAAACACTTCTAAAAATTTTCAAGCTCAAGGGAAACGATGCTGAAACGATAGGGAAGGTTTGGAACTTATGGTGGGAGCTCACGGGAAAGGAAGGTACTATACTTGAGCGATCTAAAACAATTGATAGAACAAGAATTACGAAGTGTCCATGGCAAACAGCTTTCAAAGATATCAGCGATTGGGGCTTAATCTGGTGTAAAATTGTTGCCAAAACTATCAATCCAAAGGCAATTGTTGAACGACCAAAAGGAATGTGTGCTGGGGGTCCCCATTGTGAATATATATTCAAAATTGAAGAGTAAACCTTGCACTTTGAAAATTTTTTCTCAAGATATGTAATCTTAAGCTTACTTGCAAGCTCACGAAGGAACTACATAGGGAAAACCCTACTGCAAGTCAGTCCACAAGTCTAGAGAATTTCAATGCTTTTAAATTTTGTAATAATCTATACAGCACACTGCAAATATTTGTTTTCAATATTGCAAACTGAAATATTCTTTGACTAACAATCGCTGAAAAGATGAGCTAATTAAGCAACAAATCTGCTATTGAATGATGAGTTTTAATTTTTTATGCCTATAACTTTACAAATAAAAATGCGAAAACAGTATAGAGCGATAAATAAACCTAGGAATCAAGAAGATTGGAGGCTTTTTAATGGTGAAATTTATTCGATGCGGAGATTGTGGAGTCGAGATGGATGATGAAAAGTGCGTGTTTGCTAATGAAAAGAGAGTAATCGATGGAGAAGAATACGTATTTTGCTGTGCAAGTTGTGCAGATACTTTCGAGGAAAAACACAAAAAATAGCAATTTTTTTCAAAAATATTTTATTCACATCATTATTTTTGGCTTATACAATAGTACTCTCTATATACATTACACAATGATTTTATCCTATTTAGCTGATATAATCCGACCTAAATAGTTGTTTTTACTTCATATTTAAAGAGGAGATGAAGATGAAGGACATGGATGAGAACGAAAGGATTAAGGAAATCCTAAAATTATTGAAGAAAGAATATCCCAAGCCAACTGTCGCTCTAAACTTCTCAAATCCTCTAGAAATGTTAATCGCAACGATTCTCTCCACCCAAGCTACAGATGTTAAAGTGAATGAAGTTACAAAAGATTTATTTAAAAAATATAAAACAGCACGTGATTATGCTGAGGCGGATCGAACCGAGCTTGAAAACGATATACGTCCGACCGGATTCTATCGCAATAAGGCAAAATATCTTCAAGAGGCATGTAAACTCATAATAGAAAAGTTTGATGGAAACGTTCCTGATACTATGGAGGGGCTAATATCTTTACCAGGTGTGGCTCGGAAAACTGCTAATATAGTGATTTCAAATGCTTTTGGAAAAATTGAAGGGATTGCAGTCGATACACATGTAAAGAGACTTTCGCAAAGGTTGGGGCTGACGAAAAACAAAAACCCCGACAAGATAGAGCAAGATTTAATGGCAATTATTCCAAAAAAAGAGTGGTTTCAATTTACATATATGATTATAGATCACGGGAGAAAGATTTGTCATGCAAAAAAGCCAGAACATAATAAGTGTGTTGTGCGAGAACTATGTCCCTCCGCAAATATTTAGTTTATAGGGACGTACTTGCAGGGATTAGGGGATAGGAATGACACTGGATAAATATCTAGAAGAAGAAGGGTTCAAAAAAAAGACCACCAAACCATTGGATAAATATCTAGAGAAAAGAGATTTTAAGAAGACTTCAGAGCCACCGCCTAAACCTGTTGAAAAAAGGGAAAACGATGAGCCAATTTATGTAATTCAAAAGCATGATGCAAGCCATTTACATTACGATTTCCGTTTGGAATTTGACGGTGTATTAAAAAGCTGGGCAATCCCAAAAGAACCACCTCTGAACACAGGGGTTAAACGACTCGCTGTTCAAACTGAGGATCATCCAATAGAGTATGCGACTTTTAGTGGAATCATCCCCGAAGGCGAATATGGAGCGGGTAGCGTTGAGATATGGGATAGGGGGAGTTTTAAGTTAATTAAAAAAACTGATACAAAGATAGAAGTTAATATTAGTGGAGACAAGCTTAGAGGTGGATATGTTCTTATCAAACTGAAGCCAAGAAAAGGCGAAAAAAGAGATGTGAATTGGCTTTTTTTTAAGATGAAAGGAAAATAGATAATAATCATAAATCTCTTGAAAATAAGTGGTGGGCCCGGTGGGAATTTCGGATGAAGCACCGGACTTCTATCATTCGAACCCACGACATCCGCTAACATCCCGCATTATGGGGACATGATCTCACGGTTATCAGCCGTGCGCTCTAACCAAGCTTCGCCTCTTCGTACACATAGAATGTTACGAAGATTGAGCCACGGGCCCATTTTTTAGTATTTTTTGTACACATCTTTGCATTGAGGTACAAGCAAGATTTAAGAGTATCCATTTTGTTAGAATTTTTAAATTTTTGGTTAAGTTGTTCTAGCCGTATTTGGTTTCGATTTCTATTGCCTCAGTGAGCCTAGAACCTCCACATTTATATAACAACCTATTCGACATGGCATTTTTCTTTAGGCCGTGCCAATAGAGTGAATAGAAGAGACATTATATATTTGATATCAGAATATATAACAAATCATAGTTTCTAAAAAAGTGATAGGGGATGGCAGAACTACTGAAGAAGATCCCGACTCAGAAATGTTGGGAAATAACGGCAAAAACTCTTACTGGATTCACAATGTTGAGAGGATCGAAAACTACAGCACCTCTTTTGGGAGAAGGGGAAGGTATCATCTCGCCTGTTATGGGTTATGAAAAATATAATGAGATTCAAGCAAAGATAATGGGTAGAGGAGCACAGAGAGTTTTTCCAATGGTTAAGGAAAGATTCAACATACCTGCTGATGATGCTATAGGTGCGGTTAAATTGCTCATCGTTGCTGTAACCTTAATGGGTGGACCCGAGTACAAGTTTGAACTAGTCGAGGCAAACCCAAAAAGAGCTGTACTAAGAAGGACAAAGTGTCCATGGTCGGAAAGATATAATGAGCGTCATATAGATCCAGAACTTTGGGTTTGTCCTGCAGGGCATCAAGCATGGTGCGAAGAGGGACTAAGGGCAGTTAATCCTAAGTTAACTTATAAGCTCGTGAAGACATTGACATGGGGAGACCCATACTGCGAAGCAATCATTGAGTTTAAGGAAGTCTAAATTTTTTGAAATTCCGTTTCGTATTCCCTTTATTTACTCATTGAAGTAGACTTATCGTTGACTTTTTTTAAATCATAAAATAATACAAATCTTAAAATATAAATGTACGAATGACACATACATATTTTTATCAAAAGAATAATTCATATGAAATCCTGTGACCTGAAGTGCGTTATTGTAACGAGGAATTGGGGAGAACTCTGTATAATAAACGTATTTTTTGAGTTCATCATTATTTAAGCCTTGAGTGAAGTTCTTAAAATGAAATCTGCTTTGGGGAGCGTGTGAGAGTTTGGCTAAGAAACTAGCGATACCCTGGGAACTAAAACATGACTGGGCAATGAGAGGTTGGGCATCCAGCCATCGAGGATACTTATATGCTAACCGGAAGAAATATGGTCCAGCAGCAGCTCTTGATCTTTTTGAGAGGGCTCAAAAAATTGATGAAAGAGTAAAGAATTTTGCAAATGCTATTCTAACCATCTTCAACCTTAAAGGCAACGATTGCGAAACGATTGGAGAAATACTTGACATCTGGGATGAGCTAACTGGGACTGAAGCTGGTTTGCTTAAGCGATCCAAAATAATCAATAGAAGAAAGGTCACCAAGTGTCCACTTGAAACAGGATACGAAGATATCAGCGACTGGTCCTTATCCTTCTTCGATATTATGGGAAAGATTGTTAATTCAAAGGTTATCCTCGAACGCCCTAAAGGAATGTGTGCCGGAGATCCCTATTGCGAATACGTTTGGAGGTTACAAGAGAAAACATCGAATGAGGTAACTGTGAAGACTACGGTTAAGAAAATGAAGATACCATGGGAACTAAAATACAATTTTGCTATGAAAGGTTGGACATCTAACCATAAAAGTTGGTTATATGCGCTACGCGAGAAATATGGTGCGTTAGAAGCAATTAGAATGTATGAAACGTTCAACGAAATGGGTGATAGAATCAAGAATATTGCCAATACAATTCGAACCATCTTCAAACTAGAAGGCAATGATTGCGAAACAATTGGGAAGTGCTGGGACATCTGGCATGAACTCGCAGGTCAGGATACCAATATACTTGAGCGATCGAAAACAATCAACAGATGGAGAATTATTAAGTGTCCGTTTCAAACAGAATATAAGGATATCAGTGATTGGTGCAATCGCTTCGATCATGTCATTGGTAGTACCATAAATCCAAACGCTACATGGGAAATGATTACTTGTATGTGTGCTGGAGATCCCTATTGTGAATGCGTCGTAAAATTAGAAGAATGAAAATAAATCCTATTTTAGGGGGTGATGGAGGGAGACAATTTCGATTTTCCTTGTAGTTATGAAAGTCTTTCACGCCGTTACTTATATGTAGCATAAACTAGATATTTGTAAAGTATTAATTTGCAAAAACTATATATAGAACTTGCTATAAATATATTTTTGACTTGTCATTTAATGGCAATTTTAATTTTTTAATTGTCATATGACAAGTCCTAGGGTAAGTTCAGTCAAATGAACAGGAGTCACTATTGAAAGAGTGAACTTGAAGGACTCTCATTAAAGTGACTCTTTACACCCTAAGCGCCGAGGAGGGGCGCACTATAAGTACCCAAATTGAGGAGAGGATGGAAAATGGCTGAGATAGCTGATAAAGTCCCAGTTGAAGATAAATGGGCATTCGCCACTAATGTTTTCAGTGGATCAGCAATGGGTTTAATGGCGCAACTTGTGGGTGCCTTGGGTAAAGAAAAAGTCATAGAGATTTTAAATGGAATGTGGGGTGGAGGCGGTGCGGCGCTTCATCCAATGATTCAGCAAAAATACAACATACCAGTAGAAGATGCAGCAGGGGCTGCTAGATTATCCCTTGTCGTTGGCAAAGTTGCCCTCGGTCCTGAATACACATCTGAAATTGTTGAGTCAACACCAGAAAGAGCTGTGAGGAGAACATATAAATGTGCGCTCTGGGAGAGGGCTAAAGAATATAATGTTCTTGATGCCTTTAAAGTTTGCGGCGAACCTTGTGCCACATTTGTGAAAGAAGGATTCAAGGCAGTTAATCCTAAAATAGACTTTAAGTTAACAAAATGCCCAGAGTGGGGAGATGAGTACTGCGAATTTCTCTACAAGTTCAAGAAATAGTAAACGGTTAGCCTTGTTGCTTTTAGAATCTTACACCACCCATTTTTTTTTTATAAACTTCCTTAACGAACTCGATTGACGATTTTGTGGACAAAAACTTCTAAGATGCAAATTCTAAAAGGAAGAAAATATACCAATGGGGGAGACACATCCGAAGCCATTCTTTTTCGGGCATTATACCTCTCGATATCCTTTTAGGAATATTGGACGTATATCCCCCTCCAATTTTTTTGTAAATGTGTAGAATCCAGAGATTACAAAATCTAAAGTCTATTAAGAAAGAAGAAGAGTGAATGACTGTTTTTTGAGAAATTTAATCCTGTGAAAATGTAAAGTACTATATTTTGCAACTACCCTTAAAATATTCGCAAATATATATTTATTTTTTTTGCAGAGAATTTTTATCGGAGTATTGAATACTAATATTGGAAGTAGTGCTGTTTGCTTTTGTCTAAAATCAAAACATGCAAAATTCGATTAAGTATCAAGGTTGGTGAAGAAAAAATGGGTAAAGGAAAAGTCGTTGGAGGTATCATAGCGTTAATTGTAATAGTAGTAGCTGTGGTATTTGCCTTAGAATACTTTCAAGTATTTTCCGTTCCAGTCTTAGGACCTGCGTTAGGAAATCTACTCCCTTAATGAATTAGTCTCATAAGAATAGTTACAAGATGATTAGAAAGTCATTCTTTCTAATTATCCTTTTTCCAGAGTATATCAGCTATTTTTAGCACCATATTATTCATTTTTCTTGTTCTGTCTCAGTGAATTGCCTGAAATAAAAATTTCACGTAAGTGAAAATGGCTTTTTATAAAATATGAAAACTCTAAGGAGAACGCCCAATATATATTTTAACTCTGTTTTCTTGCGATTTCTTTTCTATCTTAGAGCATCTAAAAAGATGGTGAGTATTACTCACAAATATCTATTTCACAAAAACGGTATTTTTGCTGAAAAACAGACGTTTAACCACTTATTCATAAAGAGAATATTTCTGAAAACACCCGAACATTCATTTCTGCTCTGCTAAATTGAAAAAAATGAAGAAAGAATCGTTTCCATATTTATTATCGACAAAAAAAGGCTATGTATAACAATTTGCCCTTTTTTGCACATATCTCACGAAAACATCATCCCTAAAGGATCATATTCGAATTTAGTTTCCCATATATCGCCACCGTTTCTAATAAAACACTTAAAGCCTAATTTCTGAAATGCAGCTACTTCCCGCCACAGTTTCATTTGTGGGCAATCCTTACCACATTGCTCATGTGCTTTATAACACAAGATCTGAAATGTACCATCTACTGTTCGATATTTCCTTATCGGTTCCTTCTCTGTCATCAAGTTCACCTCCATTTCTTTCGCCATCGCAGTTCACCCTTCCGTTTAATTTCCAGTTATTTAGTTTCAGAGCCTTTTCGAGTTGAAAGCTATGTTATAACTCTCTCTCATGTTCGTTACTATAGTTTTGTGAAATAGGTAAGAGAAGCGCATTACAATCATTTATATTTCTTTTGGAAAAAGTGCTAGTCTTAGCTTGTCAAAAGTAGTATCAAAGAATGAGGAAAATCTTAAAGGGATACAAAGAAGACTTGTAGATTTTTATGTATTCTTGCGAAAATTTAGAAATATTTTGGCTGAAATAGTTCCCTAGAGAACAGCAAATATTCAGTATAAAAGTATATATGTATGAAAGTCTACTATATGTTAATTTTGAGATTTTATCTGTCGAATTAACTATAAGTTAAGAAAAAGTATAAAATTATACAAACTCAGGGGGAGTTGTTTGGTTACTACAATACGCGTTGCGACTGAAGTGAAAAATAAGATTGACGAATTGCAAGCGAAATTGCTTCTAAACCAAAAATTAAAGGTCAGCAAGATGAAACTTATCGAAGAATTCGTTAAATTTGTAGAATCACAAGAAAAAGAGTTTTTTGCATTTATTAAAGGTTAAGGTCGCTTAATAAGTTAGAAGAGAGCATTAAACGTCTTTTTGTAACCAAAGAGATCAGGAACCCTTAAGAATGGATTAAATAGCGAACACAACTGAAATCATTTTCTAATCTTTGGCAGTAGCATTGGCACCTTCTTTTTATAATCTTCATATTCTTTGCCAAATTCTCTGACTAACTCCTTTTCTTCTTTCCATGATATGAGATAGACTAGTAAAATCATCAGAGGAGTAAAAAACAAGGAATAAATTGCTGATAAGAGAAAAGAAATTCCCACGTGAGCAAGTAATCCACCAAAGTATTGTGGATGCCTGACAGCGGAATAAACTCCTCCTGTAATAATTTTTTCCGGTCTATGTGTTTCTGCTACTTTTAGGGTAGTTTCCTGTACACCCTTAATCCCTAACCAGGCACCCAGAGCGAGGAAAGGCGTACAAATTATCAGGTGAAACACAGGAATTGAAAAATTAATAATTGGAATGATGACGGATACATTCTGAAGAATTGGAACAGTAAATCTTGATTGTGGTGAAAACCAGAGCCCCATCCAAAAGATGAAAAAAAACCATCCTGAAATGAGTCCATAAATCTCACCTCGTTTGATCCCCTTCTCTTTACCGTACTTTTCTTGGAGTTTCAAGTGCTCTACGGATAAAAAATGAAGTGGTATTATTGCGATTACACCAATTATACAGAAAAAAAACCAAATATACATCCTGCCACCTTAGTTTTTTAATCTGAATGATACAAATTCACTTTAAAGATGTTTTTGTTTTAAATTAATGGTGAATGACGATGGTAGAGAGATGGAGAAAACAACTTAACTTTGACCCTTTACCCCCATTGCTAACATCAAGAAATGAGGCAATTTTGTTTTTTACCCAACGTGATTTACTTGGTAAAAAGGAAATGGAGTCTATTGAAACATTGTGGCAGTTATCCCAAGTTAAAAAACTCATTCGAAAACAGCAAGAGGATGGTTTTTGGAAATATCCCGGTGGCGACACGTCCATTCGTTCAAGAGAGAACTATAATCAACTTGAGACGTATAGAATCATTGGAGAATTGGTTGAAAAATATGGAATTAACAAAAAACACCCTGCAATGCAAAAGGCAGCTGAGTTCTTATTCAGTTTTCAGACAGAAGAAGGTGATTTCAGAGGAATTTATGGAACTCAGTACGCTCCAACCTATACTGCAATGACCATGGAAATTCTCATTAAAGCAGGCTATGATAATGATCCTAGGATTGAAAAAGGATTTAAATGGCTTCTTTCTATTCGCCAAAGTGATGGCGGCTGGGCAATTCCATTTAGAACAGTTGGCAAGAAATTAGATAGAGAAATGTTGCATTCTGAAATTTTGATGCCTGATCTTTTGATGCCATCTGCTTGGTTGGTGACAGGATGTGTATTAAGAGCATTTGCGGCGCATCCTGAATTTCGAAAAACAAAAGAAGCTAAAGATGCTGGAGAATTCTTGGCATCTCGTTTTTTCAAACGGGATCGCTACTCTGATCGACAAGCAGTCAATTATTGGACTAGATTTACATTTCCTTTTTGGTTTACCGACTTATTGTCATCACTTGATTCGCTGTCTTATCTTGGATTTTCTGTTGATAATCCACAAATCAAGGAAGCTCTTGATTGGTTTACTAACAATCAAGAAGAGAACGGGACATGGAATCTGAAATTGACCAAGGGTAGAGATAAAGATTTGCTTTTATGGATGGGATTGGCGGTCTGTCGAGTATTCAAGAGGTTTTACAAGTGAACTACCCCACCCTTTCGGGGGAGGTCTTCTCGCGATAATAAAATTAAAGAGAGCAGAACTAATTCGTTTAGAAATGACAAATAATACCTACAAATAGATTTTACTTGTTTTTTTCGCCAAAAGTTCCTTTGTTGTATTATCTCTTTGTAGTAGCATCTTGAAGATTTTACTTAGATCATTTATTTTCAATACCTTATCAGGACAATTAGCGACACATCTAAGGCAGACGATACAATCATCCTTGTTTGCAGACCCTTCTTCAGCATTCATGGCCTGCGTAGGACATTGCTCTTCACAGGTTCGGCACATGCTGCATTCTTTGCCGTCTCTGGTAGGAAATTGTTTGATTATCTTAAACTTAGAATTCTCCAATTCATCCAATTGTTCTTCATTAAGCATGCCTTTTTCTAGTTCACCTAAGCGTCTAGAATCCTTATTAATGAATTTCTTATAGGTTTTTAACGCATATTCTCTAGCGACATCAAAATCTGAGGGGGCGGGTCTGTTTTCCATTGCCTCCCATCCAGCTAAATTAAATGTATGCGCACCTAAGAACTCAGCAGATGAAACAACTTCGAAATTCTGTTTTTCCAATATCTGACGAGTAGAATAATGGGATGGATGCACACGAATCCCGCCATAAGTAAAAAAGGTAGCACATTTCTTACCCTTACCATTCAATGTCTGCAACCATTCTCTTGCCAATCGTGGTGCTCTATTGTCATAAACAGGAAATCCGAAAATTACTGCATCATAAGGATCTAAATTAATATTTTTTTGTCTATCAGAATATGAAGTCATATTAAATTCGTCAATTTCTACATTTAACTCAGTTAGTTGTTCTTTTACAGTATTTGCTATTTGTGCGGTGTTTCCTGTTGCAGAAAAGTAAGCTAACAATAATTTCATGAGCAAAACTCCTTTAGGTCAATCACGATAAAACTTAAGGAAAGATAATTAACTCTTTTGGTACTTAGTTTTTTGATGGCTCTTTAAGACCTTCCAAACTACTGAATCAAAAAAGGGAAAGTAAATATAGTATAGTCTTTAAAATATCATTGACTGGAGAATCGATCGAGATATTTAATACTATGGTATTCGCCCCTATTTTATAAAAGACTCACTTCTTGGGATAGTTCTGCCAATGACCCAAACCGTTATCACATCTCTTATTCGTATGCCGTGTCTTTTCTATAGAGAACGTAGTAATGAATGTATGTTCCACAGAATGATCCAAAAATTTAGGACTGAAAAGACTATTAAAGAAGCAATCGACTTAGCCATTCAATCCATAGTTAGAGGACTCATAGAATATCATAAAGAGGATGTAAACCTTTCTAAGGAAGATTTCCAAAGAATCTCTGATGAAATGTGTTCTTTCATTATAGAAGGGCTAGACAAACCCGTTTCTAGAAGCCCTCCCTGTATGGGGCTTTTTTTAACCAACAAAGGCTATTCCTGTCCCATACACTCACTTTGTTTAGATGTAGATAAATATAACGCTATTTTAAACTATATCGGCTCCCCTGAAGATCCCGGATGCCTGTGTTACTTTTCTGCTCTGGTAAGAAGCCATGGAATTGTTAGTAAATCAACACTCAAAAAAGCGAAAGAATACCTAGCAAAGAAATAATTAGAAGAGTGTTAAGAAATTTAAACATCAAATTGAATGAAAGTAATGAAGGATTTTTTTATGAGTAACAAAGAGGATCCATTCGAAAACTTTTTGGAGACTTTAGATAACGCCGCTGAATTATTGAATTTAGACTCCAATATTCACAGCTTCCTCAGACGCCCCATGAGAACCCTTTCTGTAGCGGTAGGTGTTGTGCATGACAACGGTGACTACCAGCTCTATGATGGCTATCGTGTACATTACAATGATATTAGGGGACCCTGTAAGGGAGGTCTTCGATATCATCCTTCAGTTAGTTTAAACGAAACAACAGCACTCGCGGGTTGGATGACGATAAAATGTGCCGTAGTCGACATTCCTTATGGTGGCGCAAAGGGCGGTGTCAGGTGTGATCCAACAAAAATGTCACGGACAGAAATTGAACGACTGACTCGCAGATACATCTACATGATTCTTCCCTTGATAGGCCCTGAGAAAGATATTCCCGCTCCAGATGTAAACACTGATGAAAAAGTGATGGCTTGGATAATGGATACCTATAGCACTTTCAAAGGATATGCAGTTCCTGAAATTGTGACTGGGAAACCCGTAGAGCTTGGAGGATCATTAGGTAGAAAATATGCGACAGGCAAGGGTGTAGCAACTGTAACTCAAAAAACTATGGAACACTTAGGAATCCGAAATCATCCATCTGTAGTTATCCAGGGATTTGGAAACGTGGGATCTTGGCTTGCCAAATTTCTTTACGAGATGGGGTATAAGATAGTAGGTGTGACATCAGTCGATGGAGGACATTTCGATAAGAACGGATTAAATATTCCACAACTCTTTCAGCACTTTTATGATGAACAGCCTTGGTCTGAATTCAAAGGTACAGATTTTATTGAAGATGCAAGTGAAGCAAATAAAGCATTATTTGAATCAGAAGTAGACATCTTAGTGCCAGCTGCACTTGAGGATCAAATAACAGAGAGAAACGCAGACTCAATAAACGCGAAGGTGGTTGTTGAGGCAGCCAACGGTCCTACAACGCCAAATGCAGATAAGATCTGCGCTGAGAAGGGTATCTTCGTTGTACCTGATGTACTCGCAAATGCTGGTGGAGTTATTGCATCTTACTTTGAGTGGGTGCAAGATACGCAAGCATATTTATGGCCAGAAGCGCAAGTAAATAAGGAACTTGAAGCTGTTATATTAAAAGCATATAATGAAGTTTTGAAACTCGCGACAACGGATGAAATCACAATGAGGAGCGCCGCCTACTGTAAAGCTGTAGAACGCCTGGCAAAAGCAATTCAATTGAGAGGTTTCTTCCCATAGACGATCTAATCCAGAGGATTTGTGATAACAAGAGCGATTACCTTCGTCAAATCTAACAGATCGCTCACAAGAATATTTTCATCATGTCCATGAATTCTCGATTCAAGCGTAGTCCCGGCGCCAAACGCACATTGGGGTATCTTGCGTTTTTCCATGACACATCCAACATCAATACTACCCTGCGCTCCAGCTATTGGAGGCTCTTCATCTTTAATATAGCTGATAATGTTTTTTACAAATGAAACCCATGAATGTGTCGGTTCGGTAGAATACCCCCCGTAAATCTTACGAGTTTTAAGTTCATAACTAAGTTCGGGATGTGCATTCTTTATTTCAGCGAGTTTATCCTCCAGTTCTTTTATTACGTCATCTATATTTTCCTCCGGGATATATCGCCTGTCTCCTTTAATTACACACTTATCTGGAACGATATTGACTTTTACCCCGCTATTAATCATTGTTACGTTTAGTACTGGACTAATATTTGCTCGTTTGCCTCCTGTTTGATTCTGTATCTCAGGAGAACTGGGCATAACCGATCTTCTTTTTTCTATTTCATTTTTAAGTTCTAAAAATCCGCTAATGATGAGGTTTGTTTGTTCGATCGCGTTTTGTCCAAGAAAACTAATGCCGCTATGCACCGATTTTCCATGGACCTCAACCATCCATTCGAGCATTCCATTGGCACCAATCCCTAATGTATCTGAACTTCCATCCAGACAGAAGAAATAATCTCCCCAGACCACATCCATGTCTGCAAGCCAGCATAAACCAGAATATGGTCCTACTTCTTCATCGGTGGTAATTAGGATGTTTAAATCAAAGGCTAGATCAAGCTTTAACGCTGAAATTGTTTCCAATGCACCAAGGATTGCAGCTATCGACGATTTACAGTCTGACGTTCCTCTACCATACATTTTTCCGTCTTTGATCACACCCTCCCACGGAGGAACTGTCCAACTCTCTTCCTGTACGGGAACAACATCAACATGTGCATAAAGAACAAGACCAGGTTTCTTTCCGGATTTTTTTTCAGCTTGAAGATTAATGCGAGGACCATCAAGTAATTGATTAGTGGATTTTTGTTTCTCCAAAAAAGTATTCTCTGGCATAACATGTTTTGTACAAGTGAATCCAAATGATTCAAATTGTGGGGATAAGAACTCAATTGCCTTTTCATAATTGAGTCCAGGGGGTACGGGGGTTTGGATTCGAATTAAGTCTACTAATAGATTCACAATTTTTTGTTTATTTTTGTCGGCGAGATCAAAAATTGCTTGAGAACTCTCTTTATCAATCCTCTGCAAGAAAATCACCTTCTTGTTGGAAGATGGATATGTGGCATTTATTATATTTTTTGTACCAAATATAATTGAATCAGAATTAATTGCGTTGGTTTTATTTTCTTGAGGTGATTATGGTGACAAAACCCAAGAAAAAAAGAAAGCCCAAAACCAAAAAAAAGAAACATACTAGACGAAGAGAAAGTAAAAAACAACGTATAGAGAGAGAAAGACGACAGAAAGAAAGAGAAATGCAACGAATGCTTAGAGATCTTGGGCGCGCGATTTGCGAAATTTCAAAAGAACTTCTTGATGAGCAAACAGGTACAAAGCCTGGATGGGCTTGGGGCACGCCCTTTGTTATGATTGGGCCATGTGATGAGGAAGTTTGCGACTCTCCTATGCATCAGGAATTTCTCGTTGAATTTTTTGACGGTGAATGTTTTTTTCATTGCAGTTATGATGAACTTCAAGCGTTCTCTCAGATAGAAAGAAAAGATTTTCCCCAACTTGGAGAATTCGCGATGCTTCAAGATGAAAAAGAGGGAAATGCACTTCTAGGCTGGGAAATCAGCCAAATTTCTTCCGAAATATTCTCTAACGAACAACTATTAAACGCTTTTCGTTCGAGTGAGAGAATATATGGCTCCCCAGTTGTCAGTATTCGCACTTGTGACGGGCATTGTAACTCTCCTTTGCATAAATACTTCCTCGTCTTGCTTTATGATGGACAACTTGCTTTTCATTGTGATTTTGAAGAACTGGTTAATTTTTCTCAAATAGACGAGATAAACGATTTTATTATTCTTGGAGAACATGCCATCACTGAAGTAGCAAAGGAACAGTTTGTGACAGAAGAACAAGAGCGTAGAACATCGGTTAGTGTGGTAACGTCAGAAGAAGTTGACGAATATCTTGAAGAACATCCAGAACTACTTGACCATCCTGCTGGACGGGCACAAGCTATTGCTAACGTTAGTTTGATGAAAGATAGAAGAATTGAAGAAGCAAAAGAAACAGAAGAAACTGAGAATGACTAAGAACTTTTCATAATAGTTAAAAATGTACCACTGAAGTGAAGAAGTTTCCTTTGGTGGGATAATGCAATTACCTCAATACTTCATCTTTTTAACTTATGTCACACATATTTTTGAACTATTTAACGAAGGGTGACTTTTTATGGATTTAGAATTGAAAAATAAGGTTGCACTAGTTACAGCATCAAGTAAAGGTCTCGGAAAGGCAGTTGCTTTTGAATTAGCAAGAGAAGGAGCGAAAGTGGTCATATGTGCCAGAGATAAAAACACTCTTGAGAAAACTGCTGAAGAAATACGGAATGCTACTGGCACAGAAGTCCTTTCTGTTGTTACTGACTTAACTAAGGCTGAAGACATCAAAAACCTAGTCAAAGACACGATAACAAAATTTGCACGCATTGATATCCTCTTCACTAATGCTGGTGGCCCCCCACCAGGCCAGTTTATGGAGTTTAATGATGAAGATTGGAAAAATGCATTTGAATTAAATTTGCTGAGCGTTGTGAGGTTGTGCAAAGAAGTGATTCCGTATATGCAGAGGCAGGGAGGCGGACGGATTATTCATTCGACCTCTATTTCTGTTAAACAGCCGTTGGAAAACCTGGTATTATCAAACTCATTGCGAGCAGGGGTTATAGGTTTATCAAAAACACTAGCCAACGAATTAGGACCTGACAATATCCTTGTTAATGCGGTCTGCCCAGGAGCTACTGCCACAGAACGTTTAGAAAATTTAGTAAAGGCACGTGTTGAAAGAGAAGGCATATCAGAGGAAGATGCAAAACGTGGTTGGACTGATGCAATTCCTTTAGGACGTTTAGGGACTCCAGAAGAATTTGCGAATCTTGTTGTATTCCTTGCCTCCGAAAAAGCGAGTAATATTACAGGAACTGCTATTCAAGTCGATGGTGGGTTCTACAAAGGAATACTTTAAAGAGACAAAAGTCCTACCGTTCCTTTCATAATAGACTGCTATTACCTAATTCGATACTTATAATTGTTGAACTCTTCAATAAAACATCTAGATAGGAGAGAATAAATGTGAAAACAGACGTATTTTTGATCAAAACAGAGGATAGAGTAGAAGGGATTAATGCACTTCTTGATCAATATTCCTTAGAGATAAGGGATAAGAATATCGCGTTAAAAGCAAATTATAACAGTGCAGATCCGTATCCTGCATCAACCCATATCGACACGCTGAGAACTCTTGTCACACGTTTACAAAAAGAAGGTGCAAAAGAAATTAATCTAGGAGCACGCTCTGGGATGGGAGTGACATGGTCCGTGCTTATGAAGATGGGAGTGGAAGATTTAGCTGATGAACTCGGGTTTCGGTTGGTCAATTTGGATATGCTCTCTTACGAAAAATTTACAAAAATTCAAAAAGAAGACAAAAAAAGCTCCTGGAAGCGAGGATTTCTCATTGCCAACGTCTTCAAAGAAGCAGATAAAATCATTCAGACATGTAATTTGAAAACTCATCGATTTGGTGGGCATTTTACGTTATCTCTCAAAAATTCCGTCGGTATGATTGCTAAGAGGAATCCATGGGATAGGTATGATTATATGGCGGAGTTACATCACTCAAAAGTGCAGAGGATGGTAAAAGCACAGAGGATATTGATAGCCGAAATTAACGAAGCGTATACACCTGCTTTAGTGCTTCTTGATGCGATTTCAGGTTTTAAGAATCAAGGACCAGAGATAGGCGAGTTAATACAACCAGGGCTTTTAATAGCAGGAACAGATCGTATAGCTATTGACGCGGTTGGTGTGGCATTATTACGATCATACGGGACAACACCTGAAGTTTCCCAAGGTAAAATCTTTGAGCAAGAACAAATTGCGTGGGCAGTAAAACTTGGAATAGATGGCGTGAGATCTGTACAGGATATTCAATTAAAACCATTAACTGATAAAACCAAAGACGTTAGTGAAAAAATCGATGCGATTCTGAGTGCTGGATGACTATTTCCAAAAACTTATTCTTCCTTAAACTCGTAGATATATTCGCAGTAAGGGTCACCTGTTGGCATTTGCCTCCTAGGCTTGCAAGTTATCATAGGATTCGTTGCCTTGAGTCCCTCTTCAGCCCACTTTGGGCAACCATAACGGCAACCTGTAAGCTCAAGATTTATCTCGTGCTCTTTGTACCTCTCGAAAAAAGCACATTTACTCCATCTGACTACAGTTTTTTCTGGAGTTGCCTCTACTATTTCAGTTTTCTGCTCAGGACCGCATAGTAATTGTGCAGCAACGATGCTTAAATTAGCAGCGTCTATAGAATCATTTACTTTTATGTCAAACATCTCTTTAGCCATTCGAAACAATTTCTTACCACCTTCGCCAAAAATCTTTGTGTTTATCTCTAGATACTTTTCCAAACCCCAAATAGGTGAAATGATCCCCTCACCAACCCCCAGAACGGGTCTGGCCGTATGTATTCTCAAAACTACTAATCTAGTGAGTGCTTGAGCGGTTATTTCCCAACCCTTTTCAGCTGGAATTTGCTCTAATAATGCCTTAGTTGTGAACTTCTTCTTTAACTCAGCCATACGGGTTCACCTTCTTAATTTTAAGTCTACTCTTCCTTAAACTCGAAGACTTCCTCACAGTAAGGATCCCCTCGGGGTAATGCCTTTGTGAGCGTGTAAGATATCTTAGGATTAATTATCTTGAACGCCTCTTCAATCATAATTGGATGACCAGGGTCGCAAGCTCTAAGCTCAGGGTCTACTTCAAATTCTTCATAACCCTCCCACCACGGACACTTTGTTATTTTGAGTACGGCCCTTTCTGGGGTTGTCGCGACTAATTTATGCTTGATCAAACCTCCACCCATTAGTGTTTCACCGACTATGACTAAGTTAACTGCTCCGATTACATCTTCGACTGGAATATTAAAGGCTTCTTTAATCCATGGATAAAGTTGCTTACCACCTTCGCCAAATACCTTCTCGTTTATCTCTAACCATTTTTCCTTGCCCATAACAGGGGCAATGACACCTTCACCTCTTCCTAAAAGAGGAGCAATGAGTTTATCGCCTTGTAATACTATAAATCTGATGAGCGTTTTAGCGGTTAATTCCCAACACTTTTCACATTGAATCTTATCCAATAACCCCCCCCATTTTTCATTCTCCTTCTAGTTGTTTTATTGTTTACTCTTCTTTAAACTGGATTATTATTTCACAAAATGGGTCTCCTTTTCCCATTGATTTAGTGAACTTGTGAATTATCTTAGGATTAATTGCCTTCAACCCTTCTTCAGCCCATGAGTTATGGGCAGGATAGCAAATCCTAAACTCAATAGGTACCTTATGTTCGTTAAACCGTTCCGTCCATCCACACGTAGGAACTCGGATTTTGATTTTTTCTTTGGTTGTCTCGATTATTTCAGTCGTAAACTCAGGACCCATAAGAAATGTTGTAGCAACAATATATAGTTTTGTAACTCCTATTATATCTTCTACCGGTATGCTAAACATTTTTTCGACCCATGGAAAAAATTTCCTGGCGATTTCACCATATATCTTAGGGGTTACTTCCTCATGCTTTTCCCAACCCCGGACAGGCGAGATGAAACCATCCTCCGTACCTAAAATAGCCGGTAAGTTCTTTGAACCGCTTAATACTAATAGACCTTGTAGTATTTTGGTTGTCAGTGCCCAGCATTTCTCAGCAGGAAACCTCTTCAATAAGTCTTTTGATGTCTCCCCCATTTTCTGCTCACCTTTTGAGTTGAATAGCAAATTCAGCATATAGCATTACGGGTATAAATAACTTAGTTTCAAGAAATAGCATTAAAAAGGAGATCTGGGCAAATTAAAATGTAAAATTCAAGAATAAATAATAGAACTATTAGTTCATATTGGCAATAACACGATCCGCGAATTCTGTTGTGCTCACGGATGTGATTCCTTTAAGAAGCCTCGCCAGATCAGCTGTTACTTTTCCATTTTGTATAGTTTTTCGCACTGCTTGAAAGACTGTGCTAGCTGCTTTTTGCCAACCTAAATATTCCAACATCAGTATTCCAGAGAGGATCGCAGAGCTAGGATTTGCGATATTTTTTCCTGCAATGTCTGGAGCCGTTCCATGTATTGCTTCAAAAACAGCAATATGATCACCCATGTTGACTCCAGGGGCAACTCCAAGCCCACCAATGAGAGCTGCTGCAGCATCAGACATGTAATCACCAGTAAGATTGGGTGCAACCAAAATATCGTAGTTTTTTGGCCTAAGCAGAATTTCTTGGAACATAGCATCGGTAATCCGGTCATTGACTACGATCTTTCCAGCAGGAAGCGTTCCATTATATTTTTCTTCTAGTTCTTTTTCGGTAAGTGTTATGTCACCAAACTCTTCTTTCGCAACCTCATATCCCCACTCTCTAAATGCCCCTTCGGTAAATTTCATTATATTGCCCTTATGTACAAGCGTAATACGTTTTCTGTCGTGTATGAGGGCATATTGGATGGCTTTCCTCATTATGCGCTTTGTACCATATTCACTAATTACTTTAAGTCCTAGACTTGCATCAATTCTAGTTTCCACTTTCAATTGCTGAAACAAGAAATTGCCAATTTGTTTTGCTGGTTCGCTTTTGGCAGGCCATTCAAGACCTCCGTACAAATCCTCCGTATTTTCACGAAAAATGACGAGATCAACTGTTTCTGGATGAACGATTGGAGTAGGAACTCCCTCGATATGAAAAATTGGTCGAATGTTTGCATAAAGATCAAGAGATTGTCGTAATTGTACGTTAACGCTTCTATATCCACCACTGACTGGAGTCCTTACTGGACCTTTTAGACCTACAAAGAAATGAGCAATTGCTGTAATAGTATCATCAGGGAGTAGTTTGCCATATAGTTCTTTAGCTTTTCCACCAGCATATGTTTCCAGCCAAACTATTTGATGAGTTCCACCATATGCCTTTTTTACTCCTTCGTCTAAGATATGTCTCGCTATATTGATTACTTCGCGTCCTATCCCGTCACCTTCGATAAATGGAATAATAGGGTCGTGTGGTACGAGTAATTCACCATTTTCGATCGTTATGCGAGTACCTTCCTTAGGTAACTCAAGTTTGTCAAATTCAACCACATTTGCCAACTCCAATAAAAACAGAATGGAGAGAGTCAATCTCCATTTATTTCAATTATTATTTAATTTTCCTTTAGAGATTTGATGAAAAATAGTCAGGCAAATATTGAACGCCTAGCTCTATCATTTCACGATCAGAAATAGCAGTTGTTCGACCTGATTCGTATTGCATTGTAACCCATTGGTGCATCTTTTTAACTCCAGGATGGGTCTTGTCAACTACAGAATGTATATTGCAACTTCTGAAATATAATTGAACCCAACACGCAACACCTGCAAGGCCTGATTTGTCAGTTACAGCAACTTCAAATGGCCTGTTTAGTAATTTCTGTGGGTCAAATGCCGAATATACACGTTCATTTTTCATTACTCCATCTGCATGGACGCCAGCACGCGTTTTTGTGATGTCATCTCCGAGAAGAGGATAGTTTTCAGGAAAGTCCACGCCTATAGATTTCATGTACTCTCCGATCTCAGTAAGTATTACTGTGTTGATGCCGTGATTCGGATAGAGCGATGCCAACTCGGCCACTAATCCTTCTATTGGACTATTACCAGTCCGTTCCCCTATGCCTAACAATGTCCCATTTACATTAGCTGCGCCATATAGCCACGCAGCAAAAGAGTTGCTATGAACCTTATGGAAGTCATTATGGCCATGCCATTCTAACCATTCTGAGGGAACGCCACCTTCACACTGTAGGCTGTAAATGATCTTTGGCACACTTCTTGGGAGTGTAACCTCGGAAAACGGCAGTCCGATCCCCAGAGTATCACATGCTCTGATTTTAACGGGGATGTCATATTTTTCAGCAAGTTTCATTAGTTCTTGCACAAAGGGAAGGACAAAGCCATAGAGATCTGCTCTTGTAATATCCTCAAGATGGCAGCGGGGAATTATACCGCTTTCGATTGCAGATGTTACAATACTTAGATATTTATCCATAGCTTTTTGTCTCGTCATGTTTAACTTGAAAAAGATATGATAATCTGATGCAGACGTTAAGATTCCTGTTTCCTCAATTTTCATTTCTTTAATAAGTTGAAGGTCACTTCTAGTCGCACGAATCCATCCAGTTACTTTTGGATATTCATAATCACGATCAATACACTTCTTAACTGCCAATTGGTCTTTTTGGGAGTACACAAAAAATTCACTCATCCGAATTGCTCCCTTTGGACCGCTCAATTCGTGTAAGAAATCATATAAGGTTAGGATCTGTTCAACCGTAAATGGAGGACGCGCCTGCTGCCCATCACGAAACGTTGTATCAGTAATATAGATTTTTTCCGGTAAATTTATCGGGCAATGGACATTATCAAAAATTATTCGTGGAAACTGATCATAAGGAAAGATATCCTCAAAAAGTTGGGGTCTAGTTACATTTTGAAGATCGTAATTCTCTTTTCTGAAAAGCTGTAAATTTGCTGCTATCTTCTCTTTCAGAAGCGCTGCTGAGTTTTGTGTATTCACTATGAGATCATCCATCACAATCAATCCAATAGATAGCATTTCTTTTAAAGTCATGTTTACAAATGTAAAAATTATTGAGACATTATTAAATTAAAAGATCTCTTTTCTTGGTTCATCTACAACTTATGACTTATAAGTTTATCCGTTTACGTAAAGCAAATCTTTACCTTCGTAAAGGTATTAAAAACCAAAACTCGACAGCAGGTTATATCAAAATTCTTTCTCTTAATTGAGACTAATCTTTAAAAGAATTTGCGTTTACATAAACTAATAATTTGACAAATGTAAACATACAAACTTACTGTTTTTTTGAAAAAAAGGAAAATTGGTTGAAAAACAACCACTCTTTATGAACATGTTGTTATTTCGCCTTTTCGTGAACTACCACCCTACAAGTAGGCTGGCTTCCTGAATCATTCATTCCCCACCGGGACATGTCAAACAGGCTCTACGGGCAGTTCCTGCCCTGAATGCATGGTTAATATGAGAAGTGGCGAGTGTGACCTCAGCTCAATTCTAACTACCAGAGGTACCACACCTTATTTAAGTGTTGGGGACCACTGTGAAAGTGAACACGTAACACGATTCATCCCCCCAACAAGTAGAGGGGTCTTCTCGCGAGTTCTGATAAACTAGCAATAATATCTTAGCTTCTTGGTTTGTTGTTATGCTGGCCCACTCGTCACTTACCTTTATAATCTCTTCTCGTGCCCAATACTTTTGATAAGCTTTCATATCCTCAAACTCAAACTCTACCCATCGCATTGGGGTCGAGTGACCTAACCAATTCTGATAAGCACTCATTTTCTTCAGTTCTTCGGGGGCCAAAAAAATCGGCACCGCTTTCTGAGCCCACTCAAGGTACTCCTGCTGTTTGCCTGGTAAGAAATTACAAGTATAGATTATCTTTACTACCATCTCTTTCACCTCCCTTAAGTTGGGTATTTGTAGAACGCCCCTCCTCGGCATTTAGACATTTCCAAAAAAAGTGGAGAAGATATAAGGGTCAAGACTGCACTAGAGCCAGTTTAATGGGCTCACTCAAACTCAAAGACATATTCACAGTAGGGATCGCCTTTTGGCATTGCCTTCAGCATCTTGAAAGATAGCCTGGGATTTACTGCCTTGACTCCTAAGTCCCCCCAAGCTTCATGACCTTCGACACAAGGGATATACTTGGGTTTTACATTATACTCTTTGTACTTCTCCATCCATGGACACTTCGTTGTTCGAGCAACAACTCGCTTTGGGGTCTCTTCCACCGTTTCACCTTCGAATCCAGGCCCTACAGTTAACTCACCAACAACAGTAGCTAATATAGATGCACCTATGGCATCCTCAACAGGAATATTGTAAGCTTCTTTAACCATTGGAAACAGGATCTTACCACCTTCACCATATATCTTGGTATTTATCTCTTTGTACTTTTCAGCCCCTATAAGAGGCGCAAGGGTATTTTCTCCTCTTATCACTAGGGTTGCGGTATGAGTATTAGCAGTCCAGGCCCATTTCTCTTCAGGTGATATCTTCTTTAAAATCTCTTCAGCCATTTTTTCCTCCTCTCCTTACCCTGGGTATTTGTAGAGCGCCCCTCCTCGGCGCTTAAACATTTCCAAAAAAAAATGTGGAGACTGTATGGGATTTGTATTTTCCACACAAAAGCCTACGGTTTAAGCTTACTTAGACTCGTACACCAGTTCGCAGTATGGATCTCCTCTTGGTAATGCCTTCGTCATCTTGAACGTTATCTTAGGATTAACTGCTTTGACCCCTTCTGTAGCATTTGCTGTATGACTTGCATCACAAATTGCTCCCTCAGTTATACCAAACTCCTTATATCTTTCCCACCACGGACACTTCGTCACTCTAACTACAGCTCTTTCTGGGGCCGCCTCGACTAACTCGGACTCTAGTTCAGGTCCCATGCTTACTTTTGAAGTAACACTGCCTAAAGTAGCCACTCCAATTGCATCATCTACTGGTATGTTGAAGGCTTCCTTCATTCGTGGATACGAACTTTTACCGCCTCCACCCCATAACGCAATTAAAATCTCTTTGTTCTTTTCAGGGCCCACGACATCCCCATACATCATGCTCATAGCTGTTGCTGTTGTGGTAAAGGTTTTAGACGCTATTGCCCATTGTTTCTCCGCTGGTATCTTCTTCAAAATCTCTTCAGCCATTTTTTCCTCCTCTCCTTACCCTGGGTATTTGTAGAGCGCCCCTCCTCGGCGCGTAGACATTTTCCAAAAAAAATATTGAGAGTATGAGATTCAAGACCGCACAAGAACTTGCTGTTTACGCTTATTTTTTGAACTCGATGACATTTTGGCAGACGGGATCTCCATTTGGCATTGCTTTTGTGAGTTTAAAGGTAAAATTGGGATTAAGCGCTTTAAGTCCAGCTTCACAAATTGCTTGATGACCACCAGGGCACGTCATGTTTTCAGGTTTTTCTCCGAATTGTTTAGCTGTGTCCCACCACGGACATTTGACTGTATTCCATACAACTCTTTCAGGTGTTACCTCAATCATTTCATCCTCGAATGTGCCTCCAGCTTGTATAGCTGCTACAGCCGCGACTACTTTATAGCCCCCTATTGCATCCTCCACGGGTATGTTGAGGGCCTCTTTGATCATCGGATATGACATTTTACCACCTTCACCCCATAGATTGTTGTCTATCTCTTGCATCTTTTCTTTACCCAAGAGAGGTTGAACAAACATTCCTAGAGCGGTATACGCTCCAACGAAGTTTGCACCTGCTATTGCCCATCGCTGCTCAGCTGGAATCTTTTCCAATTCCTCTTTCGACATTTTAGACATTTTTTCATCCTTCCTTTAAGTTGGGAACTTATTGAGCGCCCCTCCTCGGCGCTTTGAAATTTCCAAAAAAAAATGGAGAAGATATAAGGTTCAAAATCACACAGGATTTAACTGCTTACTATTCTTCTAACTCGAAGACCCCTTCGCAGTATGAATCTCCCCATGGCATTGCTTTTGTAAGTGTGTGTTTTATTTTGGGATTTACAGCCTTGATTCCCTCTCCCACGAATGCTATATGGCCACCAGCACAAATCATGTCCTCGGGCTTCAAGCCAAATTCTGTGTATCTGTTGAACCACGGACATTTAGTTATCCTTAAGACTTGTCTTTCTGGCGTTGACTCGGTAATTTCCCATTCATATTCAGGTCCCTGTCCTAGTAATGCAACTAAACCAACCAAGGTACCTGCACTTGGAGCATCTTTTACTTCGATGTTGAAGGCCTCTTTAATTTGTGGATACGTCATCTTACCGCCTTCACCCCAAAGATTATCATGTAGCTCTATCCACTTTTCCTTACCCATAGCTTGCCCAACAAATATATCATAGCCTGCAACCGATCCAGTGTAAGTTTTTGTAGCTATTTCCCAACGCGTTTTTTCTGGGGTTTTCTCTAATAGTTCTTTAGACTCATCTTTTATCATGTTCACTCCTTTCCTTAACCTGGGTACTTATTGAGCGCCCCTCCTCGGCGCTTGAGGCGTTGGGGCCACAATTCTTTGAGAACCATTCAAATAGCTCTTCAGATAATGACACCCTTACACTTGGCGTGAACTCGCCTCATGCCTTGTCATATGTCAATGATTTCAATGATGAATATCTATTTAAGCAAAGATATTCATCATTGTATGACAATGCATTGTGTACTATATGACAAGTTATATATATAGTTATCCTTTACAAAAGACAAGTATAGAGGAAAACTACGCAAAGAATAAAGAAAACAAAATGATCGAAGTAAATTGCGTTTTAAGAAACAAAAAGGAGAAGAAGTTACGATTATATTTAGTTTAATAAAATATTTTTAATGCTTATCAATCCTCTAAGCATTTTAATTGAGTTGAGAATTTTAACGATTGACACTCAACACAGAACAGTTATCTTAGAAATACTCCTATTTATCAAATCGTCTATTCTTTATTGAATTCGAAGACTTCCTCACAATAAGAATCGCCTCTCGGCATTGCTTTCGTGAACTTAAACGTAATCTTGGGATTAACTGCCTTAAGACCTTCTCTATTCTGAATTTCATGTGCTCCGTCGCAAGGTCTAAGTTCAGGATCTACCTCAAGCTCCTTATATCTCTCCCACCACGGACACTTAGTTATTCTGCATACAACTCTTTGTGGGGATTTCTCAATGTATTCTCGCTTCCATTCGGGGCCGCTTATCAAATTTTCAACGACTGCGCCTAATTTAGCCGCTTCCGCAGCATCGTTTACAGGTATGTTGAGCATTTGTTTAGTATTGAGATAGATACGTCTGCCACCTTCATAGAATACCTTTGCAAGTATCTCTTCAAACTTTTCAAACCCCAAAACAGGCGCTATAATTCCTTCCTCCTTACCCATAAGAGGTAAGACGGTTTTCGACCCTCTTAAAATGGAAAATCCAATAAGAAACTTAGCAGTTATTGCCCAACGCTTCTCAGGTGGAATTTTCTCCAATAACTCTGTCATTCAAGTTCACCCTGCGTTCAAAATTATATTATAGAGTATTGCAAACATAAAGAGAATAATCTTTTATCGCATAAATGTAATGAGAATTGTGGTGAAGTAGTATATAAGAAAGGTATTTGAGGCGAAAATGAGAAAGAATATCTGATCATTTAAAACGTGAGCAATATGAGTGATGATGACGATTTTCACAGATTTTTAAAGCGCTGGTCAAAAAATGTTTTCAATCGATATGACACTCCAGAGTATTCTAACTTAGATCGTAGAGACGATTACGAAGATTGGAGCAAAGGGTTTCTTTCTAATTACGAAAAAACAGAGAACGCAAAAGAGACTGAGGGAGATAGTACTATAGCTCTTATAGAAAAGGTGACTTCAGACTTTCTTTCATACATTGATGAGGTAGAAGAAGAAGAATCCAAAAAGAGCAAGAAGAAAAGATAAGATAGTTTCATCCATTCTTTATTTATTTCTTAATAAATTTATTACTTGGCATAACATTATAGCCAATTCCTCTGCTTTTTCTCGCCTTTTTTTAAGTACGGCCTCCAAAATATTTGATTATGAGCAAAGGTTATAAACATAAATATTTTTATATCTGATAGTGATATTACACGACATATAAAAACAATTAACAAATAACCAAAGGATGAGGCATTCTTAATGAAACGATTAACACACGCCGTTGTTGGAAGTTTTCCAAATTTTGATGAAAACGACATAGAGAGTTCAATATTGAAAATTATTGACTTACAACTTAAATATGGGATTGATGTCATTTCTCCAGGAGAACAACGGTATGATATGATCGCATATTTTAGTGAAGTGCTTCCTGGATTAAAACATGAAGGCACCAACTCATATGTCACTGGAAAAATCAAATCCCCGAAAGAGCTCACCACATTCTCGAAGATTAAGGACTTTATATTTGTTAAAAATTATTTCGAACAAAATAGGAAAACGAATAAAATCAAACTGACAATCACTGGTCCTGTCACTTTAGGCTTCTCATGTGGATTAAATGGTTTAGAAGGCAGCCCATATTCAACTGTAAAAGATTTGCAACTTTACGCGGACGTTTCAACCGCTTTGAAAGCTATTGCCGATGAATTTCAAAAGATTGGGGCATTAGTACAAATTGATGAGCCAGGTCTTTCAGCTGGTTATATCAATTGGAAAGATTTCTCAAAAGAACTTTTTCAATGGATAAATGAGATAACCTCAGAACTACAGCCAGAGAACACGGTGATGCATGTCTGTGGTCGCTTACCTAAACGCCTTTTTGAAGATATTCTTGTTAAGTTTGAGAATATCGGAACCCTAAGTTTTGCTTTTGACGCCTCTATTGAAAAGGACAATATTAACATCATTTCTCGCAAAGTCTTGGAGGATCACGGTAAGAAGCTGGGATTGGGGTGTATATCGGGTGCTAATGCTGTTTTAAGCGATCCTGAAACTGTAAAAGCAAACATCGGCACTGCGGTCGAAAAAATAGGACTTGATAATATAAAATTCATTCATCCAGATTGTGGGCTTAAAGCCCTTTCTCCTGAAAAAGCAGAGATGGTATTATCGAACATGACTGAAGGAGCAAAACTTTTTGAGGGCATCAATTAAGCAATTAAATAAAAAATAGCCCCGCAATCTTTTTTAAACTGCATACACAGGTTAACAGAAAATAAAAGAAGGGATTCTTAATGAAACGATTAACACATGCCGTTGTTGGTAGTTTTCCAAATTTTGATAAAAATGACATAGAGAGTTCAATATTGAAAATTATTGACTTACAACTTAAATATGGAATTGATGTCATTTCTCCAGGAGAGCAACGGTATGATATGATAGCATATTTTAGTGAAGTACTTCCTGGATTACAACATAAAGATAATCGATCATGTATCACTGGAGAAATCAAACCTCCTATAGAACTCAGCGCATTTTCTAAATTTCACGATTTAGAACTAGTTAAGAATTATCTGAGACAGAAAGAAGAAACAAACAACAAGATTAAGATTACGATAACAGGTCCAATCACTTTTGGCTTCACATGTGCAACCACCTCGGTCTCGTATGGAAAAGGTAATTTAGGCCCATATTCAAGTATAATAGATGTAGAGCTTTATGCAGACGTATCAAGGGCTTTGAAACCTATAGCTGAGGAACTCCAGAAGAGAGATGTCCTCGTACAAATTGATGAACCTGGTTTTGGTGCAGGCTACATCAACTATAGAAAATTCGGTAACGAGATTATTCAATGGATAAATGAATACTTGACCCCAGAACTGAAATCAGAAAACACAATCATGCATGTATGCGGGAGATTAACAAAAAGCCTTTTTGAGGACATCCTCGTTAAATTTGAGAATATAGAAACCCTAAGTTTTGCCTTTGACGGGGATATAGAAAAGGACAATATTAACATCATTTCACGAAAAGTCTTTGAAGATCACGGTAAGAAGCTGGGATTGGGATGTATCTCTGGCGCTAATGCTGTTTTAAGCGATCCTAAAACTGTAAAAGCACATATCGAAGCTGCAGTAGAAAAAATAGGACTCGATAATATAAAATTCATTCATCCAGACTGCGGTCTTAAGGTTATTTCTCCTGAAAAAGCAGAAAATGTATTAGCGAATATGGTTGAAGGTTCACAACTTTTTGAAGAGACAATGTAAAAAAAGTTAAAGATTTATCCAGCCTGCGCATTTTTGATAATTTCTAGAAGTTCTTCTTCCATCGTCATCCCCCATTGCGGCCTTTCGACGATTTTTCCAACTTCTTGTCCGTTTTTAGAATTATCTCTCAAGAAAACCACTATCCACGGAATTGCAGTGACCCCCCACTCTTCTGCTTCAGGGGGTGACGGCGGAATTGTCCACGTATGATCTTGGTCAAATGGTGCCGTCTCCATTCCTCCAAAAACTCTAACTTCTAGTCCTATCTCAGTTTCCAAAAGGGCAAATACAGGAACACCAGCCCTACTATCTCGACACCAACTTGCAGCAAATAAAACTACAGTATAATCATTAACGTATTTTTTAAGTTCAGTTATAACCTCTTGGTTTAGTTGGTAATTGTCGTAAACGTACTTGAATAGTTCAAGAGAGGACACGAAATCATAGGCCGATTGGGTGCGTTCTCTAATTTGATCTAGATCCATGTTCTTCACCACAATGAGTGATAAACAAAATGATTTGGTCGTTTTAGGTGATGATAAAGATTATGGTTACTATAAATTATATCTTCGATATGAATTCTGACTAAATTCTGCTACCTTATTGCATCTTCGAAAATGTTATTAAAGTTGGACATGCCCAGATAACGTGATTAGGAGAATAGAAGTTAAAAAGTGGATGGAAAGCCATGAATTCTTTGAGAAATGAACTAAAAGAGCTAATTGAGCAGAAAGGAACAAAACTTATTGACGCATGGATAGGTCCGGAGGATATAAAGGAGCAGATATTAGCGGTTCTTCATTCCGGACGACATTTACTTCTTGAGGGACCTGTTGGTTCTGGAAAAACTCTTATTGCAAAAGAACTTGCTAGCAGATTACCAGATATGAAAGTCCGTGATTGCGGTTTTAACTGTCTTCCTGATAGCCCAGAGTGCCCCCAATGTAAAACTGCTCAGAAAGATGCCCCTATTATTACTATACCAGGTTCCAAAAGATTTGTTAGAGTTCAAGGATCACCTGAACTCACTGCTGAGGACTTAATTGGAGATATTGATCCCGTAGTGGCCTTTAAATTTGGGCCTTTCGACCCTAGAGCCTTTAAACCAGGTAAAATTATCAAAGCTAACCGGAAAATTCTTTTTATTGACGAAATAAACCGTCTTTCTGAACGCTTACAAAATACACTCTTACAAGTCCTTCAGGAACATGTGATAACAATTGGTAACTTTGATGTTGAATTTGATATTGATACTATTTTGATTGCTACAATGAATCCTGCAGAATACACTGGTGTAGAACGGATTTCGGAAGCCTTAAAGGACAGACTTGAAAGAGTAAAAATCACCTATCCAACTGCTGAAGAAGAATTGGAAATTGTTCAGCGATATGGAGTTAAAACTGACAAAGAAATCCCGCTTAAATTAGCACAAGAGATTGTGGAAATCATCCAAAGGACTCGTACTGACAAAGACATTGAAAATGCAGCCAGTGTTCGAGCTACTCTCTCCACGTGGAACTTAAGCCAAAGTTTTACTACATTACGTAAGGATTCAACAGTTTCTGTAGATGATATAAGAAAAGCCGCACGTGTTGCTTTGCGCGGACGCGTTGCATTAGCTCCTGAGAGCCCTTATTTTGAACATCCTGTTGAATACATCCATTCCTTAGTTGACAGCGTTCTTAATAATAATTAGAAGGAAATGTGATGACGACACACGCCCTTACCTTCAGCCATGACTTACCGGGATTACTCGCTAAAATCGCTGAGGGGATTCGAACTCATCCTGAAGTCGCAAAAGGACCTTCAAGTAGGGGCGTTTTAGCTTTTCTTGACGTTTTGAGGAGTTATGCTATTTTAAGGCAGGAAATGACCAAAGAACACATAATAGAGGCTGCGTTAATTACTCTAGCGCATCGAATTCAAATGAAATCCTTGAGAACGCCTGATGAACTAATTGTAGAAATAATCGAGGCACTTTTTAGTAAGGAAACGGCAAAGAACCATATAAAAAGCCCTTCAATCTGCACTCCAACACTACCGCTTAACGAAGGGCAAATGGGAAATATTATGAAAGAATTACAGGAGTTTACCAGGCGTAAGGAGGAATTTTACCGCCAATTAGACCATAAGAAATCCGTTGGATTTAAAGATAAATTAACACAGCAAGATTTGTCCAATCTAATGAACATCGATCCAGAAGACCTCAAAAAACAATTCCCTGCACTTTCAGATTTCTTTAGGCGAATGAAAAGACAAGTCGATAAGACGACACAAAATCCTACTATGGAAATGTTACGACTCTTATACAGCATACCTAACTATTTAGAAAAAGAAGAACTGTTGAAAGGTCAACCAATTCAAAAACACAAGCCAGAATTAGGAACAGAATTCGAGTTTACAGACAAAGCCGAAGATTTAATGCGAGGCTCTAAAACAAAGAAATCAGTATCACACAGCCAAACCATTCCATCAAAAAAAGGGAGTTCTCAAGGATCAACCTCAAAACAAATCTCAAGGAACATGATTAAGGACGCGCTTAGGTCAATCCAAAATGCACAGGACGCTTCTTCAAGAGGAGCTTCGTTTCAAAATCTGCTTAAACATGCGGATGCGTCTCTTCTGGATTATCTTAAAGAATTATTGCGAGAGAACCTTGGAGTTGCTATCGATTTACAAAGAGATGATCATAAGTATGCCGCTTATGACGCGCTCATTAATATCCTCAAAAATTTGACTGAGCAAGAGCTTATTGAGGAAGAACACTCTAAAATTAGGATAACAGATAAAGGATACGCCATACTTTACGAAGATATCCTGTCAGAGGTAGAATGTGCTCTTATGAAAGGTAAACATAAGACCCGTTCTGGAAAATCGATAGATGGAGAAGATATCGTCGATATAAGAAAATATGAATGTGAAGACAGATTTCGCGATATCTCACTGCGAAGAACCATGAGAGAAGTGATAACGAAACGAAGACATCCAGAAAAAATTCAAAGAGAAGATATTCGAATAAAAGAACGACGACCTCTTGGTTGTATGGACGTTGTATTAGCCTTAGACAGAAGTTCATCCATGATTGAGCATAATAAGTTTCAATATGCACGTAAAGCAGCAATAGGACTGGCATTAGCAGCCTTCAAGAATGGTGATCGGAGTAGTGTTGTTATTTTCGCTAATACTGCAACAAAACTCAATAAACTCACATATAATGTTCAGCCTATATTAGAGAAGATCACTGAAGTAAGACCAGCAGGGTATACAAACCTAGAGGACGGTATTAAAAATGCACGAGAAATCTTATTATCAGCCTCAAGAAATGCTGAAAAGCACATTATCGTAATCACGGACGGCGTCCCAACTACGCATAACTTCCACAAATCTACCAAACAACAAGACACTATAGATGAGAAGACACGTGCCAAACTCGCCGCACTTCGTCAAGTCAAAATTTGTCGAGCAAATAAAATCAGTTGCTCTGTTATATGTATTCTAAGAGGTGGAGACGTAGATATTGAGTTTTCAAAGAAACTGGCTCGCGCAGGAGAAGGTTCTGCTCATTTCCTCAAAAATGAAAAGAATCTGTTAGATGTTGTACTTCAAGATTACCTTGAAAAGAGACAGTATTGCGCTATTTAAAAACCCTAAAGAAAGAATGTAAAAATGGTAGCGGGGGATGGATTTATCCTCTATAGGCGTTATCCCATAGATTTGAACCACCGATCTCGGGGTTATGAGCCCCGCGGGATCTCCTGTCTACCCCACCCCGCTACAAAATCAAGGAGGGAAATCCAAATCTCAGGAGATTATTAAAAGGCGCTTAATTCTTAAGCTCTTATTTTCATTTAGATAGTGAATATTTAAATATAGCGATGCTAACTATTTGTCCTATATAAAAACTATTTTAAGGCTTGCTTTTATCCTCATGAGATCCTATAAAAAGGTTCTATATATTTGAGGTCATCTAAAGTGATTATTAAGATTGCAGGAGAATACCTTATTTTTATTGACAAGAGTCGAGAAAAAAGAGTCATTAAGAAAATCAACGAATTTGAAGAAAGCCTCGCCTTTTTCTTTGCTACTAACAACGGTGGCTGCGAGGAAGAATCTTTTCAGATGTATGACGAGCTTATCAATTTTATTGCTAGAAATGGTAAAACCGTTAAGATCAGAGGATTGCAATCAGCAGACGTGATTCTACCACCAAAAAATTTTACCTTTGAAGAATTAAAGGAACTATGGCATATAAGATCGAGACGAAAAGAAGAGAGTAAATAGCGAAAATTAAGAAAAAGATAGATTGAGGGAAGTTTATTCGACCTTTTCGACGATAATCATGGTCAAGGTACTGCGGACTTTGTCCAAGCGTCTTATCTTCCAAGTAATAAGTTCTTTTAACTTCTCCATCGTTTCCTCTCGTATTTTTGCGATGATATCGTACACACCATAGACAATATAGGCTTCATCAACGCCCGGTTCTAAATCATGTAACGCATTTAATACGGCTTCTTCAGCGCCGATCTCAGAGTTTATTAAAATAAAAGCCATAGGCATTATATATCACATCCAAACAAGGAAGACTTTTGATGTTAAATCTTTCATTTATTTGTTGTTTCTAGTATTTGTTTGTTTCTCTTCAGAAAAAGTTATCTTTGATTAATTTAATTAGAAGATACTGCGAAATATCGCGAAGTCTTTCTATCTTTCAGCTAATGTTCTAGCCCTTGTAATAGAAATCATTTTTCTTTACATATGTGAACATAATGGGGCTTTACAAAAACCATATGAATAATCAAGGAGGAAACGCCAAGCTGATACCTCTTTATGTCTATCACGTTAAGCAATGTGACCCCAAGAAATGTACAGGGCAAAAATTAACTCGAAATAGACTTGCAACTGACCTTCGAAAACTCTCTCAAATACCTAAACGAGCTATCCTACTAGACCCTTTTTCAGAGGTTATCCTCTCAAAGCAGGATCTGGAAATTGCATCCCATAATGGAATCTTAGCAATAGATGCCTCATGGGCTAAATTCACAGCAGACTCTTTTGAAAAAATACGTGGTATAAAGAGGGCCTTACCTTTTCTTGTTGCTGCAAATCCGACAAATTACGGAAAACCAATTAGGTTAAGCACAGTTGAAGCCTTATCTGCTGCTCTTTTTATATTGGGCTTTGAGGAGCAAGCTAAAAACATTCTCTCTAAATTTAGTTGGGGACTCAATTTTCTTACAGTTAACCAAGAACTCCTTCAACTTTACATCAAAGCAGAAACGAGTGACCAGATGCTCGAACTATCAATACAGGTTCTTCAAGAATTATAATTCCTAGAAACGAACAAGATTATACATATATAAGATCTTGTCCTTTCTACTAGATTAAACCGTTCTTTTGTAGTTCTGATATAAGATAATCTACTAATTCCGTAAGTTTATCAACCTTATCGCTAGTCGTTTCCAAATTTTGTGCTTCTTTATACATTTCCATAACTTTTGCTCTTCTTACTTTTTTGAAAACGTCCAATTTGCTAAGTCCCCTCCAAATCAAGAATTTTGTCGAATGTATTTCAAATCTCTTCTGAAAAGCGCGAAATAATATTTCTTGTTTCTTTGCAATATAAACAAGGAATGGAATGATTTCTTTTCCTACAACGTTAGAAATGAGATGGCAGTGTGTCGAGAGTAATCCACTTTCTGTTAGAAAGGTGTAGTTACTACTACACGTCTCTTGCGGCATTCAACTATGCGTCTTACCCGCTACCTCCTACAGGCAATTCATGGGTAGCCTATTTAGACTTGCACCCTCTGGGATGGCCGTTTCATCGATCCCACTTGTCTTCTCAGCGGGTTAACTCGACCTTCGTTACCGAAGTCTTCTCAGAACACAAACTCTCGTGTGTTCTTCAGCCGCATCCTCGTCATCTGGCAAGTGGACGTGTCGTTTCTGCTCCAGAGCCCTGCCTCTCGACAGGCACCTTAGGTGCCAGAGTACCTGCATGGTGAGTGGAATTTCCTCAGACGAATTCGCCCGTCAGCCGCCCTTCGACTCACTGCCTCTCATATTTGTAGTCAATACTGATTATAAGGTTATGCCACAATTACATTATATGAGATCTTTTCTGAGGTGCAAATATTGATTGGCATAATTCACCATCCTGACTTCTTGAAACATGATACTAATTTTCCTCGCCCTCATTTTGAGTCCTTTGAAACGCCTGAACGCCTAGCAGCGGTATATACTTATCTTCAACAAAAAGAAATCTTTGATCTACCTGGTATCGAACCCATCTTAGCTAAACCTATCAAAGAGAAGGATTTGTATAAAATTCATGCGCCTTATCTTGTGGATTCCGTGAAATCGCTGTCTAAGATTGGGGAAGGCGAAATAGGCGCACATTCTTATGCCTCACGGGATGCTTTTGATGTCGCAAAACTGGCCGTTGGTGGCACCATTCTCGCCTGTGAAGAAGTGCTTAAAGGGAACGTAACACAATCATTTGCCTTGATTCGTCCTCCTGGACATCATGCAGGCTACTCCAAAACTGAAGGGCTCTGCATTTTTAATAATTGTGCTGCGGCTTTACTAACTTTGAAAAGGAAAAAAAAACTCGATCGAGCGCTGTGCCTTGACCTAGACTCCCATCATGGAGATGGAATCGCTGAATTCTTCTATTCTGACCCTTCTGTAATGTACATCTCGATGCACGAGTATTTCAATGAAAGCGAAAAGGGAGGAATTTTTGAAATCGGCTTTGGAGAAGGTGAGGGCTACAATGTAAACATTCCTTTGCCATTTCTTACGTTGAACCGTACCTACTTGAAATCTTTTCAAAAAATTGTGCCCCATGTAGCAAAAGAATTCAATCCAGAACTTATCATTATAGCTATGGGATTTGATACCCACTACGCAGATCCTATTGGAAATCTTAGACTTACTTCAAGCCTTTATGCAACCATTACTCACCAGTTAAAAAAATTGGCTGAGGACATTTGTGAAGGAAAATTAGTTTTTGTGTTAGAAGGCGGCTATAATTTGCTTGGACTCCCAAAGTTTGTCGAAATCGTCATCCAGACGCTTCTTGATCATAAAATTGAATTTTCAGACGATGAGTTCCCCCTTGAGGAAATTAATACAGACAATGAAGCTTTAAAGCGTGTAAACATGCTAAGAGGCATACTTTCAAAATATTGGAAAAGGTTCTAGAGAAAACTAAACTATCAACGCAGAATTCTTCATTGAATTGGAATTCAAGAGAAAGGGGAAAGGGGAGGGGGAGAGGGGGGAAAATGAGAGATTGGGATATATAGGAGGCGATTCAGTTTTGGATATTATCCCCTAGAGATGTATCCCCTTTTCTCATCTTGAATCGTCTCTTGATGGAATGAGCAATGCCCCAACTCAAATGAATATATAAAGACCACAAGAAATTAGTAGGAACATAGTGGATCTTTTCTTTTTTAACTAAATCTGAAAAGAAGGTTGCTGTTTGCGGTCAAAAGTATCGCTTGTTAAAATTGAAGATCATAAAGGTGTGAAGGCGGCATTAAAACTTATAAAAGAGGAGATCGAGAACGCTTTATCTAAGATCTCATCACTAATAATAAAGATTAATTTGGTCGTTGTCAAAACAGAGTTATCTACAACTCCAATCCAAGCTGTGAAAAGCTTTATCGACTTTATTTTGCCATTTTACACAGGAAAGATCATCGTAGCAGAGAAAGCTTCATGGGGGAATACACAAGAAGGCTTTCAACAATATGGTTTTGCAGAATTGGCTAAAGAAAACTCTCAAATTGAACTTTTGGATCTAAAAGAGGACGAAACCTTGCTTAAGAAATTGAAATATCCAGAAGGAGAGTTGACTTTGCCTCTTAGCAAAACTATGGTAGAGGCTCCATTTTTAGTATCAATTGTCCGCCCAAAAACTCATAGTTCGGCCGGAATTACACTGAGCATCAAGAATGTCTTAGTTGGAATGATACAAAAGGTCAACATGCGAAAGAAATTTCATAGAGGTAAATATATCCATCATAATTTGGCTACAATAGCGGAGTATGCGTTCCCCGATTTGGCAATTATTGATGGAGCCATTGGAATGGAAGGGAATGGACCAGCTATGGGAACTGCAATAAAAGCAGGCTGGGCAATAGCATCCTTTGATGCTTTTGCTGCGGATTCTCTAGCAGCTTATTTAATGGGATTCAATGTTGATGATATTGGGTATTTAACGCTGCTGAGAGAAAAAGATGAAACGGAATTCGGTGCGTTATATCCTAAGGATGAAGTTGAAATTCTTGGAGAAAAGCCTGAAACACTTGTTACTCCTTTTAAACCACATAACAATTTTGAAAAAAGGGTGAGACAGTGGCGTTTTTAATATACGGAGTTACATTCCAATTACAAGTCACAGGGATGATAAGAAGCAAAAATCGAGGAATTGGTAGTCATGGATGACAAAATTGATGAATACATAGAAAAACAACAATCTCCTCAAAGAGAGATTTGCAAAAAATTGAGACAAATCATTTTCAATACTTTCCCAGACATCAAAGAGGAAATGAAATGGGGAGTCCCAGCTTACGGTAATGGTAAATACTATTTCGTTGCGCTTAAGACTCATGTTAACCTTGGTTTTTCTATCAAAGGTTTAACAAAAGAAAAAATCGCATTATTTCAAGGCACAGGAAAAACCACGAGGCATATCCAGATTGCGTCATTAAATGAAATAGATGAAAAACAAATTGTTAAACTTCTAAAACTAATTCAGGAGACTTAACTTTGGGCGATACCGAATTTGTTTATCAAGCAAAAGAATCGAGGGAAAAATATGTCAAAAGATTACAAAATTGTTGATGTGAACGAATCAAATCTAGATGAATACGATCTGTTCTGTCACAAATCAAAAAAACAAGGTGAACCTTACAGCAACAAAGTTAAATGGATCAAGGAGCGTTTTAAAGAAGACTTAAAATTAAAACTCCTTCTCGTGAAGGAAACAAAACCTGGCTGGACTTCAAGAGGATTTATTGAATATATTCCTGGCGAATACGCTTGGCGAGGCATTAATGCGCCTGGATACATGGTTATTCACTGCTTATGGGTCGTTGGAAAGCATAAAAAGAAAGGATATGCTACTAAACTACTAGAACTTTGTTTAAAGGATGCAAAAGACCAAGGAATGCATGGCGTGGCAGTTGCTGCAACTGAAGGCAATTTCTTAGCAGGAAGAAAGATCTATGTTAAGAACGAATTTGAAAAAGTTGATGAGGCTCCAAATGGCTTTGAATTATATGTAAAACGCATCTCAGATGATGCTCCACTTCCAAAATTTAATTATTCTGCAGCAGAAGAAATCTGGAAAAAATATCCAGAAGGATTTACACTCTTCAAGTCAGTTCAATGTCCATACATAACGGATTTTATCCCCATTATGAAAAAGGTTGGTAAAGACTTAGGAATCCCGGTAAGATTTGAGGATATCAAAGATGCGAAAGAAGCACAGACTATTCATCCAATTGGAACATTTTGTATCCTTTTAAACGGAGAATTCATCTCGCACTATCCAAACACAGAAAAAGGATTTAAAAAACAGTTAGAGAAAAAAGGAGTAATATAAAATGGCCTAGGAATGCAATGCTTCTAGCATACTCATTCCATCTCTTAACTTGTTGATAATTTCAAGATAATATGTTTCGGCCATTTTGAGAGTTGTTCCTGCTACTGCCTTGACAGCATATCCATTAGCAGTCAATTCAACAAAATACTTGCCTTCATCTTCATACAAGCGAACGAATTTACGTTCCGAAATAACATGGGTCTTAAAAGATTCCATAATGATCCCCTGCCTTTTTCGTATAATATCATTCACATCTGTGCTTTTTTTAACTTCAGGTGAAATCTTCCACAAAAAGCAGAAAACGGTGTTGATACGGAAATCCCGTCCTTAAGAGGGCATTTGTTTGATTAACATGCATGTTGTCTGTTTTTATGTCATTAATTGAAGTTTATAAGCCTAGTTCTCTGCCACTATCTTCTCTAAGGTCACATGGTATCTGAAAGTCATATATCACTACTTTTTGACACCGAAATCTTTATTGCAAAGCTTTGAGGGTAATCATAAGAGGAAAGAACATGCAAGAACTACATCAAGCAATTCAATTCTCGGATCTTTGCACAGGATTAAGAGAATTTATCAAAGGTAAGGCCTCTCTTTCAACTATTAAGGATTTTTTCTCTGTTTTTTGGAACGGTGTAGAAGATAAGCAAGATATTAACGATGAGATTATTGCAAAAACTGAAATACTTGAAATTGCAGTCAAATCATTTGAAGACGGATATTTTGTTATAGATGACTTACAGCAAATACTTGATGAAAATGAAGGATAGCCTTTAAAATAGAATTTTAGGCGAGTTTACAGACTTTTAAGAATATTTCTCAAGTTTATTACGTTCTTGAAAACAAACATATGCCAAAAGATAGCTTGCTTTTTTTAAAAGCAGTAAGGAGATATGATTTCAAAATTCGGGATTATATTCAGTCGACTAGGCAAGTGTAGCCTCTTCATAGGCTTCTTTTTTTGCGTCTATCGCTTTGTTAGTGAGATGTTCATCAAGCCAAGCCGAAGCTATCAACACTTTTCCTATTGAGTAGCCGTATTTACTGGCGAACTGTACATAATCGTCAATTGTGAGTTTCTCACCATTTTTGTACTTGTGAAAGGTTTCTTTCTCGAAGTTCTCCAGAAGCTTAGTTATCTCATCTTCTGTTAAAATATCTATTGGTGGTTCTTCCAGAGTTTCTTTCGATGCAATTTCCTTACATATCTCAAGAATTCGTTGTTTTACTAGTTTCTGCCGCTCGTTGTTGGGTTCAGGTTCAAGATGTAAATAGATTTGTTCACAATGACGTCGAATGAAATCTTCTACTGTATTAGTATAGAGAGTTACTACATTTTCTAAGCCCTCTACATGAGCCTTGACTATACCATTAAGAGCTGGATACGCCTCATAGATCATCTTCTTTATGTGTGGAAGTTGGATTATCATCTTTGTCTCATCATATGTGATTTTTTAAAGCAATCTTTTGTGTAAAAAAATGTATATAAAGTCCACATTTTTGAAAAATGATTTCAACTAATGTCTGCCTTTAAAATGCAAAACTAGAACCTTTTCTCCGATCTTATCGTAGTTAAATTCGGTGAACTATGAAAAAAATGTATGATAAAAAGTACTTCTGTGAAACGTCTGGAATACCACTACCAACGAGCTATAGATTATCGGCAACCATGTTAGCTGCCAGAACCTATACTCATAAAAAGATGGGAACGGTGTGCCTTATTAACAAAATTTATACAAGAAGTTATGATAGTTCCAATAGTTTAACTATGTAATATAAAGAATGGTTACCTGTTTGCATACCAAGAGAAATTGAGGGTGCTATGATGGGATTGTTTAGGCGAACAGAAAAAGAAGAGACACCATCAGTTACCACGTGTCTCTCTGATCTCGAAATTCATGTTAAATATTGGGAGTTTGTGTTCTCGCGATTCGTTCAAGACATTACTAAGAAGGCAAAAAAGACTCTTGAAAAAGCATGCGATTTTGCATCTTTAGAACTCTCTCAAAATTTAATGAAACACCTCCAAAATGGCTTTAATGGAAAAAATTCTCAATAATTTAACCTAAGATTATAACTTTGTTTTTTGGAGTTTGTCCTCTAAAACCAGCACTTTTGCCCTATAATGCACCACACTTTTTTTAAAATAATGATAATGAATCTGGGCATCTTCCCTATTAATTAGAATTCTTGGCTGAATCACCTAGCACACTAAGTGACTTGATTAAGAAAAATAGAAAAAGTGCAATGGCAGGCATTAGATAAATTCTGTCCTCTTTGCGATTAAAATTATTTCAACAACTATCGGAAACACTATCAGCAACAAATAGAACAAATACGCAAACGTAGTTGTGGCGATCATACCCATAGTAACTGAATTATACAATAAAAGTATCATATCAATGATAAGAACTATGTTGAATATACTCGCCACCCAAAGAGCCCAGCGTGAGAGTCTTAAAATTCCGGCAGTCGCGATTAGACCCAAAACACCCCAAATTATTGCCACAATACCCATTACCGTCACCATTGAGACACCTCCAATGGTGAGCATGTTAGTATAAAGAACTACCAAATAGGTCAAAGCCGTTAATACCGTCGCATAATCCAAGAAGAAGCCCATTACGAAGATTCCTAATAAATAGGATAAGCCTAGTAAACCAATAAAGAGAGTATCAAGCCCACTAATTAATTGCAGAATCCCTGCAAGAGTTATGCCTCCTGTTCTGTCACCCCTTATATGTGCCACCTCCTGTTCCAGACACTAGTACGGTGTACATTTTGCAGTATTTCTTTATGAAAAAACCGAATTCCTTCCTAATAAAACCAACTACAGTTTTGTGTAGTTTTGACATTGTCATATATATGACCCCCACAAAAGTGTAGGGTAAAATCACTAATTTATTAGAGAAACCTTGTCAATGGGGGTCTTCTTTCAAGAATTCGTCAGAAAAAATGAACTTATCAACTTTTTTTGCTAGAAGGAATTACTTTATCAATTTTCCATTCCTTAAGATGATCTCTGAGGCCTAAAATTTCTAACCCTACGATTTCATTTGTTTTCGGATCGTATATACTAATAACCATTCCTTCATCATCAATCGCATCACTTATACTATCTAAATACTCTCGGAATCGAATACCAAGGACATCAGAAGCATTATCATACCTTAAATCGAATATTGTGTCAGGCAAAGCGATCTTAAATAGTTCTTCAATCTTGTTAATTATTCTTTGCGGATTGATTGTTATTATAGTCATATTAATCACTAAAAATCTCGTTATAGCTTGCATACTCGCCTTTTCCTACTTCCTCACGTAATTTTCTTACCTCTTCTTTTTCCTCTTCACTTAATTCCTCAAATCCTAAAAAATGGTCTATTTTAGCGTCTATTTCCATCAGCAACTTCTCAATATTGGTGATCTTTTCTAATAATTCATTACTCATTCAAATCACTGATAACCATACCATTTTTGACTAATTTAAGATTTCTTTGCTCTCTTCTAGTATCTTATCAAAGAACGTGGTACATATATACATTATATAGCACATGTTATTTAGTGGAGAAATATGCCCTTGCGAGTCATGTTCAACACAAACGTGATGTGTAGACCCTACGATGATTTACGACAAGCGCGAATACGGATTGAAGCGACCGCAGCACTTACTCTATTGAAAATGGTACGAGAAGCGAAATTTGATTTACTGTATTCAGAAACCTTAGATGCTGAACTCTGTGGCATAGCCAACGATCAGAAAAAAGATACGGTATTGAATTCTATTGAACCCTATGTAAAGGCATTCATACCCTTTAATCAGACAGTTGAGCAACTAGGTTTGTACATTTCTCAGAAATGTAGCATTTCCGATCTATTTGATTGTTATCACATAGCATCAGCTGTGCTCTTACATGCCGACTATTTCATAACTTGTGATGATGAACTCACACGAAAAGTTGACTCGCTCGAAAGAGTTTTGAAGAAAAAAGAATACACTATATACATAAGAAATCCTGTAGACTTTCTTCAAGAGGTTAACCTGAATGACATTAAGTGAAGAAGAATATAGGGCCTTGAATAAAGGACTTGATGTCTTATTTCGAGAATTAGATGTCCAAACAGTAATTACCTTTCTTCGAGCCTTAGGAATAGGCCATGGCAATTCACTTACCGAAATTGAATCCGTTACCGAGAAACTATCTACCGAGGAAATCAAAGAACTTATTTTACGAAACCGAAATGAGCGACAAGAACAATGGAAAAAGTTGGGATGGATCAACGAAGTATGATAAGACGGGATAGTCAACAGAATATTTGATTATCATGCTATCTTAAAGGCTAACAAAATGAGCTCATATGATCGCATAAGTTCAAGATTGGGTACAAAAAGTCAATTACGTAAGTTAATGAGATACCTACAGACGAATATTAACTATCCACTTCGTTCATATTCTTCAGTCGTGAATTTCATCAAGTATGTAGAGCAAACTGAACTTGGCAGACCGTGGTATTGTGCAGAACATGGAATATATCAGATCTATTCACAGGAGTTCATCGCAGACCTGATCAACCTACTCGCAATTCTCAATCCCAAGAATCTGCTGGAAATACACGCAGGCGATGGATTACTTTCATACTATCTTTCGGATTATCTTTCGATAACAGCCACCGATGATTACTCATGGGAAATGTTAACTCAGGGCAAACACTTCCCAGTTGAGAAAATGGATGTTTTCAATTCGATTAAAAAATGCCATTCTGATGTGGTGCTTTCCTGTTGGGCTCCACAGCATTTTCCATTGCAAAATGTATTGGAATGTTCATCCGTCCGTTATCTGGTGTACATTGGCGAACATAAACTCTATGGGGCAACTGCTACACCAGAACTCTTTGATTATCCGCATTTCATGACAGAAGCTGTCACAAAATATGCGTTATGTCGCAGCGATCGTGATTTCGATACGGGCAATCCTGTTCTACACTCAGGAGTATACGTGTTTGTTCATCCGAAAAACGAGCATCTGTTGCAGAAAGTCAAATATTAGTTTTTCAAAAATTTGAGAAGTAAGGTCATACATAGGTCTTACGCGTTTGCTATACAGGTTTTGCATGGACCGGGGTTCTTTATATTTCCTTCAAGTCATTTTAAGAAATTTGAATACAGAAAGCAGATTTAGTTAGCGAAACCCCCTATCTCCCAGAATGTGACGTCTCCACATTCTTTGCACTATGAAGGAAATAGGCTCGTTGTTAGAAATGAATGTACAGGAACTTGTGAGATTTTCCCAAGTAAAAAAGGATCAAAAAAAAAACTTGATGAATGGTTTTAAAGACGAAAAAACAATGGCGAAAAAGGCTGCTGAAGAGGATAGTGACTGATATGGACTTTTTTTAAAGAATTAAAGCGGTTGTTTGAGATATAATCGTAAGTTATTACTTTTTTCAGGGTGTTCTATTTTTACCATTTCAGAAAGTTTACTTAGATTGCTTCTTCCTGTAAAATACTGTTGCCATACATCCCTTTTAGGTGGCTTATAGTAGCGGGCTTTGATTTTGTAAGGGGATAGTATTTTTTCAATGATTTGTAGTTTTTGGAGATTTTTGTTGTAAACGGATAGCATTGGTTGATTATCTCCTGATTGTGTTACAGAGCCTTCTGCGTCTATGAATCCGCGTACCCATAATAGTTGAAACTCTTCGGACCAATTTAGAACTTGTAAAGGCATTTCTCTAATGGATGCTAGAGTTGTGACCAATGCTTTATTCCATATTCTAAGGCGATAATACGGTCTTGTAGTCCTTTTTCGAACTCTCACCGGTTTTTTTATTAATCTTATAAGTCTTGGGGCTATAGCACATTCGAGCCATTGTTTAGACTTTGATTCCATGTCAAATTCGTACCCTTTCTCTCTATTTGTTCCTAGGTAGGCATCTTCAGCAGCGCCCGCCAAATATGCTAACTCTGCAGAAATGGTTTCAGTAACGTCCATATAATTCTCCTGCGATAAATTGTAATATTTTTGTTTCTTGGTGAACTTAGGCAGTAATAATGATTAAAACGAGTATATAAGGATCACAAAAAGTTAATGTTCAAAAAAAGATAATCAATAATATCTTAAGAATAGCTATCAGAATCAGAAATAGTTGATTGCTTATGGCAGAGTCTATAAAGGGTTTTGGCACGTATTTTTTTCCTCCACTTTTCTTTGAAAAAGAAATAGACATATATGACGTAAGAAACACTTTACTTGTTGGAAAAACTTTTTACGAGTTTCTCTTTAACAACGACAAGATTTTCATTCATCAAAGTGGCTTTCTAAGTACAGATAAAGATGATAGGGATTATTCTGCTCAAGTTCTAAACTCAATTTTTCTATCGACAACTTTGCTTAAGTATAGAGTCAGAAATACATATCCAAAAGAGCTTGCAGAAGTAAATTTCGACCCAATAACAAAAAAACTGAAGAATCTCGAAGTAACTCCATTTATAGATCGCGGATGGCTACATGTCTCACCAGATATGAGAGAAGGTTATAAAGAAATTCTTACAATAGATGAATTGAAAGTAATACTTGATTTTGCAGAAAGAATCTTTCATTCTAAATTTAAAATTCCAATATTCACGTTCTATGAGTGCTATTCCGAATGGGGTAAACAGAAATATACTAATTGTTTCTTGCTTGGCTGGATAACGCTTGAGATTTTCTTTTCAATAAAATTAGAAGAATATTTTATTAAAAAAGGCGTATTTCAGGACTTAATAGAGAAACTCAATAGAGAATGGACTGTTCATAAAAAAATGCGATATTTAAAAAATGAAGGAATTATCCCAACAGAGGAGTTCAAAAGATATGATAACCTCAGAATGATTCGTAATCGAATTATACATTCTGAGTATAGACCTACTTCAGATGAAGCAGAGGAATGTAAACAAGTCGCCAATGATATACTATGGGAACTTTTTCGAATGGATGACATAGATTATAATTCTTATCTAAATCGGATTAAGATGCTATCTTAGTAAAGATGATAATGTCGGATGGGGAGAGAAGATAGAAAAGGCTTTTGTGACGGATAACAGATCCAAGTTTGGATCAATTATGCTGATAAACTTAGGAATATATGTTTTTATAGTAATTTTTATGACATCGTCATACGATACACCCAAAAAAAATAGGGAGTAAACTCCCTGTCGTATCGTAGAAGGACTCATACATAACATGAAACACCACACTTCCGCCATTACGCTACATAAGTTTTGCATGGACCGGGGTTCTGTCTGAACACTCGGACGTTTAGTGGCTGCAGGCTGAGTGCCTCGGCCCAACAACATTAATCACGACACAACTATCTCCGAAGAGACGGTTATGTACATGACCAAGAGGTTGGAGGGATTTAGGCGAGTGTACAATACTAAGAGTACCATCTCTGTACCCTCGACACTTACACCTCAGCTCTATCAAACCAGTGTTTTCCTGGAGTCCTCGTCCCCAACAGTTACGGACGGTCACCCTAACTCCTCTGTTGGTGATTGGTGGTCTCTTTTCGGGACCCGCTTCGAGCTTAGATGCTTTCAGCTCTTATCGGTTAGAGCGTGGCTGCCCAGCTCTGCCCTTTCGGACAACTGGTACACTAGAGGCTCCGACGTTCCGTTCCTCTCGTACTAAGAACACCCTACCCTCAGACCACCGGCAGTCCTTGCAGATAGAATCCAACCTGTCTCGTGTCTACTTAGCCTTTGCCATCACTTTGCTTATTTCTGCCTCTCACTAATCAAATAACCGGATTTCCTTATCGGGTTTAAGTTACCTGATTGTTTCCTTTGATAACGGCTAAGTCGATCTCACGACGGTCTAAACCCAGCTCACGTTCCCTCTATTAAGGAGAGAGGTATTTTTCGCCTCCTTTTTAATGGGCGAACAACCCCACCCTTCGACGCTGCTGCACATCGAGGATAGGAAGAGCCGACATCGAGGTAGCAAGCCGCGGGGTCGATATGGGCTCTTGCCCGCGACGACTCTGTTTGGGAATGCGCCGCAGACGCTCATAAAGTTGTACAATCGTCAAAGCTAAATTACCCATACAACTTTACTAAGCTTTGTCTACACACTTTCTATATTCACAAAACTGACGCATTTATCCCCGGGGTAACTTTTCTGTCACCTCAAACCCCCACTGATAAGGTATTGAGGATCGCTAAGCCCAACTTTCGTTCCTGCATTCTTTACTGGTCAGAATACAGTCAAGCCAGCTTTTACCTCTACATGGCAAGGTGGTGGTCACCTTCACCTTTACGCTCTACGGTGGATATTCAGCAACTGATAAGGTCATAGCCAGAATCTCATCCGTTGATTCTGACCCACTTACTCATGCAACTCACTTACGTAATTGCATTCTGAGCTGACCTTTGGGCACCCTTGATACATTTTCAAGGGTCTGCCGCCCCAGCGAAACTGCCCACCTGCACTTGTTCCAGAACGTTCGTTCCGGTTAGCGATACAATCAAAGAAGGTCGGTGTTCCAAGGTTGCCTACTCCAACCCCCGAAGAGGCTGGGATTAACGGCTCCCGACTACGCTCTGCATCAACGATCGTAGCACAGGCACAGGCTGCAGTAAAGCTCCACGGGGTCTTCTCTTCCCGCAAGGACTCCCTGGACTGTTCGCCAGGTAGTGGGTTCACCGGGTTCCAGGCTGGGACAGTAAAGCGCTCATTGCTCCCTTCATGCACGCCGGTACTTATCCGGCAAGGCATTTGGCTACCTTAAGAGAGTTATAGTTACTCCCGGCGTTTAGCGGAGCTTCGCCCGATTGAACTCAGGTTTAACTTACCGCCACTGGCCAGGACTCACTAACTGTACACACGCTTTCGCGCTAGCAGTTAGCTATGTTTTTATTAAACAGATAGCACTTCCTGGTCACTGCGACCTACGGTCCCAAGTTTGCGACCCAAGACCGTAGGCACCCCTTCTTCCGAAGGTACGGGGCCAATTTGCCGATTTCCCTAGCCCAGAGTTCACCCGAAACGCCTTAGGCTGCTCACCTAGGGGCACCTTTTGACTAAATCGTCCGCATGACTAGATTGTCACGTTCCTGTACGATCTAAGTGTCAGTTCTGGGTACGGATACGAAGAATCCTTCCAAGTCCTTTTTCAATGGCTCCTGGAGTTGACCGAACTCACCTATTACGGAAAGCTATTCATGCATTCACCTCATTCTCACCATTACGGTACTCCTGAGGTTTCTACATTTAATTAGAGCGATAGCTCTAATCGGCCTATCCGAAAGCGTCAGAATCTTGGCTTGCGTTACCGCGTGTATCCTCGTAGTAACGGAATATAAACCGTTTACCCTTTCGCCTTACGCGACTTACGCCCAGACTTAGGACCGACTAACCCTCGGCTGACGACGCATTGCCGAGGAACCCTTGCCCTTCCGGCGATCGGGATTTTCACCCGACTACGCTGTTACTACCACCGGGATCTGCGAAACCGGTCGGTCCACTGGACTTCACAGCCCAGCTTCCGCCCAACCGGCTCGCCCCCCTACCAACTGAGTACTCAATTAACATGAGTAAATCAAATCATTCGAAAATGAGATGACGATTCATGCTAAGTTTTCGTCAGCTCCGCGGTATCGGTGGCTAGCTTAAGCCCCGTCCATTTTCGGCGCGGACAGTCTCAATGGGTGCGCTGTTACGCGTTCATTCTCTCTGCTTTTTAGCAGTTTAGAGGATGGCTGCTTCTAAGCCTACCTCCCCACTGTCTAAGACTGCCCACAGCCTTCATGATCACACTTAGCTAGCACTTAGGGACCTTAACCGCAGTCAGAGTTGTTCCTCTCTCGGCGCCGGACCTTACGCCCGGCCGCCCGTTTCCAACCGTCTACGGCGCTGGCAGATTCGGAGTTTGAGAGCGGCGGCAAGGATTTCTCCTCCACCTTTCCACAATCAGTGCTCTACCCCACCAGCTACCTCGGATCAGACTGCACTGAGATGCACTTCGGGGGGAACCAGCTATAAGCGAGTTAGATTTACCTAAGGAGGGACACACCCTTCCTTATCTAACCCCCATTAACTAAAAACTCAACAACGCGTTCTCGCGAAAAAGTATTATCAAAAAGTTCTACAGCCTTCATTAACATTGCATTCAAGTTATCAACTTTACTTGGAAAGAACTTTTTCTTAGTTATCAATTCGTTAGTGATAATCATAATTTCTAATACACTGTTCTTATTATAGCCTTCGAAGTTACCAGTACTCATTTTGACGTTCTTTCGAAAGCCTATTTTGTCACGAAAGATCCTAATTCCTTTACCTTCAATTCTAATTGTATCCTTTGCGATTTTGCTAGGAATAGCTAATTTTTCCAGCATTTGTTTAATTTGTTTCTTAAGAATCGGATGCGAACATCCTATCTCAATTCTTCTTCTTATAGAGATATATTTAGGATATCTATGAATAAAAAGAACGGGTCCACCTTCAGTATCCGCAATTATTTGCAAGATTTCTTCCAGCAATTCCAAGTCGCTGATCTCAGGATACGTAGCATTGGGATATCCACGTATTTGATTGCACTTGATACAAGGAATCATTTCGGGTTTATCGCGAATCTTAGCGCAAACTGGATACGATTCGCATGGTGCCGTTCGATAAGAATCTGATAGTTCAAAAAGCAATTCAGCAAGTTCTAGACTGTTAAAGTAAGTTCTTTTAACACCTTTGTACATTGAGCTTCGCATATTAGCTTGAGGGACAAGATCTCTTATAAGAGATTCAAACACTTCGTGTAATACTTCAGACTTGTTTGTGAAATAAATGACATATGTTCTTTTATCTCTGGATAAACCCCCGTCTGTAAGTAAAAATGCTGCTAATTTTGCTAGTTCTCGTTTTTTGTTGTTGCGAACAAAATCTTTGTTAATGCGATATGCAGTCCATTTTTTTCTTTGAGTCATCAATGATTCTCCGAATTCAACTATTCACAGATAATATCAAATTTAGTATTAAAAGGCTGCTTTTAATGGAATTAGAGAACGCTAGTTATTGGCTCATTTGTTAATGCGATTGGTCTTTTGCCACTAACCCCAGGTCATGGGAGTGAATTTTACGCAGAACGAGAGTATGATCTCTCATTTCCTTGTACGTCAACACCCCTGCAGACCTCCACCAGAGTTTCCCCTGGCTTCATCTTGCCCAGGGCTAGATCACTCGCTTTCGGGTCTTACAATCGTGACTCCAGGCCGATTAAGACCTCGCACCTGACTAGTTGCCCATACCCACTACTGAGTCGAGATGAAGACCATACGTCCACTCGGCGCCCTGCCTCTCTCGTTGGCCGAAGCCATTGAAAGAATTAGGACAAATGAGGTTCGGTATAGACCACAGCCCAACTGTTGGTGAGCTGGTACGCCTAGATGCGTGCTGTCGGTTTCCCTTCGCCTACGTGGATGATCCACTTAAACTCGCCACGACCATAAACTCCCCGGCCCGTGTTTCTTGTTAGACGAGGATATCTCGTCTGATTTCAAGACGGATTGCGCAACCCTGGTCCTCTCTCTTCGTACTGCCGGATTACTCCGGGTTCCTTCAAAGAGACTCTACCCTTTCGGGCCGCGCACGTCTGTTACCATCTGGTTTCAGGCTCTTTTAACCCCGCTTTCGCGGTACTTTGCAACTTTCCCTCAAGGTACTAGTGCACTATCGGATTTGGGACATATTTAGAGTTGAGAGTGAGTGTCTCTCAGATTCCTGCGAGGTATCCAGCCCACAGTACTCAAGGACACTGGTCATAAGACCTCTCAATTTACGTTTACGGGGCTTTCACCCTCTACGGCGGGACGTTCCAGACCATTTCAACTTCATTGAGTAGGCCGAAACCAGGCCTACCACACCACATCCCCCCTAAGTCATCCTTAAGGGGTTCAGTTTGCTCTCTTCCCCGTTCAGTCGCCCTTACTAAGGGAATCCCTATTGGTTTCTTTTCCTCCCGTTACTAAGATGTTTCCGTTCACGGGGTTCCCGATCCTTACGGATCATTAAGGGTTATTAATCCTTAATTGGAAGTCCTATTCGGCAATCCTGGGTTCGAAGGCAGCATGCACCTACCCCAGGCTTATCGCAGCTTGCCACGACCTTCCTCAGTGCCCAAACCAAGTCATCCACCAGATGGCGTATGTATCCAGACACTAATGAGCCCCTGGTTCCATTCGCACCTATGTAAGCGGCTAAAAATATGGCATTTCATGTATAACCTGGTGATTTATGGTTCACATCATATTGTTCCCGATTGCAGTCTTTTCGCATGAGCAGACTCAAGCTTGGCCCTTAAAGGATAAATTAATTACGTAGGAGGTGATCCAGCCGCAGGTTCCCCTACGGCTACCTTGTTACGACTTCTCCCTCCTTGCGAACCCCAGGTTCGACACGATCTTCCGTCAGTATGTGACAGTTGTCCTATACTGCCTACGGAACGCGCCTCGCCTAAAGCTCACTCGGATGGAGCGACGGGCGGTGTGTGCAAGGAGCAGGGACGTATTCACCGCGCGATGATGACACGCGATTACTAGGGATTCCATGTTCACGAGCGCGAGTTGCAGCGCTCGATCCCAACTGCGACGGGTTTTGAGGATTGCCTCCTCCTCTCGGAGTCGAAACCTATTGTACCCGTCATTGCAGCCCGCGTGTAGCCCGGGGGATTCGGGGCATACTGACCTGCCGTGGCCCCCTCCTTCCTCAGCCTTATCGGCTGCGGTCCGCATAGTGTGCCCGGCATCTCCGCAGAGATCCGCTGGCAACTAGGCGCAGGGGTCTCGTTCGTTGCCTGACTTAACAGGACACCTCACGGCACGAACTGGCGACGGCTTTGCCGGTAGTCAGAAATCGTCGAAACTCATCTGTTGTCTTAATCGCATTTATGGATATACCTTTAACTGCTTCAGTGAGAACTGCTTTTTTGCTAGGCTCGCATATTAGAATTATTTGCCAGCCTTTATTGACTAAATCAGTTAGTTTGACTTTAAGTCGAGTAAGATAATCTTTATCACGGAAATAACCGCACACTTCGATGAGGGGATTATTAATCTTGAAATCTGGAACATATCCCTCAATCTCTGGTTCATATATAAACTTCAAATTATGCGTTCGGAGTAGTTTAGCGATGGATAATTCTAAGCGGCTGCGATATTTGTTTCCATCATCGTCTTCATACCTATAACTAGATGACGAGTGAATCGCCTTTGCAGAAAGGTTTGTTAGATATTTAACACCATATTTTTCTTTTACAGCCTCGCCGCCTTTTTTTGCGGCTTCTGATAGCCACTCTTTATGAGGGTGGCATTTATGCATTATTTCAGCGGCTCTCGTTCGAGTTAGTGTATACCATTGTTTTTCTGTAACCGTTTTTGGTGATTCTTTGAGTTTGTATTTACTTTTTAGTCGCCTAAATACTTCTAAAGGCATTCGTGACCAGCCTCTATAAGCCCAGTCTCGAAATGTATTCCATTTAACAAGATCTGCGACATGCTCGTAAATACCACGAACTGTTTCATTATGCTGTTGACGTATGCGATTGATGAGACTTTTCGTTTTAAGTAAAACAAACTTTCCTTTGTCGCCAATAGTCATTTGAATTCAACCTGACTTATCCCTTTTAATTAAAAAGGACATCAGGAAGAATCTAGACTTTTGTTATTGAGAGGAAAAGGAAAGCGACGAAAAGTTTTGCTAACGACCTGACTACCTCATGCACCTCCTCTCAGCTAGTCCAGCAAGGTCATCAGCCTGGCTTTCATCCAGCTGTCGCCCCCGGTAAGCTTCCCGGCGTTGAGTCCAATTAAACCGCAGGCTTCACCCCTTGTGGTGCTCCCCCGCCAATTCCTTTCCTCCAGAGGAAGTAGATCTTCGCTCTGCTTAAGTTTCAGCCTTGCGGCCGTACTCCCCAGGCGGCGAGCTTAACGACTTCTCTACGGCACTTGCATAGCCCGTAGCCACGCAAACACCTAGCTCGCATCGTTTACAGCCAGGACTACCCGGGTTTTTAGCATGATACAATAATTAGCACCAAGTATCTAATCCGGTTCGCTCCCCTGGCTTTCGTCCCTCACCGTCGGACATCTTCCAGCCAAGCGCCTTCGCCACTCACCCAGCAGGAGAGTGTCTCTCTGCTGTCCGGTGGTCCCAACAGGATTACAGGATTTCACCCCTACCCTGTTAGTACCCTTGGCCTCTCTGATTCCCAAGCTTTGCAGTATCCCCAGCAAGCCAACGGTTAAGCCGCTGGGTTTGACCAGGAACTTACAAAGCCGGCTACGGACGCTTTAGGCCCAGTAATACTCCCGACTACTCGAGGAGCTGGTTTTACCGCGGCGGCTGGCACATAGGCCTGGATGAGGCGTTTTGTAAGTTTGATAAGCATAAGAGTTTTTGATGAACTATAAGCGCCGCGTTTTAGGGAAGTATAGTTCATCGAGAATATAGTGTTAGTGATTTGCCTCAATCCAGTCAGCCTTGCCCTCCCCTTATTCGCCCAGCTTTTTACACTGAGAAAAAGCCACCCTTATCGGATGGCACTTGGGATGGCCCCGTCACACTTTCGTGCATTGCGGAGGTTTCGCGCCTGCTGCGGCCCGTAGGCCCTGGAGCGTTGTCTCAGTCTCCATCTCCGGGCTACTGCTCTCACAGCCCGTACTGATTATCGGCATGGTGGGCGTATAAGACCGATAGTGTGTAAGAGTGTACTAAAGGTCACGTTACCCCACCATCTACCTAATCAGATGCAGTCCCATCCTCAGGTAGTATCCTCGCATGAGAAGATACCTTTGGAAGAAAAACCATTCCAGGCCTAATCAACTATCGGGAATTGACCTCAGTTTCCCGAGGGTATGCCCGTCCTGAGGAGAGGTTAACTACACGTTACAGAGCTTTTTGCCGCTCTCCTTCATAACTAGGAGCGCACAACTTGCATGGCTTAATCCCATCCCAATAGCGGTCGGGTCCGGCAGGATCAACCGGTATCGGAGCCACAAGCGAGCCTGCTCATTTAACGAGACTCAATCGAGTTATGATAATGTGTTCACCATAACCACTAAGTCCTTCTACGACCACATTCTCATGAAAAGCAGTTCCCTCTTCCTCCACAAGAGGGATGAAGGCAAGTATATCGCGGTAATTACTTTGATATACGTAAAAGTAATAACTATAAGTTTGTGGAAGTTGGATCTAATCACTCAAGGTTCAGCCCGAGTCCGTTGAGGCGCCGCAGCTACTGCCAGAGTTCATAAGGCAGTGGACGGGGGTGCTGGTGCGCGAACCCGCGCTGCGAACCACAGTATCCGCCTTCACAAAGACTACCAAATTCTATCGGCAAGTCTTTGTCATTAGGAGACTTGAGATCCGCAGTCCCTTAAGCTCATCGTTGAACTCACAACCAATTACTTCACCTACAGACGCACTATGGTCTGTATGTTGCATCCAATTGGTAAAAGTCCCCTCATAGTTAAGTAAATCCGAAATTGATATTTCAGATAGAGGGGAATTATGTGATACAGCGAAGCAATATAAATATTACGCATTTAGCACTTTTATATGTATCTTTTTTACCGTCGCGCAATGAAGGTTTCAAGGCAAGAGCGCTCATATCCTGTAAAAAAGTGTTGTCAGGTCACTGTAATAAGGAGCGCAGATGTTTATTTTTGCGAACGATGATAAATAGATGTCAATAGAGCTATAATCAACTGTTTTTTTTTGAAATTACGCGCGTGATTTACCAAAAAAGATACCGTAGCTAGCATTAGAAACGATGTCTGTGTAAGACGATTTCGAGAACAACATGAATGTAGCAAGATCATCTATAAATGACGAGAAAAACAAGCAATTTTATGTCAACAATTGGTAATGAGAGAGTTAACACCTTGTTTTATTGAAAGCGGTTACGATTTCAATCGGTAAATTTTCACCACGTCATTGAAATAGACGCGTTCGAAATAGTGTTGGTTTTCGAATTTGTCCACGCCATCGCCATATTGTTGCAGTTCATCAGGTCCAACGTAAATATATGAGATGGGATATGCTTGTATCAATTCCAAAGCGTGTTGAACGTCTTGTGACGTATAAATGAGGTCAATATCAGATCCAATCCTGACGAATTCCTGATAATCAATTCCCCGTATGAGGAAATGTCCTTGGCTATTTAAGAGGACTCTTCTTTGCCCGATATCGGCGACCCATGAATGCCCTCTCCCGATCTTAATGGGTTCTTTTGCGATTTTTGTAGCTTCGGAATACTGATGAAAGAAGTAGTGGGAGGGCCCGGTGGCTATTCACCACACAGAACAGAATGGACCCGGCGGGATTTGAAATCGCGAGTTTCCAGGAGTCTGAAAACTTCCCGCGGCCTCCTGGCTGCAAACCAGGCGCTTTTGAAATGGATGCGTAAGTGCACCGGAATACTTCCAACTGAGCTACGGGCCCACAGATAGAACGATGAGACAGCCGATGCAATGCTGTAAATGAGGGCCGGGACCGGGAATCGAACCCGGATCGAGGGAGCCACAATCCCTTAGGATACCACTACCCAGGGGGATGAAAGAGTTCGAAACTCGAATCATTCACCCCGGCCATACTATCTCCCAGCCATCTACAATAGAGTGTGAAATTTTCTACGTTCGTAGTGAAGGTAAAAGTTTTTTGGATAAAAACTTTTTGGAATAACTAACGCCAAGAGTGGTGCGGGGGATGGGAATTTCGAAGTTGAGGTGCTCTCATCGATTTTTCGAACCCACGCAGACTTCTGCGAACCCTAGGTGGTCTAGTGATTCCCTACGTCAATGGGTGTCTTAAAACAGGCATAAACGTTGTGATCCTAAGCCCATCGCCTTTGACCTGGCTCGGCAACCCCCGCACAGCAAATATATTAAGGGGTGATATGGTGCTCCGGCCGGGATTCGAACCCGAGTCAAGGGGTCGAAAGCCCCTTATGCTTGGCCGGACTACACCACCGGAGCAAACCATTAATGATGTGAGAACGGTGATAGGGTTTTAAATGCCTTTCTCTCTTGGCGATGATGAGACGCAAACTGCACCCCAAAGATTCCAGGGAACTTCCAACAAAGGGCGTCTAAACTTGATGTTGAACAGAGGCTTAAAACTCGTTTTGTGAGAAAGATGGTAGAGGTAGAGTTTACAAGAGATAGATAAGGAGCATATCAAGATCAAGTGAACGTATGCGCTTCCAATCTGTTTTAAGATATGGAATAAGTTTTTTGCGGAACATAGCTTGGAAATTCGTAAACCCTAATTCATTCCGTAGGGTGTTAAAACATCTTATTAAAATTTTTTTTAGGATATCCCCGGCATCTTCTGTCATCATAAAAACATTGACGCGCAAGAAGTCAATAAAGCCATCTTCGGTTATGATCTTCGACAATTCATTGTCTCCCTTTATAAGATCTAAAATTTGCATTTTCAGGATATCTAGGAGGGCTTTCTTTCTTTCTTCGCCACATGATGCAATTATTTTACGAATGATGGCTATAAAATGCTGACATACTTCACATATATCCATATAATTTGCAGCATCTGTGACTTTTGCGAGCTGAATCCAATCGACAACTAATTCATCGACTATAGGATAAAACTGTTCTTGAAGGCTTTTGAATGCCGTATGCTTGAAGGCTTCCTGCCAATCTTTATTAAAGATGGGAAATTTTACGAAGAACTCGTTTTTGATAACGTTTAATTTGGCTTTTAAGTGAGGGACATAATCTTCTTTATCGCCGGCTATAATAAACAAAAGGTTACGAGAGTAAATATAAACCCACTTCAAATCGCCCATCGATATACTGTCGATTCCTGCTTCGCCAAGTTCCACTTCTACAAAACCATAAAGACCAGAAAGGAAAGCAGAAAAGAGATCAGGATCTATATCAATAGTGCCGTACCGTTTATGAAACAAACGTCGTCCTCGATCTTTTTCTACGATCCATACGTTTTGAATCATTGGATTCCCTCTTTAAAGGCTGCTGGTTGAATATTCTGAGGCTCTTTGCAAAACAGATTTGAAGATTTGGTTCTCTAATATTAATACCCGTCAGCTTAAGAGTTAAATGTTTTGAAGCCGATAAGAAAGTCGGTATAAAAAGAGAAGTACTGATGTACAGAAGAAAACACCTATTATCCGAAGTGCGAGTATTTACTGAGATCTGTTATGCAATGGGAAGTAAGATGTGTAGATATACAGAAAAACGAAAGGAAATGAGGCGTTCTTAGCTCAAAATGAGAAGATTTATAAAATACTTGAAAAAACATAATGTCGTCGTTAAAGTGCCGCCGTAGCTCAGTTGGTAGAGTGACGGGCTGTTAACATACCCTTGGCAGTTACCCGCTGGTCGAAGGTTCGAGTCCTTCCGGCGGCGCCATACTCTTTTTGCACGAAATCTATTAGTCCAATCGAACTTTAGAATGTTGCTACAGATTACGAAAGAATTTTATGTGAATTTTCCCTCAAAGGTAATATAGACTCCTAAGAAGTGAAATACTTTTGTTATTAAAAAATAAGAGAGTATTAGTAACAGGCGGCTGTGGATTTATAGGAAGTCATTTAGTAGACCGTTTAATAGAATTAGAGAATGAAGTTACGGTTGTTGATGATCTTTCTGCCTCAACCATGGAATATATTGAAGGACACATGAATAACGAAGATTTTAAATTCGTAAGAGGAGATATACGAGGAAAAAAAGTGTTACAGGAGAATTGTGCTGACAAAGATGCGGTATTTCATTTTGCAGCAAATCCTGATGTCAAATTGAGCGTAAACGAGCCTTACATAGATTTTTCGATAAATGTCATTGGGACAATGAACCTTCTTGAAGCAATGAGATTAAATGACGTAGGACTGATAGTGTTTGCATCATCTGGGGGGACGATTTACGGAGACGTTGAGGTCTATCCAACTCCGGAAAGTCATATAATGAAGCCAATAAGTGTATATGGTGCATCAAAAGCAACATGCGAGATGTACATCTCAGCCTATAGCGAGTGTTATAACATGAAAGGTGTTTCACTTAGATACGCTAATATATATGGACCTAGATCGATACATGGAGTCATGCATGATTTTTTCTGGAAGCTAAAGAAAAATCCTAGCGAATTGGAGATTCTTGGTGATGGCAAGCAGAATAAAAGCTATATGTATATCTCAGACTGCATTACGGCGAGCATGATGATTACTGAATATATTCTTAACAGTCAAATGAATTATGATGCATTTAATGTAGGTGTCAGTAATCAAATTGAAGTGAAAAAGATAGCAGATATTATTGCCAACGAACTTAAGTTAGACGATGTGCAATTTTCCTATACTGGTGGTCAAAAAGGATGGAAAGGAGATGTACATAAGATGCTATTGGACATCACGAAACTAGAAACATTAGGCTGGAAATCAGAAGTGAAATTAGAAGACGGGATTAGAATGTACATTCGCTGGCTACAAGAGATGTTCGGTTGATTTTAGAGGTTAAAATCAGATGCAGGTTTCCAAAGAGACAGTTCCGCCTTTTTCAATTCCCTTTGTTTACGGTCTAAGAAGGAATACACCGATTTATGAGGCATTCCTTTAAGGAGCATTTGAACAGCATCTTTAGCGATTTTGACTCGCTCAAGAGTACCGATGATACTTACTGAATGACCGTAGATACTGAGAGATGTCCCAGTAAATTCTTCTATAATTCTTCGTGTTTTGCCACGTTCGCCAATAAGGCGTCCTCGGATACGTTTAAGTGCTTTTAGTGTATTGGCCGATTGGTCTAAAAAGATAATTTCTAGGATCGTCTCCTCATCAAAGAGTTTAAAAGCACGTTTAGGAGAAAAGCCACGCCCAATTGCAAGGACAATATCTCGAGCACACCATACAGCAAGTGGATCCTCTGTTTGCGGAGTAGATTCAACAAGGACGGCTCCATCTTCACTATCGATTGTGATTTTCGTGTGAGTAACATCTTCTACATGTTTTTTTGTTTCACCATTCGTTCCAATGCAAACAGCAATTCTTTCGCGTGGTATTTTTGTCCGCATAGTCCCATAGATAGCCATTTCGATCACCTAAAGAGTAACTTCATTTTTCTTTAATAATTTCATCAAAAATCTCCTTTGGGAGAGGTGTTGAAACATCTAGTTTATTGAAGAAGGTAACAATTGTGTTGATATCTCGATAGAGGAAATCCTTTGCATGAGGATGGTGAAGAAGAACACCTTGGGAGATATCAATCAAAACAGGCTCATTTTGGTGCATCAGGATATTATATTCGCTTAAATCTGCATGAACCAGTTTTGCCTTATGATATAAGCGGGAAATATCTTCAAGTATTAGATAAAATATTTCTTCAGGGTTTTCTGGTGGAATATCTTTCATTCGGGGTGCAGGTATTCCATCAATACCGATAAATTCCATTACCAGGACGTTGTTTCTGACTTCAATGGGGGAAGGCACTCTAACACCACATGATTCTGCGAGTTTTAAATTCTTAAACTCTTTTAAAGTCCAGACGAAGGTAATAGATCGAGCATCCTTTCGTTTCAATTTAAAACGATGATCGCCTACAATATATGGCATGGCATATTTTCTGAATTCAGAATGAGTCCGAAAAATCTTGACGGCAAGATCTGAGTCCTCTGGGCCCTTCACATAATAAACGTTAGCTTCTTTTCCTGTCGAGACTATTCCCACAAATCGCTTAAGGACGCCCTTCCGAATTAGTTTATCAAGAGTAAGAACAGTCGCTTTATCAAATACAGATTCAACAACCTTTAAGTCATCAGAATCTTTATCTTTGATCCTCCGTTTATCAATCTTGTCCTTTTCTAAACGATCAACTTCATCGTGGGCGACGCGCTCTGGCACAATTCCACCCACCTATAACTATAAATCAAGATATCCTCGTTCTTCTAAAAATCTTACCTGTCCAGGGTTATATCGCCAAATGATGTCTGCTTTTTCATCCTGGAAGTCCCATGGAGTCACGAGGACTACATCATCTGCTCGAATCCAGACGCGTTTTCTCATCCGTCCGGGTATTCTACAAGTTCGGGTAATCCCGTCTGTACACTTTACAACAACTCGGTCGTTCCCGAGTAGACGGGTAACAATTCCTAGAAGTTCGCCTTCATCAGGCAGACGAACTCGTCGGACAGCATAATCTTGTGGACCGGTATTCTTTTTTCCTTTACTTTTTCCTTTACCTTTACCTTTACTTTTTTTCTTCTTAGACAAACAATTCCTCCACAAACAACATTTTTGTGATTACATGTTATCTCAGTGAGTTGATCTATTCAGATTGATAAACTGCAATGAAATAATGAATTATGACAATTTCATCAGTTAAGTTTTATATAATTACCGCGCGAGAAAAACCACTTTTGTGTGATGATAAAAACACAAATTTTACCGTGATCCTAATCTTTCGGCATTAATTTTTATCTTCTGAGTTCAAAAAGTTTGTTTTCTATGCATCCTTTATTCGCACATTCGTAGAAAATCGTATGCTCTGTGAAATCTATGTAAATTGAATGAAGCGTTGTCTAGCACTGCAAAATGAAGACATCAATTGAGAGAAACATAAATTAGATTCTTAAGCAAACTGTAAGTTCTTAATTCTCTAAAAGAAAGACGTTATCATTTACCTGAAAACCTTGAATTGTATCTCCACTTACAATGCTTTTGTTAATTCCTTTTTGGACTTCATAAGTCTCATAGGTTTTCATATTCATGATTTGGAGAGAATCAGGGGTTTCAGCGATTACGAGATATGAATGCAAATACTCTTCTTTTGGAAGAACCTCTAATTGTCGATTAGAAATGTGTGTCCATAGGTTTTTTGCTAAAAGGGAGCGATGTGTTTTGGTTTTGAGGTCATGAAGTGAAATTTTACCTCCTCCAATAGCATGAATCTCATAAAAGGAATCATCCAGTTTAATAAAATCTCCAACTTGAAAATGAGGGATTCTAATAGATATATAAACCCGATATCGTCTTTTATTTGTGGATTTATCTAATCCGACGAGTTTTGAGGTTGTTTTCATTAATGCCGCAACTGAATCTCGAATGGTAGAGGCAAGTGTAATAGCTGAATTAGACGAAACGAAGTACAAATCCATGCCTTCATTTTTTTGAACAATCTTTGATACAATAGATTGAGGAGGTTCTTTAAATCGATTTGTGATAGTATTTTCAATCAACGATAGAATTTTTTCACGTTCTTCTGGAGAAAGAGTTCCTTTCGCTCCGCGTACCTGAAGTATGGCTTCGTAAGACCCGCTTTTAACTCGGGAACATCTTGGACAAAGTTGATATTCAAAAGGAATTGAGATTTTGCTTATCTCACTGTAGGGTTCTGTTGCAATTTGGCTACGTTTGATAGTAACTGTTACGTCTATTTCTTTTGGAGCCTCATCCAACGAAAACTCGGGTTCAATTGAAATGAGTTCATCGGAGTTTTGTAGATTTATACTTTCTTTCACCTTTTTTATGACAAAAGATTCAATAAATTGAGTTAGATTGTCAGAAGAAGGGTAATGCCATCTGTTACCACTTTTAGTCGCCATGCAATGAGGACATATAAGAACAGACATGGGTTTTTTGAAAGTGATAGCCGGTATTTCCTCTTTATAACATTTAGGACAAAGAGTGCCAATGAGAGACACTTCAGGCTCTAATTTTCCGCATTTGATACAAAAACGTGTAGGTGAAGGTATAAAAGTCGCCCCTTTTTAAATTTTTACGACAGCATAAGATAAATGAAAAGGGAGAACAGCATAGATTTACATGATGACTACATGCAAATTATTTGCGCGTGAGGAACGCCACAAATACAAATCACACTATGTTCACTGATTATGCCATCATCGATCATTTTTGAGATGATGTTTTCCCCAAGGACATTTATGATGGTAGCACCATTCATGGCTTGAATACCGTCTTCTAATGTACCCAAGGTTCCTTTATAGAAATTCTCTTCGATATTCAGTTTACTTTTACCATCAGAGAATTTTTTTCCGAGTATATCAGCATCGCACACTGCTACCATAATATCCTTTTCTGTTTTAAAGACTCGAAAATATACTTTTGTCATTGGAATTCCACCAAGGAATATCTTATGCTTTGATCTTCATTCTTATTTCAGTTTTGTAACTGCTTCTTTTGCACCGCATGCCTCACATTTAAGAAAATGAAACGTTCCTTCTTTCACTAGGACAGTATCGGGAGATGCGCATGCTGGACAAATGAGATAGCGTTTGGCGTAGCGTTCTATTAACCCGTTAAGGAAGTTCTTTGAAAATTTTCCTTGAAATATAGCTCGTGGTCCATCCATGGTGCCTGCAGTCGCTAATTCTCTAGTCAAGAATTTCAAAATATGTGCGGGGTCTCTATTTAATTTGCTAGTAATATCTTTCCAATTCTGTACCACAGTCCTGTTACCTTCTATGAAAAGGTCTACATTAGGTATTTCGAATCGTTTATGATGGTAAATGTCTGGGGGGACTTGTTCTTTTGCTTTTTTCAGCAGTTCACCATAATCAAAGAAATCAGCATCCATAATTTATCACCTCGTTTTATAATTCTTTATAACGACCTGGTTCTGGTTCATATATGACTCCTTCGTTTAATAAATCTAAGATAATTGTTTCTACAGCATCCTCATCGTCTTCTGAAGAATTTTCTACGATTTCTTTATAAGATGCACCTTTCCCTGCGTCCAATGTTCTTATAAGGTTCATTACTTCTTGTCTTGTGTCGACTTCACTTTCTTGTGGAAGCTGCTTTTCAATTTCTTCAGTATGTTCAGTTTTTTTTGGTTCTTTTTTTGGTTCTTTTTTTGGTTCTTTTTTTGGTTCTTTTTTTGGTTCTTTCTCAGGTTGTGTTTTAGTTACGGTTTTACCACCCATCAGGTTGTGTAACTCAATAATTTCTAGCTGACGTAGCAGCTCAACATTAACATCTTCTACCTTAATGACGTTTTCAGGAATTATGAATAATTCTCCATCTTCTTGTTGACGTATTTTTCCAATAACGTCTACAATATCCCCAACCTTATAATCAGCAAGTGCTTCAATGTCTTCCCGCCAGGCTTTTAGTCTAATAGTATCAGTTGCATCATCTAGCGTGAATGAAGTGTATTTTTTTTCTACATTGTCATATCTCTGCACTATTGTACATAAAAGCCTCACTCTTGTGACAGGACCAATCGAGGTATCTAAGAAGGATCCTGTTTCTTTTCGAACATACGAACCAGCATATAAATCGGAGATATGCAATTTGTATGCAGTAAGTCGGGGTCTTAACTTCATAGTTTTCATTTCCTGAAAGTATGATAAACTGTTCTATCAGATGTGCAATAATATATTCTCAATTTAATTTAAAAGAATCGTGTTCAAAACACAATCATATTTCGCCGACATAACGTATTAAAAGGACTCCTTCTGGTTTACTTCACTTTTACTCTTCCGACGATATTGGCATGCCGAGATGATTAGTGTATGTCTTAAAAAAAAATTGTCAAACAGTTTTCCTGGGATTAAAAGGAAAAAATAAAGAGATCTTACGCAGTTGCACCTGCTAGCGCCAAGGGACAAGGGCACGATTTTTCCTTTGGAATTAGATGCACAGCTTCTCTTAGAATTTTTTTCACATTTTCAATGTTCTGTCCGAAGATCACACCTACTTCTTCATGTGAAATTTTTTGCTGCATCCCAGCTGCGAAATTTGTACTCATGGAAATACTTGCATAGCACAGTTCAAGTTCACGCGCTAAAACAGCTTCAGGTGCCGCAGTCATACCAACAACTGTCGCACCTAAGATGCGAAAAGCATTGATTTCTGCGGGAGTCTCGAAGCGAGGACCAGAAGTTCTTACATAGACACCTCCGTCTCTTACGGGAACTCCAGTTTTGCTAGCACTCTCTAAGAGTACACTTCGTAATTCAGGGCAAAAAGGCTGACTCACATCGATATGAACTGTGCCCGAAACTTTTCGGCCATCCTTGAGTTCAATTGTTGTATCACCATCATAAAACGTGTAAGGTTCCTCTTTTGTCATGTCTAAAAACTGGTCAACGACACACATATTCCCTGGAGGGAGATTTGGGTCAAGAGTTCCAACGGCATTTGATACGAGAATTCTTTCCACGCCGAGTTGCATCAAACCGTAGATATTTGCGCGGTAATTTACCTTATGTGGAGGAATTGCATGCGAAACCGTTTCACTCCCTGGTCGTGAATGTCTAGGAAGAAATGCGACCTCAAAATCATTTATTTTGCCGATTTCAATTCGAGGAGTCTTTCCAAAAGGTGTGTCTACAAAAGTATGCGTTGGATTTTGTAAAAGCTCATATAAGCCAGAGCCTCCAATGATTGCTATTCTAGGCATTTTATCACCACAATCGGATTTCTGAAAATATCATAGAACATTTTTCATACGTTTTTTCTGACAATAAGATTCAATGTATTTAAGAAATTCACCTAGTAAGTATGCTTGCCAAATTAACCAAGTCTAATTCTAAAGGCTTTTCCGTTTTACATGACGTTTCAAGGTCTATGCTTGTTATAGTGCCATCTTGTAGCCCAACAACTCTGTTTCCTTGTTCATTTAGTAATAATTCAATCGCCTTATTCGCAAATAGACTTGCTAGAAGCCTACTTCTCGCAGAAGGATTGCCTCCTCGTTGAATATAACCTAATACACTTCTTCGTGTCTCTGCTCCAGTATTTTCCTCTATTTCTTGTGCAAGTTTTTGACAGTCGCCTATTCCCTCGGCAGCCACGATTATACCAGACCTTTTTCCTTTAGCACGCTTTTCTTTAATACTTTTAAAAACTTGGTTCTTATCAAATTGAATTTCAGGAACTAAGACTATTTCGGCCCCAACCGCGAGTCCTACCGTTGCTGCAATGAAACCTCTTTCTCGCCCCATTACTTCTATAACAAATACGCGCTTAAATGAAACCATTGTATCCCGAATTTTATCTACCGCAACAACGGCAGTATCTACAGCAGTATCGAAACCGATAGTCTCATTGGTTCCAAAAACATCATTGTCAATTGTTGCAGGTATTCCTATGATTTTTGTATCAGTTTCTTTGCTTAATGCCAATGCTCCATTAAAGGAGCCATTGCCACCGATGACCACAAGTCCATCAACATTATTGTTCGCCAAGGTTTCAGCGGCTTTTTTAATTCCCTCTTCTGTTCGAAATTCCAGTGAGCGAGACGTTCGAAGGATTGTACCGCCTGTATGTAAAATTCCCATAACTGAGTGAGGAAGTAGATGCCTGAATGCGTTTGTTATTAGACCATTCCATCCATTCTCGAAACCTAAAACCTTCAGATTTTTAGTACAAGCAATGCGGGTAATAGCTCGAATAGCGGCATTCATACCTGGAGCGTCCCCGCCACAAGTAGCCACTCCTATAGTTCTCAATCATAATTCCTCCTAATCGCTAAGTTTGTTCAGTAGCAAATATTGTATATTTCATGTGAAATGATGATAATGAGCAATATCAATTTACAGAAATGTTCTATCTGATAACATTAAAAAGTAGTGGAAGAGGAAAAAATCTCGAAAAAAAGTTAAAAAAAGTAGATCTCAAGCCTTGTCTTAGTCTGTCTCATCATGAAACATATTGTCGATTGCCACAACAGCCCCTACAACTAAGCGTCTGTCAATATCTCCATCTCCATAAATCTTAAGCGCGAACTTATCACTCCGGTCAAATATTCCTCCACCAAAGAAAACATCCTTCCATCGATCCAGTTTTTGCACGGTTCCGACTTCTCGTCCACTTTGTGCATCTTTAATTGTGAAATCCCATGCCATAAAATTACCGCGAATCTCTAATAATTTGTTTCCACTTGGATCGAGAACAAAGAGTTTTGGGCGGATACTAAGGAGTTTTTTTTCAATCTTGCCGATGAGTTGATCATTAGCGTTCTTAATTTCGTAAGTTGGGCGTATCGCGACTATTTTCCTATGAATTTTGGCTGCCATCGTGCCGTCCAATTCTGTGAGCTTGATTTCAGCCCTTAAACTCAGAATTTTCCTGTCCATATACCCTATCTTCTGCCCTTGTTCATCCAAGATGTCTCCTCCTCCCCAGTCCCAAGTCTTCTCATGAATCACATACCCATTACGCCTTGGATCAAACAACCCACCTGGTATCATAGGAGCTGGTGGCGAAGGTATTGTAGATGTAGGGGGCGGAGAGCTTGTTGTTGTAGGATACGATGGTGGTACAGGAGGAGGGGTTGTGGTAAATTCTGCTTCTATTGGTGTACCACACCTAGGACAGAATCTCATCTTGCCAGGATCAACTGGATTGCCACAGTTTCCACAAAAAGGCATCTCATCACATCCATACGAGTGTTTGTCTTTCCTCTCCAGGAAATGTAAGGTTTTTAATGTTAGGAAATGATCTTTGAGAGTTTATTTAGAAATAATAAAGGCGTTTCTTTAGAGAGAGAAGAGTAAAACAGCGAAATTTACTCTGAAAGTTCATATTAATAACGTTAAACAAATTAATAAATCTTTTCAATTATAATCCAGAGTTACCACAAACCAATTTGAATCAAAATTAGTTAAATTATGTAGGCTTATGCGTAAACTACCTCACGCTCAAGCGGTGGTGCTTTCTGGCGTATTCATAGTAAATTAATTGATTTTTTGAGAAAGAAAACTCAAAAAAAAGAAGGAGTTATTAAAACCGGTCAAATCGGTCGTCATAGTCGTCGTCGTGATCGGTATCGTCGTGGAACATATTGTCTATTGCTATAACAGCTCCGACAACTAGCCGCCTATCTATATCTCCGTTAATTTTAAGAGCGTATTTATCGCTTCGATCGAACATTCCGCCTCCAAACAATTCATCCTTCCATCGATCAAGTTTTTTCACGGTTCCAATTTCATGTCCATTCATATCCTTAATTATGAAGTCCCACGCCTTAAAATTACCTTTTATCTCTAGTAGTTTATTTCCATTGCCGTCTTTAACTTCCAATTTTGGACGGAGACTAAGGAGCGCTTTTTCTATCTTGCCAACTAGTTGATCATTAGAATCCTTAATGAAGTATGTCGGTTTAACAGCAACTATTTTCCTATGAATTGTGGCTGCAACTGTGCCATCAGCTTCTGTCAATTTAATCTCTGCTCTCAAACTAAGTATTTTTCGATCCATATACCCTATCTTTTGCCCTTGTTCATCCAAGATGTCTCCAGCTCCCATGTCCCAACTGTTTTCATTGATTACGTAACCAGTTCGCATTGGGTCAAATAATCCATTGTGTGTCATAGTAGGAGCAGTTGATGGGATTGGAGGCGGTGCTACTGGCGATCCAGAGACTACAGGTGTACCACAATTAGCACAAAATTTCGCAGTAGGTTCAATAGAAGTCCCACATTGACTACAAAAAGGCATATACACCACATCTTTTTCTTTATGAGGGGCCCGTAATCCTTACACATAAATTTTTTGGAAAAAAACATCAGTTAATAGGAGATTTATTCTTGGTTAGCTTATTTGACATAAAACTAAGTTGAATTAGGTGGAGTTTAGAAAGAAAATTTGTGTAAGATATTTAAAGGAACTGTGAGAATCTGTGAATTTATCATTATTTTATACTAAATGCCATATGCCTTCATTTCTTAAATAAAACGTGTTATCAAGGAGAGCTGGAGTAAATGAAAACAATAGCTGTAGTAGGAACAATTGGAAAAGACGAACAGATAAAAATAGAATCTACAAGAACGCTTCCTGCCTCATTTCAGAAGTATTTGAAGAAATCTATTCCCTACTCGCTTATACCAGAGTTTTACGGCGAAGAATGGAATGTAGAGAAGGCTTTAGAGTATTTGCGCTCCAAAGTGATAGAACCCATCACTTATAACTACGGAGGTCGTTGTGGGCACATCGCGTACCAACTTGCCCTATTAGGAGGAGATGTACGCCTCCTCACAACTTTTGGCGAAGATTACAATAAACAGTACCCTGGCTTTTTTGGAGGACCCTATTACGATCATCTGAAAAAGACAGGTGTGGATATGAAGCTCTTAGAAGTTGAAGTTCCCCAGAAACTATGGGGGAAATGGGATAAGGTACGAGAACATCTTAATTCGAATTATTCGCCAGAAATCCTTAATGCAGACACCCTAGTTGTTAAAGACAAAGAAACGATGACAATCGTATGTAACAAAGATGCAAAAGGGATAGACTGGTTCTTCATTGATGACATTAATGGCGCATCACCAGTAGAAGAGGGAAGGCCAATTCCAATAGGTATTCTAGATAAGAAAACAGATATTGTTTTTATCACTTCTGCAGAAGAAGCATTTATGACAGGTTGTGCAAAGGAAGCCGCTTATCTCGGTAAAGAAGTAGTAATCGACGTGGGATCGTATGGTGTAACACCAAATTATCTTAAGACCATTGTTCCTCTAACAGAAATTGTATTTGGCAACCCCTCTGAGATCAAACAAATTCTGGATGCATATAAAATCAAAGTACCTGAACAGATATTTGATGTTACCGGTACCAACAAGCCACGTGTGATTATTGTTGAAGATAAAATTACTGGAACGGCGCAAATTCTTCAAAGGAATGCAGATTCTATTAGGATTGGACCAATCAAATTGAATAAATCAGGAAATTCGATTGGTTGCTGTGATGGAATTGCTGCAGGATTTCTTTCACTGTATCAAAGAGGATTTGATTTAGTGGAGTCAATCTATGCAGGTATGACAGTAATGTCTAGTATATGGGAAGTATCTGGCGTCCAAGAGGGTATGCTTAACAAAGAGCAATTGTTAGAACGGTTACCAAAACTATTTCCTAAAGTACCAACTGATTTCATAGAAAAACTAGAAAAAAATTTGTGAATACACCTTTTATTCACTTTTTTATAATGTATCTTAGCAAAAAGGTTTTTTGTCGGCGATATTTCGACAATATGTAGATAATACGCGTCTTTAAAAACATCGTAATTCTCTTTTTACTTTGCTAAAGGGGGTATCAATTTTCTCTCAAATAACTCAGACTACGTCGCAAATGAAAGTGGCCTTTATCGGTTATCCTAAAGTGGGTAAAACATCCATGATCAATCTTTTATTAGGAAAGGCACCTCAGTTAGAATATAGGCCGACTATAGGACTTAATTTCGGACAGAAAATGATTAAAAGCATGCTCGGGGAGCATGAGCTTAATCTTTGGGATTTCGGAGGACAGAAAAACTTCTGGCCAATGTATAATTCTTATCTTCTAAATACTAGATTATGTATAGTTGTAACGGATTCTACGCCTACAGGAGTTTTAAAAACAAAAATGATCATTGATTGGCTAAATAAAAGGGACGACAATGGCGGGGACAAGATGAGAATAATCGCTCTGGCAAATAAACAGGATTTACCTGGAGTTATGACAGCTGAAAGAGTAGCAAACGTGTTGCGTTGTGACACTTATCCAGTAGTAGCGATTGATCCGCTGCAAAGAGAGAATGTCATAGAAATATTGAAAACAAATATCGAACAAGTTGTTAAGGTGGAATGAAATGAACGACATCCTTGCAATATTTAAGATCCGATTCGATTATGATCGCGGCCCTGTGGTTGAATGGCAAAAGCAACGGGACAATGGGAATGGATCCTCACTTAATTTTGAGGACTTCGCTGTTAACTTTTATATGAACTTCATGGGAGGAAACCAAAAACCGATGGCTTTACTTTTCGAAGATTTCGATGTATTAGCGTTTTCAAAAGGCTTAGATTTATTGGCAGTATTCCTAAATAAGTCTATAAAAATTGAGCACTATGAGAGTTATTCTCGATTGGCTAAGAAATTGATAGACAACGGAAAGGAAACTATCAAGATCAAAGAATTAGAGGAGAAAATAGAGGAAAAAGCGATTCCTATTGAACTTGTTCTAGGAGATCTCGGACGAGTGCCCTATTCAGTTTTGGAAGGATTAGTAAATAACTCAATTGCGACTGCTCAAGACTACTGTCGACTTTATGACAATGGAACATTGCCAATTGACAAAATAAGAGGTTTAGGACCCAAGAGAACAGAATTAATTAATGCTGCCTGCAGAAGATACCTCTAAAATAATATTAAAATGAAATTAATGATTTTATGTTAATTAAAATTTATATGATAACGAAATTTGAATATAAAACGCTTTACAGAATTTAAAGCAGTTGTAGACAAAAGAAATCGGTTTGAAACTAATTTAAACCTTATTAAAGATATTTTATTACTTATTAAATAGTAACCTTAAAGGAGCAAACATTATCCCCACATGCAAAACAATGAGTCTCTTTAACGGCATTTTCTGGCAAATCTAGAAATCCTTTGATGAATCCCGTAACAAAGTTACACATCGGTTTTCTGCGTTTTTTTCCTCTGCAAAAAGGACACATAATTAGATCTACTTTGTCTTTTTCCTTGCTTACTTCAGAAACAGAAAACTGTGAAAGCTCCTTATTTAAGTCTGTTTTTCCTTCCTTTTCCCGAATAGACGCACCTGCGTTCACGCCAAGTACTTCAATAGTATTGAGAGAATAGAGAGGATACAGTTTAAGGACTCGCGCAACCAATTTATCAGGATAGTCTTCTAAAAGAAATTCGGTAACCTCTTTGTAAAAAATCTGATCAAGAACAACTTCGAAATCCTCAAAAAACACAGAATCATAAGCCCACTGTGCACCGACTGTTGGATATTGTTCGCGAAAATGAGTAGAAATACTAGATAAAATATCCTCTAACAAATTTTTGTCGGTTTCAGAATCAACTAATGCTACAATGAGGACCTGTCCGTCTTGGTCAACCCTATACACAAAAGTCAAGTCTTCTGCTTGGACTTCTGATAGTCTTCCTATTCTTGCTTCTCTTGAGAAACTAAATATGGCATTGAGAAAACCAGCAATTAAAGTTGGATCAATAACCGTCTCATTTTCGGACTTATCTTCATAGAATTGTTTGCTTAAGTATTCAATGCCGCTCTTAGCATCTAAAAGGAAGATTGCGTGAAGCATTTTAATATTGACTCTCCATTGTCTTGTTTAATAGGGAACTTTTTAAGTTAATCGATTGATTAAAAACTACACTCTCTTAAAATTGGTGGATGAGGGAAACCAAAGATGACAGTCAATATTACACAACTATTATTTAAAATGAATTTTGCATTTGAAGATGAGTTATATGTCCACAAACATACAAAAATCCCACTAACTGTATATTGGAACGAAGAGAAGGATGAAATGGTCCTTTTAGATCAGTTAAAACTCCCATATGAGATGACACATTGGTCAACAACTGATTACAAGGTAGGCGCTATTCAAGGGATCAAAGAAATGCGTATTCGAGGTAGTCAGGCCCTAGGTGTATGTGCCGCATATTGTATGGTTTTAGCAGCAAAGCAATTTCAATCGACAGGACGCGAAATGATCAAGAATATGGAGGAAGCTGCGAAATTTGTGAAAAGTAGCAGACCTACAGCAGCCCCTCTTTTCTGGGCTGTTGATCTTACAATGCACGCTGCGATTAAAGCGTTTGATATAACTGCTGATGTTAATTCGGTTGTCAATGCAGTTAAAGAAACTGCAGATTATATCCTTGCTTCTGATCTGATCTTAGGCAATTACCTCAGAGAAGAAGGAATGAAGTACCTTGAAGATGGCGATGTTATAATGACTCATTGTAATGGAGGATCACTAAGTTCCACATATGGGGGTCATGCATTAGGCATGTTAGAAGAAGCATATACGAAGGGTGTTGATCTTACAGTAGTCTCCAAAGAAACTCGACCCCGAAGTCAGGGATATCGTCTTACGACATGGGAATTGAATAGAGCAGGCGTGCCTGTAGTTATTATTACAGATAATATGATAACACAAGCGTTTAAGCGCTTTAAGGTCAATAAAATAATTTTAGGAGTTGATAGAGTCGGTAGTGATGGTGGTGTTGCAAATAAGATAGGTTCTTCTGATATTGCACGTATTGCACGATTTTATGATGACGTACACTTTTATTATGCCACTTCGTACAGCACTATTGACCTAGAAACACCGGGAAGTGATATAACAATAGAAGAACGCTCTATTGACGAAATGTCTGAACCCTACAAGCTTGACGCTCAGGAGAAGAAACGAAAGGGAATACTATCCCAAAACGCTTTGGACGAGTGGCCACCTAGCGAAACAATAGTGTCTAAGCCTGAAAAAGGAAAATTTGTGCTATATAATCCCGCATTTGACATAACTCCAGCAAATCTCATCGATCTGATAATCACTGATATTGGTGCTTTCAGCCCCGAACAAATTCGCACTTTGACTCCATCAATCATTGAGAATGAAGTGAAAAGAAGATTAGAAGAAACCGAACTCGCCTTGCCAGAACATATTCGTTTTTATCTCTAACAAATCACGTTACAAGTGACTTAAATGCCAAGAATCGCAATTGTAGAACCTGATCGATGTAAACCAAAAGATTGTGGACTCGTGTGCATAAAATATTGCCCAGGAGTCCGCATGGGCGAAGAAACGATTACACTTGATCCAGAAACCGGTAAAGCTAGAATCGCAGAGAATCTATGCACTGGCACTGGAATCTGTGTAAAGAAATGCCCATTTGGGGCAATACACGTCGTGAATTTACCTGCAGAACTGGAAAAGGATGTTTCATATCGTTATGGAGCTAATAGATTTGTATTATACCGCTTACCGATTCCGAGACCAGAGAAAGTGACTGGACTTATCGGGCAGAATGGTACTGGTAAATCAACTGCATTAAAAATCCTTTCAGGAGATTTCAAACCAAATTTCGGCCTCTATGATGAACCACCTGAATGGGATGAGATAATTACTGCTTACAGAGGCTCTGAGTTACAATCTTATTTTGAGAAACTTTCAACAGAGTCTATACGTGTTGTTCAAAAACCTCAATACGTGGACAAAATACCCAATGTAACAAAAGGGGTCGTATCTGAACTGCTTGAAAAAGTAAACGAACGAAATATGTTAAAAAGCATTATTGAAGACTTGCGGATAGATAAGATAATGGACAGAGAACTTAGTGTGATCTCTGGCGGGGAACTCCAAAGAGTTGCTATCGCGGCGGTGATTTTGAAAGATGCAGATGTCTATTTGTTTGATGAACCCTCATCTTATCTGGATATTTACCAGCGTGTAGAAGTTGCCAAAGTCATTCAAAGACTAGCAAAAGAAGGAAAAACAGTTATTGTGGTCGAACACGACTTGGCAATTTTAGATTATCTCTCTGAATATGTTTGCGTGCTATACGGTGAACCTGCTGTCTTTGGTGTAGTCAGTCATCCGCATGGAGTACGTGAAGGTATCAATATATTTCTTGATGGCTATCTTCCATCTGAGAATATGAGATTTAGGAAGGATGCAATTCAATTTCATTTGAGACCACCAAGATCCAAACCTGTCGGTAAGGCACTTTTCGATTTTGAAGAGATGGAGAAACGTTATGATGGATTTAAACTCACCACAGAGGGAGGAAAAGTATTTATCGGAGAAGTAATAGGAATTCTTGGCGCCAACGCACTTGGAAAGAGCACTTTCATTAAATTATTAGCTGGAATAGAAGAACCAGATAAAGGCGAAGTGCCATCTGAAGATTTAAAAGTGAGTCATAAACCTCAATATATCTCTCCTAAGTTTGATGGTAGCGTTAAAGAACTGTTTCGCGAAGAAATAGGCAAAGTTATCAATACAGAATGGTTCAAATCAGAAGTGAACAGACCATTAACAATCGACCCATTGCTTGACTGTTCTATAGATAGTTTAAGTGGTGGAGAACTACAGCGTGTTGCGATAGCTTTGTGTTTAGCACGTCCAGCTGATATTTACCTTTTAGACGAACCAAGTGCATTTCTTGATGTAGAGCAAAGACTAGCAGCAGCGCGTGCCATTAAGAAAATAGCTGAGAGCAGAGATGTTGTGGCATTTGTTGTTGAGCACGACATCGTAACCATTGATTTTATATCAGATCGTCTCATGATTTTCTCTGGTCAACCAGCTGTTGAAGGATACGCAATGAAGCCAGTTGATTTACGTTCAGGGATGAATAAATTTTTAAAATTGATGGGGATAACTTTTAGACGTGATCCACAAACAGGAAGGCCTCGTGTAAATAAAGAAGGCTCAAAACTGGATCGTCTTCAGAAAGAGGAAGGCGAATACTATTATGTTTCAGGAATGAAGAATAGTTAAAACACTATGAAAATCATAAAATATGTGAAGTTTCATAGTATATAGCTAGCAATAAAATCAAGAACTACTTGTGAAGAGAGGCTGCTGGTGAAGGGAAATCAACTTCATGAAATCCTTAGAACTGCTTTTGATGAACTGGAAAATAGCAAGAACACCGAAGAACGAATAGAGGCAGCGTCTACCATTTGGAATATTAGCATAAGCGAACCTGACGCCCTTAGCGGTCGAATCGATGATCTCGGCGGTTACTTATCTGACCCCGCGCCTGGTGTTCGAGGGCTTATTGCTTGGACATTATATACTCTTTCTATCAAGGATTCCTACGCTCTATTACCACTACTGGACGAGATCGGAAATGCATTGTTAGACAATGACGCAAACGTTCGCCGTTATGCAGCAAATACATTAGTTGAGATATCCAGAGAATATTCGAACCATGTAAAGGTTCTGACGCCAACCTTAGCAAAGGCATTAGAAGATCCTTTAATCGACGTAAGAATTGCAGTCGAAAAGATTCAACAAAATATTGTTGCTGGAAAACCTCGCGTCGCTCCAACCAGAACTAAAAAAGTGAAAGATCCAACCTTAATGAAAAAAGCTATTCCTGACAAATATGAACCAAAAAACATTACTGATGAGATCTCAATTAGCCAAAGAATTACTGTGCTTAAAAATAAAGTACACTATCGACTTTCTTTATGCAATGATTTTTCATCAGATATTTCCGAAGTAGTTGTTGTCATAATTAGTCATCCACCTAGCTTACAACCTGAGCAACCATTAATGCAACAAAGAACGCAAGTGTTTTCAAAAACTATTTCCGATTATGAATTCATGTTTAAAAGCACACAAGACTTTTTAGATGGCTCTTTCTTTTCAACTATCTCTTTTCTTGATCCAAAAAATGTAATTCAAACGATCTCAAATGATTCATATCGCGTTCATTCCGCATATAAGTTTCTCAGAAAATTAGACAAGTCTTTGGAGTTTTTTGAGGAATACAAAACAAAAAATGAACATGGGCATCATATTGAACTCTATATTCTTGCACAGCACAAGGTTGGAGAAGATGTGTTTTCGCGCATAAAAAAGTCATTAGAATTACTAAATATTCATGTAGTCCACGAGGAATCTGAAGTCGTGTCAGACTTTTTTACCGGCGCAATTAAAGGCCTAACTGAAGGAACAATACACAGACAGATTTATGCAGCGCAGCTTAATATTTTAGGACCATTAACCGACCATGACAATGCAAAGTACTTTGCCCTTAAGTTTAATGTGTTTGGACCGGACGAAAGAATGCGAAACATCATCAATTCTGATATCAGAAATGAAATAGAGAGATCTATGCGAGTTTTAGAAGATAATGAGCCGTCAGAATCAAAAAGCAAGAAACTTGACAGAGAAAAATTGGAATCAGACACATTTTCATCGAGTGACCCTCTCGAATCAAAACACTGTATTAATTGCGGCCGTTTTCTGCCTAAGAATGCAAAATATTGTAATGATTGTGGAGAGCTTCAATATCGATCTTCGAATGAATGAACTAACCTGATCTCCTCACTTATTTTTTAAAGCTATTAAGATTTTGGAAACTTGGGACCTCTGGTGAAAAGAAATTATCGTTAGAGAATCAAAAATAAATGATTTTTAATATCAATAAGCTGAAATATTGAAAACATTCAAGTTCGACAAAGTAATTGCTAAAAACACAATGCATAAAACCATCGATTAGAGACTTAACGGGGTAGAATCAATTGACCACAAATTCTAAAAGAGACCCAAAAAAAAGACCAACCGCCGACGAAACCTTTCTTGATATATGTGATGTGGTAAGAAAAAGAAGTACCTGTCTCCGACGGGCTGTTGGCGCAGTGCTCGTCAAAGATGGTCAAGTGCTAGCTACAGGATATAATGGTGCACCAAGAGGGTTGCCACATTGTAAAACATGTTTGCGAGAAGAGCTAAAAGTTCCTTCTGGCGAAAGAGCCGAACTCTGTCGCGGCGTACATGCTGAACAAAATGTTATTATTCAAGCGGCAAGACATGGGGTCAATATTAAGGACTCTACACTATTTGTTACGAATTTCCCATGCTCAATTTGTGCCAAGATGCTTATTAATGCTGGGATCAAAAAAATTGTTTATAGAGATCATTATACCGATGAATTGTCCTTGAAATTACTCACAGAAGCTGATATCGAAATAGTGAAATACAAATGAACCATCTCTAACAATATACCCTCAGGTTGAAAAATATCGGCCGATTGGCCAAAAAGCTTGTGAAATGCCTGTAAGTGCATGAAGGCAAATACTTGAGACATTAACAAAGGGTAATGAGTTACTATTCCATAACTTACAACTATTGCCAGACATAATTTGACGTCGTATCGCTTCTATGGTTTCTTCTTGTTCATCAAGCACAAGACATCCGCGACCAATTTCCATCAAAAAATGTGCATCGCTTCCTGCAGTAAAAGGTATATTATGATTGATGCAGAAGGAATACGCCCTTTTATTCATTAAATGCAGATTACACCTTGCGTTATATGCTTCTATTATGTCAATATATTTGTTAATCCAATCAATCTGCATTTCACTAATCCAGTTCTTTCGTGAAAAATCTAAAGGATGACTCAATCCAACTAAGCCATCTTGTTCTTTGACTTTATCCACCACTTCAAGAAACCTATATTTTTTCAATCCTGGGGAACATATTTCTTCATTTATAAAAAGGCACAATAACTCTCCTTTTTTAGTTGTTTTAACTTCTTCACCTGGAATAACAAAAATTCCCTCTTTTTCCAGAAGTTTTTTAGCTTTAACCACACCCTTAAAGGTATTGTGATCCGTAATTGCTATACCTTGAATACCTCGTTTTTTTAATACGCGTACAAGATCTTTATTTAGAGGGATCCAGGCATCTGACGAAAGATGTGTATGCACATGAAGATCAATTTTCATTTCTTAACTACCTGAAAAAATGTACTATATGAAAAATAGATTTACTTTCTTATCAGACGTTCTTAGCAAATAGGTTTTGATTCAAATATCTTTCCTCAAAAATAGCTTGATACCTTTGATGAACCTAGGAAATTGGCTTAATCTCACTAAGTGTTTGTAGAGCGCCTGTATCGAATTGTGAACTACCATCCAACAAGTTGAATGGCTTCCTGAATCATTCATCTCCCAGCGGAGCATGTCAAACAGGCTCAACGGGCAGTTCCTGCCCTGAACTTGATGTTAATTTGAGAACTGGCGAGTGTGACCTCAGCTCAATTCTACTTACTCTCTAGGTGCACATACCTATTTAAGGATTGTAGACCATTGTGAAAGTGAACAAACGCACTTCATCCCCCAACTAGTTGGGGGGGTCTTCTTGCGAGACATCTATAAAAAAAATAGAAGGGGGAGTTTAGCTAAAGTTTTGGAATATCGCCCGGCAAATCAAAATCAGAAAAATCTCTTGGTCCTTTTTGATTCCAGAAATGGTTTTCTTGAGGTCCAAATACTTGAGGGCTCTGTACACCAGTGACAATTAACATAACTCGAATCATATCTCTCAGTTCAGGATCTTGACGTGCACCCCAAATCACCATTGCATTGCTCGCTAATCTTTTTGCAACGATATCTGCAGCTTTTGTTGCCTCCTCAAGCGTCATATCAGTTCCACCGCTCACGTGAATCAAGGCAGCGGTAGCACCAGTGATATCCAACTCAAGCAGCGGACACTTTAATGCTGCATTAACAGCGTCTTCTACTCGATTCTTTTCTCCTGATTCTCCAACTCCGACCATTGCGACGCCCCCATCCGTCATAACGGTTCGGACATCAGCATAATCAAGATTAATGAGGCTCGGCAATGATATGGTCTCTGTAATGCCCTTTACAAAGCGAGCTAAAACTTCATCAGCAACGCTAAATGCTGCATCAATTGGAAGTTGAGGCGCAATATCAAGTAGTTTATTATTGTCAATCACAATAACGGTATCAGCGTGTCTTCGTAGATTTCTTAATCCTTCTCGTGCCTTTTCATTCCGTGCACGTTCTACTTCAAATGGTGTAGTAACAACACCTACCACTATTGCATCATTCTCTTTAGCAATTTCAGCAACAGTAGGTGCGGCTCCCGTACCAGTACCTCCACCTAGACCAGCTGAAACAAAAACCAGATCTGCATCTCTTAAAAATTCCGTTAATTCTCTTCTAGACTCTTCTGCTGACGCAGCTCCAATTTCAGGATATCCTCCTGCCCCTAAGCCGCGTGTAATATGCCGCCCTATAAGGATATGTTGATTTGCTTGCACTTGACTAAGATGCTGTTGATCTGTATTCACAGCAATACATTCTGCACCTTCAATACCTAATTTCATTAAACGATCTACGGTATTACATCCTCCGCCTCCACATCCCATAACTACAATCCTTGCACGACCAGGCTCTCTTAAGCCATTGTGTAGATCTTTTGTTTCAAGTATATGCTTCTTTGCATTCTCAATTAATAATTTCATTGGCATGATCTCCATGTCACCTTAATGTCAATAAAAATTCATCTTATTTCTAACGGAGTAGGGTTCGGAAAACCTGGAAAACCTAGACTTTCCCATAATTCCTTTTTCAATAGATCACGGATAGCTATTCTGATTACTTCCGATCGATTAGGGTATTTTTCCTCCTCAACTAGTCTATCTAATCCAGAGATAAACCCAGCTGGGAGGTGGACAGTAACGAGCTTAATTCTTATCAACCTCCTCTCGGTTCCCTTTCGCACCCTGCCAACTTGTCAAGTTAACGACGTCTCCTTGCCCTGTTACAGATCCTATAGATTGGGGATTTTAGGACAATGTCATTGAAACGGTATATTTAAAGACAGGTCAGTAAGGGGATTTATGTCGAAATGATTTCAGTTAAAATGAAAAATGTCGTTTTATTAATAAAAAGGCTTTTTACTACGCTCATGTTACCCTCATATGATTCCACAAATACGCCTTAGAAAATGAGTTTATTCGATACTCAGCGAATAAATTCCTCAGTGAGAGTTCCAAGTAGATGACTATATTTTGCATCAACTATACTCACATTTACGAATTTACCAATAAGTTCGTGGTTTCGTGTATCAATGATAACCGGTTTATAGGTATAGGTTCGTCCTTCTAAACCGCCTTTTTTTCCTCTACTTACGATTAGAATGGTTTCTTCTCTTCCTATCCATTCATTGTTTTTCTCACGTGTTATCTTTTGGCAAAGTACTGTCATTTTTCTTGAGCGGTCTTTTATCGTTTGACTTGAAAGAGGGGGTAATTTTGCAGCAGGTGTTTTTTCCCTTGGACCGAATTTTGAAATATTTGTTAAACTGGGTTGAAGCAGTGTTATTACATTAAGCGATTCATTAAATTGTGCCTCGGTTTCGGTAGGGAATCCTACAATAACGTCTGTAGATAGTGTAATGTCCTGGAAGACTGTTCTAAATTTTTTTATAATCTCAAAGTACTGTTCAACGGTATAATTTCTTTTCATTTGACGTAAAATTGCATTGCTACCAGATTGAAGAGGTAAATGTATGAATTTATAGAGTTTAGAATGCTTGAAAACCTCAATCAAGTCATCTACTAAAGGATATGCTGTGGCAGGGTTCATCATACCGACTCTGACCATAAAATTGCCATCGATTTGCATAATCGACTGTAAAAGGGAAGGTAGGGTGCTGCCTCTATCTAATCCATATGCGGTTGTATCTTGTGCAGTTAGCCAAATCTCTTTACATCCTTGAAGAACGCACCTTTTTACTTCGTCAAGTATCAGTTCTTCAGGATATGATACTAATGGGCCCATGACTCGCTTTACAATACAATAAGTACAATTTGAAATACAACCCTGGGCAATCTGTACAATTCCAATCCTATCATCAATCCTTATTCGAGGATATCCTAACTTTGGACTGGAATTATGCCCAATTTCAATTCTTTGTTTTCCTCGTAAAGTGTCGTCAACGACATTCTCAATTTCTGAAAGATGATGTATTCCAATCATACTTGCATTTGGCGCAGTTTTTCTAATTTTCATGGAATACACTTCAGGCATGCATCCTGCAACAATTAGTTTTTTGTGAGGGTATTCTTGCACGATTTTTTTAATTTGAAAAAGAATTTTTGCTTCTGTAGGTGATTTCACTATACACGAATTGATGATTATTACATCTGCCTCATCTTTCTTTGAAATTATTTGAAATTTATTTGAAAGAAGGCCTAACATAATCTCAGATGCTGCTTGGTTTGCACTACACCCGTATGTGTCCATATAAATTTTCAAATAGTTTGCCTCTTATTTTTATAACGAACAGGGATCCTCTAAGGATAGAGGGAGAACTAACAGACTTCTAAAAACTAAATGAGTATGTAGATACACCCACCAGGTCACGGTATCTTACCATATCTTCATATTTCTTAATATATCTTGAGAGTGTGACATGGGAAGTCCGCTTTTAAATTGTCCAGAAAGGACATCATTGTCCTATTGCACAATCCCTCCCTACCTGGAGTCGGGAGGTAGCCTCTCTCCTCATTTATTATCGAGGAGTTCATCGCCATCCAGAACTTCATACTTTTTAGAAACTTTTGGTACTGGATGGGGGCAGTTAGCCCGCTTTCTCTCCTTTGCCCGCGCCTCCGCCTTCCATAAGCCTCATATGACGGAACTCCGAAGAGAAACGTCTTCAACTGCTTGAATAAGTCATAGTTGATGACCTTAAGGGCGAACATCATCGCCGCACATTTGTGGATGTCATATCCTATTAGTTGAGAGATGACGTCACCTAACTTGCTGGTATAGGCCTCCGACCTTTCACTCACCTTTATTCCCTGCAACTCCAACCGTTTCAGCAATTGCCGAAATTGATACTGCGGCAGTTGGCGGATCTTCCGCGTAGCCTTCTTGTTGTAACTCCAAAACTTTCCCGTATTGAGATGTCCCACCACTACCTCCGCATCATAATGTCGTGCCAGATTGCCGATCTTGTTCACCAATTTATTCAACAGACAGTCGCGCTTTCCCCATCGGGTATGCTGTGTCTCGTGATGGTTGAACTTTCCTATCGCTACAAGCATATCATCGCTTTTGTTCATCACTGCGAAATCAGTATGTCCTGCGTTTATATCTAAAGACATCACCCGCGAGGACTCCCGAAGCATACAGGATAGTTTGATGCTGATGCGCAGGTCGTAGCCCCGGTCAAAGTTGCGTCGCTTAATCTGCACGGTATAAGAGTTTGAACCGTCCAGATACCTACCATATTTGTCGAGGTATTTCTGCGGGATTAAAATCCTCACAAATATCCACTTTTTATTCTTATCGTGGCAACAGGTATTGATACGCAGTTGCATGGTGTCAAGGTCGATTCTGAGGTTAAGGTTGCCATTCTTAGACCGCTCCCCACGTGAAAGCAGGATCGCATTTCGGCGTTTTTTATATTCTTCTTTGGTGATTTTGCCGTTCTCGCGCAACCGCTGGTTCTTCAAGCCGCCAAAGGTGGTATTGCAGGGTAAATTATTGATGGAGTAATAAGCGTCCTTAATATATCTAGCGTTGAGTTTAATATCTTGTTGAAGAATAGTTTCGATACAGGATGTCGTCAAGCCTTTGCGTTTCATGGAAAAAGCGCGCCTACGGGCGTTACCGAAACGTTTCATAAGGTCGTCCAATAACGCACTATCATCTAAGGTGATGATCGCCCCAGGAATGGTTATCGCGCCCATTAAGACACCCTGTATAATCTTGCTACGAGATCCTTTTTTAAAGTATCGAAGTCCGTCTTAAAGGGACTATCAGCGTAAAACAAAGAATACATGCCCAAATATATGAAGTTTTATGAAGTTTAATTAAACTAATGATAATTGTTCCCACCACCTACTGGGGGTAAGATTGCCAAAGTATCATTTTCTTCAAGGAATACATCATGATTTTTCGCTGCATTTCCATTAATCATGAGCATAATATGACTAGCAATTTGATCTGCCTTAAACACGTATTCTCTAAATTCAGGTCCATATTTCTCTGCCAATAGATTCATAAAATCGATTAATTTGATCTTATCATTTACGCTTATCTCGGCTTTTGGTGTTTTGACTATCTCTCTGATACGTGCAAAGAATTTCACTTTTATAGTTGACATCTGATTCACTCTTATTGCATTGCGATTACGTGATCTTTAAAGAATTCTATCGGAAAGAATTTTAATTTAACGTTCGACACATTATAATGAAGAATACTCGGTTTATTATATTCGTGCTTATGATTCAAAGCAATATCTGAATCACAATATGAATCCAAAGAATAGTTAAGAATTTTCATGTGAGTATTATGGCAGAGCCCTCCGAAGATGATTCAAAAACAAGAAATTTCACCATGAAGCTCGAGCACTTGTTGAGTGACAAGAGACTGAAAACAATAGTTCCACTAGTCACATTAGTGCTCTTTGCTGTTATTATTTATCAGCAATTAATTATGTTGGCTAGAATGTCACAGTTCCTTTTTTGGTTCATAATCATTGATATTTTAGTTGTGATAGGGTTAGCCTTACCATTCCTTGAGAAACATATCCAAAAAGTTTTGAAAAGATGACGGAAATCATCCATCGCTAAATAATTAGTTTGTTGAGCAAAATTAGTCTTATTAGAATTAAAAACACTCTTTTTGATAAGAATTATGATTTGTTAAAACTACATAATACATATAATTTGGTATACAATGTATGCATCAACTAGATCTGCGAATTTCTCAAACTCAATTCCATCTGAAGTCCATTTAATTCCATCGCGAGTGATATTGTAAGGAACTTTGTGAGTGTCTCATAAAAGGTATCATTGGGGTATATGTTTTGTATAGTGCTTCATATCGACGTTTACGGATATTATATTTTACCGCGAATTGACGTTTATTTTACCTTTTTATTCTTTGAAAATTCAATTATTAATGTTTAAATTACTGCATTTGTATAACAAATATTAAAATTGAAATAGGTGAGAGAATGACACAAAACCCTTTTGTCGGGACTTGGAGACTCATATCATTGGAATATAGAAGAGCGGATGGCCAAGTTAGCTACCCATTCGGCCGAGACTTTGTTGGGTATATCATGTATAATGAGGACGGATATATGTCCGTAGCCATCATGAGTGGTAACCGTCCCAAATTTGCTTCTGGAGACTTCCGGGGAGGAACAACTGAAGAGAAGGTAGCAGCCGCCGATACCTATGTCTCCTATTGTGGAAAGTATAAAGTTCAAGGAGACAAAGTCATTCATAACATTGAAGTCAGTTTCTTTCCTAACTGGAGTGGTGTGGATCAGTTCCGTTTCTTTGAATTTGAAGAGGATAGATTATCATTAAGTACACCCCCTTTTCTAGCGGCCAGCATACAGCAGACTGCCCATCTGATCTGGGAGCGCGTCTGAACGATCTGTGAAACTTGCGTGTGTCGCCATTGTAAAACATTTGAGTTCTGAATCTCGTGAGTTCTTTTGTTTAGGAAACATGAGTTGCGTTAAACGTATCATTCATGCAACTCAACGTCTATGGATTTATCATTATTCCTCCCAAAATTGGCAACTTAAAGAGATATAATTTCGATTTGTTCTTGAAATCTTTTCTTCATCAATTCTAAGAACTGAGGAACCAATTCTATTAATATTGCTTTTCTCCCCAGTTTAATAGCTACTTCTCCCACAGTTCCAGAGCCAGCAAATGGATCTAACACGACTCCTCCTAAGGGACAACCTGCTTTCATCGCAGTTTCGACCAATTTGGTAGGAAAAATCGAGAAATGCGCTTCAGGATACTGTTCAAGCATTATCTCCCAGACATCACCTGGATTTTTTCCCTCCTCGTGGGGTTTAACAGTTTGAAGGACGGCTACTTTCTCAGTTACTAACTTTTCATAAATATCATCAAATTTTAATAACTTTTTAAGACGTTTCCAGTCTGTAGGTCGTGGTATAGAACCTCCTTTTCCCCACCATCCAAAATCAAGTCTAAACCAGTGCCCTGCTGTATGGGCATATCCCAATTTTTTATCTATATCTCCGATGGTAATCCCCGTATAGTTCTTCCAATATCTTAGATATTTTGCGATGAGCAGTTGAGGAACATCCCATCTACGTTTTATCGTCAAATATTCGCCCTCAATAGCAAGCCGACCTGCTGGCGAAGCCATAGTGGTTTTTTTCATATTTGCCTTCAAAAATTTGCTGCTTTTTGGACTTTTTGTAATATACTTTTTTGCGTCAGTATTAGGATCAACTAGTTCCTGAATTTTAGCTTTCGATTTAGTCGTATTTTCAAGTTCGGGTGTCGGAAAAGTTTCTGAACTCTCACAGAGGAGTGATTTAAATTCTGGGCATACCATTTCTCCGAGATTTGCAAATGAGAGTCTGATATTCCAACAATTGATAACTTCCCCACATTTAGGACAATTGAAATTCACTGATTCTGGATAATTTTTCATTGTTTTACCAAAGGGTATCCACTCTTGAGTGTTATTCTCCCATATAACTAGAACTTCAGTAGGATCGTCTGATATATAGCGGACACCAATCACTTTTCCTTCTGCACTCTTTCGCATTGAGAGGGAATCAATAACCTTTGCCCCAATCAATTCTTCAGGCAGGATTTTCAGTAAATTTTCATAATCATTAAATGTCTTAGCCTTTTGGGAGACTTGTTCAAGATTGAAATAGTGAACGTCCTTCCCTTCTGATCTAATGAAGTATAGGACCGGCTCATATACATCATTGAATCTATCTCTTGCAGGTGTGGGCATAGCGTTTGGTTTGAACCAGATAAGTTTATTTTTTAACATAAAACCTCTTTTTTTCATCTCCAGCGCTATCATTTCCGGGATTAAAATAAATTCTCCGTTAAGATACTTATACCCAACATTAAGGAAGATTGTGCCCGTTTTCTTCAGTTTAGGTGCTAAGATCTCGAATACTGAAGCAATTTCATTAACATAATCTTCTGGAGTTTCCTCTCTACCCACCTGATCGGGATGGGCATAATCTCTTTGCATCCAATAGGGCGGAGAGGTGATGATACAATCTACAAAATTTTCTGGTAAAGCCTTGGCGACTTTCTTAACGTCTCCCAATATAGCCTTGGGAGTCCAAACACCGCCCAATCTATTAAACTTCTCGATGTTATTCATAAATTAATCCTCTCAATGAATTCGCAAGAATTGCTTTAATTAAGATAAAAGATTGGATTTTTTGCATGATTTTTTGATGGTATCAAAAATTTGAATAGTTCTAAATGCCCTAGTAAACAATATCTCTGTCCAAGAAACTATTTGATTTGTCAAATAAATATAGGGGGTCTTACATGTTAGGTTCTTTTAAAGTACCAAAACCGGTTAATGAACCAGTTTTTAGTTATGGTCCAGGAACACCTGAACGCGAAGTTCTGAAGAAAAAAATTCAGGAACTTAGGAGCAAAGAAGTAGAAATTCCTTTAATTATAGGCGGAAAGCGAATAAAGACTGATAAATTAGGAGAGATTCGAGTTCCCCATGATCATCAACATCTCTTAGGGCGATATCATCAGGCAGGTGAGCAAGAGATCAAACAAGTTATAGAAACGGCTATAGAGACTTGGAAAGAATGGAGTGAATGGTCTTGGGAGGATAGAGCCGCTATTTTCTTGAAAGCTGCAGATCTGCTTGCAGGTCCACATCGCATGTTACTTAATGCTGCTACAATGCTTGGACAAAGTAAAAACGTATTTCAGGCAGAAATTGATTCCGCCTGTGAGTTAGTTGACTTTCTTCGATTCAACACATATTTTATGTGGCAAATTTACAATGAACAGCCATTTTCAGCTAGAAATCAATGGAATCGGATGGAATACCGCCCCTTAGAAGGTTTCATCTTTGCTGTAACTCCCTTCAACTTTACTTCGATTACTGGCAACTTACCTACAGCCCCTGCTATCATGGGCAATGTGGTCTTGTTCAAACCCGCCTCTACTTCGATATATTCAGCTTATTTCTTCATGGAAATACTGGAAGAAGCAGGACTACCCGGAGGAGTCATCAACTTCGTTCCTTTCAAAAGTAGGACAGGAGTCGGTTCAATTATTTTGAAGAATCCTCATCTGGCGGGTATCCACTTCACTGGGAGTACTAGCACTTTTCAAAGTATGTGGAGAACCGTAGGAGAAAATATTGCCAATTACAATATATATCCGCGAATCGTTGGTGAAACAGGTGGCAAAGATTTCATTTTCGCTCATGAAAGTGCTGATATCAAAGCACTAGCTGTGGCAATCCTTCGAGGATCTTTCGAGTATTCCGGTCAGAAATGCAGTGCATCGTCCCGTGCTTACATTCCTGACACTCTCTGGGAAAAAATAAAGCCCATGTTAGTCGAAGGAATAAAAAGCATGAAAATGGGTGGTGTGGAAGATTTTTCGAATTTTATCAATGCTGTAATTGACAAAGCGTCGTTTGATAACATTAAGAGGTATATTGACGCCGCAAAGAATGCAGGTATGGAGTTTGTAGTTGGTGGCAATTCTGACGATGCTAAGGGCTATTTCATTGAACCAACGATCATTCGCACAGAGGATCCTGGACACTTAATGATGTGTGAGGAAATCTTTGGTCCTGTAATGACCGTTTATGTCTATCCTGCAGATAAGTATGAAAACACATTGCATTTATGCGATCAGATTTCCCCATATGGGCTTACAGGGTCTATATTCGCTCAGGATCGAAAGGCGATCGTTTTAGCCATAAAAATCCTTAGAAATGCAGCTGGAAACTTCTATATCAACGATAAACCCACAGGGGCTGTAGTTGGACAGCAACCTTTCGGTGGTGCCCGTGCATCTGGTACGAACGATAAAGCAGGCAGTTGGTTAAATCTCATAAGATGGGTTAGTGCTAGAACCATCAAGGAGAACTTTCTGCCTCCAACTGACTATAGATATCCTTTTATGGAATCTGAGTGATACTTGAGAATTCATAATTCAAATTGACAATCTAAATTGTCTAAAAGAGGTCTTATTTAATGAGAGGCATTAGAAGAAAAGAGAAAGAGATCACTGACACAGATGAGATGATTAAAATTCTTGAAACAACTCAATACATAACTATCGCGATGTGCAAAGATAATGAACCATACCTTGTTACACTTAGTTACGGTTATGACAGAGATCGTCACTGTATCTACTTCCACTGTGCTAAAGAAGGAAAAAAGATCGACATTCTCAACAGCAATAATGTGGTTTGGGGGCAAGCTTTGCTAGACAAAGGCTATGTTCAAGGAGCATGCGACCATCTCTATGCAGCAACACAGTTTAAGGGCACGATAACTTTCATCGAAGATAAAGAAGAGAAAGAGCGTGCTCTGAAAGTTATGATCAGAGCGTTGGACGACAACCCAGAGAAGCTAATGGCTGAACAGATCAGTGACAAATCAGTGGCAAGAGTTGGAATAGGGAGGATCGATATTGAATATATGTCTGGGAAAAAAGCTGAGAAAGTGATAATCTCGCTCTAAATACCAAGATTTTAAATTTTCTTTTAGTCTATAAGAAACCAAAAGACATCTCCAAATAATTTTTAGAAAATAAATAATTTTTCAACTAATAAGTTGAGATCACATCCACAAATTGAAAGCCAAAAGCCTGCTGATTAAAATGCCGATAAACTTAAGCCACGAAGCAATGCAAGCAAAAGAGCAGTATGAAAATGCCATCACTCTTAGTGAAAAAATTCGTACTCTGCAAGAGTATTTATCACTTATCCCTGATCACAAAGGAACTGATAATCTTCGTCAAACCCTCAAAACTAAACTTAGCAAGTTAAAGGCAGAATCAGAAGAGGCACGCCTCAGAAGGAAAGGCACGGGCGTTCAATTTCACTTGAAGAAGGAGGGCGATGCTCAAGTAGTGCTAGTCGGAGTATCTTCCTCTGGCAAAAGTTCAATACTTGCCGCTTTGACATCAGCTAAGCCCGAGATCGGAGTTCCAACTTCTGTGTTGACGCCAGGAATGATTGACTACGAAGGCGTACAAATTCAAGCCGTAGAAGTTCCAGCTATTTTTAAAGATGCCAATCAAAGTGTAATGGGACGACAAACTCTAGGAGCCGTCAGAAATGCTGATCTAGTGATTTTGATTATTGATCTTATGAGAGACCCTCTTGAGCAGCTTAAACTTATCTTAAATGAATTTGATAGCACTGGAATAAAACTAAACAGAATTCCTCCTCCAGTGGAAATCAAGAAGACAGGTTCAGGCGGGATCCAAATCATAGGCATTCTTGAAAACGAAAAACAGGACGTTGTGCAACTTCTCTTTGAACAAGGGATCCATAATGCCGTTGTAACGATCTCTGGAAAAATTAAGCTTGAAGATATCGTCGAAACACTCGATAGAAGTATCATCTACTTGACTGGTATTATTATTTGTACAAAGGGTGATGTAAAGGGATCTGCAGAGAATTTTGACAGATTGAAAAACCGTCCGATTGCAAAACGATTCCCGTTGATTGTACCCACTAGCGTTATGAATGAAGAAGGTATGAGAAACGTCAAGATTCTCCCTCCGAGAATATTTCACTCCCTCGGCTTGATTAGAGTCTATACGAAAGATGAAAAGGGCGTAGCTAAAAGACCTATGGTTTTGCGAAAAAACACAACAGTTGAAGGGCTAACGAAAATGCTTCATAAAGATTTTTTTCAACACTTCAAGCATGCTAAGGTCTGGGGCACATCGGTAAAACATTCAGGCACACAAGTAGGACTTACACACACGTTAGAAGATGCAGATGTCATCCAGGTTTATATCAAGTGAAGCTCATGCAAATTAGAATCGTAATCGTCGAAATCGCGGGCGAAATCAACCTTGGCTCGATTTGTCGTCTAATGGGGAATTTTGGTTTCCGTGAACTCTATTTAGTGAATCCAAAGCTAGATTTAAACAAACTTACGACTGCGTATGGATTCGCAATGCACGCAAAAGAACTTCTTAAGGAGATTAAAATCGCTACAAGTCTAGAAGAAGCGCTTACTGATGTTGATGCAGTAGTTGGAACAACAGCAATCGCTGCCAGTGGAATCTCCAATCCCCTGAGAGTAACAGTTCATCCTGAGGAGTTACAGTTGATGATTGACTTGAGTGGAAAGACAGCAATCATATTTGGGCGAGAGGGAACAGGACTTACTAATGAAGAACTAAACAGTTGTGATGTAGTTGTCACAATTCCATCAGATAGTGAATACCCAACACTAAATATCGCACAAGCCGCCGCCATTATTTTATATTCTATTTTTCGATTAAAAAAGGGACGAAAGAACGCACGATTTCGGGCAGCAAGTCAAATTGAAAAAGATAAACTCTTTGAGTATTTCTCAAAGTTATTGGAGAAAATCAGATTTATGGATGCTAAACGTCCGATAGCAGAAAGAATATTCAGAAATATAATCGGAAGGGCATTCATTTCAGGACGAGAGTGCCATACTTTACTTGGTGTATTCCGAAAGCTGCTATCTCTTTAACGATAGTGTATTTGTGGGATATGGATACTGAATAGCTATATATAGATATACGCGACATATTTGTTTCTGTTGAATTAGAGTGGGTGGTATATATGCCAGAATGGAAAAGCGAAGAAGTAGGTGTAACTATTACAATTGATTATGACTTGTGTGCTGGTGTTGGTGATTGCGTTGACAACTGTCCTGTCGAGGTATATGAATTAATAGATGAAAAAGCTGTTCCAACTAATATCGATGATTGCACGGAGTGTTGCACTTGTGTCGTATCCTGTCCAAACGAGGCTATTAAGCATAGTTCATGCTAATTGAAAGCCTTGGCAGGTCATAGAAAATTCTTGAAACTCTAAGCAGGGCTTAATATCCAGGAAAGATTTCTTTTTTTATTTTTATCTTTGCAAGTTTGTGATATCATAATTGACTTTTTAAAAGAAAATGAGAATAAATTAATGACAAGAGGGGATATCAAATATTTTTGACTTGAGGTTAGCACAGCTTTTATCCTTGTGTATATGCTCATATAATACATGCAAAGCCATTTCCTTGGTTTCAAGAGGCTGTTTAATATGAAAACGAAAGATTTTGACCTTTATATGACAGATATTGATTATGAAAAGGCTGAAGATAAACCTTTGGTGCGAATTTTTGGAAGAACATCTGAAGGCATTCCTGTATTGCTTCAAATTGATGATTTTCTACCGTACATCTTCATACCTCTTGAGAAGAAAGGACTGTTGTATGATAGTTTGAAGGAAAATCAGTTACTCAATGATTGGCTGGTTTCAACTGAAAAGCTTACTAAGATTAAATATGATGGTGGAGAAGCAGTTGAACTTCTAAAACTTGTGGGAAAACGCCCATGGGAAGTACCCAAAATTCGTGAACTCCTCGAAAAAAACAATATTGAGCATTTTGAATCTGATATTCCTTTTGTCAAACGTTTTCTTATCGACACAAGTTTAAGAGGTCTCAATATTATTCATATCGATTCAGCAATTAAAGATCATGAAAAGGCCGGAGGTTACATCCTCAGATCTCAAACAAAACACATTCATCCTTCAGATACTGACCTATTGCGTTTCAGGAAACTCACATACCTTGCTCTTGATATTGAAGTTGATGATCGTAATATAGTTGAAATTGATGAGTTGAAAGAAAAAAATCGACGGATTATCGCAATCTCCATATGCTGGGGCACAAACCAAGATAATTATAAGACTCATGTTTTTTGTTTAAAGGAGGATTCTGATAAAGCAGAGAAAAAACTGCTAAATGAGTTTTTCACACTTTTCCGAGAAATTCAACCAGATATAGTGATCGGTTATAATGTAGATGCGTTCGACTTTCCATACATCATTGATCGTGCAGGGAAGTTAAAACTCTCTACTACCCCTCTATCTTTACTTGATAATGATCCACTCCGTTATTCTGGAAGGATAAGAGCGCACCGAATGAAAGGTCGGGTTGTTTGTGACATAATAAAAAAGACAGGCAAAATTACGACCGACTCAGGACGAAGAGGTCTAGGCGATGTTGCTCAAAAATTACTTGGAGCATCTAAAATTGAACTTAAAGAATCTGTTGGACAACTATGGGCAAAAGGTGTTTTAGAAAACGATAAAGAATCCTTGAAGACCTTTACTGACTATTCTGAAACAGATTCAATACTTACCTATAGACTCTGGTGGGAATTAGAACTAGAAAATATTTTGGAGCTTATTCGAATTGTCGGATTTCCCCCTGCAGAAGCTATGTACGCAACCGAAAGAAACCAAGGTGAACTTGAACTCATGCGTAAATGTGTTCAAAAAAATGTTCTCATTCCTAACAGTTCTGTGCCTGATGAAACGCGTCAAAGACAAAAAATGAAAGAAGAAGACGGTCTAAAGGGTGGCTTGGTTATTGACCCTAAGGGAACTTTCTTCAAAGATGTTGTAATTCTAGATTTTCGATCTCTATATCCTTCGATCATAATTTCTTACAATGTTGGTGGCGAAACATTCAGCAGTAAATCTGACGGCTCCTTTGAATTCTTGAAGAAACCAAGATCAGTTCTTGCTGAAATGGAAGAATATATTCTTTCTTATAGATATCAACTTAAACAACAGAAACAGGAACTTGAAAAGACGCTTATTGAAATGAAAATTGAGCAGAAGGATAAAACTGATACGTATTTCAATCTTCAAGAAGATCTTAAGAATATCGATCGACGGCAATCTATGCTTAAACTAGTTGCAAATGCATTATATGGTACTATCGGATCAGTTTTCGGCAGGTTTTACATACTCCATGTTGCTAAGGCCATTACTTCGCTCGGACGTCAACATCTAACAAATCTTGTTGAACTAATTAAGCAATACAATGAAATTAATGGAACGCACTTTGAAGTTGTCTATGGAGATACGGACTCTATTTTCGTCAGTTTTGGGGACGACAGATCATTTGAACAGCTTTATAATCTTACAATGCGATCAAAAAAAGAAAAAATATCGCACAAGGAACTAAAATCTGTAGAAAAAGATACTTATACAAGTATTGATCATTTGCTAGACTTTCTTGGTTCTAAATTGCCTAAAGGAATGCAACTTGAACTTGATGATATTGCATTTCGGATTGCATTTCAGGCTGAACGAAAAAAAGCCTATGGTTATGTAAGTGCTCTAAGTGGAGAACTGAAGGTCAAGGGTTTTGAAGCGATTCGAGGGGATTGGACAGAATTTGCGAAAAGAGTTCAACTTAATGTAATTGATATTCTCCTTCGTAGTAGTGAGGCAGAGGCCTTGGAGAAAGCAAAACAATTTGTTTTGAAAGAGTGTCGTACCCTATTAGAAAGCCCAATCAAAGTTATAAAAAATGATCTGATTCAATACGCTCCTATTAGTAAAGCGCCAAAAAAGTATAAATCAATCACACCAGCTGTTGGCGCATTTTTGCATTATTGTAATTCATATGGCCTTGATCCCGAAAAAGAGTGGCGAAAGATTTCTAAATTTCCTTATATCGTTCTCAAAGGAGAGGGACCTCAATATAAGCGCGCTAGACATCCGACACTGATAGATGGTGAAGAAATAGACAGAGAACAATATATAAATGAAGTTTTAGGGGCAGCTTCAAAATTTGGTGTTGATGTTAGTCTTGATGAGTTACGAGGGAGGGGGAAAAAAACAACACTTCTTGATTTTGTATGAAACTATAATTTAAATCATCTTACGTAACATTACTACATCTTCAAGTGTCTGACTTTTTGTCAAGCCACAATTAGTGAAACCAAGCTTCTCATAGAAAACTTGAGCACCTTCATTTGTTGGACGAACATAAAGAAAAACAGAATTGCAGCCATCAGTTTTCAAAAATTCACATGCTTCCTGCACAAGCATTGAACCAATACCATGTCCTCTAAATCCCTCTATAACAGAAAGTGAGTTAATATAACCTTCATTGGATCGTGTCGACGCATTAATACATCCAATTACGTGTCCCTGACTTGATCGTGCTACAAACCATTGACAAGGACGGGTTTGACCATCTATATACAAATCTAGTTCTAAGGTGTCTAATGAACTCAAAGTATCAAATGAGTATTTTAGAATTGCTCTTAGGCCTATTCTATCGTCATCATCCGCCTTTTTTATCTCAATGTTCATTTTTATCAACCATTATTCCCCATCATCTTCATTACAATAGCGTCTTTTCCATCTCCGTAGTAATTGCGCAGTATATGTACATAGTTGAACCCTAATTTACGATACATTTCCCTTGCAGCCTTGTTTGTCATTTTCACTTCTAAGCGAAAGCTGGTAGCACCAGCATTTTTTAATTGTGTAATAAGTTCGTTAATAAGTTCTAAACCTATACCTAGACGTCTATTATTTGGATGAACCGCAACAGAAATGATATGGCCTACGGTTCCTTCTCTAGACGATTTAAGAACTCCAATACAGTATCCTATAATAGAAGATCCTTCATTTTCTTGTGCTACAAGAAAGAAATAACGTTTAAAATCTCCTAACATTTCTAAATGCTGTCTTGTATATCTTTCACTTTCTGAAAAGCAATTTTTTTCTATTTCATAAATTGATGGAAGGTCCTTTTGAGTATACGGGCGTATAATTATTGTAGCCTCTTCCTTAATTGCAGATTCAGCCCCTTCATTTTTATCGTTCTGCAACAGATTCATAGGTTCTAAAATGCCTCCTTACACTTTCAAACAAATGCATGCTGTGATGGAGCATTTATTATGTGAAGTTGAATATCCTCTTCAGTCATCTACCGTAAGATGTTCTTTTTTAATTTATTAATAAAGACGTATATAGACAAATCACTTATTAAAGGCTCATAAATCATTGTCGCATGACAGGATCTCTTACCTTATAAAAAAATTTCTCCAATATCTTTCTTAAATTTCTCGGTCAAGCTTTTATACAAGCACTTTAATATTCTTTAAAAACTCAATTAATCCATTAATGCAAAATTGTTGTAGGTGAATAAAATGGATGCATTTATAGTTAGCGATATTAAAGCAAGATGGATTCTTGACTCAAGGGGGAATCCAACTGTTGAAGTTGATGTAATTACTCGTGACGGATCCGTTGGAAGAGGTGCAGTTCCTTCTGGAGCGTCGACAGGTGAACATGAAGCCGTCGAACTACGTGATAAGGAAAAAGCGTTTAGAGGAAAAGGGGTTCTAAAAGCCCTAAAGAACATAAACGAAATCATAGCTCCAAAAGTCATTGGTATGGACGCTAGAGAACAAGAAACGATTGATGACATAATGATAGAGTTAGATGGGTCTGAAAATAAAGGAAATTTAGGAGCAAACGCCATTCTTGCAGTGTCTATGGCAGTAAGTCGTGTTGCTGCACTTTCTTACTCTAAGCCACTTTACGTCTATCTTAAAGAACTCATAAAGACTTCAAGTTCTGAAACGGAAGGACAATTCTTGTTACCCACCCCACTCTCGAATGTAATTAATGGAGGAGAGCACGCTGGCAATGACTTAGCCATTCAAGAATTCATGATTATGCCTATTAATTTCAAGACGTTTAGAAACGCAATTCAAGGCGTAAGCGAAGTATATCAGGCACTTAAAGTAGTTCTGACGAAAAAATACGGACCAATCGCTCGCAATGTTGGTGATGAAGGTGGTATGGCTCCACCTATGACATTTACAACTGATGCCCTAGATGCCCTTATTACTGCCATTGAAGAAGCAGGATATAGGCCAAAATCCGATTTTGTTTTAGCCATGGACGCGGCTGCTAGTGAGTTCTTCGAAAATGGTGTATATCAGATCGATGAAAAGAACCTAACAGCAGTGGAATTGTTGGAAATCTATTCAGAACTTGTAGAAACTTATCCTATAGCTAGCCTTGAGGATCCTTTTGATGAAAATGACTATAATAGCTTTGCTGAACTATCTAAAGCACAACCATCCCTTCAAGTAGTTACTGACGACCTAACGGTTACAAACCTAAAACGACTTAAAACAGCAATTGATCTTGATGCTGGAAACTGCCTTCTTCTTAAAGTAAATCAAATAGGTACACTTTCCGAAGCTATAGCTGCAGCTAAAATGTCTTATGAGAATAATTGGGGTGTAGTTGTAAGCCATCGATCCGGAGAAACAGAAGATTCTTTCATCGCAGATCTCTGTACTGCGCTCTCGTGTGGTCAAATTAAAACAGGTGCACCATGCAGAAGTGATAGAACAGCTAAGTACAATCAACTGCTTCGAATCGAAGATGAACTTAAAGAAAATTCAGAATACGCTGGTAAGAATTTTGGAACTGCTTATAAACGATACCATTAAAAATATCTGTCTTAGAGTTCAAGATATCTCAACGAATCTATATGCCTATATAGACATACGTATTGAAGTTCCATAATATATATCAAGCATAAATCATTTTCTTTATTTAATAAAAAAGATGCCAAATTGGGTATTCTTAAATGCTCAAACATCAAAAAGAAAATAAATGTTTTCGGAATTCAATTTTCAGAGAATAAAAACAATTAATGGTAAGGATCTATAATGATAGAATCTCAAATGCAAGAAAACCATAACGTTGATCATCTTGATTTCTTTACAACGTTATCGCAATTCTATTCTGCAGTTGAGCGCGTAAGAAAACAACTCACATCGCCTGCTGCACAGTTTACAGCATCTGAACGGAAGTGTTTTGCCGTTAAATTTCCTATACTCAAGCTATATCCGCTCTTCGAAAATGTAGCAAAGTATCGGTCGAAATTTCCTGAACTAGCGCTTCATGACGTAGTTTTAGCATGGCAAACAGTGTTCTGGATGGCTGAACATCATCAACTCGAAACAATCTTCGAGTATTTCTTTAGAGCATATGAGTTGCTTAAGACTCTTCACGAGTCTTTCAATAAATAACTCCTTTTATTTTTTTTATTTAAAATCAGATGTTATTTCCAATGATTTTTAACTCTAACAGCTTCATTTTCGCCCGGCCAAGGCGGCATAGTTGTTATTAAAAATTTTAATGGTTCACTTCTTGTGTTGCGGAACTGAAAATGGGTGCCTGTGGGGATTGTAATACAGACGCCATTCTTGACTTCGACAATTTCCTCTCGTTGTCCCTGTTTCCGCCAAACTTCGCCGTGACCTTCGATAAAATACCAGACTTCTTCAACGGTTTTATGACATACAGCCACTGATATTTCTTGTGGTGGTAGTGTACAATGCACTATACTTCCACCTCTCATTGTTAGTAGAAGTCGAATTTCCGATCTATCAGGTGCTAATGTATCGTAATTGATGGGGAGATGTTTGGTTTCGAAATCTAGGTTGTTTTCCTTATTCAACAAAAAACCTCCCTAAAATCCACTTAATTACTTCAGACTATTTTTTTTGGATAAAAAATATATAAGTAATTAAAGGTCTTCTTTATTTTCATCTTTCATCCCTTCTAACTTTCATCCCTTCTAACTGGAGGAAAACCCTAATGACTATGACTGATAAAGAAAAACGTTATGTTCTCTTTTTCAATGAAATAACAAATGAAGATCTCGCTCTTGTGGGTGGTAAAAATGCTAGCCTTGGAGAAATGATTCAAAAAGTTAATGTCCCTATACCTCCAGGCTTTGCAGTCACATCACACGCATATCGAACCTTTATTGAATCCACAGGTCTTAAAGATTTCATTGCCTCAGAAATTAAGAGAGTTCAAGTAACACTCGAAGCTAAAGACGATGTAGAGTCGAAAATCAAAGAAGCCGAAGCTGATGAAGATTTTGGCGAGGTTAAACTTCTCACTGTGATCTTCCAAGAAAAGCAGAAAGAGTTCGTTGAAACGCTTCAAGAAGTTGGACATAATATCCGCTTGAGAATTATTCAATCAGAAATACCTGATGACATCAAATACGCTATTGCTGAAGCGTACAAAAAACTAAATGCAACACTAGGAACTACTAATGTTGACTGCGCGGTTAGATCATCCGCAACTGCTGAAGATCTCCCAGAAGCGTCATTTGCTGGCCAACAGGAAACGTTCCTTAATGTCACAAAAGAAGATAATATCCTTGAAAAAGTAAAAGAATGCTTCGCTAGTCTTTTCACTAATCGTGCCATCTCTTATCGAGAGGATCAAATGCACTTACAGAGACTTAAAAGTTTAGAAGCCGAAAGACAAGGCAATTTAGAAAAAGCAGAATATCATAAACATATTATAAATGCCGTTGATCACTTTTCCATAGCTCTATCGGTCGGTGTACAACAGATGGCTCGTTCTGATCTTGCTTCCAGTGGAGTTATTTTTACCTTAGACACAGATTCTGGATTCAGAGACGTGGTTTACATCACAGGAACATGGGGTCTAGGCGAGTATGTCGTACAGGGCACCGTAAATCCTGATCAGTTCTATGTCTTTAAACCTACTGCAAAAATGGGCTATAATGCCGTTATCGATAAAAAGGTTGGCAATAAAGATAAAAAACTAGTGTATAACAAACGAGGAGGAACTGTGGAACAACAGGTTCTTCCAGAAGATCAGGTTAAATTCGTTCTTTCTGATGAGGAAGTAGTTCAATTAGCTAAATGGTCAATGCTAATAGAAGAACATTATGGACGTGCGATGGATATCGAATGGGCAAAAGATGGCGTCACGGGTAATCTCTATATCGTTCAGGCTCGTCCTGAAACTGTACACGAGATTAAAGCAGCCAATGTTTTGAGAACATATAAAATATCTGAATCTATAGAGGCAAATGACATCATACTTATGGGTGAACCTGTAGGAAGCATGATAGGTCAAGGCATTGCAAACGTTATTGAAGATGTTTCACGCCTCAGCGAATTTAAACCCGGAGAAGTCCTAATCACAGAGCAAACAAACCCAGATTGGGAACCAGCAATGCGCATTGCTTCTGCTCTCATTACTGAACGCGGAGGACGAACAAGCCATGCTGCTATTGTATCGCGCGAACTTGGTCTTCCCTGTATTATCGGCACACTCAATGCAACTAAATTATTAAAAGATGGTGACGAGGTAACTGTCGACTGCAGTGAAGGGATCGGCCGCATCATCAGAGGTCTTAAAAAATTCGAGATTGAGGAGATAGACTTAGCGGATATTCCACCAACAGAAACACAGGTAATGATGAATTTAGGGGTTCCTGATTCAGCTTTTGTGTATGGACAACTACCTCACCATGGGGTTGGTCTGGCGCGATTAGAGTTTATCATCAACGACCATATCCAGTTCCATCCTAAAGCTCTTATTGATTACCCTCGCTTTAAGCAAACTGTTGAACTTATCGATGATATGTATAAAGGAGAGGTAGCACGAGAGAAACTAAAGGACTTACGTGAATTAGTTCGACTCATTGAGGAAAAGACAGCAAACTACGACAACAAAGCGGATTATTTTGTTGATAAACTAGCTCAAGGTATTGCTCGAATCGGTGCCGCCTTCTATCCTTATGATGTAATTGTCCGCTTGTCGGATTTTAAGACCAACGAGTACGCCAATCTCATCGGCGGTGAATTTTACGAACCACATGAAAATAATCCTATGCTTGGTTGGCGAGGCGCGAGCCGATACTATGCTCCTGATTTTAAAGATGCGTTTGCTCTTGAGTGTAAAGCCCTAGTTAAAGTCAGAAAGGTAATGGGGCTAAAGAATGTCAAAGCAATGGTTCCATTCTGTCGTACTCCTGAAGAAGGGCGAAATGTCATAAAGGTGATGAGCGAAAATGACTTAATACAGGGAGAAGACGGACTGGAAATTTATGTTATGGCTGAAATTCCAAGCAATGTGATTTTAGCTGAGGAGTTCGCAGATGTATTTGACGGTTTTAGCATTGGATCTAATGATTTAACTCAGCTAACACTCGGCTTAGATAGAGATAGTGAGTTGGTAGCGCATATTTTCGATGAAAGAGATCAAGCGGTCAAGCGTTTATTAGCGCAGGTGATAAAAATAGCCAACCAAAAGGGACGCAAAATTGGCATATGCGGTCAAGCGCCTTCAGACTTTCCAAGCATTGCAGCCTTCCTCGTTGAAACTGGAATCAACAGTATGTCACTAAATCCTGACACTATAATTGCAACACGCGGACTTGTGTATATTACTGAATGGGCATTAAAAAATGGAAGAAAATTGGGTGAATTAACAGATGAAGATATCTTAAGTGTACCAGGGCTTCCCAGAGACTTAGCAGAACAAGTGGTTAAAATGATCAATATTGAACGCCAGCACAGTTAATAACATCCTTCTGTTTTCCACCAATTTTTTTTGGAATCTTGAAAGACTAATTCACATTCTCGCTGTTTGATGAACCTCTTTTATTTGTACAAAGAAGAACTCGCACTTTCCTAAAAGATTTAAGTGTTTTGAAGAGTATAGTTGGAACTTACTAAGAGATAGGTGAACTACCACCCTACAAGTAGGCTGGCTTCCTGAATCATCCATTCCCCAACGGGACATGTCAAACAGGCTCTACGAGCAGTCCCTGCCCTTGTGATGATGAGAGTGATGATGACTGTGATTCCAAATAGTAGGTTGATCGGCTTAAAATTGTGATGGCTGAATTATGATCTCTCGCTAACACCAGTCCACAGTAAGGGCAACTGTGGATCCGGGTTGCCAGTGTCTTCGGAACAATCTTCCCACAACCACTACACAGTTGTGTAGTGTTATTGGTACTCACATACTCTACCAGAGTACCAGCTTCCTCCGCTTTGTACTCGGTAAAACACATGAGTTGCCCCCATCCGGCGTCACTAATCGACTTGGCGAGACGATGGTTCTTCACCATGTTGGTGATGGTAAGCTGCTCATACACAATCAGGTCATACATATCGACCAGCTGTCGACTGAGCTTGTGATGAAAGTCCTTCCGCTGGTTGCGGATCTTCCGGTGTAGCTTTGCCACCTTCCTGTTCTGCTTATGGCGGTTATGTGAGCCCTTAACCTTCCTATCTTTCCTTCGCTGCGTTTTGGCTAGTTGCTTCTCCGAGTATCTCAACCAGCGGGGGTTATCTATGGTGTCTCCGTTATTTAACGTCAGTAAACTCTTCAGCCCCACATCTACCCCTATTGCCTTCTTTATGGCTCTCTGCTGAGAGTCAAGAGCGGGGTCAGGCAGTGCTACTACAAAACAGGCATACCAGTGGTCGACATCCCGTTTGATGGTACAGGTCTTGATCACGCCTTCAGACGGGATAGGACGGTGGAGTTTAATGTTGATACCTCCAATTTTCGAGAGGCGGAGTGTCTTCTTCTTGTGGTGGTAATCGAGGGCGAATCCACTTTGTGGGTAGGTAAAGGAGTCATACCGGTATTTGCCTTTGAATCGTGGATAGCCTGCGTTTTCCCCCTTCTTGATGCGCCGAAAAAAGTTGGTAAAGGTCTTATCCAGTCGTCTCAGCACGTCCTGAAGTACCTGAGAATGAACCGCCTTCAAAAACTGGTTGGTCTTTTTAGCGTCTTTCAGTTGGTTAGCTTGCTCACCATAGGTAACTGATTTTTTATGAGTCGCCCATACTTTTTTCCGCTCGGCAAGACCGTTGTTGTACAACAGACGACAGGTAGTCAGCCATTGCGTTAACGTGGTCGCCTGTTGTGTGGTCGGGTACAGACGATATTGGTAAGTTCGTTTCATCACACCTATCCCTGTTATCCCCCTACTATTCATTTTATGGGGTGTAGTAGACGCAAAAACTTATTTAAAGATTGGGGACACTACGGTGAAAGTGAAACCGCAATTCATCCCCCCAATAAGTTGAGGGGTCTTCTTGCGATAGAGATAAACTTAAAAAATATACTAACCTTCTCTATGCTGCCCCGTTTACAATTTCAATTACTAAGCTAAATGACGCTTAAAATAGGTTTAGATAAGTTAGACATTCAAATCATCCAATTAATTGGAGGAGAAGTAATGATTGAAGGAAAACTCCTTCGGGAACGTAAAAAGAAGAAATTAAAAAAACCTAAGTTCCGAAGGCAGGAAAGTTGGCGCTATAAACGAGTTAAGAAATCTTGGAGGAGACCAAGTGGAATTGACTCAAGAATGCGTCAAAAAAAGAAAGGACTTCCAAAATCTGTGAATGTAGGTTACAAAGGACCAAGAGAAACTCGAAATCTTCATCCTTTAGGATACAGGGAAGTTCTTGTTCACAATCTAAAGGAAGTAGGTATGATTAATCCTGATGAGGAAATTGTAAGAATAGCCCATACAGTTGGTGCAAGAAAAAGATCACAAATTATAGATAACGCAGAAACCCTAGGTATAACTATAATAAACCCACAAGTACCTTTAGAACTTGCTGAACTTTCAGAAACGGAAAGATTCGAAGATATAGAATTAGAAGATTTCGAATTAGAAGATTTTGAGGAAGAAATCTAGAATTAGAAACACTATTCCTCAAGATCAGAATTGAAGAGGTTATCTGTAGTACTTACAATATTTCCAAATTATGAACCGTGAAAAACCTAGTTCACGGATGTGCTGAAAATGGATCTGAAAAATCAAAAAGAACTTGCAGCGGACATACTTAAAGTAGGTATTTCAAGAGTCTGGATCAACCCCACACGCCTTGAAGAAGTTTCAATGGCAATCCGTCGTGAAGATATAAGAAGATTGATTCACGATGGCTTTATTAAAAAGAAGCCAGAGACAGGTATAAGTCATGGTCGAGCTAAAAAGAAGCATAAACAAAAGAAACTCGGTCGCAAACGTGGGTACGGAAGTCGTGCGGGTAGAAAAACTGCAAGATTGCCTAGAAAACGTAAATGGATCCAAAAGATTCGACCAATCAGGCGACATCTCAAAAAGCTGCGTGCTCGGAGGATGATCACATCTTCAACGTATCGCTTGTTGTATCGAAAAGCAAAAGGCAACAGTTTTCGCAGCAAAGCACATCTGGACACATGGATAGAAGATCATGATTTATATCGGCGGTGAATTAAATGAGAGGGCATGGCCCTAGATACAGAGTCGTTTTCAGAAGACGAAGAGAAGGAAAAACAAATTATCTTCTTCGAAGAAAATTATTACTTTCTAATCGGCTTCGTTTCGTAATTAGAAGGTCTAATCGTTATATTACAGTTCAAATTCTTAAGCCCCATCTGGATGGGGATCATGTTATTGTTTCCGCTCATTCTAAAGAATTGCAGGAAAAATTTGACTGGAAAGGTAATTGTGGAAATATACCTGCAACATATCTTACAGGATTACTGGCAGGTTTTCGCGCAACAAAAGCGGGATTAGAAAATGCTGTTTTAGATATTGGGATTGTTGCCCCAATTAAAGGTGCTAAAATCTTTGCAGCACTGAAAGGTGCATTAGACGCTGGACTTTCAATACCACATAGTGAAGATGTCTTACCAGATGAATCGCGTATACGAGGAGAAGACATAGCAAACTACGCAAAGCTACTATCGGAGGCTGAGGAAGATGAAGACAAAAAACAGACTCAGGTTTTCACATTAGTAGCAAAAAGAGGATTACAACCCCAAAATCTTCCAGAACATTTTGATGAAATTAAGAATAAAATAGTAAATTCTTTTGACAAGGAGGCTAATTAGATATGTCCAGACGTAGACGTAGAAAACCTAGAAGACAGGAAAAAGATCCTACCGAAGGCTGGATACCTAGAACACGAGTAGGGCGATGGGTGCAGGAAGGAAGAATAACATCAGTTGATGAGTTATTTAAACTGAGTTTACCCATCAAAGAGTCTCAAATAATCGATACTCTACTTCCTAATCTACAAGAGGAAGTTCTTGATATTAATCTCGTTCAAAAACAAACAGATGCTGGTGAAAAAAGTCGATTCAAAGCAACAGTTGTTGTTGGCAATAAAGATGGATATGTTGGAATAGGCACTGCGAAAGCTAAAGAAATTGGTCCTGCCATACGAAAGGCTATCCTTGTAGCAAAACTTAATATCATCCCAATAAGGCGTTCATGTGGGAGTTGGGAATGTGCATGTGGATTAGGTCATACTATTCCCTTTAAAGTAATGGGAAAGGCTGGAAGTGTTCAAGTTAATTTGTTTCCAGCACCCAAAGGTACAGGATTGGCAATTGGTGAAGTTGGAAAAACTATGTTGCGATTGGGAGGCATAGAAGATGTTTGGTGCAAAGCACGAGGTAATACTCGCACGACAGTCAATTATGCATATGCAGTTTATGATGCTTTACGAGAAACCAACAAGATTATGACTCCACAAGATTGGGCTTGAGGCTGATGTAAGTGGAAGAAAGAAAACGATTAGCAGTTATCCGGATGAGAGGCAGGGTAAATGTAAGAAAAACCACAGAGGACACACTACAAATGCTTAAACTGTTTCGTAGGTTTAACTGCGTTATCATCGATGACCGCTCTTCATATCAAGGTATGTTGCAAAAAATTAAAGACTGGGTAACATGGGGCGAAATAGATTCAGACACAGTTGAACTTCTGTTAACAAAGAGAGGCGAAATGGCTGAAACCAAAAAGAAGATCACAGATGACCTTATTAAAAGAAAAACGTCTTTTTCATCTGTTTCTGAATTTGCACAGTCTGTTTGTGGTTTTAAAGCCGAATTTTCGGATTTACCTTCATTAAAAAAAGTGTTTCGTTTACACCCTCCGAGAAAAGGACTTAAGGGCATTAAAGCGTCCTTCACAGAAGGAGGAGATCTTGGATATAGAGGGTTGGCGATCATCGAGCTGATCCAGAAGATGATATAATTCTAATAGGAAGAACTAAAATTGATTCGAAAAAGGCGAAAAACAAGAAAATACCGAGGATCACGCGTCCATGGATTTGGAAGGGTTGGTCAGCATAGAAAAGCAGGAATGCGCGGCGGCAAGGGCTGGGCAGGTAAAAATAAACATCTTAAGTCAGGTTTAACTGAAGCTGAAAGAGCAACAATAGGTTCTTTTGGTTTCAAGAGACCGGTTAAATTGAGAAAGCCTGACAAATCCATCAATATTAGTAAATTAGAAGAATTAATTGAGACTCTTCCAGAAGATACGGAAGGTGTTCAGTTTAGTGATCAATCGGTAGAAATTGATGTGACACTGTTCGGATATAACAAGATTCTGGGTGGGGGCAAAATCACTAGAATAATGAATGTAAAGGCTTATAGTTTTTCAGAAAAAGCAATAGAAAAAATAGAGGCAGTAGGGGGTAAGATCGTCCCTATTGCAAAAGACTAAGGCAAAACAATCGTTAAATATTAGGTGAAAATCGTTGACAGGTACATTTTTACGCATTTTCTCTCCATTATCGAGAGTTATACCAGAGGTCGGGAAACCAGATCGAGATGTGTCTTTCAAAGAAAAGGCAGTTTATACGGTACTTTGTCTTCTCTTATATTTAGTTATGGCACAAATTCCTCTATATGGACTTCCAAAGAATATCGGTCCAGACCCGTTTAGAGAACTATCACTTAGATAGCTCGCGGAATTCTGGATGCGAACCATTCTTGCGAGTTCTAGAGGAACACTCATGGAGTTGGGGATCGGCCCAATAGTAACTGCAGGGCTGGTTATGCAGTTATTATCTGGCAGTCAGATCATTGACGTAGACTTCTCGGATCCAGAAGACCGTTCTCTATTTACTGCTGCTCAAAAAGTGTTAAGTGTAATAATGACAGTGTTTCAGGCGTTAGCATATCTTATCGGAGGTGCGTTTGGAACCTTATCCATCGATATCACAATTCTTATATTCATTCAGCTTATAGCTGCCGGTATAGTCCTCATGCTAATGGACGAATTATTGCAGAAAGGATGGGGTCTTGGCTCAGGAATTTCTCTCTTTATTGCTGCTGGTGTAGCCGAACAGGTAGCATGGAACTCTTTAGGACTTGTAATTTCAGATGACGGTAAATATCATGGTGCGCTCATAGCTCTTGGACAATATATTGCTGAAGGAGATGCCATGACCGCATTTGATCGTCCAGGCAGCCTTCCAGACATGACAGGATTCATTGCCACAGCAGTTGTGTTTGTTATCGTTATTTACATGCAGGCTATTCGCATAGAAGTACCACTTACGTATGCCAAATATCGTGGTTTTAAAGGAAGATATCCTATCAAATTCTTTTACGCTTCGAATATTCCTGTGATTCTTGCAGCGGCTTTCTTCGCTAATGTTTACCTTATTGGGCAGTTATTATGGTCACGTTACAATAAGAGCAACTCTAACTTCTGGTACAATTTAATTGGTACTTTCGAGTCGACAGATGCAGGATTGAAACCTGTAGGAGGTCTTGTCTACTATTTGACGCCTCCACGAGGCATTGAAGTGGTGACAGCGGATCCCTTGAGGGCTGTAGTTTATCTATTAGTATTAATTGTTGCGTGCACCATTTTCTCAGTAACATGGATTGAAGTTGGAGGAATGGCTCCAAAAGATGTGGCAAGGCAACTTTTAGATGCAGGAATGATGGTTCCTGGATTTAGAAGTAGTCCAAAGATACTTGAAAAATTACTGAAGCGTTACATTGGTCCCGCCTCTATATGGGGTGGTGTGGCGATTGCGCTTATAGCCGCTTTTGCAGATTATCTTGGAGCACTTGGTACAGGCATGGGGATTCTGTTAGCTACTATGATAATATCACAATATTATGAGATCATAGCTAAAGAGCGATTAGCAGATATACATCCATCCCTCAGAGATTTCTTAGGATTTGGATGATTTAACGGAGCGATAATTCATGAGTGTGGCTAGTAAACGCATTGTCATCGTTACTGGAATTCCCGGAGTTGGGAAAACAACAGTCTTGAATAAAGCGGCGGATATTGCTAGACAAGAGTATACCGTAGAGATCGTAAATTACGGATCTGTGATGTTTGACGCGGCAGTAAATTCAGGATTTGTGGAAAACAGAGATCAAATGCGTCTACTCCCACCTGAAAAACAACGGGAAATTCAAAAGAATGCAGCAGAGATCATAGCAAAAAAAGCAGCACAGGGAAAGCTATTAATAGTCGATACTCATATGTTGATCGCAACTCCAGAAGGTTATCTAGCAGGATTACCCGAATGGGTTATCACTACACTTAAACCAGATGTAATTGTACTTGTTGAAGCAGAACCAGAATTTATCTTTAGTAGACGTTCAAAGGATGAAACTAGAACTCGTGATCAAGATTCTACGATAGAAATCAACACTCATCAAAACCTATGTCGGGCAGCTGCGACTGCAATTTCAGTTTTGACAGGAGCCACTGTCAAAATCGTAAAAAATAAGGAAGGTATGGTTGATGAGACTGCAGAAGAATTAGCAGTCGTATTAAAGGGTGTGAATTAAAAAATGGCATGGTGGAACATCTTAATTCCATTTTATCAGTGGTTATATAACGTTGGTATAGGCCAGCGTCCAGGGTCCACTCTATTTATTCTATCGTTGTCCATTCTACTCTCCGTAGTGATTAGCCTTGTTAGTCGCTTCGTAATGGACATGGACAAGCTTAATCGCTACCAGAAGGAAATCGCAACTTGGAATAAGGCAAAGGCTGAGGCTCAAAAAACCGCTAACAAGCGACTTTATCGAAAGGTGAAACGTAAAGAAAATTATATACAGAAGATTCAAAGCAGAGTAATGATGGAAAGGTTTAAACCAATGTTCATTTACATGCCAGGGTTCTTTGCGCTTTTCTGGATAATAAATGGATTCTTCAATGGTTACTTACCACTTATTGCGGGTGAAGGGGCTAGATACGTGGTAATACTTCCGTTCAGCTTCCCAATTGCGTTCTTTGGAGCGAATGTTGGAGCAGAGAACCTATACGCGCTACTCTTCGTTTGGTGGTACGCCATGACGAGCTTTGCATTTGGTGCAATAGTCCAGAGGATCTTTGGTATAAATATCGGTATGGGAGGTCTTTCTGCTTTCCAGACGAGCTGAAGTAAATACAGATGAGTTAAAAGTAACTAAAAACAGTTAAAAGTAGGTGAAAAACAAGATGCCAGCACCACGTTATCGTACTCGGTTAATTAAAAAACGAAAAATGAAATTGCCAGGTGGTCGAACAACTACACATTATAAGAAGAAAAAAGTGAGAAAAAGTAAGTGTGCAAACTGCGGAAAATTGTTATCAGGTGTTCCTCGCCTTTCCGCCGCAGAAATAAGAAAGTTGCCAAAGACGCAGCGCCGTCCAGAAAGACCTTATGGCGGGCATCTTTGTCCTCAATGCCTGCAAGAACTCACAAAACAGGCGGCAAGAATTTAGCAACATTTTTTTAAACTGATTTCTTTTTCTTATATTGGTGAATAGTTTGCCCCAAAATAAGGGTCTTACAATAGCGATTTCTGGAACAGCTGGTGCTGGAAAATCCACTTTTGCTAAACACATTGCGGAAGCCTTTGAATTAGAACATATCTCTGCGGGAAAAATCTTTAGGCAAATGGCTCAACAAAGAGAAATGGATTTAAGCACTTTTAGCACATTTGCAGAGAAGAATATTCATATTGATAAAGAAATTGATGAAAGAAGTATAGATGCAGCAAAAAAAGGAAATGTAGTGTTAGATGGACATTTGACTGCCTGGATGTGTAAAGATTTTGTTGATCTTAACATCTTTGTGACCGCACCATTAGAAGTACGTGTCGAAAGAATTGCTCAAAGAGACGGAGATCCTTATGAATACGCTTTAGGCGAAACGACAAAGCGTGAAACAAGCGAAAGAAAGAGGTACAAAAAAATTTATAATATTGACGTTCAAGACCTGAGCATCTTTGATATCATCCTTAATACTGACAAATGGTCAATTGATTCAATAACAAATATCTTAAAAACAGCAATACAAGAATTCATAGGAGGTGAAAAATGAAATGCCTGCGATAGAAATTGGACGAATTTGCGTAAAAACGGCTGGGAGAGAAGTCGGAAGAAAATGTGTGATCCTAGATATTGTTGACCCAAAAACTGTGGAAATAACTGGTCCTAAAGAATTAAACGGTGTAAAAAGACGACGTGCATCAATACGACACATCGAACCAACAACGGAAAAAATTGAAATCGGACGAGGATCAGATGATGAAGCAGTTCTTAAAGCAATTGAGGCTGCGGGGATGACTGATGCATTAAAAGAACGGGTTAAAATCGTTCTGCCCTAATTTTTAATTTTACTTATTTTATTGTAATATAAATAACTTTTTGGGATTTCCAAAAATGAGAAGGTGAAAAAATGGAAAGAGGCCGCCTACCTAGTGACGTGCGGGGAGAATTAATCACTAAAGCACAGGAGGCGACAAATCCTGAATGGGGTTATAAGCCTGCTGAACGTCCTATTGAAAAGCATTTAGCCTTTGGAATAATCAATTTAGATAAACCTGCTGGACCAACAAGTCATGAAGTTGTAGCATGGATCAAAAGAATTCTGGAATTAAAGAAAGCAGGACATGGAGGGACTCTAGAGTTCTGAAGGTGAGTTAATCTTCAGAATAGAGTAATCCCGGCGTAACAGGAATTCTTCCAGTTGCTTTAGAACGTGCAACAAAGGTTGTACAAAGTTGGCTTCCTGCTGGGAAAGAATACATCTGCATAATGCGTCTTCACAAAGAAGTAGATCACGAAAAAATAGAGACAATATGTCAAGAGTTTACAGGCCCACTTTATCAGCGTCCTCCACTAAGATCTTCTGTAAAAAGACGCTTAAGAATCCGTAGAGTATATTATACAAATGTATTAGAAATTTTAGGAAAAGACGTGCTCATTCGAGTCGGTTGCGAAGCGGGATTCTATATGAGGAAGCTGGTACATGATATTGGCGAAGTGTTGGGCACGGGGGCTCATATGTTAGAACTAAGGAGAACGCGTGCAGGTCCATTCAAGGAGGATGACACTCTTGTTACACTTCTTGAAGTAAACGATGCATATCACTATTGGAAAGAGGATGGAAAGGAACAGTATCTGCGTAAGGTAATACAACCTGTGGAAGAAGGCTTAGTTCATCTTCCAAAGCTGGTGATTCGAGACTCTGCAGTCGATGCAATATGCCATGGGGCAAAATTAACGGCGCCTGGTGTATTAAAGTTAAGCGATAATATCAAACCAGGTGGTACTGTAGCCATATTTACTCAGAAAGGCGAAGCAATTGGTATTGCTGAGGCTACTATGTTAAGTAAAGAGATTCTTGAAATAGATCATGGCATAGTTGCTAATACAAAGAAAGTCATAATGCCACGCTCAACGTATCCAGAGTGGAAATCCTTTAAACAATAGTAAAAGATAAGGTCCCTGAGAAAAATGCCAAAGCCATATTCGTCTAAAATGCCCACATCCTCGTTAAAAACGAAAACAATTTCTGTGTATCTACGAGGTAAATTGTTTGAGTTCGTTTCTGCTCCAGACGTTTTTTCACAATCCAAAATCGATAAAGGCACGCAATTGCTTATCGAGAAAATGGATTTGACCAACTCGGACAGGGTTTTGGATCTTGGTTGTGGAATAGGAGTAATTGGTATCGTAGCAGCATCAATAATATCTCCTAATAGTAAAGTTGTTCTGACAGACATTAATAGACGAGCCATCAATCTTACGAAGAGTAATCTTAAAAAAAATTACATTAAAAATGCAGAGGCAAGATGGGGCGACCTTTATGAGCCTATTCAAGGAGATAAGGAAACATTCGATATTATTGTGACAAATCCTCCAGTTTCAAGCGGCATGAAAACTGTCTTCCAAATTATTGAAGAGGCTCCTCTTCATCTTACATCACAAGGCTCTCTTCAATTAGTCATAAGAAGGGGACACAATAGAGTATATGAAAAATTGAATAACGTGTTTAATACGGTCTTAGAAATTGGAAAAAAGGCAGGATATCATGTATATAAGTCATTAATATAGTTATATAATTTTTAATTCGTACAGGGGGCTTTAGCACCTAGCCTATAAATATTTAAACAAAGGTGCCTTCTAGAAACCAATCGATTTTGGGTATCCAATGCTGAATATGCCGGGGTATCTTAGCCTGGTAGGGAGCAGATGCAAGCGTCATTCATTGCAGCTCATGCCTGGAAACCAGATCTGAGAGCCTGTGCTCCATTGGAGCTCGAGGGTTCAAATCCCTCCCCCGGCGCCATTCTAATTCTCTTTAAAGAATTAAAAAATCGTTGCATTAACTATTGTCATTTTGTAGAACACAAGAATGGAAATTGTATTTCCATTTTCGAGAGTGTTTACAGTATAATAGTAATTAGAAAACAAAAAATTCTTAAACGCGTCTTCCACGACGACCGCCTGGGCGTCTAGTTCCATCATGAGGAACTGGTGTGACTTCTTCAATTCTACCAATCCGCATACCTGCACGGGCTAGAGCACGGATTGCTGCTTGTGCGCCTGGGCCTGGTGTTTTTGCGCCATGACCACCCGGTGCTCTTACAGTTATATGAAGAGCTGAAATACCCTTATCTCTTGCTTCATTTGCAGCCCTAAAAGCGGCTTGCATGGCAGCGTAAGGACTGCTTTCTTCTCGATCTGCCTTAACGATCATACCTCCGCTATATCGCGCAATAGTTTCAGCACCAGTAAGGTCCGTTATATGAACAATTGTATCATTATAAGAAGAATAAATATGGGCAACGCCCCATTTCTGTTCTTTTCTGTGACTCATATAATTAACCTCAAGAAAAACTATTTTTATTCAGTTGATTCAGGAATTGGTGTAGATGGACGTTCTGGGTGACTATCTTCCATATATGGACTCGAAGATGCATACGTTAACTCTTTTGCTTCTTCCTTAAGCAATAGACGACTTGGAGAAGTTATTTTTTGACCTCGAAGTGCTATGTGACCATGAAGAAGAAGTTGTCTCGCATGATGAATAGATTTTGCAAAGCCTTGTCTAAAAACTATAGTTTGAAGTCGACGTTTTAAAAGATCTTCAGTTGTTAAACTAAGGACATCATCAATAACTGCCTCTGTTTGAATCAATCCAAGGCGTTCTAATCTTGATAATATTTCCTTTTCTACTTTCTCTCTTTTATCAGTTTCTAGAATAGCTAAAATTTGCCTAGCTTGTTCTCTAATCTTTCTCAGATACGCCTCATGCCGTAAGTATTCCTTCTTATTACGAAGACCATACTTACCGATTAATTCGAGCTCTATAGCCATTCGATTTTTTCCCCACGGATGAAAGGGTTTCTTATACTTTTTCTTAGGTTTTTTTGGATCACCCATAACGCATCACCTTTATCTGCCGCTTCTTTTCTTCAAGCGCACTCCAACAACTCTGCCTTTCCGTCCAGTAGTCCTTGTTCTTTGTCCTCTCACTTTTAGTCCTTGCGAATGGCGTATACCTTTATATGTTTTGAGTTTCATCAGTAAATCAATATCAGTTTTTGTCATCAGTCTTAGTCGAGCGCCTAATAAATGTATATCCTCGCCAGTGTGTGGATCCTTTTGACGATTTAACAACCATTTTGGAATACCATTATTTGAGGGATCTGTAATGATATCTTCAAGTTTTTTCACATCACGATCGCTAAGAAAACCAACTCTTGAAGTTTGGTCCATATCAGCTACATGTAATATTGCATGGGATAACCGAATATCAACACCTGGAATATCAGTTAAGCCCATGTCTAACCGTTTATTTCCATCGATATCTGTACCTATTATACGAATAATATGTCTGAAAGACGATGACAATAACGACACCTAGTTCCTTTTTTATTTGATTAGCCATAAATGTTCATAAAACATTTCTGATGGGATATTTATCCCAGAAAGTAAGGGAGAATACTTAATGTAGTTGACTATTTAAAGTTTCTCTTTTAACCTCAAATTCTCTTAGAAATACTTTAATTATCTTAAGTAGGAATTCTGAATAAGCATTAATGGGATATTCCTAATTAAGGAGGCATTATTAGCTGAGAATATTGGTGGCACATCATCTTTTCGAATCGAAAGGTGGAGGAGAAAGGTTATGTGCAATTGTTGTCGATGAAGCCTTACAAAAAGCGCATAATGTAGCGATTGCTACAACATCTCAATTCAATGCGAAAGCAACTTTCGAAAAGAATTTTGGCATAAGTTTAATTGAAGAGCCGCAACAATTTTATCTTCTTAAAAAATATATAAACCTCTTCGGAATCTTTCACCGACTTATTACATATTTACCTATAAGAAAGGCTATAAAGAAATTTCATCCGGAAAGTGTCTTTCTAGATATGGAATTTATCAAACCATTACAGAGCGATGTTAAAAAATACAATGCTAAAGTTTTAAGATACGTTCATTTTCCCACCGTCGCAGAAACATCTATAAAAGAACTTCTTCCTGAGAAATATTTTCGTTTTCCATATAACATATACTGGAAACTTTACCTTCTGTTTCAAAGAAGAGTTGTATTACCTGCTGACGGTGATTTCTCAGATATAGTGTGTGCAAATAGCATGTTTACTAAAAGATTTGTCGAAAAAGTTTGGCATAGAAAAGATGTCAAGGTTGTGTATCCACCAGTTTCTGTCTCTGAGTATTCTCCAGGATCTAGTAAAGAAGATATAGTAGTTTCTTTAGGAAGGTTTACACCAGAAAAAAGGTTTGAACTGGCAATACAAGCAATAAGCGAATGCGAAACGAAAGTTCGATTAAATTTGATAGGTGGATTGATTCCCGCCATGAATACTTACTTTCTAAGACTAAAGAGGCTATGTAAGGAACTTGGAGTCGACAATAGAGTTCGATTCTATCCTAATGCACCCTTCAAAACTGTGAAAAAAATACTAGGGCAATCTAAGGTATTTGTACATCCAATGCAAAATGAACACTTTGGCATTAGTACTGTAGAGGCAATGGCAAGCGGTTGCATACCTATCAATCATAATTCTGGAGGATCAATCGAAATATTGGAAAGAGGAAAATATGGGTTTTTATTTAATCATATATCAGAAATAGCCACATATATCGACAAGGTTATTGGTGACGAGGATTTCTTTAGGAAAAAGAGCGACTCAGTTATAAAAAGAGCACAGATTTACGATGAAGTAAATTTTAGGGAACAGATTCTAGAACTAATGACCTTAAGACTCTGAAAATGAGTATATATCATGCTCACTAATATTCACACAAAACAAATAATTGTTGATCTATATGATACTTGATGTTGGCTGTGGCGACGAGCCGAAAGGTGACATTAATGTAGATTTGTTTATTAAAACGTGCCATTTGCCTGCTGGTGTCTACTTACGGAATAAAGATGTAACAAAAACCAAGGCGGATATTGTTGCCGATGGTAACTATTTACCTTTCAGAGCAGACACTTTTGATAAAGTTATCTCCTATCATGTGATAGAACATACTAAAACTCCATTTAAGTTTATAAAAGAGTTAGTTAGAGTTAGTAAAGATGAAATTGAGGTAAAATGCCCTCATAAATTGTCGGGGACGGCTAAAGCGCCTTACCATTTTCATACTTTAATAAGACCTGGTTTAATAAGGCGTGTAAGTTATTAAATCCTAAAGTAAAAAAATATTGCGTAACAGTGAGTCTAGAACCAATTAAAATCGGTTATTTTGCTCTTCCTTTTGTTAGACCACATGAAATATCTTTCACAATAAAAAAATATTAATTTCTCAAATCCGCATCAAAGATATTCACACTTACCCGTAGTACTTAGATTTTGATAGAGTTAAAATCCGCCTTTTATCTTGTTCTTTAAATCGATTAACATGACCCGGTAAATTCCAAGTGTCAGTATTATGCCTGAAACAATGAAAAATGGAGGGGCAATCAATTTCCCGTATATTGTTTGCATTCTAACTAAATGAAAAACATAGATTGTACTAAATATTAGGATGAAAGGAATAAGCGTGAGGGGGAATTGTATTGGAATTATTAAAATACTTGTAATCAACAGGGAATACAATATCAGTCTGTAGATGTATCTCTTAGGGTATGTCTTCTTGATGACTTTCCACCTAAAAGGTGCCATATTCATAAAAAGTTTTTGAAAATAATCTATTGGTTCAACATGAAGGTGAATTGCTGGATCTTCTGAAATCTTAACAATCTTATAGCCTTTTGCTATAACCCGTGATGAGAATTCGCAATCTTCTGTCATATGGTAATCTTTGTCAAATATACCAACTGTAGGAATAACTGAGGTTCTTATCATAGTGAGTCCCATGCCTACCTCTTGGACATTTTGGATTTTTTTTTCTTTTAGTGCCCATATTCTATCATGTAGTTCCGTGATTCCACCTTTGGGCAGATATGGGATAAATACCATCCCGACTGTTTCATCTTCAAAGAGCGAAATCATTCTTTTTATTGTATTGCTTCCTTTAACAATCACATCAGAGTCAAGAAAAAGGAGGAAATCCGACTCTGAACTCTTATCAATACAGATATTTCTTAATTGTGGAAGATTGCCGTCGTCTTTTAATAAAATAACATCCTCATATTCGTGAGCAAAATTATTTTTGAATTCTAATAACATAGCATATGTGTTGTCCGAGCTTATATTATCGACGAATACAAAGCGTATTCTCTTTTTTGGATACTCATCTTTCACTATTGCGTCTAGTACACTATCTATACACCATTCACGATTTTTTATAGGCATTGCGATGGTTACTAAGGGAATAGTTTTTTGACCATTCATTCGTTTATAAACCTCTAAATATCTAATATTCTTCAAAATTAAGTATATCAAGTAGGAAATGATAATAAAAAGAAAACGTTAGTAGGATTCCCATTGAGAAGCAATAGAATGGATTAATCAATCTAAAGATGCCTCGTGCTCTTAAGAAATAAAAGCTAAAACCAATTATTGTGAGTATCAACAGCGGAACGTAAGATATAATTACGAAGGCTATCGCTACTAAATAAATTGAAAAAAATGCAACCTGTCGAATGTAATTAAAGGGTCTATTTTTCTTTATTTCAGAATATATGCGTCCAGAGTCTTTTACTAGTCCTACAAAGGTATTATCTATCCCCTCTGCCAACTTAATATGTTCATAAATTGTAGCAAAATCAAGATAAGTTTCAAATCCTTTTTTCTTAATTCTTTGATAGATTTCGACATCTATGCCCCACCTAGTCTCATCAAATTTGCCAACTAATTTGAGAACGTCCATCCTAAACATTGTACACCCCAAACCAGTCGCATCCACGTGTCTAAGATCCTTTTTCCCTTGATGAAGCGCTATTCTGTCAAAAAATGATAGGTTTTTTCTGTAATAGGAGATACCTATTGCACCAATTCTAGTAGGTGTACTAAAATACGAGAGTAATTTTGTTATGACATCAGATTCTACAATGACATCGCAATCTAAACTGAGAAAATATTCTCCAATAGCATTTTCTACACATATATTGCGTGCTTGAGAAAGTCTTTGTAAAGCTAAAGGATATGGTTGAAAACCGGGATATTCTTTTTCTTGGATTACTAAAAGTGATTCGTATTCTTGATAATGATTATTTTTAAATTGAATTAAGCGTTGATAGGTTTCATCATCAGAAGCATCAACGAAAACAATACGTTGTAACTTTTTCGGATATGATATGGTATATAGCGCATCTAGAAATCGTTCGAGATAGTTTATCGCGTTTCTAATCGGAACGCCAATAGTCACAAAAGGATCTTCATGCATTATTTAGTTCCTCAATCTACATGAGAATTTATTTTTATCCCTTTCTTTAAAACCGTCAGCAATTCTTTAATATACCCCAAATTTTGACTTATCTTAACAGATGTTTGTTTTCTGACATAGAAATAACCTAAAATGACACCAATAATGCTTACAATAACATCAACATATGCTGCTCCAATAATCCCTAAAGACGGAATGATAAGTGTAAGTAATGAGATTGTAGTTAATGCCTGTGCCCCTGTTATAATTAAAGTTATTTTCGGTTGGCGAATACCATCTAAAGTAGTAGTCATAACATAAAATAGGCAATACATCAAATCTGCAAATATACTGATTCTCAAAATAATAATAGCTGGGAGAAACTCAGGCCCTAAGACGGTCAGAATTAAGGGTTCAGCTATAATCAAGACGGCTATGCTCGAAACAATGCCCCATATGCTAAAAATTACTAAACCTGCAGCATAACTACCATGAATTTTATGAGAATCGTTGTTTTTATACGCTTCGGAGATGTAGGGAAGCATAATTAGAGAAAAGCTTGCAGGAAGTAATTGAATCATACTACCAATCATATTTGCAATTCCGTAAAACGCAATATCTGATGCAGTGACAAAAAACGCAAGTATAAGTCGGTCTATGCGACCTACAGTATACAGAGACAGATTTCTCAAACCATTTGGTATTCCATATTTGAGTAATTGTTTGACGATTTTAAGATCAAATTCACCTTTACCAAAGCCATAGTTCATATAAAGTAGTGTATGGCCTACCCTTGCAACTACGAAGCCTAGTACTGCCCCCTGAACACCAAAACCTAGAATAATCAAAGCGATGGAGAAGGATGTCTGCATTATTGTGCTAACAACTGAAATTGTAGAAAGCAGTTCAATTCGTTTTTTAGCATGCAATCTTGATTTCCATGTATCGAAGGCACTTGGAATCAGGTAAAGTGCCGCAAGTATCGTAAGTGACTTTATAGGATTTTGTGTCTGAACTGCAAACCAGCCTGCAAATAGTACATTAACCAAAAAGGCAGAACTGGTAATAAAAAAATCAATTATAAAACCCGACCAAACGATCATTAGGTCGTTTTCTTCGCCTGCCGCGTAATGAACTATTGCTTGTTCAATTCCGCTATCTGCAAGCATATTAAGGGTTAGAGTTAGTGCAAAAACAATCCCTAGCAGCCCATAAGCCTCTGGACCTAAAAGTCGCGCGGTAATAATCGCACCAATAAGTCCTATTACCCGATTAAGTACATTACTTGTTGAGCCAAAAATGAATTGGCGGAAAATACGCCACACCATAAGTTTCATCCTGTGCTATTATGAGTTTTAAGTAGTCTAATATTACAATTCATATCTTACAATCTCCATCGATAAAGACAAAGACAGTTATTCACGTTATAGTGAGCCCATTATTTTTTCCAAATCATTTACTGTTTTTTCCCATGTAAAACATTCCGCTCGTTTCCTTGCACTATGACCCATGTTAAGCAATCGATTTTTATCTTCCAAAAGCATATTCATTTTCAAAGCCCAATCCTTTGAGTTCCCTGATAAAAGAAATCCTGATTCATTTGTAATTATCTCTCTTACGCCTCCAGAATTATGTGCAATAACACATTTTCCATAAGCCATTGCCTCTAGAACTACCATCCCAAAAAATTCATTTATTGATGGTGAAAGAAATATCGAACAGTCTTTCATTAAACTGTCTATTTCAGTTTGAGGACAATTCAATCTTATTTCCACATTATCTTCAAGTCTTAAATTTTTAATAATCTTGTTCATTTCTTCAAGATAATTCATATACTGTTGATCAAAATAACCAGCGATTACTAAACGTACATTCGGGTGTTTTTCAAGGAGATAAGGTAATATTTTGAGCAGAAATATTTGGTTTTTGAAAGGAGCTATTCTTCCTACACAAAGAAGATTATGGCTATACGAGAAATTAGGAGTGATTTCTTTAGAATTCACACTCGGATATATTACTTCAATGTTAAGATTCGGATAAAACGTTCGCACTAAATTTGCGGTATATAATGAGTTAGCAATCAATTTATCAGATGACAAATAATCTTGATATCCTAAAAGACGAGGGATAGCCAAATACAACCTTGTTAAAAACTTTTCACGAGTTTTGGGGCTCATAGTATGAAAATAAGAAATGATTATTTTTTTACAATATTTTTTGAGTGTTCGTGCCAAATGTTGATCTGTCGAGAGAATAATTGTCTCTGGATTAAATTTTACGATTCGTTTAGCTACATTCATCATTAATTTAAGTTCTCTAAAAGATCGGAATTTTCCTTGAAATCCCCGTGAATTCTTTACAATTTCGATTTGTTCTCGATCAAATTCTTTAAAGATTGCTAGATCCGGGTCATATTCGTTCGTAAAATATCTTAAATCATGTCCTCTTTTTTTTAACAGGTTTCCCACATTCATGACCCATTTTTCGCCTCCTCCTCCCATATTTAGATTCGCATGAAAGATTGCGATTCGCAAAAAAGCACCTCTGTTGATTTATGAAGCAGGTGAAATTGATGAATTTATTAAATCTTCAAGAGCATCCAAATGCGCGTTCCAAGATACTTTATTAATTAGATCCTTTCCTTTTTCACTCATTTTTGCTCTTAGAGGCGGATTCTCTAGTATTTTATTTATTTTATCTACAAAATCTTCTCTATTGTTTTGTTCTACCTGATATCCTTGTATACCATCTTGAGCGACATCCCATATGCCAGAAGGATAGGGATGAACAATTGGACATCCGTGGACGAGGGCCTCTAATGCAGGCATCCCAAAAGTTTCTACGTTTGCATGGACGAAAACACATGCACTATAGTAAAGATATTCCAATAATTCTTCAGAGATTGAAGGAAGTATCTTTACACGTTCTTTTAATTTTAAATCTAAGATTTTTTTCCGTATAATTCTTATATGAGGAGTTATTGCCCCTGCAATTATCCATTTGATATCTGGTATTTCTTTAATGACTTCGAGCAGGAATTCAAGCTGTTTACCTCTGTGAATCCTAGTGAGAGTAAAACCCAACTTTTTTCGTCGTATATGTAGTTCAGGTTTCTTAGGTTCTTTTACTCCAGGGTGTATTACAGTAATTTCTGCAGTTAAATTTGGGTGTATATTAAGTAATCTATCTGTCATAAACGTGGAGTTTGTAATTATGTGGTCTGCATTTACAAGATCCTTGTATAGCATTTTTCTTTCCATTCTATGAAAGGCAAAATTTCTAAATGGTCGAAATAATGTGAGAGGATGCGCATAACCATATAAAGTATGAAAATAAGGAATATATTTTATTTTTGAGAGTTTATTTTTTATTTTATGACCTATTGGGAATGTAGCATTACCGTGGCATATTAATATATCGCCCTTAGTCTTTGGAGGAAGATACCATGAGAGCCAGCAATTAAACGATTGTTTGAGGAGAGGAAGTTTTAGATTTGGATAAAAGATAATAGGTATTCCTTTAAGAATCCAGAAATCTTTTGTGCCTAAAAAACTGTAACCTTTAACATTGTATCCTTTATTTTTCAGCCCAATGATTTCTTCGATTGCTACTCTCTGTTCACCTCCAATACGCCTAAGATTTGCCGTGAGAATCTTAATATTCATTTGAAATCACCCGTAGAGCAAATATGGCACATCACCCCACAGTATATACCAGATTCATCGCATCAAACGATGTTATTTTATATAGATTTATAAAAATTAATATGCTTGTTGCGTATTCAAGGAATACAGGGATTTAACTTGAGGTCTCTCTCAAAGATTGATTTCCGAATAAAAGACATGCTGATATTAACTCTGATATGTGCTCCTTTTTATTTTGTTAGCAAGATTTTCTTCTATACCTCTCCTGATGAGTATTACTATATTTTCACTGCAATTCAACTTGCCGAAGGAAATCCCATAACAATCCAACTGGAATCTCCTCTCTTAAGTGGAAATTTTGTGCCTACAACAAAACCAAACGTGTTTATTTCAAAATATCCTATAGGACAATCGCTACTAATAGCAATTTTTTATTTGATAGGGGGATATCCCTTCATATATTACATGAATGGAGTTTTTGCAATATTTACGGTTATTTTGACATATTTTTGTGTGTTGGAAATATCAAAAGACAGATTATGTAGTCTAATAGGGGCTTTTTTTCTTGGATTATGCCCTCCAATGGTTTTTTATTCTAGAACGCTTTTTAGTGACCTTACTTCTGCAACATTTCTTCTTCTTTCCTTTTTCTTTTACCTAAGGGCATCTAAAAAGAATGAGTATCTTTATTTTATGATTTCTTCCCTATCGCTTGGATTTGCAGTTTTATTGAAGCTTGTTAATATTCTTTTCATGCTTCCGTTTCTTCTAAATCAAATCAGAACGAGAAAATTAGGTGAATTATCTATTTATCTGCATTATATTCCATTAATTCCCTTCCTATCGATAATTGCGCTTTATAACTCATATTTCTTTGGAAATTTTTTTGTAACTGGCTATCAATTAACTGGAGAGGTCTTTTTCAATCCACTACGCCTTTTAATCAACTTACCTCGCTATTTTTTGATCCTTAATCTATTTCCACCATTTGGACTTATCACTGCATTTCTCTATACTAGGAAAAAGTTCGGCGAAGATGTCCATTTCATTAGCTTTTTTATGATTTTGACATTTCTTGTCTTCTATGGTGGCTCTTATCTTAGATTCGACATAGAGCATCTATTCATCGAATCTTCAAGGTATTTGCTTGTTATCTTGCCATATTTATGTTTTAATGCCGTTATGTGGTTTTCTGGTTTTATTAAAACAAAAAAAGTGTTTTACTATTTCTTCTTAGTATTGTTCATAACTTTAGGGCTTATGAATATTGTAATGGTGTCACAATATTATTCATTTAAGGGTAGGTTGGTCTACTATAGAGATCTGTTTTATACAAATACACAACCTGACTCGCTCATAATTGGAGACGCGACATGGGATAAATTATTTCATCCGTATTTTTCACGAGAATATGATGAAAGATATTATCTTCGTTATAGTGCTTTAACTGAAAATGAAATAACTGGAGAATTACTACCTTTTATCGAAAATTGGATAACTGATAAACCAGTTTATTTCATTGATGATCCGTATGTAGATAGTAACATCCATGACTTAGTTTTGCAGTTGCTTACTGAGAGATACCAATTTAATTCAATTATAGCTACTGACCAACCCTATACTGTTGAACTATTCCAAATGAGCCAACTATCTAATTAGAACATTCTTTTTCTGTAAGTTAAATGAAAAGAATTAAAAAATAGTAGAATGTTTTTTTGATCAGTTCAACTTTTAAGGAAGGTTGCTAGAGAGATGCAGACTCAATTTATTGCCTTATCCTTTTTTGTTTCGTTTGGTCTGACCTTTGCTATTATACCATTTTTATTGAAGTATCTAAAGAAAAAAGGAATTATCGGTATCGACATCCATAAGCCAAATAAACCAGAAATCCCGGAAATGGGCGGACTCGCAATCCTAGCGGGATTAATTTTGGCTTCACTGCTTATTCTATTTATTTTAGGTCAATACTTTCAGGAAATTTTAGCTTTTGTTTGTATAATCCTTATTGCAGGATTTGTTGGAATTTATGATGATCTAAAAGGTCTTTCACCAGGAAAAAAGGCAGTTATTTTAGTTTTTGCGATTATTCCACTATTATTATTTGAAGTAGTCACGCCACGTCCTTTACTTCCGATTATTGGTAGAACTCGATTAACGATTATTTATTGGGGGGCATTACTATTAGCAATCACTGTACCCGCCAATGCTGTAAATATGTTGGATGTATATAACGGCTCAATGCCAATTACATGTATAATTGCATCTGCCTCTCTCTTAATTTGCGCAATAATTCTAGACTCCATAACAGGTATTCTTTTTTGTCTATTGTTACTAGGTGCATTAGTTGCATTTTTGATATTCAATAAATATCCCGCAAAAGTATTTTCGGGAAATGTAGGAAGTTTCACAGTAGGAGCAGCAATTGGAGGCATTGCGGTTATTGGTAGGTTAGAAATTGCAGCAATAATTGCTCTTATGCCACATATTATGAATTCATTTCATATCTTGGCCAGCGTTGGTGGATTGAAAGGAAGAACACAATTGAATAAACGTCCTGTTACAATTTTGCCTGATGGGAAACTTGCTGCAAACCCTGACAAAGAGGCGCCCCTAACACTAACGCGTCTAATACTTGCAAGGGGGGCTCTTGAAGAAATTGATATAGTGAAGATTTTGGCAATTCTTAGTTTATTTGCAGCAATATTAGCGGTAATATCTGTTGTAATTACACCAGTATGACATTTGGAGATTGATAAGCATGAGATGGAAGTATAGAAGCGCATTAGAAATAGGTAGTATTCTCTTTGTAGTATGGTTCAGTTTCATATTAATTCTTCTTTTTCTTGAAGTTTATATCATTCCGCTTCAACTTCCAATTATAGGATATGTGGGTCGTGTCATTACGGGAATTATTAAAGCAGCAACTGGAATTGGGCTATTTATAACATGGCTTTTTGTCTGGAATCATATTACAAAAAATTATTTCAAAACAGCAATGAAAAAAAGTGAGATTACATCATTAGGATAATTCTCTAAGACTTTTTAGTAAGAAATTTCTCAAGATACTCCACAATTACCTCAGCAGGATCGTCCATAGTATTTGAAAGGCGCTCTGCAACCAATTTATGTTGCTCCTTAAACTCTTCAGGCCTAGACAAAATCTCTTTTGTTTTTTCCATAACCTTATTCTCATTTTTTGCCCTGTAAATAGCGCCCTCATTTATCAAATACTGTTCAACATAAGTAGTCTCTTTTGGATAGCAAGATATCGTTGGAACACCTAAAAGTGCTGCTTCAGCATTCATTGTACCTCCAGCGCCAATAAAAAGTGATGAAAATGCAAGTAAACTGGCACCATCTATTGCTTTATCTAAAATTTTAATTTCTTCGTCTAATGTTTTTCTTAATTCTAAATATTGCTTGTCATAACGAGGAATTACTACAATCTGATAGCCAGGATATTCCTGAGAAATCTTCTTTATAATTGGGACAATTATTGAGATTTGGCGGGGATCTAAATCAAGCAAATACGAGGCCTTTTTTTCTTCGGTTCTAGCGACTATAATGGGTAGATCTTGGTTGAGGCCTAATTCTTCAATAATATGATTATTGGGCGTAAATCCTTTTAACCATGCAATTGGATCAAGTCCATTGTATTGAGTTATTTGATCCTGTGGTACACCTATTTTTAACCATGCACTTATTGGAATTTGTTCTGGAGTAAACAATCGTTCTGATAAAGGTGGACTTGTAAGCCGTGCTACTGCAATAGAATGAGGTGAGTCATTCACCGTAAAATGAGGGATTGCCAGACCTAAAGCCACACGAGACAATTCAGGTGAGCCAAAACCTAATGCACATGCAATTTTTTTAGTTGAAATGTATTTAGCCAATTCAATAATGCGTTCCGCACTTGCAATAAGTTTCCCTTTTAGAGAACGACCTCCATGTCGTCCTATAATTCTTGCCTCAGTGCCAGTTAATTCAAGCATTCGAATAACTTCGCTATACTCACGCGTTGTTCTTATTATTTCGAAACCATCTTTTTCGAGTTTTTCAGTAATGCTTCTGAAAAATAATACTTGTTTTGGCGTAAGATAGTCGACCCAAACTGATAAATTCATTGAGCTACCACACAAATTTGTTATTCCTAATTAATAATTACACGCACGCATAATTTTTAAAGGATTTCAGTAGACTATTCTTGAAAGTATTAGGAGGTTCTATGATGAGAAGAAAACTTATGGAGATCCTCGCCTGTCCGATATGCAAACATCATCCACTTGATTTGCATGTATTCGAAGAAAATGATGAAATTGAAAAGGGAGTTCTTATTTGTTCCAATTGCAGTAGATGGTACCCTATAATTGAAACTATTCCTCACATGCTTCCAGACGATTTACGCGAGGAAAAAGACGATCTTGAATTTATGAAGAAATTTAAGGACAAAATTCCAGGGGAAACGCTTGAAAAAGGAAAGCCCTTCCATATTTAGAGCGTTTCGTGTCACTCATATAATAAGTGTAGCCTTTCTGAGATGCGGATTTCTATTGTGATTTAGATAACTTTTTTTTAATTTATTCATATGGTTTTACATTGCTTGAAAAAGTGATAGCCCGGCCCAGATTCGAACTGGGGTTTCCGCGAATTATCGTAATAAGGTTAGATAATTCTCAGCGAGTCCAAAGCCCACTATGCTTGGCCAATTTGCAATGGGATAAAAATCATCCACATCGCTACACCACCGGGCTATTCGTATCATAAAAAGGCAGTGTAAGATTTTTCTTCTTTTACAGTTATTTAAAAATGTTGTGAAAGGTCATTGTTTGATCTTAAATTAACTTTTTTAGAAGCGAAAAAATAAGAGAATGGAAGTTTGATGTTATAATAATGTCTTTCAAAATAGGATTCCATGTAAGCATTGCGGGTGGTATTGATAAGTCGGTTGATCGCGCTTTAAAGATAGGTTGTACGACTTTCCAGATTTTCACTCGCAATCCTCGGTCATGGATCTTCAAAGAATTAGATACTAAAGTTACACAAGCCTTTATTAAAAAATGCAAAGACGCTAACATTGGTCTTGTGTTTGCTCACATGCCATATTTACCCAATATAAGCAGCCCAGAAGATGAAATATATCAAAAATCAGTTCAAGTTTTAATAGAGGAGCTTAAGCGTTGTGACGTTCTTAATATTCCCTATCTTGTAACACATTGTGGCAGTCATAAAGGAAAAGGGTTTGAGATTGGCCTCCGACAAATCTGCAACGCAATTGAAGATGCGTATGAACAAAGTAAGAGTAGAACAAAACTTCTACTGGAAAACACAGGCAGCAGCAAATCAAGCATGGGTAACAATTTTAATGAATTAAGAAGGATTATCGAATCTTTAAACAATCCGACAAGTCAGATGATTGGTTTATGTTTTGATACCTGTCATGCTTTTGTTTCAGGTTACGAATTAAGAGAATCTAAGGAAGTTGACAAACTCGTTCTTGAAATTTTAGATACAATAGGCCCAGGTCGTTTGAAACTGATTCATGCCAACGATGCGAAATATAAGAAAGGATCCCATCGTGATCGACATGAACATATAGGTGAAGGTCATATCGGAATAAAGGGTTTTAAAGCCATCTTAGGTAATCCTGTTCTAAAAGGACTTCCTTTTATCTTAGAAACCCCCAGGAACGATCTAGGGATCGATGCCGATCTAAAAAATCTCCGTACAATGCAAAAACTTTACCTAGATTCAATCAAGAAAATAAATGAATGATCTGAAATGGCGCGAATGTGTCTAAGAAGATATATGCGCATCTCGTCTAGTTGAAATGAGTTTAGGTACATAAGAAGTAAGTTCGCGAACCTATCGTATCTCTTCACGCAATTCTAGAATTATTCGGTCTATTTCTCGCATTGACTTTTGTAAATCGCGTGCATAATCCTTTCTAAGGCGTTCATAAGTAGTACGTGTGATTTTCTTGCTTCTATAGCGTTCAATTAAACGCTTAGTGTTTTCGCGCACTGAATCTATCTCAGTTTCTTTTATTTCGATTTTATTGACAGCATCAGCATATCGTCCGCCAAGATTGATCATTTCACGTTTCGAGTTAAGTAATTTCTGTGTAATTTCTTTAAGTTTATCTTCATAGAGTTTCTTACGTTTGGCATAATCGAATTTTTTGATCTTCTTTCGCTTTAAATCGTTGGCTATCTGTCTTAGTTCCAATTGAAGTGCCGTTTTTTCGTCGTAAAGACTACAGAATGTCTTTACAATAGGTATCGCAGGTGCAGGGAGCACTTCAAGCCGGGTACTTGGCAATAGAAAAGGTCGTATATACCTACTACTTACTACATAAAGCAAAGCAATAATTCCTACAATAAAAGAGAGAAGAAAACCGCGTGAATACATGAATATCTCAGGGAAAGTATACTCGACACATATATATCCGAATGCGATCGCAGCGTTTTGCCCGCTGGCTTGTAAAACATATGCTGTTTTACCGTTAGTTTGATAGGTTGAATTAATATTATAAGGTCGAGCTGTTTTAAAGGAACTGCCTTGTGGAAGAATAACTGTTAACTTTAAGGAATCCACAGGAATATCACTAGCTGAATAACTCCATGTTTTGAGGACGTACCTTCCATTCTCAATTTGGGTGTAATTCTCAAGACCGACGCGATAATTTAACCAGTATGAATATTCCTCGCCTCCTCCACCTACACGATATCTCAGGTTTAATGTGATGTTTACAGGCTTTTCAAGATCTACAGATTCAATTGTACTGATTGAAAGGTTACCTACAGAATCGTGAGCACGAATCTGATCAGCACCTGGTGGGAGTGAGATTTTGATAGCCTCTACATTCGTTTGATTTAAACCAATATTTTTTAGAGTTTGTGCCTCTCTTACATAGATATAGCCCCACGGATCGATTTCTAATTCTCTTTGAGCAGTAATGAATCTTAATAGTGGATTGTTGCTTTGGTACCTCACAAAGAATAGTTCACTTAATGCAAGTTCCTTTATGTCTTGCTTTGAATAAATGAGTTTACCACCTGTAATTTCGTCAGGCATTGGATTAAATTCGAGAGTACCAGGCACATTAATACCATCGAAAAACTTGACATTTACCGTTGCATCTTCTGTAAAATAGGGGGACATAGGGTAAAGACGAAATGTAGCTTGGAGATACTGGGTCGTAGTAGTACTTCCTATTTTGTCTGGCTTAATCGAATTAGCGAGCGCAGTTACAACTACAAAAGAATATGACTCGGATGATTCAACAGATTTAGTATAGATGAGGGGCTGATAAATGAAATTTCCTTCGGTTGTCCTATTTCCCATAGCTAAAGCTGTGCGGTTTGCATCATAAGCTGATAAATGGAATATATTATTAGAATCTTCATTTAAAAAGACTATTTCACTCCCGTTGATTGCCTTCTTTGCCTCTATCGTATAATTATCCTTTATAACAATTAAACCATATTGTGTGATTGTGACTTCCCGCTCAACATTTTTATTGATTAAATCTTCGCTGGCGGCAATAGAAACCTCTTTTGTTACGGGAGATGCCGTTGATGGAAGAGTGCAGATGATTGAAAAAACGAAAGTCACTAAGATAAACATAATGAGAATTCTTCTCAGTCTCACCCATTTACACGTCCGCTTTAGGTTTAATTAGTGGATTAGTTCTCAGTTTTGTAATTAAAAACATTTCGTAACATAATGAAATAACACTAACATCATCTGATTTATAAAAAACGCTGTAGCAAAACTATTCCTTTGGAATTTTGAAGTCATCAGGAACTTCTTTGAATGTCTTAGCAGGAACACCCGTCACAATCGTCCTTGGCGGTACATCTTTTGTAACAACAGCACCAGCACCAACAATAGCTCCTTTACCTACCCTGATCCCAGGGAGAATTGTAGCGTTGGCGCCTATACTCGAACCTGCTTCAATAGTAGGCCCCGTTAGATCATATTCCTTTCTCATGACGTATTTATCATTGGTAAGCGTACAACGAGGTCCTAAGAATACATTATCTTCAATAGTGGTGTATGTAGGGATATACACGCCACTTTGTATGGAAACACGATTTCCAATTTTTACGTTTCCATCAACAATTGTCCCTGTCCCGATTAGGCTATGTTCACCTACTTCTGTTTCTTCTCTAAGCATTACGTTATGACCCAATTTAGTATAATCTCCGATCTTCACACTGCAGTAAATAACAACCCCAGAACGGATTATGACGTTTTTTCCGATCTGAACTTTTTCCCCCATAACACGATGGAAAACTTCACTTGATCTCATAATCAAATCTAGCTGTGCTACGTCAGGATGACCGATGACGACGTTATCGCCAATATAAGTGGCATCTCCAATTTCGGTTTTTTCATAAATCACAACATTCTGACATAGGCGAACCTTTTTGTTTAACTTGATTTTGCCTATGAGAACACAAAAAGGACCAATGGTTACTTCATCATCGTATTTTACCTTCTTATCAACAAATGCTGTATAGTGGATTTTTGCCGATTGCTCACCCATTTGGTCACCAACATCAGTGTATGGTTGCTAAGGTGATACCGCACCCTTAATCAAATGAAAAACGTTTTGGATCAACTCTCAAACTCTTATGGGGTTTTTCAATATAAGCACGAATAATAGTAAGGTGGTATTAAATATTGATGTTTATTAATAAGAAAATTGTTAACGCGTATGAGTAATAGAGTGAGGATGTTTATAATCCATTCGCAAGAAGACCCCCAACACATGAGGGATAGTTTGCGATGAATTGCTTCACTTTTACAAGGGTCTCCCTCTTGCTTAAATAACTAAGCGCTGCTATTTATCTATTGTTAATATTAATTTTAGTGCACGATGAATTTTTGGTCGGAAAGTGTAAGCCGCATATTCCTGTTTTGGCGATGCAATCCAGCAAGGTACAATATTATGAACGTAAACTTCGAAAAAAGGGATATCAATATGACCTTTAACACTTCTGTTCCACGTTTTTTTAATGCGCAGGGGACTAAAATCTGTGATCAGCGTGCCGATTTCATATTCTGACACAAAATTGGGGATTTCTTCTTCTGGAGACCCTGTAAGCATGTAAAAGGGGATATTTTTTTCTTTCAAGTTTTTCTCTACTTCTTGCAGACCTTTAAGCATGAAATCATCCTGCCTAATAGTCGTTCCTAGAAATTGAGGCACTAAGCAAAAAACAACTGCCAAGGGGTGTTTTAATGCTAACTCTTGAGAGAATAATAGCGCCCAGTTATCATTTACACGTTGGTCTCGGCACATCCAATAAACAACTGGACCTGTCTTCTTTATACCCTTTCGTAAAATGTGAATTCTTTCTTGGTTCATGCTATGACTCCAGATTTCCTCAGAAATTTATTATCAGTTAAAAGGTGGCGGTTTAAATTATCTTTTTACAAAATCGTTCTGATTGCAATATCATAAGAAGTATTTGCAAGTTTTTCTAAAAAATCCCGCTGATTGTTTTTGAATATCACATTCTCGATGGGGCAACAATTCCCATCAATTTCAAGGCATTTCTTAACACGATTCGCACACTATTAACAATTAATAAACGTAAATTCCTTAATTCATCGGTTTCAGCTGCTAATACCGGTATAGAAGCATAAAATGAGTTAAATATCGATGCTAGGTTGTTTGCGTACTCACATACAATGTCTGGACGTAATTCCTCAGCCACTTTCGATATAATTTCTGGAAATAGTGAAAGTTTTTGGACAAGAAGTTTTTCTAATTCTTCATCTACCAAATTGTAGTTGGCTGTTTTAGGAGTTTTTTTTGCTTTTTTAAGAATATTACATGCTCTTGCATGTGCATATTGAATGAAAGGCCCGCTATTCTGCTCAAAATCGAGTACTTTATTCCATGTGAATGTCACAATTTTGGTCGGCACGGCGTTTAAGATAGAATACTTTACAGCACCAATCCCAACTACTTCAGCAATACTTCTTTTCTCATCTTCGGATAAATGCGGTGAACGGGTGTTAACTTCCTCTAGAGCTCTCGTTGTCGCCTCATCTATTAGATCATCAAAACCAATATAACGTCCCCTTCGACTTGACATTTTGAATTCTGGAAGTTTAACAAGTTCATAGGCATAATGAATCTGTCTGCTACCATCTTCACCTAATACATACAAAGCTATTCTTATCTGAAGTTGTGGAAGTGTCTGTTCCTTCCCTATAACATTTATTACGCGATCTGATTGATCAAGTTTCCATTTACTGTATGCTATATCCCGTGTTGTATAAAGAGTCGTGCCATCAGATCTCATTAAAGTCATAGGAGGAATTTCATGAGTTTCTTTAACCCCCAAACTCTCTTTAATATTAAATTCAGTTGCAGCTTTCTCACAATCGAAGACTAATGCACCATCGAGTTCTGTAACAAAAGGTGTCATTTTTAGTTCGTTTAAAATCTTTGTAACACTTCCATCCCAGATGAACGAACTTTCCCAATCATAGCTTTCGAAAGCTATATCAATTGTTTTGAAGGTCTCCTTAAATCCTCCAAGAACTAAATCAACAAGACTTCTGAAAAGTTGAACAGTTTGTTCATCTTGATTTTCATAAAGAGATATGAGGGTCGATATTTCCGCATCTAAGTCGATATTTTCTGAGTTATTACTAATCTGGTCGAAAATACTAGGCTGTGCTTTTTTTAATTCTTCTGCGATTGATTCCCATTCAGCTAAGTCATTTTGTTCCTTTTTTGCCTTCTGAATTTCAGTAAGTGCATTTGTTATTGTGTAAATTGTTCCTACAAATTGGTCTGACTTCATGTCTGAAGGCTGAGTGTCTCTATCTACCATCCGTAGACCTTGTACACATATCGCAACCTGTCGACCAACATCATCGATATATATGTGAGAACAAACATCATGAGATTGTGTTTGCAAAACTTTGACTAGTGAACTGCCTAGAATTGCATTTCGTGCATGACCGATATGCAAAGGAGAATTTGGATTTGGACTCAAGTATTCTACTATAATTTTTTCCTTTTTCTTCGCTTCACTTTTTCCATAACTTGTATCCAGGGTTCTTATTGAGTTTATAACGAGATTTGCAAAGGAATCATAATTTGCAAAGAAATTTAGATAGCCTGCTCCACCTATTACTACTTCTTTTATGAAGCGTGAATTTGAAGGGTTGATATTTTCAATGAGAATTTCTGCAAGATCTTTGGGTTTTTTGTTTATTTTCTTTGCGATATGAAAAACAGGAACTGCCAACTCTCCAAACTCTAATTTAGCCGGAATTTCATGATTGAGTGTTACTGATAGTTCTGGAAAGACAGCTTGAAGGGTTTTCTGTGTAAGTATAATGCATTCCTCTGCGAATTGCCTGTAGGGGGACATGGTCATTACCTCTTAATATGACCTTTTCAATGTTTCTTGAAAAATGATAGTATAGAGAATAAAAATATTCATTAAAAAGAAGAAAGTGGTGGGTCCGGCGGGCTTTTCGAAATGAGCGATTTGCTCAAGACATTCGAACCCGCGATCTTCGGCTGCCGGTAATAGCAAGAAACAGGCAGTCTCCGGCTATCTTAGGCCTGCTTTGTATGGGACGAGGTCATATAAGGCCGGCGCCCCTCGGTCAGCACATTGAAGCGCTGCTAACCTGGCTAGGCCACGGACCCTCATGTAACGAAATATTAGGTGTTTTATTTAATATCTTTCGATCACTCGCCATTTCCATTATTTGAAGTTCTTCCACACCTTTGTCATTTAGAAGAAAGGGAAGTTTTTTTCATATATATTTTGACTTTGGCATTCTCATACTGCAATTCACTGAATATGGGGTAGTGATCTTTAAAATCTTCTTCTATATCGTTCTTTTGTGCCTCATAGTTTTGCGCTCCGACTTTTGCGATGATTTCTTCTCGCCACTCTGTTAAATACTGTCTGATTTTGTCATCTTGAGTTACTACAATGAGGTCAACACGATCACTTACATTAAGTCTGTTTTTCTTTCGAGTAAATTGTACTTGGCGCATGAATTCTCTTACAAGTCTTTCTGAGGCAATTTCATCAGTGATTTCTAAATCGAGGTAGAGGTCAAATGAATCGCTTACCATACCAACTAAATGTTCTGTTGAACTAGGTAACGTTTCAGTTACAAGCACATCTTTTACATTTGCCTCGTGAACGATTGCGGGAATTACTTCTGATATATCACCAAAACCTTCTTTCGATATCACAACGAGTCTCTTACAAGGCCATCTTAATTTGATATTATGCTCATCTCGAAGCGCTAGAGTAAGTTCTACAATTTTTCGTGCGTCTTTCATAGCATTTTCTAGTTTTTCATCACGGAATGATTCGTTAACTTCAGACCAATCGCACATATGGATAGACTCAGGCAAATCAGGATATTGTTCACGAATGAAATTTTGATAGACTGATTCTGCTATTATTGGGAGAACAGGAGCAAACATCTTGGCAGTTTCTGTGAGGACAGTTACAAGGGTAGTAAGTGCAGTTGCTTTGCTTGATCCCGACTCAGAAATCCATGTGCGTTCTCGGATTAGGCGAATATACCATCTACTTATGTCTTCAACAATTAATTCCTGCATAATGGGAATTGTATCTCCCGGGCGCATTGCTTCGAAGGCGCGGGTCATCTTGTTAAGTGCAGAGTGGAAACGCGAAATAAGCCAATTATCTTCTATCTGAAGTTCAGCAGTATCGAGAGAATGGTCCTGTACATTAAAGTTGGACTCTTTGACTCGTGATATTGCGAACATGTAAGTGTTCCAAAGAATATTCAGAATTTTGAAGTAATCCTGTTGAGTTTTAAAATCGAATTTCATATCTTCGCCTGGAGGTGTAGCTAAAGAATAGAATCTAAACGCTTCGGAGCCATACTTCTCAATAACGGCACTGGGTTCAATTGCATTTCCTAAAGATTTGCTCATTTTCCGTCCCTCGGTATCTGCAACAAAACCATGCATATAAACTGCCTCGTAAGGTCTCCTATCGTTTGCTACAACACTTAGACAGATTTGTGAGTTGAACCAGCCTCTAACTTGATCTTTACCTTCTAAAATGAAGTCGGCAGGCCACCAGTAATCGTAGGTTTTAGGATCTTCAGGATAGGGCAAGATAGCCCATGTTGCTGCGCCACTGTCCAGCCAAACGTCTAATACATCGGGTACCCTTCGAAAGGTACCACCACAGGCACAAACCCATGTTACCTCATCAATCCAAGGTCGGTGAAAATCATCAACAGGTTTTCCATACATACCTAATAGTTCTTTTCTTGATCCTATAACCTCAATAGATTCACATGCATCGCAAATCCAGAGCGGTAGAGGTATACCCCAATATCTTTGTCGACTAATGCACCAATCTTGCAGGTTTTCTAACCAGCTCCTAAAACTCTGACTACCTGCCCAATCTGGAGACCATTTAACTTTGTCATTTTCTGCAAGAATCTTTTCTTTTTCTTTCGTTAAATTCAACATCCATTGGCTTGTAGCTTGAAATATCAAAGGGCTCTTGCATCTCCAGCAATGAGCATACTCGTGTTCAACTCGATGAGTCGCAAGAAGCAGACCTTTTCTCCTTAAATCCTCAATTATGATAGGATCTGCATCTTTAACAAATAATCCAGCGTATTTTCCAGCCTCTTCAGTAAAACGTCCAGCTTCATCAAGTGGCGAAAAAGGAGGAAGTCCATATCTTGTTCCTACCTCAAAGTCCTCAGGTCCAGCCCCAGGAGAGCTATGAACGATACCAGTACCTTGCAGTTTCGTTACAAACTCACTGCTCAATAATACAGAATGTGCTTCCGGATATTTTTCATAAAATTCCTGCATAATAGGAACTTCTTCAATGAGCGGATGAATATAACGGAGTCCTCTTTCCCGCAGTATTTCACCTGTGACTTCTTCGATTACCTTGAATTTTTTTTCAAGCATTGCTGAAATAATACCTACTGAGACAAACTTTCCAATGATCCAGATTTCATCTTCAACCTGAGCACGAACGTATTCGAACTCTGGGTGTACCATAACTGCTAAGTCGCTAGGGAGAGTCCAAGGTGTCGTTGTCCAAACTATGAAATATTCATTTGGCGTGTCTCTTAGTTGAAATTTTACAAAAATTGAAGGATCTCCAACTGTCTTATACTCATACTCATGCTTAGCGAGAACAGTTTCACATCTAGGGCAAGAATTCAATACTCTCGTGCCTTTGTATAGAAGATCCTTTTCATACGCTTTCTTAAGTGCCCACCAAGCACCCTCGATATAAGAATCTTTGATTGTCATGTACGGATCTTCCCAATCCATCCACACAGCTAACCTTTTAAATTGTTCTGTCATCTTATTGAGGTTTTCAATCGCAAATGCTCTACATTCTTCAATAAAGCGTTCCACGCCAAATGAAACGATTTGCTTTTTCGTTTCGATGCCCAGTTTCTTCTCAATAGCGACTTCAATGGGTAATCCGTGCATATCATACCCTGGGCGATCATAGACGTCATAACCTCTCATGCGCCTGTATCTGAGGAAGAAATCTTTGATGATTTTATTCCATGCAGTGCCTAAATGAATGCTCCCAGTCGTATAAGGGGGACCATCGCAGAAGTAAAACTTTTCTTTGCCCTTTCGATAATCTTTCGTTTTTTGATAGATCTTATTATCCTCCCAAAATTTCAAAATCGTTTCTTCAATAGATACTGGCGTAAATTTTCTTGACATTTTCAATATACTCTTTCCTCCTAATGACCTTAACAAGTAATTGCTAATTCTTTTTCTTAGAGTGCAGCCTACTTGCCAGTTTTTGAGTTCAATAATCAATAAAATGATTGGGTTCTTGAAATGGGATTAGAGTCCTTTTGTTATTCTTACATGAAAAGGACAAAGTATCATCCATTAATTCATTTAAAATATTAACGCCTTATACAAATATTTCAGTAACTTAAAACGAATTTGAGGTTCACTATAAGCTTGTTTTCAAGCAAATGTCTCTTTTTGAGGGGTTAGACTTCTGTTAAATAATGAAAATATTCTATTAATGTTTACAAAACAACTTTCTCATTACAAGTTGGACAGCTTATAAAAACATCATTTTCGGAGGATCTCATCCCTTCTGCACAGTGTCGATGCATAATGGAGCTACAATGAGTGCAACGAACTTTGCAGTATGATAACGAGGATCCACAGGTAGGACATGATGTGGACCCACAAATCTTGCATTTCGGAGCATCCGGGATTAATATTTCTTTTTCTTCGATCTCTTCTTCATAAAATTCTTTGGTTTCGTCTATGATAGGCAGTTCAATCTCTTCTGTGCCGAATTCTCCCCCTTTTACAATGAATTCTTCGATTTCTTTTTCTCTAGAAGTTTCTTTTGTTTCACTGACGGCACTCTCTTCAATAAGCCCATCTTCTTCAGGTGATGCAAGAAGGTTCTCAGAAAGAGCTATAGATTCAGGCGTATCAATTAGCTCTTCAACTTCTGGTTCTCTAGGAGGTGTGTATGGCTCTTCGGTAGTAATCATCTCTTCAGTAGGACCATAGTATTCGATTATCTTATCTTCGGGCTCTATAATAAATTGTTCTTTTAGAATTCCGAGTTCCTTATTTAGTTGTTCAATTACGGTGTCTTTTTCATTCAACTGGTTATCGGCGCTACTAAGTCGTCGTTTGAGTTGATTAATCTTCGATTCGCGCTCGACAAGTGCTTCTTGAAGTTGTTCAATATGCGGTTTGAGTTCATCTTCTATCTGCTGCGATAATTGTGTTATCACACGCTTTAGTTCGCGTTGTTTTACTTGAAGTTGGTCACGTTCGTTCTTTATTTTCATGATTTCTTCCGTTTTTTCATCGAGATGGTCATTTAATTCTTTTCGAGTCTCTTCGAGAGCTATTACTTTTGCTGCTTGTTCTGATGCAAGTAACTCTAATTCTTCAGTTTTTGTTTTTAACAAAGCAATTTGTTTTTCAGTTTTTGATTTGTGCTCTGATAGTTTCTCAATTTCATCTTTTTGCTGTTTTAATTCCTTATCCTTTTCATCAAGTTCTGTCCTCAAATTTGCGTTAATTCCCTCTTGTTGATTGATTTTTTTGCCACGCTCTGAAAATTTGGTTTCAAATTCACTTAGACGAGGGGTAATGTCCTCTAAAGTTCTCTCAAGGTCATTTATATTTGCACGATATTTTCCGATAGCATCGTCTAAACGAGTGTTTTCATTTTTCAAGATCATTATTTCTTCTTCTCGATTTTTTAGATCTTCTTCTTTGAGCTTTAGGTCTCTTGTTTGCTTCTTAAGTTGATCTTCTAGGGAGACAATTTTTCGAGTATATTCCGAAATCTTGTCTGTTAACATTTCTGTTTTATCTTCTGATAAAATATTGTTTGTTGGTGTATCTTCAGGTTCCAACAGTAATTCACTTGTCTCCACTTGTTCTTCAGGTTCCAACAGTAATTCGCTTGTCCCCACTTGTTCTTCAATTAGCGTATCAAAACTCTCTATCTCAGGAGGAGATAGTTCGTCAACTTCTTCAGCAGCCACGATTCTGGTTTCTATTTCTACTAATTCAGTTTCTTCGGATAGAACAGTATGTGTTCCGTTCATTTTTGGAAATTCCTGCAATGACGTGGTCAAATTGCCATTTATATCAATTTTATGGTCTGCAATGATACTTAATTGATCAGAGGGGATTTCTTCGGGCCTCATTATCCTTATCAGGAGAGGCACAGTAGTAATAAGCAAACTTGTATCCTCTTTCTCAAATATAAACTCAAAAAAGAGTTCAAAATCACTAGGAACTTGACCACTCGGTGCGACGAAACTGACTTTCTGATGCGTTTCATCCCCTTCTTTGAATTTTCTTGGAAATTCTTCAACTTGTGCAAGTTTGAATACCTTTGGCAGATGCTGAAACCGTTTAAAACTGTGGGAAATATGAGATTCTATAGTAAAGAAGACGTTAAATAGTTCTCCGGGGCTAAGCGCGGTTTTTTCAACACTCATTTTCAAAGAAATGGCTTCTTCATGGGCTTCTTCGTTCAAGGAAATACACACTCATTCATTGACCTTATCTATTGCCAGATTCCTCTCGCTTAACTATGAAATTTAAGTTAAGTATAATTTAGTGCTTTCAACATGTTAAAGTATATGGTGATTTATTTGCGCGCGAATTTAAAACTGTTTTTCACCAAATTCGAAAATCTATGTTCAAACAACTAATTAAAGACCTGAATACTCGAAGTTTCTGATAAAGGCAAAACATATTTTAACCACCGTGCAGTTTCTTCTTATAAGAAGAATTCTCGTCTCTCGAATCAAAAAATAAAAGAATGAAAACGATCGGTGATGAATTATGGTAACAGTTCTCGCTCAATTTGCACCGGCTATTCTCATAGTTGCAGGACTTCTTGCTATTGCGTGGTTAAGTGAAAAAATCGCTGAACGTATGGGTAAAGTAGGAGAGGTTTTTGCTGTTTTTGTCAAAATCTTTGCTGCCCTTGGCTTCTTTATTGGTATCTTGTGTGTTGTGACTGGCGTTGTAGTTTGGGTAACTCCTGATACTGCGTTTCCCGCAGGCCAAGCCCCATCATGGCTCGGAGACACTATATTAATTGCCTTATTATTAGTAATCGGTATTGCAAACATTATGAAACCATGGACTGTTGTCCCATGGGCTGCTCTGCTAGGTTTAGTCGGTGGGCTTATCGCTGCTGGTGTCGCGGTCTTTATAATGGTCTCATTAGGCGTATCCTTAGCTAGTAACTGGCTGATCATTGCAATAGTCTTTATAATCTTTGGTGGGATTGTGTTCTTCCTGTTCAAATGGCTTGAGGAGTTGCTGGAGTTTATTGCAAAGGTTCTGACATTTCCCTTGATCTCAGTACCTCTTGGCTTCATTGCAATCGGATACGCGATTATTATTCTCCTCGCCTGATGCAGTCTTCTGTTGTCTAGTGACTCAACAAAACAAATGTGGTTCCTTTACATCCTTTTTTTCTTCTTATTTTGTAAGGAATGAACTGTAAGTAGTTCTCGCGTACGGAAGAGGCGTTTCTGCCGATAAAGTTAAAAACTCAAGATATACTATACTTCTGACAACGATTCCTCTATAAGTTACTAGTCTTAACAAGACCTTAAAAATGGGTCCGTGGCCTAGCCTGGATGAGGCGCCGACCTTGACACATTGTGTCTAGGGCGTAAGCCTTCGAAGCCGGAAATGCTCTCCCTCAATTCGGAGGAGTGCGTCGACTCATGGGTTCGAATCCCATCGGACCCGCCATTTTGAAAAGGATTTTATGTGCTCCACAAATGCAATAATTTTTCTAAGTTGTTAGCGGAGAATCTTGAAAACATAACTTCAAAATAAGGGTCCGTGGCCTAGCCAGGATAGGGCACAGGCCTCCTAAGCCTGATTGCAACCATCATATCGATGTTGCTGGGCGATCGCGAGTTCAAATCTCGCCGGACCCGCCATTTCCCTTTTAGTTAAGATATTATTTATGAGAACGTCTATACTGCTTCAACATAGCCTTAAATTTTCTGCATCCCGCCCCATAATGCGATTTTTCTCGTAAATCGCCCGCTTGTTGTTCCAGAAAGCGTTCCAAGTGCCACTGAGGGTTAGTTTTTATTGAAGGTTCTGTATGAGCTCTGATCCCAAATATTTCTTCTGATTCAGAAAGCGAGAAAATCCTTAAATGCAATTGTCTATCGTTCCAATAGAAGTGGTATTCAGCCCTTGCATCACGAGAAATTTCTTCATATTCAACAAAACCCATCTTTTTTAACATCGAGTCGATTTTCTTGAGCGTTATGTTCCTCAGAGTGACACAGTACTTCTTTGCAGTCATTGCTAATCGCCTTTTTGCTTTTATCTTAAAAGGATGCTTTTTAATGCTTCAAAAATGTGCTTGTTAGCTAAGTTATAGAATATGAGATATTTTATTATTTTAGTTAAAAAAACATCATACTAATAATTTTTTGACGAATAAAAAATTTTAGAAAAAGGAAGTGGGGATACTAAAATCGATCCACATAAAAGTGAAGTGTAAGAGAGGTCGTCAATAAACCCGTATTCAAAGTCCTTTATATATTTTTTGTTTTGGTGTAAATCTTCCGATAGTTTTTTATTGAAAATTAACACGATCATGTATATATGCTCAATTTATACTCTGATTGATTAACTACTCCCTAACTTTGCATATGATCAGACGCGTTTTATTAAACAACCATTAAAATGCTGCGCTCTTGAGTATCTTAATTGATTAAGGTGTATTAAATTTTTTTTTAGTTCATTCTTAGACTCATTAAAAAAAATAGACAGTTCAAGCGTAGTTTGATACAATTCTTTGATATTAGATTTATCTAGATAGGAAATCCTATTCTAGATCCTTTCCAAAAGGCCAAATGCGCTCTACTAGTTTTCCTCCGCATTTTACACATACATATATCTTGCCTATTTGCCCCTGTCGATCATGTGTGAAGCGCATTCCGACACCTCTCTCGCATAGTATATCCATTTTGCAAAAGGGGCAATAATAATAAATGTTCATCGCTCCATGTTCCCCTTTCTTTTCTGGGCTCCATAAATAATCGCTGCACTGTATACACATCTTTTGTGCGTCGCAACGAAGGTGTTTCGCAATCACAGTCATAATGCTCTCACTTCATTCTAGTTATTGAATCGGTTCAATCTACTCTTATAAATGATCTAAACTGTCCTTAATGAAGGTTTTTATTAACGAAGGTTTTCTAGAGATTTTCTAGAGCGTCTAAAACAAGTTTTTTAAGTTTAACCATTATTTTTTCAAATTTTGAAGTATCAGGACCTCCGCCTATTACTAATCGCTCCTTTTTATTTCCTCCAGCTCCTCCTCCGGCCATAACGCAGGCTTCTTGTATAATTGGTATCAGATCGATCAGAATTGAATTTCCGGATGACCCAACTATAGTAACTTTCTGGTTTTTATTCACTAATATAGCTATAGTTGATGGGTTTTCGTCAGTAATCTTCTTACTTACTTTTATTAATTCTTCTCGCGTTCCTGGAATTTCAGCCAACACTAATGAAATATCATTAATGATAATGGCGTTTTCGATGAGTTTGGGTATCTTTTCAAGAATCAATTCGTCTGTCAATTTTTCAATAAGTTTTCCTCGTTCTTTCCATTCTTCAAAGAACTTAATAGCAGTTCTTGGTACTTGATCTATTGGTACTCGAAGGATTTGAGCGGTTTTTTCAAGTAGTTGGTCTCTTTGTTGCATATATCTTACTGCCGCTTCTCCTGCTGTAAATTCTAGCCTGACAACTCCATCTTGGATTCGTTCAGAACTAATTATTTTGATTACACCAGCCTCGCCGGTTAAACTAAGGTGAAGGCCTCCACAGGCCTCAGCATCCCAGTCTTCTATCTTGATAATCCTGAGTTCCCTACCTCCGCCTGCTGCCCCTCCTTGATAAATTGTAAAGCCATACTCTTGTTCCGCTTCATTTCTTAATTTCCATTCTGTATGAATCGGTTTATTTTGCATAACGGCAAAATTCGCCTTCGCCTCGATTTCTCTCAATTCATCGGCAGATAATGATTTAAAATGTGAAATGTCTAGTCTTGCTCTTTCTGGTGACTTCTCAGCACCCACTTGCCAGACATGAGATCCTAAAAGGGTTCTTGCAGCCGCATTAATTATATGCGTGGCAGTATGATGTCTCATAAGTTCAATTCGACGCCCCCAGTTAATACGCCCTTGTATTGTTCGTCCTTTGTACTCTTGAGGGATGATATCATCAATTTTATGCACTATCACTTTCCCTACGTTTAATACATCTATAACTTTGAACTTATCTAAGGTTCCTGTATCGAACAACTGTCCTCCGCTGGTAGGATAAAACATAGTCTTGTCAAGTACCAATTGATTGCCGTCTATAATCTTCAGTATTCGTGCATTAAACTCAGTTTTGTACGGACCATCGGAGTAATATAGTCTATCTGTGGCATCTAAAGTTTTTACTTTTTGTTCAAGATCCTCTTCAATTAGTTTGGGTTTGTCTATAATCTTTTTTTCACTAAGTTCCTTGAAGAAATCTGCGGGGATTTCCACGGTGGTTCCTAATTTTTGTGCTTCCTCAGAAACTATTTCAGGAAGAATTCCATTAGCTGTGTACCACTCTGTTAGAATCTTACGATCGATTTTTTTCTTCTTTTTGAGATGACGTTTTACTAAAGCACGTCCACTTTCAATGGTTTTATTGTATCGTTGTTTTTCTAAACTGAAGAGTTCATCAATTATTTCTGATGCGGTTTTTACACGCCGATAAGTTTTCTGTAGGTATTCTATATGTTTATGACACATCTCAATAAGATCTAAATTGAAATCAAAATGGCTATTGAAAGTTATTGCCCTTCTAAGAAGCATACGAAGGTTATAACCTCCACCAATGTTGCTGGGGATAGCGCCATCTGCAACTGCAAAAACTAAAGTTCTCATATGATCGACAATTGCATAGACTGCTTCGAGCGGTGCTATTTCTCGCTCCAATTCTACGGGGTCAACTTCCAGTTGATGAGCAATATGCTTTCTAACCGAATCGATATTTTTGACTTCATCAACATCTAATAGCCCTGCAAGTATCACATATTTACCTAGAAGTCGTTGATTTGTGGAAATGCCCACTTCTTTTTTCACAAACTCTAACACAGGTCCAAATGTAGCCTCATATATTGTCGGGGAACCTTGTGTGAAGAATGCAAGACGTTCAAGTCCCCATCCGACATCTATAACGCGGATATCAAGTTGTTTATGAGCACCATTTGTAAATTGGTACTGCATGAAAACATTATTAACGATTTCAAGTCCTTTTGAGAACGCTTCCAAACAGGGGCCGAAATTCCCTCCACCTGCCCACACATCTTCTTTATATGTGAGTTCTTCTTGAGGTATTCGCATTTCTTCTGTCAAAAATTTGAAATTTAGTTCTATACAACGATCCATCCAATATCCTTTAAGATGGTCTGAATTAAAGGCGTGTTGTCCTCCCATGATAAAAGAAGATAAATGACGACCAGTACGTCCGATATTATCTATATCAATAGTTCTTAAGCAGGGTTGTGGAATGACGAGTGGATTTGCTGGCGGATCTACTGTTCCATTAACCACCCAGGGTTGAAAACAGGCTATTGAAGCAATGGTAAATGGAATATCATCTCTCCATCTAGCTACTATAGGATATTCGGATATTTTTGCATGACCATGTCGCTCAAAAAAGTCATTCCAGCGAGCGATTGCTTCATGGAAATCCCAACCGCCATTTAGACTATCTCCAATAAACTGATAGCCCCCTACGCATTGAGTATCTCCACATGATGAGTTCTTTTCAGGATTTAGTGTCCAATAGAAACTTCCACAAACATTGCATTGTTTTCGTGTGAATTCCTTCTCCCGAAATATTTCGACTTCATAGTTATCTCTTGTAAACATTTTCCTGAGTTCTGCTTTCGAAATCGCCATTCTAAGCCACCAAAGGAATTCAGTGTAAAAAGTTTAATCCTACTAAGTTCTTAATATCAAGATTTAAATAAAGTTTCGCGAAGGATCATTCAAATAAATGAAAAACGTACAACTTAATGTTGAAGTAAGGAGTGTATATACAAAAAATGTCTAAATCACCAAGGAAAAAGAAGGAGACGGTATGCCCTGAGTGCGCTGGAACGATGAAATATGATAGATACGTTAGATTGATGGTATGCCAACGTTGTGGGCTAGCAGTCACTCGGGAAGAACTCGATAAGATGCGAGCTGAATTGCGTAAGTTTGCGCAGGTCGAAGATACAGAAGATGAAAAAAGACGCAGTAGGAAGGAATATCTAGACTGGTATTTGGGTCAAAAAGAATAGGATTCGTCCCTCTGTTAATGAAATAATCTGTAACTTTAAAAGCTATATTGTACTTGTTTTAAACGAATTTATGTTTTCGTTGACCTTTCAAATATAAGGTGATAATGATGGTTTGGAGACTTTTACGCCCTGATGCGAAAAAAGTATGGGATGATGATTCAGTTGTAAAAACATTGCTTAAGCGTTATTGGGATATAATAAATGAAAAAACAACTGCTAAATATCTTATTACAAAAAGAATTGATGCAAAAGTTGAGTTAAATGAAGACTTACCAAAACTATGGAATGCACATGAACGGATCAGAAAGAGTTTTAAAAACATGATTCAGAGAATTGACAGCGGAGAACTTGAATATGACTCGCTAGACAACCCCAAAGTATCCTATTTGGAATTGAAAGTAGAACTTGCTCAAAGAATGCTTGAAGAATGCATCTTCTGTGAAAGGCGATGCCGAGTTAATAGGCGAGAAGGAGAAAAGGGAACTTGGTGTAAGTTGGATGAACGTGCACGTATTAGCAGTGCTTTTTTACATCATGGCGAAGAAGCACCGCTTGTACCAAGTGGGACAATTTTCTTTACCAGCTGTAATTTTTGTTGTGTCTTCTGTCAGAATTATGATATATCACAAGTTTATCCAGAGAACGGCGTGGAGATCTCACCTGAAAAACTCGCATCAATATCAAGGAACTTAAGACGCGAAGGAGCACGAAATATAAATTATGTTGGGGGCGAGCCTACTCCAAATCTTCATGTAATTATCGAATCGTTGCAATACAGCGATATTAACGTAACACAGTTGTGGAACTCAAATCTCTATTGCTCGGAGGAGACGATGAAGCTGCTCGATATCATGGACGTGTGGCTGCCTGACCTAAAATACTATTCTGATGAGTGCGCTAAAGAATTTTCAATTGTCCCTAATTATTGGGCGGTCGTTTCAAGAAATCTAAAGATGGCATACGATTATGGTGGTCTAGATCATGGAGAAATAATAATCCGACATCTAGTAATGCCGAACCATGTCGATTGCTGTACACTTCCAATTCTAGAATGGATTGCTGAAAACTGCCCAAAGTCACTTGTGAATATAATGGCGCAATATCGCCCAACACACTTAGTTGGAAGCAATAAAAAATATAGTAGTATTAATCGAAGACCTACTTCAGCAGAAATGGATAAAGCTTACAAATATGCAGATGAATTAGGCATCACCTGGAAACCTGTGAGTTAAAAAATTAAAAAGTAATTGAGAGTTCTTTATAGAGCGAGATTTCTAAACCATTTTTACTATTTCAAACTTCTTAGTTCTAGGATAACTCCTCGGATGCATTTTTTCGCAGTCTTGACATTTAAGGCGTAAATCTACTTTCTTTGATGTTTTTGAAGCCATTTTCGCTTGTGTAATTGCTTTCTTTGAGTACTTACCTTTGTTTCCATATCCTTTTTTATGTCGTTCAGCTCGACGTTGTCCTTTAGAAAGGGTTCTTCTGGCCTTAGATTTCACTTCTGTGACGTCGTGTGTGGTGTGACGACGACAAAAAGGACAGTACGCACGTATAATTGACGGAAATTTAACCATTAGTTTCACCTGAATCGAATTATTTTCTTTTTCGCTCTTGCATCTAATCACGCATGTCTCTTTTTAAGTCTTTTTAAAAAGTAAAGAGACGAATGACTCGTCTCAGAACTACGACGGAACTGGCTGGTTGAAGTCAATTGAGAACTTTTTCTTTTCATCAGTGATTGCATTAGTACCGCCCACTACTTTTAAAAAATCCATTTCTTCCTCACTATCGAACATTAAAGCATGTTGAAGTACTTCCTCAATTCGTGTAACGGTCACAATTTCAATTTTATCCTTGTATTTTGCCTCAAGAATGACATCCTTCTTATTTGCAGTAGGGATAAGAACTTTTTTGAGTCCAGCCTCACATGCTGCTTCTATTTTCGGAGTTACGCCTCCAATAGGGAGTACTTCTCCACGTACGCTGAGGGATCCTGTCATGGCTACTGATTGATCCACAGGGATACCTCTTATCGAGGAAAAGACTGCGGTTGCTACGGAGATGGATGCGCTGTCGCCCTCCACGCCTTCGTGGGTTTGCAGGAATTGGATGTGGATATCATACTTAGACACATCGTCAGAATGCTTTTTAATTAATGCACTGACGTTCTGGACAGCCTCTTTTGCAATATCTCCCAATTTGCCTGTGGCAATAATTCTTCCTTCGTCTGAGCTTAGAGCAGGGACAACTTCTGCTTCTAATGGCAATACGATACCACTTGCACCTATTCGCGGATCACCAATGATCGCTAGCCCATTGACTCTTCCAACAACCTCTCCTTGAACTCTTATTACTTCATATTCTCGTTTCCGTTCGATGTATTTATCGCCAATTTGTTGTTCTAGACTTCGTGCCATTGTTTTCGCATTAATGATATGCTCCGCGGTAACGTGTATGGCGCCTTGCTCACTTGCAAGATCACCAGCCGCCCTGATCAAACCTCCAAGATCTCTTAACATTAACGTTAGATGACCCTTTCTTCCCGCTCTTCTTCTTCCTTCACGAATGATCTCAATGACTGCTTCTTTAGTGAAGTGTGGGATCTTTCCATCTTTTCTTACTTCTTGGGCGACAAATTGCGCGTATGCCCTCCGATTTTCTAAGGTGTCGGGTAACGTCTCGTTGATGTAAACTTCATATCCGTACCCACGGATTCTTGAGCGCAGCGCGGGATGCATTTTCTGGACGGTATCTAAATTACCTGCAGCTATTAGAATGAAATCACAAGGTACTGGCTCTGTTCGAACCATAGCACCACTACTCAATTCACTCTGACCCGTTATTTGGAATTTTTTCTCTTGCATTGCCGTTAAAAGGTCGTGTTGAGTTCTTAATTTGAGAGTTGCAATTTCGTCGATAAAGAGCACTCCTTTATGAGCCTTATGGATCAAACCTGCTTCAACGCGTTCATGCGCAGGGGTTCCAAGTCCCCCGCTTTGAAATGGGTCGTGCCTCACGTCACCTAACATTGCGCCCGAATGTGCTCCTGTTGCTTCGAGAAATGGGGCATACTCTTTTCTGCTATTATCTACAAGCAACTTTGGAACGAGTTGCTCAGATCTTATCTTTACCTGATTTATGATCAGAAATGCCACCAGGGCCACAAATATGCCCATAAGCCATTGTCCAGTCATGAACGCTAGAAGTATAATAACTGCTGGGAGGATTATCGAGATAAAATTGCGGAGACCTTTTGACTTATTTGCTCTTTGTAGGTGGTAATGCACTATTTGTTCTCCAGATCCCGCCGGCACGACGACTACCTTCGGAGTATTTGGATCTTTTCTATTTGGTATAGCTAGAATATCTTCAAGTTGTTCTTTTGGAATAAGTTGTGCCATTGCAGCTCCTAACATGCTTTTTCCTGTACCGGGGGGACCGATTAAAAGGACGTTTCTTTTCTTAGCTGCAGCTTTTCTAATGACAGAAACGCCTCTTTCTTGACCTATTACTTGAGCGATTAATAACTTATCTACAGGTAAATCTTTTGTAGTCTTAAAGTCAATATCAAGTTCTTCGTTAAATTCATCTCTTTCGTCCATGTAAAGTGACCTCTTTTTTTCTAGATTTAATGCGATACATAAGTAGGTTAACAGATAAAGAATCGCAAAGATATACACTTTAATAAAAACTGTCGAAGGTTATCAGAGAATTCCATTCAAGTATATTGAAAAACCACTATTATTTTTATATATTTGCGCAATGACAACCTTTCCTTTAGGGTTAGTAGTTGACAAACATCCTTCACAGAAAACTTGAAACTAAATGACGTAAACTAAAAAATCGGAAAAGAAACTATTTAAATTCCAGCCAACTAAGCGTAAAATTTACTGGGCATCCTCTGATGATCTCAATTCTTCCACTTTTAGTTTTTTCGGATTTGTAGCCTCGATAGTACTTATTCCAAGTGGGTCTTCTATAATTAGGTGAAAGGGGAGTTCGCCGGCTATTGCCTTCTCTATTTTTTGGAACACTTTCTCAATTTTTTCTTTTTCCTCTTTAGAATCAGCCCATGAATTTAACGTTTGCGTAGCAGCTTTAACCCTTTGAAGTACACCTTCAACATTTGTAATGAATGGATCAGATGACATTTTAGATTCCATGCTGAAACCGAGTTCTGGGATTTTTATCGATGCTGTGTTTGACTTAATTACCCGTGAAGTTAGATCAGAAGGATCCGAAACATATAACGTGTATCTATGAGGTGAACTTTCTTCAAGCGGATATGACCAACTTTGTCGAAATCCGCAGTTGCGACATAGACTCGAATATAGTAAGGTTTGCCCAAAATGTGGGACGTCGATCTCTCTTGCGGTAACTTTCATAGTTGGATTGTTACATACAGGACAGTTCTCTCCATCGGACACAGAGAGATATTTTTCACTCATACTTTTTCACCGTTTACTATTGAATATAGTGAACTACCTCACGTTAAAGCAGTGAGGCTTCCTGCTTCGACGACCGAACTTGCTGTGACATAGGGAATACTATTTAAGTATTCCAACGATACTATTTAAGTATTCCAACTAAAGAAATTCACTGAATTCATACTATATCTTTTGAGTTTGTTTGTAGTTAATCGATCCAAATGCTTTTTGCCAAAAATCAACGGAGAAAATACGACAACTAACTAATATACATGAGTTCAAACAAAAGACGAGGCTCGCAATATGGAAGGACAGTTACATCATACAAGGAATGTATCAAGGGTTGTGGGGTTGTACAAGGGGCTTTTCTCAGTCCCCTCAAGTATTAAGTTAGCCATAATTGCCATTATCTCAAGTTTTATCTATGGTTTAATCTTATTAGAATTCCCTGTTACCTCTCTTTTAGTTATAATAACTAATTTACTAGTATTTGGGTTAATAATTTTTCTTATCCCCATACTTGCCTCTAGCATCGTTTCATATTCACTTCTCGGCGAGTATCGCCAAGTTTTAACATATCGTCGTTTGATTGCGACAGGTGTCATTAGTAACGTCTTCTTAGGAATAATACTCCTTTTTGGAAGGCTTAGCATGGCAGTTTTCCAATCTGACAGAATTCTTCTTACATCGGCTATTCTTGGAATGGCAACTGTAGCCATTTTGAGATACCTCGCATTTACGTTTCTCGCACCACAGACTATAAGTAATACGCTACTCCATACGTTTATTCATCCAATACTTAGCCTGGTAGCATTTACTTGGCTGAAGTTTGGAAATGATCCGATTCGCATTTTTTTGGCATTCTGTATAATTTCAGTTGCTTTAATGATTGGGATGTATCTCTACCTCAAGAAAGTTAGTAATTCTGTAAAAGAGATTGTTGGAGTTCAAGGAGATACCCTCTTTAGTGCATTTATTAAGGATTGGTTTGGAGGAAAAAGTGATGACTTAGAGGCACTCCTTGAAGATATAGGGGAAGTAACAAGTCTTCCAATCAATATACTTCTCTTTCGTCAAGAAAAAAAGCTAAAGTCTATATTTATTATCCCTTCCTTCCATCCTGGCCCATTTAAAGATGTTGGAAGTAGTATTTTACCGTTCTATTTATGTAAAAAATTGAAAGAACACTTCAATTGTGAAGTGTTAGTATTTCATGGCCCTTCAACGCACGCGCTGAACCTTGTAAGTCAAAGAGAAAATGAAAAAGCGCTATCACAAATACAGAATCTTCTCACGAAAACTATTTCGTTCGAATCGTCAGCGACCCCATTTGTAAGAATAATAGGTGAAGAATTCCAGATAGGCTGCCAGAAATTCAATGAGAAAATTATTTTGATAGCAACAAGGTCTCCTAAAACAATGGAGGACATTTCGCTTGAAGTTAGTTTATCTTTAATTGATGCTATAAAAAGTCGCTTCGGAACAGAGATAACTGTAATTGATGGCCATAATTGCTTGGGTGAAGATTCTCCCTTTATTGTCCCAGGATCCAAACTTGCCAGTCAATTACTGATAGACGGAGAAAAAGCAATAGAAGAAATACAAGAAAAAAAGAGTTCTGAACTGAAAATAGGAACTCATCGTTTATATCCTGACATTAAGAAAGAAGAAGGAATGGGAGAGTGTGGAATTGCAGTATCGCTTGTAGAAGTCGCTGGACAAAGGACCGCTTATGTTCTTTTCGATAGTAATAATATGATAACTGATCTCAGAGAAAAAATCATTCAAAACATACAAGAAGTGGACGAAATAGAGGTAATGACATCGGATACACACACTGTGAATGCATTAGGTCCAAGTAGGAGTGGCTATCATCCTATTGGAGAAGTAACTGATCATCAAAAAATTATCTCATATGTTCAGGAGGGCATTTCGCAAGCGAGCAAGAATATAGAAGAAGTCGAAGTAGGAGTCATTATAGGGAATTTAGAAAATGTAAAGGTAATTGGCGACAGAGGGTTTGAAAATCTTTTAGAAGGAGTTGCGAGAGCGGCTCATACTGCTAAAACGACTTTTCCGATCATTTTCGTAGTGCTCTATCTGTTTTCTATAATTTTTCTCATTTTCTTCTTCTAACAAAAAAAAGCGCGTACCAGTTGGAAAAGAAACATTATTAGGATAAAATTAATGAGAGTAGTGCCATTCTAACCAATAAACCGTAAGAACTTTGTTTAAAGTATCTTGCATGTTTTGTTGAGTCAACATCTGTTGAGATTTCGCCTACTCGTGGCAGTGGGTGGAGTACGATTAGATCGTCTTTTGCAGATTTTAAGGTACGTCGATTTATGCGGAAATAACCTTTAACCTTTTCGTATTCTGAAGGATCTGGGAATCTCTCTTCTTGTATTCGTGTTACATATAATACATCAAGATCTGATATTACCTCGTCGAGATCTGATACCTCCCGAATGGATTTTCCTTCTTCGCTTAAATCTTCTAAGACATCTCGGCGCATTCTCAGCTGTTCTGGTGCTACAAATACCAATTGCACATCATAATTTGCTAAACCATACGCAAGTGATTTCACGGTTCTTCCGTATTTTAAATCCCCCAATATACCAACCGTAAGTCCATCAATCGTATTTTTTTCCCTGAGAATCGCAAATAGATCCAGCATAGCTTGTGTGGGATGACCAAGTGTTCCAGAACCGGCATTGATGATCGGTACGTTTGAATATTCAGCTGCCAGCGTCACGCTACCTTCAATAGTATGCCTGATCACGATTGCATCTGCATAAGATTCGATGACACGGATGGTGTCAACAAGGGTTTCTCCTTTCGCCCTTGAACTCATCTTCGGGTCATCAAAGCCTAATACCTTTCCACCAAGGCGATACATCGCAGAAACGAACGACAACCTAGTTCTAGTTGATGGTTCAAAAAAAAGATTTGCTAGAATTTTGTTTTTGAGCATATCACTTCCTGTTTTGACAAACTTTTCCATATCACTTGCTATTTTGAAAATATGTTCAAGTTCGTCTCGTGAAAAGTCCTGAATGGACATAATATTGCGCCCTGAAAAATCCATATCTTTTCGCCTCTTCAAAAATATGTGATTCCAAATGATCTTTGTTATTATTCTGATAGTTTAATCTTTTTATTTTTAATTTCCTAGATTTTCAAATTCATATTCTTCGTAATCTGCTATATATTTTTAATTTGAAAAAGAGATGCGTGAACTACCCCACCCTGACGGATGGGACTTCCCGCCGATTAAGTTAAGAGCAATCAAATCATTAGAAAAAAACTCTGAATTAGTAAAACATTTTAAAGAATTAATTCGAACATTAATCAGTTTATAGAAACTGATAACTTGGGGGACTTTCCATAGAAGACGAATTAAGAGTTAGAAAAATACGCAATGGAACTGTAATAGATCATATCCGAGCTGGAAATGCCTTAACTGTTCTAAAGATTTTAGGGATATCCGGAGGAGAGGGTAACACCATATCAATTGCTATAAATGTACCAAGTGGAAAAGCTGGTCGAAAAGACATTGTAAAAATTGAAGATCGTGAATTAGAGCCACAGGAAGTTGATATTATTGCGTTAATCGCTCCTAATGCAACAATTAACATCATCCGAGACTTTAAAGTTGTAGAAAAAAATAGAGTGAAACTTCCTACGACCGTTAAAGGTTATCCACGTTGTATTAATCCCAACTGTGTCACCGCAGCTATTCCGAAGGAACCCGTGGAACCACATTTTATACTTAGAAGCAAGGAACCACTTCGCATACGCTGCCATTACTGCCATACCGTTATGGACAAGGATGACATCATCAAAAACCTTTAATCCATAACGTCAATAGATATCATGCATTATTTGATTATGTACTCTAGGTGAGATTAAATGTTCACATATGTAGTCTGTGTTGTCGGTCCAAAGAGAAACGTCGGTAAAACAACTGTAGTAGAAGGATTGGTTAAAAAAATAACAGAAAAGGGCTTTCGTATTGGAACAGTTAAACATATACATGGTACCTTTGATACCCCAAAAAAAGATACTTGGAAACATATTAAAGCTGGGGCAACTGCTACGGGTGTAATAACCGATTCTGAGCTACTTACTATTTGGAATTCATCAGAACTTCCTATAATTCCAGAAACCATATTAGACAAACTTCCAAAGAATTTAGATTATGTTATAGTTGAGGGATTCCGCCATTCGGAGTATCCGAAAATTATAGTTGCTGACGTTGCTGAAGATTTAGAAAGTATTAATCTAAGTAACACTGTCGCCATATCTGGAAGGATAGTTGAAAAGCCGGAGGAACTCAAGAAATTAGATCTTGATGCCCCAGTAGTTAAGATAAATGAAAGTGAAAAATTAGTAAATCTTCTTGAATCCCGTGCACAGACTATTTTTGTCAATCAGTTACCAGGCATAGACTGTAAATCTTGTGGTTATAATACTTGTGCAGATTTTGCTGAAGCTGTCCGTGCAGGTGAGGCAGACGTTAGACAATGTATAACAATGTTCACCAAAGTGGACTTGGCAATAGATGGAAAGACCATTGTGATGAAAGGGTTTGTTCAAGATTTGTTCAAAGCAGTAGTTATGGGAGTTGTTAAGGAATTAAAAGAAGTTCCCGAAAAAAGTCGAGAGATTAGTCTTCAAATTCGACTTGATTGAATTGCCTCGCTTGGTGTTTCTTAGTGGCTCGCTATGCACTTAGGGTCTTTTATATTGGTACGAATTACTTCGGATTTCAGCGGCAGACGACGAAGTTCAAAACAATTGAAGGCTGCCTTTTTAATGCATTTCAAGAGACGGAACTTATTGATGACTCCCGAACATTTCGGTATGGGGCTGCTGGGAGAACTGACAGAGGAGTTCATGCTTTAGGGCAGCTAATTGCCTTTTCGACTTCTAGACAAACAATATTAGGCCAATTGAATGCACATTTACCTGAAGATATACGCTGTTGGGCGATTGCACATGTCCCAGAGGAGTTTAATCCTAGATTTGATGCACTTTCTAAGCATTACATGTATTTCTTGCCTTATGAGGAGGCTCTAAATTTAGAAGAAATGAGAAATGCAGCAGACTACCTAATCGGTACTCATAATTTTAAAAACCTTTCAAAAGTCAATCACCATGTTAATCCGATAAGAGAATTAACTCTACTAAAATTCAAAAAGGTAAATGAGGTTCTTCATTTTGAGTTCATAGGAAAGAGTTTCCTTTGGCAACAGATACGCAAGATTGTTACTGTATTAACCTTAGTTGGTAGAAGTTTAATGACCTTGAATGAATTCAAAAAACTTCTAGATCCGAGTAGTAGTCCTAAAAAGGGAATCCCTCCAGCACCTGCCTGGGGATTATTACTTTATAATGTTCAATATTCGGAACTTAATTTCACAAATGATTACAAGATTATTAACGAAATTACCTCTCACTTGAAAGATGAAGTCTCTCGATTATCGTGCTTGAAAAAAGTCTTTAATGAAATTTGCAAGGGTATCTATTAATTTCTACAACCTTTAACATCTCTATGAGCCCATAAGTTATGGTTTCAATCGTTCCATAACGATTGCGGGACACACTCTCTCTACTCCTTTAAGAGTGCTTATTTCTTCAAGATATTCAGATAATTTTTTTTCTTTTGCCCAAATTTCGCATATTATATGATGATCTCCTGTACTAAGTTGTACGGAGCGTATTTCTTTAAATGCTGTTAACTTTTCTGCAACTTTGAGTAGCTTGGCAGAATCTGTATCGATTCCGACAATAGCGACTGTATAACCCATAGCAACAGGATCCAACTGCACAGAAAAACTCGAAATGATTCCATTCTGTATCATTTCCTTGATTCTTTTTCTTACGGTTGATTCCGCAACACCGATTTTTTCTGCTATGGCAGTATTTTTTTGCCGAGCATCTTTTTGTAATTGTTCAATAATTTTCTGATTAATATCATCAAGCATTTGATGTCCTCGGAAATATTATATTATACTTCATTCGTGGTGTTCTACATCTTGTATTTATACGAATCGTCAGAATATCATGCATTAACGGAAATCGATATAAAAGTATGAACATATATTATTGCAAGGCGATATATAACGAATATCGTGAGATTAAAAACGAATAACGCAAAAAGTTTTTCTAAATGCGAGAGACTTTGCACTTTTGGTCTTATTCAGGTTTGATTTAAAGGAGGTCTTTTCCTGATCTCTGCTGAAGAAGCAATACGAGCTCTGGGAAATAATATTTGCGCAAAGGTGTTATATCGACTCTACAAACATGGATCCACGGATATCGATACCATTATGAAAACTGTAGATTACGCTCCTCGATACCGAAGCAAATTTTTGTCAAGATATCTTTTAAGACTTCAAGGACGAGATTTGGTCGAAATAACAGGCGATTCATGTGTACCGACACCAGTAGGCGTTTTAGCAGTAGATTTTTTAGGTAAATTAAAAATTTCGGAAGTCAATGGTAAAATACAGTGCATTAAAGCTCTTCAAGAACCAAAAACTAACAAACAGTTGCAAAAAATCTTAGATGTTTCACGTACATTTGCATCTATATTGTTACGACAACTGAAAGAAGCAGGAATAGTACAAACTGAAAGAATAAGATACAAAATTAGAGAGATCACAACAGCAGCGGAATTAGAAAAACTACCTACATACTATTCGGAAATTATAAAAGCCCTTAATAAAGGAAATCCAGAAAGATTCAAACTGACATCCGAAGAAATCGCCGACATAACTGGTTTAGCCGAAAAAAGCGTTCAAGCTCGCCTCTCAGAACTTTCTAGACGTGGCGTCATAGTAAAGGCAGGACCAAACCCTTTACCGGAAGCTTTTTTTGTCCTCTATTATCAGCTTACAGGGAAAGGCGAAAGGATATTGAAAACCTTAGATAAATTTGAACGTCTTACGCGATTTGTTCAAATAATTGAAAACTCCTCAGTAGGCGAAAATATAGCAGTATCAGAAGAAGAACTTTGGAAATATATCTCCAACCAAGTAGGCTTTCCAGCAAATACTTTTGAGGTCAGATCCGTAATTAATATACTAAAACGGTTAATGCGTTTGAAAGGAGATACAATTGAGGGATACTACAAAAAGGATAAAAAGGCTCACTCACGAAAATCCGATTGGCATACTGACCGATTTGCATCAACTTTGAGTGAGCAAGGATAATGCATCTAGTAATCTTTTGATTTCTTCTTCAGTATTATAAAAGTTACAAGAAATTCGCAGTCCTCCTGCACGCGAGGAAATTATGATATGTTGTTCTTGAAGTTTTGTTATTATTTCCTCTGGATCGATATCTGAATTTTCTATCTTCACTTTGATAATACCGCTTCTGTGTTCTGGCGTAAGGGAAGAAATTACTTTTAACTCTCTTATTTCTTCTATACCTGCTAAAAGATAATCCATCAAAACGCGAATTCGGTTTTCAATATTATGAATACCTATTTTTTCAAGCAATGCTATTGCCACTCGCATTCCAGCTATTCCTGGGAAATTTAATTGACCATGCTCAAATCGGCGAGCACTCTTTGAGGGACTTATTTCTCGAAAATGAAACTCATGTTCCAACTCATCACTACGATAACCTACAAAGGTTGGATCAATTTCTTCAAGCAATTCTCGCTTTAAAAACAGAAACCCTGTAGCAACTGGTGATAAAAGCCACTTGTATCCACTGCTGGTGTAGAAATCAACGTCTATTTGCTTCACATCTACAGGTATTTGACCAACACCCTGAACGCCATCTATTATTATATATGCATTATTCTCGTGAGCCAGGTGGGATAGGCGCTTCAAATCTATTTTGAATCCGTTGCTAAATTGTACATGGCTAATTGCAACTACTTTTGTATTTCTATCGATTTTGTCTTCAAAATCCTCCAAAAATAGAGCTTCATTCCGATTACGGACAATCCTTAATTCAAGTCCATGTTTTTTTGCTTGGATTTGCCAAGGAAACGCAACAGAAGGGAATTCTAAGTCATTTGTCACGATATTATCGTTTTTATTCCACTTTAATCCATTTGCAATAATGGATAAGCCTTCGGAGGTATTCGGGACGAAGGCAATTTCTTCTGGCGTTGCATTAATAAGTCCTGCAATTGCATTTCGGGTTTTTTCCGCTTCTTCCTCCCAATCCATCCAGTGGAGACCTCCACTGTCGCCTTTCTCTTGAGTTACCTCATAAACTGCGTTAATTACGCTTTGTGGGAGGGGTGCTACAGCTGCATGGTTTAGGTATGTATAATGCTTTGTAACCGGAAATTGAGCTCTAAGTTCATCTATATTCATTATATTCACCCTATTCTTTCAGTTCAAAAAATACCATTTTATTGTCTAAATTGGCAAGATGTGTGACATCCTCCCCACCCTTTTGGATGGGGCTTCCAGCTTTCCATTGTAGTTCTCGCTCCCTCACGGGGGGCGACGCTTCGCCACCTTCACTACAGTTATGGGCTTACGGAAGCTTACCAGGTTGCACACGCTGCTCACCCTTATCCTGCCCCTTGATTATTTGCTTGCAGAAGGCTATTAATCTGTTACCTGCCTGGCTGGCAGGTTAGCAAACTGCACACCAGAAGGGGACTCTCTTGCCACGCTGGATAAGACCTCATGCACGGGCTTCCTCATGTTTAGCCCTGTCACCTGCTGACTGGTCGCTTACAGGAGGATATACCTCCACCCAGTCGGGCATTACGGGTACACTCGCGGTACCACGTATAGGTTTCCACGAAACTATAAAAAGCCATCGGCTTTCATCCCCCTCCTTTCGGAAGGGGACTTCTCGCCGATAGAGTTTAAAAGAATATCATAATAGAGAAAAATAAATTCTAAAAAGGTGATTAGACATGCCGATTTTACAAATTACCCTCTTCGAGCGCCCATTGGAAAAAAAACGCAAATTAGTTGAAATGGTCACACAAGCGGTTGTAGACGCACTTGATTGTCCAAAAGACGCTGTACGTATTATAATCAATGATATGCCTAAAGAAAATTATTCGATTGCAGGCCAGCTTTATATAGACAAATAACGAAGATTTTCTCGTCAGGCTATGCTATTTTTTATATTCCTTTTTTTGTTGATAGTGAACTACCTCACGCTGAAGCTGTGTTGCTTTCTGGCTTAGTCATAGTAAAAGAATTTGAATATTGACAAAAAAGAGATACTGGAAGCAGAGAATAGAATTATTGTACCAAATCGTATTCTGTTAGTTTGTTTTTACATTTTGGACAAAATCCTTTTATTTTAACCCATTCTTGTAGATGATCCTTGTGCGCAACGCCTGAGCAATGGGGACATTTGGCAATCTCACTTCCAGGTGCCATAGGTAATAGACAAACCATGCATTTTTCACGTTCAGATCCACAGCTGGGACAAAATGGTGCATCACTAGAGTATGGAGCTCCACAAGAAGAACATGCGACTTCTTCTGTTGTGGGAGGTATTATCTCACCTTCATCTTCGCCTTCGCTTATTCCCGCGGCAGAAAGTTTATTGTTGATTTGAATCCATTCGGACCTGTACTTTGTGTAAGCATCCATGTAAGCTGCAGGTGATAGTAACCCTGAACTCAATTGAGTTTCAATTTTTCTTAGCCCTTCTTCTAGGACTTCTCTTCGTCCTAATAGTTCGTCATAATTCATTCTGTCAATTTGTGATGAACTCATAGATGGAATTGTAGTATCTTCATACCGAGGTTTCCTTCTACTAACAATAATACCCATTACTATTACTATGAGAATAAGAACAATCAATCCAGGCAAGAATCGACTTATGCCTCCAAATGTTAGATTACCTCCTGTTTGAGTATTTCCTTCACTGGGATCAGCAGGGCTTGGGCTTTCTCCTACAGTAAAAACATTTAGATTAGCGTTTATAGATGGCTTTTCATCAGTTAGTTTTTTACTACCATCACGATAAACATCATGTCTAAATTCTACATTAAATGTTGCATTACCTGAGTACTCATCAGAAATTGATTTCACATTAAAATCAAATTCGTAAGAATCACCTACTGCACTTAGTAGCACATCTAAGTCTTCTTCACCTGAAATAATGCCTTCATCAGTATTAATTTCCCATGAATATCTTTTTAATTTTATTTCAACATTTGAAGTTGTGTCAAGACTCTGAACAGTGAATCTTGCTGTATATGTTTCCTTTCGGTTTTCGATAGTTGGAAATCCTGTTAAACTAACTCGTATGGTGGTAAGAAAGCCATTTGAGTCGGAATAATCATAGTATTCGCTCTGAGTTTCAGTTTGTCTTTGAGCGACAGCCGGGGATATATAAAGGAACAAAATTATAAATGAAACAGTTACCAATAGAATTTTCTTCCATTTATACATAAATTTCGCCTCTTAAAGCGAGTTTTATTTGCCATAACGATAATCTGAGGGCGTTAAAACTCGTAGTTTACAACTCTTAAAACCCTTATTTGTATTTTATGGATATTTTTTTAACAAAAAGGAAAGTCAATTTTCATTATTGCGGGTAATTTAAGTTTTTTCTGTTTATTTAACGGTGATAAATGCGTTTTAAAGTCGCTTCTTTATTTTATAACAAAGGAAATGGAATTTTACATATCATCTTAATTTAAGAAGGATATCGAAGTACTCATTAGTTGAAGGGGCAAACTGAAATCCTTAATAATTAGTATGCATTTTTTATAGTCAGTGAAAAGAGTATATCTAGGTGAATTGTGGTATTTTCTTATTATAGTGGAAAGATTATTATAAACAGTAGATTATACGCACGATTACCTTCTGATTAAAGATGAAAGATGACGGACAATCTCAAAGTCACGTGTCAATTATGGAGGCGTGGATATGAAAAATGACCTCAAAGTAACATGTCCAAAGTGTTCTAAAACTGAAACCATCGAGATTTCAGATGACGAATTTTCAAATTTACCTCCAGGTATGTTCATTTTAAGTAAGACAATTGTACATGATGATCATATTCTGACGATAGATGTTGATCCTGATCATAACATAAGGAGAGCATACACAAGTCAAATAGATAAGGTATCCACTACTACCACCTCCATAACCGAAGAGGTTCCATCTTCAGAACTCTTCACAATTGAAACACGAATTCCATTTTTAATTGAAAAATTCCCATATTTAGAACAAAAAGAACAAAAGTATACGGAAGTAGATCTTAACACTGAGCTTGCAACGATATTCATTCTATGTGAAGACGATAGAAAGAAAAGAGAAACTCTTGAATCTCTTTTAGTATTTCATGTTCCAATATGGGTATTACCTTATAGGACTGGCGCGTTGCTGGTGGACACGTTCACAGTCCCAACAACCGTAACGACCACAACTTCACTTATTTTAACTGATTTTGAAAGTATGTTATCGGTTTCCGAAACTTCAGACTACCTTAGTGCATTTACACGTGTTGAAAATTTCTTAGCAGATCTGAGTGCTGAGAAACATCTTGTATATACCCTTAGCACTCTCAAGTATTTGGAGGATATTACAGAACTTTACTGGCTTAGTAAACCACGTTCAATACCACAATTTACAGAGTTACCATTCGAACTCTCAAAAGATGAACTATCTCAGGTCACTGTAACCTTTGATGAGGCCTTTCATACAATTGAGGAAAATATGAAGACTTTACCCACTATCCAAGCGCTCATTTCGAGAAAAAGAAGCGAATTCACAAATAAAATTGAGCAAGAGATCGAAAAACTGAACAATAAGTACGGTGCTATACTTCAGAGGACAAAAGAAAACACAGACATGAAAATTGGTGCTAAGAAGCAGGAATGGGATGAAAAAATTATAGAAGTTAGATCAAGCACGACCCGTCATTTAGATGAAACTAGAATTGAATATAAAGAAACCATCAGGCGATTAAGAGAGGATACTGACAGACAAATTACTGTCGTTTTGGAACAAAAAGAAAAAAAGATCGCTGATACAAATACTGCAAGGAATCTAAATGCAAATAATTTCCTAAAAACTAGTATTGGCAGTACGTTAGAGACTTTATTAAACCGCTTTAGCGATATGACCAGTTCAGTTCAGGGACAACTCGATGATATAAAAACTAAAAACTTTCAATTTGCCGACGTAAAGGACATCCTCGAAATTCAGATAAGTGGTCTCGCTAATTCAATGGAGTCTCATATGAAAGATGCTAGCAGAAACGAGATAAAAGAATTAAAATCCCGCATAAAGGAAGGCAATAAAGAATTATCTTCTATTGAGAATGACGCCCAATCGAAGATAAACGCAATCGAACACGAGGCAAAAAATAAGATAAATGATTTGAATGAAAATGTTGAGCGTGTAACAAAGGAACAAAATGAAAATATAGAACGTCTAATGAAAGAACAAAGAGAAGTTATAGAAAAAACAGAAGTCGATAGAAACAAGACAATAACAAAACTGATGAGCGAACAACAAAAACAACTCTCTGAGATAGAGACTGAAAGAGATAGCCTAATTGTCGAGTTGGTCGATATTACAAAAAAGATTGCAGAGAAATCTAATCAACTTATCGAGTTTATTAACAGCAAAAAAGAACGTCTTCTTGAAGAAGAAGAACAATTTAAGAAATTTGTTCTCTCTAATCTTTTAAAATTTAAACAGGCACAGAAGGTTGACGTTCCAATTTATCTTGCACAATTCTTAGATCCTACTCAGGATACATCACGCCTTCTGGTCTATCCACCTATGCAGTTTATTTCAATGGCCACCGGAACCTCTGAAAAGTTAATCAACAAAAACTTGAAAGTTTATGCAACGGATTCTTTTCATGCTCTGAAAGAGAAATTTGAAAAATTAATCGTTTCAAAGAAACAATTAAACGAGTTTACAAAAAAAGCGGTAAGCACGCAGAACTTGCTTTCAAAAGAAGAATTTGTACCAGAATTAAAAAAAGGTCTAGAGGCATTACACCAAAACGGTCGTATTAAAGATAAAGATCTAAGAAAAGTTACTGAAATTGCCGAAAATCTAACTGGAGAACACGCATAGAAAATCTGTGGCGTTCACTTATTTCTCTTTTTTAAACGAGAACATATTAATTTCTTTTCTATGTTTGCCCTATTTTTAATATGTCACTGTCGTAATCCTTTTATTCCTGATTTTCCCGGTAGATAACTGGTAAGTCAATCAAAAAAAAAGAAATTTTCTTTATACAAAGTGTAGAGGCTTAGAAGAGTATTTGGAGGCAAGATTCATGACTAAAAGAGCTGGAATGCAAAGAATTCTGGCGAGACGCCCGACAAATTATGTTTGTAAGAAGTGTGGCCAACAAGCGATTGAAGAGGTAGAAACCAAAAAATCAACTTTTTACCAATGTTCTCATTGCACTGAAGTGTATAACGAGGCAGAAGAACTTGAATGAACAATTCCAATAATATTGTTTGATTTGTCTCAATTGGAAAACCATTTCTCAAAGTATTGAACTCATTGCTATCACATACACTTCTTGAAACAAAAACACCTATTAAATCCATGATTATGGAATATTCGGAATTACGGAGGTAAAACTCTTGAGAATCTACGTCCTTCACAGTTATGGAGAATACGTAAATCGTTTCGTAGAAAACCTAGCAACTCATTCACCTTCTCTAGCAGCATCTATTATTGGCATAGAAGAATTATCAAAAGATCTGCCTTCATTTATAGAAGACGCCTCTCCATATCTCCCTGATATGCCTAATTCAGACCTTTTAATTGTCATAGGTGTTCATCAAGATATTCTTGCGTCTTTACCGCAAATTGTAGAAAAAATAGGTGCAACAGCGGTTATAGTCCCTCTAGAAGATCCAACTTGGTGTCCGCTTGGTCTGCAGAAACAAATAGAACAAGGCTTACAACAGATGAATGTTGAATATACTTTCCCAAAGCCTTTTTGTAGTTTGAAGCCAAATGATGCTACACCAACAATTAATGAATTTATAGAGCTTTCCAAGATGGGCATGCCCCTTGTAGAAGTAGATATCGATAATGAATTTTTTACAGAGGATTGCAGAGTTCTTCGAAGTGCTCCTTGTGGGTCAACATACCACGTGATAGACAATCTAAAAGCAAAACATATTTCTGATGTTGAAATGGAAATTTCCAAGTATCATCATGCGTATCCATGTACAGCTAGTATGGCAATCGATAATGTTCTTGGAGATACTATACTCCATAAAGCAGGCTATATGATAAAAGCAGCCGTAAAAAACGCCATTCATCAAGTTAAAAAGTCTTGATGAGCCTTTTTCTTCTGCAAGGCTTTTTTGTGTCATTATGTAATTATATTCATTATTACAAAACTCATCTTATTTTATTTAAAAATCGGGAAAAAACGTAAGACCAACCACCTTCTCTGACTAAATCTCCGATTCTTCTTGATATTTGAGATAATCGGGAGAATTTATCGTGCATTTTCTGTCCAACTTTTTCAAACTGAAATTCAAGCCTATACAGCCTGTACACGTCTGCGGGGATGAACGAAAAGGGTATTGGCGTTATGTTGTCTCCAAGAAGTTTTATATTGTCAATATTACCAAGTCGGTTTCTGGCTGCAAATTGGAGATGAGGAACAGAATATGGATTAAAGCCCATTATTTTCGCTGCAACTGAATCCGTTGCAACTGGATCTTTTCCACAAATAATGAGATTTGTTTTCTTGGGTGTGCCTTTCGTTGGGCCAAGTCCTTCCATTCCCACAATTCCATCAATCAAACATACATCAGGTTTTATAATTCTGTTTAACTCTGTTAGGGTTGCTGACATGTAAGGGTGATATCCTGATTTGATTTTTGAAGGAAGACAGCCGAATTGATTTTTTAAGACACAAGAGATCTTTTCCTCAGCATGAGTTTTGAGTTTGGCTATTGAGATGAAGTAATCGCAGAGAATAAGACTTTTTGGAATTCTCAATTTTCTCGGTATGTTATTAACTTCCATAGCGAAGGTTTCGTCTTTACTAAGATTTATACAGGTGATATCATACTTCTCCTCTAAATCTCTATATCCATTTCGGTTAAAAACTTCCTCTGCAGTTCTGTGATGGGTATCTGATTCAACTATGCGTATATTGGTTATGCCTCTGGTATGTAGATGCTTGATAACATCTTCAACAAGTGTGGTGTCAGTCGTCGCACCTGTTTCAGATGCCATGGCTCGACATAAGTTCGGTTTAATAACGACTTTTACCTCATCGCCATCCTCGAACTTGTCGAAATATCTGAAACATTTTTCCATCACTTGTGCTCGACTTCTATTTTTCAAACTAAATGTTGAGACAACTGACTGTTTCATCTTTGTCATCCACTACATTCTGGGATTCGGATGACTTATATGCTTTGAGATATATCACGAATTGGGATAACGATAGAAGTTATGTGGCGATCAAATGGGAAAGATAGGTGTCGGTGTGATTGGCTGTGGCGCAATCGCAAATAGGGCTCACTTGCCAACTTACAGATCTCTTCCAGATACTCAGTTGATTGCGGTATCGGATATTGATGAAAAAAAAGTAAAGCAGATAGCACAACAATTTAATGCGAAACCATACACGGATTATAACCTTTTGCTGGAGCGGGACGATATTGATGCCGTCAGTATATGTACACCACCTTCTTTTCATGCAGAGATAGCTGCTAAAGCGGCTGAACGGAATATCCATATCCTTTGTGAAAAGCCCATCTCAATAACATTAGATGATGCAAACCAAATGATTCAAGTCGTGAAAAAAAACAATAAGATCCTTATGATAGGGCACCATCTCCGCTTTCAAGATAATTTAATTAAATTAAAAGAACATGTCGACGATAAGAGCCTTGGAGAAATAGTAATGGTTAAAAGCCACTGGCTAGGTAAAAGTGCACTATTTGGTGGTTGGAAAACCCAATCAGACTATTATAAAGAAAGGCAACTTGGTGGAGATGTGTTACTTAACTATGGAACTCATGTCACTGACTTGGTACAATGGTTAAGTGGTGACGTTGATGAAGTTTTCGCAAATACTGGTATATATGGCGCTAAGCCAGACATTCAAGTTCACGACAGGGCTAATATTCTCCTTAAATTTGAAAATGGGGTCATAGGTGACCTTTCATTCGGTTACTTTCCCTATGAGGAGCATTGGATTGAAGTTATTGGTAAAAGAGGGCGCATTATATGTGATCTATTTAAGAACACTATGGATGTCCGCTATGGATCAAGATCTGTTAAAACAAACTTCAAACAAATGAAGAACGGCTGGATCAGAGAAATTGAGCATTTCGTTGAATGTATACAAAAAAACAAGCAACCACAAGTAACTGGTGAAGATGGAAAAAAGGCGTTGGAGATGGTGCTTGCAGCCTATGAATCACAGGAAACAAGAAAACCGGTAAAACTCCCGCTTTGATTTATTACGCTTTATTTTAGTTAAGTTATATACCCACACCAATCCAAAATGGCTAGTGCGATCACCTTCGTGGCGGCAATAAGTTTATCGAGTTCAATAAACTCGTTTGGGAAGTGTATGACTCTCATGTCGCCCGGTCCAAAAATGACTACTGGTGTATCTCCGTGGTGAACTAAAAGACCGCCATCTGCACCCCAAGGCGTACCTGCAAGTTCAGGTTCTTGATTAAAGACTTTTGAATAAGAATTGATAACTATTTTGACAAATGGGTGGTCAAGAGGTAGTTCTGTAGGTATCCACGTCCCACCAAAAAATTCCACTTTCGGTGGATGGTCAACTAACCACGAGTCAAGTTCTGCAAATTTTTGTACATAATCTTTAACTTGTGTTCTTACAGATTCTATACTCTCCCCAGGCGCCACTCCGATACGACATTGGATTGTTGCTTCTTCTGGGACTGAGGACGGCCATACGCCTGAGTTCAAAATCCCGATATTTAGTGGGAGTGGTATTTCGTATCTCTGATAGAGTGGATGTTTGAGTTTCGCGTTTCGGAACTTCTCTAGATCCCAAAGTGCATTACATATTTTAAACGCTTTCTCAACAGCAGATATCCCTTCATAACGTAATCCTGCGTGAGCCGATTTTCCTTGCACGTGCACTTTAAACCACATCGAGCCTCCTTGAGCAGGGCATACCATCGGCACACCACCTTCTTCTACTACTGTAGGCTCCGTTATAAGTGCAGCATCAGCTTTGTATCCCCTTACTACGCAAGCCAGCGTACCTACGCCTCCCGCTTCTTCCTCAATGACGCTTTCTATGATTACATCACCTTTCAGTTGAACTCCTGCTTTTTTAATGCAATCCACAGCCATTGTCATCGCTGCGACTCCACCCTTCATATCCGAGCTGCCACGCCCATACATCCGATTGCCTACAATGGCTGCCGACCACGGAGCTTGTTCCCAAAGGCTTTCATCGTAGGGACTAACAACATCCATATGACCATTTAATATGAGCGATCTACCTCCTCCTGTGCCCTTTAATACTCCCACCACATTCGGGCGATTTTCAAATGTAGTATTTGGAGATGCGAATCCAGGATGCGTCTTCAGTTCATCGTAATCCGGAACCCATTTATCAACCGTGAGCCCCATTTCCTCAAATTTCTTTGCCATGAATTCTTGGACTGCCTTCTCGTCTCCAACAACACTAGGGATCTGTACCATGTTTCTTAATAAATCGATTATATTTTCTTTTTCTTCATTAATCTTAACAAGAATCTTTTGTTTAACATCAGGTAACTCTGTCAATAGATTTCCTCCATCTTTAGATGTCAAAAATTAATAATATGTTTCAAATTGATTGTATCTTGTTAATTTGTTTTTCTTTTTAAAGTTTAAAATATTTAAAACTTCTTTTCTTTATTAAATATCTGTGCTTTTTTTAAAGATCGAAATAGAAGCAGTATTTGAGTATTTTTTAACCGTATTTTTAAATTTCCTCAGAAAAGAAAAAATAGAAGGTGCAGAGCAGTTTGACTGAATAGTTTTCACTTATCTCTCCGTGGCAAGTTTACCGCCAATGCCCCAGTTTTCTTTTGGAATTTCGTATAGTATCACTCGAATATTATCCTTTGGATAGTCAAGTGCTCTGGATATCGCTTCAGTAACTTCCTCTACTACTTTACGTTTCTCATCTAAGGACCGACCTGCCCATAAGGAAATTTGTGCTAAAGGCAAAATCTATACACCACCTGTTTTTTTTCTTTAACTACTATATCCGTGCTTTTTATAAAGGATTACCACTAAAACTTATATTAGATGACGAGAATGTGACGGTTCTGATAGTCTCATCAACTAGATGATTGAACATTTCTTGCTGATCTTAGCTGCTTTTTGAGCAGCTGTATTTTTTTTGGTAATTATATGCCCTCATAAGACGAGAATGGTGCATTAAATGAAAAATGAAATCTTAATCGCTGATTCATGTGCTATAAGTAATGAATCCATTGCACTAATGAAATCTGTTACTGGCGTTCTTCAAGGAAATGCACGCAACGAGGAAGAACTGATAAAAGTATTACAGGAGGTCATCGACAAAGATTCCATAAAAGCTATAGTTAGTGACGCCGTGTCCATAACAGCAAAGGTCATGGATATGACACCTAATTTACGAGGCATTTTAGTTCATGGTGTCGGTGTTAATCACATAGATGTTGTGGCTGCTACTGAACGAAAGATCTTTGTGATAAATCAGCCAGGAGCAAATGCACGATCAGTTGCGGAATTAACTATAGCCCTTTTATTAGCCGTGACGAAAAAGATCTCACAAGCAGATTTCGACACGAGAAATGGCAACTGGAGACCTCTGAATTTTATAGGGTTAGAACTTTTTCGCAAAGTTCTAGGCGTGATTGGGCTTGGGAATATTGGCAGAATTGTAGCAGAAATAGCTAAAGGCTTTGGCATGAAGATATTGTACACAGATATCGTACGATTTGAGAACCTAGAAAAAGATTTAGGAGTCGAATATGTGGATAAAGAAACACTTCTCAGAAAAAGCGACTTTGTAACAATTCATGTTCCATTAATCCCTGCAACAAAGCATTATGTTGGTGCAAAAGAGTTTGAAATGATGAAGGAAACCGCGTATTTGATTAACGCAGCAAGAGGAGCAGTAATAGATGAAAAAGCGCTAATTAGAGCATTGCAAGATAAAAAGATCGCTGGTGCAGCAATGGATGTGTTTACGAATGAACCTGTTGAGCCTGAAAACCCCTTACTTCAGATGAAAAATGTAGTTACAACGCCGCATATTGCATTCTTAACCGATCAGGCAATCTACAATGTATCTATGGGTATTGCAAAAGAAGCGGTTCAGGTAATTAAAAATAAACGTCCTCAAAATGCCGTAAATACGTTCTAAAAGATATTTTCATCTCCACTAGATTTTGAGGCTAATATGGCAAAAGCGCCTTGATATATTCGCTGTACTCCCTAAAACGATCCAGAGAAAATTCTACATGAACTACATGATCTAAACTGAAAATCATTCTGAAATGTATCTTCAGTATAATTTTTAAAAAAGCATAGAGGTATTACTTCTTTATTCATTCAAATAATGATTTCTATTTCTTAATCTGATTATTTCCTTTAACCTTCTAAGAGGGACCTAAAATGAGCGAATGGATGACACCTAAGCGTAGGTTTCTGTCCGGCTTATTTGGCGGACGCGTAGACAGACTGCCCGTTGGAAGTGTCACAAGCGTCGTGACCATAGAATGCATGCAGGCAACAGGCATATACTTCCCTGAGGCACACTACGATGCAGAAAAAATGGCAAAACTAGCTGCTACTGCTTTTACGGAGCTTGGTTACGATTGTATTTTACCATATTTCAGTGTTTGGGTCGAAGGCGCTGCTTTCATAGAAAATGGCGATCCACTGCCTGGGGTGATGGACTGGGGGGACGCAGATCGCATGCCAGATGGCAAAAACATCAAATTCTGGGAAGAACCTGACCAAGTGACCATCCCCGATAATTTTCTCGAAAGAGAGGCACCAAGGGCTTTGCTCGATGCAATTGATATCCTACATCATGAATATGGCGACAGAGTTGCTATTGTCGGCAAGGTGATGGGTCCTTGGACCCTCGGATATCATGTTGCGAGCGTAAAAAATATTCTCATGTCAGTGCGTCTAAATCCCGACCGCTTACATGGCTTTATGGAGGTTCTAAAAGAGTTGACCGTAGAATTTGCAAAGGCACAGGTAGATGCAGGGGCAGATGTTATAATGCTAGCCGATCATGCGACTGGAGATCTCGTCTCTGGAGAAACATATCGTAAGTTCTTACTGCATGTCCATCAAGAAGTCACAAAACGCATCGGAGCCCCAATAGTTTTACATATTTGTGGTGATACGACTGATCGACTTCATCATATAGCGCAAGCTGGTTTTGATTGTTTCCATATTGATAGCAAAGTAGACCCTTTCAAGGCGAAAGAAATCGTTGGTAACCGCATCTCATTGATGGGGAACATCAATAATCCATCTACCCTTTTGTTTAAAACCCCTGGAGATGTGAAAAGAGAGGCTCGGAACGCTGTTAAAGCAGGCTTCGAGATTCTTGCCCCCGAATGTGCAATTCCAACGAGAGTGCCGAATGAGAATTTAAAAGCTATAACAGAAGTGGCTCAAGAGGATTTAAAAGAGGACACTTAGGAGGACAATTACATGGAAAAGAAAAATCCCGAATTATGTGAAAAGATAAAACAGGCGATCATTGATGTAGATCCCGAGCCTGCCAAAAAAATCGTTGAGGAAGCACTTAAATCAATGGATCCACTGGAAATTATTAACTGTATGACAGAAGGTATGGCGGAGGTAGGACGATTATATGAAGAGCGATATTATTTTGTTACGGAGTTGTTGATAGCTGGAGAGATTATGAGCCAGAATATAGACGTCATTAAACCATATCTTGCGGAAGGTGAAACTCCAACGGCACACGGTAAGATCGTGTTTGGCACAGTCAAAGACGATATTCACGATATAGGCAAAAGCATCATGATCTCTCTTTTAAAGGTAGCAGGATTTGAAGTTGTTGATCTTGGTGTAGATGTTCCTGCGTCTAAATTTATTGAAACCTTGAAGGAAACAAACGCTGATATTTTAGCAATGTCATCTCTGTTGACGTCCACAGTGGATCAAATTAAAAATGTAATCGCAGAATTAAAAAAGGAAGGACTCAGAGATCAGGTAAAAGTGATAATCGGAGGAGCTGCTATAACAGAAGATTTTGCTAAAGAAGTTGAGGTAGACGGCTATGCTGTCGATGCTACGCAAGGTGTTAATAAGTGTAAGGCACTGCTTCAATGAAATCCTTACTGAAACACTTATATGCCCACCGTTCCTTTCATAATAGACATCTATTACAGGGAATAGTGTCTATCCACCCACGATAACCGGAGTGGAGTCCCCGCTAGGACGGTTGAGCGGGATACCTGCCGCCATATAGGGTGCAGGCTTTGTGTGAACGAAACGATAGCAGGCTGTCAGCCTTCCCGCAGAATCGACAGCGTATAGAAGTGCTGGGCTGAAGGTCGTGAGTGGGTCCTGGGGCGAATTATTAAACCGCCAGGTACCATAGTGTACCATCGATTCTCATTTATATAGCAGAGGAGTTACTTTATAAACACCACGCCTCACACATACCACACAAAAACCCTTGCTCGCGAAAGAACTGTCTATAGGTGTCGATATTTGTATACAAAATCAATAACTGTTAACAACCCAATTTAACTATATCACACATTCCAAGGGTCCGTAGTCTAGCCTGGATCGGGCGCCGACTTAGATAAAACTAGTCTAAGGCGTATGCCTGCGGAGCCGGATAAGTTCTCCCTCAAGAAGGGAGAGTTGCGGAGATCGCGGGTTCAAAGGATTTAGAGCTATGCTCTGATCTGAAACTCCCGCCGGACCCACCATTTCTTTCTGATTTTATCTGCATTTAATATTTATGAAAAACAAAGTAGCAGATTTGAGATTTTTGAAAGTAAAGAAATAGCTAATAGTTATAAAATGAACATAAAGCAAAACGTGAGAATAAGATTACAGTTTAATTAAGCAAGAAAGCACCACAGCTTTAGCGTGAGGTAGGTCATACAAGTTCTATTTCAATGTAGATTGAATCGGGCACCCTAATCCTCATAATTTGCGACATAGTGCGTTCGTTTGCATCGAGGATAACAATTCGTTTGTGAACTCTCATCTGCCATTGCTCCCATGTGGGTGTTCCTTCGCCACAAGGAGTTTTCCTTACAGGGATCCTTATTTTCTTCGTTGGCAGTGGAATCGGACCATTAATTCGCGCCCCAGTCTTCTGAGCGATTTCTTTGAGTTGATCACAAATTTGATGAAGTTCTTTGGTATCCTTACTTAGCAATCTGATGCGTGCTCGCTGTACCATATTTTTATGCCTCTTTTTTACTAACCTAATAAAAATTATATAGAAAGCCTTCTCAGGCTTCCTTAGAAAAAAGCTATTAACGTTTTGTTACACTTTTTACGATTCCTACACCTACTGTCTTAGCCATGTCTCTTATAGCAAACCTGCCAAGCTGTGGAATACTAGCGTACTCTTCTATGCATAATGGACGCGTTGGGACGAGTTTTACGATTGCGCCTTCACCTGTTTTTAGATACGGTGGATTTTCCTCTACTATTTCTCCAGATCTGCGGTCAATTTTTGCCTGAAGTTCTAAGAACGTTGATGCAACTTGAGCTGTGTGTGCATGGATAACGGGTGTATATCCTGCAGCAATCGCTGTTGGGTGATGTAAGATAAATATTTGTGCAGTAAATTCCTTTGCAACGCTTGGTGGGTTCTTTGGATCTCCTGCTACATCACCACGACGAATTTCTGCTTTCGCAATTCCTTTGAGATTAAATCCGATATTGTCGCCGGGCATCGCTTTTTCCATCTGTTCATGATGCATTTCAATTGATTTTACTTCACCCACCTTTGAGACTGGCTCAACATGGATTTTGTCGCCTGCTTTGAGTATCCCTGTTTCAACACGACCGACGGGAACAGTTCCTACTCCAGTAATTGTATAGACATCCTGAATTGGAATCCTTAGGGGCTTATCAGTTGGCTGAGGTGGAATTTTCATCTGATCTAAAGCTTGAAGAATCGTTGGTTCTTTGAACCATCCCATATTTTCGCTTGCCTTTGTTATGTTATCGCCAGTCCAAGCTGATACTGGAATGTAGAAGCGCGTAATTTTCATGTCTAGTTCTTTTTCAATAAGTTTGAAGACGTTCTCAACATTACTTTTTATTTCGTTGAATCTATCTTCATCCCACTGAGGATCTGCTGCATCCATTTTATTAACGGCAACAATGAATTGATCAACACCAAGCGTAGCGGCTAGTACTAAGTGTTCGACAGTTTGGCCGCCTTTGCCGATCCCAGATTCAAACTCACCTTTGCGGGATGAAACGGCTAAAATTGCGGCATCAGCTTGACTAGTACCAGTAATCATGTTCTTAACGAAGTCCCTATGACCCGGGGCATCTATGATCGTATAGTAGTATTTGGGCGTCTCAAATTGCCAGAATGCGATATCAATAGTCAGTCCGCGCTCTCTTTCTTCTTTAAGTTTGTCTAATACCCATGCGTATTTGAAGCTTCCTTTACCGATTTTATCGGCGTCCGCTTCGTACTTTGCAATAGTTCGTTCGTCAATGGCTCCCATTAAAACTAAGAGATGTCCTACAAGCGTAGATTTGCCATGATCAACATGTCCAATAATCACCAAATTCATATGCGGCTTTCCAGATTTTGACATAAACCTTTCCTCCGGATTTTCCTAACTTTTCTATGCTATACCTTCTGGAAGGTATAATTTTTAATATATAGAGTATGTTGTTTTTATAAAATATTATTATATTGTTTTTGATTTCAAACCTTCGTTTTAAAAAGCTTGTGAGATAACAAGCTGGTGAAATAATTTATCTTTATTTCTTGCCAAAAAATTTTGAATGTCTGCATTCATTGAACTTTTAACTCAGCGAGCAGACAATGCAATACGCTCCTTTTCTTGGCGTCTTTTAATTGCAAAACTTCTTGTATCATTATTAGCTGCTGCTATTAATTCTTCTGCAATAACTTCTTCAAATGATTTCACGGTTGAGAAACTTGCCTTTTGAATTCCCTGCGCCAGATACTGTAAAGAAAGATCTACACGTCTTTGAGGCGCAACATCGACCGCCTGATGGTATACAATACCACCATAAGAGATTCTAGTTGTTTCTTCTTGAAGGGCTGAGTTCACGACTGCGCGCACTAGAATTTCAACGGGATTAGCTGAAGTTCTTAAATGAATGATTTCAAAAGCTACCATAACAGCCTTAGTTATCCTCATTTTTTTGCCAGTATTACGTCCGCCTCGCATCAATTTGTTTATGAATCGTTCTACAATAGAAACCTGTGATTTTCTAAATCGATGGTGTTCATGGCGGCCTGCAGAATGTGGTGCGATTACAGGTTTTAAGGAAATGTATCGTTTCAATCCTGGATCCTCAGCTTCAATTCCATCTGTAGACCATTTACCGAATAGAAGGATCTCAGAAGTTACTTTTTTTCCTTTTTTTTCTTTTTTTTCTTTTTTTTCTGACAATGTTATTCTGGCTCCTTGAAATTAGAATATGAAATAAATTACCTGATAGGCTTCTCCTTTTTCTTCAGTATCAGCGAATCCAATGAAACGCCATTGACTTGAGTGACTTTCCATCTAACACCTGGAAGGTCACCCATACTTCTACCTTTTGACCCACCGATGCCCGCTACGATTACTTCATCATGTTCATCAACGTAAAGTAGCGCACCGTCACCAGGTAAGAAAGCGGTTATTTGTTTTCCATTCTTTATCAATTGGACACGTACGCATTTACGAATGGCACTATTTGGTTGTTTGGACTCGATCCCAACTTTTTCCAAAACTATGCCACGTGCTTGTGGCGCACCTTCTAGCGGATCTGCCTTAATATCAAGTTTTAATTGTCTACGTTTATAATAACGATCTTTCCATCTGAATTTCTTTCTCTTGCGTGTTAATAAACCTGCGGCAAATTCTCCTTTTGGTGACTTGCTTCCTGGCATTTTTATAATCACTCCTTTGTTATCTACGCCATCTTAAGAGATAATTACGTCTGCGATATTGTGGTATCTTTTTGCAAGTAGCCGTGCGCGTGCAACATTCTTTCCATTTTTACCTATCGCGATGCCTCGATCCTTTGGTTCTACGTTTACTATTGCTACCTTTCGATCCTTTTTTTCTGAGATGCTCACACTTTTGATTCTGGCTGGCGCTAAGGTATTTTTGATGAATTCGACTTCGGATTCAGCATGCTCAACTATGTCAATATTTCTGTGTAGCATGTCCTTAGCTCTTTTTATATTTATTCCTCTTTTGCCAATCGCTCGCCCTATGTCCCCCTCTTTCACCACAAAAATCAACCGATCATCATCAATAACTACATCTTTCGTGATGGCACCTGTAATGTTTTCAAATAGTGCGATATATTTTATTTCATCGCTTGTAATTTTAACGCTACTCAATTACTGTCCTCCACTAATTGCAGAATATCTGAATCACCTGGTTCCTGAACCGATACAACTGATACTAGATACGGTTTACCACAAACAAACCCTAGATCTAAACTAGATCCTTCGTAATCCATGGTTGGAATTCTAGGATCTGACAAATTAGTATAATGAATGATATCATTCTTTATTGATGAGGGGGCGTTTGCTGCAAGTATTACTAACTTAACATCTCCATGTTTGACAGCTCTAATAGATTCCTTTGCCCCTAATATAGTTTTACCCGTTCGCACTGCAATTTTAATACTTTTCGCTATATCTGCCATTTATGCTTTGTCCTCCTTCGCCTTTTTTTTCCCTTCTCGATTCATCATAAGATCTATCGCCCCTGTCCCTAACAATATTGTTTGCCCGATAATCACGTTTTCAGTTATTCCCTTTAAATGATCAATCTCGCCTCGGGTGCTTGCTTCTAGTAAATGTTTCACAGTTACTTCAAAAGCCGCTCTTGCTAAAACACTAGCTTTTTCACCACTAATGCCATGACGACCAATTTGTCTGACCTCGCCTGTGACTGTCATAAGGTCTGCGACTAGCATAACGTGTCTTAGGTCGACATCTAATCCCTGTTCTTCAAGCACATTTATAGCTTCTGCTATAATAATGTTCCTTGCTGCTTCGATGCCTAGGCATTCTGAAATCTCATGAATATGATTAGAAATAGTCCGCATGGGATGTACGCCTGAAACACGAAGGACATTTAATAAGTTTGTACCTTCAGAATAGATGACAAATTCCTCCTCTTCTTTTCGAATAACCGTTCTTTTGACGTCTTTGAGGCCCTTCAATGGTAAAGATCGAATTTTTTCTGCAAGTTTTTGTAACTCTGTAAAGTTATCAAGTTTTGGTCGGACAATAATCGTATAATCATCCTGGAGTTCTGCATCTCCTTTCTTGAGTTTATTAATTTTTTCTACAATAAATTCCGCAGTTAAACCTTTATCGTCCATTAGATCAGGATCTAATTTCAGATCAATTTGCATATTGCTAAGATTGATTTCTATATCATAAGTTACCTTCTCTATTTTTGTTTCCTCAATACGCCGTGCCACTTCACGGGCTTTTATTCCATCTTCTTTATGAGCATCATCTAGAAAAATTGTCATCATGGGTGTTGAAGGATTTTTACGTGCATCCACAATTTCAATCAGTCGAGGAAGTCCGAGCGTTACATTCAATTCAGCGACTCCTGCGTAATGGAAAGTTCTTAACGTGTTGTGAGTTATTAAGCCCTCTGCCGTAGTGAAATTTTCGTGTTGTTCAACCGAGAAATCGTATACTAGTGAAGTGGGAGATTTCACTAATTCTATAGAAGTTATTTGATCCCAGATCACATCGCTCTCAAGGGCTCGCTGTAACGTATTTATTTCGTTGCTTATATCAATATTTTTTTTCTTTGCTTCCTCAACTATTAATGTTACATACCGTGCTAGGGTTTGCCTACCGATCACTTGATTAGTTGTATATTTTCTAATACTTGCTGCTAGAGAAGAGTGGGCGTCAATTTTCAACTTGATACGGAGGTTGTTTAATATCTTACCAAAACCCGAAATCATATCAATAATGTCATAGGTAATTTCTTTATTTTCTTCACTTGTTACCATTTGGTCTAATATATCTCTTTTATGAGGAATTATCGAACCAATCTTATCTTTAAAGACAAGCGCATACTTCCCAGGGATCCTTAAATTATACTGTTCAGCATCTTCTTGTTTCGAAGCGAAAATTCCAAATCTCGACAATAATAAGCATATTCCGTCTCGCAAGTCCTTAGACTTACTGGTTGCGCGAATCTGCATTCGATCTACAGAAAAACTACCGTCGCCATCGAAATATGCTTGGAGTAACCCCGAAACGAACTCTTCCGGTGCGTTTAACGCCCAGTCTGGTATAAATTTATCTGGTGCATTCTTCCCGCACATTCGTACTAGAAGTTTCGCTAACAACGACGATGATAAGCATACGGATACACTTGGTCCAAATTCCCCAGTTTCTTCTATTAACCGCCAAGATATTGAAAGTTCGTCAGCAAACCTTTGTGTGCGATTTTGGTAATTTTCGTCAATATTAGTGATTGAAACGTAATTTCCAGCATTTGATCCTTCAGCAATATATGCACCTATGAACCATCCAAACAAATAATTCAACTGGAATATCTCAGGGATTTGAATATCTGTATTTGAAAACGCTTTGGGATAAACATGACCTACTGTTAGCATCTCTGCCTTTCTGGTTTTGAATGCTATTCGCAGGCCGTCTTCTTTAACGGGGACAGTATAAGCGACATTATATTCTTCTTTCCAATGACTGCCAAGTCGATCCCAAGATCGTTTAGCTTTAATAAATTCTGAACCATACCACGCTTCGTATTTAGGAATATATCGTTCGACTGGTATGCTTTCTAGATTATGATCAGATTGTAAATGTTTTATAAGAGGAATTCTGTCACCCACTTTAAGAGATCTTCCAGTTACTGGGATAATTTTATTTTCATCACGCATAAGATATGAATGTGAGAGGGTAGCCTCAATCTTTCTTCCCGACCTAGTAGTGATTTTTAGTAGTTCACCGTTAACAGGATGCCTACTTACTTGCCTTAGCCTTCGCCAATGTGTTTTTTCGTCTTGACCAATGCAAGGCACACGGTAATCATCATACTCTAGACTTAACACTTCGCTTTCACCAATATGGTCGGTAATTTCGGCATTAGAGAAGAGGTTATCTACGAAATCTCCAATTTCAACTACGTTCACATAATCGTTACTTTTCACGATTACCTTTTCAGTCCCAGGGATGCTCATTTGCGTGCCTGGCTCACCGATTGATTGCGCAGCTATTGTACCTACAGCTTCTCCTGGTTCCACTAAAGCTTTTGAATAGGATTTTTTCGCTTCTTCGATAAGTAAGTCTAATTCCTTTTTAGTTACTTCAGTTTCTTCTAATTTTGCACTTAGTTCTTTAATTACTGCAAGAGGAAGTTCATCGTTTTCTTCAATTTTTTTCAATTTTTTCTCTACAGCTGAGAGTTTAGTTTTAGCCGCTATTCTTCAACCCTCCTTTGACTAAGGATTTTTTCAAATATCACGTCAATGTTCATTGCTTTCCCATGGTCACTTTTCGCAGGATCAACCCCATCTTCACCGTAAACGAATTGAATTATTTGACCGATTGCGTTTCTTACAGTTCCATCATTTTCGTTCTTTATATCTTGCAAAGCATTTACCAATCGTCTTTGCATATAACCTGAAGTGCTGGTACGAACTGCTGTATCTACCAAGCCTTCCCGACCACCCATCGCATGGAAAAAGAATTCGATAGGAGTTAATCCACTTCTATAACTTGCTTTTACAAAACCCCTCGCAGTTGCGCTCAGGTCACCTTCCTTAAAATGAGGCAATACGCGTTCTCTATATCCCCTATGGATTCTTTCACCTCGTACAGACTGTTGACCAACACAAGCTGTCATCTGGGCGAGATTTAAATTACTCCCTCTGGCACCAGTAGTAGCCATTATCACTGCATGGTTATTTAGCCCAAGATTTCTCCCAGCAATTGTACCTGCATCGTCTCTAGCCTCAGCTAGTTCCTGCATGATCCTCATCTCTAACGTTTCCTCTAGAGTTCGTCCAGGAAGTCTTTCTAGTTCGCCTCGTCTATATACTCTAATAAGTTCATCCACTTGTTCTTCTGCCTTGTTTAAAACTCCATCTATCATGTTTTTTGACTCGGCACTAAGATCAACATCATCAAGACCAAGAGTAAAACCCTTTGATGTAATTAATTCTAATAATAATCGGGTAATGGAATCAAGGAATTCTCTGGCTTTTTGACTTCCATAATCTTTTACAATTCTGTGAAGCAAAGAATTGGCTTGCCCAGCTCCCAGTGTCTTTTTGTCAATAACTCCAGACATAAGTTTTCCGTTTCTGACGATTACATAAGCATCATTAGGGCAGTCATCCTTTTCACAAACCTTGCATTTAATACATGCTTTTGAGGTAAGTGTTAAATTGAGGAGAGAAGGTATTAGTGTACTTAATAATTGCTTTCCAGACCATAATTTAACTGGTTTTTGTATCGTAGGAGGCGGAAGGTCGTCTTTAAATCCTGCCGCATAGAATAATTGGCATACATCCTTTTTTGTGAAGAACGCATTCTTTCTCGTAAGAAGAAATCCCGCAGATATGTAATCTTGAAGTGCACCAATTATGGGACCACCATATCTTGGTGAGAGAATGTTTTCTTCAACACGCATAAGAATTCTGGCTTCTGCTCTTGCTTCTTCGCTCTGCGGTACGTGGAGATTCATCTCGTCGCCGTCGAAGTCGGCGTTGTAGGGTGGACAATTTCTGGTTAGGAAATCTTCTGCAATGAAATTATGGTTATCATCATTGATGGTTATATCATAAGCTACTTCAAGATCAATTTCTTCAATGTTAACTATCGTGTCCCACACAAATCCATTTTTTAATCCTTCAGTAGCTGATTTCATCCACTTTGGAAATTCAGGGAAACTTGCTGGAAGCCCTGCCGCAATTCTTTCATTTCGAATCCATGATGCAATTGTATGCCATGATTCATGGTTGATTTCATTAGCTATAGCTTCATAGGTTAATCCTTGTTCTCGGAGTTCTTTTGCACGACTAAGTTGAGCAGTGGCTTTTGCTTTTGCCGTATTTTTTGCAGTTATATATTCACTAGTTAGTCGTGCAAGTTCTTCCTTGGCTCGTGCAAATTCATATCCGATTTTCTTATATAAAGCAAGTAAATTTTCATCGCTTGCGGCGAAGTTTAATGCATAGATAATAGTTGATTTGCCATCTTTTCGTAAATTACCACTTTCGGTGTAAATAGATGAGATTTCAATATTAAATTCAGCAAGGAGGGTTTTGATATCTTGAATAAAGTTATCTACTCGTAACCCTTCGATCTTGGCAAATTTAAGAATAGGTTGGTTAAACTTAGACTTTGATTTTATGTGTAATCTGGGCGTTGATAGCTCAGCACCAAAATATGCACGTAGGAACGCGCGTTTTGCCATTTTTGGTGCATCAAATAACCATTCTGGTAGACGATATTCTTGAGTTACTTTGTCACCAACAGGTACACCTAGCGCCTTAAAAGCGATTGCAACCGGTTTTCGCCTTACTTCAAAGAAATATGTTTTTCCTTCAGGTATCAATATATTTCCATCTGTTTGTTGGATAGGAATACCACGAGATTGAAATTCTTGAATGCCTGTTGGTTGAAGGTTTAGCTTTGTAACAGTATCATAAAGAGAAAGGATGTCCTCATAATCAGATGCCCGAAAAACAACACGTCCTCCCTCATAAGAGATAAGTAATGAGCCATCACCGAATAGATGTCCGACAAGGCTTGCCAGGTAGATTTGTTTCTTTGTTCCTGCAGGAATGTCGAGAAGTTCCATTTCTGCTAGTTCATTAATAGTATATTGTATATAGATATTTTCGGGTATTGCTTCCAAAACTTGTTCCTCTGTGAGAACTGGTGGGCAACCACCAATTTCAGGAATTTCGATGGGATAAACAGCAACGAAGTCACCAATCTTTAAATTGCCTGCCCTTGTCTTGCCTTTCTTGGAATAGAAAGGATGGTCCTCTGTAGCTTTAATTATTCTCCCAGTCTTGGTTGTAATTTCATAAGATTTAAGTCCAAGTTGCTTGGGGTTTATAGCATGAACTTCTGAAATTTCAGAGAAATATGTTGTTTTGTCAGTATCCCAATTACAAGAGAGAGGAGAATACTTCTCATAATCTTTAACAAGGTTCTCAATAGAAATTCTGCCAAGATCTGTATAAACCTCTGTATCACCAGAGAGGCAGACACATAGATTAAGTCTGAACGTCCTAAAAGGCATAACTTTGACTTCATGTGCCATAATCGACATTCTATGGAGAGAGGGTTGACGATTGAATAATACAATATCTCCTTTTTTTAAATGACGCTCTACTACATATCCTGGTCTAAGGGCTTCACTCACTGTAGTTTTATCCTTTACAAACCGTAAATCAACTCGTCTTCCGTCGCTACGAATGATATAATTCGCACCTGGATGATCATCATGCCCTCGCATCACAAGGTCTCTCATTTCTTCAATATTCCATTCCGTAACACGTTCTGGAATTGTTAAAATTTGTGCAACTTCTTCAGGTACGCCTACTTCGTTAATACCCAGATTTGGATCCGGTGAAATAACAGTACGTGCTGAGAAATCAACACGTTTTCCTGACAAATTGCTTCTAAAGCGTCCTTCTTTTCCTTTAAGTCTTTGAGATAGAGTTCTTAAAGCCCTTCCTGACCTATGACGTGCAGGAGGAATACCTGAGACTTCATTATCAAAAAAAGTCGTAACATGATACTGTAAAAGTTCCCACAAGTCATCAACAATTAATTGCGGCGCACCCGCCTCAATATTTTCGCTTAACCTCTGATTAATCCTGATAATGTCAACTAATTTATGTGTAAGATCATCTTCTGAACGAACACCAGATTCCAAGGTAATACTTGGACGCACGGCAACAGGTGGAACCGGAAGTACAATAAGTATCATCCATTCTGGACGTACAACATCTGGATTAATCCCAATTAATCGACAATCTTCATCGGGCATTTTTTCTAAGATTGCCCGTATGTCGCTTGGAGTTAAACGGGCGGCACCAGACTCATGTTCTTCATAATAAGTAGTTGGTTTTTCAAGACGAATTTTCAATTTCTCTTTTCCACAATCGGGACATGTATTTGTTTTTGTTGCTTTTTTTAGGACTTCTTTTACAAGCTCAGGATCTAGTTCGCCCCATTCCTCTTCATATATATCCATTTTTTTAATAAAATCTTGCCTTTCATCGTCATTTAAACTAAGGCGGGAACAATCTCTGCATATTGCTCTAAGAGTCTTTTGGATAATTTTTGCGAAGCCTACGTGTATTACGGGGCGCGCTAATTCTATATGACCGAAGTGTCCAGGACATTCCCCCACCCTATTTCCACAGCTCTTACAGGTTTGGCCCGGTTCAATGGTTCCTAATCGACCGTCCATTAGTCCCGAGTCAATAGGGAGTCCATCTTCATCGTAAGTGTCAGCTGTGATGATTCTAGTTACGGACATCTTTCGTATATCATCTGGAGATAGTAAACCAAATTGGATTTGATTAATAATTTTTGGAAGTGTAGACATTTTATTTATTCCCTCTCAAGCAGGTTCTTTTAATCTTAAACGAGGAGAAATTCCAAGACTCATTAATTCTTGAAGTAACAGTTTAAATGCGTAAGACATAGTTACGCGGCTCACAGTTGTCTTGTCGCCACATATAGGGCAATAAAAACGATCTCTTGAACGATCTTGTACTGCTAACATTCCACATTCATCACAAACTATTACAACCGTTTTGTCTGACTCATCTAAAAGACGTTCCTTAAGTAATAGCGCTGCACCATGACCTATCAAACAGTCTCGTTCCATTTCGCCAAATCGAAGTCCACCTTCTCGTGCACGTCCTTCAGTTGGTTGTCTAGTCAAAATTTGGACAGGACCTCTTGCTCGGGCATGCAATTTATCAGCGACCATATGGTGAAGTCGTTGGTAATAAACAACGCCAATAAAGATATCCACCTCAAATTTTTCACCAGTCATGCCGTTATACATGCTCTCTAGTCCTCTATGATCGAAGCCAGCGTCTCTCATTTCTTTTTGTAATGTTTCTTTGCTTCCAGAAAATGCAGTGCCATCTTTTCTTTCACCTTCGATGCAGCCTACTTTACTTGCTATAGCTTCTATTATTTGCCCTACAGTCATTCTGCTGGGTATCGCATGAGGATTAACTATCAAATCAGGAACTATTCCATCTTCCGTAAAAGGCATGTCTTCTTGTCGAACTATGATTCCTAGAACTCCTTTTTGTCCATGTCTTGAAGCAAATTTATCTCCCAGTTCTGGAATCCTTTGATCTCTGACTCTTACTTTTACTAATCTGTTTCCATCAACAGTCTCCGTTACAATGACTGAGTCAATAACGCCTCGTTCACCGTGGCGCAGGCTTATTGAAGTCTCCCTACGAATAGGGGCAGGCATTTCAAACTCAGTATATTCTTCCAAGAATCTAGGAGGACTAGTACGCCCTATAATCACATCTCCTCCAGTAACATCAGTTTCTGGCTCGATAAGGCCATCATCAGCCAGATGTCTATAAGCTTCACTAACTCTATAGCCCCTTACATTTTTACCAGGTATTTCAAAACGATCCTCTTGACCTCCAGGATATCGCTTCTCTTCTACATCATAACATCTGAAAAATGTAGATCTGGCAAGACCTCGTTCAAGTGATGCCTTATTTATTATCAGAGCATCTTCCATATTGTAACCACCATGACTGAGGATACCAACAACAAAGTTTTGACCTGCAGGACATTTATCAAAATCAATTACATCCATCGCTCGTGTTTTCACTAGAGGAACCTGTGGGTAATGTAGGAAATGCCCTCTAGTATCTACACGTAGTTGAAAGTTCTTAGCATATAATCCAAGAGCTTGTTTTGACATCCCCGCTTCATATGTATTTCTTGGTGATTGATTGTGTTGTGGAAAAGGAATAATGCTTGCACAAATTCCCAAAATAGTCGAAATATCGATTTCAAGATGTGTGTGCGACGGTGTCAACTCTTCTGAGTCAATAGCGATATATACATTTTCTTCTTCTTCCGCATCAAGATACTCGACTAATCCATTAAGAATTAGATCGTTCCATTTCAATTCTCCTTTTACGAGTTTTTCAACGTGTTTAGGAGTAATTTTAGGTTGTCCATTCTCTACGATCATTAGTGGACGTCTAACACGCCCAATATCACAATTAATCTTTATTTCGTCAGTTTCATGATAATATGCAACATTTATTGAGTCATCAATTTCATTAGCACGTCTTGCCTTCTTAATTTGATCAACAAGTGCCGTTGGATTCGGATGAAACCCGATAAGCCTTCCATTAAGAAAAACACGTGATTGATTTGCTTCCTTTCCTTGTAGTTCGTCCCAACTCTTTACTCCATATGTTCTGAGTATCTCCTCAACGATATACTCATCTAACCCTACAGAGATATAAGCCATTAATGCAAGATTCTTAACCAAACCACAATTTGGTCCCTCTGGTGTTTCGTTGGGACAGTTATGGGTAATAAAACCGTTAGCAATAAAACTATGTGTATTCTCAGCAGTGGTAAAGTCACACATTATATCTTCATCAACCGATTGTATTGATTTTAATGGAAGATAAAGCATGCCAGTTTCAGCATTTGCAGCAGTCTTTTCAAAAAATGCTCCAACTGACCATGATGATTGTGGATGTACTACTTGCCTATCCTGATCTTTTCGTTGTATTGTTGAAGTAACTATACGATATCCTAAACCTAGTTCAGTTGCTATTTGTTTGGGTTGCATTCCCTGGTTGTACAACTCGATTGTTTTTTCTCGATCTTGAACTCTTTTAATTATTTGTTTTTCTCGATAGGCTAAGAATGCGCTGATTAGCTGGGCTTTATTTTGCTTTTCTTTGCAATATCTGTAACCAACATTATCACAAAGTTTTCTTATATTGTCTTTCGATGCGTCAAAAACTAGGTGAACTACTTTACGGTTTGTAGTTCTAGAATTCTTAGTTTTGATATGATTAATTCTAATGTCAAATTCTTCGAACATTTTCTTTAATTGTTCAAAGAATTCGATTTGTGAAATGACATGTTCTGGAGTTTTGTGAATTTCGATGTCGGGAAGTCGTATTTTATAACTATCTCGACGACCGCTTCTCTTGTAGCTCCACGCAGCGGAACCATCTCCCCCCATAAAAGCAGCAATAAATTCTCGTTTCACTAACTTATTAGTATTTGATAGCCATTTTGGAAATATGCTGGCTTGTTCGGTTCTTTTTCCTGATGGAATTCCAAGAGCGTGCATAAATCGTTTAAATGATCCACCTTTTGTGGTTAAGTAAGTTGCATATTGGATAATACGCTCGCCAATTTCGTCCGTAAAGGTACCTTCTTTTCGCGAAATTTGGTTTGAGGAATATCCCAATGTTTCAAGATCTTGTATTACTGTTTTTGCATCTTCCTCAGTTCCTAAATAAAATTCAACAGTGTTAGTGACGCTGCCATCGGTTAAGATGATTCCCATTAATCGTGCAATAATATGAAGATGTTCATGATCCGAATCTAAAGGCAAAAGTCCCAGTTGTTCTAGTTCTTCAGCATCTTTTACAAGCATGGATTTTTCTTCTTCTGATAGTTTTTCAGTCCAATTTCCATATAGAAACTCATCTCTATCGAGTATAGTAAATACAGCATATTTTTCTATCTCTTCAGAAGAGATATCATTAAGTACAGGTCTATATAAAACACGATCAGTTAATTTTAAATCACCAGCTTCTACCCAACCTCTGTCAGTAAGAAATGGATGATCTTCAGTAGCCCGTATCCTTTCTCCAGTTATAGTTTTAATTTCAAAAACACTTTTTCCTAATTGATACGCGGAGATTTTTTGATAATCTATGATTTTCGATTGAATTTCAGCATGAGAGTATTCATCAACAGTCACTATTTGGGATCGTTTGAAATCTTTCTCAAGAGCAAGAATTGGTAATTGAGAAACACCATCCTTTAGTAGCACTTTGGTATCTGGTGAGACGCATACCTTCCCCCAATGAGTGGGGTGAAGATCTCGCGCCTCAAAATGAGGTTGGCTACGACTTAACGGAGAAACAACACGACGAAGGTGACTTAATGTAGACATATAATTAGTACGGTCTAGTAACTGACTGACTCCTGCTTTACCGCCTACCCAATTCCCAGTTGCTAAAGCGTGTCTTAAACGCTCAGTAATTACATCTGCCCTTACTGCCGTTTTTATATTCGGTTTTTTCCCTCTCACTGCAGTTCGCTCAAGTTGATAGGTAATATCTCTTACCAGATTTAAGAAAGCAACTCTAAATAGACTCGTTAAAAGATCACCTGCTAATTTCAGTCTTTTATTAGCATAATGATCTTTATCATCGGCGTTTCGAATATTTAGGAAAAGTTCAAGTATTCGTTGTGCCATTTGACTCAAAAAATAAGCTTTTTTCTTTCGATCTGCCTCTTCTGTACCTATGTGAGGCAATAAGTATTTATCAAGTACCTGTTGTGCCCGTTTAATTCTATATTCACGCATTTGTCCAACCGCTACTCGTTTTCCAATGTAATCCAATGCGTCATCAATGTTTTTAATTTCTGTGGCTTCTCGAATAGTTGGTATTAGTTCCCGGATCACTTCAGGCCTATTTGAAATCGCATCAACAATACTCTTATCGGTTTCTAGTCCAAGAGCTCTTAAGACAGTTGCTAAAGGAATTTTTCTTGGAACTGAAGGGAATGAAACTCGTAATGAACCGTCATTTCTTCGTTCTACGGTAACAGGTGCTCGAAATCCTCTTGCTGTAGAAAATACCTTTGTAATATGTGTACTTGTTTTGCCGCTACTACTTTCTTCAATCAAGATCTTATTTGGGGCAAGATCTTCTTGTGTGACTAGAACTCTTTCTGATCCGTTAATAATGAAATAGCCACCAGGATCGCTTGGATCTTCACCAATCTCAACTAATTCCTGTGGTGACATTTGTGCTAAAAGGCACTTATTTGATTTGAGCATGACCGGTAGGCGACCAATATAGACATTAGCCGTTTCACCAGGTATCTCCACTCCTTCATTGAGGTCTATTGGTGTCATTTCAAGCTGTAAAGGTGCGTAATATGTCAAATTTCGGATTCTAGCTTCCATAGGTGTTATAGGTCGAACTGCTCCATCTGCTTCGCGGATGGTAGGTTCTCCAACCTCTACCTTACCTAACTTAACATAGAAGCCTGGAATGTCAGGCTCTATTTTTTCAATCTCATCAACAATTTGCTGAATACTACGTCCAATAAATTCATTATATGAATCTAAATGTTGTCTTACAAGACCTTTTTCAATAAAAAACGCCTTCATTAATTCCCATCTATCTTCTTGAGAGAGCATCCGCGCACTTCCTTTTTCATGGATTATAAATTACAAAATTCATTTTGAGATAAATATTAGATGACCTTCACTTACTGGTTCATTAATTGTCTCAATTTTAGCAATATAATAATGTGAAAGGAGTTATGTCCCCCTAAAGGCTTATTTATTCTGAAATCATTCTCCTGAAAAATCTGCTAGCTTACCTACCCAACAATGTCCGAATCTTTTTTATAACTTTTGATTCTCCTTCTGGCAGAAGTTCGGTTATTGTAGAATTGGCGGGCCCGACGGGAATTTCAGATCCGTCGTTGCGCTTGGATCCTTTGAACCCGTGGCCATCGGGTGTCTCTGCATTTTAATCGCTTAAGCTTTATTTACTGCTTAAGTGTAATGCGTAAAAGCCCGACGCTTACAGCCAAAGATATTAAGGCTTTGTCTACCTAGCTGAGCTACGGGCCCGTCCTATTTAGTAAATGGCCGTAAGTGAGATTATATACCTTGTATCTATCTTTTTTTTCTGTTTATCCATGCGCTGTAACTACTTAGAGTTTTAATGGATGGCGCCCTGGCCGGGATTTGAACCCGGGTCCTGGGAATTGCCCAACTTATGCATCAAACGCACATAAGTGAGTGACAGTCCCAAATGATATCAGCTAACGACTTGGTGATAATCGTTAAAGGCCGTGCTACACCACCAGGGCACTTAAGATAATTCCTTTTAGGGATTATGCTCAGTTCAAAGAACCTAAAGAGGGAGTTATTATTTTATTAAGGCAGAAAGGTTTACATCATACTTTTTTAAAAAGTTTATGGAAGTGGACATTTTATGTAATAGTAGCTAGATATTCAAGTAAATTTGTTGAGTTAGGGATATCAAGTCAATTTGTGGTGATCTAATTTGTTCTTAGGAGATTTAAAAATTAAGGAACTCATAACTGAGCATCAACTGGTGCAAGATTATGTTTCTTTAGAGAAACAGCTCCAACCTTGTGGCTTTGAATGCACTATAGGAACTATTTTCACTCTCGAAAATGATATGGGCGTTCTCGATTTTGATAATTCGAGACGCAATTTACCTAAGCGAAAACAAAAAGAATGGGATAATAAGGATGCTGTGATTTTACAAAAGGGCTTCTATCTTGTAGAAACTAACGAATCTCTTACAATGCCCGATGATTTAGTAGGTATCATTAATCCACGCAGTAGTCTTCATAGAATGGGGCTCTTTTTAAGGGAAGCACTGATTGATCCTGGTTTTAAAGGGCCTTTGGTTGTCGGTCTGGCCGCATTTTCAAGAGTTCAACTCTATAGAGACGCTCGAATCTTACAAATATCTTTTGCACGAGTTTTAGATATTTCTCTTTTATATGATGGAATATACAAAGTTGTTTAACATTCGGAGCCTCCTGGAGCGAGGCGATCAACTCAAGCAGGATCCTACTACTGTCGATTTTCACGTAGTAGTTAGTTTTGAATATCAAACATATTTATAAAGTCCATACTCAAATTAACTAATTTAATACAATTTTTATGGAGACTCAGTTGTATTCTTATAAATATTTTAACAAAAATGTTACAAAGCAAAGGAGTGCTTCAGTAAATGTCTGGTAATTTAACACAATTAGAGCAAATAAAAGCCCGTTTACGATGTATAGAACTCTTAAAAATCCTTAAGAAAAGAATGACTTATGAAGAACTATCAAAAATTCTGAAAGTCAGACCACAATTACGGGGTGAGTCTAAAAATGATTCAACACCACGTCCACTTCCTATTACAGTATTAAATCGATACATTAGAGGTCACGTCTTACCAAATGCGGATCGTACGGAGGAAATGTTAAAAATTTTGGAAAATGAAATTGACCTTGTGAAAGAAGTTAGAAATCGATTGAAATTTGACAACGGATACTTTGATAACACATCGTTATTAGGTGATACTCTATTGCTCCGCTATGTTGCACGAGTTATAACGCAAAAGTTTGCTAAAGATGGTATCACAAAGGTTTTAACAGCGGCAGCAGATGGAATTCCGATCGGAACCCATATTGCAAATGAAATGGAAGTTGATTTAGTGATTGCAAAAAGAGTTAGAGAAGTTGGCGTTAAAGAATTTGTGGAAGAAACGTATATTCCCAGTTTTTCAGGAACTAGGATGTCTTTGTATATCCCAAAATATAGCTTTTCAAGAAAAGACAGAGTTCTAGTTGTAGATGATGTAGTTCGCTCAGGAGAAACACAACGAGCCTTAATAAACATAGTAAAAAAGTCTGGGTCAGATGTGGTGGGACTTTTTATTCTAGTCGCTATTGGAGATTCCTGGCGTGAGGAAATTATATTACCTGACGAGAAGATCGAGACAATCCTTAATTTACCCAGCAATCGCTCATAATTATTAATCTCAATTCTAGAAACACTAAATTCTCTGGTTTGTTTATGAAAAATGAATTAGTTTGGGGCGGAAATAGAGTAAACAAACAGCGAGAACCTATACCTGTTTTCGAATATCGAAAGTTATTTCCAAAATATCCATGGGCCTTCATAGACGACATTTCCGAAACAGACAGAGTTGCAGATGCATATAGAGCTATAAAACATCCGTGCACTCAAAATTTTGTTGAATTCGTGTTAACGAATTATACACCCTCACATAAGAGACGATTTTTGCTTATTTTGCCATGTAGTAAAGCCAAGCCTTACAGTTTATCTACTTCGTATCTTTCATTATATCGTCCTCTCATTTATCTTTTCCTAGGACGCGATATAAATGATAAAAAATGTCCCATAGATGTTCTTACAATAAGCGGGATCATTGGCCCAGTTCCTTTAGAATTAGAAGAATATAGTCCCGCTCCAAATTACGATTTTTCTTTAAACAGCATTATTGGAGTTTCTGAATCAATGAAATTATTTGAATTACTTGCACAACGAATATCTGACTATTTAAACCAGATAATTGGTTTTTATGATAAAGTGTATTCACTTGTAGAAAACGCATATAGGACTGTGATAGAACTAGCGCTAAAGCAAATCCAGATTCAAGATGAAAATGCGCTAAAAAAGATTTATAGCCCCCCTACTTCCTCATCAGATCTCTCGGAACTGGTTAAGGTTATGATTCAATTAAAAAATAAACTCTATCCAAACTATGAGATTCAGCAACAAACTAGAAATCGATACTTTTTTGAGACTTTGAAAAAACGACTAAGAACTGCAAGTAGGATAATTTGTGAATTAGATTCACGAGTCTTGTGTTGAGTTTCCATTAAGACTATTATAATACAGAATCAAGCAGATGCAAGTTCACGTTCTTTTAAAACAGATTTTAACTCACTCATTAATTCTCCATGAGCGCATCCGTAATTCATTCCAACTGGTGGCATAGAGATATTTGAAAGCATAGGTTTTGTGGGAGGAGATGCTGAGAAATAATTCGTTTGTGTAATATTATGTGAAGATGAAAAACCTAACACCCTTAGAGATTTTATTTCATTTATGAGAGTTGAGAGTACTGCTTTAAGCCCCCTAATTTCTTCTGCCTGGCTGTCAATTTTGTGCAGAACCGCTTTCCTTGTATTTAGAATGTCCTTATGGACTTTTCCCTTATGAATTCTCAACCCTCTATAATTCTTGAAAGGTTGGAAGCAAATCTCGCAATAAATCACCATATTTAGTACTTCTCATAGAATCTTTTTAGAAAAGAGAGAGAGGGGTGAAACTGAAATAAGATAATTCTTTTTGTCATTTTCTAAATAGAGGTGGAAGTTCTACTAATTTTCGGCATAAACTGAGGAGATCACCATTTTTTCTGGAGCACCCCAGAGCGGGGCGACTAATTAAGATTTAATAGGTTAAGTCGACTTGAAAAAAATAGAATAGTAAAATTATCGGAAAATTTTTGTTTTTGATCTCAAAAGGGAACTGTGAAGATATATGAAACCATTTGAATGGAAACAGGACACAAAAACATTAATCTTTGTAGATCAACGCGCTCTGCCTTCTTTAGAATATGTAACTTGCTCAAAGTTAGAAGACGTGCTAGGCGCCATAAAAAACATGGTTGTCCGAGGGGCTCCAGCCATTGCTATTGCTGGCGTATATGGACTGGTGCTGCATGCATTTCATATCAAACAAAAAAGCTATGGCTCGGTCGATTTTGATAAATTTCTAATTGAATTAAAAAAGGGAGCAGCCCAACTAATAAAAGCACGTCCAACAGCAGTGAATCTTTCATTAGTCCTTGATAAGGTCTTACAAGGCATTTCAAAACTTTCAACCACAGAGGAAATTGTACCATTTATTTTGAGAGAAGCAGAACTAGCAATAGATGACGACCGAAAAATGAATCTCCAGATTGCAGCAAATGGCCTTGAACTCATAAAGGATAATTTCACCATTCTGATCCATTGTCACACAGGTGGACTAGCAGTAGCCAGCGGTGAATACGGAACTGCTCAAGGGATAGTTTCGCTTGCTTCTGAAAAAAGGAGAAATGTAAAAGTGTTTGCTACAGAGACTAGACCTTTTCTGCAAGGAAGAATCACTGCATTTGAACTCGCCCAGGAAGATGTAAATATTACTATTATTCCAGATAACGCCGCAGGGATACTTATTTATCGGAAACTTATAGATTGTGTAATTGTTGGCGCTGATCGCGTTTTATCTACAGGTCATGTATTTAATAAGATCGGAACATATGCGCTTGCGGTTTTAACAAAACATCACAAGATCCCTTTCTACGTAGCCCTTCCTATAACTACTTTTGATTTCGTACATAAACTAGAAGATATCATTGTCGAACAGCGAGACCCAAAGGAAGTTAGATTTTGTAGGGATCAACAAATAGTTCCTAATGATGTGCCAGTGTTAAATCCCGCTTTCGATATAACACCACCTGAACTAATCACAGCTTTAATCTGTGATAAGGGAGTCATATATCCCCCATTTGAGGAAGCTTTAGCTGCACTAAGAGAAGCTCCTTAAATTGGATGGTGCGTGATTTCATTTAAAATGGACCTCAAAAGCTGTGCAACTCTCGTAGGAATTTGCGTTAGTTCAGGCGAAAGACCTTCCCCAAAAGACACATCTTTTATTTGAATACCAAGGAACTTTATTTTTAATTTTAGTTCGCTCATAAGATACTTATTAAGGAGAGCAAGAGACATCTTATGAGTTGAAACAGTTATGTTATGAATTTCATCCATTTGAATGAGTTCGATTTCACCCGGTTCTTCACCCATATCAACGGCATCTATAATTAAAAGATGGCTTGGATTCCAGCTTTCGATAGGGCGGATAAAGTTTTCTGGAGTCGTACCTGTATTTAAAAGAAGAAATGGTGAGGGTAATGGGCCAAGATCTTTTAGTTTTTTAAAAATCGCGATCCCTATCCCGTCATCTCGTCTCATTTCATTTCCAATGGCAATAATCACGATATTTTTTGCACCTGTAAAAAATGCTTTTAGTTTATTCCATAATATTTGGCTCTTTTTATCAAGATTTTCAGGAGACTCCGATGGGTGAATTCTAGACATAGTATTCTCGCCAATAGAGGGTTTATTTGAATAGTTTTAAAAATGTATTATTGCAACTCTTTTGATGAGATCAAATAATGCAAGAGGGACTTTTGTGGTTAATTCGAACGATGAAACTTCAATAAATGAAGAGGAGAAAGAAGAAAGAGAACCTTATCCAACCCAAGACGGCAAATTAAAGGACAATTCTGTAATAGTTGAGGAAGGGGCAGATGTGATTTATGGAAATGGATATTATGGCTCCTTTGATGAAGATCGCAAATTGCTGCTCTCTCCTATTGAAAGCCTGCTCTTAGTAGAACGCAGTAGATTAAATGTAACCACTGATGACGAGGATGAGGCGTTCACATTCGATAAACTTCTGACATATTTCCTAAAAAATGATCCACAAATTTGGACAAGATATTTGGTTTATCGTGATTTGCGATCACGAGGATATATCGTCAGGGCAGGACTAGGTGACCCAATACACTACAGGATATATCCTCGCGGAGGAGTTTTAGGAAAGGATGAGGCAGCGTATCTTGTTTGTATTGTTGTAGAGGGCACTCCTTTTAAACTTGATGTTTTAGATAGCGTTACTCGTCAAGCGCGCAATGTAAGGAAAAAATTGGTGCTGGCGGTGGTAGATAATGTCGGCGAAGTCACCTATTATTTAGGTACTCAAGTCAACCTTGCAGTTAAAAAGCAAATATCGGATGTAACGGGCAAAGGTGGCATTCAAAAATCTTAGAATAACAAATACATTTTCTGTAACACTAAGTTTTTGAGAAAATGTGATTTTGTAATTTAATTTTTGTTTAAACCCTTCATTAAAAAATTATTAACGACAGAATAATGGTGAGATCTTTGAATCTCGATGAAACCTCTCAAGAGACAATTAGAATCGTTCCAGATACGTCTGTTATCATTAGCGGGGTACTGGCAGATAGAAAATATGATATTCCAACAGAAATTTTGATTCCGCGAGTAGCCCTCAGTGAGCTAGAATATCAAGCCAATCTTGGAAAGGCTACAGGTTATGTAGGATTATATGAAATAAAGAAATTAAAAGAAGTAGCTGACGCTATTGATAATATTCTTGACATTCAGATAATAGGTGAACGGCCTGGATTAGAACAAATTAAATTGGCCAGGGGCGGCGAACTCGACGAACTTATTCGTCAAGTAGCGAAAGAAAACAATGCAAAGTTAGTTACTTCCGACAGGGTCCAAGCTCTTGTTGCAGAAATAGACGGAATTCGTACAGAATATGTCAAGCCTAAGAAAGAAATATCACAAATTCAAATTGAAGATTTTTTCACAGGAGATACAATGTCTGTTCATTTGCGTGAAGGCGTACTCCCTATGGCGAAAAGAGGCACACCTGGTAATTGGTATCTTGAAAAATTTGGCGATCTTCCATTAAAACGAAACGAATTGCAGAATATTGCTACGGAATTAATCGAGAGAGCGAAAACTGAAAGAGGTTCTTTTATTGAGATAGATGAACCAGGTGCTACTGTACTTCAGTTACAACAATATCGTATTGTTATAACACACCCACCTTTCTCTGATAGATCTGAAATCACTATAGTTCGCCCAATTGTAACAATGACCATTGATGATTATGATTTATCGGAAAAACTTAGACAAAGAATTGAAGAGCAAGCAGAAGGAATTATTGTCGCTGGAAGACCAGGATCTGGAAAATCAACTTTTGTTCAAGCCATAGCAAATTTATTTGCAGAAAAGCAAAATGTGGCGACCCTTGAGAGGCCACGTGATCTTCAAGTTGGGCCAACAATCACCCAATACGCGCCATTGGGTGGTGATTTTGAAAAAGCTGCCGAATTACTTCTTCTTATAAGGCCAGACTTTGTAGCATTCGATGAAATGAGACGTACAGTTGACTTTCGAGTCTTCGCAGATTTTCGAATGGCTGGAGTCGGTATGCTTGGCGTTGTACATACCTCTAGACCTGTAGATGCAATTCAACGACTTATTGGACGGGTGGAGTTAGGTGTCATCCCACAAATAGTAGATACTGTAATCTATATGGATTCAGGCCGAATAACTAGCGTGTATTACTTACAAATGCTTGTTAAAGTTCCAAGTGGAATGTTCGAAGCAGATCTTGCCAGGCCTATAATTGAAATAAAAGATTTTGAAACAGATAAACTGCTTTATGAACTTTACACATTTGGTGAACAGGTTGTAGTGATCCCCATCGGTTCCACAGAGAAACAAAAAGTTATCCCTAAGATATCTGAGGAAAAACGAAACACTATTCTGTCAGTATTTGAACGATATGTACCCTACGCCCCTCTTGAAATAGAACCGCTTTCAGAAAACAGAATTATAGTTCGAACGACTAAAGAATATGTGCCCCAAATAATCGGAAAGAATGGTCTAAAAATAAAAGAAATTGAACAACAATTAGGTATTCGAATAGAGGTTCGTGAAATAGATGAAATGGGAACTGAGGAAAAGATTCCAATTGATATTTCGGTAAAAAAGAAATTTATTATGATTAGGGCTCAAGAGCACCCAAATGAGTTGTTGGTTCTCTATGTTAACGGAAAACAACTTCTTACTGCTAAAATAGGACAGAAGGGGATATGTAGGATTAGAAAGACCTCGAAGGATGGGAAACGACTTATTAGAACGCTACAAGAAGGTAAAAGGATTTCTGCTAAAAAATATTAAATCCTTCATTTGAGTATTTATCTTCGGAGAATATCTTCAACTAAGTTAATCGAATAGAGGGCATTTTAAATGGACAGCGATGAACTAAAAAAAATGTCAGCAAAAGCTGCGCTTGAACAAATCAAAGATGGAATGATCATTGGAATGGGCAGTGGCTCAACTGTTATGCATCTCATAAATTTGATCGGTCAGAGAATTAAAAACGATGAGATAGATATTATGGCGGTGCCAACTTCATATGAAACTGCACAGTTGTGTATCTCTTCAGGCATTCGTTTAACTACCTTAGATGAGCACCCATCTTTAGCGCTAGCTGTTGATGGAGCTGATGAAGTAGATCCTAATTTGAATCTCATAAAAGGTGGAGGTGCTGCACTTACTAAAGAAAAAATTGTTGGGAGTGCTGCAAAACTTCTCGCGATTTTAGTGGATGAAAGCAAACTTGTTAAAACCCTAGGAGAAATCGCCCCTCTTCCTCTTGAGGTTCTTCCTTTCGCGAAGTCAACTGTACTTAATCAACTCAAAGAATTTGGTATTCCTCAAGTTCGAATGAGTAATAGAAAACTTGGACCTGTAGTAACAGACAATGGCAATTTTATCATCGATATATTTGATCTAAGAATTAGAGATTATAGTAAAATGGAAAAACAACTAAACGCAATTCCAGGCGTAATTGAAAACGGTTTGTTCGTAAATATGGCTGATATAGTCTACGTAGGCTCAGAAAAAGGCGTAAAAACATTAACAAAACTTTAATTAAAAATTAGCAAAAGAAACGTAGACGCATGCTTTTTGTAAGTATTTTTGTAAAAATCCAAAAAATAGAGAAGAAGATTACGCAGGTGGTTTCTGCATATATTTTTTGAGTCTTCTTAACTCATTTAACATTTCTGATCTTAGTGAGGCCACTGTCGCCATTCCTGCATCAACAAGGTCTTCTCCAGGTGCTGGAGGTGTCGTTGGAGGTGCAGTAGGAGTTTCTGTTGTTGGAGGCGCTATTGGGGGTCCTGCTGGAGGTGTCGTTGGAGGTGCAGTAGGAGTTTCTGTTGTTGGAGGCGCTATT
>JAHQJS010000005.1:0-192698 GCA_019057385.1 Candidatus Borrarchaeum weybense | reverse complement strand
GGGGGTCCTGCTGGAGGTGTCGTTGGAGGTCCAGTGGGAGGTGCTGTTGGGGGTCCGGTGGGAGGCCCGGTGGGAGGCGCTGTTGGGGGTCCGGTGGGAGGCCCGGTGGGAGGCGCTGTTGGGGGTCCTGCTGGAGTTTCAGGTCCTTCTAGAACTTCAGATTCTTCTATTAATCCTGCTTCTGGAACACCTGGTCCGGTAACTTCTTCTGGTTCTCCTTTCAATTCTACAAGCGCTTCTTGTCTCGCACGTTCGAATTCAGCTTCTAAAGTCCCTGCTTTTACAACACTTGATCGGCGTGAAATTTCGGAATTAATTTTTTCAAGCCGCTCAGAATATAGTTCCATAAGCTTTTGATATGCAGTTGGGCTAATTTTTTTACTTTTATAGGCTTTTTCTGCATTTTTAATAGCCTGCGTTGCAGATGTTTTCTCAACGTCGAGTATTTGCAGAGTTTCTTGAGTTTGAGTTACTTCATCTATAGAAATACTTTCATCTACGGAATATCCTTCAGATGGGATTAGAAGTTTAGAAGTTGCTGAGGGTTCTCTTCCTCCTCCTACAGATTTTCCTGCCAGATACCCTACGAAGACTAATACTACAAGAATAACGACAACAAAGATTAGTTCAAAAATAACAGCGGCTAAACCAGTTGAAGCCGCTAATGAGTTAATAAGTCCTTGAAAAGCGTCAATTAACTGCAAATAATCACCAACATTCGTCCTTAAATCCACTAATTTTATTCACCTTAATAACTGAACTATAATAAATAAAGTTTTGCGCCTCTACTTCAATTTTTCTTAAAATTTAAGTTTTACTCCCTCTACTACATCTATTCATCAATTACTTGTTAATTAATTCTTTGATTGAAGATATTTAACCTATAATTCAAAGAAACGTTGAAGGGGTTACCGCTCAATAAGACTGATCTGATTATATAAGGATCGCGGATTTAACTGGGGTTACTTGTTAAAATTGAAGTAAATTGAATGGAGCCCCGAGCGGGTGTTTCGGAAAGAGCGCTCCGCTCAAATTTCCTTCGAACCCGCGACTTCTCGCACCTTCGGGAGTTCCGAAGACAACTCGACCTTACCAAGGTCGCGCTCTACCAGCTGAGCTATCGGGGCATTTTTTAATTCAAAAGAGGGTTTTTGTTTAAGGATGAGTTGGTGCGGGGGATGGGATTTCCGAAAAAGGCTTTCGCCAAAACTTTTCGAACCCACGTAGACCTACGTCACTGGATCTTAAGTCTCGTAGCATAAGGCAGCAGTTGCCTCACACACCAGCGCCTATGATCTGACCCTTGTAGGCAAATTGACCTGGCTCGGCCACCCCCGCTTATTATGATGTATCAATTTCGTAGGGTGTGTCTCAAGCCTTTAAGGATAGTGCCGGGGGCGGGCTTCGAACCCGCGACCTTCAGAACATTACCTCAGCGTGTAACGTCTCTCCGGATGTCTCAAGAAAGGGCTTTCTTGGGATATTCTCTATGAAACCGGCTCGGAAAGTGTCCGGCGCTATAACCAGGCTTCTCATCGATGTAGTGAGGGTAATTTCCTCATGCATCGACTCTTAGCCACCCCGGCTTGGTGATGTTAAGCTGTTATAGCTAGATTACGTCATAAGTAATTAAAATATAAAAGAATATCCCTCTCAATTGTTAACTTCTGATGTTTCTTTATTCGTATAAGGAGTGAAGAGTTCTTTCTCAACATAATTTAGAAAATCAACACCTAGAATGAAATTAGAGGCAAAATAAAAAAAGAAAAAGAGAGAGAGGGCTAAACTAAAGTTATGTAGACTTTTATTGTATAGTCTGGAATAGTTTCAAAGTTAAAGAGGATGTCAATCCGTACTCTTTGCCCAGAAAGTGCATCTCTATACTCGGCCATTTCTTCAGGAGATATGTCAAAACTGTCAGACTCGCTTGTGGCAGCAGATATATCGAAACCTTCCTTTCCATCACCATCATCATCTTCATTATCAAGGTCTACTTGATGATCATATACCTTCGATTCAATATCCCAGAAGAGTATTGTTTGGAGGGTGTAGAAAGACACTGTAGCGTCAGTTAAATGAACTGTCTCACCGGCATTAGTCATCGAAAGGCTAACTGTGATGGGCTCCGCTAAGTCTATTACTAAAGGATTTGATTTGACGTTGTGAGCGCTTGTATCAGAACCATTCACCAAGACGGTTAGCGTTAGGTCTTCATGCGTGTATGCAGCATTGGCAGCTGGCATCAACGTTAGCAATAGTACGAGGCTGAATACTGAGACTATTAGACTTTTTTTCAGAGAAATCACCTCGTTCTTTGAGGAGTCTCGCCATCGGGCTTTAGAAAACAAACTCCTAGTTTGGGTATAACCATGTCACCATAGTTGATAAATTTTCTAGTAAATCTCTTCATCTTAACATAATAACTTACCATTTACAGGCAAATTCTACCAATGAAAGAAAAATACCGAGTTCACATAGGAGAGTTTCATAGACGAGCTCTTGAAATCTACTAATTTAAATTATTTTTTTTAATAAACTCCTCTATTTTTTAGATCGAACTGCGCTATACATAATATGATACAGGGAGTTGCTTACATCATGGAGATTCATATACAACAGGGGAAACTCGAAGAAAATATTAAAGAAAGGGTATTTGATATCGCAATTTTAGGTGTTTTTGAGAATGAAACCAGTGATTTTACGAGTAAATCTTTACAAGCAGTAGATTCTGCCCTTGACGGGGCGATTAACGGATTGTTAACTCGCAAAGAATTCGTAGGTAAATTGAATACTATAGAGATTGTTCGACCAGATTGGAAGAATTCGCATTCCAGACTTTTAATCGTAGGTCTGGGCAAAAAGGATGAATTTAGCCTTGAAAGGCTTAGACAAGTAAGTGGAAAAACTGCAGTTCGTACTCGAGAATTGAATTGCCAAGAAATTGTAACAACCCTTCATGAAATTCGTCTAGATAATTCGGCGAAAGATACTGCGCAAGCAGTGATTGAAGGAAGTATATTGGGCATGTATAAGTTTGTAGAACTAAAAACGGATTCTCGCAGTGAATTTATTGACATAAAGAAAATTCTGCTTTTGGAACGAGAAATGACCGTTCTTGATGAAATCCAGGAAGGAGCAAACATTGGTAAAACTATTGCAGAAGCCACAAATTTTGCGCGAAATCTCGCTAATATGCCTGGTAACATAGCAACCCCTACTTACCTAGCTACGAAGTCAGAAGACCTTGCAATAAGTCTGGGTCTAAAATATAATATTCTAGATGAAGAAATTGCACAAGAAATGGGGCTAAATGCCTATCTAAGTGTGGCACAAGGAAGTGATCAGCCTGCAAAGTTCATTATTCTTGAATATACTCCACAAGAAAAAGAGGCACTAGAAACGATTGTCGTCATTGGCAAAGCTATTACTTTTGACTCTGGAGGTCTTTCATTAAAACAGAAGACAGGAATGGAGAACATGAAATACGATAAATCCGGCGGATGCACAGTAATTGGTCTCATACATGCAGTAAGCCATTTACAGTTGCCAATTCACTTATTTGCCCTCATTCCCGCAACAGAGAACTTACCCGGAGGAAAAGCAATAAAACCAGGTGATGTAATCAAGTCTTTTTCTGGTAAAACCATAGAAGTTGTGAATACAGACGCTGAAGGAAGATTAGTAATGGCTGATGCACTGACTTATGCTAAGAAATATTCTCCAACTCTTGTAATCGATATTGCAACACTTACTGGAGCAATTAGAATAACTTTAGGAGCACATGCTAGCGGATTAATGGCAAATAAAGAAGCAGAAAACTTCAAGAAACTACTTACGTCAGCAGGTGAAAAAACTGGGGAACGAGTCTGGGAATTACCCCTATGGAAAGAGTATTCTACGCATTTAAGAAGTGATTTTGCCGATTTAAAAAATGTAGGTGGACGCGAAGGGGCAGCAATTATAGCTGCTGTATTTTTATCAGAATTTGTAGAAAAAGGAACTCCATGGATTCATTTAGATATAGCAGGTACTGCTCGCTCAGATAAAAAGAAAGCATACATCCCAAAAGGTGCTTCAGGAGTAGGGGTACGCCTGTTAGTTCAGTTCATTCGTGATTTAATCGGGAACTAACTCTTCTAAAAAGTTCTACTTACACCCTTTATTTCAAGCGGATGGATAGTTGAGAAACATCCAACAAACTGATCTTTTTCGAACATCGGAGTTAAAGTTACTAATTCTTTGAGATCTGTCCTTTGAGAAATATAGTGATGTGGTGTTTTGCGACCGTTTTTAAAACCATTAAAGATTTTTTCTATCTGTTCTAAACTCTCCGGTAGTGCATGGCAGTCTCGTATGTTGGCTCCAGGTTCTCGAGTTCCTTTCGGCAAAGGTCGTTGTGCAGCGGTTTTGTTACGATAGAGAATGATGCCGTTCGTATCTACGTACGTAAGTGCTACGGGTATTTCGTCTAAAAGTTTCTCCAATTCAATAGCTGATATTTTCATTGTTGATCTTCCCTAAATTCATGTTACGTTTTTTAAATGTTAACGGTTAATAGCGTTATCAACGTTAAAGCGGTTTCCTATTTTCATTTCTTCAAAAAACGTCAGCAAGGGAATTTAGAGAAAATATCCATTTTTTGACTTGAAAAATCAGATCAGAAAAATATCTAAAAAACGAAAAAAAGAGAATGTTATGTTTTCGCAAGAATTGGCTTTAAGTAGGCTAGCGGTGGTTTCTCAGGAATCTTCTTCGCACTCATTATGCCACGTTCATAGCCATAAGCAATTCCAAGGATTAAGAAGCCGTCCTTTATTAATTCTTCAATAACTGCCTCGATTTCATGTTCTGTTGCTTTAGGGAAGAATTCCTTTATGAAAGCTGTGACTTTAGGAACCGCTATAGGGACTTCGTAGAACGATTCGTCGAGGAGTTGAAGTATAACATCCTTTATTTTTCCCTTCATTTCCCCTCACCTCTTTCATTATTTGTAACTATCACGATAGATCATGAAATATTTTAGGTATTCCTACCTATATATATTAATGATTTTCGGGGTTATAACCGTTTTGACTAAAGATTTACGGCAATTTTTATACAGATAATTACTGAATCAGAAAAAGTAGTAAAAAGATGATGCAACAACGAAAAAAATTTCGGAGTAAGTGCTTAACGATTATAAAATCATAAAAAACTAATGAACTGCGGTAATGTTTCGAATCAATATGGCTCTAGCATGCTTCCTCCATTTTTTATCTTATGGAGGAGTTCCACATAACATTTTTCTGCCTCTTGTAGAGTAGTTTTCCCTGCTGCTAACTGTGTAACTTTATAACCACTCGCTATTAACTCAATAAAGTATTTTTGATCTTTCAGAACTAGCCGCAAGAGTTTGTTTTCTGATATTCTAAGACTCTTTAAGATTTGTGGTTTTGCTATTTCTTGTAGCAGATTCCTTTCCTCACTTAATATAACCGTGTTCAAATTTTGAGTTACTCTATTAAAATTAACTTCAAATGACATGATAATAATGCCTCCATTATTTTCGTACAATTAACATCTCTTTTCGGTCAACTTCAATATTTGTATTATTTCTTCTGGTTTATATCAGTTATCAAAGAAAATATGAGGGAACCTTTATATATCAATAAGAAAATATTCACTTAGTGATAACACTAAAAGTAGAGGGTGAAGTTTATGGTGTCAACAAATGGCTTCACGTTAGATGAAAAAGACCTGAGAATTCTTGAATTACTACAAGAGGATTCATCAAGACCAATTAAAACTATTGCAAGCGATGAAATTGTAAATTTAGCGATTCCGACAGTCCATGAACGAATAAGAAAAATGAAAGAAAGTGGAATCATCAAGAAGTACACAGTTATTTTAGACGAGAAAAAGTTAGGCAAAGATGTTACCGCCTTTATTGAAATTACATTAGATTTTAAGGCCCATGAACCAGATGTGGCTGTTCCTTACGAAGTTGCTAATATGAAGGATGTCTTGGAAGTATTTAACTTGGCGGGGGATGCAGATCACCTTATTAAAGTGAAGACCGAAAATATATCAACTCTTGAGGGAATGATAAGAACCATTAATCGTATTCCTGGAGTGGGACGAACGCGGAGTGTTATTGTACTTTCTACTGAGAAAGAGGATACTACACTTTCATTAACATGATAACTTGAAAGCTATGTTTGACGAATTTTGCTGTAAAAAGCTTGCCTTGTTTCGTTGAGCACATGGACTAAAGCATGAATATCTTCTGGTTCTGTCCGGTAGTTGGTAATACAAGCTCTAAGCACAGGTATATTCTGTTTCAGTCTTGTAGTAGAAATCCAAGCCTTTCCAGAAGAAACGACTCCCTGAGCGATGCTTTCGACGAACTCGACAGATTTCCCTTCTGGTCTTTGTTGATCAACAAAACACACAACTGGTAACTTTGTCTGATTGACGATTTTCCAACCTGATTTTTTAAGTTCTTGGCGCAATAAATCTCCCATTTTTACTTGGTGTCTAATTACGGTGCTATATCCATTCCATCCTGCCACAGCAAGAGATAAAAAGACTTTTAGACCAATAAATCTGCGGGAACACTGGAGGGAACGAATATATGGATCTACTACATTTAATCCCAACGCATCTTTTGGCATATAATCGGCTTCTATAGAAAAAGTTCTGAGGAGAATTTCTGGATGGCGAGTTAAGAATAGACCAGCGCCCATAGGGACATTTAGCCACTTATGTGTGTCGAATGTGATCGAATCTGATCGTTCAATGCCTTCAAGAACATTTCTCATTTCAGTTACAAATACGATCGCACCTCCCCATGCCGCGTCAACGTGAAACCAAAGTTTCTCCTTTTCTGCTACATCAGCAATTCTTTTTATATGATCTACCACTCCGGCGTTTGTCGTTCCTGCGGTAGCCGCGACTAGAAATGGAGCGAACCCAACGTCTCTATCTTTTGCAATTTGCTCAATAAGCACATCAACTTTCATTTGCAATGAATCGTCTACAGGTATTTGTTGCACTGCCTCTACGCCCAGACCACATGAACGAGCAGTTCTTATAAGAGAATGATGACTCTCTGTAGAAACATACAGTTTAGGCAGTGTGTCGAGTCCTCTTAGCCCTCTTTGTGCAAATTTTGGAAATTTGTGAGTGAGAGCTGTTAATAGAGCTGTATGATTAGCTTCAGTACCACCAGATGTAAAAGTGCCATCTATTTTTTCCGAATTATAACCAAATTGAGAAGCAAAAAATCGAATTAAATGTTGTTCAACTTCCACGGCAAAGGGACTATGACTCCATGTTGCGAGTTGAGGATTAAAAGCAGCAACCAAAGCATCAGCTGCGATCCCCATTGTGGTTGGAGACGGATTGAATAATCCAAAGTATTGTGGATTAGCTACATGCATTTGATAGTCCCACAAGCCTTTCACTACAAAATTCAATGCCTGTAAAGGATCTATGGACTTTGTAAATGTAATAGAGTTTAGCAGAGATCGTATCTTATCTGCATCTAAATAGGGGGCAACGCGTGCTTGATTAACATTTGTAATATATTCTTCAATAACTTCAACAAGACACTGCCAAAGAACGATTCGGGTCTTCTTATCGAGCATCATTATTTCCACATGATTCATCTAAACACCTAACTTGAGCATTTCAAATAATGAATTAGAGTATGATTTTAGGAATTATATTATCTTATTCAATACTTATTTTTCAAAAAGAGTGGTGGGCGAGGGGAGATTTTCAGAAAGAGAGGGTTTCTCTCTATTCCTTCGAACTCCCGGCAAACGGGACACCACAGCGCGCGTGTAGAGTCATTCCGTATCGTGCTGGGGTTACCCAAGCAGAACTCCGGATGTTTTTGTCTCCTCATTAAGAGGAGGGCACCCAAATCCGGAATCATACCATGCTAGACCACCCGCCCACATTAAATAAACTGTCTTTTGGGATGTGAGACAGTATATGAAGCCGCCGGAGGGATTTGAACCCTCGACTTCCACCAGTTATGCGAATAGCAGAACTGTCATTGGATTACAAGTCCAACGCTCTACCAGCTGAGCTACGGCGGCTCTTATTGGTGGCATTGCTTTTTATTTGATTTGTTTTTTATTTTTTTAACCTTTATGGTGAACCCTGAATCCATGAAGCTTGGATCTATATGCTTCTTATATTCATTTAATCTATATGTTCCATTTGTTCCATTTAATATTGAGAGCCACTCACTTGAAAAAAATGATATCAAGTTAATTGACTTTGGGAAAAGAGGGCTGGGTCGTGTATAAACTCAAAGCTAAAACTCCATATATTTTATTTCTGGGAATATTAGTCTCCGTGATAATGTTTTTTAGTTTTGCATTTCTTTATGTGGCAAGCCAGCAAGAAGCTATTGCGATTGGCGGTTTTCAATATCATGCGAGAGATGGAGACAGAGCCAATAAGTTCTCGGTTGCACCAGGAGGTGCATCACAGGATTATGCTATGAGTTTTGTTGTTACTAATACAGGGGGTACAGAAATTACTTTGACACATCTAGAAGTAGAAAATGATGGTAGAATTTGGACATCTGGAACGGATAACAACTGGAAAGTAGCTGTATATCTAAATGATGATGAGACTTTACTTAATCCTAAAGGGAATGATTTAGGGGTGACGATCCCTGCATCTCGTATTTTCGTTAGCTTTAAGTTGTATTGTGAAGGATCTGGAGACTATTTTCTTACAGATAGTTCTGTAAGGGTCACTATTTACTCAGCCACAGGAAATATCTATCAAACGAACTTCTTTATAAATTAAAATTGCTCAGATAACTACATGGATTAAAAGGTGCTCATAATAATTCTGAGCGAAGTTCTCGATATCGAAGTTAACTTTTTTATTTGTAACCTGACTTAATGTAGAAATGAAGAGACATTTCCAAAATCATGGTGTTCAGATGAGATGTCTGAAGAGTAAAATGAGGAGAACGCAATGGCACAGGATAAAATCCATCACACAGAGAAATATCTTTTAACATCGGCTGGGGGACGAGCAACGCGATTTGGAGGATTTCCTAAGCACTTATTGAAGATAAAACGAGATAAAACTAGGATATTGCTGGCCGATGTTCTGCGTGTTCGAGAACGGACACCTCTACAAGTTATACTCGCCATCAAAGAGGATGATGCAATGCAATCGTGGATTAAAGAGGCTAAAATCGATATAGTCCTTAAAGAGCCTCCTTATGTCCGTTCTAATGGACATATGTTTCCAGCTGCAATTGCACGAATAATTTACTCCCATGTGAATCAATGTAAGAAATGCAAGAATGCGGGATGGATCAACGAGGATTGTGCAGAAGAAATTCTCCTAATCTTTATGCCGTGTGATCATGATAAAGCAGATGCATTCATCAATGCTGAACTTGTCCTCTTAAATAAGACGTTGGAACATCCAGAAAAAATTATAGGTTTGCAAGCCTCAGTCCAGGATCATCACGATCCGACACAAATGGGTATTGCTGAATGTATTCTCTTAGAAGAGGGCGAATACCCCCTTTTGGAATGCGTTCAATTTCGTGAGAAACCGGATGCAAGCACATTAGAAAAAGTTGGTGCAGATGTGGTTTTTGGAATTAACACCATGATTTGGAGCGGAACGATTTTTGCATGGTTAAGGGCCTTCTCAGGTGATGTTGTGTTAGATAAACTAACACAGGCTATAAAAGAGGCTGTTAGCGAAGGTGATGATGCTGATGATGTTGTGCGGCTTTCTTACAAAAAATCTCAACCACTTGGACCGTTAGATTTCTCAAATGACCTTAATTCACGATTCAATGAATATTACTATATCACAGTTGATGGGAGTCTCTGGGGCGATATTGGGTTTCTTTTAGACGCCGTCAGGGATGAAAAGTTTCAAGACACCTTGTTACAGAAAGGTGAGTTACAAAAAGAGAGAACTAAAAATACATTAGTTTTAAGTGATGTAGAGGATTGCGACATATACATCGTAGGAACAGAAAATATGGTACTCTATTGTCATGTAGGAGGGGATGGGCGCAAGAAAGTATTACTTGTAGGTCCATCAGCGACTGCGGACGATTTGAAGAAACTTGTGGGTTTTATAAGAAAAGAATAACCTGTTCTGGGCTATTTTTTTGTTGAGAAACAACTAATTTATCATTTTTAGTAAAATTTAAAACAAAACCTGATCACTATTTCGTGTCTACAATTGTAGCAATTGGGGACGTAGTGTAGCCAGTTCGTATTAATCTCTGGTAGGTTAGTATGAGGTAATGTAGCACGTCGGGCTCCAGAGGTTGTAAATAGCAAAAACTGACGGAAGGATGAAGATCTTCTGGAGTTGTGCTTACCAGAGAAACCCGATGGCAACACGTGGCGTGGTTCTCACGGTTGGCGGAAGAATGAGGCAAAAAACATCAGTCAAAATTAGGGAAGTCTCATTTCGAATCGGGGGTTCAAATCCCTCCGTCCCCACCACTTTTAAGAATCATCATACAGTAAGATGATATTTTTCTCTTAACCGATTCAAATCTTTTGAACGCGGTGGAGTTGAACTCAACAATATCCATAGGAGAGTAATAAATGCCAGCGTATGTAATTTCGATGATGGCGATCCATGATCCAGATACCTATCGTAAATACACGGATAGGACACCACCCATAGTGAAGAAGTACCAAGGGAAGTTTCTCACACGCGGGGAACCGGTTACTACATTGGAAGGAGAGACATACACAGATAGGATGGTAATATTAGAGTTTCCGAGCAAAACTCACGTTGAGGCTTGGATAGCTGATCCTGAGTACCAAGAAGCAATGGTATTCCGGCATGCATCGTCAACAATGCGGATGCTGCTGATACAAGAAGGTGGCGAAAACACCGAAGACCCGGACCCAAAACTTTGAGAGGGCGTCTACTCCTGGGTCATCTTACTCTTGCTTTCTTTCAATAGAAGTTTTTATAGGTTTGATCTTACTTTTTTTGCTAGTAGCTAAGCAAGAAAGCACCAGCGCTTCAGCGTGGTGATGAATTGCGGTAGATGTGTATGTTCACTTGCATCATGTGCAATGGGGGGTCTGCCTCAAGTTATATAGGTGAAATGAGAAAGATATCAACAGCAATTGGAGGGATAACAGGAACACTTGCCGACAAGGTGCATACTCCGATGGTCTCACCATCGTTTACCGTACCTACGGGGCGTAGGGATGTTAAGCCTGTGGAGATACGACCTCCGTAACCCGTCACGGACGGGGATCGAGTCCGTCTGAGAAGCAGGAAGCCTCCATGCTTTCGCACGAGGTAGCTCACTTATTAATAAAAATAAAAGAGAGAAAGTCTCTCTTTCTGAAAATCCCTCCGTCCCCACCATCTTTACTTTTTCTAGATCAACGATTGACGTATTGATACTTTGTAGTAAAGTTTTTATATAGATGGGATATGCCTTATATTGGATCTTCGGCCATCGCTCCAGGGCCACACCTGATCCCGGCCGAACTCAGAAGTTAAGTCTGGAGACGTTCGTGGGAGTACTACCTTGCGAGAGCAGATGGGAAACCTGAATGCTGAAGGTCCACTTTTTCTGCTTATATCAATACCAAAGAGGATGTTCTCTCTATTCAATGAATACTGTCTGAATTCTTGTCAACTGTGTCCATTACGGAATAGTTTAAAAGTGAAAAGGATAATGCATAGCAAAGTGTCTTAGGAATACAGAAACGGATAAATACATGTATTTGAGGCTGGCTGAAAACAATGCAAGGGTTATTAGATTTATTAACAGGTGGCGGTGGGGAAGGAAGTAATCCATATGCCGTTATCTTCAATTTATTATTCTTTGTCTTTATCATTTTCTCAATATTTTATGGACAGCGTATTCAGCAGTTCATGTGGCTTAAACAAATTGAACGTGCACTAATGAAGTTAGATGTATGGCAGCGAGAAGGCAAAGTAATCTGCAAGTTACGGGTCTCGAATTTTAGCGATGCTTCTGACGAGGAAGTGTTTGATACGATAGAAGGTTTCCTTGAATTCTTTATGATAATGCCTGTGGATAAAGACCCGGCAGGAGTTTTAAACCGATTAGAGCATTTGATGGATGTGAGAAAGTCAAGATTCGAAGATTTCGTCTCTCGCGTAGCACCTAAAGCGAATGAGGCGGATTCTAAAACACTTGAAAACGTGATTGAGGCGACAATAGCCGTTTTCACTATCTTTAGAATAATACGTCACTTCTTATTACTTGGCAAGAAAACTAAGAGCACATTTTTAATCATGCAGATTTACATGCAGCTCCCCTTAATTATGATCTTCGCTAAGGCGTATTTCGAAGCGTTAAAGTGCTTTGCAGAAGGTAAACCCATCGGTGATGGCGTAGGACCTCTTGTCGCAGCGCGACTCATGAGAGGCGGTGAACCGAAGGAGGTAGCAAAAGAGGTCGTTGCAGTCGAAAAGAACATAAATAACCGCAATGTCATCATTGTAAAGGCTAAGGGACCCGGAGGTACTGTTGGAAAGCCCGGACTTGGAGTAAAGAATGTCATAGAGGAAAAAGAAGGGAAAGTTGCTCGTGTAATAATGATCGATGCCGCCTTGAAGTTAGAAGGCGAAGTGACCGGCGATGTGATCGAAGGTGTCGGCGCAGCAATTGGCGATCCCGGTCCCGAAAAACACAAAATAGAAGAATCTGGGGTAAAGTACAACATCCCTATTGATGCAATAATAGTAAAGCAATCGATCGAGGACGCTCTGACTTCAATGAAAAAATCAATAGCAACGTCCGTAGATGACGTCATTAAACGCATTCATTGGATTATTAATAATCAAACAAACGAAGGAGATACGATAGTCGTAGCAGGAATTGGAAACACACTTGGAGTAGGACAATGAGGTTGAAAAGATGAGTGAAGAAAAAAGACCCCAAGCACGCGTTTCGCGTGTAATTTTAATCCTTATAGGCATTGGAATGGTAGTATCCTTATATTTCATAGTATCGGCAACTACAGGCTATTTTCAGAATCCACAAGGGAGTCAATGGCAAACACAATTGCTGTTTGGACTCCTAATACTTGGAGCTATCTGGTTATTTAATTTCTGGATCAGAGGACGTTCAAAAAAGATTGAGTGGCATACAGTGTCTCAATTAAAATGCGAACAAGAAGGATGCGAATACTCAGAAATTAGAGACTTCAAGGAAGGCGATTATGTCTACAAGAAACTAGGAAATTGTCCGCTATGTGGAGGACAAGATACACTTTACATAGATTTAATTTATGCCTATAATCCCCTCGAAGTTAAACCTCAAAGTACAGAAACCGCTCAAAGCGCGTAGATTCGAAACAAGTTTTTTTAGTGGGGAGGCTAACAATTATTTTTTTAGTTTGTCACATAAAAATGTAGAGGGAACCTGAGGGTAATCTGTGCCACAAAAAGAATATTCGTTTGTCGGTATTGGTGGGACCTTCGACCGTATTCATAAAGGACATAAAACACTTCTTCAGAAAGCTTTTAAAATCGGAGAGCATGTTTTAATTGGAATTACTTCTGAGGAAATGCTCTCCGATAAAGATAACGCCAAAAAAGTCCAATCTTATACGCAGCGCGTTAAAAACATGGAAAACTATTTGCAAAATAATGGACTTCTCCAACGCGCCAAAATTGTGAAGCTTAATGATCGATATGGTCCTGCTATTACATTACCTGAAATGGAGGCAATAATCGTTACTGAAGAAACTCGTCCTACTGCAGAAGAAATCAATGACATAAGAAAAGCAAATAGGCTTGTGCCCTTAACCATAATAAGTGTTCCCCGAATATTAGCAGAAGATGGGATGCCAATCTCATCGTCACGAATTAGGGCAGGGACAATTAACAAAAATGGGAAGCTGCTTGAAGAAAAAAAGTGAGAACATTAATTAATGTAATTCTTATTCTTTTATGCTTCAAAGAGAGGGAGTTCTTCAATTTCGAAAACGGCGGTGGGGTTTTCTAGTTTAAATTTAAGCAATACCTCGGGATGAAGTTCTCCCAAAACACCTACTTTGTTACCTTTTACAAAGACCTCAGCAACTCTTCCCTCAAGAAAAGAAGGATTGACCGCAGTTTTCAGTTTAAATGGAACGCCTAAGTTGGTGAGAAGCCCTCCCACTACTGCTTGAATGTGCTCATAACTTGTAGCATAGTCAGTAATGGCTGCAGCTATTCTTGAAACAGTACGTACTTTATTTATGAAAGACGAATCAGGGATTCCGACAGGACCTACTTCAAAGATTTTCTGTGGAAAAGCACTATGGGTATTTTTACTTAGAAAGTTAATGAGTCCTGGCATCAATTGATTACGAATGAAAGTATATTTTTCACTTACTGGGTTTGCAATTTCAGTTATCTCATTAGATTCAGTAAACGAACGAATTGTCTCAAGATCATGCATATTTGTAAGGACATAATTCAAAATTTCTTGAAAGCCCATTCCAACCATCAAATCTTTAATCTTACGTTCGAATGTGCTTAAAGGAAGTTCCCCGCCCACAGTCATTGATTGCGGAAGCTCAGGTTCCATTATATCATAGCCATAGCCAATACTTACGTCTTCAATTATATCAACTTCATGAAGAAAGTCTGGTCGATATACAGGCACAAGAACCTCTAAAGTGTCATCATCAATTTCTTTTGAATCAAATCGCATTTTTTTCAGTATTGTTGTTAAATCATTTAGGTTTAAGCCAAATCCAAGCAGTTCATTTGTGTTTTGTAGACTCAAGTTCATTTTAGTAGGTGTGAAGTTAGGATAGACTTCAGGAGTTTTGTCAGGATAGAGGATCTCAACTGATTCGATTTTCGCGCCACGATCGTAAAGATCAGCAAGAAGAATGTGTAGAGCATAAATAATGATATATTCATCAGTTCCGGTCACGTCAAAAAAGAGATTTCTAGTATCCATGTCAACTCTTGTTAGATTGCCATTGATTATTGGTGGCAGGGAGAGAACATCACCGTTTTTATCTACCAAAAGCGGATATCTGTCGAAATCCGATATTATATGAGCATAATCCCGCCCTTTTGGAATCTCTCTTAGTATTTCATAGCCATTCATTTTTTCTGTCTCGTTAAGTGGAACGAAGTTGATATTCTCTGGTTTTTCTGCCAAGTATGTGAAAGGAGGCTCAACCGCATCGAGATTGTGAAGTCCAATAGAGCCCTTTCGTCGTCTACGACAGTGGGTATCGTGAATTTTTTCCTGAAGTTGCATTAACTGTCGAACTAAGGCATCTGTTAAATGAACATTTTTTACGACGCCACAAACGATATAGGGACGTACATCTAGTACAGAAGAGTCAACAGTGCATTGAATTCCAGAAGGTTCAACATCAAACTTTTGGAGGCCCATTTCTACTTCAAAAACACCTTTTAAGACGCGTGCGAGACCACTTGCTGAGAGCAGATCTGGTCTGTCTGAAGTGATCTCAACTTGAAGATCGTGGTCAACAACTTCATTTTTTGACCCGTAAATGGGTGTGATATCTTCAACTTCTGCTTTAATGTAAAACAAACGATCCTCTAATGTTTCTAATGGGATTTCTTTTCCAATCAGACTAATAAGGTCATTGTAGGACACCGTAATAGTTGGCATTTGTTTCACCTCACTTCCTTAGTCCTTAGAAGGTCAAGGTTATCGCTGTAAAGATCGCGAATGTCATCATATTCAAGGTAGATCATAGCTAGTCGTGCAATACCGATCCCCCAAGCTAGCACCTGAAAGTCAACATTAAATGGTTTGACGACTTCTGGTCGGAAAATTCCAGATCCTCCGACTTCTATCCATCCTAGTTTCGGATGACGAGCGAAGACTTCAACAGAAGGTTCCGTAAAAGGAAAATAGCCCGGCTTGAATTTCACTTCCGCACCTGGAATTAGTTCTATCACAATTTGTTTCAAATATCCTAGATGGTGCTTTAAAGTCAAATTCTTGTCGCCTACAATACCCTCCAATTGAAAAAACTCTATAGCATGTGTAGCATCTAAGACATCAGGTCTGAAATTCCTGTCAAGGCAGAACATTTTGAGTGGGGGAGTCTTATGCTCGTGTAAAAATCGCATAGAGACCGATGTAGTTTGGGAACGAAGAATAAGTCGGGATGCACGTTTCAAACTCCAAGGGTATCTCCAACCGCGCGAACCGGTTGTCCAGCCATTTTCGTGAGTCGCTTTCACTCGTTTTCTTAGAGCATCTAGTTCTAAATCACCAAATATCGGGTCTTTTAAGTAATACGTATCATGAATCTCACGGGCTGGATGATCTTGCGCCTGGAACAATGCATCGAAATTCCAAAACTCCATCTCAATAAGGGGACCTTTTGCTTCTTGAAATCCCATACCAATTACTGCCCTTCTTACCTCTTCTAAGAATTCAAGGAACGGCTGTTTCTTCCCGAGATATACAGTAGGAGGAGGTGCTGTAACATTATAGGGTTTAAGCACGACAGATTTCCATCTTCCAGAGGTTATATCATCACGAGTAAGCTTACTCACTTCTTTAATAATTTGGACTTCTCCTGTCACCACTTTCATTCCAAGTTCCGTTAATTGAAGTTTTCTTGTTGTTATTTCCTTTTCTTTTAGTAATTTTCTTTTTCTAAATTCAAGATAACTATCAATATAACTATCTTTAGAAGGCATTTCCTCTAAGACTAAATCACTTTTTGCTAAAAGAGAAAGGAATTCTTCTTCGCAGCAGGGGCCAAGTGCCGCATCTTTTCCAGTTTCGGTTACATAAAGGAGTGTTGCTCCATTTTGCTGTTTTTTAAGTTCTGCCCATTTCTTTTTCTTTAACCAATTGAGACCAATAGTAACCTCTGCCTTTTCCATTCCGTGATCTTGCGTCTGTAGGATTGTCGGGATTTCTTGTGCCCCTACTTTACAGAGATAATGAAGTAATCGAATTTCGGGTAGTTTTACCGTAGCATATTTTTTGCCTTCGTCTGATAAAAAAATGAATGTGCTTTTTTCCTCAACTATCTGAACCAGTCCTTTTTCTTGAAGTGAAAAGGCAATAGAGTTAATCTGAGCATTATCTAATTGTGTAGATTTTGATATACTCTCAATATCCATCATATCGTCTTTTTTAAGAGTTTTGAGGACAGTTTCTTCAGTATCAAATAGTGTCAGCGACTGTTTCATTAGAAAGCACCTCTGTACGGAGCTAAGTTGTCGATGAAAATGATTATGTTTATGGAAAATTCCTCAAGAAAGCCACAAGGCTTGAGCAAGTAGATGAATTTAGACGCAGGGTTTATATAGATAGATGGTAAACTAGTTAATAGTACCTACGGGGCGTAGGGATGTTAAGCCTGTGGAGATAAGACCTCCGTAACCCGTCAAGGGGATCGAGTCCATCTGTGAAGCAGGAAGCCTCGATGTTTCAGCACGAGGTAGCTCACTAATTTAAATTTGTCATTGAAGCGTTACCTGCTAATAATTTAGTGATTATAAGATTTTTGAGAGAAACCGAGCAAAGGTAACGTTTCAACAAAAATCCTTAAATTGGTCTACGAGTATATAGACCTAAGCGATGAAAGGAAAGCCCTTTTTTCGAGGACTAGCCTAGGAGTAACGATGATGGCTAGAGCAAAACAAAGGCGACATCTAGAGCACCGTTGGTTAGTTAAAATTCACGAAATAGGGCTCTTGTTGAGGCAGGGTGTGTCACCCATCAATGAAAACAGAGTCAACCCAGACGTGAGACAGCCAGCGGGAGAGGGTTGTTAAGATCACCTGGCATGAGAGAACGGTGCAAAGGAATGAGAGCTACTGCCGACCTATGATTGCATCGAGTTAGTGTCAGGAAACACTAACATCCCTCTACTTCTTTTTAAATGAAGTTAATCTAAGACAAAACAAGAAAAAGTAATATTTTAGATACTTAATTCTTCAACTAATTCTGCACCATATTTTTCTATTAAAGGCTCAAGAAGGTCTCTATTTGAATCAATCATATCTCTAACTTCAGCAAAAACCTTTATTGTTGCTTCTGCTACTGCTTTTTTCAAATCAAGTGGGTGTAGTTTTTCTTGGACAAAATCAGAAACAATATCTTCGACGCGAGTGTAGCGTACATCACCACCGAATTTTTCGGGGCGAATAACCGTTAATTCTCCGAGTACAGGAAATATAATCATTTTCACAACATCAAGTGGAAAATTATCTTCCTCTTGTCCTTTAACACAATAAGCGTTTTGCATCTTCTTTCTGATGTTTTCTGGCTTTTCATGGACAAGAATAACGGTCTCTGGCTTACTTGAACTCATTTTTTCTCCAGGGCCCTTTATAGATGAAAGTAATGTGCCATGAACACATACTGGTTTCTTATAACTCAATTTTGGTAAGATCTCACGGGCAAGCACATGGATTTTTCGTTGTTCCATCCCACCATGAGCTACATCAAGGTTGAGTGCACCAATATCTAAAGACTGCATGAGAGGGTAGACAAGTTGAGCCACCTTTGGATCCTCCATTTCTTTACTAATTACATCCATACTGCGTCGTGCTCGTGTTTGGGTTGTAAGAAGCGTCGATCTTAGTAGATCAAGAACGTATTTCGGTTCATACTCGAACTCAGACCCTGTAACATATTCAGCCTTCTTCAATCCCAATGCTTTGAATATTTCTCTCCAATAGTCTATCATACTTTCAATCCATTCTTTCGATCCTTTCGAATTTAAAAAGGTATGAAGATCTGCTAAAAGAACTACAACTTCCCAACCTGCGTTATAAAAGTCTAATTGCTTTAAAGCAGTAGATGCAGTCCCAATATGGACAAATCCACTTGTTTCATAGCCGACGTATGTCCTAATCTTCTTCTTAGATCTTAGTAATTCGATTAGTTCCTCTTCTGTTAGGATTTCTTCCAGATTTCGGGTGATTATCTCAGGAATTTCCACGTTTCTCGCCTTTCTTTGATTTTTGCCTTTGTCATTAAGTTAATTATGATCGTTTTCAATGCATTGATGAATTGGTATACTCCTTGCATCGTGCTCGTCTGCAAGATACTGCTTTCAGTAGCTTTATAAAGCTACGGGTATTCTTTTTAATTAAGAGATAAGAATCGTGCAAATGCGTAAAAGCAAACATGATACTCTACAATGTGCTAAGAGTTATGCATATAAATACTAAAAGCAGATGCATCAAAATTGTCTAGAAAAAAGAGAACTAGTCAGTTTCCTTCACAAAACTGGACCGAAAAAATGGACAATGTCCTTCACGACTTGATGGTAGACTCAAACAGCGGGACACCGATTATCGTGGAAGGAAAAAAAGACAAAGCATCCTTGCGTGCACTTGGTATACGAGGACCTATTCATTGCGTTCATGTTGGTGACCCTTTATTTGAAGTCGCAGAGCAACTCGCACATTATAATCGAATTATACTCTTAGCAGACTTCGATGATCAAGGAGAAAAACTTACAAAAAAACTGGCAAGTCATCTAGAATCAAAGCGTTGTAAAACCGATTTAGTACATTGGCTCAAAATGAAAAAAGTGTTTAGTCGACTGACAAAAGATGTTGAAAGCCTCAATTCGTTAGTCTCAAAACTCCAAGTATCGAGTCAACATACTATCGGTAAGGATTAAAGTTATAATGTGATCAGTTCCAAAAAATAAAGTAAAGATAGCCGTTATAATTTCCTTTACATTCGTAAAAATTACGTTAGCAAATCATATCATAAATAGGAGGAGAGTTAAAGAAAGATTTAGTTCACATTATACCTTAAAATTAATTTCACTTTCAAATTGAGCATTATCGAGTATCTCGATCCATTGTAAAATATTGTGAAATCTCTTTTTGAAAAATGGAGGATGTTAATTATGAATGAGAATTTTGAATCTTATAGCACGACAAAATATGTTGTTCGTGCAAAAATAGAAGTTGAAGGAGTGGTTGAGAAGTCAGACGTCGTTGGCGCGATCTTTGGTCAAACAGAAGGATTACTTGGCGAAGAATTAGACATTCGCGAACTTCAAAAGACAGGTCGCATTGGTAGAATTCAAGTAAGTATTGATTCAAAAGGCGGGAAATCAACCGGAATCATCACCATTCCCTCAAGTTTAGATAAAATTGAAACTGCCATCTTAACGGCCGCTCTTGAAACGGTTGATAGAGTCGGCCCATGTTTAGCACATGTCAGCATGGCGAAAATCGAAGATGTACGTGATGAAAAACGCAAAAATATCATAAATCGGGCAACACAGATCCTTAGAGCATGGGAAGATGACGTTATCCCTGAGAGTCAGAGGATAAGCGAAGAAGTTATCAAAGCGGCACGTTTAGGAGTCATCATGAAATATGGAAAGGATCAACTTCCTGCTGGACCAGAAATCAACGAATCGGAGACCATTATTATTGTAGAAGGGCGAGCTGACGTATTAAACCTTCTTAAGCATGGTTTCCGTAATGTGATTGCTGTTGAAGGCACATCTATCCCAGATACTATTGTCACTCTCTCACGCAAGAAAACCGCTATAGCATTCGTAGATGGAGACAGAGGTGGCGAACTTGTCCTCAAAGAACTGTTGCAACTTACAGAGATAGACTATGTTGCTCGCGCTCCACCGAATAGAGAAGTTGAAGAATTGTCACGAAAAGAAATTATCAAAGAACTTCGGAACAAAATACCCATTGAACAATACCTCGAAGGTCAACAAGACAAACCACGTATGGAAGTTAAAAGTGTAAAAAAACCCACAAAAGAAAGTACTAAAAAGAAGAAAAAGACTCCCAAAGTACCTGAACCTCTTATAGAAAGCGCAGAGAACATTACAGAAACTTCCGAAGCCGTTTTATTTGGTGAGGAACTTAATTCAATAGATTCAATGCCAGTTTCAGAACTCACTAATAAACTTCAATCAATAGAAGGAGTATACGCAATTGTGTTTGATGGGGTTATTACTCAGCGATTATCAGATATTGCTTCAGAGAAAAATATCAAATACCTGATCGGTGCTCGACTAGGAAATATTACAAAAAAGCCTCTTGATATTGAACTTCTCACTTTCCATGATATACTTACTTAGAAGTTCTTTTTTCTCCTTTTTCTTTTCATCTCAGCGAATTAAAAGGCGAGTTGCACCCGCCGTCCAAAGCCCCCCGCGTTTTAGAGGCCTTTTCATTCTATTTATTCTTGAGATTTTTTTATGTCAAAAACGACAAGAGAGTAAGCAATCCTAGGACTGCTAAAACTATAACCCAGGTCCAAGGACTAGCTCCTCATCCTCTAAAAGAACATGATTCATTTTCCTTCGACAGTATACACACCTCACAGGGTACATTGGGTTCTTTCTAATCTTCTAAAAACTTCCGAATTAAGCAAATTATGCTGTCGAAGCGGTAAAAAAGAAAGGAATGTTGGATCTTATTATATTGAGCAAAAAGCAGTCTATGGGATTATAGCAATCGCTTCAATCTCAACTTTAAATCCTAGAACAAGACCTACTTGAACTGTACTTCGCGCTGGAGGATTATTTTGAAAGAATTTGCCGTACACGGCATTCATCTCTTTGAAATCATTCATGTCGCTTAAAAAGACTGTAGTTTTTACTACATGCTCTAAAGAACTTCCAGCAGCCTCAATAACGTCTCTTAGATTCTTCAACGCTTGTTCTGTTTGTTCGGCTATTGTATCGCCTACAATTTCTCCAGTTAAGGGATCCAACGCAACGTGCCCCGATGCGAAAATGAAATTGCCTGCTTTTATGCCTGGACTATAAGGTGCAATTGGCTTTGGAATCTTATCGGAAACTACTACTTCTTTTTTCATTTTAATACGCCTCGTTTTCTCTTTTTAAAACCTTAAGAAAAAACAATACTTAAACATAGTTCTAGTAGGTTCAAACTTATAAACTCTAAAAACTGATGGTGTTTCGCTACAAAGTAAAGGTTTTTAAAAAATCGCATTAAATAGCCAAATATGATTGTGGAAATCCTCATTGCTATTCTTATAGGGATATCCTTAGCCGCTCCCGTTGGCCCAACAACAACGGAGGTTATCAAGCGCGGCGTAAATGGATTTTATCACGGATTTTTGACGGGCTTAGGGGCTGCAGCCGCGGACTCAACGTACCTATTAATCGTATTTTTTGGGCTCTCTGTTCTTTTTCTGTACCCTCTTGCTAAAATAGTGATCTGGGTTTTCGGATGTATAATCTTGGTCTACTTGGGTTTTATAGCAATCAAAGATTTTATCCAGTTTAAAGGTATTGATCCACAGTCGAAAGAGGAAGATAACTCTGCAAAAATGTCAATACGATGGTCATTTCCAGCAGGGTATTTAATCACAGTCGCTAACCCGATTACCATTATTTTTTGGATTGGTATATTTGGATCCTACCTTTCCTCAGTAATCGGCGGAGTCACTCAATTGAGTGCCCTTTTCTACAGTTTCTTTGTTGTTGTAGGAGTCGTTCTCTGGTTTTTCGTCCTTGCTTTAGTTTTAGGAAAGGGAGGAAAACGAGTTGGTGGTAAATTTCTAAAATACGTTTCTCTTGTTTGTGGCATAATTCTCATCGGATTTGGAATATGGTTTGGATACCAAGTACTGACATACTCCCACAGTTAAAGCAGTGGGGTTCTACACTTCTATGGTGAGAAATGAGGGGCGTGCCACCGCCCTGTTAATGACTCCCGCAGCGAGATGGTCTCCCTGAGCGAGCCTTATATTGACACAACCTACGGCGTCTCGATGGGCTTCAAGTCTGCACCGTAGACAATTGAACAATCTACCCTTCCGTACTACTCTTTTAGCAGCACATCGAGGACATACTGAGGAGGTCCCTTGTTCATCTATTTCCCTTACGGTGATACCATATTCCTCGGCTTTTTCCTTGATGCGTGTCACCAGATAGCGATGACTCCAGAACAGATGGATCATAGAGTTCAACTTCTTAGAGAATTGAGCTGAGTCACGTATGTTGGTGAGCTCACCTAATACTATTTCTGATACGCCTTGTGACCAACAGCGCACTACAAAGTCATTCACTACTTTGTTTATCACATCCCTAAATCTCCGCTTCCGCTTTCGGTATAACCAACGTAACTCTTTAGAAGTATGTGCATCGTTGGTGGTTTTCAAGAGCGATTCGTGTTTAGCTAGTTTGTAATTCCAGTACCACCACTCTGCCAATATAGAATTTGCTCGATAGCCAAACACCTGCGTAGTGTCGTCTATCATTGCCATAATTGGTACTTTCACTCCCAGATCAACATAGGCCTTCTTTGTTCCTTGTGGCTGATGTGGAGGCTCAACCTCCACCGGCATGAAGGCATACCACTGACCTGTGAGTTCATCATAACTAATTTCCAGTCTCCCTTGTTTGCCCCGCCACTTGTTACTACCCTTCCATTTCAACTTCAATTTGAATGGAAGTGTTAGCTTCGTGATGCTTAAGCAATAATTGTCACAACGTACTAAATATTTGAGTTTTCGCTTCCCTGTGCGTCTATCCTTCCAATAGCCTGGAGGTCGGATTCTATGGATATGAGACGGGAGTATCCTCGCCTTCTTTTGCTTTAATAAGGCAAAAAAGGACTTCCACGCCTCATTGTTCTTTCGGATGATTTGTTGGGCACTAGCAGAACCGATTAGTTTCTTGTAGTGGTGATAGGCGTCATCAGTATTCCAATCCATCTGTCCGTTGAAAAATGATTGCCGTCTTTGGTAGCTGAGCTGATTCCACATGCAGGCACAGGCATTCGCTCGCCTGAATAACTCCTGCTCTTGTTCTTTGGTGGGACATAACTTAAAGGTATTAGACCTTCTCAAGGTTGAAGCCTCTGGTAATAACTAAGAGAGCCACCAGAACTATTTAACGATTAGGGAGACCATGATGAACGTGATAAAAGTGAAAAAGAACACTGCCACAATTCATCCCACCCCTGAAGGAATGGGCTTTCTTGCTTAGTTACCTATCACTAGTCTGCTAATAACTCAAGCCCCAGTGCAAGCTTGAGGACCAATTGAATATTATTATTAGTTCGCTTAGTTTTCCAAGATTTTTTCTCTTTTGGGAATTCACTAAATATTGATTATTTCTTTTTTTATATTAGATAGAATTGTTTTGAACGATCTAAATTTTGATTTACATTTTCCATAAACTTTGCGATTTGATACTCATATTCTGCGATTACTTGAAATGCTTGTTTAGCAAGTTCAATTCTTTGTTCGAATGTGGTGCACCAATCTTGCTTTTCGATCTGCCTTAGAAAATGTTCGTACTGATCTGAGTTTGTAAGAACTGCTACGCGAGGATAATTTTTCGCAGCCGCTCTTATTAGCACAGAGCCACCTATATCAATTTGGCTTCGGCAAGTTTCTATCGAACTTTGTTTTATGACAGTTTCCTTGAAAGGATAAAGACTACAAACTACTAAATCTATAGGTTTGATTTCATGGGCTTCCAGAAACTGCAATTGTTCTGGATTTATTTTTTCTGTCAATTCGCCTGAAGTGGGTATTTCTGCCAGAATCGCTGCGTGTATTATCGGGTGAATTGTTTTCACTAGTTCTCCAGGCATTTCTGGAAAACTTGTTATTTTTTCTACTGATGTTACCTTCATGCCTGCAATCTTCAGGTGTTTTGCTGTACCTCCAGATGCTATTAATTCGATATTTGCTTCTTTTGAAAGGACTGTTGCAAGTCCTTCGAGTCCAGTTTTGTTATAACAACTAAGAAGAGCTCTTTTCAGGCGAACTTTGGATTTAAGTGTACGTGGTGGATATCCCATTATTTAGTGCCCCGAGTTTGAAAGTGTAGTTAATGATAACCATTCAGTATTCTAAGTTTATACTAATTTCTTCTTTAAGGAATTCAAGATGCATCAAACTAAAGTCCTCTCAATAGAACTCTAAACACAACTATTATATGCACAATAGATATAAAGCGATAAGAATCTTATGAAAAGTCTAATCTACGGTTATAGTACCTATTGAAACCTATTAAAAAGATTAAGTAAGTCAAGAACCTCGTTATAAGTGAACGGGGCTTGTGGTGGTGGCAATGAAAAAAAGAAAGATTCTCGTGACATGCGCTCTCCCATACGCTAATTCTGAGTTGCATATAGCTCATGCACGGAGTACATATATCCCTGGAGATATTTATGTTCGTTATTGCAGATTAAAGGGTCATGAGATAGTGTTTGTAAGTGGCACTGACGAACATGGTACACCTATTAGTATACGGGCTGAGGAAGAGGGCGTTACGCCAATTGAGGTGGCTACGAAATACTATGAGCAAGATGTGAATGATTTCAAGCGCCTTGGCATTTCTTTTGATAATTTCTCAAGAACAAGTAGAAAACTACATTATGAAAACACTCAAGACGTTTTTTTAAAACTACATGAAGCCGGACACATCTATGAGAAAGACCTTTCGCTCCCCTATTGCCCTAATGATAAGAGATTCTTGCCAGATAGATATGTAGAAGGAAAATGTCCTTATTGCGGGTTTGATCACGCACGAGGAGATGAATGTGACAGTTGTGGTCGAGCTCTCCATGAGGGAGAATTACTTTATCCACATTGCAAATTGTGTGGATCTCCGACAATAATTGAAGTAAGCAAACACTGGTATCTCAAACTTTCAAATTTTGCAGAAAAATTAAGAACATGGCTAGAAGAGGAAGATGTGCTCCCAGTTTACGGTAAGGAATATTTAATTGGGCAATATCTTGAACCTGGCTTGGAAGATATCTGTATAACTCGTGATTTAGACTGGGGTGTTCCCGTTCCCCTCGATGATGCTGAAGGAAAGGTCATTTATGTCTGGTTTGACGCTTTTCTTGGTTACAAGACTTCTACAATCGAGTGGGCAATCGAAGAAGCGAAAGATGAATCGAAATGGAAAGAATTTTGGCTAAAGGATCTTGCAGAGGAAAAAGATACTGAATTAATTCATTTTATTGGAAAAGGAATAGTGTACCATCATGCGCTTTTCTGGCCTACTGAACTTATGGGATCTGGCCATCGCGTACCTACCAAAATTCCTACATATGGATATGGAAATCTTGAGGGGCGCAAAATGTCCAAAGGTAGAGGCTGGTACGTCGGACTCACTGAATTCCTCGACAACTTTGATCCTGACACCTTACGATATTACTGGATAAGTTACTCTAATCTCCTTGAAGATGCGGACTTCAAATGGAAAGAGTATCAAACAAAAGTAAATAATGAACTAGTTTCAGACCTCGGAAATTTCATTCACAGAACGCTTACTTTTACCAATCGCTTCTTTGACAGTGTAGTCCAAGAAATCAATGATCTCGATGAAGCCGATAACAAGTTTTTAGAACATCTTGGTGAACTACAAAAGAATATTGAAAAAAGTATAGAGTCTTTTGAACTCCGTACTGGTTTAACAAGCATCATGGACTTCATGCATAAGTGCAATAAATACTTTAATGATAAAGCCCCATGGAAAGCGATAAAAGAGGCACCAGAAAAGGCAAAAACTACGCTTGGTGTGTGTGCAAAAGTAGTTAGAGCACTTGCTATTTTTATGGAGCCATACTTACCTTTTGTAGCAGAAAGATTGTGGAAATCCCTGGGTTTTGAGAATTCTGTGCACGAACAGACCTGGGACGCAGCCCTTGAAGGATTTTCAGCAGGGCATAAAATCGTAGATGATCCTGAACCCCTGTTCGCCAAGATAGATGACAAAATAATAAAGGCTCAAGAAGAAAAGTTAAAAGCAACACTAGTTGAACCATCTGAACCTTCTGAACCCACTCCACTCATTACGTTTGATGACTTCAAAACATTAGATATGCGTGTGGGAAAAGTTGTTGTGGCAGAGCATGTTGAAGGTACTGAAAAATTAATTCGCATGGAAGTAGATCTAGGTGCCGAGCTTGGAACGCGGCAAATTGTCTCATCACTAATCGGCTACTATAAACCAGAAGAATTAGTGAATAAACAGATTATAGTACTAGTTAATCTTAAACCGGCAGAAATCCGTGGCCTAAAATCTAATGGAATGCTCTTAGCAGCAGAAGATCCGCAAACAGGTGCTTTAGGCCTTCTAATAGTTGATCGGCCTCTTCGTCCAGGTTCAAAAATAACTTAAAATTGAAAAAGAAGGTGTGAGGTGTTACAAGCAATCACTATGTACCTTCGTCCCAACTTTTTAGATACTTATCTTGCTCTTGCGTTAGTAGATCATACTTTAGACCCATTACTTCACACTTTAGTTGAGCAACTTGATTGTCGATTTCTTTTGGAATGTCAATAACGACTCCGCCTCTGTTTTTAAGGTCATCTTTATTCTTGCAAATCCACTCAACCGCTAGTGCTTGATCAGAAAAACTCATGTCCATAACTTCAGATGGATGTCCTTCCGCAGCAGCCAGGTTGACGAGTCGTCCGTCAGCTAATAGAAAAATCCTCCTACCATCTTTTAATGTATACTGATTCACAAGAGGGCGGATTTCTTTCTTTTCCACAGCAATTTCTTCAAGCGCAGGTATTTCGATCTCCACGTTGAAGTGTCCAGAGTTCGCTAGAACTGCGCCATCTTTCATTAATTCCATATGTTCCCGTGCAATTACGTTCTTGCAACCTGTTGCTGTTACAAAGATATCTCCTACTTTAGCAGCCTCTTTTATTGGCATAACATCCATGCCTTCAAGGGCGGCAGTAAGTACCTTATGCGGTTTTACTTCTACTATTATGACACGTCTTGCGCCCATGCCCTTTGCTCTCATCGCTATTCCTCGTCCACAACGTCCATACCCTGCAACCACAAAGACCTTTCCAGCTAGTAAATCTGCTGTAGCTCTCAAAACACCGTCAATTGTGCTCTGACCTGTGCCGATATAATTATCATAATCCCACTTTGTTGGAGTATCATTTGTTGCAAGAATAGGATAAAGCATTGCACCGTCCGCTGCCATCGCTCTAAGGCGTATTACACCTGTGGTTGTTTCTTCTGCACCAGCCCACACATTATCAATCCAATCTATTCTTTCCCCTAACACCTTTTTTACTATATCTACCTCTGGGGCTTGTTCTCCTCTTTTCATTTTATGCAAGATTCCAACTAGGTCGGCACCGTCATCAACACTAATGTGGGGCTCATTCTTGATAACATTGGAAATCGATCTGTAGTAACCTTCAGTATCCATAAATTTCCACGCGTACACGTGAATGCCATCTTCTTCTGCTAATGCAGCAGCTACTTCATCAGTAGTGCTTAAAGGATTTGATGCACAGAGGAAAACTTTTGCACCTCCAGCTTTAAGTGTTTGTCCTAAAACTGCCGTTTCTTTTGTGATATGAAGACAGCAACCGACTCGAACGTCTTGGAGAGGTTTTTCCTTTATAAAACGTTCACGAATTTTTCGAAGCACCGGCATGTGTAATTCTGCCCATTCGATGAGGTTTTTTCCTTCTTCTGCAAGTGAAAGATCACGTACTTCAAAAGTATCACCAACTTCAGTAGTTACCATATTTTTCATCCTCTTTTTTCTTTCAACATTATTGTTCTTTTAATGAAGCGATATACTCGCCAAGTCTCTTCAAGCCTTCTTTAAGCCTTTCGGTATCATATCCAAAACCTACTCTAAATTGCTTTTCAGTTTCAAAACAGGATCCTGGCGCAGTAAATACGCTTTGTTCTTCAGCCAGCCCTTTACAGAATGTTTCAGAATCCATGTCGAAGTGATACATAAGCATAGTCAATACAGCAGCCTTAGGGGGAACCCATGAAATTACATCGCTATGATCGTCAACCCACTGTTTCAATATCTCAAAATTCTTAACAGCTATCTTGCGCCCCCGTTCGAGGAGAATTTCACGGCTTTTTAGAGCTATTTCAGCCACTTTTTCGTTTAAAACACCATTGCAGATTGAGGTGAAGTCTCGAAATGACCAAATTCTTTTAAGGAGTTCTTTGTTCTGGCAAGCGAGCCAACCAATCCTTAGGCCTGGCAGTCCGTAAACCTTAGACAGCCCTGCTACACTAATGGCATTTTCATATAAATCAGCAGCAGGAGGGGCACGATCTGTAGTTTTATATTCTAAACCTCTGTAAATCTCATCCGAAAGAACTGGGATGTTATATTGCTCTGCAAGCGCGCATATTTCTTCCAAGTCTGTTTTTTCGATGCAGGCTCCAGAAGGATTGTTTGGATAGTTTATTATTATCAGATCGGTGTTTTCACTAATCATACCCGCTAACTGGTCAATATTTGGCTTGTACTTGTTATCCATGAGTAATCTCAATTTCTTTACACGGGCTCCCAAATTTTCTCCTACTTGCCAAAGCTGCGCGTATGTTGGAAAAAAGGTAACAACCTCAGAATTTGGCTCAAGAAGTGTGTAAGAGATGATAAAATTTGCTTCTATCGCTCCATTTGTTACAACAATGTGATTTGTATCTAACTCCTCATATTCTTCAGCAATTAATTCCCTTAACTTAGGTAGTCCATTACTCCAACCATAGCCTAGTTTTGTGTCTAAAACTTTATCGATAGAATTACCAGTCAAATCCAATAGTTCTTTAAGTGTGAGCGGTTTAACTCCACTCTCGCCCATCATGATCTCACAATCATGTTCGTATTTAACAAACCATCGTTCCAACTCAAAGGGCTTAAATTTCATGAAGATCACCTTTGATTCGTTCTTGATTTGTGCAATTTTCAAAAAGGTTATGCAATAAATTATTGATACGACTATATAATTCCCAAAAAAAATCATAATCTCGCCGCTACCGAACAGTTTTTAGAGAAAACTTTGAGTATTTGGAAATGTATAATGATGAAAATAGATTTTATCAGTTACAAGAAGGTGAAACTTTAGATGGGCGAACATGAAATAAGCATCTCAATTGCTGATGCTGAGGCAAGTTTGATTGCAGCAAATAATAGAATTGCTGCTCAAAATAGAGCGTTATTTGATGAAAAGGGCATTCGTGTTCTTGATGTGGTTGGGGCAATTGGTGCTGGAAAGACGGCTCTTATAGAGCTTTTAATCGATAAAATTAAATCGAAGTACAAAATCGCAGCAATTGCAGGAGATATGGCAACGGACGTTGATTCCACTCGTATTAGAAGTCATGGTGTCCAAGCTATCCAGATTGAAACCGCATCTGAATGTGCGTTGACAGCAAGCTTCGTTCGAGATGTTGCTAAGGATCTTGATTTAGATAATTTGGATTTACTCATCATTGAAAATGTAGGTAATCTCATCTGTCCTTCAGACTTCATACTGGGCGCACATGCACGAATTACTGTTGTTAGTGTAACTGAAGGAAATCATGTCGTTCGAAAACATCCTTTGCTCTTTAAGCTTTCAGAAGTAGCGGTTATTAACAAAATGGACTTAGCAGAGATAGTAGAAGCAAATGTAGAAGAAATGGTGAGTGACGCTCTTACAATCAACCCAGAAATAAAGGTAATCAAGACTAGCGCAAAAACCGAAGAGGGCGTTGATTCCCTGATTGCAGCATTAGACCTTTAACTTTTTTTGGCTTTTTTAGTATTTAACTAGTTACTGTATATCCTAGAACTCCTGGGAGTATGCGATTTCATAGTATTGAGTATTTTTACTTTTGTAAAGTAAAATCTTGCAAAAACTATAAATATAACTACTTATATATAGTTATTTGGCAAATAATATGTTGATAAACATCAATATATTATTGCATTATGACAAGGTGACTTTCCAAATCCATATTTCAGATTTAGGAGGAGGTTTAAGATATGTCAGATCAGAATCAAGACATCAACGATCCTACTCGGGATGAGGAACTGAAAAAAAATAATGCAAAAAATATGGAACCGCTCGTTGAGGAAAGAACAAAGATTTTGATAGAATCGGAAGAAAAACTCAGAGCTATTTTAACAGGAATTGGTGATCTCATCACTGTCCAAAATAAGAATTTCGACATCATCTGGGTAAATCAACCAATAATAGATCTTTATGGAGATGTCATCGGAAAGAAGTGTTATGAAGTGTATAAAAGATCAACTGAGCCATGTTCTGATTGTTATATCGAAACAGTTTTTAATGAAGGAAAAATGCTTTTTGCGGAACGGCCTATTGTAATGCCTAATGGAAAACTGCGTCATAATCTCCTTTCAAGTTCTCCTGTAAGAGATGCAGAAGGAAATATCGTAGCTATGTTGGAAATAGTTAAGGATATCACGGACCGAAAACAATTAGAGGAGGACTTGAAACGAAAGACTGTTGAACTGGAGGCCCTTAACAAAGAACTGGAGTCCTTCAGTTATTCTGTCTCGCACGATCTGCGTGCTCCACTTAGGAGTATTGACGGTTTCAGTCAAGCGCTATTGGAAGATTACGCTGAAAACCTGAATACACAAGGTAAAGATTATCTCCAGCGTGTGCGTATAGCAACCCAACGCATGGCTGAAATCATTGATGCGTTGCTTGAACTGTCTCGGGTGATACGAAGCGAGATACGCCTTAAGCAAGTCGATCTGAGTGAAATGGCACAGAAAATCGTGACCGAACTTCAAGAGAGACAACCGGAGAGGCAGGTGAATTTTACCATCACACCAGGGCTGATAGTTACTGGTGATTCGCGGCTTCTTCAGTTAGTACTTGAGAATCTTCTTGGAAATGCTTGGAAGTTCACGGGAAAGCAGCAACACGCAAAGATAGAATTTGGTGTTACGAAGCCCAAGGGAAAAAGGGTGTATTTTGTACGAGATAATGGTGCTGGATTCGATAAGGCGTACGCTGATAAATTATTTAGTGCCTTTCGGCGTCTTCACTCGGCAGATGAGTTCTCGGGAATTGGCATTGGTCTAGCTACGGTGAAACGCATCATTCATCGGCATGGCGGCCGAGTCTGGGCTGAAGGCGAAGTGGGAAAAGGTGCAACTTTCTTCTTCACCCTTTAGTATATTGAAGGAAGTATCAATCTCTAATTATCGAATTAAACCTTTAGTTTCTAGCTTTTTACCATATTCTACGCTTCCCTTTATTTTGTAAAAGTATTTGGAGGAGTGATAGAAACTATAAATTGGCGATGTGAATTGAAAATATTTTACACTATATTCTCTACTCCTTTTGATAATATCAGCATTGTTTGGAGAGAAATTCAATCGGGCATACTTATCCAAAGGATATTTTTAAGCGATGTAAAGTCATCATCTGAAAATAAAGTTCGAGCGTCTTTTCAACAAGTTGATTCGGGGGCATCTCCCTTAATCACAGAACTTAGTGAAAAGATCCTCATGTTTTTAGACGGCAAGAAAGTAGATTTTGATTTAAACTTAGTCGATTTAGATAGATGTTATGCTACACAGAAAAGGGTAATCCTTGCTGAATATGAGATACCTAGAGGCTGGATCAGTACCTACAAACGAATTGCAGAATATATAGGAATCCCGAATGGCGCGAGGGCAGTAGGTAACGCTCTTGCTCGAAACCCCTTTCCCATAATCATCCCATGTCATCGAGCGGTAAAAACTGACGGTAGTCTAGGGGGTTACCAAGGTGGCGTGAAAATGAAGCGGGTCTTGCTGGAAATGGAAGGAGTGAGATTTTCAGATAAAGGAAAAATCATAATGAATAGGGTCTATTATTGATTACATCAGTGTATTGCGTGAAATAATTGTTTAATGCCACTCAAGCATGATACACCTGAAGTTTAAACCATGATGGTAAGTTTTAGTCCCTGTTTTTCAAACATTTTCCACTCATCAAGTTGTTGCAACTTTATGGCTATATTTTGTGCTACTTCTCTTGGAGTTCCAGAATAATATTGCAGATTCAATAACCTTTGAGGTGCTCCCTCATTAAAATAAGGTACAATAACGTAAACCAAAATTGAAGGACTGTCGAATTTTAAAAACATGCCTTCGTTAAGAGGCAATTTTCCTCCAAAAAGATCATTATATAAATCCAGAATTGCGGTACGTATTAGCCCTAACTGTTCGCTTATCGTAATCATGTTTAGTTCATCAATAGTATATGATCTTTTCGAAAAAACAACGATTTCATTGTTTCTGCCTGGAACAGTTGATACAGAAAAGGCATCTGTTTCTGCAAAATTCCATGCCTCTTGTGAAAGGAATTCAGGTTTCGTTTCCTTTCCTGGAGGTAGTAGGCTAACGCCTGGTTGGCTATGAGCATGCAAAACTGTCGCACCCATTCTATCATTTGTGAATAAGGTTAGCCAACTTTCTTTTAACGACATCTCTGCATGCAATTGTAACTCAGTTTTTAGGGCGGAATAACGTTGCCAGCAACTTAGTGCACAATAGAAGAGATTTTCATGCTCAGTCATTGAAAAGTCATAAATTGTTTCTACATGACGTTTTAGTACTAAGATTTCTTGGATCATTTGCCATGGTTGAGGATTAATGAGAACTAAAAATCCTCTTTCAATAAAGTCTTTTTGTGTATCAATTGGAGCTGGTGATCGTTCTTGATGATCAGCTACCTGAATTAGGAAGGAATTTTCAGTTTCCGCAAGATCTAGATTACAAAATCGGCAATATTTCTTGTCTACGGTTTCAGTTCGTTTATTCCAAGTCTTAAACATGCTCATAAATGTCGAGGTCATTTTTCGTGGAGTATCATAGGCACCTCTTTGTGAAGAAATAAGTACGTTCTTGATTTTCTGGATACTACCAACTTTGACAACCTCTTTGCCTTCAATAATTTGAAGAAGTGGGAGATACTGGCTCTTGTTTGTCAGACTGTACCCTCCTCTTCCGTTAACTCCTCTCATATAATTTCACTCTGTTAAACAACCAAATTCCATCTCAAAGAAGACTTCTAATGAATCAAAAATATTGCGCGGGATTGATTTCATCTTCTCCAGGGATTTTAGCTTTTTCAAAGTGTTCTTTTGGTTTCGTTAAATCCCTTGTGGCGTCAATTCCTACCTTTGTTGTTAGCAAGGCATCCTGATCTCCTGACGGATCTAAACTCGAACCCCGGCATTTTGGGAGAATAAAAACATCTTCATCGGCCTGCATTCTTGTACAGATAGCCCATTCTACATCATTAATATCGTAAACGTTAATATCTTCATCAACTACAGTACAGATTTTTAGACTTGGATGCGCTGCAAATGCAGCAAATATAGCGTTCTTTGCATCTCCTTGTTTTTGTTTAGTTATGGATATGATAGCATGCAACCAGCCAGACCCACCCGCACTTAAATTGACTGCATGGACATCAGGAACAACATTTTTCGCGTATTCATAAATTTTTGCCTCTTTTGGAAAGCCCATTAATATTTTATGTTCCATACCACCCGGTAAGATTGTCTGAAACATTGCATCTTTCCTAAAAATCATATTGGTTATTTCTACTATTGGTTGCGATCGAGTTTCATCGTAAGTACCAGTGATATCAGTAAATGGTCCCTCAACAGTTTCATCTTGATGAATATAGCCCTCCAGAATGATTTCTGCATGACTTGGTACATCAATCTGAAGAGATGGTGTTGAAACCGTTTTTAGCGCATCATTCATTAAAGCGTTAGCAACACTCATTTCATCAAATTCAGAGGGGAGCGGTGTTGATGCACCAATATGCACCGCTGGGTGTAGCCCGATAGCTATCGCAATTGGTAATGATTGGTTTGACTCTTTTGCTAGTTGGTAAAATTTATAGAGATTGCGTGGCACTAATCGAATAGCAAGTTGTCTTTTATTGATCACCAGCATTCGATGAAATGAAGCATTTTGAACACCAGAAGTGGGACTCTTTGCAAAGACTAAAGACGCAGTTAGGTATGGTCCACGATCTTTCTCATAAAATGTAGGAATTGGCAAGCGTGAGAGATCCGGTGCATATTGCACTCTATCTTCTAACAAAGAGAAAGAAATTTTGTTTGGTACACGGGGAGATTTCGTTGCATTTATTATAGTATCATGAAGGGATTTCATATCTGTTTGAAGCGCCATACAAAGCGATTGTCTCGATGCACAAGTATTTCCGACTATCTTCATCTGATTTGCATCAATATTCTCAAAAATGATCGTCGATCCACCATCTAACTTTTTTAATAAAGCAGAAAGTTCATATTTGAGCGAAACAGGTTTATTGACCTTGATAAGACGTCCATTCGTTTCTTGCTCCCTTAAAAATGTACGTAAATCCATTTTTTTCGCACTCTCCTATGAGAAACCTTTTAGATAATTCCCCTATATATCTTTGAGTTTGGTAGTAGCAGTTTCGAGACAGCCTTGAACGGTATTCATCACAGAGTCAATATCACAGAAATGTGGTGTGTAGTTCGCAGCTTTCGCAGAACTTGTCATCATAGTTTTGATGCCTAACTGCTCAAGATATGCAACAACGATGCACGTATCACAAATTACTTTGGCGCCCGAGTTTTCAATTGTTTTTATCTCTTGTTGTGCACTTTTCTTTATTTCCTGAGAGGTACAAACCCATAATTTAAGATCATCTCTCACTTTTTTGTTTTGCAGATAGGCTGCAATTTCTTGTATTTCTTGAAGAGAGCAATGTGGGCATCCTATGAAAATTAAGTCTGGAACATTATCTGTTGTAGAGAGTTTATTTAGTTCATTATTCAATTCATCTTGTGATACAGTTATTTTCTCGCTATATTCTTTTACATCAATTTCTTTAGCTTCAGGTGTTATTCCAAGCATATGAAACATAGCAACCATTCCAGTCGAAGCAAGTCCAGCACCTAAGTACTTTAATTGATTATTTGTAGCGTTTCGAATACCTTGAAAGATTGGGATATTGTCCCGAGCTAATCGTCCTACATAAGTGCCGAGCATTCCAAATTCGGCATATTCTTTAGGTGGGTTTTCTACCTCAACTAGCAATTTAGGTTGACGCATTTCTGTGATATGTAATCCATAGTTTGCTGTCTTTCCAATAATTGCACTTGCTAATGCGCTTGGTCCGCCTTCACGATTGGTTCTTGCACCAATAACCGAATTTGTATAAACACACGCTGAGGATTCGGAAAATGCAATATGATCGCCAAGAGATAGATGAAAGTTTTCCAACACGTAGGGAGTACAACTCAATATAGGCTCAATGCTCAACTTTTCATACAGATGGATAATATACTTTTGCTTCTCAATGACGGTTTGCGAAAGAGACCAATTCTTGTAATCGTGAAGATCGAAACCAATGGGATTTAAAGTCGCTTTGACCGTAGCTCGTGCACCATTTTTTACTAAATCCTCTAAAAACGCGATTGGTGCATCACCAATAGTCTTGTAGGACGCACCTGAGATATGTGCAGCAGTTATGGGAATAAGTTTGTCTGCAGAAAAGATGTCTCCTAGCTTAACAACGATTTTCATTGCTAACTGGCGAGCGTAACCCTCTTCTCCATCAAGAATTCGTTCTTCTTTAGCAGTCAAAAACATATCTGACCCTGCCTTTTAGTCTAAAATTTTAATAATCCCTTGGTCCGCGTCAACTTCAACTGTCATTCCATCATGTAGTAGATCAATGTCTACATCAATAAGCATGGGTATCTCTCCAATAATTGCACCTACAACGACAACTGGATCGCCTATTCGATTAATTATGGCTTTTGGAGCTACATTATTCTTTGCAAGTGAATAAAGGACATAAGATCCAACAGTTGAGCCCTTCCCGTGTGGAAAAACAAGGATTGTGTCCTTAATAGATTTTCCTTCTAAATTATGGTTACGAGCGATCACAATTCCCGTTTTTGGGTTAACGCCACCAAGAAATGAGATAGTTTCTGATGAAAATAATATATCTCCTCTAACCTTGCCAGAAACTACGGGTTTGCCTGTAATAGAAGTTAATGGCATTTAATTAGCCTCAAAGGTAATTTCAATACACTCTTTTAGAGAATCAAGATAAAGATTAGTCCTTTCTAAACAATAAAAAGCTTAAGAATTAACCATTAAGAACCGAATCGTCTTTTTCTATGTTGGTAGGTTCTAATAGCTCGTAACAAATCAATTTCTCTAAACTCGGGCCAAAAAACATCTGCAAAGTACAATTCAGAATAAGCACTTTGCCAAAGAAGGAAACCACTGAGGCGTTCTTCTCCTGAGGTTCTGATGATCAGATCTGGATCTGGTATCCCAGACGTGTATAAAAATTGTTCAACTGTCTTTTCTGTGACCTCATCAGGCTCTATTTGCCCTTCCTCTATCAGTGAAGCAATATTTCTAAACGCATCAACTAGTTCGGCACGACCACCATAACCTATGGCGACATTAAGATAATGTTTATCATAATGTTTAGTAGCCTCTTCGGCTCTAGTTATTGATTCCTGTACACTCTTTGGGAGGTCTTTAACACGTCCAATAGCCTTAACTCGGACCTCACGTGAGTGGATTTTCGGATTAGTAAGAATTTCTTCAAACTTTTGAATAGCAATTTTCATAATTTCAGCGACTTCTTGTAAGGGTCGCGAAAAGTTTTCTGTCGAAAAGGAATAAATGGTTACAATCTTAATGCCAGCCTCCCAACACCAATCAAGAACTGCATTTATTTTGGCAGCACCAAATTGATGCCCCATCCAGACATCCAATCCCTTTTCACGCGCGAATCGTCTATTTCCGTCTAGTATTATACCAATGTGGTGCGGAGGTTGCCGGGTTTCATCTCCATTTTTGATCTGTCTTTTTAACCACGCTTTGTAAAGTTTGTAGATGGGAGAAATCAAATTCACTAGTACTCACCTTTTCACTGTCGAAGTTTCTTATCTTTTAATATTGGTGAGAATGGACTGATATAGATGATATTCGTTGTAGAGAAGATGTCCTGACAAATAGATATAAATATTCATATAATCTATGAAATAAATGTACACCTACATCGCTGGGTGCACTCATAAAGATTTCCATTTTAGACGTTTAGGTGCTTTTAGTTAGGTGCACTATGCCTGATTCGCAAATATAATCCCTTTGCAGTTATATTGACTTTAGCAATATGAAATGCACTATTCCAAGTCAAACAATTCAGCAATGAATATTAAGTCCACTAATTCAATGAGTGATAGATCACTGCATTTTTAAAGAAAGAAGATACTCGCATAGGTGAAACTATCGAGAAATCTTATATCAAAAGTCATATACAATGTTATGTTCAATGTACATATGTTGCTAGGAAGGTGACAGTTTGAGTGTTCTTCGCAGAGTTGGAAGGGTACTTCGTAGAAAGAAAGATGTAAAAAAAGAGAAACTTGGTCTTTTGATCGATGGTTCTAATCTTTTTGTAGAAAATATTGAGGAAGATCTAGAAAAAATTGATGAAACTATTGCATCAATTGGTGATTTACGAATTGCGAAAGTAATTCTCGATCAACAGTTACCAGATACCTATATTGACAAAATATTGACGAAAGGATACCTACCAATTGTTGTACCTGGAGATATAGATGTCTACATGTCGATTGAAGCCATGGACTTAATTTACAGTGATGAACTTGAAATAGTTGCTTTTTGGACATCTGATATTAATTTTCTTCCGATTTTCATTAAAGCAAAGGAATTAGGTAAGGAAACGGTCGTGCTTGGGAGAACAGAAGGGTTTAGTGAAACATTAGAAAATGCTGCAGATTATATCGTTGTCTTGTCAGAGGAAACTATATTCACAGAATAGAAATCGATCATATTGACAAGATCTAGTGCAATGTGTATGCAGTAGCATTAATATTTTTCAAAATGAGACTTTTTTCAACAATATCTGTGGATATTGTTCTCTTAATATCTATAATTCAACAAAATCTTTGTTTTGAATATTAGATTCTTTATTTTTACTCCAAGAAGCTGACAGTTTTTTATCAATAATCACGATATCTCCGACGGCAGTTACCCAATCATATGGGATTGAAACAACACGAGATTGCAATCTTTTTATGCGTCTATCGATTTTGACTAAAAGCGAAGCAATTTTATTCCTTTGTATATCAAATTTCAAGCTATTAACATGTCCAAGATACTTTCCTACAGAGGTATATACCTTTTTACCACGCACAGAAGAAACTCTTATATTCATCTTAAATCACCGAAGGAGACTCAGTCCTTCCGACAGAGAGGAGTAGTTGATTCATCACATACTGCCTGCAATAACTCTACTTGATGATGAGTGATATCACTTCGCGGGTTTATTATATAATATACAAATATGTTGATTAATGTGTCTTCGTCTTTAATCGTATATATTTACATGTAGTATTAGAAAATTTTTCTATTCTATGAAAGTTCATTGTTATCTGGATAGAAAGTTCTGTGATAAGTGCAAATATTTAACGCCCTTTTAGTAATTGATTGCAAAATAATGATTATTGTTTAACAAGATGTTCTTGGGAGATATATCGCATGGAATCAGATTCATCTCATATTGTTTACATTCTTGGAACTGCTGGGAGTGGAAAATCTGCTCTGACTTTGAAATTATCAGGACTATTGTTTGATGAAGGCTGGAGAGTCGTTCGAGTGAATATGGATCCTGGAGTGCGTCAATTGCCATACACTCCAGAAGTTGATGTGAGAGATTATGTAAACTTAGAGCAGATTATAGAACAATATGGTCTAGGACCGAACGGTGCACTCATCGCAGCGTCCGATATCTTGGTTACAAAAATTGACGACATCAAAAAAGAGATCGAGAGCTTCGATGCAGATTATATTGTTGTTGATACTGTCGGTCAAATGGAGATTTTTGCTTATAGAAGCGCAGGTTTGTTATTTGTGACTGCATTAAGTAAAAACAGCGTTGTCGTTCATTTAATCGATGCTTTACTTGCAAAAACGCCTGCCAGTTTCGTATCAATGGTGCTCCTTGGCGCATCATTAAAGGTGCGTTTTCCAGTCCCCCATATTACCGTGCTCTCAAAGACAGACTTGATATCAGAAGAGGAAATAGAACGGATTTGTAGATGGAATGATCCAGTAGTTCTTGCGGATGCCTTGGAAATCTCTACGAGAGGGCAGCAAAGAGAATTAAATGTAACGCTTCTCAATGCTCTCAAAATGCAGGGATACATCGGAGAGGTAATCCCTGTATCTTCTGTAACGATGGATGGTATGAACGATCTCGCTGGTGGTCTGGAGCATATATTCGACAGTTATAGCTGGGATCCAGAAGAAAGTTATCGCTGGGAGTCGGAATAGTTAATGCAAATCGAAGTACTTTTTGATAGGCTGTTTCTTGTTGGTACTATTCATGTCAGTCCTGAGAGTAAACGGCGAGTTCGTGATTTGATCCTTGAAAAAAAACCAGAAATTGTCGCAGTTGAACTTGATCAAGGACGATATGAGGCATTATTAGAACAGCCTAAAGCAACCTTAAGTTTTGGTGAACTCCTGTTATCTGCGCGCCAAGGGAGTTTCTCGACAAATTTGATGGTCTGGTTAATTTCTCACCTTGAACAAGGGCTTGGCGAAGAATTTGGTGTCATCCCAGGTGAGGAAATGCTTGTTGCTATCAAATCAGCAAAGGAAACTGGTTCAAAAATCTTTTTTGTTGACCAACCACTTCCGATTACCCTTCAACGTTTTCAATCAGTAGGTCTTGAGAAGAATCGATTGATAATAGAACTCGTAAAGGGCATCCTTGGGGCTGAGAAAGATATCAGTTATTCTCTTTTAGACTTGGAGACAAATCCGAATGACATCCTTCCAGAGTTCATGGGCACTCTGCATAAAAAATTTCCAGGTATTTCAAGAATCTTAATTCAAGAAAGGGATGCCTATATTTCAAAACGCATAATTTCATTGCTTAATACATTCCCTGAAAAGAAAATAGTCGCTGTAATTGGGCTAGGGCATCTTAATGGAATTAAGAAACGAATAAACGCACATTTTTCGAAACATCACGAACAGAATATATAAAAATGAAACGCTGTGAGTTTTGCGATAATAAGAGAAGATATTATGACTGAAATTGACTTCACGAAAGCTACGCAAATCCTAATAATCGCCACTGGTGCTTTATTTATAAGCTGGATTACAACCTTCTTTTATTATCCAGAAAGCCCAGGTATTATCTTCACGTTGATACCAAACTTTTTGGCAGCTATTGCAACATATGCTGCAGCAACAGATATGGATATGGCAGTATTTCACACTAGATATTTACAACCCTCACGATATCTGGGTGAAACGTCAGCTGCATCCACTTTGAGTCTCATGGCATTCGGCTTTGTTGTTTTAGATGTTTTCATATGGAGTGTTGTCTATAGTCAGTCTCGATTTAATCTTATGGACACAATTGCTTTGATATTGGCCATTATTGGAGGAGGATTTGTTTCATTCGGAGGTATTATTGCGCACAAAGAATGGAATACGTAAATAACATAATTATGCAATGTTTAATTAAAGGAGTCATAAAAGATGCATGAACTCAGTTTAGCTGTTTCCATCATCGAAACTGTTCTTAAGGCTGCAAAAGAATATGATGCGAAGAAAATCTTAGAAATTAACGTGGAGATTGGCGATCTGACAGTTGTCAGCGAAGATCGTCTGAGATTTACACTAGAAATTACTTCGAAAGATACCATCGCGGAAGATGCTAAGATTAATATAACGAGAATGCCAGGAAGAATTCGTTGCAAGAAATGCGGTTATGAAGGAGAGAGCCCTCCAATAGAAGATGACCCACTACAAAACCTTCTTATGTCATCTTTAAAATGTCCCAAGTGTGGTGATACCCACACTGAAATTATTGGCGGGCGAGAACTGGGTGTAAAAGATATCATAGCATCAAAATGAATAGCTTAAACTTAAAAAATCTTGTATTAAAAATATAAGAGCTATGATTTTAATTTATAAATAACATAATCATTGAGGAGTTTTCATGAAAGACGATGCTTATACAATTTGGCCGGCTTACATTAATGCCTTAAAAACAAGAAATCAAGGGCGTAAAATCTCACGGAAGATTGCGGTTGAGAACCCAACAGTTCGGGAAATATATCTTGTTGCTCAAGCATTCAAATATGAGCCTATCGTAAATTCTTCCGCATATTACTCCAGGGCATGGTGGGAAGATCCAGGCTATGTAAAAATCAGTAAGAAGGATACAAAGAGCAAAGCACTCCAAAAGATTGCACTTGGTATTAAAAAATTGAGAACTCGCATTCAAGAAAAGAAATCGCGTTCTAAGAAATAAGCCTAACTTAAATTCTTTTGACTGAGTATGTTTACCTTACAAAAAAAACGTCTTTTTACCTTAACGTGGAATAGTAGTGTCCACTGTCTCAATTTCTTCATCAGTTAACCCATAGAGTTTGTAAACGACTTGGTCAATGAGTTCATCAACTAATTTGAGTTTATTTATCAGAGGGGAAAGTATCGCAAGGTTTTTTTCAAACACTTTCCTTAGACTATCTTGAACTGCCCTATCTGAGAGTATTATGGGAATTTGAGCTTGATTTTTTCCCAGAACGTCTAGAAACTCATTACAATCAAGATCATAATAAAATATCAACTTCTTTTTGTGAATCATATTCTCAATTTTCGTATCTAGTTCCTTTTCGAACCATTCGATGAATTCTGTAATTACTTCATTTTTCTGTTTGTTCAGCTCTATTATCTGTTCAGCTAAATAAATTAAGATGTCATAAATAATGTCACTTTCTTCATTTTCGATGATTAGATCACCCTTTTTGTCTTTTGGTAGACGATCTTCGATGAAATCGCTGATTATGTTGTAATCTTTAGTTACTAGATATTTTTTATAGAGTTTTTTTGCTTCTTCAAAAAGAGCCTTACGGGTGTTTGTTGCTGTGGAAAAATTGATGCGGCGAATGGGAATGCGTGAAATTTGAGGGGGACCGATACGAAGATATCTCCCATGCAATGACAGTGATTCAAAAAGTTCTCTATAAATAAAACTAATCAGTTTGCTATTAATACACGCTATCAAAAATTTCAAGTCTAAGTCTTTTGGGAGCACGAGAATAGTTGATTTTCCAGCCACCAGATAGCCTAGGTCATATATTGCTTCAAGTCTTAGTGTCATTCCAGCAATAATGATTTTTTGAGAAGTTGATTCATTTAATCTCTTTTCTGAGATATTTCTAAGATCGCTACGTCTGACAATAGGTTTGCTATAAGTTTTTTTAATATACCTTGTTGGTAGAAGTCCCCAAAGTACATTATAACGATCTATGGTTCCTGTGTTTATAAACGCTAAATTACTTTGATTAAATTCGCTTTCTGAGGTTTCCTTTAAAATTTCTTTTATTTTATACGCCTCTGAAACAGAGGCAGCTCCAACAATTTTACTATGTTGAAGAAGAGCGTTGGAAATGTTCAAAACCTTTTGAATAAATGGAAAGTTTTCTCTAACTAAAGGAGACCACAAACCTTTTGGAAGTTCCCTAAACGTTTCCACAGTAATTTGGTTTTCAGAGGATAATTTGAGTTCGTTTTCTTCTGACTCTTCAATAATCTCTACTTGGATAATATCATTGCTCTTAGGAGATGATTTTTGTAAAACAATCACAATGGGATACACACTTGTATCTGACTCAAAAACTTTCGTTCTTGAATAATCACTTATCCTCTTGAGAGCATATTTTTCAAGTATTTTCTGTGTTTCTAAGCTATACTCAGCAGCGAGAAGTTTATTTGGGATAATATAGCTAAAATATCCATCTTTCTTAGTATGTGTAATTCCCTTTTCGATAAATACACAGAATAAATCCCAATTGCCAGACGCGCTTACATATTGTTTTGCACAATAATGTCTGATATTGGGACTCATCTTCGTCATTGTCTCAGAATCGATATAAGGCGGATTACCTATAACAATGTCAAAACCTGAATCACCCTCGCTTAAAGTGATTCCCTCTTGATCGAAAAAAACATACCAAAACTCAAGAGCCCAATATAATGGAATTGTATCCTCCAAAATATCTGAAGTTAAATTCAGATTTTCAAGATATCTTTGGAAACATTCATCTAGTTCTTTTCTTAGACTTGATTTAACGCATTCTATGTCTACTAGAGGTCTTGGATTTTCAAAATTAGCAAGATATGAATTCCTTACCTCAAAAAGTTGGCGGATCTCTAATTTCTTTTGTTTTAGATGTTTAATAATATGTTCATTAGGAAGCCCTACAACAGTATTACCATGTATAAAATTCATTTCCAAATAAGAAAACTGATGACCACCTTCTCTTAGACTTTCTTCCAATCCAGGTTGTGATGAAGCTAGTTTTATAGTTTCTAGCAAGATACTGATCTTGGCTATATTGAGAGCAGTTTTATCCAATTCAATTCCAAATAGGTGTCTTATAGGAATACTGAATATTAGTTTGTGTTCGTCTTGTGTTCCAAAAATATTTCTCATTTCATTAATTTTTGAAGTTTTTATTTCCATTTCACCAGATTTATGTTTGTAGCCTCTGTATGAATAATATCTCGTCTCAAGTTTCGAAATTAATTGATTAAGCGTCGAGTATTTCTTTTCTATTACTCGAAAAACTTCAATGAGAAAAGCTCCTGAACCACAGGAAGGATCTAAGACTTTTAATGATACAAATTTATGAAGTAATCTTGTTATTTCTTCGAAGTTTTTTTCATTCATCTGAAACTCTATTTCTGTGAGATATTGATCAAATACCTCGCCTACAGTGTTCTCAACGATAAATTCCACAATATGTGAAGGAGTATAGTAGACGCCCTCTTCGTGACGTATCTCAGTAAGGCAGTTTTCATAGACTTTTCCGAAGATATTTTCATTGATATGTTGATAATTATATTGTGTTATGCCCTTAAGCTTGCTAGATGAATCTTGGCTATTGTTAAGACCCAGAACTAATTGCAGGTTTTGATAGAAGATTGCAATATTATCTTCGTTCTCGTCAATATATTCAAGAATATTTAACTTAAACAGATCACGATGAAAATATTCCCTAAATAGTACATCAATTTGTTCAAAAAACTTCTTTAATACAGTAAGTTTGCCGTTCGAATACAATTTTTTATTGAAGGAATTCCACGAATTCTTAAGCCATTGTGGATCAATAATGCCAAAATCCGCTAATGTTTGGATAGAAATGAGTTTAGCGATTAAAAAGACGATAAATTCAGTTTTAGTTTTTCGATCAGTGACAAAAATAACCTTTGAAATGAATTTTATCCATGCTTTAAGGCTTTTGACGACTTCATAGTTGAGTTCATTGTACACCAGTTTTTCACCAAGCTTTTGGATAACTTGCAATAACTATTCATAACATAATTATTTAAGGTAGTTTAATTCTACAAATTAGCGAGGGTTGAACTGTGCAACAAAAGCGTATACGTGTATACTTAAAGGATATTCCTCCCAAAAAGGCATTACTTCATCCAACTCTTATGGAAGAACTTGGGATAGCCGAAGATGATGAAATAGAACTTGTTGTTACAAAAAAGAAGCGTTTTTATTTTACTGCAAACAGTAATGCAGATACTCCAGAAATGGAAGTATGGGTAAACGAAGAGAGTATGAAAACTAGTGGAGTTTCAGATAATTCAATTGCAACTGTTCGAAAATATATCCCAAAACCCTAGTTTGAATGGCATTAACTACTATTGATTTTTAGAATTAAAAGGTCTTGAGAATGTTTTATTATTGGAATTAGGACTTTTGAGTTTTGTTATCCCTTTACAACACCCATAGGACGTAATTTACAAACAAAAGATGCGATCCCTACGTCATTAGAGACTTTGGCAACTTGATTAATATCTTTATATGCCCCTGGTGCCTCTTCTGCGATTACTTTGTTACTTGTGGCATATACAAATATTCCTCTCTGCCTTAAATCACTAGCAACTTTCTCTCCGAAATATCTCTTTTTTGCCTTATATCTACTCATAACTCGTCCAGCGCCATGTGCAGTACTACCGAAACTATATTCCATTGCAGTATCTTGTCCACAAAGTAGATATGATGCCGTACCCATCGAGCCAGGTAGAATTACTGGCTGGCCAATAGGTTTATAATCTTGCGGAAGATCGGTGTGACCTGCTGGAAATGCTCGTGTTGCACCTTTTCGATGAACAAACAGTGATTTTGTTTTACCATCAATGACATGACGTTCCTGTTTGCAAATATTATGTGCTACATCATAAATAAGTTGAAGTCCAAGTTCGTCGGGGTCTGTTTTATACCATTTATCAAATCCTTCTCTTACCCAATGAGTGATGAACTGTCTATTTGCCCATGCAAAGTTAGCTGCACATGCCATCGCGGCAAAATAATCTTCACCTTCTCTACTCGTCCCAGGCGCACATGCCAGTTCTCTATCAGGAATCATTATTTTATACTTTCTCACTGCATTTTCCATAACACGAAGATAATCTGAACAAACTTGATGTCCAAATCCACGTGATCCTGTATGAATCATTACTGTGACTTGTCCTTCATTAGTTATACCAAAAGCTTTAGCTATGCGTTCATCATAGATTTTCTCTACATATTGAAGCTCAAGGAAATGATTTCCACTACCTAATGTACCTAATTGAGGTTGTCCACGACTTTTTGCTTTTTCACTAATCTTGTCAGGATTTGCGTGTTCAAGAGATCCTTGGCTTTCACAATGACTTGCATCTATACGCCATCCATATCCTTGCTCAACAGCCCATTTTACTCCCCCAAGTAATGCCTCATCTAATTCTCCTTTTGAAAAACGTATTTGTCCCGTCCTCCCAACACCAGAGGGGACTGTCCTAAAGAGTGTTGATAAGAGGTCATCTAACTTAGGCTCGACCTCCTTTCTTTCAAGAGTCGTCCAAAGTAGACGTACACCACAGTTAATATCATAGCCAACGCCTCCAGGGGAAATAACGCCTCCTTCATTTACGTCAGTAGCACCCACACCACCAATAGGAAAGCCGTAGCCCTGATGACCATCGGGCAAGGTAATCGCAAACTTTTGTATCCCTGGTAGATGCGCTACATTTACACACTGTGTAAGTGTAAGATCACCCTTCATTTTTTCTAGAAGTTCAGGACTAGCATAAACTCTTCCTGGAACTCTCATCCCTTGTTTATGTTTGATAGGAATTTCGTAAATGTTTTCCGAAATCTGGTTTAATGGACCTTGATATGGCATTTCATAACCTCGCGTAAATTCAATAATTACAATAAATCTTATTCAAGTATTAAGAAACTCTTTATTTGATTCCTCCAATTTTCTGGGGAGAACTGTTCATATACCAAACATTCTTTTTTATGAGAAGCGTGTCCTTATATAAGCATTCTGTTGATGGCTAGAGTCCCTATAAGGTTCAAAGCACATCTGAGTGAAACGTATATAATTACTTATGAATTTCAGTTGAAATTGAATGAGTTATTAAATGTCGAAGAAGAAAAAATAGGGGATGTATACCAAACAAGAATGATAAATGCGTAAATTATACGCCTAAAGAAGTGAAGTTCCTCAAGGTGTTGTTATGACTTATAATATATTGGATCATACTGCTGATGTAAAATTTGAAGTACTCGGAAGTTCACTTGAAGAAACTTTTGAAGTCGCTGGTCAAGCGCTAACAGAGATTATGACCGAAATATCAAAGGTAGAGGCGAAAGAGAAGAGATCAGTTACTGTAACTGGCGAGGATCTTTTTGCTCTTTTATATGAATGGCTAGAAGCATTGATTGTCTTGTTTGACGCGGATGGCTTAGTATTTTCAAGGTTTAAAGTGCACAAAATAGAACTGAAAAATGCTGAATGGTATCTTACAGGAGACGTCTGGGGTGAAGCGTTCGATATAGATAAACATTCACAAGGAACAGAAGTTAAGGCAATCACCTATGCTGAGATGCAAATACAAAAAAAAGAGTCTCATGTTCGCTTACAGTTTGTTCTGGATATTTAACCCAATTCTAATTAGCATTTGAAATAGAAATTCTCTTAAAGCAAAAATGATTGTATCACTCTTCTATTGACATATATCTGATAATGTGGAATGCATATCTTTAGGAAGATAAAAAAACTATAACAGGAGCCGACAAAAGAACAACTAGGAGGAGTAAGAATTTCAAAATTAGATCCTTGGGGAACGACATCAATAAGTGATTATACAAAATTGATTGAAGAATTCGGAATTGAGCCTTTCTCTAAAGAATTGGTAAAACAAATTCCAAGACCTAATAAATTTATGCGACGTGGTATCAATTTTGGACATCGCGGATTCGATGTCATCTTAGATGCTATCCTCACCAAAAAGCCCTTTGCTGTTATGAGTGGAATTAAACCTACGGGCGCGTTTCATTTAGGCTCTTTGATGACGGCGAGCGAGATTGTTTATTATCAGAAGGAATATGGGGCTATGGCATTCTATGGAATAGCAGACATAGAAAGCCTTATGGATAATCAACTGCCGTACGATGAGGCGTTAGATAGTGCCATCGATAATACAGCAGACATATTGGCACTTGGATTTGATCCCACCCCGAAAAAAGGCTATATCTGGCGACAATCAGCAGAGAAACGCGTGACGGACATCGCGTTTTTGGCTGGTTCAAAGGTCACGACAAATCAAATGTTGGCTATATATGGAGAGAGAATAACTTTTGGTCTGTATATGAGTGCGTTGGTACAGATAGGCGACATCCTCTTACCCGAAACAGAAGATTTTGGAGGTCCAAAGCCCGTAGTTGTACCAGTCGGTGCAGATCAAGACCCTCACTTAAGAATAACAAGGGAAATTGCACGAAAACTAAAAAATTTCATTGAACCAAGTGCCACTTATCATAAAATTATGCCAGGACTAGATGGTTCCGCGAAGATGAGTAAGCGAAATCCAATGAGTTATTTCGACTTAAGTGAGGATCTTGAGGATATCAGAAACAAACTTATGAATGCTTTTACTGGAGGACGTGTAACAGCAGAAGAGCAAAGACGTTTAGGCGGCCAAACAGAAATATGTATGATTTATATGCTAGCTATGTATCTGTTTGTGGAAGATGACACAATAATGCAGCAAATTTATAAAGAATGTGTTAACGGAGAAACTCTATGCGGCCCCTGTAAAGAGCGTGTGTGTGGGTTCGTATTGAGTTGGATCAAAGAGCACCGCAAAATAAAAGAGAAAAAGATTGATCTTGCAAGAAAACTTCTTGAAGCTGAATGAGTTTCCAATAAAGCAATTTTTGTAAGGCTCACCATAGCCAAGGTCTGCCTGGATCCACTATTTACCCCTCAATTTATTTTGGTGTTTATTTAATGCTCTTAAAGATTACTTTTTGAAGCTTTATTTAAATAAAACACTTTTATGATACTAAGAGTGTCTTTAAGAAGAAAATATGTTGTTTTAATACCACATAGTAGCAATAAGTGTTCCAGCAAATCATATTTTAAGATAAAATCTCGAAAAGGTATCTTTAGAAAATTTTATAAAAGATGACAGTAGTACTTGCCTTACAAGATGATGTGATAATATGATAACAAAGAGGTTGACTTCTATTTCTTCAACATTATTAGTTTTAAGTAGTTTGTCGTCATCCTCGTCCTCCTCGTCGTCGTAGTGTTAATCACAATTAAATTCACGTTTAGTATCCGCTTTTTTTGTGATTTTATAAAACAAAAAGGTGAATCGTTTAATGAAACCTGAAGTTCATTTATTCGGAATGGAAAATTCTATTGAATTGGAAAAGAAAAACGCTGTGTATATTATTGTAGATGTTATCCGTGCAGGTACTATGATTACCTGTAGTTTAGCGGCAGGAGCAAAAGGAGTATATGCAGCTCCAGATCTTGATACAGTATGGCTTTTGAAAGATCGCATTGAAAACTGTATCTTAGCTGGAGAACGGGATTATAAAAAGGTGTCAGGATTTGATCATGGCAATTCACCCATTGAAATCTTAGAAAATTCAGTTTCTCAAAAATTTCTCGTCCTTACGACTTCCAACGGAACTCGAATAATACACAGTGTGGGAAATTCAGAGCATATACTAGTTGGTGGTTTTTTAAACGCCTCTGCTGTATCTGCAACAGCATATACCATAGCAAAACAAACGAATTTGGATATAGTACTTATAGCATGTGGTCCAATAGAGGAATGCGAAGATTGGCTCGCTGCAGGACTTATAGCTTCTAAATTGGGTGAGAAGGGATGCATTCTTGATGAAGATGCGAAATTAGCATCAGAAAGTTATGAAAGAAATAAAGACAATATTAACAATTTAATAAAGAATTCCGCAGAAGGCGCTAAATTGAAGCGCTTGGGATATGAAAGGGATATAGATCTTTGTCTCCAGGTAGATCGATATCTACTTGTTCCTAAAGTCTTACTTAAAGAATCTAACGCATACCTTTTTCAAGATGTTGCAGATGCCCTACACTAACGGTTTCTTAGATAAGTCGATTTTTATCTAAATCTTTTTTTCTAAATATCCCTTTAATAATTATATTATAGTTGACAAATAAAAGTGATTGACTTTTTCATTTAACTCATTACTGTTTTATATGAAGCCATTTAAAGTAAGAATGGAGGCTGTTGATTTAATGAACATTACATTTCAAGGAGGAGCGCAAGAGGTCGGTAGATCGTGTGTATTTGTGGAAAGCAAAGACACAAAGTTAGTTCTTGATGCTGGTGTGCATTTAGGTGCTTCTGATGAAAATAGATACCCTCTTCCGCTACCTGATACTCCAGACGCTGTGATCTTAACACATGCACATTTAGATCACTCTGGGCACGCTCCTGCACTCATAAAACGATACAAATGTCCGATTTACGCCACGCCTGTGACACAAGATATGACTGAACTGCTAGTTTTCGATTATCTTCGTCTTTCTAGAGCTCACGAAGAAAGTCCATATGAGGCAGAAGATGTTCAAGCTATGAGATCTCATGCCGTTGATGTCCGATTCAGAGTACCTTTAGATGTATCGAATGCACAAATGATCTTATATCGTTCAGGGCATCTTCTAGGGAGCGCCATGGTTTGGCTAGAAATAGATGGGCACACTGTTCTTTACACAGGTGATGTAAACGCGCGCCATACAAGAACACTTCACCAAGCTGATAGCACCTTACCAACAGAGACTGTGATTATTGAATCTACTTATGGTGACCCTAATGATCGTTTACCCAATCTTAAAAAGACCGAAAAAGAATTTGCACTCGCTGTTAAGAACACATTAAAGAGGCAAGGAAAAGTCATTATTCCAGCTTTTGCGGCAGGACGAGCTCAACAGGCGATGCTCTCCATCGAGGCCTACATGAGAAGCGGATTCTTACCTGAAGTGCCAGTTTATATCGATGGAATGATAAGAAAAATGAACGAAATCTACAAGTTATATTGGCTATATCTTCGTCCTGAAATTCGCCGACAAATAAGATATACTAAGAGGTCACCATGGGAATCTGAGATGTTTCATGAAGTAACGTCCTCTGAACGTGACGAGTTTATTAATACAAAACAACCTGCTATTGTTATCACAACAAGCGGGATGGTACAAGGCGGTCCGGTAATACGTTATCTCAAAGAGTTAGGAGATGATGAACGAAACCTCATTTGTCTTACTGGATACATGGTAAAAGGAACGCGAGGTCGTCAACTTCAAGAAGGCGAACGTGTATTAGAAATCGACGGTGAAAAAGTAGAAATAAACGCGAAAGTACACCATTTTGAATTTAGTGCACATGCCGATCAGGCCGGGCTCATGCGCATTCTTTCAGAAATAGAAGGCCTGAAAAGGGTTATAGTGGTACATGGCGAGAAAGAAAAGGCGTTTGCTTTCAGTAAAAGAGTTCAGGAGCTAAAGGAGGGTGTTGAAACATTTGTTCCTCGTGTTGGAGAAACTATCGAGATTTGATAAAGGAAGACCATTTTATAACTACCTCGCAAGAAGACCCCTCAACTTGTTGGGGGGATACATGAATTGAGGTCGAGCGTTGCTCACACAACCCTTTCTGCGAAGACAGGGGTTGGTGTACCCAACCTCGGGTGGTGTTTTAATAACGGGTACTCGCAAGTCCCGCCGCTCCCAACACCAGGGGAGTAGGTTCTCTTCGCCAAGGTTATCAGTCAGTACTCTACGATGATCACTGAGAGTTTCCTCTCTGTTTAAACCACCGTTTACAGAGCACGGGACTAGAGAAGCATCCCTTGGTGTGTTCTTTAACTCTCCTGATAACGTAGATACCGTCATGTGTGTTCCACCACGACCTCTCTTAGGCTAATCAACCAATTACTCTTGTTCCTCACGGAACAAGCCCCCTCACTTGTTAGGGGGTGATTGACCTTTTGTGTTTTCTTCTTTCCTCTGTATGACTAATTGATTAAGATAATCAACGTCTGTTTTTAAAGATGCAATTGCGTCAGCTAAAAATCCAAATGAGAAAAACTGAATGCCTGCAACAAGTAAGAGGACTGTAAGGAAGAGAAGTGGTCGTGTACCAATACCGCCTTCAAGAAACCAAAGATATACAAGATAAGCTCCAGAAATAAGACCGAGGAGGAAGATAAATGCGCCAAGCACGCCAAACAGTGACATGGGGCGCTCCATAAACATGAATTGAAGTTTTAAACTCATCAAATCCACAAATCCTGCAAATAGTCGACTAGTTCGGTATCTAGACTTTCCATACGGGCGAGGGGCATGTTGAACTACTACTTCGCCTATACGAAACCCGTGATGCTTTGCAAGGGCCAGTATATAACGATGATATCCTTTTCTTAATCTGAAGGATTCTAATACCTCCCGTTTTAGACCTTTGATCCCACAGTTATAATCATGAACCTTTAGTCCGAAGAGAGAACTTGCAAAGGAATTATAGAGACGAGATGCAGCCCTTCTGGACAAAGGATCTTTTCGCTCCTTTCTCCAGCCATTAACAATATCTAATTTTTTCTGAGTCATTTCTGAAAGGATTGCTGGAATGTCTTCAGGAAAGAATTGCAGATCTGCATCTAATAGAATTATGATATTTCCTTTAGAATGGTAAAAACCGTTCATTATGGCTGCAGATTTTCCTTTTGTTGTTGAATGATGATATGCCTTCACCCATGGAATTTCTTGACTTAATTGATCAATTATTGACCCCGTTTCGTCTGTACTTCCATCATCTATAAAGATAAGTTCGCATTGAATATTTTGTAGTCCAGCAAGAGTCTTTTCAACACGTCCTGTAAGAGAACGCAAAGTATTTTCTTCGTTTAAGCAAGGAACAAGGATAGAGACGAAGGGGCTCATAGATGGTTTAGTGCTTTCTACCCTTTTTAAACTCTTGCCAACAAAGGAAGTAGAGAATCCAACCCGTACAATTACGAAATGATGATTATTCTACCGCAAAGTGAGTTACAGAAAGATTTTAAAGGATGAAAAAGAAGTTTCAGAGAGCTCTTGTTGAATGTTCTCTAAGGAGTCTTCAGTAAAAATGCCAAAGAAAGTTTATCTTGGTCCTCTTCTGCTATATTGGTGTTTTCAGTGTAACCTACCTATCTTGGAAATGGAAAACTGCACTCTATGCGGAAGTCCTACTATAAAATGCAAAATCACACCTCCAGGAGATACACGTCCCGCATTTGCTCATGATATCGAATTAATTCGGCAAACTATAGATTTTCAGTTTGCAGGTGAAGGTGTAGGACAAAAATTGATTCCTGACAAGAAACTCGTTGTGCTCAATAAGGCACCTGCACTTGACAGAAGGAACGAAATAATTCTTGATGGAGTCATTATAGGCGCACTTTATTTCGATATACTGCATCAAAGATGGAAGTTTTTGCCTAAGGTTGAAGGAGCAAGGCGGTTATGGCTTGCTGGATGTAATAAGTGGGTAAAAATATACGAAGGAGCAGTTGATCCACTTCTTAAGGGCGCAAGTCTCCTTGCACCTGGTGTAAAGGATTGTGATCCCTCAATTCAACCTGGAGATGATGTGTTGATAATAACTCCATCCGACGAGGTTTTAGCGGTAGGTGTAGCGAAATTCTCAGGAGAGACAATTCTTGCTACAAAGAGAGGTATGGTCGTAAAAATAAAACACCGTGAACCCCCAACTCCTCCAACTATTCATCATGACGGACAAACATGGGATATGGCAGTACAGGCAAACGTGCAGATTTTGAACTCAAGGGCAGAAGAAGCCATTCAATTTATGAGATCCCTAGCTAAGAGTTACAGAAAACCTAAAGCAGTAGCTTATAGCGGTGGAAAGGATAGTTTATGTCTTCTATTATTGGCATTAGAGGCTTTAGAAGATCAGTTTGATGTATTTTTTGCTGATACGGGAATAGAGTTCCCTGAAACAATAGAAAATGTATTTACTACTATGAAAGACCTAGGTATAGAAAACCGATTAATTTACAAAAAGACCGAAGCTGATTGGGATGTTATGCTTGAAAAATTTGGTCCTCCAGCGCGAGATTTTCGATGGTGCTGCAAACTTCTAAAACTGTCTCCCACTGCACAGATCATTAGAGAAAACTATCCAGAGGGAGTAGTAACCTTTCTCGGCGTTAGACGATACGAATCTCAGCCACGTGCACAAGAGCATAGAGTGTGGAAGAACCCCTTTGTGCCAGGACAGATCGGAGCGAGTCCCATAAAAAACTGGACTGCACTTCATGTTTGGCTCTATCTGCTTATGAAAAATGCTATTGCTAATCCTCTCTATTATAAAGGGTTTGAGCGAATTGGATGCATTTATTGCCCTGCTATGAAACTTTCTGAATTACATGATATTAAAGAGACCCACGAACATCTTTACAGATTCTGGATGGAATTTCTAACGAACTGGGCGAAATCAAATGGATATGCAGAAGAATGGGCAACACACGGATTTTGGAGATGGAGAACCCTTGCAAAAGGTCAGATACAAGTAGCCAAACAACTGGGCTTACAAACTAATGAGCTTGAATCTCATATAGACATACAACCTACCCGATATGTGATAAAAGAGAAAATTCGCTCTCATAATGATGATTTTTATACAATGGAAGGACGATTTCCATACCCATTAGATATTCAGCGGATAGGAAACCTCCTTAATATTCTAGGAAAGAGTTGGACAAATGAAGCGTTTGACCAAGTTAATATGCAAATAAACGAGTCGTCTGTCACCATATTTGCTGATGGAACTTTCAAAGTGAGCACATCACATCTAAAAGCGGGAAAAAAGTTGATAAAAAATCTTGCAAAGATTTTTGCAAGAGCTCAGAAATGTGTCGGATGTGGCTTTTGTGAGATATTTTGTCCTCAAGGAGCGACAATTCTTGATGTACAACGTAATTATCCGATAATCGATGAGAAAAAGTGTATAAACTGTACTCAATGTTTAGATACCTGTCCTTCCCTTTTACTTTTCTCAGAAAAACCATTAATCAAAAAAGATCGTATAGAGAAGGTTTCACCTCCCGTATAAAAAAAGAGTTATAATACAATCCAGTTATTCTAGTCTAGTATTCTTATAATGGGCGCGACAAGAATGTATGGAGAACTTATTCCTGAAAGCGTGAAAAAAACCCTTCTTAAACAAAAATATCATATTGTAGGACGCCATAGCGCAGTAAAAACTTGCCGCTGGGTACGCAAAAGTTTGGTAGAAAACACTGTCTGCTATAAGTCTAAATTCTATGGAATTCAAACACATAGATGCTTGCAAATGACATGTGCCTTGAATTTTTGTACACAACAATGTCTATACTGTTGGCGCTATTATGATAGTTCAATAGATAGAACAAAGATGACAGATATAGAAGTCGATGATCCTCAGGAAATCATTCAAGGTGCATTAATTGAACAAAAACGACTCTTAAGCGGTTATAATCCAAAAGCGCATAACAAAGTCGATCCTTTGAAATATAGCGAAGCGCTCTCTCCAAAACATGTTGCGATCAGTCTTTCCGGAGAACCGACTTTGTACCCCCGACTGGGCGAGTTAATTGAAGAATTTCACCGAATGGACTTCACTACCTTCTTAGTTACAAATGGTACGGTTCCAGAGCGACTATCTGAGATAACAGAACCTACCCAATTATATGTATCGGTTTCTGCGCCCACTGAAGAGATTTATAGACGACTTTGCAGACCTCAAATCCATGACGGATGGCAAAAACTTAATGAAACCTTGGAAATGCTTCATAGTTTCAGCTGTCCGACTGTGCTTCGATTGACGCTAGTAAAGCAACACAACCTAGAGCATGTAGAGGACTATGCAAAGTTAATAGCAAAAGCTGAAAGCGTATACATAGAGCCAAAAGCATATATGTGGGTGGGTCACTCTCGCGATAGGTTAGCCTTATCTCATATGCCAACACATGAGGAAATCCGTGAATTTTCAGAAAACTTGAGTCAATTGACCGGATATCGAATATTAGACGAATCGACCCCAAGTAGAGTTGTTTTGTTAAGCAAACTAGCAGCACCCATGAAACTTATTTGATTATAATGAGGTACTAAGAAAGCTAATGAGTTCAAACAGTGAAAAAGTCGCGTTATTTAACGTTGGGAATATATAGTTTTTTTCATTCCATAGACTGAAACTATCTGCAGACAAGAAGTTGAAATCTAAAGTAGTTTACGATATGGAACATGAAAAACGCAGACTTTTACCACAAGTTTTTTTTAATACGATTAAGTTCTTTTAATAAGTGTTTTAAAGATTTTTAAATGGAGGAAAACCATTGGAAGAAGAAGGAATAACTGGAAAGCCGTTGGTGGTAGATAACGGGACTGGTCTGTCCAAAAACGGCTATGCTGGAGAGGATCAGCCCAGGAGTGTCTTCCCAACGCTCATTGGCTACCCAAAATATAAGTCTATTATGACCGATGTTGAGCATTACGTAAGGGAGTACTATATCGGCGAAGAAGCCTTGAACTTACGAGGTGTGTTGAAACTCATCTACCCTGTAGAACATGGGGTTATCAACGACTGGGATGCTATGGAAAAAATCTGGCATTATACCTTCTATAATGACCTGCGAGTTAACCCTAATGAGCACCCTGTTTTGCTGACCGAAGCGCCACTCAATCCCAAAGTCAACAGAGAGAAGATGACGGAAGTCATGTTTGAAACATTCAACGTACCCGCCGTATATATTAGCATGCAGGCAGTATTGAGTCTGTATGCCAGCGGAAGAACTACGGGTATCGTAGTCGACAGCGGTGACGGAGTGACACATATCGTGCCCATCTATGAAGGGTTCGCCATCACTCACGCCATCTCTCGTGTCGATTTAGCCGGTCGTGACCTCACCGAGTATTTAAGACGACTGCTCCGACAGCGAGGCTATTCATTGACCTCATCTGCCGAACGTGAAATCGTCCGTGACATCAAGGAAAAACTTTGTTACGTGGCCCTAGACCCCGAGAAGGAAATGAAATTAGCGGAGAAAGTCTCCGGTATGGAGAAAACCTATACTCTGCCAGATGGCCAATCCTTAGTGGTCGGTCCTGAACGTTTCTTGGCTCCCGAAGTATTCTTCAACCCAGGTGTGATCGGCTTAGAAGCTTCACCAATTGACGAAGCCATCTACCAAGCCATCATGAAATGTGACGTCGACTTGCGCCGCGAACTCTACGGTAACATCGTGTTATCAGGCGGTTCCACCATGTTCCCCGGACTAAAGGAACGCATGCACAAGGAACTCACCGAACTGGTACCCGAAGGCGTAGAGATCAAAATCATTGCCCCACCAGAGAGACGCTACAGTGTCTGGATCGGAGGTAGTATTCTATCGTCACTTAAGACCTTCCAGAAAATGTGGGTGACTAAAAAAGAATACCAAGACATGGGCGCCGCTGCCATTCATCGATGCTTCTAAAATAATGAGATTCTACTGAGAATAACCAATTGAGTCTTTTAAAATCTCGCACTTCTTTTTCTTTTCTATGATTTGTTACTCAGATATTATAGATCCCGTTTTTTCAGTAGGCTGCATACCAGGATAGACTAAACTGAGTTTTTCTTTGAATTTTTTTGATCTGAGAGTTTTAATGAAGAGTTTAACGCTTTCCTTATCTAAGCGGTCTTTGAGGATTATAAAATCGTAGAGTTCTTCACGAATTGGTATAAAATCAAGATCATATTTTGCAGCAACGGAATATATTGCCACCCCAATATCCGCTTTTTTGTACGCTATGGATGATGCAATAGCACTATGTGTTTTCACCTCAACTTCATAGCCTTTAATAGCCCAAATAAGTTCTGAGAACTTCATATTTTCTTGTTGAGCGATTTTTTCTAATTCGAAATCAGTGAGGATCCGTGTTCCAGATCCTTTTTGTCTATTAATAAAAGACACGTCATCTCTCAGTAGATCTCGTAGCCCCGTTATATTTTTTGGATTCCCTTTTTCAACTATCAAACCTTGCTCTCGTTTATAACCTCTTATAACTATGACTTGACCAATAATGTCTTGAAGAAATGGTAAATTATATTCATTTGATTTTGCGTCAAAAAGATGTATTCCTGCAATATCTGCTTCTCCCCTTCTTATTGCCTTTATACCACTCATCGATCCTACATTGATTAGTTTGAAAGAAACACTTGGATCATGTTTTTGCATTAAATTGTAGATGAGATCTAATCCAAGACAGTGGCTTCCAATAAAGACAAGATCTGCGGGCTCAATAGTGTTGCTAAATAATTCTACAGTAACCCTTTCATTTTCATCAATGAAAAGTTGGTTTGAGGGAATTTCAACGAACCCATCACTAAAACTCAGAGTAGTTATTGCGCCTGAACCAGTAAGAACTGGATATGCAAAATATTTGGAGTCCTTTCTAATAATATGGACAGGAAGAAATTCATGGCGACCAAGAGCATGATCTACTCGTGTGACCATGTATGCCTCAAGAACCTTTTTTTCAAGACTATTTATCCCAGCTAATGAACGCAAGAACGGTGCTACAAGACGCTCAAAAACAGTTAGCGCTGATGTTGGGTATCCAGGCAGTCCTATTATCGCTTTATTATCTACTACCGCCAAAAGCAGTGGTTTACCTGGTTTAATTGCCACGCCGTGAACTAGTATACCTGGCGTTCCTAACTCATTGATGACCTTGTAGGAAAGGTCTCCAACACCTTTAGAGGTTCCTCCAGATATAAGTACAACATCAGCTTTAGAGAGCGCTTTTTTGAGTTGCTCTTTTAACATTTCAGGAGAATCTTTTATAATACCTAAAAAGTTGGGTTTGCATCCACACTCTCTCACGGCATTTGTTAATGTAGCACCATTTATATCAAAAATCTTCCCAGGTTCAAGAAGTTCACCTGGTGATGTTATTTCATCTCCTGTTGAGATTATTGCTACATTTGGTTGTTGATAAACAGGGATTTCAGAAACTCCTAGAGCGGCTAGAACACCAATTTCTCGTGGTGATAATCGTTCACCCTTTCTTAACACAATTTCGCCTATTTTAATGTCAGATCCTGCAAACATGATGTTTTCGCCAGGCACAACAGATCTAAATAATCTCACTTGTTTTTCTTCTTGTTCTGTGTACTCTACCATGATGACAGAATTTGCACCTTTTGGAATTACTGCACCTGTTGATATAACAGTACATTCCCCAGAATTGACTTCAACATCTGGAATAACACCTGCGGGTATTTCATCTACTATTTTCAATGTAATAGGATTGTCTTCATCCGCCTCAAAGGAATCTCTGGCAATAAGTGCATATCCATCCATTCGAGCCCTATCAAAAGGAGGTACATCGTATCCTGCAACAATATCTTCTGCTAAAACTTTTCCACCTGCATCCCATATAGATGAATTAGTGAGGTGATAAGTTATTTTAAAATGCTCATAAAACCTTCTTTTTGCTTCTTCTATAGACACTAGATCTAAGTAGACTTTGCGTTTCAACATTTTACCTCCTATTAACCACTTGAAGTCATGTGAACTCTCTAAGAGAGTTTTTGATAAATTTCCTTAAGCCTGTTATCATTTCTCCGCAAGAAAATCCCCTCAACGGGAATGGATGGTTCAGGGAGCCACGCTACTTGTAGGGGTTGTAGTTCACGAACTGGGAAAATAATGCTGTGAAAAGAGTTTAACATCAACAGAATCTCCTTTGCTTAAGCCTTCTCGCTCTTCAGAAACTTCAATTATGCCATCTGCTTTCACCAAGGTGCTTATAATTCCTGATCCTCTTACTCTTACAAGTTCTGCAAAGAATTCGTTGTTTTCTTTTACTATCCTTACTCTCGCAAAATCTCGTCTTCCAACTTCTGATGGAATACTACGTTTGAGTTTCGCTTTAATTATTGGTTTTGGATCATATGGTGTCATTCCAAGCAGAGTTTGAAGGGTTGGTCGCACAAATACATCAAAGGAAATCATTGCCGCTACTGGTGAGCCTGGAAGACCAAAAACTGGTTTATTGTTAATGATTCCAATGAGTGTTGGAGCGCCTGGTCGCATAGCTACACCTTGAACTAATAACTTACCCTTTTGTAGAATAATCTCATCAATTATATCATATTCTCCGACAGAGCTGCCCCCTGAAAACACGATGACATCTGTTTGTTCAATTGCCTTTTCAAGGGCTTGTAATAATTCGTCTCTGTCATCTTTTACTCTTCTGGTAAAAGAGGGGATTGAATGAAATTGACTTACTAAACTAGACAAAGTGGCATTATTGACATCAAATATCTTTCCGGGTTCAAGTATCTCGCCAGGATCAATAAGTTCACTCCCAGTCGATATAATACTTACTTTTGGTTTGCGGATTACACTTATTTGATCATGTCCAGATGCTATTATGATGCCTATGTCTTGAGGATGAAGAAGATGACCTTGCTTTAGGATAACGTCACCTCTCCTTACATCCTCTCCTCTAATACTAACATTTTTTCTCGGAGGATATGGTTTAATTACCTCTATACTATGTCCATGTTCTCGTGTATCCTCGACTTTTATAACAGCATCTGCTCCTTTTGGGAGCGCTGCACCCGTCATAATCTGAGCGGCGTCTCCAGTTTTAATTTCAATATCTGGGATAGTTCCTATCTCAATTCTCCCTGTAATTTTAAGATACACAGGGTCAGTTACACTAGCACCAAAAGAATCTTCTGATCTAATTGCGTAGCCATCCATTGCAGAACGGTCAAACATTGGTACATCATATCGAGCAACGATATCATTGACAATTACCCGATTTAAGCCCTCTTTAACATGTATTATTTCGCTTTTTAGTGGCTTAAGTTCGCTTAAAACGGCATTTATGGCTTCAGAGACTGGTATAAGTTTTTTAAATCCCTTTTTCATTATTATCCCACAGTTAATACCTTTACAAAAATAAATTTCATAAACGTACAGATTCAAATTGAAATAATTGAAATAAAAACTTTACACTGGACGCAGAAAACTGGATACTATATATAAACGCATCAGAGATTTATAGAATTTCTCTTAAGATCCCTCATAGATTCAATTTACAGCAATCTTCTTCCATCTAAGTCCCGACCTCGAAAAACGAAGCCAGCGATAGAAAGGAATATAAAGGGAACTATTATAAAACCGATTCATAATGTTTACATGAAAATTGAGGAGAATATCATTTATGTCCAGCATTGAGACACTCAAAGCAATTCGAGATTTAGAGGAACAAGCACGCACAATTCTTTCCGAAGCAAATGAAAAGGCTAAAAAAATTGAAGAAGAAGCAAACCTAAAAGCTCGGCAAGTGCTTGAAGAAGCAAAGAATAATGCCGAAGGGCAAGCTGAAACAATTCAACAGGATATTCAGAAACAAATCGATGAAGCGGTAAATGTTATACTCAAAGAATCTGAATCACAAATTGCATCGCTTAAAGAAAAAGCAAATCAAAACCTATCTAAGGCTTTAGACACAGTTATTGAGACTCTCCTCCGCATAATCTCTTAGATCTAATAAGTAGAGGAGCGATTTTTTTGAAGATAGTAGCTGTAGCGGATGAAGATACTGTTACTGGTTTGAAATTAGCTGGGATTGATGAGGGTTATGTAACTACTGATGACGACGCAAGGTCCATTTTTTTAACCCTCTCAGAAAGAAAAGATATTGGTCTCATTATTACTACTGAACGGATAGCTGATTCTGCCTCTGTTCGTTCAATTATAACTCAAATTACCGAAAAGGAATTTCCCATTGTTGTAGAACTCCAAGACAAACATGGACCAATGAAACGAGAAATTGATCCAATTAAAGCCCTAGTCAAGAGGGCTGTTGGAGTTGACTTGTGAGAAAGTCGACATATTATTATAATTAAAATCGCGGTAGAGTGCCGCTGGGATTATAGGTGAAAAATTATGGCAACAATAGAAGGCGAAATTACACGAGTTGCAGGTTCGTTAATTCAAGCTAAAAACATGACAGGCGTACAAATGTACGAAGTATGTCGTGTAGGAAGTGAAGAACTTATCGGAGAAGTTATCGCCTTAGAAGGCGACGTGTGTAGTATCCAAGTATATGAAGAAACTGCCGGAATTCGACCTACAGAAAAAGTTATAGCTACCGGTGGCGCTTTAAGCGTTGAATTAGGACCGGGATTGATCAGCCAGATCTACGATGGCATTGAGCGTCCCTTACCTTCCTTAAAAGAATTATCTGGTGATTTCATTACAAGAGGAATTGTCGCGAGCCCTCTTGATCGGACAAAGAAATGGTCATTTACGCCTCGCTTGAGCGTTGGTGATAATGTTACTGGTGGAGACATTCTTGGAACAGTGCCTGAAACGACTTTAGTCGAGCACAGAATTATGGTTCCACCACGAACCTCTGGAAAGGTTGTTGAAATTGTTCCAGCAGGAGACTACACAATTGAAGATGTCATTGCAGTAGTTGAAACGGATAAAGGACGTCAAGATTTGACTATGATGCAGAAATGGCCTGTTCGTGTCCCTCGACCAATCAAAGAAAACATTCCCGCAATAGTTCCTCTATTTACTGGACAACGGATTTTTGATACTTTCTTCCCCATGTCCAAGGGAGGCACGGGCGCCATTCCTGGGGGGTTTGGGACCGGAAAAACAGTCATGCAACACCAACTTGCTCAGTGGGCTGACACACAAGTTGTTGTCTATGTTGGCTGTGGTGAACGTGGCAATGAAATGACGGAAGTATTAGAAAGATTTCCAGAACTAGAGGATCCTCGATCTGGCGAACCTTTAATGAAAAGAACTGTCCTTATTGCCAATACTTCAAATATGCCAGTCGCTGCACGAGAGGCGAGTATTTACACGGGCATTACACTTGCCGAATATTTCCGTGATATGGGTTATGATGTTTCTATCATGGCAGATTCAACATCAAGATGGGCCGAAGCGCTTCGCGAGATCTCTGGACGGCTTGAGGAAATGCCTGGAGAAGAAGGCTATCCAGCATATCTTGCATCCCGCATCGCTGAATTTTATGAACGCGCAGGAAGAGTTAAAACTCTAGGTTCTGACGAACGTTATGGATCTGTAAGCGTTGTTGGCGCAGTTAGCCCACCTGGCGGTGACTTTTCTGAACCAGTTACGCAAAACACATTACGTGTTGTAAAGGTCTTCTGGGCGTTATCTAAAGACTTAGCATCACGAAGGCATTTCCCAGCTATTGATTGGTTAACTAGTTATTCATTGTATCAAGAAACACTTGAGGAATGGTATAAAGACAATTTAGGCGCGGATTGGAGAGATTTGAGAATTGAAGCTATGTCGCTTTTACAAAAGGAGAAAGAACTCAAGGAAATCGTACAATTAGTAGGTCCTGATGCGTTACCTGAGATTGAAAGAGTAGTGCTTGAGGCCGCGCGTATCATTCGCGAGGACTACTTGATGCAACATGCATATCATCCAGTCGATTCTTACTGTTCCCTAGATAAGGCAAAGCGAATGCTTGGAATAATCATGCAGACACATCAAAAGATGAGAGCAGCAAGTGAAAGTGGTGCATCTATAGCGGACATCCTTAAACTGGGCGTCTACGAAAACATCTCTCGTCTCAAAATAATTGATCCCGAAAAAATAGACGCGACATGTGATGAACTTTCAAAGGAGATCGATGAACAATTCGCAACATTGATAGGATAGTTTTTTAGACTGCCCCTCAATATATCATATACATCTCTTTTGTCTTCATTTACAAGAAGGCTATCGAACATTTTTCTTTTGCATTCATTGCCTGCTTATTTTTTCTGCATTATCTGAGTTAGTAGGCAATTCTTACAAAAACGTTAAGTTTATAAACAAAAAGCTAATACTGCTGATGCTCTAAAAAAACTTAAAACAGGTAATTGATTACGTACCTACGTTGTTTCGACTTTTGACTTAATTAAAATTAATTTTAGTTAATTTGTTAATTTGAAAATGAATTTACAACATTAATCGTAATGAAAAAATCAGAGAAAACTTTATTTTTTGATGTTTTTTATAAAATAAAGATTTACATGAACAGAACCCTTTGTTAGCTAGCAATGACGGTTTTAATTAAAGAGGAATTTAGCTTGAGTTTAAACTATGATCCACATTTTATTACTGCTTTTTAATTGCTTGGATGTTGCCCTACTTGTAATTCTTAAGCGTGATCACCTAGAAGACATGCTCCCAGAAACAGTTTATCTGAAACTAGGGTGGGCATTGGAGCATGCATAAGAATAAGAGGAAATAAAACGTCTTATGCTAAAAAACATTGCAGGAGGAATTACTGAAAGAACGGATGAAAGAGTATTTTCCTATATTAGGTAATGATGAGTGAAGAAAAGAATTAAAAATCCGCAAATTCTTAAGATGATGTATCTAGCGCATCAATTTCTTTTAGAAGTTTCAGTAAGTTGTGAATTATTTCAACTTTCCTACTTTCGGCATCTTTACTAGGTGAATAAAAAATTCCTCTAAACGTTATCATCATCCAATTACCTTCATAAATAAGCGAAACTGCACTTAGCCTACCCCCATAATCTCTAATATATCTAGCATAATCTGACGACAATTCTAGTCTTAGACCACCCATTGTTGCTGTTTTTACAAGATCATCATCCATATCTTTCACGTAAACACGCCTAAAATCGCCTAACTCATTTCTTATCTCTTCCTCTTTTCGGTCAGTATCTATTAATACTGGCTTAAACCATTCAACTGTATTTAATATCTTAGTTACAGAATTTACAAATTCCTTTACAAGAATATTTGATGCAAATACGACTAAATAGTTTCCAACTTCAGGAGTAGTAAATATTTGAACTTCTAGTTTTTTTGTGATTTTCGTAGAATAAGTACCTGTATCTTTACTCCATAATGTTTGAGGTATATCAACATAGGCTGTTATTAAAAAGCCAAAATCGTTCTCTTCAGCAGGTTCATCTATGTATAGCTTTAATTCAATGAGTTCACTTTGTCTTATTGTATCAAATACTATTTCAGATGGTTTTTTCAATAATTGCTTGACTTGATCATCATATCTTGGCATAATTTTCAAAACTCGGCAGACAAAAACCATTAAATCATCTCAAATGTGTAGTATTTTTCTGATTCTGTTAGATTTTAGAACATCTATTATTTGTTTTAATTCTAAGTCACTAGTATCTTTTATTTTCAAAAAAACATTATTCTGCATATCTTTATTTTTAATAATAATTAATTCGGGAAAACTTTCAACAAGTTTCTTTTGTATTAAGATCGCTGATTTTTCATCATCAACATCCAAGCGTAGCCAGATCAAATCTTTTTCAATATTGTAATCACGTTGAATAAGTCTCTTTATATCTTTCAAAACATCCATAACCATTAATATGTCATCTAATTCTTTCGTATCATCGGGAAAAATTTGTATGGTTAATGCATCTATGAATTCTGGTTGAACTGCATCTTCCTCTCTTATTTCAAAGATATCATTCAAAGCATCAATGATTTTTTCGCTATCTTCAAGATAATGGTAGTCTATAAGTACATATAATTTTAGATTATCAATTTCAATAAATGGTACTTTCTTCTGATCTTTTTTGATTCCAAACTCTTCTCGAAATGTCTTAGTCAAATTATTATCAATTTCAATAACCTCGATACCTTCTCTAAAATTAATTACAAGACTGAAACTAGTTCTTATTGGTATCTGCTTGAATATTTCAATTCTTGAAAGCTTTTTGATTAAATCATAAGCTACATTAGAGGCAATACCTACTACAAACCCTTCGATCGCTCCCATGTTTATCACTCTCTAAAATCATTGTTAAGATGAAGATTGAATTTCCCCATTAAAAAGAGTAAACTCTGCCCCTCATCTTATTTGATAGCACATACTTGCATTATTATCATTTTTATTTTGACAAAAATGCACAACTAAACTTCATAATTAATACATTTAATGTAACCCAAATAAGAGTTAGAGTGTGATGGGTGAAAGTAAAATTTAAATCAGAATAATCTTTCATATAGTAACTTCTTAATATCGCTTCTTATGATTAACTAAAATGTAATATGGATTCTCCTACATAAATTTTCTGAAAAGTTAATTATGACTAATTAATTTGAAGAGATCTGTAAATCAACAAAATAAATATTTTCAGATCTCATCAACTTACATTCTTAGTCTTCATATTATTTACAAAGAGGGTTCTACTCTTTCTTTGATTTTTCAACTAAAAGCCTTTTTAATCACTTTATATCATAAAAGGAAGTCTATTGATTCTCTATTTAGTTATTAGGACTCTTGGTAGAAAATATCGACATCTTTTTCTGGCAATATTTTACACAATACTGGGCATCCATAGCTGTCACACTTCGTTCGTACACGCGTCGATCTTCCTCACATAGAGGGTTATCTGCAAGGCTTAAAACTTCCAAATTCGTGAGTTGTTCCACTCCGTCAATTGTTTCTATCGAGTTCCCATTAAGATATAACTTTTTCAATTGCGTAAGGTTATCCAGTCCAGTTATCCTATTGATCTGGTTGTCGTAAAGTTCTAAAACTTGTAACTTGGTAAGGGTATCTAAACCTTGTATCATAGTAATTTTATTCGCACTTAAATTAAGTTCTTGAAGATTGCAAAGTGTGTCTAATCCCTCAATTACTGATATTTTATTCCCGCTTAGATCAAGTTCTTGGAGATTGGTAAGATTTTCCAATCCTTTGATGTGTTTAATATCTTTGATATTTAGATCGCGAAGTTTTAATGTGTTATTAATAACATAATAGTCTATACCACGGATTACGACACTTGTGATGACCTTTTTTGAATCTGCTTCTTTTATTTTTGCTACCTCTTCATCGGTAAGAGGTGAATGTTCTTGTACATCTTTTATATTGCTCATCAAGAGTTTAATTAAAGGAAAGTTTGGTTGTGTATTCAATATCTTTTGACAGTATTTGATGGCTTTTTCGTATTCGCCCAAGAATCCGTATGAATTAGCTATGCCGACCAAGGGTGACATTTCGTCAGGTTTTTTCGCAAACGCCTTTTTCCAACATTTGATTGCCTTCTGATAGATGTGCAAAGTAAAATAAATATCTCCACATTTCTGCCAAGGTTGATAGTCTTTTGGTTTTAATTTTGCAGCCTTTGTGAGATGTTTTAACGCCCTTCGGTATTGTTTCTGTTCATAAAACTCATTTCCTTGCTTAAGGTGTTCTTCGAAAGACATTGTTGCCACTACTGTCAATAGGTTATAATTAATTTATAAAGAGGGGATTTTGTGACAGTTATCAAGCCAGTGATCCAAAGGTTTGCCCTCTTTATAAAGAACTTTTCAACCATCATAAGTGAGACACAGGGATTGAGGGGACAGTTCCTTACAATGACGAAAAGAGGGTTAAACTACGAATTTATACGTCAACAATTGGAACAGGCTGACATTAAACTTCTCTATGACTTTCAATGGGAGGCATGCTTTTCTGGTAAGCAAAGACATGACAAAGTGTTATACACTCCCACCGCTTCTGGAAAAACCTTGATCGCCCAAATAGTGTCCACCCGCATCCTTGGAAAAGGGATGCGCTGTGTGATCCTTGAGCCGACCAAACGGCTGATCGATCAGATGTATGACAGGTTCAAAGAGTGGTATCACGACATCTGCACCATCCTCCGGGTCAGCGGAGATAACCGACCGTCTCCTGAAGAGCTTGAAACTGCGGATATCCTCATCATCACCTACGAATCCTTCAATGGGCTGCTAGCCAAACATTTCGAGTATCCGTTTTTAGACAGGATAGGATTAATTGTAGTCGATGAACTGCATAATCTGGGTAACAAAGGGCGGGGTACGTGTCTAGAAACCGCGATTGTCAATGCGAAAGCGTGGTTGCGACCTCGTCCTCACATCATCTATCTCTCGGCTACTTTGGGGAATGCTGAGGAACTGGCAAGCTGGCTCGATGCTCAACTTATCCATACCAAAGAACGGCGGTCGAAACTTATTGTATCGTCTTTTGGAGTTTCAGGCAGCACAATAGAGCAGATCGAACGAAAAAAGCGCTTTCTGTTCGCTCGCTTGATCAAAAAGACCTTTGAACTACACTCATATGGCGATGATCAGCGGACTAAAATCGTGCATATCTTTTGCTACACACGAAATCAGGTTGAACAACGCGCTGAAGAATTGCAGACCTTTCTAAAGAGTTTTGGGCTCAATCTAACCGTTGGCTACAGCCATGCTGGGCTCAGTAAAGAGAAACAACAAAAAGCTATGAGAAAACTTAAGAAGGGTGAATTTCAGGTCTTTTTATCAACGACTCAATACGGAGAGGGGGTGGACTTTCCGATCAAAAGGGTGATAATTGCCGATGCAGGAATGTTCAGCTCTCAACTGTTGATACAATTGAGCGGCAGGGCGGCACGACCGCGCCATCATCGGGTGGGCTATGCCGATCTGATCTTCGTGGGGGACGACCAAGAGATTTTGAAGCAAAAGGATATTCAAATCGTTGAAGGACAATTGATAGTCAAAGAACATCGTATAGTAAGCCAAGCTCGTTCTTCTTTGGCAGATATTGTACTCACCCTGATAGCTAGAGGCTCGGTATCCACGAAACAATTGCTCCTCAAACTTGAAAGACATTACTTCTGGCATCAACACAAAGCGTTGCTACAGAATTGGTCCGAACTAATGAATACCGCACTCTTGACTCATGAGGAGGAGCTTTGCTGGCTCAATAACGAACTTCATTTACTCTCCTTATTGCGCGAAACGCACGAAGGCTCTCTCCCATTCGACTTGAAACGCGTAACGAGAAAATTCTTCATGTGGGTCAAGAAGAACACCACTACACGCGGAATCAAAAATGGAGAGCTTCGCTTACTGTTGACACCATTCACCCACGACCAGTTGAAAGACTTTACACAACAACTAAGAGAGAAACTGTTAGCTCGACCTAAGCAGGATGAACCGAAGAAAAAAAGAGAGGGAATCCTTCACACACTTATCAAGGAAGGTTTTATCAAAAGAAATGGTGGAAAGTTTAGTGCAACAGCCAAAGGACGCTGGGCCAGCCAATTTTTACTGCCGACTAAAACCGCCATCAGGATCAAGAATTTTTTTGCCACACATCACTGCTCCTCAGAACGGGAATTCTCCCGGCACGTGATTACACTAATCGGGCGAAGCATGCATGAAGTGAGCAGCACCACACGATACACCACCCAACAATATACCTCTTTCGTATGGTTACTCAGTCAGGGTTCTTCAGTCACAGAAGCGGCAACTCGGGTAAACATAAGACCGGGTGATGCAGAAGCACATAGAAAGACGGCGTCATGGATCGCAGAAGCAAGTTATGACTATCTGGGGCGCAGCGACCCGAGGGCGGCAAGGGTTGCTAAAGAACTTACCTCAAAACTAAATCCTGAATACAAAGAGCCTGAAGTTGAAAGAGGGAACAAAGGCAGAAGGAGACGCTGGTATCCAAAACATAGACCGAAACCATATCCAGGACTTCAGGAAGCAATCTACACCTTTATTAAACAGTATAAACTTATTTCTTATAAACAAATTACGACAAAAGTTCGTAAGCAATATAAAAGACCAGTTCACTACACCACGGTAGTTAAACATGTCAAGCGGTTAGGAATCCAGGGAAAAATCCAGTTTATCTCTCAAGGGCAGTTACGAGGTCGCCCCAAAATCTATGTGGCAGATGTGAATGTGAGTCTTCCTGAACATCTGCGCCTCACCTGTGGCTCATGTGGCTTCTTTCGGATAAACTCCATGAAGGACCGTCGCAGATCGAAACGTGCACATATTTGCGTGTTGAATCGTAAGTATAACACAAAAGTTGGAAGGCGAGCAAGAAAGTCTTATGTCGCACCAAAGATGGGTGCCTGCGAATATCATACGAAAGCGCGGAAGTTAAAAAAGCGCACAATTCGTGTCTTACAAGAAACACTTGATGATACTCCATGCTACTTCTGCAACTCCGACGGTACAGTGGAACTGCCGTCACGCTATAACGAATACACCGTCTGTCCTGAATGCAATTCCCGCTATTATTTAACCATGAAAGGTGACCTAGTGGTGAAACCAGGCCGCCGAGGTTTGATGTTAAAAGGGTTGGAATTGCTTTTAGGCAAGGCTGGAAATTATGTCCCGCGGGTTAAAAAAACAAGGGTTTACATTCGACGACCAAAACGAATCATCCGTGTCAAGTGCGGTGAACAGCTTGATATTAAGAAAAAACGATTTACTCATTCCTTAAAGGACGGGAAAACAACACAGCGATATTTAATCGGTGCTATCCGTCACATCATCATCGAGGGTGGAGAAGTTACGCAACAGGTTCGTAAGAACTATGGTAAAAAACTCATTGATATTAATTCGCCCGAAGGCAGATTCTTTGTAGAGCATACACTGACACCCGAGAAACAACAATTAGCCGATGAACTGAAACACGCCGCCCAGCAACTCAGAGAGACGGAACGAGGCAAGTTATTAGCGAGGTTGCTGGTGATGAGTAAAAATATGGGACTCGCCAATGCAATTCTCCATTTTGAAAAAGAGGGATTATTATCTCCTGCAGAGGCACAGGAATTCTTATCCCAACTACTGGATCGCGTGGCGTATACGTTTCTCTATTGGCGGGGCAATATTGACAACCTTCGCGGTCTTGAAGGCGTAGTGGAAAGCATTGCCTGGGAGGTTCCCAAGCATTTGCTTCAGGGCAGTTATTTTGAAATCATCAGTCGTACCCTCGACCGCTATATTGCCACAGTGGTGCTTCTGGGGGAAGCAAAGGCGCGAACTCCCTTTAGTGCTGCACTCAATGCTGTCTATCGACACCTTAACTTTTACTGTCGAAAAGCACTCGCTGAGGCAGGGTTCTCCTGGGTACCCAACGAACTGATATTGCATTATAAGAAAAAACAAAGATCTTTTCTTGGCACTGTTGTTGACTTCCGAGAGGTGTTTCTTCCCCTGTTCAGGTTCGCCTTCATCTTTGCATGTATACATGATAAATTTGCGAAAACTGATTTCATTCGACGTAAAACACTAGAGCGTGAACGATTCTATCATCTTAACTGGAATGGACACTACAAAGTTGAGAGATTGGTTAACAACATACTCGCTCAAAAGGTATACTATCTAGAAGAATATATGACAGTAAAGGAAGCTATAAGGCGGTGCGCACTACAACTCAAGGGTTTTTTGTTGGAAAAAAAGCGCTTTGTCCCCTTTATCTACGCTCCAGATAAGGAAACTCTCCACTTGATGTATGAGCGGTTTCAACATCTGGAAGGCATCTATAAACCACCGAAAAAAGGTCCTCCAGTTGCTGTAAAGGATCTTTTACCCTAATACTTAATTAAGAATCAGTTATAGTATACATATTCTTTTAAAAACGTGTGTTAGTTCAGTTGAGACCATAAATTTATTCCTTTTGAATCTTCAAGAATGTTTCATTTTGTTAAATTGTTCAACTATTCTTTTAAAAAGACAATAATACAAATCGTCTCAATACGTTGTTATTTATAAAGGGGGTTCTACTTTTTTAATGATTTTTTTGCTAAAAGCCGTTTAAAATACTTATTTTCTCAGAAGGAAGTCAATTAATTCCCCAATTTACTAATAAAAGTTGGAAAAGTGTTTATTTTGAGCAAGGTTTATATAGGTACTTGTACTAACTATAATTGAGGTTAGAAACATGAGAAAAATCAAAAAACAGTTAGTGGTTCATGCTTTTACCCCTATTGCTAAGCCTCTTAATGCCTCGATTCAAAAAAATTCGACCATGCTTTTGTTAGGAGAACTTCCGTATGTGAATGGAGACAAAACCTTCAACACTAAATTCTATTATATCAAAGGTATTCGAGGGATGCTAAGACATGCCTGTATGGCGCTCGCTCAGGAGTGCGGTATCGAGGTATGTCATACCAGTGAAAAGGAGACATTCAAAGATGGCACTGGACTCATCCCTTCTGGTTTTCATGCACTTGGTACATGTGATCCTCCCTGCATTCTGCGAAAAATCTTTGGTGCATTTGGCGAGAAATCTTCTATTAATGTGTTAGCAGATCCTATTGCCTCAATCAAACATAAAGAATACTTAACTGAAGTTCCAGTCCAAAAAGTCCATATCGCTAGTGAAAACAGAATTGCGCTCACCTATGATGGTATAGCTATCCAAGATTTTAGGGAGAGTTATTTCAGCGGCTATTTCAGTTTTTACATTGATGTGACCAAATTAACGAATACAGAAATCAAGTTTCTCATGGAATCGCTATTATATGTTGAGATTCTGGGCGCAGGACGAGCGAGTGGTTATGGTCGCGTCACGATTTTCAATTTCGACCTCCAGAAGATCGAAACTACTCGCAATGTCGCGGAAGATAACAAAGGAAATTATAAAATTGTCGAAAAAGCAACTGAAAAACCTATCTCTCTCAGTAATATCGAGGATTGGAGGGATTCTTTGAATTTTAGCGAACAAAACGAACAAAACGAAGAAACGGTGACTGCATGATAACTCCATCTCATTCTTTTTTCTCATCTCATAACGGACTATCACTTACTTTTGTGAGTGATACGTTCATGTGCATGAGACTGAACCAATTTAGAGGTCCGACGCCTCAATTGTTGGGGAAGGATGACTCGCAGGGGACGAAAAATGTCATCAAAATACAGGCGGTTTTGATTGCGCCAACGGATGTTGCTTTAACACCGTCCTACTTTAGGGAGAGGTTAATCCTCTCCTTCCTTCTTGACGCCTGTACGTGTACTATATTAATAATAGTATCTCTTTGGAAGAGAATGCATGAGTTACAAGGCGGTATGTTCCTCGTATATCACGTGGGACACGTTCTTGTGCATGAGACTGAACCAATTTAGAGGTCCGACGCCTCAATTGTTGGGGAAGGATGACTCGCAAGGAACGATAAATGTCATACCCACTTTACTAATAAAAGTTGCAAAAGCGTTTACTTTGGCAAGGTTTGTATCTCCTCTCTTTTGTTTCAAGAGGAGATAAGACCTAAAAAGAGGGGATTAAATGTCACAAAAATACTTTAAATTAATGGGTTATACAAAAACTCCTATCGTTTCAAGGCGCAGGCATTTTGGAATTGCCGATATTGGAGCGATGACCATAAATGGTCGTCCTAGGGTATTCGGAAAATTGACTGTAGGGCAAAGACGTGCGCCTATGACCTTTAGGGCATGGTATGGAAATGTTGAGTTCATCGTTCCAGAATATAAACTTGAAGAAGCGCTCGCCATTGACAGTGTTGGGAGTTATACATGTGAAGGGATGGGGCAAATCTTATGGACTTCTGTTAGTAAACTCAAAAAAAATCCGCTCTATATTTCAAGAACAATTAAGATCCGTAAAAAACTCCCTAAACTCTCCAACGTGCAAGAAACATTAGTTATAGCTATGTTACTACATGATTTCGTACACACTAATCGACATCAGAGCAAAATCTACTCTGAAGTTAATATACTTGATGAAGAAGTCCGTAAGTTTGTGGAAAATCACCACAACTATGATACAGATGAGGCTGAATTGCCTCTTCTCCCTCTTCTTCAGTATTATGATAGACTTTCTGCAATGATTTCTCGAAAATTTAGATGGTCTGCGTTCACGCGTTATCGTGTGACTGAACTAGAAAAGATAAATTTCGATGCATTAAAAAGAGAGATAGAAAAGTGCCAATATTCCCCGTATGCCCTTTATACTTTTATTCGAAAATGTCAAGCACTTGATAAGATCAACGAAGCGTTAAAATTTGGGTTTTCGTCTTTGAAAAATCATCTCTTATTAATGGTAAATCTCTATCTTGACGACTTGAATAGTGGTTTGTGAACATGACAAGAATGGATCATTGTATTGAATCTGTTAAAACAACATTTTGTTGCCTCGAATGCAACTTTTTATTGCCACGTTACAACTTGTATCGGCTCCTAGCGGAACATCATGAGTTAAATTTGACGAACAGGAAGAAATCTTCAAGGTGGGGAGCGATGCAAAATCGACAGAAGTGACAACGTTAAATTGTTTTCGAGAGGAGTGGCAGTAAAAATTCGTTTTTTCAGGAAGCAACTTAATGAGGGATAAAAATAAGCTGTAGAAAACTCAGCTCTGCTTTGCTTTCAGGATCGAAAAGTGGTAAGAAAAAGTTGGTTTAGCAGAATCGCGGTGTTTATATAGAATCTTTGAAAGAGAATACATGAGTTACAAGGCGGTATGTTCCTCGTATATCACGTGGGACACGTTCTTGTGCATGAGACTGAACCAATTCAGAGGTCCGACGCCTCAATTGTTGGGAATGGATGACTCGCAGGGGACGAAAAATGTAATAAAACAGAGAAAGATTTAAATAACAAGCCTAAAGAAATAGGCAGATTAGGTGGTTTGATTGCGCCAATGGGATTTGCTTTAACAAAATGTCTTTTCTTTTCTCTCAGTCTTGAAGCTAAACCACCCTGCCCGGAAAAAGGTTTTTATAAAACTCCAACAGATTTTACTCCTGAATTTTTAATTGACTTAGCTTTGAGCTTTTCAAACTTTTCTTGGCATCCCTGGCATTCTTGGCGGTGGCAGTAGCCCACTATTTCAACAGCTATTGATACCCCCTCGTTTCCAACTTTTTTGAAAAATAAAAATAGAAATCTAAAAAATTTGAGGTGATTGAAAATGTATGATGGTGTAAAAGTTGTCTTAAACCTTGATGAGTTACCAACTCAATGGTATAATGTATTAGCCGACCTACCAGCCCCTCTCCCTCCTCCGTTACACCCTGTAACGAAAGAACCTTGTGGTCCTCCTGATTTAATGCCTTTGTTCCCTGTTGCACTTCTACAACAGGAGATGTCCCCAGAAAGATACATTCCTATTCCTGAAGAGTTACAAGAGGCTTACAGGCGATTAGGTAGACCAAGCCCACTATATCGGGCAAAACGGCTTGAGGAGTATTTGGATACGCCAGCTAAGATCTACTATAAGCGAGAGGATCTCAGCCCTACGGGAAGTCATAAGCCCAACACAGCTATCGCCCAAGCGTATTTTGCAATGAAAGAAGGTGTAGAACAAATTACAACTGAAACAGGTGCAGGTCAATGGGGAAGTGCGCTCTCCCTCGCATGTGCCCTTTTTGACATAAAATGCCGTGTATATATGGTTGGTGTCAGTTACGACCAGAAACCGTATAGACGCGTATTAATGCAGACTTATGGCAGCGAAGTTTTCCGAAGTCCGTCTAATAATACAGAGGTCGGACGAAGTGTTTTAAAGGAAAATCCTGACCATCCTGGAAGCCTTGGTTTAGCAATATCTGAAGCTGTGGAGGATGCTCTAAACGACGATAAAATTAAGTACAGTCTAGGAAGCGTGCTCAATCACGTCCTGCTACATCAAACAATTGTAGGTCAGGAGGTTAAAAAACAGTTTGAAGAGATTGGGGAATATCCTGATATGATGCTTGGCTGCGTTGGAGGCGGCAGTAATTTTGCAGGGTTCTTTTATCCGTTTGTTCCAGACAAATTGAAAGGAAAAGATATCCGATTTATTGCTGTTGAGCCGAAGGCGGTTCCTACATTGACAAGAGCACCTTATGCCTACGATTACGGAGATACTGGTAAGTTAGCTCCTATAGTGAAAATGTACACTCTTGGGCACGAGTTTGTCCCACCACCAATTCATTCTGGAGGATTAAGATACCACGGAGACGCCCCCAGTTTATGTCTACTGCAAAAAGAAGGTATCTTGGAGTCCGTTGCATACCATCAAATAGAAACCTTTGAAGCAGGAGTGATCTTTGCAAAGACAGAAGGGATCGTTCCAGCGCCAGAAACCAATCATGCTATCGTTGCAGTGATCAAAGAAGCACAAAAATGTAAAAAAACTGGTGAAGAAAAAGTGATTGCTTTTAATTACAGCGGACACGGTCATTTTGATTTAAAAGGATATGAAGAATATCTCGCTGGAAACCTTGTTGACTATGAAATGCCACAGGAACAAATCGATAAATCGCTCGAAATCTTGCCAAAAGTATAATCCTATTATTTTTTCCTTTTTTTCTATATAATTTTAGAGAATCCTTATTCTTTGTTATTGGCACTTATTCGATCTAGAAAACGATAGTGTTCAAATAGTTATTATTTGATTCTCTTGAAGTTGATTTCTTCTATGATATTTGTTTAAGTCCATGGTTCTCTACAAGCTTGAATGCGAACAAGTTATATACTAGGAAATCGGGTTCATCCTAACCTGAAATAAGATATTGAAATGGTGATTGTATGGCTAGACCGTCTGGTGGTATTTTATTAGCGGCATGGATACTAGTGATTGTCGGTGCAATCCTTATGATTGTCCAAGGAGCGTTGAGTTTCGTGGGAATCGGACTTGGTGTTCCAAGTTCGCTAGGTGCTCTTGGTGGCTTAATTGCAGCGGCTATATCAATAATTATCGGAATAATAATTATTGTTCTCCGCGTTGCAGATCAGTTAGATGAGTGGGTATACATAATACTTGCCCTAATCTTTGGTATAATTGTGCTTGGTCTCGGGGGATTACTCGTTATAATAGGCGCTATTCTTGCAATAATTGCACAAGTTACATAGTCTATCCCGATCCATTTTTTCTCTTTTTCGCCTTTTTTTTATAATAATCTATTTCAGCTCTTCATTCGTTGTCTTGAATTTTATTATCTCTTAGTTCATTTTAGCTTCTCAAAAAACTCATATGACCGTCTTAAAAAAAAAGAAAAGAATTTTTTAGATTCTGGTGTTAGAATATACTCAGTGGGGGCAGATATCCTGCTATCAAACCCAGCCCCGCAATGATAAATGAAATTACCAGCCAAATGACAATGACTATAACGATACAAACCAGCGTACCGAGAAACGCTGTTGGCCATTCAGAAAATTTAGGCCAAAAGTGACGAAGTGCAAGAAGAATCACTACAAAGACTGCAACAAATGCAATAGCCAAGGTATAACGACCGAGCGGTAACATTCTAAATATAATCCATACGACAGCGGCTACAATTCCAGTAACGATACTTGACCCCCAAGCAAATTTGTATCTCGAATAGCCCCAAAGCCAGCACGTTATGGCTACAGAAACTGCCACAATAGCTACAAACACAATAAAGTCAATCAGGAATGCTATAGAGAACTGAGAGAATTGCATAAATTTTTCCTCCATGAAAAAATTTGCTATTTACAAAGTCAATTATTATTACTTAAAAAGTTTTAAGATTTGATCTAATTTTAAATCGCTATTCAAATGTTTTTACTAGAATCTGCGTTCTTAAGACAAAAATATCCATTAAAAAGTGTCTAAATTTTAATTTCAAAGTATAAGTATGCGATAAAAAGGAGCAAAACACAGGATTCAATTTATTCTAAGAAAGGTTGTACCCTCATGTCATTTTATAAAATCAAAGAAATTCTCTTAATCGGTCGAGGAGACATGAATGTAGTTACATTAGCAGAGATCCTTGCTGAGGCAATAGCTTATAGGAATAAGTGTTCCCAAGTGTTTCAACCTAAAACCACAACACCAGAAGTGATTCTAAAAGTTGCCATTCGAATTAGCAAGAAACTTTTATCTACTTATCCACAGATCTGCTGCCCAAATTACACCATAGTACTGGATGATTCGTTTTTGAAAATATTGGACGTTACAGAGGGATTAAAAAGGTCAGGCATTCTCCTTGTCAATTCATCATATTCCCCATACGAGTTAATAGAACTCTTCGGCATAGGATTCTCCACAGCAACAGTAGATGTTGACAAAGTTTCAATGAATGAAATAGATGAAAGCCTAACAAATCAAAATTATGGCGGTAATAATTACATAGGAATTTTAGGTGCTTTCTGCAGAATAAGCGGAGAAGTATCCCTAGAAGCACTAAATCAGGCGGTTCTAGGATTCTATCCTGAATCAATCGCGCGGAAAAGCATTAAGTCAATGAGAAAAGCATTTAGAACAGTCAAAATAGTATGAATCTATTATAGAAAACATAACAATAGAAAAACGCAGCATATATAGGTTAGATATATTTAACCTATTTAGAAAGGTATTCATTCTTTAAGTTCTCGGCTCGTGTTTCCGCATGGTGAAGTTTCTTCTGCATTTCTTGTTTAAGGATCTCTTTGACTTTATACAATGCTTTTTCATATGATATTGGGTTTTTTGCACTACCAATGTAATGGGTTTCTTTATTGCCTTCACCATAGACTACATACACGTAATAATAGGGTTTGTTGTTTGTGTATTTGGTGTTGATGATAATGCTCATAGTAGGTTCACCTATAGGTAATATATATCTAACCAACCATTTATATGGTTAAAGAAGTCTAACCATCAAAATAATAATTTGTTGTGACAAAACACCATTAGTTTTTCAAAGTATTGTTATTTTGTCTCCCCTTTATCCCTTCTCCGCAAGAAGACCCCCCCAACTTGTAGGGTGGTAGTTCACCATTCTGACATTTTTCTGAGCGAAACGAAAGACGTTCCTTTTTCTTTCATCATATAGCCGTAGATTGACTTCCATATCGTACCGTCATCACGCCATTTGCTTTCGAAATTGTTAATTCCAATCCATGCCTCTAAGGCATCCCTCTCTACTTTTTCCCAGCCATCCCCTTTCGCTGCTTCAGCCTCATTGAGATAACCAAGTTCTATAAGAATTTGCTTTATTTTTATTGAAATTTCTCCTTCAATCGTCAACAAATTTGATGTAGCTTCTCTGGCAAGGAAAGTCAGATCATAGAGTTCAAATATTCTACAGAGTTCTTTAATAGGTTCTGTATGCTCATCAACTCGAATATCAACGTAACGATCATTTAGGCCTTCATAACCACCTTTTTCACGCACAACCAAAAGCGCAGCAGCTTGTTTCCCTCTAACGTCCCCTCTTCTTTCTTCATCCCCCGCTTTCATTGCTGCAAGCAATTTGTCAATTAAATCTCCTTTTTGAGTTTCAAATGCCTTAGCCATACTTTCAACTGTTCCTTCGTAACAAATATTACCTTGACAACTGAAGTTGTCTCCAATGATGTGTCCCGCCCAATAGAAGCAATCCTTTCCTGTAAATGCGTCAACTGCACCTGTGGAATCTATAATCGCTGCTTGACGATATTCTCGCATTTCATCAGTTGATATGAGTTTTTTTAAGACTTGTTTCGCGCCCATACCTGTTTCTAGCATCTCAATCCCTCGTGGGCCGTAAGTTGTGTTTATCCAAGATTGGGTTGCAAGAGCTCCAACATTTGCTTTCGCAAATGGAGTTACAATTCCAATACACATGAACTTGCTCTGTACGGCAACTCCTAAATCACCTGTGTTAGGATCATAACCAATAATTGAGAACGTCATAAAATCTCAACTCTTTTTTACCAATATTTACTAAAAATCTTGATTGTAATATCTATTGAAATCATCATTTTTGTGTTTTGCTTCATCGAATCTGTCAAAACATTGGTTGAAAAAGAGAATGAATCCTGATAAGTTTTATAGTCTAAGATTTATTGAGGTAACTGTTGAAAATTTAATGGAATGCAGGGATATCTATGGATATTCAAAAAATCCCACAAATGGACAGAAAGGAATATGATCAATTAATTATTGATGAATATGTGTGTCGGATTGCTTTTAAAGGCAAAGAACATCCCTATATTGCGCCGTTTCTTTACATTTTTGATGGAAAGCACATGTTTTTTCTGTCAACCAAATATGGTAAAAAAATCGAATTTTTCCAGCAAAATCCTAATGTTTCCGTTGAAGTGGACAGATATAGTCGAGACCTCTCTGATTATTCCTTTGTAACCCTCTTAGGACGCTTGGTAGAAGTGAAGGGTGATAACAAGAAGAAGACCATACGGGAAAGATTTGTACAACTAATTAAAGATAAGAATCTTTCAAAGAATATCCTGAAAGCCCTTGGTCATTCGCCTGAAGAACCTCTTGAATCTATAGTCAAAGAAGAAAGAAATTACGTATGGAAACTTATAGATGTTAAAGAAATAATAGCTCTTAAGAATGGGACGTAATTGCAAATTTTTCTGCATCAAATCCCCATTTGGACCATATGAACCTGATCCAATTCGTATAAAATGGTTCGACGCATCAACTACTTAGCTTTTTGAACCAAATAAATACCTGTCAATACAAACACCGTTCCAATAACTACCATCAATGTAATTGGTTCGTTTAAGAATATATTTGCGAAGATTATCGTATATAAAGGGACTATTAATATTGATACGCTGGCCTTTGCGGTTTCGATTCTACGAAGAATTAAGAACCATAAAACATAACCTATTCCAGAAATACCCAAACTGAAGTGCAATATCAAAAGCCATCCAATCAGAGATACGGTGAATATCGTCTGCATATTTCCTAAAATAACTGCAAATGGAATCAAGATTATAATGGTGAATGGAGCACTTAAAGCAAGAGTTTGTAATCCTCCGTACGTCTTAACATGTTTCCTGGCGAGAAGAGATTGAATAGACCACGCCAAAGCTGAAAGTATTAATAGAAAATCTCCAATAAACTGTCCTGAAAGAACTAATGATGAAAAATCACCTTGCGTTACAACTACCAGCATTCCAATTATTGCTGAAAAAATTCCAAGAGATTGCTTGATTCCAGTTTTTTCGTTTAATAAAACATGTGCTAAAATAGCTATAAAAATAGGATGAAGATTTGTTAAAAGTGCAGCATTTACAGCAAAACTCAAACTGACTCCAAACAAAAACAATAAACCAAATGCTGCATTTGCGGCGCCAATAGCCAGAAAATTCAACCAATCTGCCCTAAATGAAAGTTTTGATTCGTTAAAACTTTGAGTTCTACAAAGTAGTACAAATAGGAAAATGAACGCAATCACCCACCTCAAGAGAGTAAGGTCAGTTGGGGTGATCTCCCCTGAAACTCCCACAAGAAATCGTGCAGTAACTGGGCCGGTACCCCATATCGCTGTTAGAATTAAGATCAAAGAAAGTGTCTTTCTATCCATCATTCTCACCAATTAGGATTACCCTTAAACAAATTTGTAACACGTTTACGTTTCTAAGAGTTCTTCTTTTGCTTTTTTCACTTACATGAAAGCCTCTCTTATCCTTATAAGGTAGAAATATATTATTATGCTTGATAAACCGTGAGCAGCAATTTTCATTCTACTAAGACTCATTCAGAGTTGAATATTTCTTTATATGGTCACTGTCCTAGATGTGGAGCTTTACTTTATAAATTAAACCGTCTTTTACGCTGTTCTTGTGGCTTCTGGAAGACTATTTAAAAAAAAATTGAAAAAGCTCTTCTAAGAAATCTTTTCTAACTCATTTTGTTCGTCAGTTTGCTTTTTTTTTCGTTCGTTCACAACTCGTGCGAAATCTGCAAGTATTCTGACATAAACTGAATACGCTTCAAAAGGAGTATGATAGGGACTAAAATAACTATGAACTTCTCCAGGTCCTCCACCAAAGGTTGCTAGGTAATAAAGATGATCACTCGCCTGTAAATTTCGCCATATTTGAATTAAAGATTTATCAGCAATTGCTTTCACTGGTTTTTCCAAAGCCAATAACTCTCGATAAATTTCTTGTTGCATCCAATTCCCAATCCAACTCTCGGTACTTCGTTCCTCATCGGCCCATGAAATTGTTTCATAGTCTCCTATACTAATTTCACCACCAATTGAAGCATTTTCTTCAACAATTTCGCTTGGTGTGGCGAAATCAAGGGATTTATGTTTGAAAATTTCATCAGGGAGCGCCTGTAAAAACCAATGGATCCCTGAATCTGTCCAATGATGTTCTCCAAAGGTCTCATAGTCCATGAATAGATTAATACATTGTCCTGAAGTTGCGGATAACCATGAGGCGTATTTACCTGCAGTAAGAGGCCACTCTGCCCAGTCCCGCGAAGAAAATCTAAAACCAATATCATCCGTTAATCGATAATTCCTCAACAAAACTCGTAAGCGCTTACAGAAATTAGAAGGTGGTTTATATACAAAATTTGGTGATTTCCAGTTACTTAAAACCCAATCGACTCCTTCAGTCAGGATGACTTTATAGCCCATTTCTTCTACTACCCGCGCAATACTGTTATTATATAAGCATTCAGTATTGATGAAGGCTGTAGGTTTGTAACTGAAAACATCTTGAATCAATTGTTGATGTAAAGCCACTTGGTCTATGAATTCTTCTCGCTCTACATCATATAGACTACATATTGAGTGATAATACGTTTCGTTTAGTAGCTCAACACATCCCGTATCAACAAGTTGCTTAAATGAGTCTAGTAGGTCTGTATTGTAGCGCTCGCATTGTTCAATAAAAAGCCCTGTTAATCCAAATGATACCTTGAATTGGCGGCGTTCCTTTTTGAACTGGTCAATTTTTTTCAACAGAATTTCATTTGTGGGTAAATAGCATTTTTCTGCAATTCTATTGAATAAGGCCTTATTAACATCATCGTCAAAATATTGATCAAATAAAGAACGACCAAGCAGTGAAAATCTTTTGACATGAAAATCTTTTCGCAATCGAAAAGGCTGATGTACTTCAAAATAGAAACAAACAGAGGTCAGATTATCCTTTTTCATGGTATCAACTCATAAGACAAACACTTTCAAACCAATGTGGGCAGATATTACATTTGCAATCACATTTAATAAACTCTTTAAGTTCTTCATTTGCCCATACGACTTCTGGAGGATCATCTATAGTTCCAACTTTTTTATTTAAAAAACAGCACGGGTAAATCGCCCCATAGGGATCAAGATACATGTGTGTTGTATACGCCGTGCATAACATATTTTTCACCTGGTTTTTTTCATAGGCTAGCATTGCTCGAAAATGAGCATGACGTTTTTCTAATTTATCGTTTGTATTCTTTCCATTTCTTTCATCAGAAATAATCTTGTTTATCTGGTTTTCTATAATATTAAATTGAGTTTCAGTAAATTTCATGCGTGTATCTTTGTTTTCAAAGTAAAAATCGCTGTATGCCATAAAATTGAAACGAAAACCAAGCTTTAATTCTTTGGTCAATTCATATACTTGCCACAATTGGCTGTAGTTGAGGGGCGATAAAGTAAAATGTATTGAAAGTCGAATATTCGAACCGTTTTCTTTTGTTTGTATTAAGTTTTTTAGCGTCTGCATTGCCCTTTCATATGATTTTCTTCTGCCTCGCATTTTATCATGAATTTCGCCAATTGCATCAAGAGAGATCGAGATACCATACTGTTGAGGAAATGTAGACAATTTTGTAACAAAATCAGTGATTTTGGATGATAGGACACCATTAGTTGTAACGGTAAAGTTTTTTCCGTTTGAAAGTAAAAACAAAGCTGCATCTTCGATATATGGGCTTAAAAAAGGTTCTCCTCCAACAATATTATATGATGTAATGGTTTGCCATTTCTTTACAAACGCGAAGAATTGGTCACTTCGAATTTCCTTTTGATATGCCTGAGGATCTTTTTCATATTTCTGCCAAATGTTGCACATTGTGCACCTAGAGTTACATTTATAGGTGATTGCGAATGCACAACTTGTTGGCATTAGCAGTTGCATTTCACTATTAAACTCCTTTTCCAATGCGTAAAGATGGTAAAATTTTTGCAGCGTTGCTTAGTGAGATTTTGCCTTCCTTATAGAACACAAAACTAATTAAGGTTTTTCTATTTTAGTTAAATACTTTTGGAGTGCGGAACAAGCATTGGATAGTTATTTGAGAATTGAAAATTTAAGGAGGCAGTTTAACAACATTTTCATGAGATTAAAATTAACCATAAAGAGAAAATATATGATGAGGGTTATTTTAAAAACATAGGATTTGTAGTATAAGGCGAATTTCTTGTTTCAGGGATGCCTATTCATATGTAAAATAGTTTTACTTTCACTTACCCCTCAGTTTTGTTTAAAGACCATGAAGCCAACATAAAGTGTGATAAGGTGATAGTATGGTTGAATTAGAGGAACTGCCCGGTGTAGGCCCCGCTACAGCAGCAAAATTGAAAGAAGCAGGATACACTTCTCTCGAAACATTAGCTGTCGCTGCACCCAAAGAACTGTCTACAACTGTCGATATTGGCGAAAGCACCGCCCAGAAGATAATACAATCGGCGCGAGAACAATTAGAGATTGGTTATTCCACCGCCTTGGAATTTTATGAAATTCGAAAAGTTGTAGGGCGTATAACCACAGGTAGTGAACAATTAGACGCAGTTCTAGGCGGCGGCATAGAAACTAATGGTATTACTGAATTTTACGGACCTTTTCGATCGGGCAAGACACAGATTTGCCACGAACTATGTATAAAGACCCAACTTCCTCCTGAAAAAGGAGGATTAGGCGGCGGAGCCTTATATGTCGATACAGAGGGTACATTCCGTCCAGAGCGCCTTGTTCAAATGATGGAAAAAGAAGATCTTGAGATTGATTCTGCATTACAAAATGTTGTCTATGCAAGAGCGTATAATAGTGATCATCAGATTTTACTTATAGAAGAAGCCCCTAATATCATTCAGGAAAAAAACATTAAACTGGTTATAGTGGATGCTCTGACCAGTTACTTCAGAAGCGAATACATTGGGCGCGGTACACTAGCAGAAAGACAGCAGAAACTTAATAAGCACTTGCATCAACTGCTTCGTCTTGCAGAAGTTCATCATTTAGCGGTAGTGGTGGCCAACCAGGTGATGGCTCGACCAGATATGTTCTTTGGCGATCCTACAGCCCCAGTCGGTGGACATATTGTTGCTCATGCCTGTACCACGCGTGTGTACCTGCGCAAATCCAAGGGTGATCGACGCGTTGCAAGAGTAGTAGATAGCCCCTGCCTTCCTGAATCTGAAGCCGTATTTGTGATCAAGGAAGATGGCATTGGAGACCCCTGATGTTTAAAACAAAACAAAAAAGCACAAGATAATCTTACACAAACTTTTTCTTCTTTCTATTTAAAAACTGGAATTTTTATAGAAATAACCGCACCTTTGACCTTTATTGAATGTCTTTGGGATGATCCTTCATCTATGATCTTAGATATCTCTTTAACTATCTTGTTTATTTGTCCATTTTCTTGAGTTTCTTCCATAACCTTTGGAACAAACAATTCTATATGTACTTCTTTTTCGGTGGTATTTACACCAATTATTCTTGCATTATCGATTTTTGAAAGCTTATAAAGGATTTCTTTTATGATGGCCTCCTCCTGACTGAGGCTAATGTTTATGCAATTTAAGTAGGTCAGGTTAAAAATGCTTCTTTACAAAAATCTAACTCTATATTTAGAAGATCATCCACAATCTAGAAAAGAAATGATTGCAATTATTTCACCTAGAATCTATTTGACCAAAATAAAATATTAAGTATTAAAAAAAACATTGTGGAGTTTAAATGACAGATATCGCACTATTACTTCATTTTCATTATCCTTATTACGGTCCTGACGAAATCTTTTTCGAAATTTGTAAAAAGTGCTATGAAAGACTACTATATTTAATTCGAGATTTAGAACACAACTTTAGCCCTGTCAGAATCACCGCAAATATTACTGGTGCGTTATTAAAATGGTTTGAGAGGAAAAGAGATGATCTTTTCAGTCTAATAGGGGAATTAGTTGATTCCCAGGTTCTTGAACTGATGACTTCCCCCTTTCACCAGGCCCCCTCTATCTTTACACCAGATGGTCTGTTAAAAGAACAGACTTTTCATCATCTAAAAATGATACGTGACTCTTTTGGGATTACGCCAACAGGATTTTTTCCCCCAGAATTGATTTTTGCAAAAGATATTGTGCCCACATTGTCAGAGTTAGGACTTAGCTATATTATTGTGGATGGAGATCCCATCGCTTTTGACAAGCAAGATCTTGGGGGTATTTATAATTGTGAGTTCTATGGAACAGAAATGAAGCTTTTCCCAAGAAATCGTGACCTTAGTTATGCTTTAAGTCATGGATGGCCTCGTGCCGAACAAATCCTTGATAAGGTAACACACAAGAATCATCTTTCTCCTTTACTTATTGCACTTGATGCAGAAACCTTTGGATATTATCGTTCGGATGTCTATTTTTCATTATTATGGTATATATTTGAGAAAGAATCACAAAGAACAGATATCTCTATTTGGCATGCAAATGAACTTCTGAATAAATCTCCAGTTGTAGGATCATATTCCTTTGATGGTATCACAACATGGGCTGAAGACCTGAGTATTTTCTTTGATGACAGCTTTTTTCACAAAATGTGGATTCGCAGAAATGCAGTATTGATGAGATATCAATGTGTTGAACTGCTCTATTTTAAGTTAGAAAACTTCATTAAGCACAAAAAACCAATTTATAATGCTGATTCCTTGTTTCAGCAACTCATCGCTATAAAACTTAATCAAATAGATAAATACAGATGGCTGATTTATCGTCGTTTGTTAGATATTGGGCTTTTTCACAAAAAATACTCAAATGCTCACACACGAGATGTATTTTACCAAGATTGTGAAAAGATTCTCTATGAGTTAGGATGGGTAGAAAGACAACTGGATGATCTGTGGAAGTCAGTACAATTAGATGTTTCACATGGACATAAAAAATAAAAATCGATCTCTTTGAGGCACTTAAAGTGGTTCGTGGTGTCATTTATTCAGTTATTGACGAAAACATTGGACCTCAACCTATTTATTGGCATCCTGATGCTTTAGATGAAGACTTTATTAACGATAAGGTCATTAAAATCATGACGATTTGTTTTATAGGTGTAGAAGAAAAAGGAAAAACATCTAGTGTGGAGGGTAAGTCTATTATTCCATTCCCTATGGAACAGTTTATTTCATTCGCTTATTATTTCTATATTGAAAATCCTGAGAAAAGAGGCGGTGTAGTTCCTGCTACTGTTTCAATTCTTGTTGAAAGAAACTATTTATCACTTCTGTATGAAAAAGCATGGATGTTTACGCATCGAATTGTACCTATCGTGAAAGCCATAAGGAAGGGGCAGCCATTTCAAGGACTTATTGATGGTTTATACAACTTCCTTGTATCAGAACTTGATGCCCAGCAAACCAGTCCACCATTGGATCAAAAAGAAAAGATGCTTATATACGAACTGGCCTCTTTAAAACCTATTATTATCAGCACGCGCCTTGACCTTCTTACTAGTTATATACCGTATCTTCCTTCAAATATTGTTCAAAAAATTCTTCCACTTCTTACTGAGGGGGAATTGACTATTCGAGAAATCTCAAAAAGGACAGCCTTATCTATGACAGCAACTATTGATGCAATTGAATTTCTTAGAGAAAAGGGTCTTGTGGCAATTAAAACAGAAACTTAACGAATTATTCACATAAGGTCACACCCGTTAATATTTTCCTTTTATTGTGGTTTTAATCAATAAATAAAATAATTGAGAGAATCTATGCCTTTTTGAGGCTATTATATTTTAGTTACTAAGAGATCGCCTTACATTTTTTCTCACTGCCTCATAGTTTCAAAGACAATTACTGAAAAGAAAGCATTCACTATAATCCACCCTTTCCCCAAAAGAACATAAATCCTTTTAACCAAATGCTTGTTTAATCAAAAGGTTCTTAAAGTATTATCATATCATGATTAGTATACCAAAAAACATGAATCAACGTGTATTTAAAATGAATGAATCAAATAAATATACCGATAAAAAACTTGAAAAACTCTATAAAGGTCAAAAAATACTTATTGAGAATCAAAAAGCCTTGTTTGAGTCTATAAAACGTGTTGCAGATGTCATAAATGACATTCAAGATCATTTTGCAGAATTAGCTGAATTGACAGAAAAATTAGTTTTCCTGAAAGAAAAACGCGAATCCGTTCATTATTATAACAAAAACATGCCTGAAATGTATGTCTGATATCCTTTCCTTTTTTTTGGCTTTATCGTTAAACAAATCTAATGTGGATTATTTTTTCATCGATCACTCATCACACGTCTCTAAAGCTGAAAGGAACGCCGATGAACCTTAAAAAAAGAGAGAACTGCTGTTAAATTAAGCAGTCCTTTAATTTACGCTTGTGCCATTTTCAGAACTTGGTCAACCAATTTTTCAATGCCGGTAGCAACATCGGATATGCGTGGTCCTAACATATAGGCAGGTGTTGAGACAACCTTATTTTTTTCATCCACGACAATATCGTTCACAGGTTTGTCTACATGTTTAGCACCTATCGTCTCTAATGCGGCTGCTGTATCTTTATCAGTGCCAATCGTCAGTGTCACGCCTTCTCCAGACTTCGCGCCAATTGCTGGAGCAATGCAAATTAACCCGATTGGTTTTTTACCAAACATTTCCTTAAATAACCGATCAACTTCAGGATTAACTTCCATTCCAGTTCCTTTGGTCGCAAAGTTTGATAGATTTTTAGCTGCTCCAAATCCACCTGGGAAAACAAGTGCATCCAAATCTGCGCTCTTTACGTCTTTCATATCTTTAATGTTTCCACGTGCAATGCGTGCAGACTCTACTAACACGTTTCTTGTTTCGCCCTTAGCTTCTTCCCCTGTCAAATGATTGACAACATGCATTTGAGGAATATTTGGTGCCATCATAACGATTTTGCAGCCAGCACGATCAAGTGCTAAAAGGGTAATTACTGCTTCATGGATTTCTGCGCCGTCGTATACACCGCACCCAGACAAAACTACACCTACTTTACACACAACTCCACCTCCAAGAAAAATAGTACTCAAACTATATGTAAACATGAATATATTAAGTTTTATAATTAGACTTTGTAAAGAAAAAGATACGAAGCATAGAACAGGACTGTGTAGTTCTGACAACATATTATCGCTGGTGCATCAATTAAATTTTTGGAAAATTCTAGGTACTCATTATTTGAAAATTTTTGACATTTTCCCATCGCTAAAGCAGTAGACATTTTTGTATCTTTTTTGTAACAATCTACAACTATTATATAATTCTTGCATACATATAGGCTTAGCAGGAGAGATTCCCATGAAATTGACAACAACTGCATTTAAAGATGGCGAGCGAATTCCAGGAAAATATGGCTTCTGTGTGCTCACTCCTGAAGGCGTGCAGATGGGAGAAAACATTAACCCAGACTTTTCGTGGTCGGATGTTCCCGCAAGAACACAGTCCTTTGTATTCATCTGTCACGACTCAGATGTACCTTCAAAACCAGATCAAGTCAATAAAGAAGGCATGACGGTGCCAAAAGATCTACCTCGTGTTGATTTTGCGCATTGGGTTCTTATCGAGATTCCGGCTGATTCAGCAGGCATCAAGGAGGGAGAATTTTCTAGTGGCATTACGGCTCGCGGTAAGCCAAGTGGAAGAGTTTCACAGGGAACAAGACAAGGTCTCAATAATTATACGGATTGGTTCAAGGGCGACGAAAACATGGAAGGCGATTATTATGGTTACGATGGTCCCTGCCCTCCTTGGAATGATTCCATCATCCACCACTATCATTTCACACTCTACGCTTTAGATATCGACCATATTCATGTCCCAGAAAAATTCGGCAGACCTGAGGTTTTAGAAGCTATAAAAGGGCATATTCTAGCTGAAGTAAAAATCACAGGAACCTATACTCTAAACAAAGACTTAGCCTAAAACCCGAGTTCCTCTTGTTGGAGAAGTTATTCTCCTTTCTTTTTTATCTGCAAAACGTTGCTATTATTTAATTCTTTCTTTTTTCAAGTTCCTCTTCTAAGGAAATTGGTATTGCTCCTTCTTCTTCTACTACCCTATACCATGACTTTTTCTTTCCAATTTTTGCCCTCAATTTCCATCTACGTGTCTTCGGTTCATTTTCTATCATCTCTTTGATAGTTTTTAGTTTAATTTGGATTTGCTTAACTTCCTCAGGCGAAAGGTTGTAATGATGCATTAGATTAAGACATTTGTTAATATTAGAAATAATATCAGTATAAAGTCCCCAGTCCTTCGCACACAGTTGAGCAATGTATTTCACATTGATGACACCAGATTTGTCTTCTTCATCTAGAGATACATCTTTAACAATAGTGAGAATGTCCCGAAGATCTTTCTCGTTCATCGTGTATATTTGCAGTTTGGTGATCAGGATATCGCTTATAGATATGGTGTAATCTTCAAGAGTAAGCCTGTCTTTTAAAACGACATCATGCTCCATACGAAAAGTATCTAAGAAGACATCCACGTGGTCTTCTAAATCTTTTTTATAGAACTGCATCTGTTGGCCTGAAGTTGCAATAGCCACGTTTCTGTTTTCTGTGTATCCAAGTTCCTTAAAAGTCTCGTTAATTTTCTTAAAATGCTTCTTTAAGCCTACGAGGTCTATATCTCCGTAGTCTCTCTCACAAAAATCAATTATTTCACAATGATTTCGTACTGCCAGACCGCCTATAAGCCTTAAGATAGCATCCTTTTTTCTAGCAACATCAATTATCCGTATAGCTTCATTGATCCTATCCTCTCGAATGCTTTTCTTATTAAAAAAGGAGATATTTTCTTTGTGAAGTGACACTTTATCACCTTATTCAGCTGGAAAAGATTCACGCTTGTGGTCTTCAATCCTAGTAAAAATGGGATTTAGGGATATAATTTAATTCTGTTCGTGGCATGTCACATATTTTCAAAAAATGTTTAATCTTGCGCCACAACGTTATCAAAAAACTTTTTACAAGACTTAAGAATAAAAGAAACCGTTTCATTTTTAGGTCGTATTTCGAAACTGTACCAACCTTGATAGTTATTTGCTTTTAGTGTCTCAAAAAACTTGACGAAATCATGTTCCGTTAAAAGTCCCACTGTGGGCAGTGCATGATCGTCTAATTTGCCTCCATTGTTATCTATATGAAGATGGTATATGTAGCGCCTTAATTTTGTTGCAACATCGTTTAAATTCTCTTTGCTGAGTAAAAAATGTCCTGTATCAAATACAGCGCCTATATATCGTGATAGGCTTCCAATGGTCTCAAATACTTTCAATAGATCATCTGAATTCTCACAAATACGTCCATGTGCGTTCTCTATGCAAATTCTAAGATTTAGTTCCTCACACACCTCTCCAAGTTCCTTTAGGTTTCCTATGAAATTATTGAATAGCAATTCGTCATCTTTTCCTTCCTGTTTAAGCCCAGGAAGAATAACGACAACTGGTGCACCTACTTTCTTAGCAAAAGATAAACAACTTTTTACGTCATTTATCGCTCTTTTTCTGATATCTTCCTCTAAACTACAGAGATCATATTCAGAGTACAGAGTATTTACCGCTGCGATGCCAGAAGGCTTCATTTTGTATTTGTTTAATATCTTTTTGAGTTCATTTATGTTGTAGTTAGTGGGGTCTGCTAAATCCAATTCTATTCCATTAAATCCAAAAGTGGAAATTTCTTCAATTGTATCAGATATTTCTTTACCTTCAAAAAGCCACCAGCGATTTATACTTAATTTTTTCATGTTTTATCCTCTTAGGAGAAAATCAATATAAAACAAGGACATAACTTTAAAGTAAATTTTTTAAAAATAATAAAAAAAAAGGAATAAGGTCTGGATTGAAGTAACAAAGTTATTACATCGTGAAAGCCTTGGCAACATCAGCGCCAGTGACCTTCTTCCGTTTAGAAAGTTTTACAAGCTCAAGGGCATTTTTGCTGACCTTTTTAATTGTGGTCTCCAAATGCTCCACAACTGCCATAATAGCATCTTTAGCTACAAGGTCCGCTCCAGCATCTTTCATAAGTTCTCTTACTGGGGCAAGGGCTAATCGTGTCTTGCTAGCTGCTCTTTTCGGTGCAGCTTTTTTCTTTTTTGCCAAATATTTGACCTCCTATAGGTACCCCCAATTCTGTAAAATCAAGATATTATATAATCTCTGTACTAAACATTTAACGTCATTACGTCTATATAAATCCTTCTCTCCTTTAATGCTCAAATCAGTTTCATTACTCGGAGATATAGAACTAATTCGTGCTCATGACTAACTAATGATATGTATAAGACTTATCTCTTAAAACTCATTGTCAATATTATCGTTGTAATTTTCAAAAATAACGATTTTATCACCGTTTTTCCAATTAAAATTAATCTCTTCACATATAGAGTTCTATATCTCACTGATCATTTAATACTAAAAAAGAAGAATAGATTCCTCTTAACTAAATTAGCAAAAATTAGAAAAAGTATAAACTTAGTTTCTTAATTACCCTTTATTAAAAGAAACATTATGGGATTAAGAACTGTTTTCTTGGTTTAATTTTGAAGTAGATAACTTTTAGAACATATCAAGGAATTCCTGAGGTTCTTCCGCTTCATCTATCGTCTTAATGACAGGTAAGCCTCCAGCCTCTTTATCTAATTTCTCAGATAACCGTGCAGCATTGAATCTTTGGCGAGTACTGGCTTTCCTACCAATCCAAATCCAAATTTTCTTGTTTTCACTATCGTCTAGCACGAAAACCTCATTAGAAGCGTTCATTAAAGTTGTATTTTGATAAGGTGCGATTTCCAAATCTTCATCTACCACTTTATAGAGTTTTGCCATCTGCTCCACCTAATGTTGTATTTACTTGTCTTTCAGATATAAAAGATTTCAGACATGACTCTCTTTTGCGATGCACGTCCATTTTACCTATCTACACAAAATAATTTAAAGACCACATTTTAATTGATGTTATTAACGAACTTTCGTTATCTTTAATAGAATTAACTTTTCAAAGAAAAAGGCACGCTCTGATAGTCTTTCAAAGGAATATGTACCCTCCCATCTTTTAAAATCAATATTTGATAATGTAGAAATAATCAGTAGGATGCGCCCATTTTCCTTAAGATATGAATTCGATTCTAGAAGAAATCTCTGAATTATATCAGAACCTATTCCTTGAGCCCAAGCAAGTGAAATCCAATCTTGTTTTTTTTGATCGGGTAGTGGGAGAGGAAGGTAAGGTGGATTAAAAATTATTAGATTGAAATACTCTTTTTTAAGAAATGGCTGAAATAAATCACCATGAATAAATTCTATTCTTTCATTTACGTTGTTTAGTTTTGCGTTTTTCACTGCGTTTTTTACTGCAATAGGGTTAATATCTGTCGCAATAACCCGCACATCGTCCTTTAAAGTAGTTGCTGTGATAGCTTGGATTCCACAGCCAGTTCCTAAGTCAAGGATTATATCTTTTGAGCGAATTTCGTGCTTTAAATAGTCTGCCAATAACAATGAATCATCTGCAGGCTCATATACTTCATTAAAAATTTGAAAGACAAGGTTATTGAATTTAAATGTCTTTATCTTGGATGTTCCTCCTTTACGCTGCTGTTTTTATCGTTCCCTGGAGGTGGTTGGTTAAAAGACCGATTTCTTCTGGTGACATCTGCCTGACCCTCTTTTCAAGAAATGGAAGTTCTTGGGTCAATTCTTGAAGAATTTGCTTTCTTGATGTAGATGTCTCTTGTTTATCCAAATATATCGCAAGCATTGTTTTTATTTTTCTGTTTTTTCGACCGAAAAGGGCACGAACAACGTCATAAAAAAGATTTTCATTGTCTACACGAAAATGGGGGGGATGTGGTGTGATTTTTACAAGTGCAGAATCTACTTTAGGTGACGGATAAAACGCAGTTCGCGAAATGTTTTCAAGGATTTTGGTATGTGCTCGATAATAGGCTGTTACGGAAAGCCGACTGTATTCACGAGAACCAGGTTTTGCGACTAGTCTTTCAGCAAAGTCAATTTGGTAGGTTATTATCCCATATTCAAAATCATAAGTAAGTAATTTGAATGTCAAAGGTGAAGAAATTGAGTAAGGGATATTTGAAACAACTTTTGTGAAGGGAGGTATATCTATCTGTAGGATGTCAGCGTGAATAATCGTAATGTTATCATATTTCGCACATTGTTCCGTTAAAATTTCTAAAAGGCGTGAATCTTTTTCAACGGCTATTATTTCTTTTGCATAGTCTGCTAAGCGTCTTGTTAATGTCCCAATGCCTGCACCGATCTCTAAGACGGTGTCCGATCTTTTTAAACTGGCGTAAGCAATTTGTTTATCAAGCACATTTGAATTTACAAGAAAATTTTGGCCCATTCGTTTTCTTAGCTTGATATTATATTTATTCAAAGTTTTCTGAGTCTCAGTCAAGAGATTTGTCATCTATTATCCTCCCTGATGGGAGGTCGTGCGAAAAGATAGTGTTTTTCATTTCTCTCAAGTTCTAACAAGATGCGTTTCTCGATTACTTTTTTTGGATGGATGCGTGTCCGTTCCTCAATATCTGTAAATGATTTAAACGGCCCTTTTTTTCGCTCATTTAAGGTATCAATAACAAGTTTTTTCCCTACGCCAGGTAAAAGTTCGAGTTGGTGCCTTCGAGTAGTTATAGGGCGTGCATTGTTGAAAAACTTAACGAAACGAGTTTCTTGCATTGTCACAATTTTTTCAATTGCAAACGGTAGTTCTCTTTTTGCAGTTGTGGTTAATTCTTCGTCATTTATACGCCGCTTGACATGTAAAATTTTGTCGCCTTTCCGTTTTACACGTGGATTGATGTTTAAACGATCATGTAAGTTGATAAGGGCATCTTTTGTGGTTGTGAGTTCTAATAAAGTGAAACGCTTCTCACCAACCACTTGAACCAGGGGTTCTTGTAAATATGCAGGTTTCTTACCCAGTCGACCAAGAGGCAAAAAATCGAGTACCACCACATATTCTTCATATTCCTTTTTATTGCGACTTGTGATTTGATCTCGCATATACTTACCCCTGGAAAAATTAAAAGTTCAAAATAGAAAAAAGCTAATTAGAAAACATAAATGTTCCATTTATCTGTATTTATCAATAATTCCAAGCATTTTTTCCATATCACTCGATAAAACAACTTTGTGTTTTTCAGTTACAAACACTTTTAATTCAGGAATTGATGTAGGCATAGCATTGACTATCTGAACGGCCATATTTTCATCTACAAAATCAAATTTGGATACTAAATCACTCACAAGCTTACGTGCATTGTCTTTATCAGCCGCAGCAAATTTCATAGTATAATCGAGAGTAACTCTTTGTATATAGCCAAGTTCGTCATCCTCTCCACGTTTTGTGAGAATTTCTTTAACTTCTGGAAGTGTAAGAAGTTTTTCTTCCATAATTTTTTTCGGCATCTAATTTACCTCTCGATTATTATCTCATAATTGATTTACTAGGAGATATATGCTCTGGAAGAGTGATAAGCGTCTTCTCCCTCTTTTTGTCTTTAATCCGGATCAAGTATGCGCGTCCTCTTTTACCAATTACAACTCCTGTCTTCCCAATAAACCTTCGATGAGGTAAACCTTTATGTATGGCTGGTTCTGGATCTACGTCTACATAGTCTCCGATTTCATAGTTTGTTGTCATCTTTGATAAAGGAGGCATTCCTCGATTTCTCGGGTGTTTCTTTAGGCACTTTCTCGTCCTTGCTCTATAGCCCTTTGAAGATCTCATTAGTTCACAACCTTTTACAAGTTAAATTCTTTTGTTCAATTGATTTGCGATTATATCTTGAAGCTTTCTAATTATTAAAATCTAAGAATATAAATTTTCTTCTTAGTGAAAGTCTCTATTTTTTCAACGCCACAAACTACCGATTACCTAGCATGTGAAAACATTCAAATATCTATCCATTGATTGTCATTTTCAAAGTCCATAAGTTTTCAAAGGTGACTTTGAGATATGCTTCAAATTGAGAACTTAACTGTTTCAATAGATGACAAAGAAGTCTTACACTCAATCAACTTGGAGATAAAAGAGGGCGAAATTCATGCACTATTTGGTCCAAATGGCTCTGGAAAGACCTCATTACTTATGACAATAATGGGCTTTCCCGATTATAATGTGACTACTGGCCGGATTGTATTTCGAGGGGAAAATATCACTCATCTAACTATAGACGAAAGAGCAAAACGAGGGATTGGATATATGTTTCAGCGCCCTCCAACTATTAAAGGACTGAAAATGAAACAACTTGTGGAATTATGTGCAAAGAATAAACCTTTTAATGTGAAAGGGTGTGCAGAAAAACTAAATCTAGAAACTTTTTTAGAGCGAGATATAAATCAAGGATTTTCAGGAGGAGAAATTAAACGTGCTGAACTTTTACAGTTATTAGCACAAAATCCAAATCTTTTGCTTCTAGATGAGCCTACTTCTGGAGTCGATCTTGAAAATATTGCACTTATTGGCAGTATTATAAATGATTTATTCTGCGCAGATTTAAATTGTGAAAACAGAAGAACCCAACCATCTCCAAAAGCTGGCTTAATCATCACACATACGGGGTATATTTTAGATTATGTTAAAGCGGATATTGGACATGTTATGTGTAATGGGAATTTAGGATGCAGTGGTACTCCATCAGTCATTCTTGCGAATGTTAGGAAGATGGGTTACGAAGAGTGCGTTGCTTGCTTAATGAAAAGTTCTTAAAAGTGATAACGCATGACAGATTTTGATGAAATAAAGAAGAAAGCTATTTCTTCAAAGAGTAAAAAAGCTTCATTAGGTAAAGATCTTGATTTAGATAAATATTCTATGAACCCCTCACCGCATTCCTATTATGACGATCTCACTGTGTTTTCTAAGGAAGAACAAAAGACTTTGCGCATGTCAGGTGTCGAACCTGATGCACATAATCGTGCAGGCACTTTTGTTATGATGGATAACTCAGTCGTTCATAGTTCGGTTTCCCAGGATGGAATCGAGATTCTAAACACGGGTAACGCATTAAAAAAACATTCTTGGTTAAAAGATTACTGGTGGAAGGCGGTAGCCGTAGATACTGATAAATATACTGCATATACAGAATTAGAAGGAAAACATCTAGGCTATTTCATACGTGTGTTGCCTGGAGTAAAAACGATTCAACCACTTCAATCATGCCTGTATATGTCACAGGATAACATTGCTCAGAATGTTCATAACATTATCATCGTTGAAGAGGGAGCACAGTTAGACATAATTACAGGTTGCTCGGTCAGTCATCGTGTTCAACGAGGAGCGCATATCGGTGTAAGTGAATTCTATGTAAAACGAAATGCAAAACTGAGTTTTACTATGATTCATAATTGGGCACCTGAAATCGCAGTCCGACCTAGAACTGGGATTAATGTTGAAGATGGTGGCATTTTTCTTAACAATTATGTGTCTATGCAACCTGTTCGATCACTTCAGGCATATCCTACAACTAAACTATGTGGTCGTAATGCAACAGCGCGTTTTCATAGTATATTACTGGCTCCACCACATTCCGAACTCGATACAGGTGCTCGTGTCTATCTGTTAGGCCAAGGATCCCGAGCTGAAATAATATCACGCGCTATTACTACCGGTGGAAACATATGGGCTCGTGGGCACATAATAGGTAATGCACCTGGAGTTAAAGGTCATTTGGAATGTGAAGGGCTCATATTAAAAGAAGGGGGATTCATTCGCGCGGTACCTGAGCTAGAGGGAGTCAACCCAGATGTAGAGTTATCTCATGAAGCTGCAGTTGGAAAAATTGCAAAAGAATCGATTATGTACTTACAAGCGCGAGGTCTTACCGAAGAAGAGGCCACAACTTCAATTGTCAGCGGTTTTTTGGACGTAAAAATCGAAGGACTTCCGTCAGAGTTACAATCAGAGTTAGACAAGGTTATAGCTGCTAGTAGAGAGTCTATGTTATAATAAAAGATGTTATCTTTAACAATTATAATTTAAACATGAATTAGTTCAAAAAATAAATGAGGAAATTATTTCAGAACACGTAAGACTGTTCTATGTTTCAGTAAAAATACATCTAATCTCTCAAATAATCTCATTAGTATATCAATGAATAATGTGGTGATTCGCAATGTATTTCCTCCGAAAAATTGCTCAAACAACCATTATTATTCTTATTTATAATATTTTCTTTTTATGAAATAATTGATTATAATCAACTAAAACAACGCGCGCTAATAAAAAATCTGCTATCAGGTTTATATTTAGTTGCAGCTAAGTAAGATTTCTCAGTTTTCATCGCAATTAGATTTTTCATAATTCCTTTTTACGAACTTTATTAACCGATTTGAGATTTTCCGTAATATCCAACCCTAAAAAACTACCTACGTGACGTAAATCATATTGCAAACAAGAACAAATTAGTTTGATTAGCAAGTGTGCATATTTAGATATTTATTTAAATTATGAGATTTTATATTTGATCGCAGTTTAAAAATGTGGGTGACAATTATGCCTGAATGGAAAAATTATGAACTTGATTTTACGATTACAATCGATTACGAGAAATGCCACGCGTGTTTACCATGTGTTGAAAATTGCCCTACAAACGTTTTAGAGATAGACGAAGAAATAGAAAAAGCAGTACCAATACGCCTTGATGACTGTACAGAATGTTGTGCATGTGTTTTAGTTTGTCCTGAGGACGCAATCACACACAGTAGCTGCTGATGCTAATCAAAATAAAGTATATGAGTCCAAATTCGAAAATTATTTAAAGCAAATGATATCACTTGCCCAATTAAATCCATAAAAAATGATTTAGGTGATATTAATGCCAACTTGGCACTCAGACGAATTAGATATTGACATCACTGTAGACTATGATAAATGCACAGGCGTTGGAGACTGTGTCGATATGTGTCCTGTGGAAATGTTCAAAGTAGTGGATGGAAAAGCAGTGGTAGAAAAAATCGATGAATGTACAGAGTGTTGTGCTTGCGTCACAGCATGTCCAAACGAAGCTATCGAACACAGTTCTTGTTAGAGAATCAGTCTCTTACACTGCCTAATCCTTTTTTTTAATTTAATTATTTTTTAGAATAATGTCAAGAATTTCTATACTTTTTCAATCGAAATTTAAAGATATACTTGGTTCTCTAAACCTTTGTTAACTTCTCTTGTTATGAAAGACCATCTATAACTTATGTTGGGACGATATAGTAAAAGTACACACTCTCGACTGTAACCTTTTCTACGATTTTTTCGTTTTCTAACTCTCTCAGTTCTTTTGCAATGCATTCCGTTTTGACTCCAAAGATCTTACTAAGACTACTTACTGCGGCTACTCCTTCTTTCGCCAAAATAGATAAGATCATCGCTCTAAGCGGTTTCTCAGCAGCAGTACCAATCCCCTTTGGCAATTTTTTCGAGATCTTTCTTACAAATTCATGTTCAGTCAATAGTGTTTGTGGCAATTCCTCTTCTCCAACACGAAAGAGACGACCATGTCCTATCTTTGTGATTTTTCGTAGGAATTCAGGTTCTGCTGAAGCCTCTTCAGTGCAAATACAAATTGCTGAGATTGTTATCTTTTTTCTAATGATCTCTACAGCTTCTTTTAGTGCGAATTCTTCCGGATTTGGTTGAGGTGCCGTAGGTACCCCATCTGATATCAAAATCAAATGCTTCGTTGCAGACGTAGACCCTTCTCTCATCATCATAAAACGTGCAATCCTCAATGCCTCACCAATATTCGTTTCATCCCCCCTGTTCAAGACGAACAGATCTAGGATCTTTTTTGTGAGAATGTTCGGATCGTCTGTTAAACGAAGTTCTTTCTTACCTTTATTACTGAATGAAACAATTCCCATGCGATCCCCGTATTTTGAACTCATTAATGCTAAGGCTGACGCTGCTTTTTTAGCATGTAAGAGTTTATTTCCTTCAAGCATTGTACCACTTATATCCAAAAGTAAAATTATTTCAACGCGCGTGCGAGGTTCTCTCTGAAAGGCCATTATATCTTCTCGTTCGACTGTCGAGCGCCCTGCTCTAATGGTATTCTTAATAGTTTCTTTGATAGAAACATCTCTGTATCTGTCGCCGGTTCGAAATTTTCTAGTACCTACAATTTTTCCGGATCCTGAAAATGCCTTCTTGCCAACAGGGTGAGCCCCTTCACTCAAAGATGGTGCGTAGCCCCATACCCTTGGAAATAATTCTTCCAAAAATACTTGTGCTGCTTTTGTGCTTAAAACCCAGCCTGGAAATGTAGTTTCTAGAACTTTCATTTCTCCAAGTTTTTCAAATAATTGTTCGAGCGCTTTAAGTTTGAGTTTCTTAATGAGTTGTTTTCCGGTTTCTCTCTCTATATCTCGTCTCAATTCATCTGGCATTACTTTGAATCCAAACTCTGTTCTTTCAGTCTTAAATATCTGCTCTAATAACTTTTCATGAGTTTTTGAAAGAGTTAGATCTGGCCTGTTTTCTATTCGCGCTAAGATTATGTCGTAATGACCATAGCGTAAGAGTTTCTGTATCTCTTTTTCAGTCATCAGTTCTCTTATGATCTTTCGAATCTCATCTTCTTTGATGAGTTGTTCTTCCAATGTTGCTGTTGCTGTTCTTTCAAAAATATCCAAAATAACATCATTTGGCGTCAGTGATCTCTCGACTGTTGGCTTTAACCTTATTCTATGCGGTAATGTGATCATAGCCGATTTTAAAATGTCTTGAGGTGTAACAGAATTCTCTTCATTCATCAAGGAAAAGGCCTCTAATAACTCAAAAAATCTGATTCCTCCTCTCGTGCTTACGCCCCTTAAGATGTCTTCATGTGCTCGGGTGTTTCTTAGAAGCGCCATAGCCAGCAGATATTCTTTGGAAAACATCTTTTCTCGTGGAATGTTCACTTCTTTTGCAACGATTTCTTTTTCCTTATCATCATCTTTGATATATTCCAACCGAATAACATCAAATCGATCAAGAAGATCTTGGGGTAGTACATCTACTGCATGATAAGCTCCTGTTGCAATTATTATTAGATCCAGTGCAGGGATTTTCTCGTCAAAATGGCCAATTTCGATTTGATCTCCACCTTCCATAGCTACCAATAATGTATTGATCACACGCTCTTGCATTCTATCAATGAAGTCAAGTATGAGGACCCCATTATTCGCCCTTAGTACCTTTCCTGGACTGAAGGATCTGATGTCGTGTGTGCCCCACTTCAACGCCATTTCTGGGTCAATATCGCCTATAATATCTTCGGGAACTAATTCAGGGCTGCCCTGTATTCGTGTTATCCTTTCTTCGCCAGAAATCTCTATCGTTTCTTGGCATTCTTTTTCACACCAAGGGCATTGTGACTCTGGTGTGTTGCGTATTATACATTCTTTTAGAATTCTAAGAGGAGGCAGAATCTTTGCGACACTTAGGGCTAGTTTCGTCTTACCACTGCCTGGGGGTCCTAAAATAAGAATATGGTGTCCTGAGATCAAACTGCTCAAGAAACTGTGTTTGATTGGTTCTTCAAGGACGACTCCCTCAAATAGTCTATCGATAGCCTCAGGATCATTCATTATGATATCTTTCAATTCTGACTGAACTGATGAAACTGCCAAAATTATCGCCTATTGATTAACATCTCTTTTAGTAATTTCTCTGACTATGGTCGTAATAAGAAGGGTTGGATCATCATAATATGCAGATTCCGGAGATGGTCTGATTCTCTTTGCCATCACTGAAGCAGCCATTCTTTCAATATCTTCAAGTGAGACGACTTTTCTTCCTTTGAGCAAAGCCGACGCCTGAGCCTTTTCATATAATCCAATACTGGCTCTTACACTTCCCCCTTGAATTAAATCTTTGTGATCTCTAGTACTTCGAACTATTTCAATCAGTGTATCCAGCATCTTTGATGGTACTTGTACTTCATCAAATTTCTTTGCGTTTTTTAGTATAATTTCTCTTTCTTCCTCAGTACTGGCAGGATAATCCATTTTAACCATGTCAAATCTATCAAGTAAAACATCTGAAAGTTCTTCCACACCAGCATGTTCTGCCGGGTTCATCGTTGCAATCATAATAAAATTACTAGGATAAGCTAAATCATAGGGGCCGATAGTGGCGATACCTTCCTCTAATACTTGTAATAAAGCGTTTTGAAGTTTTTCTGGAATCCTGTTAAGTTCATCAAAAAAGACGACGCCGTGATTTCCTTTGAGGAGTTTTCCTGGAGTAAATGCTCGATAGTCCGAGGGCGAGAACTTAAATGCTTTTGAGATATCAATATCTCCCAATAAATCGGCAGCTGTTAGATCTGGACTTCCCTGAATTCTTATAAACCGTTCGCTCCCTTCCGTCATAACAGTTTCGAGTTCCTCTCCTGTGATCGCTTTTTCCTTACATGAAGGGCATACAGGTTCCGCAGGATCACAGTGATATGGGCAATCTTCTATAACTTCTAACGGAGGTAATAGTTTTGCAATTTCTTTTGCTAAGGTTGTTTTTCCAATTCCTGGAGGACCTTCAATCAACACATGATGACCTGCAATAAGTGATGCAAGAATTCCTTCCTTGGCCTCATCTTGTCCTATGATTTTTTTGAGAGAATCTTCCTTATTTTTTATTTTCTCAAGAATGACCTTCTTTAAATCGACGCGTACGCTTTTAATTGGCATGATTAGTAGCTCCTTTCCACAATTGCATTCGCATAACTGAAATAGAATTTGTTTTTAAAAAGAATTTTTATTAAGGCACCGCAGTGTTTGGTTAAATCTTTAGACCCTAAAATTATAGTTGATTTTGAATTTTGCTGTCTTGAGAAGACAAAAGCAAAGAAATACCACACAAATTGAAGCAATCGATAAATTTGCTGATAAACGCAAAAATAAATGCTTTTAAACTACTTCGACAATATCAAAAAAAGCTGTCAACAAATCCGGTATTATGAGGTGTAGTGATCTTGGCACAATATCTAAAAAAGGCATTGGCTTCTGAAAAGATAACTGTTTCTTACAAAGATGTAGATTATGAGATTAATCTTAATAAAGGAAAAGATAACTCTGTCTCTGGAGTTTTCAAGAAGAGAGGTTCTTCAGAAATAACCAAAAAAGAAGTTGATCAAATTTTTGAAAAATCAATTCGCTGGTTTAAATTTAGTAATGCTCTGGGATCGGTCATAAGCGAATTCACGAAATACCTCCCGATGGCCCCAGGCTTCACACCGAAGGATACAAGATTAGCATATGATACTGAGGACCCTAAAGATAATGCTGTTTTATTTACAATCCGCTATGAGGATAAAGAAAAAAATTTGGAGATTCCAGATGTGCAAAATTTTATAGGGATGATCAATAAGGCTGAAAGTGCAGATTATCTGATGAAAGAAGCTACTAAATTCTTAGGCTCAAAAATAACTGATATTGTGGATATACTGAAATTCCTGAAAGGCATCATGTCCTAAAACTAGTGGACAAAAATAAAAGAAGAGTGATTGAACCAAGACTGCTATGAAGTGTTTCTTGATTTTTCATTCTTTAGGGCTCATGCCTAAATGGATGCCGCGACATTTCTGCGCTTTCCATTAGTTCATCAAGAGTAGGATATTTTTCAAGGGCCCGCCTTATTGCCTGTTTTGCAGCTTTGTAATTGTTGATATACACGCGATGTCTTGCCACAGCTGTCGGGTGAACGAATATATTCGTTATAATGCAGAGTTTATCAACTAACTCCTCCGGAATAAGACCCTCTTTGACTGATTCAGTTACAGCTCTCGCTACTGCCGATTGTGCAGGACCATAAATCATTTGTGCTTTTCTTAAATCGGTGACCGTTACCGTGGGTATGATTAGGGTCTCTGGTCGAACTTTTTCATTGGGTTGAGTTACAGCTAGCAAACCTTCGATACCTTCTTTCTTTTCAAGACCACTAAATACCTTTGCAAAGGCTTCTCCGACAGGACCATCCTTTAATCCTATCAATAGATCTATATGTGCTACCTCTGCCCCGCCTCCAAATAATGCCTCGCCGACGAGCATCTTGAAGTCGGTAATTTGTTTCCCAGCGATTCCAATTATCTCGAAGCGTTCCTCAAGCGGTTTTTCTGGTGTTGGTTCGAGTTTTTCATAGGTTGGGCGTGTTGCCTTTCCGATTTTTTCAAGTTCAAATCTCAATTCTTCCCGTAATTCGTAACTGATTGAGCCTCCGATCTCTAAAGGCAATGCTGGTTTTCCTACTTTCACTCCAATCATGTTAAGGGCGGCTTTTGTTCCTGCGGCACCTGTAGCCGTGATAATCCTAGTGATCTTATGGATTTCCATCTCTTTCTTACGGGCATCTTCAATTTTACCCTCTAGCACTAGATCTCTTATCTGAACCCAATAATCTCCCAAAAAGTTGGCAGATGCTAAAATCGTTCCATCGATTCCACAACAGAATGCTGGAAACGCAATTTCATCCCACCCGTTCATGATCCTAAAATCGGGATCTACAGGTCCCTTCACTCGTTCAAGTAACTCCTGCTGGTATTTTATATCACCGCTTGAATCTTTAAGCCCTACAATATTCTTGTATTCTACTATAAGATCTTCGACAACCGTTCGTGGTATCCAACTTCCTGTTAGTACTGGAATTTGGTACATGACAATTGGAATGTCAACGGCTTCTGCTAATGCTGCGAAATGCATATACATTCCACGGTTCGTTGGTTTCATATAAAACGGGGAAACTACAATAACTCCGTCGGCGCCTATATCTGCAGCAGCTTTTGACAATTTTATTGTTCTACTTGTTCCAGAAGTACCAGTTCCCGCTAGCACAGGTCCACTGGCTTCTTCAACAGCAATTCTTAAAACTTGAAGGTGTTGTTCCCACGTCAGTGAGCTGAATTCACCTGTGGATCCTGCTGGTACAATACCAGTTACACCTAGATCATCAAACACATACCGGATTACATTTCTAAATGCTTCTTCATCAATTTCTCCTTCTTTAGTAAAGGGTGTCACTATGGCAGGGTATACGCCATCGGGTCTATAGCTACTTTTGGCCATTATATTTCACCAACCAAATCATTGCATTTTTGTGCCTTTATACTATTTCTATGTCGCGCGCGAAGTAAACATAGGTTTTTATAAAGGTATACGAAAGTATACCATAGGTGCACTTTGATGGTGAGACGTGACGCCGATTCAAAAGAAAAATATAAACAAGAAATTGTTTCGCGCTTGATGGATCACAAAAAACAGTTATTCTCTGAATTAAATCGTTCCTTTAGCAAAGGACGTTTTAAAGTGACTAAAAAAACATTGAGCAAATATTTAAAAGAATTAATTAAGGAACAGAGAGTAGAGAAGGTCGGTGCCTTTTACACATATACAGAATCTGGAGAGGAGTGTTGGGGGCGAAGTTTAATCAGCCAAAGGTTAGAAGAATTAAACAGAACTGATTTAGATCATATGTTTCATTTCCAGAATTATCTTTTAGAAAATAAGGAAAAAATTGATGCGGTTCATTTTTCGGAACTATTGCCTCTTTTCGAAGACTTAGTAGAACATGAAGAATTATTCATATACACACGTCATTTTTTCGATATTTTAGTTGATCTTAAAGAAAAAATAACATCACAAGTTGATAAAGAGCTTGCCTTTCACCTCTATTATTATTCTTCAAGGCTTATGTTCGTTTATATTAATGCTATGAAGGAAGGCATTGAAAAAGCACTTAGGAAGGAAAAATAACAAGAGATTAGGAGCATTTAGCGGCGTATTTATGCGAAAACGAAAAAATGAATTTCAGTAATATGATAAAACTTATTGCCTTAAAATGGTATATAATCTACATTTGAAGTACATTAGTAGTGTATTAAACTCCATCGTAATTACAATGATGTTTTATTTACCATAATATTTATATGGTCGATCGGCATTTTATTATAAAAACGATAAAAATGCGCGCATGTATTCTTAAATAAAGTTGCGTATATAAGCAAAAATGAAAAATTGGTAATACGAAGCTATGATGTGTTAACAATGGAAACATCAGTTATTTGCGACATCTGTGGAAAGACCTGCAAAAATGAAAGGGGTCTTAGCATTCATAAAGGTCATATGCATAAAAGAGAAAACAATGGTCTGCTTAAAAAAGAGTCTCCTCAAAATTTAATAGACATCAATTTAGTTACTCAAGAAGATATTGTAGCAGAACTTCATTCACTACGTCAGTTGATTATCGATTTAGGCCAATTACTTCGACAAATGAAATATGATAATCATGTGAAATGGGAACCACTTTCTGAGTCCATCCCTATGGAATTGAGTTCCTCGATGGATAGTCCAACTGTCGGATCACCACCCGGCATGAATTATGGATACAACCACAGTGATTTAATGGATGAACTGAGATCCGTGTTAAAAGAACGTGTGCTTGTATCTGCCTGATTTTTTTTCAAATAGTAAAAATACACAGCTAAAGTTGCGTTTATACCGCTAAAGTTGCGTTTATAATAGTAATTACTCCTAATACCAATTCACTACATAATAGAAGCAACTTTCTTCTTTTACGTGGAGGAAAAACCATGAAAAATACTATTGAGAGTCTAACAAAAGCATTTATTGGAGAGAGCCAAGCAAGAAACCGATACACCATGTACAGTAAGGTTGCAAGAAAAGAAGGTTTTATCCAGATATCTCAGCTTTTCATAGTTACTGCGGAGAACGAAAAAGAACACGCAGAACAATTGTGGGAATGGATCCAAAAATTAAAAGGAATGAGCTCTGAGGATTGGGGAGAAATCAATGTTCCAGCAGCAGCACCAACTGCTTTTGGCACAACCGCTGACAACCTAAAAGGTGCAATCGCTGGAGAAAATTATGAATACACAGAGATGTATCCTGAATTTGCAAAAATCGCAGAGAGCGAGGGATATCCAGATCTCGCTGAACAGTTAAGATCAATTGGACTCGCAGAAAAGCATCATCGTGACAGATATACAGCGCTTCTAAAAAACGTCGAGGCAGGTACAGTCTTTAAAAAAGCTACTCCAGTAGATTGGGTCTGTTTAGAATGTGGTTACGTCCATAATGGAACTGAGCCACCAGAAGAATGTCCATCTTGCGGTCATGAGAGAAATTATTACGCAGTCTTATGCGAAAAGTTCTAAGTCTGAAGCAATTAATAGGTGCTGCGGTCAGTATATAACCCTCCCACTTTCCTTTTTTATAGTTAATGAAGAAACTCTTTTTTGTTGTAACGTTAGATGTATTACGTTTTTTAATTGTGAATTAGGGTAACAAATTAAAAAATCTGTTTTTATTTGATTTCGTGATCCAAAATTAACATTTATAACTGCGAATGTTTCACTTCTTTTCTATATTCTTACAGTCTTTAGAAACAATCTTCGGAGGTTTCGAATTTGGCAAGCACACGAATTGAACCAGAAGAAAAAGATGTGGAAATTGGTTATTTTGCCGGAACAGGCAATTATGATCCTGATATCTTTGAAGACGCGAAAGAGATAAAGATTTACACCCCTTACGGTGCTCCCAGTGACCTTGTTCTTGTAGGTTGGATTAAAGGCAAAAAAGTTGCGTTTATACCGCGCCATGGAAGACATCATACAATCCCCCCATTCCGTGTAAACTATCGTGCAAACGTTTGGGCAATGAAAGAACTGGGCGTGAAAAGGATTATTTCTCCTGCAGCGGTGGGATCATTACAGCCCGATTTTATCAAACCTTATGAATTCGTAGTTAGTGACCAGTTTTTTGATCGAACTACAATACGTCGACCTTTGTCATTCTATGAAGGAGGACTAACAGGACATGTACCATTTTCAGATCCAACTTGTGATGAATTGAGACGTGTAATTCTCGATACTGCACGTGAACTTTGGCCAAATAATGAAGTTGTTGTCCATCCTACTCCAGAAGAGGAAAAAGAGAAAAAAATGTTCACATATGTCTGTATGGAAGGGCCACGTTTCTCCACTCGTGCAGAATCGTTGTTTTACAAGTCACAAGGATGGTCTTGTGTCGGCATGACTGCATTTTCTGAGGCTTGCTTGTGTCGAGAAGCAGAAATATGTTTTGCAAGTATTGCCCTGATAACAGATACAGATGTCTATGGTGTGCTTCCGGTCACTGCAGAACGAGTCGCTCAATCTATGAAAGAAAACGTCAAAAATGTAAATAAACTCCTATTTGAGGTTATTCCAAGAATCCCTACGGATAAAGAATGCTCTTGTAACACCGTGTTAGATTACTCACTCTATTGATACCGCTGATGAATACGCATCCACCGGCCTATAATTTTTTTAGCCTTATATTCTGCTTTTTTCTTTTCTAATTTTCTAATATGATGAACAAAAAAATCTGAGTGAACTGTAAATCATAAAAAAAAGAAAAAAATTATTAGGAGACTTGCGATAGGTTTCCTTAAGTATGATTAGACCAAAGGAATTAATTTAATCCTCTTCCTTTGCTGCCGCTTTTTTAGCGAATTCAATGTCTAACATCAGTAAAGCAGTGCCAGAATCACCCGCAAGTTTCACTTGATTATAAACCTTCTCAGCACCCTCTTCTTCTTCTACCTGTTCATCAATAAACCATTGTAGAAAAACTTCTGTAGCATAATCATTCTCTGATTTTGCCATAGTAACTAAGTTGTTTATCATACCAGTTACTTTTCGTTCATGTTCTACAACTTCTTCCGCAACGTGTAAAGGTGAATTCCAATCAGTTTGAGGCTGCTCTATTGTTTGGAGAGTAACTCTTCCTCCTCGTTCGACGATATGCTTGAAGATCTTCATTGCATGTTCTTGTTCTTCCGCTGCATGTACGGTCCAGTATTTCGCAAATCCAGGTAGGTTTTTCTCGTAGAAGTATGTTGCCATTGAGAGGTAATAATACCCGCTCCATAATTCCCATTTTACTTGATCATTTAGGGAGTCTCTCATGGTGTCACTAAGTGTCATTTCTTTCACCACAACAAATTTTAGTTTAAATACAAAAAATATCAATTCTAGAAATAATTGTACTAATATATTGTGAATTCAATCTTTAAAACAACCGTTTAGTGCAATTCGATGACGTGTTATACCTCTCACCACTCTTCCGATAAAGTTAAAAAACAACCATTTTACTGTACTTCACGCTACTAGAATTCAAAGAAGGTGTATTACTATTCCAGAAAGACCAGCGAAATGTTATCGTAACCTCAAGAAAAAAGCGTACACAAGAAAAAAGTACATGCGCGGCATCCCTGGTCCAAAAATTACAATTTATGACATGGGATTGAGGACAGGTGGCATTGAACAGTTTCCTTTAAAAGTTTCATTGATTGCAGAAGAATCATGTCAAATTCGCCACAGCGCTTTAGAAGCAGCAAGACAAACTGTAAATAGATATCTCACAAAGACAATCGGAAGACAAGGATATCATTTAAGAATTCGCCCGCACCCGTTTCACGTTCTTAGAGAAAACAAGATGATGGCTTTTGCAGGTGCAGACAGGCTTCAAGACGGTATGCGACGGGCATTTGGAAAACCAATCGGTACAGCTGCCCGAGTACGTCGTGGCCAACCATTAGTTACCGTCAGAACGACTGCTGAAAACTTCAAGTTTTCAAAGGATGCATTACGACGTGCCGCTATGAAATTTCCGACGTCTTGTAAAGTTGTGATAGAAAAAGGCGAAAAACTCGTCAGAATGTAACCTTTTTACGATATATTTCTCGCTAATTTTTCCCTTTCATTCAGGATCGAAAAACTTCAGAGGAAAAGCTTTAACATTTTCATCATAAATTCGTTCCATACGTATATCTTCTAAAATCACTATGCCGCCTTCTATATACTCTTTTACAATACTCCCGGGGTAAATATGACCGCCATAGGCATTTCCTGTTGGACCAGCAACAACCACATGGATATGTGCTAGCATTTCGTCTTCTTGAATGCTTACAGTACCGCTCCCTGCAACACATTCAATACCTCCAGGAGGATTGAATTCATTCACGTGAAACTCGCCAATATTTGTGTTGAAATAAGCAAGACGTGCGTTTCTCAACGTCCCGAGCATGAACAGTACTAAACCTGATCTAATTCCTTCGTCTTTTAATTTCGCTTCAAGACAGCGGAACAAGTCACCACCTTTGCTAATTCGGAAAACGAAGAAATTTTTGAGGCTTGCATGTCCAAAATCAATATAGTCTAAATAGGGCTTTTCAGTTGTTTCAGTCATAGTGCCTTAAGGATCCCCAATCCAATATAATATTTTGGGTGCGGGGTAAAGAGCAGAAACCTTTAACGCCCTACTATCAAGCCCTTCTGCTCACATTTAGCAGGGCAACGGCAATCTGTCCCTTGGTGTGCAAAACCCTTCAAAGTTCATTTCTTTGAAAATCATGCACTATTAAATTGACTATCACCAGTAAATGATTTCTTAATGACGTGTGGCCATGTTGTAAACTTTCGTTTAATTGCTCTAGTTCTTTACTCTGATAGATGTAATCATACAACTTCCAAATGTTGGATGCCACCTCCTTTATCTCTGTTGCTAATTTTTCAAAATTAATATTGCTATTGGAAGACCAGTTATACCTATTAGTTCTGGGTGACCTTATCTTTCTTGTAATCATGGCCGCTAGATGGTCATATTTCTGAAATAACTGAATGAAACTGTCTTCTGTTTTATCATGATGGTTGCATAAATACGCTATGCCGTCTAGATTCGGTTCTATGTAAATTTTAGATTTATGTTTAGGCGTATTAACAAAATCATGAAGCAAAGCATACAATAACAGTTTCTTGGTATCTTTTGTTAAATTATGAGGAAGACCTTTGCGAATTCGGAGTGTTCGTGTATTTTTTGTGTGAGTTGGCTCATAATTCGAATGTATGGTGCCCTTGATCCATTGGACCAATCCCATCCCTTCACTATGAAAGCGCCCTATCGCTTTAATCTGCAACAAATCTTTTAATTTCTGTTTTAGTTTTGCAGTATTTGAACATCTAAAGTGTAATTCAATAGCTCCTAAATAGCACTGAAATGAATAGGGATACATCGGCTTAGATGCATTAATTTTATTGTAATAACGTCTTCTTGGATGCTTAATTATAGCTTTACATCCTTCCATATAAAATTCAGTTTTCCTAGTGACAATTGGAGTTACAATTTGACCTTCAAGTATTAACGTAAGCATTCCAAGCCTCCATCGCCTCTACAACCTCGTTTTTTAACGAAATTTCGTTAAGTTCTTCTTTGACAATGAAGTTATCTTCTTGCCACTCCGGAATCCTCTTTATTATGCGCTCTAATAATTGAAATCGCTTAATTTGAACCCTACCATATCCCGCATTGTATCCTCTGCCTAGTCTTTGCATGTTAATAACTGATTCAATCAATAAACCAATTTGTTCACTTGTACAACGCGTAACATCAATTTCAAAGGTAAATTCACCGGAAAAATACCGCTCGCCAAAGTCTTGGACAGGTTTGTTATCAAAAGTCATGCAAACACGATTTTCAGTGGCAATATGGACTTTTTGAACTTTAACTTCAGTTTTAGCCGATTTATGAGAAATTGCTGTAATTGGCTCTGCGTAGACAGAAATTAAACCTTCAGTACCCATAGATCCAAAAACTTGATGAACTATGCATTCACCATTGCCCTTACAAGAACCCGAAAGATGAAAACCTTTAGGAAGAAGACTGTTGCCCGCTTTATCGGTCGCTTTATCGCTAGTGTGGCACACCTCCACACCAGCATCATAACAAGTCTTCATCACTTGATGCCTAATAGCTCCTCTAATCCCTTTAAGTAAATACGATATAGAGAAAGCTTCCTTTTCCTCTTTACCATTCCTGTAAGAATACTTTATAGGATATAATCTCAAAAAATGCGAATTATTACTTCTAGGAAGAGAACCGTTTAACGGTTTGGCGATTGCGGTATAAGCAACCACTTTTAGAATTCTCTGAGGATTTTGTATCCTCTTAACTCGGTCAGACATTTTTTTGGACATGCCACACGACTCCCCTAACTTGAGATGATTTTTTATGTATCATATTTGGAAAAAATCGCTATTTTTGTACCCGCATTCGTTTTCTATGCGACAAGTTTTTTCGTCGGCATTATTTATAAGGTCATATTCCTATATAAACTTTTCTGAATATAGGAATATCAATAATAACCGTTAATCATATAAGTAGATATTCCTATAAATTGTGCGGGTGATATTAGATGGGCAAAGTCTCCTTCGTAATAGATGATGAGCTAGAAAAGGAATTCAGAGTGGAAGTAGCAAAGAGACTAGGTGGGAAAAAAGGCGATCAAAGTAAAGCGATAGAAGAAGCGATCAAGTTATGGCTTAAGGAGAAGAATAGAGGTTAAAGACTCCACCTTTTGTTATGCACTCTAAAATGGATTATGTGGTTTAAATTTGTAACTTAAATACATTCGATAAACTCAGCTAATTTTTGGACTCTCACAAAAAATGTGGTCTTTATATAAAGTTAAAGGAAGTAGGCAGGGGAAACGAATGAAATTAGAAGTCTATCTTTTTATATCGCCCACATGTGGTCTTTGTCCTCTGGTAGAACAACGTCTTTTAGGAGTTATTGAAAAAAATAAACTACCAATCAAAATCAAAAAAGTAGATATAACCAAAATTCCAGAGACTTCTAAAAAGTATGATGTAGTTGTATGTCCTACACTTGTTTTCCCTGACTTCATGAAAATAGGTGGTGTGTGTGACCAAGTACTACTAGAAGAATTAATATTGAATTATTATGTGAATTCTTATTCATTTCATCAAGGATCAGTACGTAGTATTCCCGCACATTAATAATTTTAATTGAAATATTCGCCTCAATCGAAACCCTAAAAGCGTTAGACATCAATATTATATTTTAAATTCTAATAGTAACGCTTTGTTAGGTAATGAAAAATGTCCTTGAAGGTAGGAATAGGATATTCTACTTTGGAAGATCCGAAAGAGGCAGGAACAGAAGCCGCTAATAAAGCTCTAGCACAACTTGGCGGTGCCGAACCAACCTTTACAATAGCATTTTGCACAGTTCAATATAATGAACAAAAAATAATAAATGGAATCAATAAAGCCACAAAAAGAGCGCCACTATGGGGCGGGACATCATTAGGTGGTGTGTGGACCCCTGACGGTTTTATTGAAAGTGAAAATGGCTCTGTAGGGGTAGCAATTTTATCTTCACCGACTTTGACTGTTGGCGTAGGGGCGACAAAAATCAGAAGTGATGGTTTCGGTGAAGGCGAACTCGCAATGAAACGAGCCTTAGCCGATGTTGGTGAACACGTTCAGACCGCTGTGGACTCACGTACGACTACTGCGGTAGGGCAAACTGAACGCCATCCACCGGATTTGGTGTTGATGTGCGCTGCACCGGGAGTTGAAGAGGGGCACATCCGTGGGATTAGAAGTGCCGTCCCTACAATGTTTCCAATAGTTGGAGGCACCTCAGCGGATAATACACTTGAGGGTAAATGGAAGCAGTTTGCTGATTTGGACGTATACAGCGACTATTTATCGGTAGCTTGCTTGTATTCAAAGGATCTTAAGGTTGGCTATAGTTATAGTCAGGAATATGAACCTTTGAAACGTGGTAAAGCAACGAAGGCCAAAGGAAGGACACTCTACGAAATAGATGGGCGCCCCGCAGCAGAAGTCTATGCGGAATGGGCGGGCAAAACTTTAGACTCAATTAAAGGTGGAGCGATATTAAGCGAATCCTTCTTTAATCCGATCGGAATTGCACACGAGGGCTATTGGCAGACGGTGCATCCTGGCAATGTCAATGAGGATCTATCAATAGATGGTTATGTGGTATTTCCTCAAGGGGCTGATATTGCTGTTTTGTCTGCTACACAAGATGAATTAGTTGCGGAGACTAATGCAGTCTTTAAGAGAGCGATTGACATGGGCAAGATATCACAACCAAGTTTCGGTTTTCTCGTCCACTGTGCTGGATGTAGACTGGCAATTGGGGATAGAGTCGGTGAAGTAGTCGAACAGGCAAAAATGGCTCTTGGTGACACACCGTTCATCGGATACAATGTTTTCGGCGAACAAGCAACGACTCAACAAAAGGAAATAATGCATTGCAACCTAGCATTATCTTCTGCAGTGCTAGGCACATAGATTAACCCGAAAAACCACACTTATCCCTTTTTTATAGTGAATTCATTTTTAGGTTTTCAATTTTTAAAATACTAAAAAGAATATATTTTTCTAGAAACATTCCTTCAGTGGAGGTTTTTTGATGGAGCTGGATTTTGGAATTAGTGTAGATATTGGTCCTACATTAGAAAGTATATCCACTGACGTCCTCTGCATCGGTACTGGACCTGCTGGTCTAGCAGCAGCAATTTATACTGCACGCGCGGGATTAGATACGATTATCGTTGGGAAAAAGTCAGAATCTTATTTAGGTAAGGGGCATTTAATCGAAAATTATCCAGGAATCCCTTCTATAAAAGGCGCAGATCTTCTCGAAAAGTTCATAGAACATACTCAAAAATTTGGAGCAAGAATTATAGAAACGGAAGTAACCGATTTCGTCTTGGGTGATCCTAAACTTATCACCACCAAAAAAAATGCGATATCCGCTGTTGCCGTGGTTATTGCTACTGGTAAAGGCACAGCAAGGAAAAAACTGATCCCTGGAGAAGCATCCTTTGTAGGAATGGGTGTGAGTTATTGTGCCACATGTGATGGACCTCTTTACAGAGGACGTGAGGTAGTGGCAATCGGAAATAGCAATGAGGCCGCAGAAGACCTTTTAACTCTTCATCAGATGGGCTGCAAAGTTACCTGGATCCTCGATGACCCCGATGGGCTCAAGGTTTCACCAGAACTAGTTGAAGAAATCAAAGAATTGAATATTCCAATAATTGAAACTGCTGTTGTAAAAGAAATTAAGGGACAAGAGAAAGTAGAAAGTATTGTAATTGAAAATGATGAGGGAGAAAAGGAACTAAAAATTGATGCCGTGTTTGTTTTTAAAGCGATCCCAATGACGCCGTTATTCAAAAAGGCAGGAGTGAAAATAGGAGGGCGTAATTGCATACAAGTTGATAGAATGCAACAAACCAATTTATCCGGCGTGTTCGCTGCTGGGGATGTCACTTGTGGTGGGATGCAAATAGTCACTGCAGCCGGGGAAGGTGCTGTAGCGGGCATGAATGCAATTAAGTATGTCCGAAAGCAAAAAAAATGAATGCATCTGCGATTAAATATGAAAAAAAAGAATGAAGGCAGTACCTTTATCGGCTCGTTATGAACTCTTTATGAGTTGCGCAAACTTCTTACCGAATTCTTCACCTTTTGTTAATTCCTCTTTTGTAGCATGACCGGTGAACTCAAAATAATCAGTGAGTTCCCATCTATTGCGCTCTACCAGTTCCTCAACTTCTTTCTGTGCACCACCACTCCATCCCTTACTGCCAAATCGGGCAACTTTTTTATTAAGGATGCGTTTACGTTTCGCCATATCTAAGACATAAACCATTAGAGGAAAGAGACCTGCTTCGTAGGTAGGAGCACCGATCATAATGCCTTTATTGGACCATAGCGCCGGAAGAATATAACTCACGTTAATTCTTGCGACGTCAAAGACTTCAACTGGTACACCAACTTCAGAAATTCCCTGAACTACGGCATTCATCATTGCTTCTGTATTGCCATACATGCTTGCATAAAGTACAGTTATACCTGGCTCAGTTTCCCCAAGCATATATCCTGCCCATTTCTGATATAACTCGATAATCTGCCCTGGGTTTTTACGCCAGATAATTCCATGAGAAGGAGCGATTACATCAATTTTGAGGCCTGCGTCAACTAATTTTTTTATTGCTTTATTTACTTGCCCGCTAAATTTCGCAACGATGTTCACATAGTAGCGAAGTGATTCTCTTATGTAGAACTCCCACTCTTCTTCTTTGATTTCATCGTCAAAGATGGCACCACGAATAGCTCCGTACCCGCCAAATGCGTCGCACGCGAAGAGAATATTATCAGCAGTATCATAGGTTACCATTGTTTCTGGCCAGTGTACAAAGGGTGCATGGAAGAACTGTAAAGTTTTAGTGCCAAGATCAAGGGTTTCTCCGTCACTTACAGCTTGCACGTTGTCAGTTATATTATAAAATGTTGCAAGCATTTCTTTTGCCTTGTCGGTACACAAGATGGTTAAATTAGGGTTGATTCTTCGCATAGTGGTTACGAGTCCGCCATGGTCAGGTTCCAAATGGTTCATAATTACATAGTCAAGTTCTGAAATTGGAATAATTTCTTCTACCGCGTCAAAGAATTCGTCCCCTTTAAATGCTTTAGATAAATCGATCAACACCTTTTTCTCGTCAACGATCATATACGAGTTGTATGAGACGCCTTCTTCCGTTACTGGCCAAAGTCCTTCGAATAGGTCAGTTGTCCTGTCATTGATAGAGATGCAATATACATTTGGTTTAATTACATATTTTGGCATAATTCAAAACCCCCATCCTATCTATTGGTGGTTTCTTTCGTAAATCTTTTTCCTTTTGTGATCTAGAACATTGAGACTAACTTTTTGAGATTTCAAAATATAATGATGTTTATGGCGGCATAGAAGGAAAGTCTTGTATTGACTTTCGAAGTACACCAACAGTTGCCATATAGACAACGGTTTCGTTGACACCATCCACATCTAGTAATTTATTCGCTTCTTCGTCAAAAATAGCACCAATTGTACAGCAACCTAACTGAAGCGCTTCCGCTGCTAGATAAAGATTTTGTCCAATATGACCTGCATCAAGATATATGTATCTATACGCTCTTTGGAGGTATTTCCATTTTGACCTCTCAACAACAGCTGTCCATACAAACGTAACTTGTGCGGATTTAACCATCTTCTGGTTGAGTGCAGCTGCTGCACACTCTTCTGAATGATCACCTTTCTTTAATAACTCAAGATCAAAGTAATGCGGTCTAAAATGATAAATGCCAGGTTCAAGGCCAGTTACGAGTCGAACATTCAAATAAGTCTCAATAGGATATAATGCGCCTGCTGATGGTGCTGTTCTTAAAAAAAGAGGTCCAAACGGGGTGTCATGCTTTGAAGTTGCTCCTTGTGTCGCCCATAGAAGGGTTGAGAGTGTTTTAAGATCAATTGATTCTTGCGGATCATAGTTTCTTCTCGACCTTCTACTAGCTAAAACCTCCATGAGTTTAGCTTCATTCCTAAATTCAGGTTCAGGTAGTGAGAGCTCCTCAATAGGATCCTCATAAGCTTTATAGAGCGTAGGTTTGTTATCCCAGTCCATAAAGTGTCTTGGTAATTTGTTTCTTTGGTATTTCGTTTTTTGTTGAAACCTGTCTCCGATATCTTTTGACGTGTTCTTTTCGTTATTCATCTGTTTCCAACCTGTGCAGTGTTTCAATATGGCATACTTCTTTACTTTTTTAAGAAATGTGTTCTCTACATATCGGTGAACTACCACCCTACAAGTAGGCTGGCTTCCTGAATCATCCATTCCCCAACGGGATATGTCAAACAGGCTCAACGGACAGTCCCTGCCCTGATGATGATGATGATCGTGCTTCTACATAGTGAATTGATCGGTGTAAAACAGTGATGGCTGAATTATGATCTCTCGCTAACACCAATCCACAGTACGGACAGCGGTGGATACGGGTTGCTAGTGTTTTCGGCACCAGCTGCCCACACCGACTACACAATTGTGTGGTGTTATAGGCATTCACATATTCTACGAGAGTACCAGCTTCCTCCGCTTTGTACTCGGTAAAACGCATGAGTTGCCTCCAGCCTGCATCACTAATCGACTTGGCGAGATGATGGTTCTTCACCATGTTGGTGATCCTAAGGTTCTCATACACGATGAGGTCATAACTATCGACCAATTTCCGGCTGAGTTTGTGATGAAAGTCCTTTCGCTGATGGCGTATCTTCCGGTGTACCTGTGCCACCTTCCTGTTCTGCTTATGACGGTTATTTGAGCCCTTAACCTTCCTATCTTTTCTTCGTTGTTCTTTGGCTACTTTCTTCTCCGAGTGTCTCAACCAGCGGGGATTATCTATGGTTTCCCCAGTATGTAAGGTCAGCAAACTCTTCAGCCCCACATCCAAACCTATCGCGCTCTTTATGGCTCTTTGCTGAGTGTCAGGAGCAGGATCAGGCAGTGCTACTGCAACACAGGCATACCAGTGGTCGACATCACGCTTAATGGTGCAAGTCTTGATCACACACTCAGTTGGTATCGGGCGGTGGAGTGTAATCGTGATACTTCCAATTTTCGAGAGCCGAAGTTTCTTGTTGTGGTAATCGAGGGCGAACCCACTTTGCGGGTACGTGAAGGAATCATACCGGTATTTTCCTTTAAAGCGTGGGTAACCTGGCTTTTCACCCTTCTTAAGACGCCGAAAAAAGTTCTTAAAGGTCTTATCCAGTCGTCTTAGGGTATCTTGCAGTACCTGCGAATGCACCGCCTGCAAAAACAGATTAGTTTTTTTTGCGTCTTTCAAGTGGTTGGCTTGCTCATAATAGCTGACTGCTTGTTGATGGGTGTGCCAGGCGTCTTTTCGCTCGGCCAAAGCGTTATTATACACACAACGACAGGTAGTCAGCCATTGCGTGAACGTAGCCTGTTGTGGTGTGGTTGGATACAGGCGAAATTTGTACGTGCGTTTCATCACACCCCTCCCTATGTTCCCCTGAAGATTCATGTCACTAGTAGAGTTACTATCCGCAAAAAGCTATTTAAAGTGAGGGACGCTACGGTGAAAGTGAAACAAGTAACACACGCAATTCATCCCCCCAACAAGTTGGGGGGGTCTTCTTGCGAAGAAATGATATAAACTGCTTAAAAACAAGGTTAGTAATTTAGCAATTTTTTTCGTTTTTTCTTTAGTTTAGTTCCCCATCATACAATTTCTACAACTCTATTGTTCACCAGAAGCCCATACGTGAAACACTCCTAGTTGCCGCTGAAAATAATAATATAAGTGCCAAATTTGAAACATTGAAGATAACGTGGTGATATTAATGAGCGAAATGCCTGGTTTTGACAAAGAATTAGATTCAATAGTACTAAAAACGTTGCTATCTGAAGGTGAACTTACAGCAAGTCATTTAGTAATGAAGACAAAGTCGCAAAGCGATAAAATAACTAGTGATATCATAAGTCATCGATTAGTATGGCTCATGGAAAATGGTCTAGTGGTCGAGCATCATATAGATCCTACACGTAACGCCATTCGACACGGTTCTCCTGTCAAATACACAATTAATGAAGAAAAAAAAGGAGAAATCCTCAAACTCATTGAGTAATTAGCTGTATTAGTGTACTCTCCCACAATCTTAACTTTACATGTTTTTCGTGAACTTACTTATTTTTTTATTATTTCTCCCAAGAAGATCCCAACTTGTGGGGTAGGTAGTTGACTATCTTGCAAGAAAACTACCAAATCGTAGATGAATGCCCCATGCTTCGAAAAAAGAGTGAAAGTATTTTAAAAAATGATTTCTTCAATTGTTTCATTTAGCACTGGCAAGTGCAAGTAAAATTTCTAAGAATGATTGAGCCTGCCCGTCTTTAATTTTTTTGGCTGTACTTAATGCTTCTTGAATGTAATAAGGCTCTTTCGTTTTTTTCCATTCATTTGAAAGTTCTTTGACTTTATTTCTTAGATATTCGTCCGACATTTTCAATCCTCTTAGAATATAAAAAATAAGGTTTAGGCAGCAGTTTTTGTGACCTCAGCCTTAAGTAGAACCTTCATAAATTTATCGAAGTTAACCTTCAGTTCATTTACCCTGTTTGCTGCCTCTTTTTCTAATTCTTTGGTAATTTTTGTGAGAAGCACTTGAGTCTTTCCAAAAAATTCTTTACCAAGAACGGTTAACTCTTTAATGTCCTTTTCCCAGTCTTTCATACTCATATTATTTTACCTCCATAAAATATGTAGAGTCATCAATGTTTATATTGTTAACTCTACATATAAACCTTGCGGATTTTAGAACAATTGTTTTGAAATAAATAAAAAAATAAATACAAGAGAAAAATAAACAAAAGGCGTGCTTATAGAGAAATATCTGGAAATCGCGTTATTATCTCGTCCAAAATCAATTTGGCACGTTGTCTGCAACCATTAAAGAGTTTAGAATTAGAGTTATCCTTCTTCAAAAAGTCGCTTACTTCCTCGTAAATCGATAATAAATTTTTTTTCCGATGTTTCTCATCAAAAGGCTTGTTACCTTGCATCTTCACATCTCCTTCCCACGCCCCCTCCGAGAAATACCAGTCTTTAAACCAAGTCGCGCCAGCTCGCCACATGAGATAACCTATTTCGGTGGTCACTGGTGGTGCTCCATGACGAAGAGCCGCATCAGTAGTTTCATGACCGATATAAGGTATCATCAACTTTCCGCCTGCAGGAATAATACTGGAAATCTCTTTAAAGAGCAGTCCAAGGGTTTTATAGGAGAGTGTCTCTTCACGAGATTCAAATTTTACAGTATCTACAAAATACACCTCGACCCAGGGCAAATAGAATTTGCCTCTTCCACTGAAGTGCTTCCCAAACATCGCCGGGTTTCGAGATAAATTCTCTTTCTCGTTCTTCAAATAGATTTTGAAATTAGTTTCTTCAACGAAACGTCCTTCAGATAGGTCCTTTATTTTAAGTTGAAAATTGTCCACGAACCTATTATCAAGTGTTAGCAATAAATTTTCTTTACTCATTGAAACTCCGATCCAATTGAAACTTCTTCTGTCACAAAAATAAGTGTTTAGAAAGAAACAGTTTTTTCATAGTTTTCCATGACTAAATCTATGAACTCTTCGTAGCCTACTTTTTTGACCCCTTCAATAATCATCTCATTGATGCCTCTTGCGTTGCAGTCTGCCTCTATAACGTAAATGTTTATTCCATTTACCATTATCTCTTCCAACATTTTCGACTTCTCGGATTTTTTAGTGATAAGAACAGCATCTTGCATCAAGACCATCCCTACATCATTCCCTTCCTCTTTTTGCATAGACGCTAATTCAGAAGCGCGTTCAAGATCTGAATACATGAAAGGAGATCTTCTTACGATATATAACAAACTTGGCATCTTACTTCCACCTATCCTTTTATCCTATATCGAAAATGTGACATCTGCTTCTACGATGAGTTTGCTTAATTCTTTTTTAGAGATGATTTGAATTTCATCGTTTTTTATGATGTCATCTTCAGCTAAGCCACGTGAATCAAGTGACTCCTTCATTACATAGACACTCACTTCGAACTCAATCATTGGAATGATTCCTTTGCTTAAATCCCCCATATGAATGCCTTTAGGCGTTTGTCCTTGTAACAACGTGAAAACAGCATCGTCCATAAATACTGCATGCGTCTCCACATCTAAAGCCGTCAGTCCAGTACAAACTCTTAAACCTTCGGCATTGAAAACAGTGCCATAAGGGGCATTTCGGAATAATATTACGACACTTTCTGGCAATTCATTCTCCTCATCAAACATTAATAACCGCTAAAAACCAAAAATCTGTCAGAGTCTAGCACTAATTCACTAAGTCCGCCCAGTCCATCGAACGTCGCACCCTCGATCAGTAATTTTTCATCCTTGATCCCCCGGTAACTACAACATACTGGGCATGAAAAGATCTTTACGCCCGTTGCAGTTAACTCCTCCAGAAGCCTTGCAATATTTCTTTCCTCATCTGATAGACTATCTATATCCTTATTGGTATTTAAAACACCGTCCATAAATAAATATATTCCCATGACTTCGTGTCCCCTTTTTACTGCAGCCTTAGTTACCTCTATTACTGTATCTGTGTTCTGCGAAGTGTAAGGACCTGTTGTGAGCAAAATAGATAAGGTACCCATAATAATCACCTTCAAATTCAAAAAAAAGAAAGGAGAGTTTTATTTTTAAACATAGAGGCTGACGTCACAATCAGCAGCTATATCAAGATAAGTAGCTGCGCCTACACAGGTAACGCCTTCTATGAAGTCATCTTCTGTGATTTGTAGCATTGGCATACTTACTGTGCACCCGTACATATACACGCCCATTTCTCTTGCACGATTGATCAGACCAATCAGCGGTGGAGCACCAGGCATAGATATATTGTCAGCAAATCCTTTCGTCAGCAAACGCAAGCCATTCATGGTGAAGTACAAGTGCACCTCCATGTCACTCGCCGCTGCCGTCGTTGCTAAAATGAACGGGGGATACGCCTTATCTGGTGTATCTCCTGATACAATGATTGCGATTTTCTTAGCCATATTAATTCCTCCTACTTAATTCGTTTTATAAGGAAACTATAGTGGCCCTCATCTGTTTCTTCATAACCTAGAAACTCTTGTTTAGTTCTTTTGGCCCATCGTGGAATATCTTCTACAGAGCCCCTGTCATCGGCTAAAACTTCTAGGACTTGCCCAATTTCTAAATTTTTAATATTTTTTTTCGTTTCTAAAACTGGTTCTGGGCATAGCATTCCACGGCAATCCAAAACTTTGTCTGCTTTTTTATCATTTGACATTGTCATAGTCTCCGTATTTGTTCTTTCATTATGTATCATTATAATTTAATCGATATAGGCATAGGTAAATTAAATTTAAACTTATAGTGTTCGAAATAAGAGAAAATAGATGACCTGTGAAGATAATTTTGCGCGATCTAAATTTTTACAAGAGGTATTTGTCAACAAATAGATTCTTATAGAGATAGTGCCATAATGTTACTTTAAGTTTGAGCTAAGTGAGGTAGACCTATGTCGCAAAAGAACTTAAGAATCGCATGGGGAATAACGGGCGCAGGAGATATGCTTCCTGAGTTAGTAGAAATAATGAAAGAACTTATAGAAGAAGAAAAAGTTCAAGTTAAAATTTTTTTGAGCAAAGCAGGCAAGACTGTTGCTGATATGTATAAATTTTGGGATACTTTAGAAACGATTGGAAAAGTAATGGTTGAGAAGGACGCAAATACTCCATTCTTAGCTGCTTCATTACAACTACGAAAATATGATTTCTTCCTCATTGCGCCGTCATCAGCAAATACAACTGCCAAAATAGTTCACGGGATTGCAGATACTTTAATCACGAATTCTTTGAGTCAGGGAATTAAGGGAGGATGTCCTGTTTTTATTTTACCAGTAGATCAAGAGTTTGGTAGTGTTACAACGATATTGCCTAGTGGAAAGGAATTGACATTAACAATGCGACCTATTGATGTTGAAAACGTAGCGAAACTTCGTCAAATGCAAAGTATCACCGTACTGAAGAAACCAGAAGACATACGTAGTATCGTTAGCAAAAGTGCCACATTAGATCGCTTTTTATAACCGAACTTTCATAAAACGGACTTTAATAATTAATGGAGGGAAAAGATGGTAATTTTTAGAGCACAAGCACCATTAATTTCCGATGCAATCTTGATTGTAGAAATAATTTTAGCGATTCTCTTGACGCTTGGTTTCTATTTTGCACGAAAGCATAGAGGTACTCGGCACCACTGGATAATGCTAAGTTCTTTTGTGGCTCACATTGTATTTGGTGTTGCGTTAATGGTCATTAGTTTCTCTATTTTGCTTTCCATAGCTGAAGCGGCGTCAACAATCGCACATGCTACAATTGCGTCTTTGGTTGTGATATTAGCTGCAATTAATATCATTCTTGGGTTTATTTGGAGGGCAAAAGACAGCCCGGTCATGGTTCTACCACCTAGGCAGCGACGTATACATCAGACATTAGGAATAATACTACTATTATTGTGGTATTTTCTGGTGATTAGCGGAATCTTCGTCTATCTCACACTGTATTGAGTTTTAATTCTCCAAAAGACTTTTTTACAACCTTTTTTTAGACAATAAATCGCTTTAATTACATCAAGTGAGGGATATTAATGACCAATGATCAAATTAAAATACTTGGGATCTCTGGCAGTCCTAGGCTAGGATCAACTGATTTCGCAGTGAACGAAGCATTAAGATACGCTCGTGAGAAATATAACGTTAAGACTGATTACTTTTCCGCACATAAAAAGAATATCAAGTTCTGTATTCATTGTGATTTATGCGTACGAAAAAAAGAGGGCAAATGTGTACATAAGGACGATGACGTGTCACAGGAACTTTTTCAGAAATTAGTATGGGCAGATGCGTGGATTATCGGTTCACCTGTTTATCAGGGAAATGTATCCGCTCAGACAAAAGCAATACTTGATCGATGCCGTGCCTTAGTTGCAAAAGATATTCATATTTTTAAGAACAAAGTAGGTGGAGCGATCGCTTCTGGGGGCGATAGAATAGGAGGTCAAGAACCAACAATTAAGACGATCATCGATTTCTACATAATAAATTTCATGCTTCCGGTCGGGGGAGGAAGTTTTGGCGCGAACCTAGGGGGAACTATTTGGTCAAAGGACCAAAAAGCCGAGGGAACCAAAGAGGACGAAGTGGGTCTCAAATCAATCCATAAGATGGTTAAGAGACTTGCACAGCTTACAATTTTTTTAAAAAGCGCAAAAAAAGATGAATAAATGAAAACTTGTCAGAGTTTAGACTATTAGTTTACTGCTCAGCCAGAGCGTAATAACATCGTTTTGGTGACTTACTGCGGTACCCTTATATATCTCTTTTTAATATGAAGTCAGCGATCTTTCTTCAACAAAGAGGAGGATGATATATTGTCAAAAATCTTGACTCGAAGCAAACGGAAATCTTATGATTGGCTTTTAAATTTCAAGTCTGTAACTGAATGGATTGTTGATACAAATAAAGAAAGCACTCAGCGAGAGCGTATAACTAATTTATCTCATTTCTGCAAAAAGACAAACACCACACCACAAACACTTTTAGATCAAACACCTGAAGAAATCAGCGTTCTTTTTGACCGTACTTTCAAAGAACTAAAAGAAACATTAAGAGATCGTAGTTTTTGGAAAATGAGAGCAGCAGTAAATAATTTTTTGCGTTATCACAATAAAAAAATAGAAAAACCTTTAGGAGAACGTCAAGACGAGTATGGTCGTTTTGTAAAAATTCCCATGACAGAAAAAGTCTATGGTTGGCTATTGGATTACGACGAAATCAATCTTTGGATAAATGACTATAAATCTACTGGTACTCGCGACGGTTATCTGAGTTGTATGAATTATTTTCTTGACCACTCAAAACTAAAACCACCAGACCTTTTATCTCTATCACCAGAAGAGATAATTAAGAAATATACGCTAGTTAAACAAAAATATATTAAAGAAGGAAAGAACGAGACCGCTCGAAAAATCTATATAGTATTAAGATCGTTTTTTGATTATCATCGACGAAGAATACCGTTTACCAAAAGGGATAAGGTAAAAAGAACTGCTAAAAGAACTCGTATTCAACAAATACCACAAAAGGAAGAAATCTACCGTATGGCTGATAGTGCAGGATCGTTAAGGAATAGAGCATTGATTCTGTGTTTGTTTCAAAGCGGAGTTAGAAGTAATTGTATTCGCCGCTGGACATATGGAATGATTAAAGCATTTGTCGAACCAAAATTAACCGTTCCTATTCATCTCAAAATTACATCAGACATAGACACCAAACTCATTAATTATCAACTCACCTACTATTATACCTTCCTACAAGACGAAGCTGCTGAAGCATTGAAAACTTATATCGAGTGGAGAAAAGAAACAGAAGGATGGAAACCAAAAGATGACGACATTGTATTTGCTTCTGAAAGTTATCGTGAAAATGGTAGACCTCTCTATCACGATTCAGTAAATCGTATTGTGAAACGTAGTGCTAAGAAAATCGGTTTAGACCCTGACCGAATATGGGCGCACCTACTTCGAAAGAGTTTTAGAAAAATGTTCTACAAAGCACCCATTGATAACGACCTTGCAGAAGCATTAATGGGTCATAAACTCGAAGGATCAAAAGAGAACTATTTTGATAGACATGATCTTGGTTGGATCGCTTCTGAATACATGAAAGCACCTTTTAGCAGAGAGGGTGTCGGAAGACTCAATCAGATAGAAAAAGAAATTAGAGAAAAGGATAAAGCAATTAAAAATCTCGAAGAACGTATTACTAAGATGGAACGAATTCTCGACATTTCAAAGAAATTATAGACTCGCTAGCTTTTTAGAAATGAAACTTGTTTTTTTATTCATCAACTAGTATGTAATAGCACCTTTTAGGAACGACAACCTTTCCGCTCTTCTTTAACTCCTTTATAATTTTAGAAATTTCCTTCGATTCTAAGTCTGTCATTTTTGCGATGTCTCCAGGTCTTACGGGTTTGTTTGCTTTCTTCATCGCATCTATTATCATCTGTTCCTTATTAGCCATTTTTTTCTTTCCTTTCAATTTATTCAATTAATAGTATGTATCATTCTTTCGTTCGTGGACATTATATATTTCTTAGTATTGTGGTTACTGAAAGAAACATCAAAGGATCTGTTGATGTAAATGATAATGAAACATGATCCTGCGAACTTTACAAGAAACATGACAGTTCGTGTTAATCTTAAATTTCCGCTATCGATGTATTTTTAACTTATTGTTGTGTATCTATATATGGCGATATTTCGATTAATTTATTGATACAAGTAAATTACATTATACCTCACTTTAGCGGTTCTTGGAGCATAAGAGTTGAGAACAGCGTAGAGATTTCCCACAAGTAATTTAAGAGATGGATCCGAAAAGTTAATTGAAGATATCGTTAACAATCCCCTCGATTTCCAAACCATTTGTATCTTTATCTATTAGTAAATCAAATTTATTTGCATCATAAATTAAAAAAGAGGTGGAAAAAATGGAGGAAAAGACCTCTGAAGCAAAATATGATCTACCCCAGTCCCTAGGCTATCTCATTGCGAGGCTCGTTCACCAAAAGTTTCCTAGAGAAGTTGCCGCCATAAATCGAGATGGAACAATGACAATAGTCTTCGATGATAAAGAAAAAATGGAACGTTACAATATCATTAAGCTAGACTTTGGTAAAATGCAATTCGTCTATGAAGCAGTTGAAACTAAAGCGGTTTCTGGAGAAGCAAAATGTCTGCACTGCAAAAGTAATTACATAAAAACCGTCTATTATGTTAGTTATGAACTGAAGGAAGTCAAGAAAGGGCAATATGATTTGACCGAACGTTACAAAATAGGCGGAGATATGACGGAAGCTAAAGTCGGCATTTCTGCAATAAAACAACAAATAGCGCAGACTGAATTGCAACAGAAACTGTTATTTTATAGCTAAAAGGGAGTAGAAAGGTGGAAGAAAAGAAACATATTGAAAAAATGGATTTACCCCAGACCATAGGTCACCTATATTGCAAGATTACTTCAAAGACAATTTCTTTTTATACGTGAAGCCGACTTTTTAACTATAGTTCTTAAATTATGATTTTTTATTTGGAACCACTATCCGATGTGTAATCTTTAAATTAAGAAGGAAGTGGAAAAAGTGGAAGAAAAGAAACATATTGGAAAAAACTGCAAATCCAGTTTGACAAAAGACTTTGATGCTATACTACTGATTTCAATCATAGATTTTTTCCTTAGTTAAACGAGAAAAATTAATTATTTTATAGATAAGAAATTCTCATGATATGAGAAATAATTTCACCAACTCTTCTAATTGAATTTGTGGCGGCGATTTTAGTTATGAGTGGCGATTTTAGTAGCATCAGTGAAGAGGATTTGAAATTCTTCATTGACCAATTTCATAACCAAACTGGTAAATTTCCAAAATTTGATGAATTGATTGAATTAATACAGTATACAACTTCATCATCGGTTGAGGATCTTAAACACCGAATAAGTGAACTTATCGATCATATGGTCGATAAAGGTACCATCTCATGGGAAAAAAAACGCCTAAGACTTCATAGCATGATATAATATCTCTTACTGTGATTAAACCATGAAAATAAGCTAGTGCAGTGCAGAATTAATAGTAGAATAGAATTAAGTCTATGTTTGCTCTTCTAATGCCCTAATTGTCTTATTTATTTCAATGAGTTGTTTTCTTACCTGGTTGTACTGAAGAATATATTTGTTCAAAAGTTCCATCTTTGCTATTTTTTTTGCTTTGTTCCATTTCAGGGCATCTCTAGTATCAAAAGCATGAAGGATATCTCCAATTACTAGTTCATATTTGATTTTTTCCGCAATTAAATCAGTCTGTTTCTTATAGAGTTTTTGTAGATCTTCTTGCGTTACTTCAGTACTCGTGGTTGTAATTGCCTCAGTCATGGTCTCTCACCTAAGGAAATCTGGTTTAGAAATGATGTATTAGTGATTAACTGTACATCTCTTCTAGAAATGTGGGGCTCTATTAGAGCGTAGACAAAAATGAAAAATAGTATATAAAGACCACAAGTTTTGATAAAATCAACTAGTTTTTGTGAACTACATCCCTAAAACGCATAGAGAGTTTATTTGGTGTAATTATTCCCAGAAGTCAACTAAATGCTTGTTAAGAATCATTTCGTTTAGTCTTTTTAGATGGCCACCGCGAAAACAAGTTATGTGGAATATGTAATAGATCTAATATCCGACCAACAACAAAATTCACAAGATCTTCAATATGTTTTGGTTTATGATAGAAACCAGGTGCTGCGGGTACTATATGCACACCTAAATTAGCTAATTTAAGCATGTTTTCTAAATGAATTGGACTGAAAGGGAGTTCTCTCGGCATTATAATGAGAGTTCTTTTTTCTTTTATGCTAATATCTGCTGCCCGTAACAAAAGATTTGTTGTGTATCCCTGTGCAATCGCGGCAAGGGAAGACATAGAACACGGTATGATTATCATAGCATCAAATTGCTGAGATCCACTTGCAATGGGTGATAGAAAATCGTCAATTTCATAAGAATAAGCTGCAAATTTTTGAAATTCCTTTTTATCCATTTCTAGTTCATGTTCAATAACAATTTCAGCGGGATTCGAGATAACAAGATGAACTTCGGAACTAGTTTGTTCCTGTAAGAATTTCAATAGTTTTAACGCATAAATTACGCCGCTAGCGCCGGTTACTCCGACAACTAATTTCATGAGGAGTCACCCACTTTTTCTAAAGCTTTATTGGCGAGTTCAAGCACTAATTTTTGAATAGGGTCATCCTCTCTAGTGGCTACACTTACAAAAGCAAGTTTTTTTAACGAATGGGCGATTCTTTCAGCAAGAGCGCTTGCAAGAAGTAGGTTTTTATGCCCAAGAATTCTAAAAGATGTTGCTCGCATATCAGAGACTCCTGATGGTGAAGGCACACCTCCAGCCATTGTAGAAACACGATAACCTTTTTCGGAGATTATTAAAAACAAAGCGTTCTCTAATTCTAATACGATACAATCTATCTTAAGTTCACCTTTCTCTAAACGATCAGTAAAGATTCTGTACGGCTGCAATTTGTCCCTCCTAATTCTCAAATCATTCGATTAAAAGCCATATTTCTTTAAATTTATGCGTTTATTCTCAAATGTAATACCTTCCATCTCAAGTAGTTTTTCCTTTACTTTTGTGCTATTTTGGAATCCACCCATGAATCCACCAATAGATCCATCATTACGAACCACACGATGACATGGTACAATAAATGGGAATGGGTTTCTTCTCATAATATTACCAACAGCTCGTGCAGCCTTTGGGTTTTCAGTTGATTTTGCAATCTGACTATATGTGACTACATAGCCCCATGGAACCCTACTTACGTTTCTCAATACATTTTGAGAGAATTTGGCTTTTGTACAGAGAGAAATAATGGCATCTAGTTTGTCTTGGTGATTTTTACACGCCTCATAAAGTTTTCGTGCAAGTTTCTTTAGTGATATAAGCTTAAATTCTTTTAAAGTTAAAGGCTCAATATTTAATTGGTTCGCTATTTCATTATTGAAACAGGATGCTACATTCTTCCAGTAGTCTCTCCATAAGGTTTCTTCTGACATTTGCAATTCCTAAGATACTTCTTGTTTTTGATAAATAAAAGAATAATTGGTTTCTAATATTCAAATTTAGCTCAAGAATTCCGTCTTCTGGTTGATAAAACCAATAGTAAAAGTGTTGGCACAGTATAAACTGATAGGAAAATAATTAAATTTGTTTTACTGAGACATTTGTTCAATTTGTGAGACTTGCATGAAAGTTTCTTCTGTACCATCTTTTGTTATTACTAGCAGATCACAACCATCGCCACTAGCAGCATCTCTCGCGATTGCGGATTTCATAGCACTAAGAACCAGTTTCTTTCCTTCCTCTGCTGAAAGATCATCTCGATAACCACTTTCAAGGACACCAATCGCAATCGAAGCACCAGTTCCCGCACAAGCGAACTTATCATCAAGTACGGAACCAGCGGGATCAAGAACAAATAAACTTGGAATTCCGTCAGAATCCATACCAGCTACTAATGTTTCTGTCAATAACGGTGCAAACCGTCTACCAAATAATATATTAGACATAAGTTTTGCGGCCGCACGAACTGACATTGGCTTTCTAGATTCTAAATTATAGAGCCGCGAATGTGCTTCAATTGTTCTTATCAAAGAGTCCATATCTGCCATAAATCCTGCACACGCTGCACCTATGTTATCTGTAATTTTAAAGACTTTTTTTCCGAGTTTACTTAAAACCAATGTTGACCCAGGATACGATACTCTCTTCTCTGCTGCTAAAACAACACCGTCTTTGCATACAACACCTATTGCGGTAGCTCCGGGTAGATAGCCACCGTGTTGAGCTTCTGGTTGATAAATATCACGTTGATCTGGAAATAAATCTCTATTCATCAGATATCCTCCATTTATTCAATTAATATAATCATCCTAAGTTTTCTTTTAAAAACTTCTTTTTCTTTTATTCTCTACTTTTTCTTTTAAACTTTACATGAAGGCAATTAATTATATCAAACTAGTCTACTATTGTAAAAGGTAATACAAATGATATCTTTTGAGAATAATTGTAATTAGAAAACAGTAAATCTTATGAATTCATGAAATAGTCCTTACAAAAATGTTTATACACGTGTTAAATTAACAAGTTTCTACATCTCTTATTGTGAAGTGCGATCTTCATCACCTCTTCCGAATTTAAATCGTTCTTAAAGCCGGGGTAGCCAAGCCCGGACTAACTCCGTGGTCTAAAGGCGCTGGCCTTGAGTCAAACGGAAGAAAGTCAGTGTTCCATTGTGAACGCGAGGGTTCAAATCCCTCCCCCGGCGTCAATTTTTCCTTATACAAACTTACTTAGGTCTGATTTTAAGAGGAATTTTTAGTTTTGTGTATCTCAGTCTTTTACCTGAAGAGGAACAGAAGGATGGTTCAATGTATAGAATCTAAGAAGGTAGATAAAAAGAACATAAGATAACACATGAAAGACTACAACATAAAGGATCATGGACTCGAAAGGAAGAGTTATGGTTAAGATCGTTCTACGATACCCCCATTGTAACCAGAACTGAGCAAAAGCAATAACATCAAGATTAATTATCAGAAATATTACAAGAAAAAGTTGTCTTCTTGCAGTCTTTTGAAGAAAAAGTAAGAAGAGTAGGATCGGATAATACCAGAAGAAATATTGAGGGTTGATGATCCGATTAAAAAGTACAAAAGCATTCAGAAATAAGGCGCTGAGTATAATTAGAACGTAAGGCGTCTCAAAGACTTTTTTTGCTACAGAAAAACTCAAAAATAAACCTAAAAGTACAATTATTTGAATAGTTGTGCTAATAATTCTTACAATCATGGAATAATCATTAGTAAGATAGCTATAGAGAGAGTAAATCGATAAATCTGTTGAAACTTCCCTTCCGGTAAGATGGAATAGATATGTTGAGATATATTGATTTGGTGCGAGAATAAGAAAGGGAAGAGAAATTAAGAAACATACAGCACATGTTATAAAAAGAAATCGTGCAAGGTCTTTCATTTTATTAGTCTTGAAAAAGTATAGGAAGATTATAGGTGCAACGATCACGGGGAACCATTTGTACATTATTCCTATGCCCCAACATAACCCTGCATAATTGTGATGTTCCTTATGAAGAAAATAAATTGTAAGCAAAAGAAATAGAGTCGGTATTGAATCAAAACGTCCAATGTACGAACTTTCAAATATTGGATAAGGTAAAAACAAATAAATGAGCGTTATTATATAACTCCGATGAGAAGAGTTATCGCTATCAACTTGCCATTCTTTCGCAAAGATATAGAGAACATAACCAATTAAGAGATCGCCAATAATAAACGGGAGTTTACAAAGAAATACAAAATCTCCGCAAAGAAAAACTGTAACCATCATAGTGTATGAAATTAGTGGAGGATAATCCGTTTTTCCAACAGGAATATCTCGGTAAGGTACCTTACCCTCAAGAAGCAACAGTCCAGTTGCAGTTAAATCACGAAAATCCCAATGACGATTTGCACCAATTGTAGCAATCAACAGTCGTACTGCAAACGCTAGGCAGAAGCCAATAATCAATATATAATGCTTTTTTACAATTTCCTTTGTTAACGCGAGCCAATCCTTCATCATTTCCGCCATCATATTGAAATAATTACCCATTCATTCTTCCTGAAGTTTAAATGTATTCTTAGTTAAAGTAGAGATATAAAAGGAACCTTTATAAATTCCGACTCCTACACTAATCGTAAACTTTAAATACCCAAAAGTTTATATACCGGTTTTCACTTTTCGTGCGCGCTTCTCTTTGCAGAGTTTCCGGTCTGGAGGAGACTTTTTGAAACATATTGGAACAATCTTACATATCTCGCCTCATGGTAAACTTATTGTTCAAGGTAATCCTAATTTTATTCCAAAATTACAAACGAGGGTATGTACTAAAGACAAGAAAATTATTGGTTCTGTGAAAGATGTCTTTGGTCCAGTAAAACAACCTTATCTATCTATCACAGTTTCTAATCCCTCAAAAGTAGAAGAACTTTTATCTTCAGACTTATTTATGTATACCAGAGGAAAGCGCAAACGAAATAAGTGAAAAAATAAGTTAACATCCATTGGAGGTGTTTATCTATTCACTTATCGGAAAAAGATGAAAGTGATCTTTTTGTTTCTTCTAGTTGTTGCCCAGATTGTGGAAATCATAAACTTATAAAGGATTATGAAAGAGCTGAAGTGATTTGTATAGAGTGCGGTTTGGTCATTCGCGATAAAATTATGGATACAGGGCCTGAATGGCGTGCATTTGATCACGAACAAAAAGAAAAGCGCGCAAGAGTAGGCGCCCCGATGACTTATACGATTCATGACAAAGGACTATCGACGATGATCGATTGGAGAAACAGAGACAGTTACGGAAAACATCTTGCTCCCGGAAAACGTGCCCAAATTTACCGCTTAAGAAAATGGCAACGAAGAATCCGCGTATCAGATGCAACTGAACGAAATCTTGCTTTTGCACTATCTGAACTTGATCGAATGTCGTCTCATCTCGGTCTTCCTCGTAATGTACGAGAGATTGCTGCATGCCTCTATCGTAAAGCAGTAGAACAAAGGCTAATACGGGGGAGAAGTATTGAAGGTGTTGCTGCTGCGGCGTTATATGCAGCATGTAGGCAATGTAAAGTGAGTCGTACTCTTGATGAGATTGCAGAAGTGTCGAAAGTAAGTAAAAAAGAGATCGGCAGGTCATATCGATTTATTGCAAGAGAATTAAAAATATCTATCCCTCCAACAAACCCAATAGACTATGTTCCAAGGTTCACTAGTTCATTGAAACTACCTGGGGAGGTACAAGCTAAGGCCATCGAGATACTAAAAAAGGCTAGCGAAAATGGGCTCACATCGGGTCGCGGACCTACTGGCGTTGCTGCCGCGGCAATTTACATTGCCTCAGTTATAATGAACGAACGAAGAACTCAAAGAGATGTAGCTGAAGTAGCACGAGTGACAGAAGTAACAGTCCGAAATCGCTATAAAGAACTTGTTCTTAAAATGAACCTTGAAGTACCACTTTAATATTCTTCTCTCTTTTTTAACTAGAGTTTTTATTCTTTGATTTCTTACTTAAACTTTAATTACTTATACTTTAATTACTTATTTTACATTTTTCTTGGAACTATTTAATTGTGAAGTAAAACAAAAATGTGCGCCTTGTAACTCCCTCAAGATCATTGAACTCCAAAATGGATTCTTATTGAGGTTAAGGTCAAGGCACATTAGGGTTATCTATAGCTGCATGTATATAAGTCTTCAAATCTGGAATTAGATCTCAATTTCAAGTACTGTGTTTTAATGATTTCGATAAAACAACAGAAACCTGTTTATTTAATTTCATTTTTTATGAAAAAAAACGTTTTTTTAATAGAATTTAGAGCAAAGATTCGATTAGAATTAGTATTTTTAACTATACATTTAAATTTTCAGACATTTCAATTTTTTGTTTGTTATTGTGATATCGAATTTGATAATATCAACCTAATTTCAAAGATTGATTAATGATAGATCTTTTCAGGCGAAAAGAAATGAACTTTGAAGATGAGATGGAGATTTATTTCAAACTAAAGACTTTGAATGAAAGAATAGAGAAAATAGATGAAATCGTGGTGCAATTAGAAAAACTTCAAAAAATGAAAGATCCTGTCATTGTTTTGAATTTAGCTGAAGTAATTATGGAATACTGTTTATTGATTGAAAATAATAACAGTCGTATGCAACAATACGATCGAGCACTTGAACTAGTCTATAAAGCGAGAAGTCTCGCAGAAAAAGAGTACTTGATAAGACAAATTTTGCGATCATATCATCTAGAGTGTTTTATAAAATATCATACGATGAAATACAAAGAGGAAGACGCTTCTATTAACGATATCTTAAACTTAGGTGAGATCATTATCGATAACGTAACTAAGTTTCAAAAACTTGAATCATCTGTTGAATATGATGACTATCATTCTTTAGGGTGTGTTTGGTATACTCAGGGCCTAATTTTTCAGCTTATTTCTAAATCTAGAGAAATGAACTTTGAACAACGGCATAACATAGTTGAGAATGTAATAAAACTAGCACATAAGGCGGTAAAATTAAGTAAGAATACAAGAAATAGAGATGCACATATTTTATCAGCATATATTTTTGCTTATGCTGAACAATTGCCACAAATAATGTTAAGAGGAGATAAGGCTACCACAGAAGAAGATTTTATCGGTTTCATGTACCTTTATGATATTCTGGCCGAAATCGCTGAAGCTCATGGATCATTTGAATTTGATTATTTGGCTTTACTAAATAAGTCCAGATTGAAACTACTACGTATAATCTATGCTGCAGGAGTAAGCGAACGAAAAAAAGAAATGTTTGATGAAATTTTAGAAGATTGCTATAACCTAGACAAATATGAAAAACTAATCTTTCTGCCACATCTGCATTTCTATAAATATGAACTGAAAACCAAAGTATACACCTCTATCGTCTATTTTGAGGTTGTGAAAGAAGATAAGTTCAAAAATTACATAAATAAAGCGATGAAATCCGCAGAAAGAATGAAATATATTTATGAGTCTTCAAATATGGAAAGTACTCGCGATAAGGTTGAAATGCACCATTATCTTAACGAAATATACAAAATGAATGCTACATTCGCGACTTCACGTTCACAGAAGTTGGAATTTTTAAAGAAATCCGAAGAATTGCTACTTGAGGATGAAAAAATTTCTGTAACGTGGTCACCACACATATATTATACTTGGCGTGATCTTTCTTCGATTTATTTTGATTTATCTAAAGTGGAACGAAACCAGACATATTTTAAAAAATGCGTGAAATACGCAACTAAATCTTATAAATCTGCATTGGAAACAGATGAGTTCAAAGATGCGCTTTTTGAGGCATATAAAATCGCTATTATTGCAGAAGATTATCAGAAGTATTCTTTGTCCATAAAGCATTATGAATTAGGGTACAATCTCACTGATAAGATAATTCTTGCTGGAAAGGATTATCCATACTATCATGATCTAAAAAAATACCTACAAGCACGATTATTGGGTGTGAAGGCTAAGGAATCACACCTTCAAGGAAACTATGAACACGCTATGAAGTTATATCAAAAAACGAGTTCACTCTTGCAATTAAATGAATTTTTTTCCTATGAAGGACTGTTATATAATGCATATGCATTCTTTGAAGAGGCATCTATGCGATTTATAGAGGAAGAGTATAACAAAACGCTTGAAATTCTTTCTAAGATCACTCGTTTATTTGAAGAGACCTTAGAACATCAAATTGAATATTACAAAACACAATTCCAATATTTCATTGACAGGAGAGCCTATGATCTACAACAACTTTTTTTTGAAGCAGCAAAAGCATTTTGCATTGCACAATCTTTTATGTTGCAATCATTAATCTGTCGTAATATTGGTGAGAGTCAAGAGGCAATTGAACTACTTAAAGAAGCAAACACACTCTTGTCGCAATTCAGAGATCGAGATATTCATATCGAAGGTTATTATTCTTTTATTAATGGATTGTTTGGACTTGAACAATCTGAAGTTGCACTCAAAGACAGTGAGTATAAGAATGCGGCATCTTATCTTGCGAGTGCAACCGATCAATTTGAAACCGCATCACAGGTTTTATCGTCTGATGAAGCATTAAAGAATTTGTGTGAAGGATTGAAATCCTTTTGTCAAGGATGGATGTACGCATTAGAAATAATGCGTCGTGGCGTGGATCTTAATTTGTCTGAATTAAATAAGAAATATGAACTCGCTCATCAATCACTCATAGATGCAACAAGAATGCTAAAAATGTTTAAAAAAACATATAGCAGCGTTCTTGGGTTCGAAAAGTTAGTTAGTTACATTTACAATTCTCTATTATTTCAAAAAAATGATAATCCCATAGAAAAGGACAAGTTTAAGGATAATATGGTAGAAGAACTAACTGGTGCACTCAACTATTTCAAGGATGCCGAAGATATGGAACGTTATGGTTTTACAAGAGATTTACTTAATAATCTCCCTCATCTAGAAGAATTACCTGAAAATATATTCAAACTCGTTGAAATACCATTTACTCCATATACGCCGGTTTTTGATACTACCAATAAGGTGGAGCCAAGGGGTTTAGATTTTGTTGTATCAGTCGACAAAACACAAGTGGAGGTAAATGAAAAAATCATTTATAAAATACAAATCACTTCCGACACTTCAGTCCATGTAAACAATATTGAGGGCATATTTCCTAAAAAGGGCATAAAAATAATCTCAGGAATACGTATGGCAAAGAACGGCGGTATGAAAATTGATCGTTTATTTTCTCCTGGGCAATCAATGAATATTGAAGTCCTTGTTCGAGTAACTGAACCACTCTATAGTAAAAAACATCCACAATTGTTTTATTTCACCATGAAAAACGAGAAATATCGGGCTTTTGCTACACCAATCACTCTACAAGTATTCCCTAAAAATTTACTGAAAGTTGGTGTCGTAAATGAGATAAGAGAAAAAGTCGAAACAATATGGGATATTATGGATGAATTAGGAATTCATGTAGGAAAATTTCCTATTGTTTATCATAACCTTAATTCGTTTCGTGAAACTCTTTCAGAATATTTTAATTTTAATGATAATAAAGGGCACAAAAACAAAAGACGATCAACTAGATTACACGTCTCAAGAATTCCAATACAACAAATGGCGTTTGTAGATCCTTTAGGTGACGTGAATATCCTCTATGATATGAATAAATATATTTATCCTGACTCAATTGCCGGCCTTCTGAACATTATCATCCATGAGAAGTTCGGTCATGGTTTCTTTTATCAAAATACAATATTAGGGAGAAAACTTCTTGAACTGGAATATCATCGTAAAGGAATTGGATTGTTAACGAAAGAATTGGAGAAAATATCAGATAAATATGCAATTGGAGTTCAATGGTTTAGCGTTTCTACATTGATAGTCAATGAGGGTTTTGCAGTATGGCTTGTATTGAAAACTCTCGAAAAAATACTCGAAAGAACTCCTAAAAAAAATCAAGAATTCTCTCAGCAGGTTTTAAATGAAATAAAGTCGATTAAAAACAGAATATCTGATACTAAAAACCTGAATGTTGATCATGAATATTTCACCCTAAAATATGGGCAATCAATCAATCCTTATGAATTAGGATATGATTTGTTCCAACAAATAGAAGATAATTATGGGGAAAAATGTGTTTCAAAAGCACTGGAGATAGCTGCAGATGTTCCTTTGACAAGGAGGCAAATATCTCGTATGCCATATACGTTAAAAAACGATAAGAAATGTGCTGATAAAAGACTAGAAAAAATTGTGCAATCCAATCTCCAAATAGATCTAAATAATGTGGATATGTTTGAGAAAGCAGCAAAAAAACTAGTCTGATGATTGTGTTAAAATACTCTTTACCTTATCGTTTCAACAGAGAATCTGTTAAAAATTGATGTTTGAAAAAAAGAATTTGAGAAGGGATTCTTAGAGGTAACTACCAAGGCCAATTTCCACCTGGATCCATTAATATGTCCTCCTGTTTTTTTATCATTGTTCTATTAAGCTGTTAACAGGTTTCAAAAGAAATATTTAAGGACCACGATTTATTATAATTTAAAAAAGCCGCGAAAGTACTTTTAGGAGAACTTATTTAGCTTCTTTCTTTGATAAGAAAAATATATTAAGACCACGCAATTTTTTGCCACAAAAGTTATTTTTAAGTGAAAAAGTTCTTTCTTTAAAGACGATATCAATTATTGGAGACTCTATCGAAAGTATTTAAAGTCAAGTAGAAAACAGTAGAAAAAGAGAAATGGAAACATTTGTGAGAACTGTTTCTAAAAATTATCAAGATTTATTTCTTATATAAGAAAAAAAATATCCATCCAGTAGTGTACTATCGTTATGGGGGATGGGGCACATCCATAAACTCTCTAAGATGCTGTATATCAGATGCATTAGCTTTTAGTCACAAATATTGTATTTTTGCGCGGAGTTTATGAACCAAGGTGAAGAAGAAGCAATGGTTAATATTTGGAGGTTGGCAGTTTATTAGGTATCTTAACTCACTGCTAGGGATGTTGCTCCACGGCCTGCTTATTTTTATTGTGTATGTTCCGCTATTCACTCATTGTATTAAATTAGGAATTGATAATACTTATAGCGTAGTTATTCTTTTCTTGATTATTATCCTCAACGAACTGTTGTTGTCTATAACCCCTTCCTCCGTTATAATATTACCAATCTGCTCATTTGCTTTCAGTATAGTCATAGGCCTCGTCATTAGCCAGGTCTCACCTTGGATTTTCCCATATCTAATACTAAGCATATTGGTCTTCGTTTTAGGAACATTATTTCAATTTTTAATATTCTTGATTTGATTTAGATGGGAGATTTGTGAAGATTTATTTATTTAATTCAAAAAAATAACGTACAAATACTCAGATTAAAGAGGCGAAATGGTTCTTAGAGGCTTACTTTTATCTTAAAAGATCTAAGATTCAATTGAGTACTTTATTTATTCTTTGAATGTTCTGAACAAAACTCAATAAAACCAAACTGAATGAAATGAAGGGCGAATCACTTGACTCAAGGGTTTGTAAAAATCGACGGCGAAATCCTCGAAGGAGGAGGCCAGATTTTACGAATTGCTGCCGCTCTTTCAGGAATAACAGGGATTCCTGTTGAGATTATCAATATCAGGGGAAAAAGATCAACGCCAGGTTTAAAAGCACAACATTTAACCGGGCTAAAAGCACTAGCAGACTTGACTAATGCCTCTGTAAGAGGCTTAAATATTGGATCTAAGGAAATTGAATTTTTACCTACAACACGAAAAGGGGGATATTATACAGTAGATGTAAGAACAGCAGGAAGTGTGACACTCTTACTGCAAGTATTAATGCCAGTTGCAATTTTTACTTCGGAACAAGTGAATCTTAAGTTGATAGGCGGTACAACTGTAAGATGGTCACCACCAACACCATCTATTCAGAATGTTTTATTACCTATCCTCAAAAAGACAGGCATTCGTACACAAATTGAAATAAAAAAGCACGGATTTTATCCAAAAGGTGGAGGAATAATCGAGGCTAAAATAGATCCCAGCAAGAAGCTAAAACCAATCATACTAGACAATATTGGAAAAATCGAAAATATTGGCGGAACATCCTACTGTGCAAAATTACCAGAACATGTTGCAATACGCCAAAAGAAGGCTGCTATTTCAGAAGTGAAAGATGCAGGTTATCAAAACATAGAAATAACTGCAAAACAGATAATGGACAGTCTCTCCCCAGGAAGTGGTATTACACTATGGGCAAAGACAAGTGCTGGTGCAATTATCGGTTCAGATGCAATCGGAGAGAAAGGAAAACCTGCTGAAGTTGTGGGACGTGAAGCAGCACGAAAATTGTTAGAAATAGTTAACGCAGACAGTCCAGTAGATCCTTTCCTCGCAGACCAACTAATAATTTATATGGCACTTGCAGAAGGATCATCCAAAATCATTACCAATAAATTTACATTGCATACAAAAACTGCGATAGAGATATGCAAACAATTAACAAGCGCATCTTTTTCAGTAAAGGAGGGAAGTAATCGTCAAGTTGAGATAACTTGCAATGGAATTGGTTTTAATAATGAACTTCTTTAAAGATCTGAAGAATTGTTCAAAATCACTAATTCTTAAGGTTTGGTTTATTACGTTACACTACCATATCATATAACGCTATACATTCAACAAAATCTTTTTTAGGAATTACATCCATATATCTTATGTAGTGGTAGAATGGAAGATATAAACAGCTTTCCAACAATACTTCTTAATACACTTGAAAATTCGATAAGGCATTGGAATCACATCCAATCACAATCTTGGAAAGTAATTAGCCAGCTACAAAATATAGCGGCAAAATTGGTGCACCTAAAGAAGGGATCGCTTGGTAAATTAAAGAATTTTGAAAATATTGGTGAAAAAGTAGGGCAAAAACTTGTAAAAAATATGGAAGATGCGATGCTCAAATTGAAAAAGAGCCTCCCTAGATTTAAAACAATAGTAAAGGAGTTTAAGGAATTAGAAAAAGAATTAGGTGAGTTCGAAGCAACTATATTGTCAATGTTAGAAAAGAGCAATAGAATTGGAGAAGAATTTATTAAGATCTATAATGGAACTGTAAAACACCTTCTAACAAATGGAGAAATATTCAAAGAGTATGTGGAATTCTGTCAACTAATTGTAGAATTTATTACTAATACAGAGGAGCATTTTAACGTAAGTAAACTTGTCGATGAGCTTTCTATCCATGCCCGAGAGATCGTACAGATGTATGAAAATGAACTTTTCGTCAAGGAAACGATCTGTAATGAAATAAATGCCCCTCTTCCTCCTATAAGTGTGCTTTCAACTTACTTGTGGGTTGTTTGGATGACCGAGCCATATATTGAAACTGGCAGAATAGAAGAAATCAAAGAGGAGATGCGAGACATCTCTGAAAAAGTTTCACGTCTTTCTATTAAAACAACATAGTCTTGTAGGTCTTCTGATTTTTGTCACTTAATTTTCTATTTACGAGATGACAGAACCATAGGTTTCTAATGAAAAAATAAGCAATATTCCGTTCTTCTTCAAGATGGAATCCCTTGAAATTGAATAATTATTTAAATTGCTTTCATTCTAATCTGTTTTTAATTCAAAGAAATTTTAGTTGTATGCTGAAATCATGTCCAAATCAATTTCTTTATGAATTCCTTTTTGTAATAGTTCAAAAAAGGCATTTACTTCTCTGAGTAATAATGGATTTCAAGAATATCTAAGAAAGTCTGCGATTGAGGAGAATTCATTGAAGAAAAGAGCAAAATTACACGTTACAGGCGTTGTGCAGGGAATTGGGTTTCGACCATTTATTTATCGATTAGCACACAGATTAGGTTTGAAGGGATATGTTTTGAACCTAGGTGATGCAGGGGTTGAAATCGTTGTTGAGGGAGAAAAAGAAAGAATTGACTTTTTCTGTGATGCAGTAGAAAAAGAAAAACCTGCTCTTTCGAGAATTGAAAGTCTCAAAATAAAATGGACGTCTTTTGTTGGAGATTTTGATTCATTTATTATAAGGAGAAGCAGTAAGAAGAAAGGATCACCAAAGGGTGCTGTCTTTCCACCAGATATTGCGATGTGTAATGACTGTCGAAAGGATATTTTTGACAAAAATTCGCGTCGCTATAATTATCCTTTAATTAGTTGTACAAATTGCGGCCCTAGATTTAGTGTTATTGAGAGTTTACCCTATGATAGAGAAAGAACTTCAATGAAGGAGTTCCCTCTTTGCAAATCTTGTGTTAAAGAATTCACAGATCCTACAACGAGATGGCTAAATGCACAGACAATGGCATGTCCAATCTGCGGACCGCGTGTTAGTTTATATGGTAAGAATGGTACATTAATAGAAGTTAAAGATTCAATAGAAGTTGCTGCTCGTCTTATTTCTGAAGGATATGTTCTAGCTATCAAAGGAATTGGTGGTATTCATCTTGCAGTTAAAACAAGCGAAGATGAGCCTGTTCTTAAACTCAGAAAACGTAGAAAAAAATCAAATAAACCTTTTGCCGTTATGAGCGCCAATCTGACTACCCTTGAGAAATTTACTATTCCAACATCTCTAGAACGGAAATTACTTTCATCTTATCAGAGACCTATAGTAGTGCTTAAGAAAAGAACACCTTCTGTTTTACCTGAAGAAATATCCCCTGGTCTTGATACAATTGGTGTAATGCTACCTTATTCAGGGATTCATTATTTGCTCTTCAAACATTTAGATGAATTGGCTCTCGTTATGACAAGTGCAAATCAGCCTAGCGAGCCGATGTTCATTCAAAATGAAAAGGCCATTGGTAAATTAGGGAATATTGTTGACTACTTTTTACTTCATAATAGACAGATCTTTCAAAGAAACGATGATTCTGTTGTGAAAATTGTTGCACAGAATGAAACATTTCTTAGAAGAAGCAGAGGATATGTCCCGGAATATATATCTCTCCCCTTTAAGGACATAAACGCTATTGGTGTAGGACCTGAAACGAATGTTACAGCAACAATCATTAAGTCCGACAAAGCATTCATATCTCAGCATATAGGGGATGTAGACAATCTAACAACATTAAACGCTTTAAGAAAGACGACTAATCACTTTTTGAATCTGCTTATTCCTGAGAACATAGATGTCGTATGTTGTGATCTGCATCCTAATTTTCTAACAACTAGATATGCAAAAGAACTATCATCTGAATTTAATTGTGAATTAATTCCAGTTCAGCATCATGATGCCCATCTTAAGGCACTTATGGTAGATATGAAAATATCTGAACCTATAATTCTTATTGCAATTGATGGATTTGGGTATGGAGCCTTTGATGAACAGTCTTGGGGAGGAGAAATTCTTGAAGGTGATCTAAGATCATTTACAAGACCTGGAAGTCTAATGCCGCAACCGATGCCAGGAGGGGATATATCCACATACTATCCGTGCAGAATGCTAGGAGGTTCTTTATACAGTGAAATTGGTGAAGATGGTGTTCGAAATCTTCTGAAAACGTATTGCATTCAAGGATTTAAACATGGAGAACAAGAAATAGATGTTATGTTGAAACAATTGGAACAAAATATTAATACACCTATGACTACTAGCGCAGGGCGTTTTCTTGATGCAGTTTCTGCGCTTTTAGACATTTGTCAATTTCGATCTTATGAAGGAGAACCTGCTATTAGATTAGAAGCCATTGCACGGGAAGGGAAACCAATAAAACTCTCTATCGAAGATTATATTCAACATAGGAAGGGAAGAACCTTTTTAGATACCTCAACAATTCTTCTAGATTTACTGAAACTGAAAGAAAAAGGGATCGCAACAAAAAGCATAGCCAGCACTGCACAATATGCTATCGCAAAAGGTCTATCTGACATAGCGGTTGAGATTGCAAAGGAAACAGGAATTGATGTGATTGGTGTTAGCGGAGGAGTCGCTTATAACGATTTTATAGTGAGAACTATTAAGGAAAATGTCACTCAAGGCAATCTTAGATTTGTACAACATAAGCGTATTCCTCCAGGAGATGGAGGTATCTCTATAGGACAAGCAATTGCTGGAGCATCAAAACTGACTAAAGACAAAGCATTTAAATGAAGTATATCTATAACGACCCGAATTTCTTATCTATAGAGCCTTTCGAGCTTAGGTATCAGATATGACAGAAACCAATTCAAGGGGTGTAAGTATGGCAGATGAAAACACTGTGTTCGTAGGTCATAAACCAGTGATGAACTATGTCCTTGCATGTGTTACTCAGTTAAACCGAGGCGCAGGCGATATTACCATAAAGGCTAGAGGCCGTGCAATTAGCAGAGCAGTTGATGTAGCTGAAATCTTAAGAAAACGTTTCATGCCAGAAGTGGGCGTCAAAGATATAAGGATTAGCACAGAACAAATAAACACATCTGAAGGCACAAGGAACGTAAGTGCAATGGAAATAATCATTGGAAAATAACTAAATTTGAAGGTTCTTTGATACCTTTTTTCTTTTTTTCCGCAATCTTACATGTTACGACGCAAGAAAGCCCCATTGCTTGAGTTTGGGGATGAATGGTGTCAGGATAGTACATTTTTTAACTTTGTGCTACTTTTTGCTGAGTTTATAAACAAGGATGGAGTACAAACAGTGAGAAATTGTAGTGTACATTATTAACGAGTTATTGTAAGTTGTGCGGAGCACTTGTGTCATGTCAACAAAGAACCAGCGGATCAAAGCTACCTTGAAGGACACTAAGGAGCGGCGTAAACACATGGTGTGCCGGGTGTATACCGTGAAGCTAGACCGCTCACATTTAAACCAAGACTCATTAACTCACTTAAATCGATTATTCTTGGAAGCTAAATGGCTTTATAATTACTGTGTTGGGCATCCTAACGTGTTCTCTATCGATGATACAATAACAGCCGTCCCGATGAAGGTGAAAGACCGGTTTGAGCTGCGCCAATTAAGGCATTTACCGGCGCAAGTACGTCAGAGCATCATTAAGCGCACCCAGCAGAATATCCGTGGCTTAGCACGTCTGAAAGCCAAGGGTCACAAGATTGGGTGGTTGAAATTTAAGTCGTATGTGAAGTCCACCCCACTCAAGCAGTACGGCAATACCTACAAGCTCATCAATAGCAAATACTTGCAGCTTCAAAAGATGCCGCAAAAACTGCGTGTCAACGGTTTAGAACAACTACCATCCAATTGTGAATATGCTAATGCCACCTTACTTCACCAGAATGGCGAGTATTACATAGCAATAACCACCTATACTCCGCGAGAAAGCAGACCGGTGGTGGTAGCGCCAGTCAAATCAATTGGCATTGATTTTGGGGTAAAGAATCAGTTATCGCTGTCGAATGGGATACGTATACGATACAAGATACCAGTTACACGCCGGATAAAGCAGTTGTGTAAGCAATTTAGTCGTAAACAGTATCGTAGTAAGAACTGGTGGAAAACGTTATATAAGTTGCTCAAAGCCTACGCCAAAACCACCAATATTAAACGAGACATCCGCAATAAACTCGTTCATTACCTCTACACCAATTTTCAAGTAGTATGTTATCAAAATGAGAATTTAGGCGCCTGGCAACGCCTGTGGGGTAGAAGAATGCTGTCAACCAGCCTCGGTGGAATCATTCGCATGCTTGAAATAAAGGTGCATACACCGGTGGAAATTGACCGTTTCTTCCCCTCCACAAAGACTTGTTCGCGTTGCGGTCATCAGCGCCCCATGAGTTTAGCCGAACGCACCTATGCATGTCACCACTGTGGTCTAGTGATAGACCGTGATTATAACAGCAGTTGTGTGCTAGAACACGAAGGGCGTAGGTTACTAGGTAGGGGACCTACCGAAGTCACGCCTGTGGAGACTAATACCTCTACCTTAATGTTGGAGTATCTGAATCAGATAGCCTACGTTGAGGCAAGTATGGTCGCAGAAACAGGAAGCCTCACCGCTTTAGCGTGAGGTAGTTCACTTCTCCTAAATGAGGGACTGTTTAGATTTATAAATTAGAAATGAAGAAATGCAAGTCGTTCGAGTATAAGTTTTACTAAAGCATTTTTTTGATCGTCCCATGTATTGTTTGAAATGAGTGTGTCAATTTCGGTATCAGATACATCGAAAGTCGTCTTTATTCTATTGAACTTTGATTCATCAATGTCCAAAACACTCAAGTCTAATTTACCGCCTAAATATCTATAAACCTCCTCTGCAACGGATTCAATATTCTCTGGAGAAGTTCCTACTAGTAATAAAGCACAATTCTTAGTCTTTGGCTTAAGTCCTAGAACTTTTACTGCAAGTTTTATCTGTCTTTGACCAGATGCATATATGAGAGATTCAATTGCTAACGATTTTGAGATATTTCGAGAATACAAGAATGCTTTGACTCCGTGGAGAGTTGCAAAAAATAGATGTTCCCATGTGGCAATCAAATCACTATCAAAAAGTTGGATTGTGACATTTTTTTCATTCCCCAGCCTTGTTATCTTTCCTAATAATTTGTCTATATTGAAAGGCTTTATACCTCGAAAGCCAGTCACTCCAACAAATTTAAAATGTAAATAATTAACCTCTAGAGACTTGATCAAGACATTTTTAGAATTCATTAGAGACCACATTATTAATTTGAAAACACTTAGTATGCCCGAATTAAAAGAGTTACATCAGAAGATACATTAGGAATTCTGGAGGAATGTATTTGGTGGAGTTCGTTACACCTTCATGGGACGAAATATATGATATAACTATCGAATTATATGAAAACCTATTACAAGATGGGTTCTTTCCTGATATTATTGTAGGGGTAGCAAGAGGAGGTTGGATTCCTGCTCGACTGCTTTCCGATTTTTCAGAAAATAATCTAACGGCGAATATAAAGATTGAATTCTACGCTGATATTAATCAAACTGAAGAAAAACCAAGAATTGTTCAACCCATCTCTGTATCAGTTGAAAAGAAAAAGGTACTATTATGTGATGATGTAGCTGATACTGGCGAGAGTCTACTGGCAGCCATTGACCATATAAAAGAATCTGGTGCATCAGATGTACGTGTAGCGGCCCTCTATATGAAGCCTTGGAGCAAATGCAACCCGGATTACTGGATCCTTGAAACCGATAAGTGGATAGTTTTTCCTTGGGAACGTAGAGAAACTATCACAAAACTCTATATGTCGTTAAAGGACGAAAATATGCCTTTAGATATTATTAAAAAAGAACTGATGCGAACGAATATCAAAGAGAAATATATCGAGAAATACCTTAAGTGGATTCAAAAGAGTTAATTCTAGTTAGTTAGAAGTTATTCCATATTTAATTGAAATAATATATTTGGAACAATCTTTATTTCAATTAAGAGATGAGCGCTACTAACAAGATTCATAAGGGTATTGACAGAAAATGGAAAGGCGGTTAGTTGCGTCCTTCCTAAAAAGTATATTCATTTCCTACTCGTTACTACCTTTTCTATATTTTATGAATTCTGCCGTCATAACTAATATTGCGGCTATGAGACCCCTATCTCGGGAAGCATCACTCTCTCCTTCTAGTAATTTTATCATAGCCTTCCATTTCGTTAATGCATCTATGTACACCTGAGCCACGTATAATCCTCCATGTGCGTAAACTACATTGATTACATAAATATCTTTTGTCTTCAACTTGTATCTAAGTGTTAAAAAATATTATAACAAGTACAATGGTTCTCCTAGTTTTCTAGGGAGGAGAAAAAACTTTATTGATTGCTAATTGTTATCAATATATTTCAAACAATGATCTAAGGCTCCATAATGTTTAAAAACTTGATCTTATTTCATCAACGAAATTCGCTCCAAAGATTGGCCAATTCTTGGTATAGTTCCGACGTTGATGCTCCAGTCCAATTAAAGATGTCAAATATTAAACTAATCACCAAGGCAAACATAAGAATTGCCATCCCAATTAACATAACCTCTTCAATCAAAGGCGAGCCTTTTTTGTTTCTTAAAAACTTTTTTAGCATTTTCTTTCCTTCTTTATTTTATTTTGGCTTTTAAACAGTACTTTGGGAAGGTTTTCATTATCAAAGTCTTCACTTGCAAAGAACAAGTAGATATAAAAACCTCGCTACTTTTTCCTAACTTGCTAATCTATTTGCAATCACGTCCATCTGTCCATAAAAAAAATGTATGATAAAATCATAATTTAGTTGTTTTAGAAAACGAGGTCTCCTCGCCGATAAAGTTAAATAGGGATAGATTTTCAGTCCCTTCCAATATGGTACCACCATTTAGATTGTAATGATAAAAATAAACAATAAATTTCACAAATGGTGAGAGAAATTATTAATCCTAAGAAATTAGCACTGTTGACTGTTGTGTTGCTATGTGGGGCAATTCTTTCTGTAAATACAACCACCGCACTCCAATATCAACAAAATAATGGAGTTAATGTTGAGAAAACTGTTAGTGAAGAAATCATAGGAACAGGCGACAGATTAAATGTAACGGTAACTATAAACAATGAAAACTCATTACCAATACGAAACGTAGAGTTAATTGATACCGTTCCAGACGCATTTCTTGTAGTTTCGGGTTCTTTAATTGAATTTTGGTCTAGTATTGATGCACTTGAAAGCATTAACCACACATACATCCTTGAAGCACGAAGTTCAGGCAATCATACGCTAGAAGCTGCTGAAATCAATTTCGAATTAACTGGAGAAAGTTTTACTGTGAGTTCAAACACGGTTGAAATTAGTATTGAAACGAAATTATGGACTCCTCCTCAGGGGTCAATTGAAAATCCATCAGCAATATTTTTAGGAGTATATATTTTGCCTGTAATAGGTTTATTCATTGGAGTAGTTATTATCGCCCGAAAAAAAAGTTAACAGAAACCTATAACTAGAGAGAAATACTAATCCCTTAAAGAAATGGGGGGCGTGTTATCACTCTTTTATAAGCTACAATAGTCCATTTGATTTAATCCCTTTGGCTTCAGAGTTTTGTTTTTAAACATAGTTGTTATGCAGATACATCTAATTAAAAAATTAGAAATAATAAAGATAGACAATGACAACGATTTTAGAAGGAATTCTTTCTAGAAAGAGACAAAATTCATCAAGAATAATACGATCAACTAATGAGGTTACAATATGATTGTAATACCTGGCCCTGCGTCACAGATTTTAGGATTTAAAATAGGAAATTTGCTAAAAGCAAAAGTAGTGCCTTTGGACTATAAGCGGTTTCCAGATGGGGAAGCTTACATAAGAATCGATGGAGATATTCAAGGTGAACATGTAGCGGTTGTTCAATCTACATTTCCTACTGATCCGCATCTTATTGAACTTTTTTTGCTTCTAGATACAGTAAAGGAATTAGCTGCGTCCAAAATAACTGCGATCGTTCCATATCTTGCCTATGCACGACAAGATAAAAGATTCAGACCTGGAGAGGCAATAAGTATAAAGACAATTATCCGTTTGATTGAAAATATTGGCGTGGACGAACTTTATACGATTAATATTCACGAAGATGCGGTATTGAGTGAATTTAAAATGCCCATAATCAATCTAAGCGCTATGAATGCTATTGGAACTTATCTAAAAAAGTATGATTTGAAAGACCCATATATTGTATCTCCTGATCAAGGAGCAGAATTCTTGGCAAAAGAAGTAGCAGAAACGCTCCATGCAGATGTTAGTAGCTGCTTCAAAAAAAGAGATCTTATTACTGGAGAAATTGAAACAGAAGTAGTGAAACTTAATGTTAAAGGGCGTGATACGGTTATAATAGATGATATTATTTCAACAGGCGGTACAATTGTAAATGCTGCGAAAATGCTAAAGGCACAAGGGGCGAGAAGGGTTTTTGTAGGGGCAACACATGCTTTACTTATCCAAAATGCACGAACGCGTATCATGCAAGCACAAGTTGAAGAAATTATTGGAACAGACTCCGTTCTAAGTGAAGTAAGTAAAATTTCAGTTGCATCACTCATTGCAGATGCCCTTACATAGATACTCTATTTAGATTATTCTGAAGCATTAACTGTCTTTGAAAATTAGGTTGCGATATTTGAAACAATTAATAAAGAAATGGTCTCAAATGGCCTCAAGAGATTTATTTTTTGTATTAAACGGAGAATATCCAAAATTAGCTTTTTCAGAAGCCATATCTATTCTACAGGCTACCGAAAGACAATATTCAAACTTCACAAAATTTGATCAACTCATGAAAATCTCTACTTCAATGGATAGTGTCCAGGTGATAGCTCGGAGAAGTGCACTTGTGCACCGTTGCTGTGCCTATTTTTTTGAATCAGATGATACTTTTGAGGAGATCATTGAAACCGCAAAAGAAATGATAGTCGATAATTCGCTCATATTTGGAAAGAGTTTTGCTGTGCGTATAAAACGCATAAAGAACTATGGAGCGCATATTGATAAAGTAGAACTTGAGCGACAACTTGGGGCAGTACTTTTTAATCACTTAGAACAGGTAAACAAAGTGATGAAGGTTAACCTTGAAAATCCCGATATCACATTTTATGGAATATTTACAGAAAATAAGTTTTTCTTCGGATTAAACCTTTGGAAATCAGAGACTTATTTCCAGAGATTTGATAAACGAAGGGGACATAAGAGGGAGTTTTTTCATCCAGGTACATTAGAACCTCGTTTATCTAGGGTATTGGTTAATCTTTCACGCGCAAAAGATGATAAGTTGTTTCTGGATCCTTTTTCCGGTAGTGGTGGAATCCTCATCGAAGCGGGGTTAATAGGAGCAACCATCTTAGGATGTGATGTTCAAAAAACGATGGTAAAAGGCGCATCCGTTAATTTAAAGCAGTTTAATCTATCTGGTAACTTAATTTGCGCAGATGCACGTCAACTTCCCTTTAAGGATGATATTTATGCAATTGCTACGGACCCTCCCTACGGAAGATCATCTACTACAAAAGGTATAGAATTAAACAAGTTAATTCAATCTTTTCTTGGATCTGCAACGAATATTCTGCAAAAAAAGAGGTATATTTGTATCTGTACCCCTACTCATATAAATCTTCAAACGATAGCAAATGAGATTGGACTTAAAACTGTAGAACTCCACAAGATGCGAGTTCATAAAAGTTTAACACGAATAATTGGCGTTTTTCAGAATTAGATTGGAGCAACTAGAATGAAAATTGTTTTCTTGGGTACTGGTGCTGCCGTCCCCTCGAAAACGAGGAAACTGTCAAGTATTGCCATTATAAGGAAAAATTCAGGCGAAATTCTCATATTTGACGCTGGAGAGGGAATGCAGTACCAACTCATTAATGCTCAACTCAATATAATGAAAATCTCAAAAGTTTTCATCAGTCATCTTCATGGAGATCATATATTCGGCCTGCCTGGGTTGATTCTTACTCTCAGAATGTATCAAAGAACAAAACCTTTGCATCTTTATGGTCCTCCTGGTATAAAACAATATCTGGCTGCTGTGAATTCTATAGCAGGTGTGCTAGATACACAATTTGAACTTAGCATAAGTGAGATAGGAGAAGGGATTGTAATTGAAGAGAAAGAGTATGTAGTTGAGTCTACTTTAGCAGATCATGGAATTGATACATTTGCATTCTCTATTGTTGAAAAACCATATCCGGGTAAGTTTTTTCCAGAAAAAGCAAGAGAACTTGGAATTCCTGAGGGACAATTATGGGCAAAATTAAAGGCAGGAGAGAATATTCAATTACCAGATGGGAGAGTTATCAATTCCTCCGAAGTTGTTGGACCTTCAAGACCTGGGAGAAAAGTCACTTACTCAGTTGACACACGTCCAACAAAATCTATTGTCTTATTAAGCAAAAATAGTGATGTTTTGATTCACGAGGCAACTTTTGATGATTCTCTTTTAGAAAAGGCTATCCAGACAGGACATGCTACAGCAGGGGAAGCCGCTAAGATAGCAAAAGATGCAAAGGTCAAGCAGTTAATCTTAACACATATCAGTACACGATACAAAGATACTTCGATTCTTTATGAGCAAGCTACAAAGATTTTTCCAAATACGATAATTGCACATGATTTTTTGGAAATTGCATTAAAAGATAGAAAATAGAATGGAAAGTAGGTTTCAAAGATATATATCAAAATTTGATAAGGAAGCAGAAATTTAACATAATGAGACAACTTTTTAAATCCATTACACATCGTTGTATGTACCAGTTTTTTTTGTGGAGGAAAATCTTTGAGCGTAGACCCCTTTATTGTCCGAACTTTAGTATTTTCGTTTGGATTTATAGCAGTCATCCTTATTCTTGCGTATCAAGTACTTTCAGAGGATGAAGCTGCGGAAAAATGAATTTATTTATAAATAATCCATTGTCAAATTCTTTATGCGTTTTTCCAACTTTATGCACGGTTAGTGGCATTTATCTATTTTTTGACGTTACATTTCTTAACAATTCACGCCTAAAAACTAGGTAAATCATTTCGATTCTGAAACTTTGGTGTGTAGAATTTGCAAGACTCGGTTAACTCGCAAAATAGTTTTAATCTGCTTCACAAAGAAATACAAAAAACTATACAGAAGTATAACTTTGTACAGCCGACCCCAATACAAAATGAAGCCATACCTAAAGTTTTAGAGGGAAAAAACCTATTATTAATTGCACCCACAGGTACAGGAAAGACGGAAGCGTCGATATTTCCTATTTTTGAAACATTATTTCAAGAAAACAGAAATAAACTCATTAGAGGAATACAAGTTCTCTATATAACGCCATTAAAAGCCCTCAATCGCGATATTTTCCGCCGCTTAATCGAAATGGGGCAAGATCTCGGGCTTGATATACAGATAAGACATGGAGATACAAGTTCTAATGCTAGACGAAAGCAAGCATTAAAACCTCCACATATTCTTATTACAACGCCTGAGACCCTTCAATCGATCTTACCTGCGAAAAGGATGGGGATGCACCTAAAAAATGTAAAAGTCGTTATCGTAGACGAGATCCACGAAATTGTTGAAAGTAAGCGTGCCACTCAGTTAAGTGTTGGACTTGAAAGATTGAGAGATCGTACAGAAAGAGAATTTCAAATTCTCGGACTTTCTGCAACTATCGGTAACCCAGAACGTGTGGCAAGATTCTTGGCTGGAATAGGGAGATCAATTGAGACGGTTAAAACTGACACAGAAAAGAAATTTGAAATTACTATTGAAAATCCATTAGCTACAGATGAAGATCGATCTCTCGCTAAAAAGTTATATACCACTGCCGAAACTGCTGCTAGGATAAATAGGATTGCATCTCATATAGAAAACAATAACTCTGTACTTTGTTTCACAAATACTCGTGACCATGCCGAAATGCTTTCTAGCCATTTAAGACTACTTGACCCTGATTTTAATTATGCCATTCATCATGGTTCTTTATCGAGAGACGTGAGAATCCAAGCAGAAGAGGAATTCAAGTCACAAGAACTAAAAGCAATTGTTTGCACATCATCTCTTGAACTCGGTATAGACGTAGGCAGCGTCGATAAAGTCCTTCAGTTAATGAGTCCAAGGCAGGTATCAAAACTAATTCAGCGAGTAGGGAGAGCAGGGCACAAGATCGGTGAGGTTTCAAGGGGCACGATCATTACTATGGACTTTGATGATATTGCAGAGTCTATAGTAATAGTCTCAAAAGCACTGAAAAACGAGCTTGAAGACATTTTAATTCATGAAAACGCACTAGATGTATTATCGCATCAGATTGCTGGAATAGTCATGGATAAGCGGGAAGTAACTATAAATGAGGTAGAGCAGATTATAGGAAGAGCATATCCTTATGCAAATCTTGACAAGGAACTATTAAACAAAACAATTGATCTAATGCTCCAACTAAAACTTATCTGGGAAAATAATGGGATTCTGAAGAGAAGTCGTAAAACTTTGCTATTTTATTATAAGAGAGTTTCTACGATTCCTGATGTTGGTCAGCGTTGGCAAGTTATTGATATAACCACAAATCGACCAATTGGCACTCTTGATAATGAATTCGTTGCAACTAAAGCGAAACTGGGAACTGTTTTCATAGTTAGGGGTAGGCCTTGGAAAATTCTTAATCTTAATGAAAACAAAATTGAAGTTACACCCGCACCAGATCCCACTGGTGCTATTCCTGGATGGGTAGGAGAGTTAATTCCTGTTCCTTATCAAGTCGCACAAGAAGTGGGAGAATTAAGGCATAGATTAGAACAAGCATATCAAAATAATGGGGACACTGACGCCATCTTGGATGAATATCAGCTTTCTTCTAATGTCAAAGAAATCATTTTGAATACAAATATACAACAGATTGAAAGTGATGTTCCAATTCCAACTCATAAGCGAATTGTAATAGAAGCCTTTGGAGACTACATAATTATTCATTGTTGTTTCGGAAGTAAAATCAATGAGACAATAGGGGAACTACTTTCCGCATTGCTTACTACCGAAATGGGTTCCAATGTTGTGATGCGTTCGTCACCATATACAATTCAACTCCAACTGCCAACCCGAATAAATCCTAAAATAATTCCAGAGTTACTTAAAAACCCGGAACATGTGGATCATATCTTGGATCTCTCTCTAAGTCGATCATCTCTGTTTTTATGGAGGTTTAGCCAAGTTGCGCAACGCTTCGGAATTATCGATAAGGGGGCTGAATTCCATTCAACTCTAATTGAAAAAATAGTTCATGCATATAGAGATACTACGGCAGTTATAGAGACATTGAGAGAAATAAAGTTAGAAAAACTTGATATTCCGAACACAAAAAAGATTCTATCCCAAATTTCCAATGGTCTCACTACTATTGACATCGTTCAAAAAGGTTCTATTGAATTTGGATCTCCATTTTCTCTTCTAGCTCTTAGGAATGCAAAGTCAGGTAGTTATGTTAAGTCAGCACGACCTGAAGCAGTATTGATAGAGGCAGTAAAAAACAAGATAAATGAAAAGCGCATTAAACTCGTCTGTATGCACTGTGGACAATGGGAAAGTGTTAGACAGGTTAAATATTTGCCTGATGAGAGATTAAAATGCCCAAAATGCAAAAGTGTTTTTATAGCGGTCGTTTTTTCCAGAAATACAGCCTTGAAGACAGCATTAAGACATCAAAAAGCGAAAATGAAATTGACAATCGAGGATAAGAAAGAAATTAAGCGTGGAGGCAAGAGTTCAGTACTTGTAGAGGCATATGGCAAAAAAGCGATTATTGCACTTGCTAGTAGAGGAATTGGTCCTCAAACAGCATCTCGTATTCTTGCAAGAAAATTTAATTCAGAACATGACTTTTATAAAGCATTATGGAACGCCGAGAAAGAATTCGCACGTACGAGGGCATTCTGGGATGACTTATAGTACCCTAGAGCACCCTAAAGTTAGAAGGATGAAAAGAAAATGCAAAAGGAGACATGGGTCAATAAGATACAATGTTGCGCCCAACTTGCTGCAGCACTAGAACTTAGTGGTTGGCCAAAGCCTGGGAATGTACATAGGACTGCAGATTTCGCAGATACTCGATATGAACACTATTTAGCTGGTGCTGTGGCTATAGGTCCTGCAATTGCAAGAGCAGCATCTCAGGGTGTAAAATTACAGAAAGGAGAGATTCAAACTTCAGATGTAGGCATAGGCAGATGGATTCTTCAGGGCATCCGTGACGTAAAGCAGTGGAATGAACCGAATACAAACCTTGGCATGCTAATACTGATGGTTCCATTAGCAACTGCTGCGGGAACGTTAATTGAAAAAAGAGAATTCGAAATTGAGTTATTAAGAAAACAGTTTAATCATATTGTTCGGGCGACAACTCCTCAAGATGCTCTTGACCTCTACCAAGCAATAGCAACGGTGTCTCCTGGAGGTATGGGGAAAGTTGATGATGAAGCAGACGTTACTGATGAGAATACTTGGAATATATTGAAGGAAAGGGAAATCACACTTTTTAGAACAATGGAAATCTCTCAAGAATGGGATACAATTTCCAAAGAATTTGTTACCGCACTCGAACTTTCTTTGGGGAAAGGATATCCGTTTTTTAGGCAAACATATGTGTCTACAAAGGATGTGAATATAACAACGGTGCATACATTTCTGTTTCTACTTTCAAGCAAACCAGATACACTAATTCAAAGGAAATTAGGCAATGAAGCAGCGATGCAAGTATCCTACAAAGCAAAAGAAGTACTTGAAATGGGAGGGCTTCTGACACAAAAAGGGACCGATGCTCTCCATCACTTCGACAGAAGTTTACGAGACTCTGAGAACAGATATAACCCGGGCACAACAGCTGATCTTATATCGGTTATATTGATGGTCAATTTAATGCAAGGAATGAAGATAATTTAGATATATTCTAAGATGTCATTATGAGTCTCATTTCGTCTAATCGTCTTTTTTGAATGATTTAAGTCACTTCTTAGTAGAAAATTCATTTTATATAAAGTTGGTATTCTTTGTATTCCACCTAAAAAAGTATAAAGTTTATATATCCTCACAAATTGTCTAATATTTTTGAATACGGAATGTTGGTGAACCTCTATGGAACTAAGGAAATTACAGCAAACTGGTGGTGCTGATGGAACGTACCTAATTTCATTACCAAAAGATTGGGTTAATAAAAGTGATTTAAAACGTGGAGATGTACTCTATATCATTGAGCGAGGGGATGGCTCACTAGTTCTATCACCTCAAGCTGAAAGCATTAATAAGTTAACCGAGTCTACAATCCCGCTTGAGCAAAATATTAGACGAAGCATTTTAAGCGCCTATTTATTAGGTTTTGATAAAATCAAAGTAACCTCTAACACCCGACTTACCCCCGAAGAACGAGAAAATGTTAAGAAAATCGTAAGACGATTGGTTGGCGTGGAGATAGTAGAAGAATCGTCCTCTGAAATATTATTACAGGCATTAATCGCACCTACTGGTGTACAAATTGATCAAACATTTAGGAGGATTTATTTACTCGCAAATAAAATGCACAAAGATGCATTAGTCGCGTTCTTTGAGAATGATATCAAACTTGCTCAAAATGTGATCGAGCGAGATGATGAAGTTGATCGCTTTTATTTTTTAGCAGTCAGACAACTTAGAGCAGTAATTCAAAAGCCATCTCTTTCTGAAAGAATGAATGTTAGCCCAGTTGAATGTCTAGACTATCGAGTACTAGCAAAAAGTCTAGAAAGTCTTGCAGATCGTGCTGTTGAAATTGCTGAAAAGGTTTTGTTACTAGAAACCTATGATCGTGGCGAATATAAACAAATCTTCGAACCATTTAAATCATTGAATGAATTTGTTGTTAAGATGCACCAACAAGCATTTAATGCTGTTTTAAACAAAGACCCAATCCTTGCAGATAAAATTCTTGTAATGCGGAAACAATTTTTAAAACAATATGAAAAAGTAGAGACCGTTCTGGTAAAACAAACTCCTAAACAGCCAATAGATTTATTTCTAGATCTAAAAGATATACTTGAAATTGAGGATATTATTAGCGAAATTGCTCTTGATATAGCGGACTTAGTTTCGGAGTGAAATAGGTTCGTAGATGGATTTTGTCGAGGTATCTTTTAAATAAAGAAAAGAATATAACTCTAAGTAAACTATAGAATATCAAGAAATCAGGAGCAACTTGTTAGTATGACTAATCATATTAAATCGAAAGCTACGGAATTTTTGAAAGAGTTTGTTCTTTCGGGATATCAAATTGGTTCGGATGTTCTTGAACTTCTAATGTCAAAAGAGAATCCAGAAAATCTAATTAAAACAATCATTGAAAAAGCTAATGAATTACCTAAGAGTCCTTTAGTAATCACAAAAGAGTTCTTAACCTCCATAGAGCCATCGACTAAAGGGAAGATGCGTTCGATAGGAACAGAAATGTTCAAGAAAGATTTCGAAATCGCGGCACCTGTAATTAAAAGGGATACAATACTCGCAAATGACCAAGAAATAACTTTAATAGATGCTAAGGAAGTTGAAGCAGAAATCGTGATAATAAAAACACCAAACATAATAAAAACTGCTGTAAAAAACCCAATTGAACATTTAGCTAACCTTTTTCATTCAAGATATGTTAAACTTAAAAAACTCCTTCTTAAACGAAGTGATACACAAAATTATGTTCCAATAGCTGAATTACATAGTTCTGACGAATGGGAAGATTTCCATATTATAGGCATGTTAGTTTCAAGACGCGAGACTAAAAAAGGCGGATACTCCTTAGAAATTGATGATCCTACTGGGACACTCCAAGTGATTGTTCCTAGAAATGAGGAAAACTTAGTACACAAAACTGAACGATTATTAGATGATCAAGTTATTTGCATTCATGGCACAACGCGTAACAAAATGTTTCTAGTAAAGGATATACTGCTTCCTGAGATCCCAACAACACATTCATGGAAGGGTGCACCGATTCCTATATGCGCTGCGCTGATTTCTGATTTACATATAGGGTCTATGAAATTTTTAGATAGGGCTTTTGAGCAATTCATTTCATGGTTAAAGGGGGAAGTGGGTGGTAGAAAGGAGAAAACGCTTGGTCGAAGCGTCAAGTATCTACTCATTGCTGGTGATCTTGTTGAAGGGATAGGGATCTTTCCAAACCAAGAAAAAGAACTATTAATCAAAGATATCTACCAGCAATATAAAGAGGTTAGTAAATTCCTTGAACAAATACCACAACATATCGAAATCATCATAATACCTGGAAACCACGATGCAACCCGTCAAGCATTACCTCAACCACCAATTCCTAAAGAATTTGCAGAGGAATTATACGAAATGCCAAATGTACAAGTTCTTGGAAGTCCTACATACGTTTCTATTCATAATGTAAAAGTCCTACTTGATCATGGCAGATCTCTTGATGATGTAGTTGAAAGCATTCCAACCGTTGCCACTGAATCTCCTGATAAAGCAATGGTAGAATTATTGAAAGCACGACATTTAGCTCCGCGCTGGGGTGGAAAAACTACACTAGCACACGAATCTAATGACTTCTTAGTCATCGAAGATGTACCAGACATATTTCATGCAGGACATACACATACGAACGGAGTCACTATGTATCGAGGTGTAACAGTCGTTAATTCAGGGGCTTTCCAAGCACAAACGAATTATCAAAAGAAATTAAATATCAATCCAACTCCAGGCATAGTCCCTATAATAAATTTACACACAAAAAAGGTAACAGAAATAAATTTTAACTAAACTATGGGCGAAGTAAAGTAGGTACGAAGTCAATTACTTGTTTTAATCTGCCAGTTTTATCTTCTTCGACTAGTACTTTTTTCACCTGTTCTTGAGGGATGCTTAATTGCATTCGTCTGGTGCGCCCATACCTTCCACGGCTTATCTCCTGTGCGGAAATAATTCCATGCATAATAAGTTCATTAACAAAATCACTGATTCGACGTAGGGTTAATCTATCCAAACCTACAATCCCACAAATTTCGGAATATACATCATAAACGTCTCCACTAAAGATTTCCTTTTTACCGTTGACTTCTAACAAATAAATACTATGCAGAACGGTTTTCGATTGGATTGGAAGCGTCTCTAAGAAAGTGTTAATAGTCTTTTGTTCAATATGGTTTCGTGCCTGCTTCACATGATCCTCTGTAACCTTGTTGAGTTTTTGTGTTTCGGCAAGCTCTCCACTAACCTTCAACAAATGTAATGCTCTTCTTGCATCACCATGTTCCCTAGCCCCAATTGCAGCGCAGAGTGTGATAACACCGTAATCATAGACTCCGGGATGAAATGCCATTTTAGCTCGCTGTTCTAGAATAGTTTGTAGTTCCGTAGCTTTATATGGTGCAAAAAATAATTCTTCTTCACTTAAACTGCTTAAAACTCTAGGATCAATTTGGCTCTTAAATCTAAGATCATTAGTAATACCAATTAAACTAACCCGTGCCCGTTCCAAATCTACCTTCATGCGAGTAAGGTCATATAGGACATCATTCCCGCTTTTATTGACAAGTTTGTCTACTTCATCAAGAATGATAATCATTAATTGCTCAGCTGAATCCAAACCGTCTCTAAATCTAGAATAAACTTCATCGGTCGGCAATCCTGTAAAGGGGACTTCAATGTCAATTTTCTTGCATAATTTTCTTAGTATACTATAGTTTGTGCTGAACTGATTACAATTAATATAGGAAGGAATAAGGGGCATATTTGTTCCTCTTCCCTTGGATGCTATTGCCCTTAACACCAACCGAGCTACTGCTGTTTTTCCTGCTCCCGTTTTGCCATAGAGGAAGATGTTAGAGGGTGTACCACCTCTTAATGCTGATATAAGAATAGAAACCATTCTATCAAGATGTTTATCCCTATGTGGGAGTTCATCGGGCACAAAAGAATGGTTTAGCGCTTCTCTGTTTTTAAATATCTGTGGAGCTTCTAAATATTTGTCAATCATCGCATCAACTTTCGGGGACGGTGTATCCAATGTTTTAGCCTCCATATTTTAATGGGCTGACTGAACCTTTATTTCTTGTGGAAATTATGGCATTTCCATTTTAAAAGCGATAGCTGTCATCATGGTATTACCATTTAAAAAGACACAAGAAGTATCTGATGGTGCAATATGAGTGCGTAGTGTCAGGTTTTGTTTTTTAGGTTATTTAAAAGTTACTGAGGTAAAATTTTAAAGCCGATAAAAAAACTGAAGAATCATTATGGGATTTTAAATGGCTGGAAAACAAAATTATCAAACGGTAGTTTCGTATATTTTTTGAACGAATGAAGTTTGCTCGAAAATGGTTTAAATGTTTCCCTAATAATCTAGTATTTATGCTATGAAAAATATGTCAATTATCTTCTAAATGAGTTGCTACAAATGAAATCGATTTTAATAAGTTATGATATGAGAAAAGGAATGAAGCAGAATCCACGGAGAATCCAATTTACTAAGGGGTTATATGGGTATTTTTATGAATGGGAGACCAAAAGTGGGAGAATGCGTAAACGAAAAACAGGGATCTTAGATTCCCTAAAATGGTATGACAAAGTGGGAGAAAGTACAATTCTTCTAGAAAATATACAAGAGAAAGATTTTGAAAAGTTAATGGCATATTTCCAGAGTTATTCAGATGTTATTTATGCAAGAGCGTTTAAAATCGCTCAAGAAGTGCCCCTTTATGATACCAAAGTCGACCTATGACAAATGGTAATATTTCAGTAAGACACTAAACGATAATAGACGTTTGGACGACCTCGTTTACGTTTACTCGACGAAAACTTTTCCACTCTGTCTTGCATGATTAGTTTTACTAAAGTATCATAGAGAGTGGTTCTTGGTATACCTGTAGCAACTGAAAGTTCACCCCGAGTCATCGGCCCATCTTGTAATATTTTCAATAGATATTCTTCAAGAGAAATTGATGGACTAACTATTCCTCCACCCAAATATTCGAAATCACCTTCTGTTTCTTGACTCAAACCACGTTTTTTGTTTAGTGGAACTTGTGTCAACATTAGCAACCTCCTAAGTTAAACTGTATCTGTTTTTAATTGTTAATTTGAATTATCTGATTCAGAGATATAAGCATTTGGATAGATTTCTACTGAATAATGCGCGCACTGTGGTTTTTGAGAAAAGTAAAGCTCAGTTTTGTAAAAAAAGGATTATGGAATGTTCTAATAGAAATTAATTACATTAAAATATCTATTTTAGACAGAACACTAAGGAGATAAGAAAGAAGAAAGAGTCAGTTTTTTTGTTATTTATAAACCAGTGACCCTTTGATTTCGAGTCGACTTATCTATTGGAACACATGTTCTAATATTTGAACTTTGCTAAAAAATTATGGCGCAACTCTATTCTGCAACATCGCAAATAGTTCAAGTAATTTATGAGTAAATATTTAGTTGTTTCCCTTAAATCAATTTTTTAGCTTGTTTGCCGACTGAAATGATTTAATAAATTTTGTCGGAAAGGAGAAAGACAAAATTTCCACTTAGTTTTCCCCTCAGACCCCATTTTTTCTCGTCGAAGCATGATTAGATTAGATTATAGATTATTTAGAACATATGTTCAAATATATACCATACTGGAGTACATAGTTTAAATTAAAAGCAAAAAGAAAATAGTAAATCTATAAGAATAAAACCATTAATCAAAACCATAATACTATTGCTTCATGTTTTTAATCGATGTACTTGCATTTGAGGATTTGCTCTGAAATAACTAATAAACCATTCACTAGATCGATAGTTTTTATGTTTCTTACTTGAATCAACATTCATCAGATCCCTTATTTTAGTGATCTCTAAAAAGCCATTCTTTGTTCTATGTTTCCTGGTATTGAATATCTCAAGTGCTTCACACCATAATTCGAAATCCTTTCTTTTTTTTGTAAATAGTTTATCCTTGAAGAAATCAGAGATAAAAATACAATCCTCTAAATTGTAAACGGCGTATTGTGCAACCTTTGAAGAAATACTCACATTACCAACACCTAACACTCTATTAATTTCCTCTAATGCATGGACGTCATCACTATGCAACCTAATCTTAAAACAGAGATATAGAATGAAATCTTTAGGGGTATATGTATGATAATTTCGTCTTTTTTGAATACATATAGAGAAACACCCTTCCCCATCAACAAAGCCAGCTATCCAGTCATTTGATATCATCATCTTCATCATTTTCACACTAAAATCTTATTTCTATGAACAGGATATATTTAAGGAAGTAATGATTTCTTAGGAAATCATGAAGTCTTCAATAGTTCCAAAGCGATATCCCGATTCAAAATAACTTTCAACATAACAAAATATAATCGGACACACCCCTCAAGCAAAATGAATTGTGCTTATAACTCCAATAAAATCTGTTTTATATTCCTTTAGGAATTCGATAAGAACTAAAGGGGTTCGTTAGTTTAAGATTTCATCGTATCCGATATAATTAACGGAGATGCTAATAAAACGACAAAAAATATTAAATTATTTTGTCAGAAAATCTAGAATTTCATCGGAAAACTAAACGACAAAAATTAGAGGTTCAAGGTTCAGATAAAAGTAGGATTTCGTCGGAGAAAGACTCTCTTAATCTCTCCTTATTAACTCTATATTCGTACATTTTTCCAATACGTCTTCTTTCAAGGATTTCATGTTTTGAAAGTCTTAAAAGATTTGTTGAAATAGTTTGCTGTTTAATTTCTTCTTTAAATACCCGCTCATATTCTTCTTTAATCTCAGTGGATGTATGCCAGCCAATCACTAATTCATTTAAAATCATTTTAATTTTATCGACTACTGTAAGATTAGAAAACTGCGTAACATTTTCTTGAGTCTTCGATTTTGCCACTTTAGAGCTATCTCGATATTTATCTAAAATTTCTTTAAAACTAGAGTTTTCGATTTGCTCAATTAATTTTTTTATTCCATTTGCGGTTTTGTCTTCAAGTGTCATCAAAGGCTTTCCAGTTACTGGATCATTGAAAGTGACTTTAGGCAATTTGATACCTCTTGATACTAACATGTGAATATGTAAACATCGTCAATAAAAGTTAGTTTATTATGTGGGTAATACCATAATGGGTTAAGAGTCTTGATTTCGTACTTTTGACGTATCTCCTTTGTTTTTTAGGATGTTTCACACAGTTGCTGTTTTCACCAACTTAACATGTTAAGATAACTGATATTAAGTTCTTTTAAACTGATTATTTGTACTATTACTTAACCTATAATATAGAACTCATTATGTTAAATTGATTGTTTTATATAATTTCCTGGTAATCTCTCCCCCTGCAGCTTTTCCGATGGAAATGAATGAAGTTTTTTTCGCATCTTGTTAACTTGTGAATTTTCTAGGTTGGCGCGCATTCCTCTTCATCAATGGAGAAAACGTCTATTTCACTCCAATATTTCACTATTCATACGCGCTCGCACTAACATAATGAATGAGGTTAATTTCTTATGGACATAATATTGTGAAGAAAAATCTTAACTTGTATTCATTTTGAGTTAAAGAGAAGATTTCAAAAAAGTCATGCGCTTTAAATCATATTTTTTGCTAGCACCATCAATCATTGTGTAGGTCCGACTGGTGGCCATTTAAAATAATAACTAATCAAATCAATCTTAGTAATAATTCCTATAATATTTCCTTCCTGTTCAACTACTACTGCAGGTTTTCCTTCTTTAATCAATTCGTAGACTTCTTCCACGTTCGCCTTTGGATCAACTGAAGGTAATTTATCCAACATCACTTCTTTTACTTTTTTATTAAGAGCCTTTGGGGATTCTATTATTGCACTTACAATTTCTGTCTCCAGAATCGCTCCAATTTGATTGCCTTTTTCAATTACCGGGAGTTGAGATACTCCATTTTCCCTCATAAGATCAGCTGCATGTGCAAGGAGATCTTCTGGTCCAATTGAAACAATTGTTTGACACATGACATCCTCAGCAGTTGTGTATCGTTGTTCCTTTGTAGTTGCTTCTAATGCCTCTAAGATCCTTTTTAAGGTTGAAAGCCTCGGATCAACAGATCCGGATTCTATCCGCGCAATTAGTGATTGAGATACATTTGCACGTTGAGCAAGATCTGTTTGTGTAAGATTGAGTCGCTTACGCATTCGGCGAATGTCTTTTGGTGATGGCAAGTGCATCAATTATCTTACTCCGTCAAATGCATCATTTAAAATTTAGAAAAGAAATGCTCCCTTACTATTCTCTTACGTGATCTATCTATATTAGTTTTTCTAGGTTATTATACTTGTGTTTTTGATATACTCGTTATTCAGACCTATAGATGATAAATCACCAAAAAACTAGCAGAAAATATATATATGCTTCACTTTTCTCCCTTTAAATGATGTTTTCCTTAGTGAACTACTACCTAACAATTCTTTGTGGAATATGGTTATATAACTAAACATTATCAGAGAAAAAGTAGAATGATTTTTAGGAGGATACAAGAAATATTGATGATTTAAGGTGATAACTATGACCTTGTTTATGGCAGTGTGTGATATTGAAGCTGGTTCTGATAAGCTGGCTTATGAACGTTTATTAGAAAACTTAGATAGAACGGAATCTGTAATGCCACTATTTATCGGACAAATTTTTGAAACAGCGGATCTTGAAATAATGATTCAGGCAAAAGATGTAGAATCTCTAAATGACTTCATTTTAAAGAGAATACGTAGTATTAAAGAGATACGCGAGATTATGGTCTATCCAATTACTTCTTTTAAAGGGTTAGCTCAATTCAGTCTTGCAGACTTCCAAAGCTCATATTCGGGACAAGATACAACTGTTGAATTCCCCCTTTTCACGGTCAAACTTGATATCGAACCCACAAAAGATATTGATGTCTATCAAGAACTGTCTAAAATTACAATGAGCGACACGGTCTTACCTGCATTCCTAGGTTACACTTTTCAACAAGCAGACTTTGATATTGGATTTTATTTCTTTGCTATGGGTGTACAAAGTGCATGGGACTTCATAATGGAATTAAGAGAGATAGATGGTATATGGGATACTGATATCGGAGTAGTAACTCATATTAAATCACTAGTATCCGCTAAAGACATGAGTCAAGTATTGAGTCAATAACTTCACTACACCTATTTTTTTAAAGAGTTAAAAAGAACTCTTTAGGTTATTAAATAGGGCGGTGGTCAAGCCAGGATAAGACGTCGGTCTCCGGAACCGAAGTTATAGCCTATAAGGTGATTATAAGCGGAAAAGAGAACCTCTAAATTGGTTCTCAGTCGACTCTCGGGTTCAAATCTTGCTTAGGACTACTAAGAAAGGGAAAATCCCGACCGCCCTGCCATTGTACGTTCCAAACAAACGTGAATAGATATTTTTGGCACATTGAGATACTTTTCGAGAAAGATATTGCAAAAACGTAATCTTTAAATCTAGTTAGCTTGTTTATACGCTGGTTTACTTTAGACTTCTTGAATTAAATTTGAAAATTCAATAAAGATATTTTGGGTTGAAGTTTTTGCAGACAGATGTTGTAATAATTGGTGCTGGCCCTGCTGGAATGTTTGCAGCATTGGAATTAGCAGAGAAAAGCAATCTCAAAATAGTCATAATAGATATGGGGCGTGACATTAATGAAAGAAGGTGTCCTGCTACTACTATAACAGGCGTTTGTGAGAAATGTAATCCTTGTTCTCAAATGAGTGGTGTAGGAGGTGCAGGTACACTTTCTAGTGGTCTTCTTAATCTGCGACCAGATATTGGTGGGAACCTTGAGGAGTTAACTAATAGTTCTGAATTGAGTTGGGATTTGGTACGGCATGTTGATGATGCATTTGTTAGATATGGCGCTCCTCAAAATGTTTATACTGCAGATGATGAACAAGTAAGAGATCTTGCCCGAAAAGCAGCTGCGTCAGGAATTCGTTTTGTTCCTATACCTCAAAGACATATGGGGACCGATAATACTCCACGTGTTATTGCTAATTTTAAGGAGGATTTGATGAAGAAAGGAGTCAAATTACTGATTAAAAGAAAGGTAACTCAACTTGAACAGGGAAAACTAAAGTTAGAAGACGGATCCGATATCTCATGCAACTATATATTGGCTGCTCCAGGAAGAATCGGCGCCGCTTGGCTGGCAGAACAGGTCAGAAAACTGAACATCCCGATAAAACACGGACCAATTGATATTGGTGTCCGTGTCGAAGTGCCTGCAATTGTCATGGATCCGGTGATTGAAGTAAACTATGATCCAAAGTTTCATATTTATTCAAAAACGTATGATGATTTCGTAAGGACGTTTTGTACAAATGCTAGAGGATTTGTCGTTCAGGAAGTTTATGATTCTACAATAGGTGTCAATGGGCATGCAATGCTTTCTAAGAAAAGTGAAAATACAAACTTTGCGTTTTTGGTTCGAGTCAACTTAACCGAACCTATAGAAGATACCACCGCATACGGACAGAGTCTTGCGGCAATTACAACAACATTAGGAGGAGGAAAACCGCTTTTACAAAGGCTAGGAGATTTAAAACAATGGCGAAGAAGCACCTGGGGGAGGATAAGACGTAGTAATGTAAAACCAACTTTATTGCATGTTACGCCAGGAGATATAGCTATGGCTTTTCCTCATCGAATAGTAACTGATATTTTAGAAGGCCTAGACAAACTAGATAATGTTGTACCAGGAGTTGCTAGCAGTTCTACCCTTCTTTATGCACCTGAAATAAAATTTTATGCAAACATGATTCAAGTGGATCAAAAACTTGAAACACCAGTTTCAAATCTTTTTGTAGCAGGTGATGGGGCTGGATTATCTGGAGGTATTGTCACTGCTGCTGCTACAGGTATAATTGCAGCTCGTGGAATACTAAATAAGGAAGGAATAGAGGCAAAAATATCTTCTTAAGTCAAATCTTCGATAGATATCTTCTACAATTAATAGAAAAGATCTCCTTCACTGGCATCTACATCAAGGATACGATTTATTCCATTAATTTCGCGTATAATTTTTGTAACTGCTTGTGGAACCAATTCTTCCCAGTTTTCGCCTTCGAGGATTCTTCTGCGTACTTCGGTTGCTGTATATGATTTCCGATTAAAAAAAGGGATTGTTGCCAATCTAGTAGATCCTCCATATTCCTTTGTAAGTCGAGCTACTAGAGAATTATTAGAATAAACAACCTCGAAAGGTGGACATAATGTTCGCACATGTGATAGCCATACGGCATTTCGATCTATATCTGGTATCGATACAATGTAAAATCTATCATGAGGTATTCCTGCTTCAAGTAAAGCGCTTTGTATCATATAATGACGTTCTCCTGCTGTAAAAGGATTCTTAATCTCGTGACTGTCTTGAATTGATCCTATTGCGATGATAAGTTCGTCTACATTTTCTAAGACATATTTTATGGCTTGAAGATGTCCGTTATGAAAAGGTTGAAATCTTCCAATATACAAACCGCGTAGAGTGTTCTCCATGATCCAACCTCTGTTCTGCAAATTGTTATCTTATCCATGATGCTTTTCTTTGTTAACTAATGTCTAACATTTTTTTTCATTTTTAAAATTTGTAATTCTATGAATCGTCGCCTATTTAGATCTTGTAGGTTTAAAAGCATATGTCTTGTATCTTTGGAATTTCAAGAACCTTTTATCTATTGTAATAAAAGCAAATTTTTACCTTATACATTCATTGTTTTGGGTTGAGAATTCAAGGAATAATTTGTTTTGATATTTTATATTTCTCTTATAATTTATCCAAAAAAACAAAGAATCGTCTATTTATTTTTTGCTTAGTGAACTACCTCACGCTGAAGCGATGAGGCTTCCTGCTTCGCAGACCGAACTTGCTTTCACATAGGGAATACCGTTTAAGTATTCCAGCGATGCCAAAGTAGAGGATTCAGTCTCCACAGGCTTAACATCCCTACGTCCCGTAGGTACAAGTTGTTTTAATCCTTCGTTATCTAGGTTAACACTTGCATTATGATCTCTGTCCATCACTAACCCACAGACTGGACAGGTATAGATTCGTTCATCCAATCCGATGTCACGGATATTTCCACAGCGCGAACAGGTTTTGGTGGAGGGGAAAAACCTATCGACTTTGATCGGAGTATGCACCTTTACTTCAAGTGTGCGTATGATCCCTCCGATAGCGGTGGATACGATTTTTCTGCCCCATAAGCGTTGCCACGCCTTGATGTTCTCATCCTGATAACACACTATCCCATAAGTAGTGTGTAGATAATGGACTAGTTTGTTCTTGACGTCTTTCTTGATATTGTTAACCTTAGCATAGGCTTTTTCCAGTTTACACTTGGTTTTATACCAATTCTTGCTGCGAAATTGACAGCGACTTAATTTCTGGTGCAATTTTCTTAATTTGTTGCTAATGGGGATTACATACTGGATGGCAATGCCGTCTGAAAGCGTTAACTGTGTTTTAACTCCGAAATCTATGCCTACCGTTTTCGAAGGGGGTGTTGTGTGTTCCCGCGTCTGGTAGATGGTGATTGTTACGAAGTAGTCGCCATGCCGCTGGATTAAGGTCGCATTTGCCAGTTCACTGCCGCGAGGAATTTGAGTTAAGCCATTGACACGTAGTTGTTGTGAGATACCTTGTATCCTGATGTATTTGTCATTCAGTATGCGGTAGGTATTTCCGGATTGTTTCAAGGGGATTGAATTAACATAACTCTTGAATGTGAGTCTGCCAATTTTGCGTCCGTTAGCTTTTAAGCGTGTCAATCCCTTGATATTGTCCATAGTTCGCTTAATGAGACTCTGTTTCATGTGTGAGGAGAGATGACGTAGTTCGCGGAGTTCAAAATTATCCTTGACTTTGACAGGCACTTCAGAGAGTTTATAATCCGTATCAAACACGTTATGCTGCGAGAGAATATAGTTATACAACCATTTGGCTTCCAGAAATAAGCGTTTCAAATGTTCTTTGGTGTGATGGTTAAGATGGGAGCTGTCGATTTTTAGCTCAAACACCCTACAGGTTTGACGTTTTCGTCTTTCTTTAGTAGCTTTCAAGGTGGCTTTGATCGTCTCGTTTTTTGTTGTTGATATCGACAATACCGTAATCAATTGTTGCATTGTGTGATCCCTTGTTAATCAGTTCAGAAGAGTCTTAATGAGCTAACTAATCGCTATACATCTTTTCTAATTACTTGTGATTAATAAACTCCGCTATTGTTCAAATAACTTTAGAGAGACCCCTCAATGCACGTGATGCAAGTGAACACAAACTACAGCAATTCATCACCACGCTAAAGCTGTAGTGCTTTTTTGCTTAGATTCAGTAATTTTTGTTGATTTAAGCTAAAAATCGTGGAGGTTTTATTGAGATTCATTAGAAAGATATTGGTTTAAAATGAATCAGAATAATATTGAGCAATTGCTTTGGTCTATTTTCATCCGCTTTTCAAATTTACTATTTATAATCCTTCTCTGTTTCGGTATCTCCATTTATTATGTGTTAAAGCATTCAAGGTTTTCAGAAGGCTCTTACAAGGAGAAGTTTGAGGCCATCGTCATATATACATTAATCTTTACTATTTGTTCAAGTTTAATACTTTATTTCATAAAATACAGCTTACTCCAAAGTGTATTGTTAACATCAATTTCTATACCATTTAATACTAGCAACAGTTTAATAAGCAACTCATTTCTTTTGTTTTTCACCAGTCTGATTCTTTCAAGTAGCTGTGTCACATATATCTTTTCAGAATTTGAATTTCATTCTCTGGGTTCAGATTATATTGTTTTTCGTCGTAGAGTTCCTTTGCCTCATTTTTTACATAAAGTTGAACATTTTTTCAGTTTTGTATCATTGTTTCTTTTTGGGGATAGATATCTTGTAATAAAAGCATTAGAAATCACCCATATTCCAAGAGAAATCATTCGTCGTGAGCAACGCCCTATAATTTTACAGGAAAATTTTCAAAGCACTGGAATACGGAAATATGAATACGAAGATATTGCAGCGTATTTAAGGAAATGCCACCAAGGCACACAAGAAATTTTTATAGATGAAAATGGCACTGTAAAAGTGCGACGTTATGTCTTTGGTACACATCGAAGATTAAACAAAGCAATTGAGGCTGCTCAAACTGCTCTTTTTCGTATGAAAGGAGGACTCGAATCTCTTTCTTTTGAAATTGATGATAATACAATTTCTGAGGAAGGCTTGAGAAAAATAACTTTACTTCCAGAAATTGAAGGATACGGAAGTGAAAAGTCATTACTGAAAGTTAAACGAAATTTTTTGGAGGGTTCTTCCTATAACCAAAGATATGCTTCAATTATTCATATTGAAGGTCTTCCTGAGCATAAAGCCTATGGAGAATTGACACAACATGATCGATTTATCCGGCACTGCCTTAGCCTTCAAATCGAGGTTACTTTTGTGATGAATTTCAAGGATACAAAAATTAGAAAAGGAAAATTAGAAGAAATTGCAAAAGAAGATGAGAATGGAGCCCTTAGTAATAATCTTGTTAGACATGCTCTTCTGGAAGATCAAAAAAGACAGGAAGCATCGGATTATGCCGCAGGATTAAGGTCTGGTTTAACAAAGGTGTGTGCATATGTTTTGATCACAACTCCAGATGAAGAGTTATGTAAACGAGCAGTTCTGGACATAGAGAATTCTCTTAATACAATATATTCGGGAACTCACTATTGTGTTACAACATCTACACTAAAAGGGCGAAAACTTAAAAGAGCGTATAAAAAAACTGGACTACGGATTTCTATTGGAAAAGAAACAGAGATGAGTGTATTTCGCCTTTCACCCTTTACACATCTTCCTGAAAAGCCTATCTTAGGGATCGAAAGTGAGTATACTCCAGAATTCGAGATTCCTCTTGAAACAATCAATGTAAAGGAAGGAATTGAAATCGGAAGAGTTGTTCGTGGAGAAAAATTATTGCAACCTCTTTTACTTAAAACTGAGGACTTAAGACGGAGTATGACAGTTCTTGGTTTAATAGGAAGTGGTAAAACCTGCCTTACAAAGAATTTGGTATTGGAACTCTCACAAAAAGCGCCAAATGTTAATTGGATTGTGTTTGATTACAAGTCAGAATATAGGCAATTGCTTTCTAAACTAGAAACTAATTTACATAATGAAATGTTAGTTTTTGCACCTGGTTCTGAGTTTGCACCATTGAAAATCAATCTCTTTGATCCATGTGGTTTTCCACCGGAAGAACATGCTGATAGAGTTTTCTCACTTATACGAGAGGTATATTCAACCATGTTCCAACAAGATATTGATCTTTCAGTACAGATGGAGCGTGTACTCAAAGATGTTCTTGATGAATATATTGCAGATCCAACGGCACGAGTGAAAGGATTCAAAGGCTTTTTCAAAGCCCTTGAAAACTATGGCATAACGCAGAAAGACAAATTTTCATTCCTAGATAAGACCATTACTGCATTATACAATAGACTGGAGAAATTCATTCGAGGGGCTTTAAAAGAAATTTTTGATGTGGATAGGTCGAACATCGTTTTTGATGATCTTCTTCGAAAGAATGTGATCGTAGATCTGGGATATATGCAGTTTCGGCGAGTACCAAAAGATGATATCCGATTTCTGATGAACTTTTTGGTTAGATTATATGGAGATTATGCCATCAAACGAGGGCTTCAACAAACTCTACGAAATCTGATTATTGTAGAAGAATGCCAGTTTCTTGTTCCCGAATTGTACAGAAAAAAGACAAGCATTGATGCAACACCGACCGAAGACTTGAGTATACTTTTGCGCGCATATGGGATAGGATTTGTCTTCGTAGGGACACGGCCTCTTTTTGCGGAAAACAGTCTTGCTAATAGTTATACAATAGTTGCATTTCAATTAACAAAAGATGCTGAAATTCTTCAAAAGTATATGAATTTAGATGAGATGCAGGTAGACTATATGAAGAGGATGCAGCGGCAGGAATGTTTAGTCTTTTCACCGACGTTAAAATATCCTACACGTGTACGTGCAAACAATTTCGAGGAGAACGACGTTATTGAGGACAATAATCGGGCATCTATCACTTTGAAGTATTCGAATTCATCTGAAATAGCAACCTCAGATATAATTGAACATATTAATGATCTTGCAAAAACGGTAAAACTAATTTTCTGCGAAAAATGCCCTTTGGAAGGAGCAGTTGAGTATTGCAAAAATTTTAGAAACAGTGCATGGGAGATTAAGACAAAAACAGATGCGGATCAGTTTCTCTCTAGATATTATGAAAATGAATCTAACCCCGAACGTCTTCTAGATGATTTCAAAGAATTTGATGTTCATTCTCGAATCAAATATTGTCTTTTACGATATTATTTCAGTGATTATAAAGTACTATCAGAACTTAACCAGACTGAGGACTTTTATCAAAGGATAGCAAGGACACTTAAAACAGAAATTTTAAAGAAGGATACATCATTCGTCAACTTTCAATCAGAAGAACAAACGATTCCCTCTTTTTTTAATAACGAAATTAATATCCCCCAGAGAACAATGTCTAATGTTATTCACAAAATACAAAGACCAGATTCATTAAATATTTCTACTGCATCCCCTAACCTCTATGAGATACTCCAAACGGATTGTTTAAGTGATAAACTACCCTTCGAGCATTGTGAACTTTGCCGGTCTCAATGTATTTACAGAGAGTATCTTGGACGCGTTATCCTGAGCAATTTTTTCAATTTTGATGCGTTTATAGGTTTTGCTGAGGATAATATGCAAGAGGCTCTTGCATATAGCATTCAGACAGCTGAAAACTATTTTCAAAAAAACAAAATCATTAAAGAAACAAACAAACAACAGTCTTACGATTTTGGTTTTTGTCTCTTTTGTGCTGGGATGTATGGCTATGCAAAAAGAAAAGGTATGGATAAAAGAACTTTACAAGAATTCGTGTTGAACCGTGCACATGAATCTTTGGTGATATTGCGCGATACACCCATAATTAACGGTCTTTAATTGACAATGTTTATGATTTTCTGATTTATTTTTCATTAATCTATCAAAAGTATAAAAAAACTTCATAAATATCATTTAGACTGAATTTTAAATAGTATTTAATAATACAATGTTTAGCGACAAGGATATGTTAGGTATCAGACCTCCTTGGAGGTGATTTTAATTCACAGTCATATGGTTGATGTTGGTAGAAAATCGGAAGTTTATCGAGAGGCTTTAGCAGAGGGAGAACTTATTTTAAGTCCTGAAACGATTCAGTTGATAAAGGATGGAAAAGTGGACAAAGGAGATGTATTTAGTGTTTCTGAGATTGCAGCAATAATATCTGCAAAGAAAACACCAGAACTAATCCCATTTTGTCATCCCATCCCAATAACAAATGTATCGGTTGAATATGAAGTAGGTGCCAGCAGCATAACAGCGAGAGGACGTGTTAAGAGTATAGGGCGTACGGGGGTTGAGATGGAGGCACTTATGGCTACTGCAACGGCGTTATTGAATATTTGGGACATGGTGAAAAAATATGAAAAGGATGATGACGGGCAGTATCCCCTCACACGAGTGAAAGATATTCGTGTTGTAAGAAAGATAAAGAGGGAGATGGCTGTTGAATGACTGGACAATCACCAACGGCATCTCTCCATAAGAAAGATATGCCTATACAATTAAGAATTTGTGTAATAGTAGTAAGTGATTCAAGGTATGATCAATTTACAGCATCTGGCGAAACTGATGATGTTTCTGGAAATCTAATAAAAATGTTAGCAGAGGAATATAAGCACTCTGTAGTGAAAATAGTATATGTTCCTGACGAAATCAGTTATATCAAAGACATTCTAAAACAATATGGAAATAAAGATGATGTAGATTTGCTGATTTTTTCTGGCGGAACTGGTCTTACAACTCGAGATGTAACTATTGAGGCGATTTCCCCTCTTCTAAAAAAAACGCTGCCTGGTTTTGGTGAACTATTTCGAAAACTCAGTTTCGATGAGATCGGGTCTGCAGCCATATTGAGCCGAGCATTAGCTGGAGTATTTATGAATAAGGTGATTTTTTGTCTTCCTGGTTCTCCAAATGCAGTAAAAATAGCCATGCAAAGATTAATACTCCCTGAAGCAGGACATATTCTTAAACATGTACGTGATCACTAAAGCCTTTAGTATGCGCCTTTTTATTAGTTACAAATGGGTATTCTATTTCAGCTATTTTCATTAACTGTCTCCAACTAAGAATTCTGTCAATTCTTGTAAAGAGATTTTAATACCTTTCGTACAATGCCTTAATAATAGGTTCTTTACGACATTGATTAAAGCACGTCTTCCTCTTACTTTAACAAAATGTTCAGAAAATTCTTTCGGCAAACAGAATTTGTCAAGTTCTGCTTTTTCTTGGTGTAGTTTTACTAATATTATTTCGACGGCAACCTTATTTTCTTTGATCCCTTGACATATAACAGTAACTTGCATCGTCTCTAGAGCGTTGAGAAATGTAGCCAAAGTGAGAGATGATAAAAATGTACTTCTAAATAGTGAAATGAAATTTTCTGGTGAACTGAGTACTTGGATGTAGTCTTTATGTTTTCTTGAGATTCTAAGTGAGGTGTCGTGAGTAATTCCCAAAGGAAGTATCCAACTATCTTCAAGAGCGGTTTCTCGCACGATCGAGACTGAAATTCCTGCCATAGACAGGGCAGCTGCTAAGCGTTCCACGAAATTCCTTTGATTAGGGGGCAAAACTAATGTGAGATTTAAATCGTATTTCGATTGCGTTTTGCTTATATTAATGGAGAATGTTGTATCTTTGTTCAACTCAATATGAGAAATGAACACATCGAGGAAATGGGCTATGTTAAGGTTTTCCAGGTTTACCTGAAGAAAAAACATTGATTTTTTCAAAGCACGTAACTTCAATTCAATCTCGTTGAACTCTCTTTGTTGAAAGTCGGCAAAAGGCGTCGTGTTAAATCCAATCATACTAGTTATTTTCTGCTTTTTTTTCACTTTTTTTGGTAAGGGGCGCTTTAGAGTCAACTTTCTAGGAGTATTTTTCAAAACAACTTTCAAATTTGGTGATGTTTCTTTAAGATGAGTGATTTCTTCTTCAAGGCGATGAGGTTCAGCGTGTGATTTCTTTAATAATTCATTAGCAAGTTTAAGGGCAGCGGTTTTCGAGACCCAGTGATCGATACAAATTAGCATGGCATCAGTAATATCGGTAACATCTATTTTATGTGTTTGTTGTGCAATAATAATCCGTTCACCATTTTTTTCAAGGAAATCCATTTCTGTTCCTGCAATTCCTATATAAAATTGCGTGAGATATTCTAGATTATCTAAAGCTTCTATAATAGGCACATTATGGTCATATAATCCCTTAAAAGCAATATATGGTCCCATAGTAAGATCAAATTTAAGTAAAACAATGGCGGTGATGCCACAATCTCTTATAAATTCATATGTTTCATAATCGAGAGATCTTCCCTTTTCTATTACCTTCACACACGTCGCCTCATTGTTAGAAATTGCTTTACTAAATTCATGCTAAAAAGTCAAATAACGGTTTATTCCTCGATAAAACGAATTATAATTACTATTTAAACACCACATATTTCTCTAAAAAGATAAATTACCGCCTAATTCGATTTCTTTGCATAATGATATAACTCGCCAAAAGAAAACAGTTTAAAGTATATATGATTGTAGAATGGTTGTTAAAAAACCAGTTTAAATAAAAAACATCTTTTCATTGATTTTCATATACTAATAAGAAATTTGTACATTTTATTAAGGATCACTTTTCTTCACTAGTTTTTTTAAACTTCATTAGTTCTGCGAGCAGTTTTTCCTGTTGAACAGCCGTAGCAGCATCACCTCGTGTTTTTTCAACGAGACTTCTAGCAATATCTGTTTTTCTTCTTAAACCGGGTATAATCGCCTTTGGATAGTCAAAAAACATTAATTCTGAGTATATTTTTTCCATTAAAGAAAGCATGCGTTGCATTTCTTCAATTTTATTAAATCTTAATGCATCTAAAGCAAATCTTCGTAACTCCCCGATTACATCACCAAGTCCAAGTAAATAGGGCACATATGGTACTTGAAGTTCGTCTGGTGAAGTAAAATCATTTTTTTGTATCAAGTTCAATAATACATTCGACTCAACATACTCTTGAAAGGCAATAGTTAGATATGAGTTTAAAAAATCGGGTGCATTTGTTGCCAGCATTTTTAATTCTTCTAATTTTTCCATGGCAGAGTTATTCTTATCAATGGCTTTGTTGTAGTTGCGTGTGTGAACCGCCCGAATAGATTCTCCACATAGTCTTACTGTAGCTCTTGAGAGTTTAATGGCTTTCTCACGGTATTTGTCTAGTTCATCTAATCGCGCTCTTATCTTTTCAATTATTTTTTCTAGATTCAAAAACTCTTCACCCCTTTAAAATACTGATAATGTTTACGTGCAGGAGGTATTTTTAGTTTTATCTAAAAATTATGTGCGTTGCAAAACTACTCAGTTTTAAAAAGAACCATAAATAATAAAGATAATTTGCACCTTCGGAAGTGTTAGAAAAATCTTAAAAAATACTCAACTCTTCCTTTCGCTAGGTTATTTCAGAGCAAATATTGATGATATTTATCCTAAATTTAGTACCTTCTCAGAAATTTCAGAATGAATATTTTTTGGTGAAACATATGGGTTATGATTGTATTGTTGTTGGTGCAGGGACAGGAGGCACTACAGCCGCAAGAACACTGGCATTGAAGGGCTATAAAGTTTTAATAATTGATAGAAAGAAGAAAGAGGTCGTAGGAGACAAAGTTTGCGGAGATGCTATCGGGAAACATTATTTTGATACTTTAAACAAACTAATAGGATTACGTTACCCTACAAAAGATGAATGCGAGGCAAATATAGATGGAATTGATGTGATTTCCCCAGATAAAGAGACTATATTAAAAATTCAGGGAGAAGGCATCAAAGGCTATATGATAAATCGTCTTAAATTCGGTCAGAGGTTACTGAATGCTACAATAGACACGGGAGTGGAATTCTTAGATAACACCTCCGTTATATCACCTGTTTATGAAGGAGAATACGTTGCTGGTGTACTAACACGCTCGTTAGAAAGTGGAGAAAAAAAAGAAATTCGAGGAAAGGTGATAATTGATGCAAGTGGAGTTAATGCAGTAATTCGTAGAAAATTACGCAACAGTAGCGTAGAACGAACTGTTCAAAATGAAGATGTAATTGTTTGTTTTAGAGAAATAAGAGATCTTAATCACGAGATTGAAGATCCGAACTTCTGTAAAATTTATTTGACACAAAGTATATCACCTGGAGGATATGTATGGGTGTTTCCAGAAAGTATAACAAGGGTTAACGTAGGCTTAGGGGTACAGAATATACCAAATAACCCACATCCTCGAAAACAACTTTATGCATATGTATTACAGGACGCTCTTTTTGAAGAATCCACAATAGTGCATAAAGGTGGCGGTTTCGTCCCAACAAGACGACCTATTTGGTCTCAGGTGACAAATGGTTTGTTAATAGTGGGTGATGCTGCATGTCAGGTTAATCCAATCCATGGAGGCGGGATCGGTCCTTCAATGATGGGTGGATACTTAGCAGCCACTAACGTGGATCGTGCTCTTGAGAAAGGCGATCTATCAGAAAGAGGTCTTTGGGAGTATAATATAGATTATATGAAAGAATATGGTGCGAAACAAGCTGGACTAGACATCTTTCGTCTATTTTTACAACACACTCCTGATGATGAATTGAACTATGGGATGAAACATCGCTTGTTAAAAGAGGAAGACATTTTGAGTGCCAGTTTAGGAGAAGATCTGGTGTTAAACCTTACCGAAAAGGTGAAACGTCTCTTTAGTGGCATTGGAAAACTAGGACTTATCAATCGACTTAGAAAAATATCGTCAAAAATGAAAGAAATCAAAGGACTATTCCAGAATTATCCTTCTCCTGAAAAACTTGAAGCATGGAAAACTGAGGTTGAAAGTATTTACACGGAAACATTTGAGATCCTAAAATGACTGTTTTAACATAGATATGAAAATGTTCTAGCGATAGTTATCGAGGTCTAAGATCTATCGACGAACTCTATATGTCCGCTTTTTTCTCTTTTTCTTCTTTTTCGGAGGAGCAGGTTTCTCTTCAGTTATTATTTCTTCATCATCTATTGAAATGGCCTTCTCACCTTCAATTTGCGCAATTTCTTCCTCTGGGGTTGGTTCTAACTTCTCCGCTTTCTTCTTTCGTCTTAATATTTCCGATACTGGCTTCAGTTCTTTTTGTTGAAGTAGATAATAGAGACTAAAACCCCCACCGATGAACACGATCCCTGCAATAAAAGCTGATATAATTAAAGTAAGTGGAGGTGGAAGTGTTGTGCCTAGAAATGAGGGCGGTATTTCCTTTTGAGCTAGCCATGAGAAGATATTTTGCCAAAGACGTGCATTATCTTTTGTTTGATACCATGTAACTTCAGATTTACTTGGTTTAACATCACTAAACATCCTTGTGGAACCACATAGGACAATTCGAGATCGTCCAACCGTAGATGCAACAAGCCAAGCTGGTTGGCTTTTTCCTTCTAGTCCTGCGAGTGAATAGTTGCTTCCTGTTGCAATAACTTTGTTAGGATCGTCATCTTCGATCGAAATTGAATGTGTAATAATTTCTTTGACACCGTTTGTGAGTGGGCTACTTTCTCGCAATTCTTCACGAGAAACACTGATTTGTGTGGAAATATTATTTTGATTGAACTCTTCGTCAAAAATAACGTGTTGAGAAAAGCGTCCATCTGTATATTGAACAGCATCTATGATATTATTCAGATTAGAAATTGTGCCACGAGGGTCGGCCAGTAAGAAAATATTTCCACCATTGTCTAGATACTCGACTAAAACTAAACGTTCCTGCAAAGAAAAGGATCGTTCTGGATTTTCTATAACGAGGATATCCACGCCAAGAAGTGATGTTTCAGTAAAACGTTGATCATTGAAATAAACTATGAAATCTTCAGTATTATTTAATGATGTTATCGCTGATTGCATTCGTTCCGACGTATAAAACTGTAAATGAACTTGATCAAAAAGGATAATTGTTTTTTCATCAGCATACACATCCTGTGACATGAAAGTGCCAGTAAGTTGAATTAGTAAAATGGAAAGCATGAAGAAAAGCACTATAGACCTATTTTGTGCAATTTTTCTCATTATTATTTCACCGCAGGAAACAACATCCATTCATTTATGGAGAGATTGAATTCGGTAGACCTTTTTGATTATTTAATCTTTCGATTAGAAATGTCCCTGCAAGGCAATAGGTCAAATAAAGGATGTGTCCTCAATCATCTTTAAAAAACATTGAATCTGTTTTGGGATTTACATTTCAGAGATCTTATCAAAGTATGCTTGAAGTAAATCAGTATCTCGTATAATCCCAACAAGTTCGCCATTCAAAGTTGTAACGGGTATTTGGTCTATATCATGTTTCCTCATTAATTTTGCGCATTCACTAATAGGAGTTTGTTCAAATGTTGAGATTACATTTTTTATCATTATTTCAGAGACTGGTTTTGAAGGAAGTCTAAGTTCTTTTTTGGTGACTACTAATTGTGGGATGGCATCCCATGACCATGAGTCTCCTTCACTTTCTGCAGACATGCTGGAGATCCTTCTTTCAGAAATAATTTCAGATGATGAAAAGAGGTCCGCCTTACTAAGGACACCTGAAAGTTCCGATGCATCATTAAGAACCGGCATAAGTTCAACATTTGCTAATTCCATTATGGTCAATGCAACAGGTAATGGGGTGCCTTCGTAAATAGAAACAACTTCTTTCTTCATATGTTTCTCAATAGGATCACTGATATTTGCACGTAGGATAGTTTTATGTACGATATCGGCAGTCGTAATGAGACCTACTATTTGATCATCCTCAACTATCGGTATACGACGAATTCGGTTAGATAAGAGGGTTGAAGCAATCTCTTTCAAAGAAGCGTCTTTATTTAATGAAACTACATCACGCGTCATAAGAAGCGCTATCTGGTTTTCATCTGGTTTTCGCATTAAATCAGTTCTAGTAATGATTCCTGCAAGCGTGTTTTCTTCTTTCTTAACAACAGGAAAACCAAAATGCTTGTGTTCATGGATTAATTGCAGAACATCTTCACGTGTACCTGGAACTGTTACACAGACCACATTTTTAGTCATAATGTCACTAGCTTTCTCCAAAAGAATCCCTCAAAAAGATTTAATTTCAATAATAGTTATCCTTACTAAAGTAAGGCTTTCTTCAACTCGTAAGTTAGTTTTATGGAAAAACTCCATATGAGTTGCTAAACACCAGTTTTCAAGCAAGATTCATAGTTTATTTGTAAATCTGAACTTATATAGTTATATGATTCTTCCTAAAATCCTCATCTCTTCTAGAGTAATAGGATTTTACTCGGGGATGAGATTCGTCTTTTTCTTGTTTCACTTTCACACAGTTCTCCATCAACATAAATAGCAGTTAACTACAATAACAATATGCGATATCCCAGGTGTCTGGCTTGGCGTGAAGGGCGTACACAAGAAACAGTACCGATGAGGGCTCCTGCTGGATCTCAAGTGTCCATTGAGGGACGGAGATCTTTGTTATTACACAAGAGGAGGTATATTAGCGATGAGGTCAATCACCCCCTAACAAGTGGGGGCTTGTTCCGTGAGGAACGAGAGTAATTGGTTGATTAGCCTAAGAGAGGCTGTGGTAAAGCATGGCGGTATCTACGTTATCCGGAGAGTTAAAGAACATACTAAGGGATGCTTCTCTAGTCCCTTGCTCTGTAAACGGTGGTTTAAACAGAGAGGAAACTCTCAGTGATCATCGTATAGTACTGACTGATTACTTTGGCGAAGAGAACCAACTCCCTGGTGTTGGGAGCGACGGGACTTGAGAGTACCCGTCATTAAAACACCCGTGGGCATATACCCCTGTGTCCGCAGAAAGGGTAGTATGTCTAAAAACAAAAACACACAATTCCTCCTCCAAACAACTTGGAGGGGTCTCCTTATCGTGGTAATTTTAAAACAAAAACTTGCATCTTCTAAATATATTCACCTAATTTCACTTGTTTTGGTGCATCATCTTCAAACAAAGATTCTAGAGCCTTCTTAAGCAAAATGATACGTTGTTTGTGATATAAATCCAGATCTTGGCCATTTACAATTTTTTCCGCTAAGTCAAGATATTTCATAACAGTGCCTTCTGAAACCGTTAGTATTAGTTTCCCTCCACAATTTAGACATTTTCCGGAGAGTGGAATTCGTCTATATTTCCTGTTACAAGTCGTACATCTTACTTTCTGCCTACCAAATCTTCTTAAACACCCCACAATATCACGAAGGAGATGGTGTGAGAATACACGTTCTGCAACATCTTTAGCGTTCACTGCACGGATTTTCTTTGCTAAATTGAGTTGGGCAATAACCTTTTTCTCCATACTGTCAAGTGTCTTGTAAGCTGTACAACTTGGTCCCGCCGCAATAGAGGATGTAGGATGTGAAAATCGGAAACCTGCATACAGTGCTGGAGAATCCAAACGATGCCCAACATTATCTATTATATCTTCAATATCTTTTGGGTCAACATTATCAAGCGTTTTTTGATAAAATTCTAAGGAGTAATTCGCAACTTGATCCACAGTGTATGATTCATCATCAATTTCATGAGGATCCAAACACACTGTCAAAACTAAGGGCGCATCCATCATTCCTCCTCTTTTTTCAGGAAGTAGTTTCTTAGAGAAATTAAGAAGACCATCTAAAAGGAGGAGAATGCTATCTTCGTCTCCGTCGCAGTTACGGCGCTTTGCAGCATGAAAGTAATGGTGCGCGTAGCACACATATGCCTCAGTGAATCCAATGATGCGAGCAATGACACCTGCAGAGGTATGAGGTGCTAATCCAATCGCAAGGTGTCCAATTAATTGTTCCTTCTTAACGATATTGTAAAAAGGAGGTTGCTCATATACTTTGACGAGTAATTCATCAATGAATTTGGCAACGTTAACAAGATAATCGCCACATTCGTCGTGAATGACAATATCTTGTACTTTTAACTCAAGAATTTGATCATCGTCAATGAGCGGATTACCCATATAATCATGAGTATATCCAAGATTTACGAGTTTTTCAATTGATGTTTTAATCTCTTTTGGCTTAAAATGACTTAAGGGCGCATCAGTTGCATCAAATCGTGTTGTTCCATCTTTATACACATATAATCCGTATTTAGAGCGAAGAATGCCTTTTTCAAGTATTTCAGGTTGTTTAAATTTGCTAGTTAAGCCTTTAACTCCCTTTACTTTTTCTATGTTTCTAACTCCAGTTTTCCGCAAGGCTTCATCGAGAATTCGCTGAAGAGAAACCTTTTGTGTTTCAAATCCTCGAATAGGCGTTTTACAATTAGGACAGATATTTTTTTGACTCTCCGTGTGGCATTTAGGGCATTTAAGTGCAGTAGCAGTTTGATGCCCGCATCTTGGACATAAGTTCATAAATGATGTATAATGACAGGATGAGCATTCTTTACGAACGATCTCAAGAGAAACATCTCCCTTTTTTGCTATTTCAACGATATTTCTATTATGACCTACATTAAATCCAACTGGAAAAAGTACATGGACAGGAGGAGACGTAGCACGTGCTTTTGATTTTTCAGGGCGTCCTAGGCGCCCTCCAATAAATATGGGTGCTTTGGATCTGACTTCGATGTCAGAAAGGGTATTGATTATGAAGAGTACATCCCTCATCATAGGAGTCGTTTGAAATTTGGAACGGATCTTCTCTAATGTAATATCTTTTTGGAACCCAAGGCAATATGCCAATGTTGGAGCATGGTGAGATATTACGATCTCATCCTTCCCCACGCTGTGTGGGATGCAAAGTTTCTCAAGAATATTCTTTGAAGTAAAATCTGTATTAATTACGCGTATTTCAGCACAAAATTCGCCATTATATTCCATCTTTGCTTGCACAAGCCATTCTAAAAGGTTATTAAGTTCTTCAGGAAGTATATCATGCCATAGATAGGTATATCTTGGATGTAACGGTATTTTTAGTAATTGAGAAAGTTTAATTGCCTCAATTGGTTTCGGATAGATACTGAAAGGATTTTCAATATATTGATTTAGAAGTTCAGGAGAAATATTGAGACGCACACAAAGATCTTCCTTTGTAAGGGATGATTTCATTAAGGCGTTCTTTAATTCCAGAACCCACCATTCTTCACAGTATCCTGAATTAATGAGAGGATGATTATTCTCTAAGAATTCCCCATACGCAATGAGCATATCCCCAAGATAGAGGATTTTTTCTGTGTCATGTATATGTGAACGTGCTTCTTCGATGTTATTGAATGAACACACCGAACCACCTTTGAGTCTCACTGTTGGTCCTTCTATACTATCTACTGGAACTACGATCGCACCCTTTCCTGGTCTTTCAGTAACCACATGAGTTCCTGTAGCGAGAAATTCGTCTAAGATTTCCATTGTTGCAGGATTTATTCCAACAGCAGCAAGTCCCGTATTTCGAGCTCTTCCATATCTTGGACGAAATCCACCGGGTCTAGAGGGATGTGCAAATACTGGACGACCTGCAATTACATCTGCAAGGTATTTATCACTTGTCATCCGTTTTGAATCACTTGCATCAGTTTCTTTTTTGGATTTTAACTCTTTTAGATTCTTTAACCATTCCCATCCCTCTAGTCCTATTTTTCTAACTATTTTTGGGAGTTTATGGGCTTTGCCTAAAATACCATCATTAAGTACAAGAATAGCTCCTCCACGGACACGATTTGTTTCAATAGAAGGAATATCGCGATAACCTGATACTTCTATTTTCTCCGTTGGTTCACCAGTAACTTCAACTGGAAGGTGCTCTACTGCTTTTCGAATTTCTTCATCTATTGAAGGGTATTGTAGATGAACTGCACGTTTGTAAAGATCAACTTCCTCGATATATCGTTCGACTTCATTACTTGAAGGATTATATCTGTCGAGATGCAGCAATCGTCGTACAAAATCCCCTACTAGTACGGTCAATGCTGTCTCTGTTCCTCCAGCAGCTCTTATAGGTCCAGAAAAATAGATGCTCAAATAACGTTTTGAATCTGCTCCTTTCTTGATTTTAACTTTTGCAATACCTTCTAATGGAGCAGCCGTGATTCCACTAGAAAGAATGGCTAGGGCAGTCCGGATTGCTTGTTCGGCACCTTCTTCATCGCTCATTTTTCCAAATTTCTCATAGACAATGTCTTTTGCTATTTGAAAAGCTACCTCTTCGCGTTCGAGTTTCTCTTGAAGTTGGCGAATAGCCTGCGCAACACCTTTTGGCCCAACCAATCCTTCAACTCGCGCTGCAAGATCATTTGCTAAGGCTATTTCAGGAAGTGGTGAGGGATCTAAGTTCTTTTCTCTTGCCTTTTTTGCAAGTTCATATGACTTTTCTACATTTTCTTCAATATTTTTGAAATATTCACTGTTTAATGGATCACTCATGGATCATACCTATCCTTGTTTTACACATCTCACCATCCAAATGAAATGATGAACATTTCATAACAAAGTGAGTTAAAACATGAAAATAAGTAAAATAGTTCTATAAAATGTATTTTCCTAAGAGACATATAAACTTAGCGTCGCGTAAACCCCTCTCAGTAAAAATTCGACAAAACCCTTTAAAAGAATTCTATAAACACTAATATGGTATTTTTTAGGCTATTCTTTTCATTCTTAAGAATTTATTAAGGTGAACTACCACCCAACAAGTTGAGGGGTCTTCTTGCGGAGAAAAGATAAAATAAATCTTTACGAAACTTGTAATGAGGAAAACATTATAAAGTCAGGTTATTAAAAAATGAGGATGAGTTTTTATGTCACGCAGAACTAAGAAATCTAAAAAGAAAAAAGATGCACCAATGCCTTCAGCGAGTGCTGGACTAATAAGATTTTACCAAGATGACGCTCCAGGAATTAAAGTTGGCCCTGGAACAGTTATAATTTTGGTCATTGTTTTCATAATTGCAGTAACTATAGCACAGTTGTCGCAAGAGGGTATCATACCATTTGGCTAAGTTTGACACTCTCCAAGACTGAAAATCGAGAGAAAAGTTAACACAATGTAAGATGACTGATAAGAACTTTGGTTCGTTGCCTGCTTTTCTGTCTATAAAGATTATTCGCAACGAGAATGAAGATTTTCCTTAATTTATCATTTTCTCTTAATATGTTTTCTTTTGCTTAACCTAATTTTAGTTTGAAACTCTAAAGATATCAAAAAATAGTGAAAAAGTAAGAGTCTTTATGAAATTTTAGCCTTTTTGTCTTTACTACGTCATGCTGTAACTTTAAATACCACCTTAGTCTTAAGTGGGTGGTTCCTCTGGTGGGGCTTCCGGTTCCTCTGGTAGGGGTTTAGATTCTTCTATTAAGGATTCAGGTTCTTCTAATGGGGGTTCAGGTTCTTCTGGTGATGGCCTTGCAGGCTTTTGTGCTTCTTCTCCAGATTTCCATCTATGTGTACAGTTCTTGCAAACGAGCGTTTTCTCATATATTGGGTCGTGAAGCAAATATCCAATAATCTTACTTCGGTCAATTTCTTCTTTAATACTTGTGCTTCCACAGTTAGGGCATTTTCGCATTGTCTTCACCCTTTTTCTTTTTATAGAAATTTTCATCTAATTTGTTAAACTCAATAGATTTTGACTTTTATGCAAAAAACTTCTTTTTGTTTCTGTACCTAAATAGAGGTGTCCGTCCAAATACCATTTTTAAACGCCTTTATAGACGCCTCTACAATTGTTGTAGAAATGATCTTACAAAAATGTTATGGTTAAAAAATTCACCTTCTTCAATTGAAGAATTAAACGTGCTTAAAATCAATTTTAACATATCTTAATGAAAAGAGGTTTGTTGTCGCCAAAATTGATTAAGTTGACCTTTAATCATTATTTTAACCTGATTAATTCGTTTAATTGTTATGGGATTGTTAAACTTACATAATTACTACAAAGATTTTAAATTCTTTAACCAGAACACATTCTTCAAAACAATTAGAGGTGAATTTTTGCGACTAAAAGAATTTCAACAATTAATGAGGCAATTATATTTCAAAAATGATTATGAACGTGGTGTTCTTAAGACTACTCTTTGGCTTTTTGAGGAAATAGGTGAATTAGCGAGTGCAATTGTAAAAGATAGAAGTTATGAAGAACTTGAAGAAGAATTGGCTGATATTATCGCTTGGACCGCTTCACTCGCAAACATTATGAATATAGATCTTGTAACTGCAATAAACAAGAAATACCATCATTGCCTCAATTTATTAACTAATTTCGATTTAGGTGAGGATTGGAGTGTATAATCCATTCTTACCTGCGACGAGTAGTTATTCTTTTAAAAGATTTCATTTGAATGAATATATTATGATGAAAAATGGTTCTTGTGCTTCTTGTGGCACTTCTACGTAATACATCAATTGAAATTCTTTAGGAGCATTAGATGGATCAATCAACCAATCATAGGCTTGTCTTATATCAGGTGTATCTTCTAGAATGATGTAAGAAACATCCCAGTCTCTCATGAACTCTATTTGATTTTGTTCCTCCAGAGCGAATTGAAGGAACACTCCTTTCCGTTCACAGAGATAGAAGGCTCTATGAGGATTTCTTGACATAATGATGGCATCGGTTGGTGTATTATCTCGTATCCATTGATATGCATCAACTGTTTCTTCTTGAATTACGCTTAAAGGATGCGTTCTATCTTTTTCAACGTGTAAAACTGCACGAATGGCATCAGGCATAATAAAGCCTAAAACAATGATAGCGGAGATTATAATTGCCATATTCTTGCTATTAAACTTAAGAAAATATGATTTTTTAGTTCTAAGCAACTTATTAGTCCAGTCAGCTATTTTAACAAACGATATTGCACAGAAAGGGAGTAATATCGGGCTAATGGGTAAAATATACCTAATTTGCTTCCAATACCACCAACTGAAGAAGATCATATTAAGCGCTGCAAACAAAAGAAGAATAATCACTTCTTTTCGCCTTCTTTTCATACCAAGAAAAAAACCAAGTCCTAGAAAGAAATAACCTAAAATAAGGCGTATGCCTAATTGCGGAATAATTTCAAATAATAATATTGATGGTGTTTCAAGTAAATAGAATATTATACCTGTACTGATTCTTGCTGAAATGTAACCAATATCTGTACTACTGACAGCGCTTCCACTCCAATCATGAGGGTTATAATAAAATAATTCCTTCTGATAAGATGTTAAGAAAGTTCCAGTTAGGAAGTATTCATAGATTAAGAGAGCGAAGAAAGAGAGAGCGCCAATATATAAGAAGATGTTAAATAGTATACGTTCTTTCCAATTTGCTCCCGTTAAAAGAATGTATATGAAAAGTAAGGGAACTATCAGAAAACCTACGACTCTAACAACAATAAGTGTAATTGAAATTAGCATTGCAATGAAAAGAAATTTAGATTTCTTTGTTTCTGACCATAAAATAGTGATATAGATAAGCAAAACCAGAAGAAAACTTAAGATAATTTCTGGCTGAAGTATGTGAGAAAAAACAAATAATTGGTATTGAAATGAGACGAATATACTACTAACAAGCCCTATACGCTTTCCAAAGAGTAATTTTGTAACAGAATAAGTAACTATAATTAGCCCTATACTTGCGAGTATTGGAATGGCTTTTATTAGCAATATACTTTCAATACCAAGTATGTGAAACAGTAAAGCGATTACAATAGGTAAACCTGGTGAATATTGAATAATGCTTTCTGGTGGATTACCAGGGATTGCAAGATCTGTAAAACCTAATCCTGATGCGAAAGCTCTCGCATTGATAACCCAATGTGCTTCATCATAAAAACTTGGTCCTTCAAAAACATAAGGGTGTAAACATAGAAGCCTAAGAATAAAAGAGAAAATTACAACAAGATAGAGCCATTGTTCATAACTCATTCGTTTCAAAAATTCGGCAAAGTTAACCATAGATGACACCAAAACTTAGCAGTTTTCAAGAACCAGTATTCAATAAAAGTCTTCTGCAATCCTCCATGCAATTCAATTGATATGATCTTTTGCTTATATTACAACTAAATGAAAAATAGCTCTGTATGCAAAAGATAAAAATAAAGTAAAGGTTATCTGCCCTTTACGAAGACTAAAATTAGAATTGAATTTCGAATATAGAGGAACGAACGAATCTTATATTTCAAAAAGAAACACTGGGGTAACCTTTTGTGCAAAAACGAATAGTTCGAAGTACATTAGCAATTTTCTTAAGTTCAGGAGTTGCACGATTCATAGGTTTTATATCATACATAATTTTGGCGAGGATACTATTTCCTTCGGATTTTGGAATCCTGACGCTTGCGTGGCTATTTGTAAACATTTTTACAACACTATTCTTAGGATTTAGAACCAGCATCATTCAATCAAATGAAGATAACTCGATGCTTTTTACTGTAATATTCGTCTTGGAACCGATCCTTGCAGGAATTTCGATTACGTTTATTTATTTTTTAGCATCACCTATTGGTACATTCTTTAATTCAGCACTTCTAACAGAAATATTGCCCATACTTTCTTTAGTGCTTCTTATTACATCCTTTGGCGCCGTTCCATCTTTAAAATTAGAGAAAGAACTTCTTTTTGAGAAAAGAGTGATACCTGCAATAATTCGTGAAATACTATTTCCTTTAGTAGCAATTCCATTAGCTTTGTTAGGCTATGGGGTTTTGAGTCTTGTTTATGGTGTTTTGGTGGGATGTATTGCTAGCCTTATATGTGTATGGATTCTTGCGCCCTGGTTACCAAAGTTAAATTTTTCTGGACAAATCGTAAGAAATGTGATAAACAAAGGTGTACGATATGCTTTGGTTGGTTATCTACTTTTCTTGTTGATTAATGTAGATAAAGGGATTATCGGAAAATTTGCTGGTTCTGAAATACTCGGGTTTTATTCAATTGCCTTCCTTTTAGCAAGTATTCCAGTCGACGGGATCGCTGAAGTTATAGGCAAAGTATCCTTACCCGCCTTATCACAATCATTAAATCAGGAAAATACGCTACGATCGATATATGAAAGGTTTTTACAACTCATTTTATTATTTATACTTCCCTTTGTCGTAATCGTTATTCCTTTAGCCTGGGAGATAACACTTTATTTCTATACAGAAAAATGGTTACCGATGGTAATTTTATTGCAAATATTGTCGATTTATGGTCTATTTCGTGCGATATCTGTTTCATACAGAGATTTACTAAATGCAATGGGACGTCCAGAACTTCTAATAAAGCTGAATTTGATTCAACTCATAATACTTGGTGGCTTAAGCATACCAGTGATTTTGAATTTTGGTGTAATAGGATTAAGTGTTCTTTGGACTATAACAACATGCGCAGTTGCCATTTATCTTTCAAATTATATAAGAAAACTCCTAAAACTTAATTTAATTCATATCTATTCATTTTGTATTATAGCGGCCGTCATCACATTGATTTTTGTCGTGTTTTTGAAGGAAATAGGGTTTATTAAAGATTTATTCTCACTAATTTTTGTCATGGGTATGGGAGGCTTTGTGAATGGACTTGTAATAATAATTCAGAGGCCAGAGTTACCAAGAGAATACAAGTCATTTCTTAGTTCAGTTTGGGAGTAAATAATTAAGATTTTATAGACGAGACAAGATATGATGTCTTGGTTTAGTCGTCTCCATTGTAATCAGAGTTAGATTTTCTTATTCTTCACGAGAACGCCGAATTAACTTAGCAATAAAGACCCCATCAGTATTGTTAATATGAGGAAATAATCTTTGACAGAGATTTAACCCCCTAAAACCATGTATTCCAATAAATGGTGTTGCTTCTGTAAGTTTAAAATCTGAATTCAATTTAAGGAAGCGTTCTATTATCATTTCATTTTCTTCAAGAGTAAGTGAACAAGTCGAATACACCAAGATTCCTTTTGAGCGCACTAAACTTGCTGCTCGTTCCAATAAAGACCATTGAATTTGACTTAGCCACTTAATAAGTCTCCTGTTAACAGACCATTTTCTACTTGGACGTGACCAAAAAGCCCCTGTACTACTACAGGGGGCGTCTACTAAAACTTTATCAAACTGCTTTTTAGAGGCAAATGAAATTGATCGAGAATCAGCAAGTAATGGCTGAATAATATTGATAGACTGCCTTTGAGACGTTTCTATAAGTTCATACATACGCTTGCTAGAACTATCAAGAGCAACAATTTCCCCTTCATTTTTCATAAACTGTCCAATGTGAGTAGTTTTTCCTCCAGGTGCAGCACACACATCCAGAACTACATCATTTTCTTTAGGATTCAGGATATGAGTGACAAGTGCAGAAGCTTTGTTTTGAATGTAAAAGAAGCCGTTTTTATAATATGGACTATGAATTAGAGGTCTTTTCATCTTTTTAATATGCAGCACATCAAATAATTCGGGATCAATAGTCACAATAGTCTTTTCTTTCGCTAATTTCCTCTGGAGCATTTCAGGATGGACTTTCAAAGTATTTACGCGTATATATTGAGTAGGTTGTGAATTATTCTTTCTCATTACCTTTAATGCTTCAGAACGTCCCATAATTCGAAACAAATACCTTACAAACCAAGTAGGATGAAATAGCTGTAGTCCTATTTTTTCGTATTCAGACAATCTTGTGAAGTAATAAGTTGTATCTCTCTTTTCAATTTCGTATAGAATTGCTTTGACGAATCCTGCATCTTTTCTGCCAAATTTTTTCGCAATAAGCCCTATTAATGCAGAAAAAAACTGTGAAGGTTGAGTTGATAAGAACTTCAACTGATATACTGATAATCTTAGTATGGATCGAATGTATGGAGGAAGTTGAGAAATAGAAGTGCCTTCTAGTGAGATATTTGTAACCCAATCTATGTAGTTAAGACGACGAATTGTTTCAATGACTAAAGCATGGACTTTGCTTCTTAGTTTCGTATTAGTAATACTATACCTAGAAGATATTTTCTTAAGTGCTAATCTTGCTGATAATCCATTTTCAATTTCCTTTAATGCAAGACTAGCGAGATTGAAATATAACTCCAGAGAGACCACCAAAATAAGAATTCCCTTTCTATCTCTCTGTAAGAACTATTTGTACTGAAAAGTATTTTCATTGCGCATTATAAGAACGATCAAACCTAAAACAAGAGGTATACTGCACTGTTTTTATTTAATCTGCCAACTAAAATTAGATTATAATAAAAAATTTTGATATGTCAGTGACTAACTGACAACTAGTTGTGTTCTTGGATGATGACGGCGTAGTCCATGTGTTCGTCACCGGCAAACCGTGCTTTGTAGTGGCAGGAGGGGCAGACAATTGTCCGGTCCTCGTAGCACACATCGGTGACCTGTTGGCAGACGGGGCATTCTTTTAGTTGCTGCTTGCTGAGTTTCCGATAGGCGGGGAACGTGTAGTTGCCATGCTCACAGACTGCTTGGAAGAAGATATCGACTTTTTCGGGGTCGGTGTCGTTGGTCAGCGCCGCCGGCGAGATCATAACTGGTAGATTTGCTTGGACGCTGGCTTCTGCGATTTCTTTGACCTTTTGGTAGATTTCTTCTTTTGTAGCGTCCCGCATGAAGTAGGGCAGGATGGTAGCGGTGTAGGGTTGGTTGTATTCCTTGCATAGCCGGATCATGGCCTGGTGATCGCATTCCAGGTCACCGTTGGCGTTGATGGGGAAGGTAATGGCAGCGGGTAGAGAGATGGTGGGTAGGTACTGTTTATCATTGACGGCGTAGTCGAACAGAATTCTCCAGCGTTCCACGCTGTCGGGGTAATAGGTGATGCCCAGCGGGTGGTAACGCTTGACGCTTTTATACATCTCATAGATATGGGGGTAAACGTATGTGAGGAACTCATCGACGTCCAGGCTGGGTGGGCTGGCGTAGAGTTCCCAGAAGACGCAGCCGGTGGGATCGATGCCGTATTCCTTAT
>JAHQJS010000004.1:1137067-1298538 GCA_019057385.1 Candidatus Borrarchaeum weybense | reverse complement strand
TTTCTGGGACTGATCCCCAGTTACTACATCTACATTAAACAGAAGTATTCTGCCATAACTATAGCCAGAAATCCAATTATTGCAAGTCTCCATAAGTTCCTAACAAATCGATGGTATATCAACGCCTTCTATTACAAAGTATTCGTTTACGGAACAATAAGGATGTTCAAGGCATTACTAGATAAGTTCGAACTTGGAATCATTGATAAATCTCATTATGTTTTTGCGGAAAAGGCAATAGACGGTGCACGTTTCAGTTCTACAGGACTCGAAACACGAGGCTTCAACTCCTTGAGTTACTTTATTGCAAAGCTCGGAATAGCACTCTCAAAAGCTAACGAATTTATTGATCAACGAATAGTTGATGGATTCGTCAACGGAGTTGCTGGAACTGGCAAAAAACTTTCTAAAGCTTTTGGACAGCTCCAGACAGGAATAATTGAACAGTATGTAACACTTCTGACCACAGGAGTTGTTGTGATTGTTATTATTGTATTATTTGTCCTAGGAGGGTTTCCATAGATGCTAGGAATAGGAATAATTTCATGGATGCTCATTATCGCACTTATTGGTGCAATTCTTACTTATGGCTTTGGAAAGAAAGATGAATTAGTTGGGAAGAGTATTGGAATTGGATTTACGATCGTATTGTTTGTTCTCGCGCTCTATTTATGGATATCTGCCAACCCTATTGGAGATGGCTTTCTCTTCTCAGAGAATATCACATGGATACCGTCCGTAGGCATAAATTACAGTGTGGGTGTCGATGGCATTAGTTTGCCATTAGTACTTGCAACAACCCTCCTAACTATGCTTGCCGCACTAGGCTCATGGAGTATGATCTCTTCAAGGATAGCACAATACTACGGACTTCTCCTCATACTTGAAATGGGACTTCTCGGTGTTTTCGTTTCTCTCAATTTAATCGTGTTTTTCTTATTCTGGGAGCTAGTTCTTGTACCTATGTTTCTCCTAATCGGGATATGGGGCGGACCTAACCGCAAATATGCCGCCATGAAGTTTATAATTTTTACTAATGCTGGAAGCTCTTTAATGTTCATTGGATTCATTTTGCTCTTCCTGGCAGCAACGCCGCACACTTTTGATTTTTTAATTCTCATGGACACCAAAATCGCAAAACCACTTCAACTGATAATAATGATTACCACGTTCTTTGGCTTCGCTGTGAAACTTCCTGTCGTACCCCTACACACATGGCTGTTAGATGCTCATGTAGAAGCACCTGCACCAATCAGTGTTTTGTTAGCAGGTGTATTGCTGAAAATGGGGGGATATGGCTTTATTCGAATTAATTTATCACTGTTCCCAGAGATTTCATTTGAATATGCTTACTTCTTCATAGGTTTGGCTCTATTGACGATTTTTTACGGCGCAGGTGTTGCATTAGTTCAACGTGATTTAAAGATGATGATTGCACTTACGTCCATAAATCATATGGGGTTTGTGCTATTAGGTGCATTTACTGGTAATCTTCTGGGATTATCTGGCGCTGTGTTCCAAATGTTTAATCATGCATGTGCTGTAGGTCTTCTCTTTCTCCTTTCCGGGGTAATACAACATAATGCTGGGACCAGAGAGATCGATAAACTCAGCGACATGCTGCATACAATGCCAAGAACAACTGCTTTGTTTGTATTTGGTGCTCTTGCTGCTCTGGGCTTTCCATTTCTCAGCAGCTTTGTAAGTGAATTTATGATTTTCATGGGGGCTATTAACGCATTCTCTTTCACTGCAATAGTAGTGTTGGCGCCTGGAATCGTTACAGCCTATTTTGTCTGGACTATAGACAGAATTGTACTGAGACCAAAAAATCAAGTGCAAATAGCAAATCACGAACCTCACGAAGGGAAATTGATCGAACTCATTTCTGTAGCCCTATTTGTAATCCCGATAGTCATACTAGGATTATTTCCGTCCCTTATGCTTCAAACGATTGTTCCATCTTGCCAAAAACTTCTAGAAAACATTTAGAGAATATATGAGGAATTCAAATGCAACTTGAATTGCTTTCGTTCGGATTAGAACCATTTCTTCCGATATATACACTAGCGATCTTCTCCATTATGACCCCTGCAATGAACCGCCTTGGAATTAGGGTACTAAAACGAGAAGTTTCTGCAGGCTGGAGTATATTTAATCTCTTATTTGCTTTAGCTATAACGATATTCGAGATGCCCAAGTACATTGACACACCTACTCTCATTGGAGATGTCTTAAAGATCGATCTATTTTCTCTTTTCTTTATCTTTGTCTTCTTAATGGTAGCTATTTTCATATCGATCGCATCTATCAGATATATGGCTGACGATCCAAATCAAGAAATATACTACACTTTGTTGCCTTTGTCTACACTCGGTATGATTCTTGTAGCTTTTTCAGTAGATCTTGTGGTGCTTTATCTTGCATGGGAATTAATGTCAATACCCACCTACGTGCTCGTATGCATTCGAAAAAATGATCCCCTCGCTAATGAGGCTGCAGTGAAGTATTTTATATTTGGAGCTATATCTTCTGCCATCCTTTTGTTTGGAATCTCATTAATCTACGGCATTACAGGCACGACTCGAATTAGTCTAATTGCAGATTATCTTTCCACTATGGACTCTTCGATAAACCCATTTGCCTTACTTTCACTGATTTCGTTTGTTGCAGGGTTTGGCATAAAAATAGCTGCTGTTCCCTTCCACATGTGGGCTCCAGATACATATGAAGGAGCGCCTACCCCTGTTAGCGGATTTTTAGCAGGTGGTAGCAAAAAAGCAGGTTTCGCAGCCATAATTAGGGTTATCATCATCGGAATGACAGTTTTAAGAGTAGACTGGGGGTTTGCGTTCGCAATATTGGCATTAGTCACTATGACCTATGGAAACATTTCTGCTCTCATGCAAAAAACATTTACTCGATTGCTCGCATATTCCAGCATCGCTCATGCAGGATATATACTCATTGGTCTTGCAGCTTCAACTTATCTAGGGATTGCAGGAGTGCTATATCATATTTTGAATCATACAATAATGACTAGTGCGGCTTTCGTTGCAGCGACAGCCGTCCTTTTGAAAATGAAGTCAGCAGATTTAGAATCATATAACGGCTTGTCAAAGCATATGCCGATCACTGCATTCACTTTAACTATCATCTTAGTAGCATTAACTGGAATACCGCCAACAAACGGATTTTTCAGCAAATTAATTCTGTTTACTGCAGCTATAGACGCAGGTTTACTTTGGTTGGGTATTGCTGGTGTCTTAAATACAGCATTTTCCCTCGCATACTATGCGTGGATCATTAAACGAATGTATATTGATGAACCAAAAGATTTTAACGTGATAAAAGAGCCTATATCTTGTACTTTTGTTTTGGTAATAGCGTCTATTTTGATAATAGTTACAGGGATTTTCTCAGCGCCCATCCTTGAGTTTATTATAACTAGTATTCAGACGTTATGAAAATTTTGTGAAAAATTTTGTGAAAAACGCATTTTTTTTGCTAAAAAACAAAATGCACAAAACGTATTCTTAAATATGACAATGTCATTTATTTGCTAAAACTATCATCATCTATTGTGATAGTTTAAAAAATCATAGGGAAGGTGAAAAAATATAACAACATTGCTAGAAGAAATCGATAAGAAAAGAAGAAGAGAGCAAAGAGTGCATGATTTGAAAACAAGAATAGATGAAATTTCACAAAAAATGATAAATCGTGCTAAAAGTCTAAACAGGAATGTGATTACAACAAGGACGGATTCTGAAATCCTTCAACTCTGGAATCAACTCTGCCAGTATCACATGGAAGCCATCGCTATTTGTAAGAGCTTGGACGATGAACGTCCACTTGTTTGTTCCGCGGTTCTAAAACCACTTGGATGTGTTGAAATCATGCATTTATCAGATGAAGAAACTTGTTGCACTCGATATTTAGAGCGAGTCGGTGCATGAGTACAAAAAGCTCCTGAATTTAAGAGGACTGCCTTAAGCCATAGATCAATCTTTTCTATTTCTTGTCGGGTTTTTTAAGACTTTCTCCTTAATTGGAAAGATCGTCTTACAATACCATTTTGTTGCAGGGCATCCTAGACACGCATCCTTATAATCAGCGCATTCATCACAGTTCCTACCACAAGGAGCAACTACAACATTAGAATTACCGTCAAATACTTCTTTAATTGCGATTGGCTCTGGTGCAACTTGTTGACAGTTGACGCAGAGTTCAACACTTTTAATTCTTGGGTCGCTTCTTAATTCATCAATAAATGAAGAAAAGATCATTGGGTCTTCGAAAACCCCTTTAAATAACAGATTAAATTTTCCAGATAACCGATACATTTCTATTACGCGAGGACAATTCTTATAGTCATTTATAACTTTAATAATATCGTCGATATTCACAACCACACCTATAAGGTTAAAGTGATAAATTAAATCTTTCTCAAATCTTGTGTTAAATGACAAATACTTTTTCAGACGTTTAAACCGCCGAAATACGGTGCTAGAGTTTATATTCTTATATTCATTGTTGTTATGAGCAATTTTTTCTGCAATTTTTCGAAAAGAAATCCTAGAATCTTTTGTGAGATAGAATAAGATTTTGATATCTAAATCATCAAATTTCAATTTGCTCCCTACAACGCAGTGCAATTTTCTTGCAAAGAGTTATAATCTTTGCACTATTTTAACCTTTTCAAAGCGACAATTAAGCACAAAAGAATAAGAAGCACATTGCTTAAGTCATATTCCAGTGTCATTACTAAAAAGTAAAGGTGAGTAAAAATTGGCGGAAAAATGGGCTAAGCGATTTGTATGGTTCGCATTAATTCATGCCGTAATCGCAGCAATCATAACAGTGTTTTTTATATTTCCTCCAGGTGGCGAAGGGTTAGATTTATCGCGGATGGTCGCAGGTGGCAGTGCTGGCACATGGGTGTTTGTAGGCTATTCGATGTATCTACTCGCTGGATTCATTGGATTGAGCGCTTGGGCTTTTGTCTATTATGTTAGCGGAGAGCCTAACGATTGGCTTTCTTTGGCACATTTGATTTTACACAATTTAGGTGTCATTGCACCCTTGCTGATTTTCACAGCAGGAATTCAAGGTGGAACTCTTATATTACAAGGAAACCCTGCTGCGGTTCATCCAACAATAGTGTGGTCGTCAGTGCCAAGCGGCATTCTCATTGGGTTGCTCGCACTAGGCACTATCATCGGAGTGATTAATATTCTGATCACTTTATTAAGAAAGTGAAAAAAGGCTTAGTATGATGGCAGAGAACTCTCATGCCGTTTACAATGCCTTATATCATTCCCCACCTTATTTTTTAAGACCATGAATTTTTTAATATAGTTTTCTTGGTTTAACCCCATCTGTAGAGATTAAAGGTGTTGCCATTTGATTCCAAAAAAACAACTAGAAGTTGATTTAGCACAAATTTTTGGAGAAGACAGAGTTTCAGTTGATCCATACGAACTGGCCCACTATATTCGCGATATAGCCGAATTACCTGGAATGACACATTTATTATTTAAAATGAAACCTTCAGCAGTAGTATTACCGAATTCTGCTGAAGAAATTAGTTTGCTAATTAAATATTGCGCAGATCATAAAATTCCAATTATTCCGCGTGGAGCTGCAACCTCAGGATATGGTGGTGCAATTCCAGTAACAGAAGGAATAATTATCGATACAAGAGGATTGAATAGAATTCTTGAGTTTGATGAAAAAAATTTAACGATTCTAGTTGAATCAGGGGTAATTTGGGAGGATCTGCTTGAATATTTAGAGAAAAGAAAATTTACACTCCGTAGTTACCCCACTTCAGCCAGATCTTCTACCCTTGGGGGATGGGTTGCAGAGGGAGGTTCAGGTATCGGTAGTTTAAAATATGGCGATGTTAAAGCTCAGGTAAAGTCATTGGAAATAGTATTGCCTAGTGGAGAGGTAATAAATACTGCTAATGGAATTCATTCACTAGATATCTTAGATGATGTAACGCAGTACTTCATTGAGAGCGAAGGCATTCTAGGGATAATTACGAAGATTGAATTACGTATCAAAGCGAAAACATCTCTAAAAAAATTTGTTACTGCTTTTGAATCATTAGAAGCGTTATTTTCTTGTTTGGTAGAGCTAGTTGATTTGACAACCCCTTATCACCTTCATTTCATGGATAAAGAGTATGTGAACTTCAAAACATCCGTGAAAGAAGAAAACATACCTAGCGACCATTATATCAGCATGATAGTCTATGAAGAGGATTCCGATCTCGGCCATAATGTTATGAGCTTCAAAGAAATAGTAGCGCGAAATAAGGGCAAAATATTAGATAAAGAAATAGCTGAGACTGAATGGAGAGAACGCTTTTATCCTATGCGTTTGAAACGAGTGGGACCAAGTCTCGTGCCTAGTGAGGTGTATGTACCGTTATCAAATCTTAAAGATTTTATTCTAAGACTGAGGAAAATATCAAAAAACGAGCGATTGGGAATTGAAGGGATTGTTAGTAGCAATAGTCAAGCAGTTGTAATGACCTTTTTTTTGGATGACGAAAGAAAACAGATTTCCTTCCTTATGGGATTCTACAGATCTTTTGAAGTTGTAACAACTGCTACTGAATTTGGAGGCACAATATACGGAATAGGAATTTGGCTTGCCAAATTTGCGGAACAACTTTTCGGCAAGAAACAGTTTGCAGAAATAAAAACCCTAAAGAGAAATCTTGATCCAGATAACATAATGAATCCAAAAAAGATAATTAACGTATCAACTCGCTTTGGAATGCCTCTCTCGCCCTTACTTTCGATGTCAGTACCATTCCTACGCATAGGACGGAAATTCTTTCCACCAACCAGACATCCAATCTTCGGCATTCTTTTCCTTCTTGTTATAATTTTCGTCATTACATTTGGAATTTTCTGGGTTCTTTCTATTTTCTGTGATATTGAACTAATTGATTTAACAGCAATTCTATTCTGAGGTGAAGAAAGCAATGAAGTTACCTGAAATTAGACGCTTTAATATGGATGATGAATTATTTATTTGTTCACAATGCGGATACTGTTCTGCTGTCTGCCCAGCCTTTAAAGAATTAACAGCAAGATGGGAATCCGCTGGTCCAAGAGGTAAACTTCTTTTTACGAAAAATTTGTTCTTAGGAAAGGATAACATCAACAAAACCTTTGCAGAAAATGTCTTTAAGTGTAGTCTATGCGGCTACTGTAAAGAAGTTTGTCAGGTTTCTATTGATTTGGTCACGTTTTGGCAATCCGTAAGAGCAGAGGTTTTCAGAAACAATCTCTGGCCAACTCCTCTACATGATCTTAAGGCATCTATGCAAGAGGAACATAATGTATATAACATGCCAAACGAAGATCGGACTATTTGGAGTTTTGAGGTTGAAGATCTAGTAGAAGAGCATCTTAACAGTGATGCAGAGATAGGGTTCTTTGTAGGATGTGTAAGCAGTTTCACAGGGAGGTTAGCGTCAATCCCTGAAGCTTTTATCAAAATTTTAGATAATTTATCGATTGATTTCACACTATTAGGGGAAGAAGAATGGTGCTGTGGTAGCCCATACTTCCTATCAGGAGCATTTCCACTTGCAAAAGAGTTAGCAGAGCATAATATAAAAAAATTTGAACAATTAGGCGTTAAAACACTTATTACTACATGTGCTGGCTGTTACAGAGGCTGGAAAGAAGAGTATTCCCATTTAGGACTAGAATTACCTTTTGAAGTGAAGCATGCAGTAGAATACCTTGCAGAATTAATTGATACAAAAAAATTGAAATTTAAGAGAGTTCAAGATATTAAAGCGACTTATCACGATCCATGTGAGATAGGAAGATTAAGTGGTGTCTATGAAGCACCTCGAAAGATATTGCGAAGCATTCTGCATCTCGATTTTATTGAACTTCCAAAAGTAAAGCAAGATTGCAAGTGCTGTGGTGGTGGCGGTGTCTTAAAAATAACAAACCCTGAACTCGCTTTAAAAATGGGTTTGAAGAAGATTGAAGAAGTTGAGAGCCTTGGAGTAGATAGTGTCGTTTCTGCATGCCCAGCATGTTATTTGAATATGGAAGAAGCCATAAGAGAAAAAAATTCCAAAGTAAAAATGCTTGACATCACTCAAATTGTTGCGCAAGCACTTGACCTGTAGAAAAGTACGTTAAAAGATATGAAGGAGGGCTTTGTTGAAAACTCATCGAATAAAAGCAGGGATAATTGGTGCGGGGATTTCTGGATTATTATGTGCCTGTGAATTGGAACGCTTAAGGCCTCGTAGTGTAATATTAGAAAAAGAGCCGGAAGTGGGTGGACATGTCCGCTCTTTTATAGAAAAGGGATATACATATGATGTAGGGTTACACCTTTTCTTAGGAGGTTACTCATACATTATACCGTTCCTGAAAAAGGCCGCCGTTCGTATGAGATATATTGGAGAAGGCGCTGTATTTTATCACAACAAAAAATTCTTTAGATTAGAGCGAAAAATTTCTAGTATTTTAAAATTTGGTTTACTCGATTTTGCCGATCGAGTAAAAATTCTAACAAATTCAAACAGGATTTTAAAAAGCGATATAGACTATTTTATGAAGTACGATGAGGATAATTTTGCCTCATGGTGTGAAACAAATCTTAGCAAGAAAGCATTGGAACTTTTTTACGCCCCACTCATCAAATCAATAACATTTCTACCACCTGAACAAGTATCTAGTGGGCTTTGGCTACATGCTGAAAAACTGAGGGTCAAAGAAAGAGAAAGTTTGGCTGTATATTATCCAGAAAAAGGTGTTGAGACTGCTGGCCTAAGCGTAATATCCAAAGCTTTGAAATGGTATTGCGAACGGATGGGGAGCGAAGTTTGGACAAATAGTACAGTCAAACGAGTAGTCATAGAGGATGAACGAGTAAAAGGAATTGAATATATCCGTGAAGGCGTTGAAGAATTTCTTGAAATGCCCTTTGTCGTTTTTACAGGACCTATTATCAATCTATTTAATTTAGTCTCTGAAAAACACTTCCCAAGCGACTTCCGTGAACGAATTAAAGAAGTTAAGTATACATCCGCCTTAGCAATACAAATCGGACTAGACAAGTCACTAACAGATCACAGATCCGTGATCCTAACACCAAACAAGTTAATCACTGCAGTTGCGCAGATTCTGCCTCCATATGGAATTATTGCCCCTCCAGGGAAGAGCCTTCTTGCTGGAACCTGCATTGAACCATCTTTACAGAACAAGACTGATGAGGAAATAGTAGACATTCTCATTGAGGATCTAAAAGATCTTTTTCCTGAAATTGAAAAGCATCTTCTCTGGACGAAAGTTTTGAAGATCAAGAATGCTATAGAGGCACAATACCCTGGGATTATGTCATTAAAACTAGATACAAATAGAACTCCGATTGAAGGGCTTTATATTGCTGGAAATTATGCAAATAACGATAATTGGCATTCATCTATAGAAGGTGCTGCAAGATCTGGACGTAATTGTGCAAAATTAATCGAACACGATGCTAAAGTGCTGTTAGTTCGCTAGTTTGTGAAATATATATACAACTTACAATCAATTATGCCTATACCATTTACTAGCTTTTAACTTAAGTTTGGCAAATTCATTACAAATTTAATGATAAACTGAGTTCTAACTAAAAAATGGGTAATGAGAATGACTGAAGTATCTCATATAAAATATAGCTCAATAAAACTTTGGTTTAACGCTACAAGACCAAAATTCCTTACCGCAGTAATTATTCCGATAATCCTAGGATCTGTTATTGCATTTGTTTACGAAAATGCGTTCTATCCACTTTATTTTGTCTTGGCGTTAATTGGAGGAATCGCACTCCACGCAGGTACAAATATAGCCAACGATTATTTTGACTTTAAAAGCGGTACGGATATAATTAACAAAGAAGTTACTCCATTCAGCGGAGGAAGCGACTTTTTACGTGAGGGAATTCTAAAGCCTCGTGATGTCCTTGTTGCATCACTCATTTTGCTAGGCATAGGTATCGCTATTGGTCTGTATTTCACGTTTGTAATTGGTTGGTTTCTGCTTGTACTTGGACTTATTGGCGCATTATGTGGCTTTTTTTATGTAGCACTTGCTTCTAAAGGACTTGGAGAAGTTGCTATAGGTATCAACTTCGGTCCTCTTTGTGTCCTTGGCGCATATTACGTACAAACGGTGAAAATAACGCTTGTTCCTTTGATCGCATCAATTCCGGTCGCATTTTTAATCACAGCGGTAATTTGGATCAATCAATTTCCCGATTATGTTGCCGACAAAGAGGTTGGTAAAGACCATTTAGTTGTCAGACTCGGCCGTTCCTTATCAGCGGTACGCGTGTATCACGGTTTGATTCTGGGCACATATGCAGCTATAGCTTTGGGTATTGTTTTCTCGTTCTTACCGCTGTTTTGTCTTATTAGTTTCATTACTTTACCGCTGTTTGCAATCCCTGGAATGAAGATAGCCCATAAAAACTATCTGAATACACCTAAGCTAATACCAGCGCAAGCTATGACGGTTATGACGCACTTATTTACCGGAATCTTGCTCATTGTAGGATTCCTAATCCGTTACATTGTTCTAATTGTGTTGTGATAGAATGGTTGCTGATGTGATCGTGATAGGAGGAGGTCCAGCAGGTGCAACCATTTCTAGAATATTAGCTGAAAAGGATGTGGAGGTACAACTTTTTGAGAAAAAGAAAACTATTGGACTTCCAGTTAGATGTGGAGAATTGTTACCACATCCCTCCGAAATGCGTCGTTTGTTTCCTAAAGCCAAAGATGCGGAAAAATTAATAGAGCCGCCCCAGAATACGCTCGCAAATATTACGGAATATACAGAACTTATCGATTCAATGGGCAACAAGATAAAATCCAGATTTAAAAGCAACATTGTCTTTCGAGATAAATATGACCAAGCCCTAGTTGAAAGAGCGATGGATGCGGGCGCAATTATAAAATGTGATTCGCCTGTTATAAGTGTCTCTGGAAATGGAAGCGTCCATGTGAAACATATGGGCACTATTAAGCAAGTTAAAGCCCGAGTGATTGTTGGGGCTGACGGTCCAAGATCAATACTCACTGAGGGGGTTCGTAGGAAAAATTATGAATTTGCTATATGCTTTACTACAATTATGGACAATGTAAATGTTGATGCAGACACCGTTCAAATGTACTTTGGTAAAGAATACGCGCCAGGCGCATATGCCTGGATTATACCTAAAGGAGACCACATAGCAAATGTAGGTTTAGGCATACGAAAGCGTTTTACTAACAATTTAAAAATAAAAAAATACTTTCGGAAGTTTGTTAAAGAGCATCCTACAGCTTCAAATCTATTAGATGGAGGGCGGATCATAAGTTCTTCCTCAAAGCTGGTACCAATTGAAGGACCATTTTCGGATACTGCAACTAGACGAGGGAATATGATATGTATCGGTGATGCGGGAGGTTTCGTAATGCCACATGTCGGAGCAGGAATCCCTAGTGCATTACTTACTGGAAGAATAGGCGCTGAAGCAATATTAAAACATTTACGAGGTGAAAGTGAACTGTCTAACTTTGAAAGATTGTGGAGAAAGGAAATTGGGAACAGGATGAAGAATAGTCTCAGAATCAGAAAATTCACAGATTCATTGCTTCTCAATGGATCAATCTCTTCGTTTTTTAATGAACGAGCACAACAATATTTTGATCATCTAATCCGCTGCGAGTTCCCTGTTTCTCTAAGATTATTCAATTTTTACCTAAATTTGAAAAATAAAGTAAAAAGTCTGTCCTAAACTATATAATATTAAAATAAGGGCTAACATAGAGGTTTCGATAGCATTGCAAGGAATAATCGAAGGAAAAAACGATAGCGAGATATTAGATACAGTATCGAGTGATACCATGGAGGAATGGAGAAACCTCATTGGCGAGGTTATGTTAGATTTATTACAAAAAGAAACGAATCCAGATTTTTATGATGCTGTTAAATATCAGGTTCAGACAGGAGGGAAACGCCTACGCCCATTATTAACTATGACTTTTAGTGATGCCGCAGGTGGCAAACTTGAGTCTACAATTTATGCTGCGGCTGGAATAGAATTAATTCATACTCATTCACTAATAATTGATGATATTATTGATCGATCTATTCTTAGACGAAACCAGCCCACTTCATGGGTCAAATTTGGTATGCCTATCGCCGTATTAATTGCCATGAAATATCGAGAAGCGATAGTTTTAGCCGCTCAAAAAACCGAATATCCAACTAAAATTCAGAAGGTTTTCTCTCGTGCTATGCAGAGAATGCTTATTGGTGAACGACTAGATATCCTTCTTGAACAGACTGGACGAAATAATGAATATCTAATAAAAAATCGCCTTCAAGATGCAACCATAGATGACTATTTTACTTTATGTAAAAACAAAACGGGCGCATTGGTTAGTGCAGCATGTGAAGCAGGAGTAGTTTGCGTAAATGGAAATAATGAATATGTTGCGGCAGCAAAGCAATTTGGAATGAACGCGGGAATTGCTCTTCAGATTTCTGACGACTATCTTGATATATTTGGAAATAGTCAACAATTTGGAAAAGAACATAGAAAAGATATTATCGAACACAAGTTGGGCAATTTTGTAATTTTATATGCTTTAAACCAACTATCTGAGCCATACAAACGCAGATTATTAGAAATACTCCAAACAGATAAAATTAGCGAAGAAGAGATAACAGAAGCAGGTCATATCATTCAAATGACTGATGCACCTAAAGTGGCAAAATATAAAGTTACTAAATTTGTAAATTTGGCTAAAGATAGCCTGAAATTTTTTCCTGATTCACATGCGAAAAAAACACTTTTCACTTTAGCTGATACTCTTTTGGATCGAAAACACTAGTATAATACATAAACTGTACAAATGATATTTTCTAAGAAAATGCCGTGCAAGTGGCATATTTTTGTGCTTATATGGCTAGAAACGTTCGCGTAGCATCTCAAGAAAAGTGGTCTCATATTCTTTTCTGAGAAGAATAGCTTGTACTGCAGCTAGGATTATATTAGTTAACATTTCTGGGCCTAAGGGTAGGATTGGTATAAGAAATATGACCCAAAGTATGCCGAATATTAGACCTATCCTTACTAATACCAATTTGTTAAGAACTAAAACTCCTAAAATTATTTCAAAAATAACAGTAATTATAATGACGAGGATTCCATTTGGGATTATAAAGTTTACTAGAATATCTTTGTAAAAGGAGAGGTGTGCATTCTCAATGAAAAAATCCCAGAGTATTTGATGGGTGCGAAGAGTTACAATAAGATTGAAGATTGCTGCAACAAGATAACCTAACCCAAAACCGATTCTTCCTATATTTGACCAATTCATTTTTCCTCATACCAAATTTATTTTCCTATATGTTGAATTTCTGAATGTTAAGCAAGTTTTTGCACTAGTATCAATGGACTTGTACTTAAATCTTAGTACATATTTTTTGCCATATTTCCCGCCGATAAACTTAAACTTATGTCTAACAACTCTGAAAATTGAATTATTGAATTCTTTATCCAGACGTTGACTTATAAAAACCGAAAAAGGAATGAAAAAAATGTATAAGAAAGTCAAACAAGTTGATGTTAAGCAAGATCAAACTTTGAAGGAATTAATGGATAATCTAGATGAAACTGCATTTAATGCTAGGAGATTAGCGAGAGCCTGTAAAATATATGAAAAAATGGTTAAAACAGAGGGATGTGTCAAGTTTTTTTCGCTTGCAGGGGCAATGGTTCCCGCAGGAATGCAAAAAATCATTCATGATATGCTTAATTTGGGATTTATTGACATTCTTATTACAACCGGTGCCAATTTAACTCATGATATAGCAGAAACATTGGGATTTCCTCATCTTCAAGGAGATACTAAACAACGAGATGAAGACCTTTTTAATAAGAAAATAAGCAGAATCTACGATGTTTATATGCCCACTAAGGTTTATGAATCAATGGAGGAGTTCATAAAAACTCTAAGTTTTGAGCCTATTATTTCCGTTAAAGATTTCCTTTGGTATCTTGGTGATCAATTACCAAATCATCCTCATTCAATCTTAAAAGTCTGTGCAAAGAAAAAGATACCTATTTATTGCCCTGCCTTTACCGATTGTGGACTTGCGATACAAGTTTTATTTGCTTTCCCAGAAACCAATTTCAATCAATTTCAAGACTTAAAAAATATGATTGACACTGCCTGGGATGCAAAGGTTGCAGGTTGCTGTATTATCGGAGGAGGAGTTCCAAAGAATTATTTATTCCAAGCAATGCAGTTTTCTCCAAGTAGTCTAAGTTATGCTATTCAAATAACAATGGATCGACCTGAGCCTGGAGGTTTATCGGGTGCCTCACTAGACGAGGCGATTTCATGGGGAAAGGTCAATAAAACCGCTGAATACACAACTGTAACAGCAGATGCTACGATGGTAATGCCACTGCTGCTATCCTATCTTAAAACAACTTGTAAAAACAAGTAACAAAATAGCTTATTTACGGTTTACTACAAGGCACTTATACTTCAGATCGCAGCGATAAAAATCAGGTTTTTAAATTTAGTGATTTGTAATCATTATCTTTTTGTCAATATCACAGAGAATGTTTTTCGATGAATGAAGTCAATATATCTCAACTGTGATTATCTCCACCACTCTAAGGGACGATATCTTTTTGAATGCATTGTATTGCTCTTTTGAAATAGAAAGAAATATATACACGGAATGTATGTATATTTTCACTTCAAGTTATTCCTATTATTTCCACCAAAAAATGACATCAAAAAGACGACTCAAATATCGTGGATCACGAAGAATTTGGAGTGGGGAATGTTGGAATTCTGTCCAAAGTGCGAAGGCCTCCTAATGCCAAAGAAACAAAAAAGTAAAACAGTTTTCTATTGTCCTCATTGCGGATTTGAGCAGAAACCAAAGAAAAAAACAGCCAATGATTATAAGGTAGTTTGGAAAATAGAACATACTCCAAAAGATGAAATAATCGTTGTAGAAGGGCCAAAAAAACTTGGAAAGAAGGATAAAGAGTTAATGAAAGAAGAAATGGAAGATTATTATCGATCCATGCTAGAGTTTTATCCTGAAGAAGGGGACTAAGCCTTTTTTCATATAACTCTATGACTTGTGTAGCTAGCTAGCTAGTACCTAGAATAATTGCCTTAACAATATCTTCGGGGGAGGTGCCAGGAGACTCAATACTATACTTTGTAAAGAATTGTGAAATAACCTCAAATAACTTGGATTCGTTTACAGGATGCCCAATGATTGCGTTTTCTAGATCTTGAAGACGTTCTGCGGGAAAAAACCAAAAATCACCTGACATGAGAATATCTTTAATTATCTCATCATCGGTCAATTCTCCTGTGATCCGAATCAAGCCTCCTGGTGACTTGTAGACAGTTTCGAAGATATGTACTCCACCGCTAATTTTTACCTTCCTCTTTTCGTACAATTCAGGACGTCTATGACTCGGTGCATACACCCATTCTTCCGTTTTGTATTCTTCGTTTAAATTCTGTAACAGTTCATTTTCACGTTCTGTTAATTCATCAGGTATGAGTTGAATGTCAAGGGTTTTTTCAAAATTCTTTATTAAAAGTTCTTTGACGAGATTCCTATCTGGGAATTCTCCCAACTCTTTCTTACACGTTGTAAGACGTTCTCGTAGACTCTTTGAGATCTTATCGCGAAATTTTTCGCTCGGTACTTTGAAGATCTGGGTCATTAAATCATAATTGAAATCTAGGATGATGTTACCTGTCAGAACTGTTGTTTCTTCAACTTGCCCTGCGCCATTCCCGGAAATTTTCTTATCGTGGACTTCTATATCATTAATGGGTTTGTATTCCGCAGATATCCCTAAATCGCGATAGGTGAGTACTGGAGCTTCAAGTAACGTTTTATACGCTCCGGCAATTGTAAGCGGAATTTTTGGGTTTTTTCGCGAGACCATGACTTGGAAAAAGAATTGCCCATCATCCAATAAAACAGTGCCTCCGCCAATTACACGTCGCACAATAGGAATATTGGTTTTCTTGCAAAAATCGACTCGAACTTCTTTTTCAATCTCTTGATGATAGCCTAAACAAACAAATGGTCTGTCAGGGTAGCAAAAGAGAAGCGTATCATCAACGACGCCTTCACTTCTTGCCAACGCTACAGCATGATATACTGTCTGGGAAGTTAAATATTCAACCTTTCCAAGATCTATTAATCGCCACTTTTCACTCATTTAAACGCAACCATTCATAGCATTGTATTTTACTGATTTTTCTAGAATTTTAAAATAAATAGATGTGGTTTCGTTTTAAGATTTAACACTTATCAAGTTTCTCATATATCTGCCTAATCTGCAGATTAACCCTTAACCATTACATTGTGTTGTGTTAGGAACAAAGTTAAATTGAATAGAAGAGAAAAGAATAGAAGAGAAAAGAATAGAAAAGAAAAGAATAGAAAGGCTCAAACTTTGGTTTGAGTAGTGCTAAAAAGCTATACAACTTATCTTCTGAGTCGACGCGGATTACGGAATAATGAAATCTCATTTCCTGTAGGGTCAAATTTGTATCCTTTTTTAAGGGCTTTAAGAAGTTTTTGAAGTGTTTCATTTGCTTCTGGTAGCCACTTGGTGACGCAAGTAAATAGAATAAGTATGCGTCGAAATATTCTATTAGCATATAATTCTTTGTCCTTCAGTTTGATGTTCCACTTTCCACCAAAATCAAGCAGTTTTCCGTCAATATCTGCAACTTTTTTTCCTGTGGCGACCTCTTTAACTTTAAAATCAGAACCAAGAGCCATTCTAGCCGCACTGATCTCGAATATTCGTGTTTCGTTTGTTTTTTCGTCTATTAAAGGGAATACGTAGCGTTGTCCTGTCATTGTGTGAGACCGAACAATGCGCGTCAGGAAATCGTAACCAGGAATATTGACAATAAACGCAGGTAATGCATCACGCTCTCCTGCTGATAACACCAGAGACTCTGTTAAAGACTGTTCGATACTACCAGTCCATCTTCCACCGCCGCCTTCTGTAAGAGCTGAAAAGGTCTTGACAACTATTCGACGGTTCTTATCCGCATCTTTGCCATATTTTTTTCCGAGAGGACTATTTCCATCAGTATTAAAGAAGCCTAAGTTTATCCCTACGATTTCTTTTCTATTCTTATCTTTAAAAGTAATGTCTCCTGTTTCCTCCATTTCTTTTGTAAACTGGCGACTTTTTGCCGCTCGTTCTATTTCTCTTTTTAAGCCTATTTCAGCACCATGCAGCGAAGTCCGCCAAAGGTTTATAACAATCTCCTCGGCTTCGAACTTTTCTTCTTCTGGTTCATCCTCCTCTTCCTTAATATCATCTACACTAAATTCATCACTCAAATTTGGTCCTCCTCAATTTGATTTGTACATAATAGTGTTTCTTTTTTTCATAAAGATTACCATGTTCAATAACTCTTTCGAAAATCACTTCAACAATAATATGCTGACAAACATACAAAGCTAGAAAGGTTTTTTTATGAAGAGTGCGGTTTTTACCAAGGTGAGAGACTTATGAATAAAAAACACCGAATGATCGCAACGGGATTTCTTTGCTTTTGCTTATTATTCATGGCAGCAAACACCGCAGTTATGGCACAAGATGACTACTGGGGTGACTTGGTAGTAGGCGACAAGATGATTTGGGAAGTCTCAGGTATCCTCAATGGCGTGCAGGTTGACGCAGACTTAGAAATTCGTGTCCTCGAAATTACGGGCAAATTGTTAACAATAAACATGTCCACGAGTGGCTTAGCTGGTGGTTTTTATGGGTTCTCTGAAGAAGAGCACAAAATTGTGTATGAAGACGAGATCTCTCCTTGGATCCTACCAGCGTCCAAACTTAAAGGACAGGGTACAACAGACTACGAGTGGAAAGGCAACACCTACGAAGCGGTTTATGGTTATAGTTCGGATTCAAATGGTCATGTTGAAGTCTGGGTCGAGAAGAGCTGTGGTATTCTTTTTGAACTTGATTTCGAGTCAAATTCAGACAATATTGACGCTACTGCGAGACTAGATTATACAAATGCTACACTAAAAACAAAAGGATGCCTAGGAACGATCTTCATCGCGTTATTCACAGTCGCAGGGCTGGTTTCATATAGCACTATAAAACTGAAAAAGAAAGAATAAATCCTTTTTTTAAGTCCTACTTTTTTTTGTTTGTTTTTTTAATTTCAGATCTGTTTCTTTAAACTCATTTTCTTAGCCAACAGGTAATTTACATTTGTAAATCATCCTCTCAATATATCAATGATGGGGCTGCCGTGAAATATATGTATAAATATCGACACTGTCATATCTTTGAATAATTACGAATATGTAATATACAATAATATAGAGGTTTGTGAAGTTTTTTATTAGAAAGGTCAGAGGGGAGAATGCTGGTAGAAGCAGAATTAACTGCTTTTAGAATAAAGTGGTTGACTGGTGTGGGCTCTAATGAACCATGCCCAAAGTTACTAAAGATAGGTGATAAAAGCTTCTGTCAACGAACATTTCTTTTTGTGGATGATTACAGGCGAGAAGTTTGTTATGATTGCTTTGAATATGATTATTGTATTCATGGTATGGACTATCTTCAGGAATTAATTCGATTTGGTGTTCAAAGCCTAGAAGATATCCTGTCGCTCAGTAAGAAAGAATTTTGTTCACCAAGAAGTATTGACGAAAGCCTAGTAACTAAATGGAAAAATATGCTTACCAATATCAAACCTAACGAACGGGAATTTTTGAAAAAACTCCTGGAAAGAATGATAAAAACACTTTTTTAGCAAATTCTCTTTCTTATAGCGGATTTCTTGTCATATGTGGATCATATAGCCCATACGACGTTTTCTTGATAATTTATTTGAGCGAGTGCTATCTTTTTTTTAGAGCGAAACATTTAAAAGAGAAATATTACCGTAAAGCATTCTACTTTCAAAAAATATTACTGATAAAATATATGACAGAGGTGTTTTTCTGACAACTATTCGAACTATCGATGAAATTAATGATAAAATTGCTCGTGGCGATGCTGTTGTCTTTACAGCCGAAGAAATGATAAAAGTTGTGGAGCAGAATGGTGTAGAAACTGCAGCTCAAGAGGTTGATGTTGTCACGACTGGAACTTTTGGTGCAATGTGTAGTTCTGGGGCATTTTTCAACTTTGGTCATGCCGATCCCCCTACAAAGTTAAACAAAGTTTTTCTCAATGATGTTGAGGCGTATCACGGTAATGCTGCCGTCGATTGCTATATAGGGGTCACTCAAATGAGTAGAACACGACCCTTCGAGTATGGTGGAGGGCATGTTATTGAAGATCTACTCAAAGGCAAAACAATTCATCTCGAAGCTACCTTCAATCCAACTGACTGCTATCCTGGACAGTTGATCGACACTGAAATCACAATTGATGATTTAAATCAAGCAATTTTGTGTAATCCTCGTAATGCGTATCAGCGATATACTTGTGCAACAAATAGTGCCGGCAGTACTCTTTATACTTATATGGGAAAACTTCTACCGAACTTACAAAATGCAATCTATTCAGGATCAGGATGTCTTAGTCCATTAGATAACGATCCCTCTTATCAAACGATCGGTATTGGAACAAGAATCTTTCTTGGTGGAGGTATAGGTTACATCATTGGTGAAGGGACCCAACATAACCCCTCTCAACGTTTAGGAACTATAATGGTTAAAGGTGACCTCAAGCAAATGGATGCTAAATATCTCCAAGGTGCAGCCTTTACGAAATACGGCACATCTATGTATGTCGGATTAGGCATTCCAATTCCAATCTTAAACACTGACCTTGCTAGAACAACGGGTATGAGTGATGAAAAAATTACCACTAATGTGGCTGACTACGGAAAACCACGAAATAAACCAACGCTCCGAGAAGTTTCATATGCAGAACTTAAATCTGGAAAAATCGAAATAAACGGAAAGACTGTGAAAACTTCGTCCATTTCTAGTTTAAAGGACGCAAGAGAGATTGCCGCCACATTAAAGGAGTGGATAGAGCAAGGTACGTTCTTTCTTACTCAATATGTTGAACGTCTGTCCACTGAACGAGTGTTCAAACCAATGAAATTGACAAAGAAGGAACCTTTGGTTAAGGATGTTATGAAATCTGCTGCAACCTGTAATCTTGCTGATTCTCTTCAGGATGTCGCCAAGAAAATTATTGAACAAAATGTTAACCACATTGTTGTTGTCGACGCTCACAATCATCTAATCGGAATTGTTACTTCCTATGACCTCGCAAAAGCTGTCGCATCGAATAGACATGAGCTTGCAAATGTAGTTACGAAAAAAGTGATTGTGGCCTATCCAGAACAATCTATTGGTGAGGTTGCCAGAACTTTGGAAATACATGATATCTCTGCTGCACCTGTCGTTAACTTGGAAAATGAAGTACAGGGGATTATCACAAGTGAGGATATCTCGAAAATTGTTGGAAAAGTCTGGAGGTGAAAATATGAAAATTCTTCTTGATTATCCTACTGATTTGTTTGAAAAACCAATTCTCGCATCTATGATTCTTGAAAAAAAAGTTCTACTCAACATTCTGCGTGCATATGTAGATGGCCGCCGTGGCGAAATGCTTATTGAAGTCCCTAATGAGGTCGCAGATGATGTTGTTAAGAGTTTCAAAAACAGAGGCGTCAAAGTACACACTGGCTCATTAATTGAACTTGATAGCGAATTATGTGTTGACTGTGGAGCATGTGTTTCAGTCTGTCCTACAACAGCTATACACTATGAAGAGGATCTTTCAGTCGCAATCAATCAAAGTAAGTGTATCCAATGTGCGATATGCGTTGATTCTTGCCCACGATTTGCCATTATATTAAAGCAAGGAGGTGGCATTTCATTCAGCTCTCTTTGAAGAAAGTTAAAAGGCAAATCGGAGAATCAGATCTTTTCATAGAAACTGATACACACGAAGCTATTGATCTAGCATTTTCCGCGATTAGATCACACAGGGAGCAGCTATCAGCGTATATTGCACAACACGAGGAATTTCTTCATTCTTTTTCTCCCGTTGAAGTCGGTAACAATGCACCTCCAATAGTTTTTGCAATGGCTCATGCCGCCAAAATTGCTAATGTAGGCCCTATGGCAGCAGTTGCTGGAGCATTAGCTGATTTTGCTATCGAAGAAATGATGACGAAAAAGGGCTGTAAAATTGCTGTTGTTGAGAACGGCGGCGAGATTATAGGGAGAATGAATGAACCAGTATCGACTCCAATAACAATAGGAATCTATGCTGGTGAAAATTCGACCATTTCAGGACGAATAGGCTTTCGACTTGAGTTTGAAGATTTTCCCTTTGGACTTGGCACAAGTTCTGCTACCGTCGGACATGCGTTTAGTTTTGGATGCGCAGATGCAGCCTGCGTCTTTGCTGAAAATGCAGCCATCGCTGATGCTTGTGCCACTGCAGTATGCAATGCTGTGATTGGTGAATCTGTTCAAAAATCCATACAAAACGGACTAGAAGTAGCGAAATCAATAAAAGAGATAAAAGGAGTCTTAATTATTCGTGGAGAGCATGTAGGATGTGCTGGAAAACTTCCACGCCTAGTTCAGGTGATAGATTAACCTCATTTTACACAAAAACTTGAGAAAGTAGTCTTTCATTCTAGCCAAAATTTCCTGAGACTGGTCTCAAACTGTGGAACCTGCTTGACCGTTTCTATGAGTTTGGCAAGAGATTTTTCCTTAGTTATCTGGAGATCTTTATTTTCTATTCCTTTATCCATTACATCTAACATAAATGCTTTATAAATATCGTTAAATTTGATACCTTCTTCTTTAAGTTTATCATAATACTCTTCAAGCGAAATCTCAGCTTTTAAAGGGAAACTAGGGTCTTTAATTTGATAATATGCTTTCATGAACATTCATCCTCGTTGTGAGTTTCCTTATATTCTAATTACCTACTCTCTGTTTTAATAGGTTTTCTAGGCGTTTGTTTTCTAGGGAGAGAGCATATTCCTTGAAATCGTAATGATGTCACCTGTAGATACATCTAATTTGTGTGCTGCGTTTGATTGGTTAATTGCTAATTCAAAAAATCCAGTACTACCAATTAATCCTAGAAATTCGCCTGGTTGAGTTTTTCCATACGTTTCATAAAAAGCAATTTTATTGACTTGTTCTTTGATCTGAACATTTAATACGTCACCAAACTCAATTCCTTCTTGTTTTAGATCATCTAAGGTTATATTTGTGATTATGTTACCGAATCCATCAACATGCAATACTCCTCCAGAGATTTTCTTATTTTTTATTTCCACTTTTGTCCACGATAAAACAATATAGTCAAATATCTCTTTACCAATCTCTTCAGGGCAGGTTCCTGTGGCTAGATAAGCTGCAACTGGAGCAAATATATCTCTTCCATGAAAGGTGGCAGATATTTCGTGCCTCATGTATTTTCTATTGGTTATTTCGTAGACATGCTGAATCCCCTCATGTTCAGCAGCAAGCATTAATATCCCATTGTCTGGACCAACGTAGAGATGTTCTTTTCCCTCTACCACAATCCCTTTTCGTATGGTTCCCACACCAGGATCAACAACACAAACAAAAACAGTTTCATCTGGAAAAAATGGTGCTGCTGTAGCTAGTACGAACGCTCCATGTCGGACGTCTTGCTTATCAATATCATGAGAAATATCCACTATTGTAATTGCACTGCTGATCTCATAAATGACGCCTTTCATCGCAGCAACATAGCCATCTTTGGTGCCAAAATCAGACAGCAAACCAAGTATCTGATTCTTCATAATTAACACGATCATTCATTTCTAGGAGGAGGACAAAATCGCGAAGATTTTTCTAATAGTAAATAGGAGATTTTCAAATATTTTAAATTTGCGAAATTTGTGAAACTAACAAAACGTTATTAATGGCACCATATATAACGTGTAAAAAATCGAAGTTTTGGGGGAATTTTGGGTGTCTCGTTCTGAGAAGGCTGACAGTGAAGATATTATAAAGTTAGAAGAAGAGATTTCTAATTTTTTTGAGGATTTAATGTATGATTGGGGTGGTTCTCCTTTACTAGGTAGAATTTATGCGCTATGCGTGTTGACAACACCTGATAAACCTCTATTCCAAAAAGATCTCGCTGATAGATTTAATGTCGATCCTTCAACAATTTCAAGGAATCTTAAGGAACTTGAAAACTGGCGTTTAATTGGTAGGCGTCGGGAACCAGGTTCCCGTGAATGGCGGTTTCAAGCTGAAGACACCTCGTTTTTGGAACTGTTAGTCCTAAAATTTGAAGAAAATGCAATGAAGTTACGTGCGAGGCTAGATGAATTGATAAGAATCCGTAATCGTTGGAGTGAAACTTTAAGTGATAAGTCTAAAGAAGCTTTGAGGGAGCATCATGCGCTCTTAGTATTAAATAAGCTGATTGAATGGATAAGGATCGTCGACAAGGAACTTGATGAATTCATCCAGAAATTGAATGTAAGGTTCTTAGAATTAGAGAAGAAATTCGAACAAAATGAAGGTTGAATTAGAAAAAAAGTAATTAAATAACTGAATAACTATTTATGACTGTCTTCAAAAAATTTAAAGAGTCTTTTCTATTTTAGCTCAAAATAAAAAATGAATAATAATGCCTCAAAAAGGTGTTTCCAAGCTGATTGATTTTATTCAAGTCTAAAAATACCCAAAAATTTGAAAGAAGCAGGTGTTGAAAAGGATAAACTGAAATATTTGGCACAAAAGGCAACTGAATTTGGAAATCTGGGCGCATTTCAAGTCAAGTAAATATTGACTGAATAGAGGTGCAAAGGGATGAATTCAAGAGAAAAGAAATATTTGATTGCGCATTTTTCAAGAAAAGGGAATAATTACGTAAGTGGAAAAATTGTAAATTTACCAATTGGCAATACCGAAGTCATAGCAAAGATGATAAAGGAGATCACAGGAGGAGATTTGTTTCGTATTGATACGATAAAGCCATATCCTGAGGATTATACGGAAACGACTGTGGTGGCAAAACAAGAATTGCATAGCAATGCAAGACCAGAACTTTTGGATTATGTCGTTGATATTGATGCATATAAAGTTGTATTTTTAGGTTACCCTAATTGGTGGGGAACTATGCCGATGGCAGTATACACTTTCCTAGAATCTTATGATTTTTCAGGAAAAACAATCATCCCTTTTTGTACACATGAAGGAAGCGGACTTGGAAGTAGTGCAAGAGCTATTGCAAAGCTTTGCCCAAAAGTAGAAGTAGTAAATGCAATTGCTTTTCATGGAGGAAGTGCAAAAAATGCGAGAGGCGAAGTCGAAAGATGGATACAAAAATGGCAAAAATAATTTTTGAAAATGAAGTAAAAAAATTTGAGGTCTTAGAATGGAAAAACGAAAATTAGGAAATAGTGGTCTGGAAGTTTCTGCACTTGGATTAGGATGCATGGGAATGAGTTTTGCATATGGTCAAGTGTCAGACAAAAGAGAGATGATCAAGCTGATTCATGAAGCTGTCAAACGCGGGATTACTTTTTTCGATACAGCAGAAATGTACGGCCCATTTACCAACGAGGAATTAGTAGGTGAAGCGCTCGCTCCATATCGAGATCAGGTGGTCATTGCCACCAAATTCGGCATCAAATTGCAAGACGGTAAACAGGTACAGGACAGCCGTCCCGACCAAATCAGAAAATCAGTAGAGGGTTCTCTCAAGCGACTCAAGATCAAGACCATCGATCTGCTGTATCAGCATCGTGTCGATCCTAATGTACCTATTGAGGAAGTGGCTGAAACAGTAAAAGATTTAATGAAAGAAGGCAAGGTTAAACATTGGGGGCTTTCTGAAGCGGGGGTACAGACTATCCGTCGTGCACACAAAGTACTGCCATTGACAGCGGTTCAGAGCGAATACTCAATGTGGTGGAGACGTCCTGAAGAAGAATTGCTGCCAATACTTGAAGAGCTTGGAATCGGATTCGTTCCGTTTAGCCCTTTGGGTAGGGGATTCCTTACAGGACGGTTCAATAAAAGTTCTAAATTCGAAAAATCCGACTTCCGTAACATTGTCCCTCGTTTTACTCCTGAGAATCTCGATGCAAATCAAATTCTGGTGGATTTAATAAAAAAGATTGCAGCAGAAAAGGATGCAACACCTGCCCAAATCGCGCTAGCATGGTTGCTTGCTCAAAAACCATGGATTGTTCCTATCCCGGGCACAACGAAGTTGGAGCGACTTGAGGAGAATCTGGGATCTGTTAATATTAAACTGACACCAGAAGAATTACAGGGCATTAATTCCGCACTTGAAAAAATCAAAATAGTGGGCGACCGCTATCCGGAAGAATTGGAAAAAAGAACAGGATTATAAAAAGTAAAGAAATTGAATGTGCGGTTTCTAGAATTAGAAAAAAAATTCGAACAAGTTTAATTTTAACCAGTGAGATCCATCCATCTAATAGTAAGAGAGACTAGAGTGTTACCTCTGATTTTTTTTATATTTTTTCGCATTTAATCCTCTCTTAAATACTTTACAATTGGTAGTTATGCAATTTTTTTGCCAGGCTCTGGTGAACCTAATGCATATACGCCGTCTACCTTTAATAGTATAACTCCACTGCACGGAAGATTCCTTTTTTTAAGCGCTTCCGAGAAACTATCGAATAAAGATCCCGAGTCTTGGAAAGAGTTGTATGTGCTCTCGATACGATAGCCAGTCATTGGCGGCTTGTAAATTGCAATTGAAGCTTTATTTGTGGTTTTCAAATTATTTACTGTTGTTTTAGCCGCTACTACACCGAAGGCTAGGGTTTCATCATCAATGGCCATTAATGACCCAGTAATGATTGTATGGGGTGAACCTTCAGAATCAGCTGTACCTATTGCTTTTACAATTCCAGCTCCAGCGCCTGGAACTAATAAGTCTTTTACTTCTTTTGGCAAATTAACCATCTTAATCCCTCCTTAAGAGTTATTTTTTCGACATGTTACTGGTAACTAAGCAAGATAGCACCACCGCTTCTGCGTGGTGATGAATGGCGTTGGAGTTATATAATTTGTTGTTCATAAAGTTTATGAGTACCTACGGGGCGTTGGATGTTAAGCCTGTGGAGCTACGACCTCCGTAACCCGCAAGGGGATCGAGTCCGTCTGAGAAGCAGGAAGCCTCGATGCTTTAGCGCGAGGTAGCTCACTAACATCAGCTATACCTGAAGAACTAATACATATATTTTTGTATAGAAAAAGAGGGCTTCAGCCCTTTATTGCTTTTAGATCGAAGAACCACAGCGTAAATGCGATAATTTCGATTGGACTGATAATTGCGTTGATAATTGTGCTAATGACCATAGATACTATAAAAATATCTGCGAGAGAAGCAATCGCACCACCAATCGCAACGATAATTCCAGTAACAATAGCAATCACGATTCCTAAGAGAAATGTTAGCCACCATCTTCCTTTTACCAAATACCAGCTACGCTTCAGTGATTGAACTGCTCCAGAATCTTCTAACATAATACTCTGAGTGATTACCCTGAAATACGTAGTGATTATTATAATTAGTACTATCATTATCAGCAGGACAATTAAAACACCGGCGATAATTAACAGTACGTTACCTGTTCCTGCTGATGTAAATATTAATGCAAGCACATGCATAATTCCAATTCCAACTGCTACTACTATACCTAGGATAATCAATATCATTAGTATTGTAGCGCCAAGCAAAGGTAGAAATCGTGACAAAGCATGTGAGAAACTATCTTTTAGACTTGGCTTCTCAACTCCTTGGTGTAAATCTGCAGTATATTTAACAAGCATTCCCTGAATTATCAGTTTAAAGAACGCTGTTATGAGAATTGCTGTTGCAATTCCCGCAAACATTGTAGGTAATATTGTTTGCCATTGTGTTTCCCAGTCTATTGGTAGTGAAGGAATGTGGTGAAGGAATGTCGCATAAGATACGCCCAACAAGAATCCGAGATCAAATCCTACAGCAGCAAGTGTCCCAAAAATAATTAAGGTCGATATCAGAGAGATTAAGAGATAAGGTAGCATGAAATATGGAAGTTTCCTCGCCCAATACGTGAAAGTTAGCTTAAGCACTTCGGCGAATCCTAGTTCTTCGGAAGATCCTATTTTTATTTCCTCTATACGTTTTACTCTCTTTAAAATTAATAGAAATTTAAGTCAGTCAGAATGCAATATGCTTTCCTTATTTTATATAAAATGTACTCTCTTGTATAAAAAAAATAAACGAGCAGAGAAGACTTTTTTTATGACAATGCTTGAAAGAAATCAAAACGCGTCTTTTTTCTTATCTTTAAATAAAAACTCTATTAATTAAGGATTTACTACTGTTTTTGTTAATTCCTGAGGTTTTTCTAAATACTTTTTTAGATATTGGCCCGTATACGATTCTTCCACACCTATGATCTCTTCAGGAGTACCCTCTGCTACAATCATCCCTCCACCATCTCCACCTTCTAGACCAAGGTCAATGATATAATCTGCAGTTTTGATAACATCGAGATTATGCTCAATGACTATGACCGTATTGCCAGAATCTGTTAATCTGTTAAGGACGTTCAATAATTTTTTAATATCATCAAAATGAAGACCTGTTGTTGGCTCATCGAGAATATAGATTGTTTTACCAGTAGGTTTCTTCCCAAGTTCTTTCGCTAATTTGACACGTTGTGCTTCTCCACCGGAAAGTGTCGTTGCAGGCTGACCGAGTTTAATGTATCCGAGTCCCACATCGTAGAGCGTTTGCAGTCTTCTTTGAATTTGAGGAATATTCTCAAAGAATTCTAATGCTTCTTCAACGCTCATGCCAAGTACTTCTGAGATGTTCTTATCTTTATATTTTATTTCTAATGTTTCAAGTGTAAATCTTTTACCCTTACAGACTTCACAGGGTACATAGACGTCTGGCAAGAAATGCATCTCTATTCTAATGATGCCATGTCCTCTGCAAAATTCACATCGTCCTCCTTTGACATTAAAAGAAAATCTTCCAGGTTTATATCCTCTAACTCGTGAATCGGGCGTTTTGGCAAATAATTCTCGAATTGGCGTAAATACTCCTGTATATGTCGAAGGATTTGAGCGAGGTGTCCGTCCAATTGGGCTTTGATCTATACGGATTACTTTGTCGATATAATCCATGCCCTCAATTCCTTTATGAACTCCAGGTTTCTCCTTTGAACCATAAATTCGTCTGGCGAGCGTTTTATAAAGAATTTCGTTGATTAACGTTGATTTTCCTGAGCCACTAACACCAGTAATGCAAGTAAATACATGTAACGGAATCTTAACATCTATGCTTTTCAAATTAAATTGCTGAGCCCCTTTTATTGATAAATACTCTTCATTTGGTTCTCTTCTTTTCTTAGGAGTTGGAATTACTTTTTTTCCGCTCAGATATTTTCCAGTTAAGGAGTTTTTATTTGAAAGAATAGCCTCTGGAGGACCTTCAGCAACAATTTCACCACCATGAAGTCCAGCTCCTGGCCCTATATCGATTATCCAATCTGCAGAGAGTATTGTCTCTGGATCATGCTCAACAACAAGCACTGTATTACCCAAATCTCTCAGGCGAAGCAACGTATTAATAAGTCGAGAACAATCGCGAGCATGAAGACCGATTGTAGGTTCATCAAGCACGTATAAAACTCCTACGAGAGCACTGCCTATCTGTGTTGCGAGATGGATTCGTTGTGCTTCTCCAACTGACAATGTACCTGCCTGACGATCCAAGGTCAAGTAATCGATCCCAACATTATTCAAGAATCCTAAACGTTCTTGGATTTCTCTTAGCACTTGATCTGCAATTAGATGTTCGCGTTCTGTAAGTTTGAGAGTTTCGAAAAACATAGCTGCACTCTTGACTGTCAGTTTTGTAACGTCAGAAATATTCTTATCTTGGATTGTAACCGCTAATACTTCAGGACGAAGACGATCGCCATTACAAACTGGGCATGCTGCAGTACTCATGTACTTTTCAATTTCTTCCCTCATCCAATCAGATCGTGTTTCTCTATATCGTCTTTCCAAGTTATTGATGATTCCTTCCCACATACCATTCCATTCTACCTCACGATCATATCTCGAAACTTTAAACTTAACTTTTCGACCTTTTGTGCCGTAAAGTAAAACGTGAAGCTGTTTTTCGGAGAAATCCTTAAACGGTGTATCTAGATCAAACCCGTATTTGTCTCCTATTGATTTCATCATTTGTACTGCATAGGAGTTTTCATTTGAAGCCGCTACTGGCCCATGAATTCCTTCTTCCATAATGGATTTGGTTTTATCGGGAATAACCAAATCAGGATCAATTTCCATTTTGAAGCCTAGCCCGTCGCATTCATGGCAAGCTCCATACGGAGAGTTAAATGAAAACATTCTGGGTGTTAAAATCTCGGGAAAACTTAAATTACACGCAGGACATGCTAAGTCCTCGCTATATGGGATAGTTTCATTAGTTTCTATAGTATGGATAAATAATGTACCTCCTGACATCTTAAGTGCTGTTTCAACTGAATCAGCAAGGCGTTTGCGTATGCCAGGTTTCAGAACAAGACGATCTACAACTATCTCAATTGAATGCTTTTTGTTCTTATCTAGTTTAATATCTTCATCTAATGACAGAATTTCGCCATCAACTCGTACTCTAACGAAGCCTTCTTTTTTCGCGTTCTTAAATACCTTTTCGTGAGTTCCTTTTCTGCCACTGACTATAGGAGTAAGAACAAGTATTTTTGTTTGTGTTTCTTTGGAAAGTTTTAGAACATGCTCCACCATTTGGTCTACTGTTTGCTTTTCAATTAGTTTTCCACATTTTGGGCAGTGTGGGATTCCGATTCTGGCGAATAAGAGCCTTAAATAATCATAAATCTCGGTTACAGTACCTACAGTACTACGAGGATTAGCTGACGCAGGCCTTTGTTCAATCGAAATCGCTGGTGATAAGCCATCAATGTGGTCTACATCTGGTTTATCCATTTGTCCTAGAAATTGGCGAGCATACGAGCTTAGAGATTCTATATAACGACGTTGTCCTTCGGCATAGATCGTATCAAAAGCTAGAGAAGATTTGCCAGATCCACTAATACCCGTAATAACCACAAATTTATCTCTGGGTATCCTAACTGTGATATCCTTGAGATTGTGCATCCGGGCTCCGACTACTACAATTTCATTCTTTGGCAAACTTTAGAACACCTTGTTTTCAAGTAGTGAATTCAACGTGTTATTGTAGTTGTGATTTTTAGGTTTTCTCATCTTCACAATGTAAAGAGAGAGAGGTCATCGAAAGTATTCAAAGACAAGAATACAACAAGCTAGAAATGTAAAGAAGGATCTTCTAAGATGTCTGTCTGAAATCCATTGATCTGTTAAAATCCAAGACACACATAATCCGTACAAAAAATTAGTGTGCTAGAGACCTAATTTCTCTTTAATTTTTGCCAAGAATTTCTTAAATAATTCTGCACGTGATAGAGTATAATCAGATCCCTTATCTCTTATTTGTTTAAAATTGTCCAAGAAACCGCTAAATCGTCCTATAAATTTGATTTTTTGGCTCTCAAGTCTTGTGAAGCCTTCATAATAGGCGTCATTCAAAAAAGTCGTGCTCTTGTTCATCATTTTTTTGTATCTTCTAACGGAATCTTTTGGTGAAGTCTCAAATACTAGTATAGCGTCATCTGAAAAATCGAAAAGAAGTCTGAAGTTATTAGAGTCAATTCGTTGTATATCTTTAAACCCTATTTCATCGCCGAAAGATTTTATTGCTGCTATGAATCCCGCTGCTAGTGAGTCATCTATCATTCCGAGCGCACATTCTTCAGAAGGGTGATCAATACACATGGAATAAACTGGAAGACCTGTCTTCTCAACCAAAAATATGTGATGTAACGTCAAATCAATCAACTCCCCATTTTATTTGATATAAGTAACTTCTGAAACAATTATTTAGTAGGATCTCTTTAAGTACGAGCAAATATATTAAAGTTACTTTCGTCACATAAGGAGATCGTTTGATAGATAATTTCTAGAGATTTATAGTTCACAGATTGCTCTCGCGATAATTATAAATTTGATAGGTCTATATTAGGAAAACTTGGTGAGTTGACATGCCTTCTAGTAAGGTTGTTGTGAAGAAATCTGAATATATCCCAGGTGCTCCAATGGAGTCGCGTCCAGGAGTAAAGGATCTTAAAGTACTATACCCTGAAACTGGTGTAGAAACTAAAACACTCATTATGGGCATTGTTGAAATTGAACCGAATTCTCATTCTCCGTTACATAGACATAATTGTGAAGAAGTATATTATGTTCTTCAAGGAAGGGGAACAATAGAATCCGAAGGAGTCAATTATGAATTTGAGGCTGGAGATGCGATATATAATAAAGAAAACACGGATCACAGAGTATATAATACGAGCAACGAGTTGTTGTGGCTCTTAGTTGTTGGAGGCATAATGTTTGTGGGGTTGGTAAAAGTTGACACATCTATTAACACATGTATCGTTTTATAGACATTTATTTCACGGCTTGAGGCGTCAAATGACTACCTCCTTGTTACTACTTAAAAAAAGGTTGTCTTTTTATAACTAGTTTCTCTATACTCAAGTGCCGGTAACTCCCTGAACGACCATATCACCTTAACTGCAGGAGAACTTCACACCTATGACCTCGCTGACGCACACGTATCCACTCAAACTCCCACAAGACGCCACCTTACGCCTCGAACTGGATATGCTCCAAGATATTGTGATGCACGCTGCTCAAAAACTCTTAGCCGAATTATGGTCCGATCATTGGATCGATACGCTGGACTCCGCCCGCACAAAAAAGGCCTACAAAGTCATCAACGAACGGCGCGTCAACTTAACCACTAGCCAGGGAACGGCGGTGTACCTGCCCTCTCGCATCAGGCGGTGTATCGCCGAACAGGTGGGACGCATCCTTCGCTCGCAAGCCATCCGCAAACAGTGTTATTATGATGTGTTACGGATCGTTCAACTCACGGGTGTAGAGGGCAAACTGGATAATTTAGTGCGCACCGTAGCCCTCACCTTAGCGAATTTTGAAGGCATATTTTATCGCTGGGCGCTGATCCGTCAGACCTTACGCATGTTTAGGCGTTATTATTATCAACTCGGCTTGGATTTAAGCCTGTTGTTGCGGTTTCCTTACTCCGCAGTCGTGAAACCACGACTTCACTCGTTTAGCCTGCCCTACAGCCCCGATGAGGGGCAAGCCCTTCAGTACGACTGGCAGCCGCACCAAGCCGATCCAAGCATCATCGCCATCAGACTGAAACTCCCCTGCCGCCCACAGCCTACGAAACGCTCCCACTGGGGGTGGCAGGAGTTTACCCTGTCGATACCGGCCAAACTTCAAGCACGGGTGATCTCACCCTCTAGTAAATTGTGTCCCCCTAACTTACGCTATATCACACTGAAAGGCGGCTTGACACTCCCCTTTCTGGAATGTGCATGGTCTTTTGACCCAAACCCCCAACACCAGACGCAGCCTCAGACACACTATCCGCCGTTACGGGCGAACCGTGTGCTGGCCACCGATCTGGGGGTGATCAAACTGACGACCTCGGTAATCTGTGAAGCTGGGTCGCAGTTGAGCCCTCCCATTTTCTGGTCGCCCTCTACCACCGTGTTGCAAAAAATAGACGCTCTCTACCACCATATCTCCCGGCTGCAACGCAAGTTAGATCGCTATCCCGTCAACTGGTACGGGCAGGGTAAACGTAGGGAGGAACTGGAGCGGCTGTACCGTAAACTGAACCGCTATCGCGAGGAGATACTGCATTTAGCGAGCAACCAGCTGCTGGAGACTGCCCTTACATGGGGGTGCAAGACCATCGTGCTGGAGGACTTGCGCAACTACCAGCCGCCGAAACACCTGCGTAAAATCTCACGTAAACTCTCCAATTGGCTACGGGGGGCCTTTTACGAAATTCTCAAGTACAAGGCACAGCGTTACGGTATCAAGCTGGTGCGGGTAAACCCGCGCTGGACATCGAGTTTTTGTCCGCGCTGTGGTGCCAAAGGGGCGAAGATCAGTGACCCCCGTGCCCACCAGGTGTTAAAACGCGGCCGATTCTTTTACTGTGGGGCGTGTTCATATTTAGCCGACCGCGATTACATCGCGGCGGTGAACATCTATCGAGTGTATCAAGAAAAGCGTAAGAAGCGCTTTAGTTTAAAACAGGCAAAGCCTGTCCCCTATATGGCGACGGGTATCCCGCTCAACCGTCCTAGCGGGGACTCCATTCACCGTCTTGTTCAGACGTTGGGTGGATAGACAGTGTTAATAACTGCAAAGAGTTGTTAAGAGATGTCTATAATGAAAGGAACGGTTGGTACCTGATTGGCCAACAAGAAGTCCCTATGAAATCTTGGAATAATCAGGCAAATAGCTTATAGTTAATCTAAAATATTTCACGAGGCGTTCTAATGCTTTCAGTGCAGGTGATGGGAAGCGGTTCAGCGAACATACTTCAATATAGAGCAAAAAGCGCAATGGTCGTAAGACTATATTCTGATGACGATCAATCTATTGCATTAATTGATTGTGGATCCAAAAACTTACTTTCTCTTAGAAAAGACGATTTTTCAAAAATCCGCCGCATCTATATCACTCATACACATTTAGATCACCTCAACCCCGTATATTTTGGTTGGGTTCTTCGTAAGATTAAAAAAGCTTCTGATAATCCAAAGGTGAAATTGTTTTATCCGCCTGAGAAAGAACGTTTCTTAAGACTTTTTATCAGAGCTTGTTTTTTAGGAAGGATTCCACGGTTTATAGAATTTCTAAGTGACGATGAAAAAAACCAACTATTTTTTCAATCAGATGAAATTAAGAAAATAGATGAAATTCAAAATACCGAAGTTTGGGCATGTAGAGCAGCACATAGAACACCTACTCTTTGTTACGCCTTCAAAAATCCTAATTTAAAAATCACATTCCCAGTAGATACCATTGCGGGTTTTCCTTCGATTCAGAAATTAGGACAAAACTCGTGTATTTTCTTTCATGAAAGTACCTTTCCTAACAAAAATAAACGATGGGCGCAAAAGAGTATGCATTCTACACCATCTACTGCTGTGATTGATGCTCTAAGAAGCAATTCAAACCATCTTGCATTGACACATATTGCCGATATGCGATTTGGTCACAGATCATTATTTAAAAAGACTCCTAAAGACATTGAAACGACTGAAGAAGCGATATTAAAACAGGCTGCTGAGAGACTCACTTTAGAATCAATACCCTTTCAAACAAAAGAATCCACAAAGGCTATTCTAGAATTGAAAAATCATGTGAGGACAATTCTAGTTGTAAGAGATTTAGATACATTCGTCTTTAAAAATAAACGACTGCTCGTCAGACGTAAAGCTACAAACTTCAGAACTCGATACATACAATATTAAAGAATAAATACCTTTGATGAAAGATGATTCTACTTTACTCTATTGAGCAACATTCTATTTGAGTTCTAACTCTTTAAGAATGATAGATTAATTAAAAAGTGATTATGTGTCGACCTTCCTTCAAATATGTCGTTAACGGTACTCCCATATATTTTACATCGATGCCTAGGTCTTCGAGTTTTGCTGAAACTCCAAAAAGGTCTGAACACTTTTTGCATGCTTCTAATATCACTCCAGCATCTCTCATTTTTTGTAAGTATTCTTGTAGTTCGACATCAACACTCAATAACTTTGCTGATGGACCCCAAACAATAAAGCGAACATCTTCCCACCAATCTTTCAATTTTGAATTCAAAGTGTACATGAAGACCATTTTAAGTGCAACTTCGCGATCTCCGCTACTCCAAACTACAACGAGACTATTTTCCCTTTCCGTCATTAATTCAACTCCAAGTATTTGCAATTTGTTGAATATGATAGTTTTTGAGGTATTTATAAGGATTCTATTTTATCTGCGGCCTGTTTTACCTCAGGTAGCGCTCCAGGCATCGAGGCAGACTGAATAATCATCTTTTTATATTTTTCAAAATGCTTTGCCTTCAGTCCAAATATATCACATACATCTTCAGACAACAGATCTAGGTTTTGTCTAGTAGACTGGATAATGATTTTTGACACTTCCAATATTGAGGGTGCTAGTTTTCTTTCTGACTTTGGTGTTCCAAAACACTCCTTCACTACATTCTCTGCATCTTCAGTCGTAGTAGTGGCATATACTTCTATTGTAAGTTCTTGCTCTTTAGAAAATATAGAATGAACTATCATTATTAGCGATCTATCTGAAGATTTAATTTTGAGGCTACCAGTTTCCTCCATTTCTTCAGATGTAACTTCAGTTACGTCCTTTAGACAATTTAAACCCTTGTTAATTTCTTCTTGCGTTGAAAATTCGTATTTTAATTCTTTCATTTTTTCACCTTTTTCTTCCTTTTGCCTGTCATCCGTCCCCATCGTCGAAAGCGTGGGACCTCCCAGGTTCGGTCTCATGCACAAGAACGTGTTCTCCGCATAATGCGAGGTATTCCTCGCATTGTAATCCATATAGATACCACAACTATAAAAACTATTATTATGACTTACAGCGTATTGATTAAAATCTGGGATAAATTATGGGATTACTTATCTATGTGCTATTAGTTATAACCACTCTAATAATCGGCTTCATTTCAGCTATGCTTGGTATTGGTGGAGGTATCTTATTGGTGCCTACTCTGCTATTTCTTGGTTTTGATGCACGTCAAGCCGTAGGAATTAGTATCAGCGCAGTAATGTTCACAGGAATTTCATCTTTTATTGAATATTTTAGACAGAGGAGGGTCGACTGGAAACTTGGGCTGCTTTTAGAATCAGTAACTGTTCCAGGCGCAATTCTTGGTGCGTATACAACAACTCTTATATCGACGGTCTTTTTGGAAATTCTTTTCGCACTCCTCCTGCTTATCAATTCAGTCATTGTTTTGAAAGCCAACAGCTCTTGTGAAATCGAAATCAATAGTGACGCGGGACAACATATTACGGCTGGACACCACCGTTTTTTTTACGTCAGAAGAACTCTAATAAATAGCGATGATAAGAATGTTGAATATATTGTAAATTTAGCTCTCGTACTCCCCGCAAGTTTTTTAGCCGGTTTCGCTGCTGGGTTTTTCGGCATTTCAGGCGGTGTTTTGAAAGTCCCTGTATTAATTGCTGGTGGACTTCCTGTGAATTTAGCCACGGGAACCTCAAGCCTTATGGTTACTATAACCGCCTTCGCGGCGTTTCTTACTCATGCGTCACTGGGGCATGTAAATTATGTATATCTTGTGTTTATCGCACCGAGTTTAGTGATAGGTGCACAAATGGGCGCACGATTCTCTCACAGAGTCTCTGCTACGAACTTGCGATATTTTATTGCAGGTTTGTATATTCTTTTGGCAGGCCTTCTTGTGCTACGGTATTTTGCATAAGAGTCATTTTCAAAACTGCGAACCCTTTGAGGCACGCATTAGATTACAATAACAATAGATCAATACTTTATCTTCTTTAATTAATTGAAAATGATAATCCAGTCGTTTATCTGATTTAAGGTGCGTCGTTTGAAAGATCAGATAATTATTAGCTAACCCATTTATCATTCTAGCCTTAACATTTCTGCCTCCATCAGTCTTTTATAGCAAATTCGTTCAGAACAATTGATACAGACTTAAATATTCACAGCTCATACATAATATTTAAGTCTTAAAAAAGGTGAAAATTAATGCGAAGGAAATATCTATTTGTAACAACACTAACACTAACGCTACTATTCACTGGAGTTATTTTCACACAATTAGCTACAGCTTCTAACTTTTCTGCCACAAAGCATTCTGGTAATATGGAGGTAACATGCTATACATCCCCGGATTCAATTTACGGCGTAACGATAGATGCGTTGGATAGCGCAGACGAAGAAATTGACCTATGCATTTATGCCATTTCTAATACATTCCTCCTAAACGCTCTAGTCGATAAAATGAACGAAAATCCCTCCATTATAATTAACGTGATCGTTTCATACCGTCATGCATCAGGATTTGAAACCTCAAATACAAGAGGCGCACTCTATTATCTATCACAAGCGGCAGATGACGCAGGTGCTACAAACGTAAATTTGTTTGAGTCTTCAAATACGTATGACTTCACTCATGCGAAGTACATTATCATAGATCAAGAAGTTGTACTAGTCCAGAGTGCGAATTGGGCGAAGACGAGCGTTCCAAAAGATCCCAGTTACGGTAATCGCGAATGGGGAGTGATGATCAAAAACAGTGATGTCGTCAACTACTTTCTACAAGTTTTTAACAACGATATGGGTATAGCTACACCATACTTTGAAGATGCTGATCATGAAAAAACCTTTTCAGAAAGTGTGTCTTCTGGCAGTTATTCAAAGTCTTTCAGTTCAAAGAAATATACAGGAAGCATGACCATTCAAACTATCGTTTCACCAGATAACGATGTCTCTGCGATAAAATCGCTTTTGCAGTCCGCCACAGACACTATTTATGTCCAACAAGCTTATATTAAAACTGAATGGGATGGCAGCTCAGATGAGTTTTTGGATGAACTCGAAGCTGCTGTGGATCGTGGCGTCACCGTTAAAGTAATCATTGATAAACAACCATCTGGTGCGGCAGATTCGGCAAGTTATATGGCATCTGAAGGAATCGAAGTGGCATATTCTAGCAGTGTTTTTGAATATTGTCACAACAAAGGCGTTATCGTAGATAACTCAATTGTTTTGATCTCAAGCATCAATTGGTCCTACGAAGCGGCGAATGAAAATAGAGAGGCAGGCGTCATTATTTTTGACACAAGCGTAGCAGGATTTTTCGTCGATGTTTTTGCGTACGACTGGTCAAATGCTGAAATAGTAAGCGGTGAATCTTCAATTGATACGTCCCCTGGTGAAGGCGGTGGTACTGGAGATGCTGGAGATGGCGGTACAGGATTCTGTTTTGGAACTTTGCTTCTTGGACTTATCCCCCTTATTACGCTAGTAACGATGATTCTGCGTAAGAAAAGACAAAAATAGAAGACTATCTTTAACTACTTACCCCTATTTTTTATTTCCCCTTATTAGAGGAAGATATCTTTGCGCATTGTTCATATATTGATCTAATGTCCTTTAATTTTTTCGTTTCTGTATCCATGTACAAAATAAAGATAGAAGACCTCAATATCATATAGAAATAGAATTGTGTATAAATCTCTGAGAAACTTTAAATTCATGATTTCATAAAAAAAATATGAGAGATAAACTTTCCAAATGTATAATATTGTTATACAGATAGCAAATTATATGTATTTTAAAGAAAGTTTCTGAAATTATCGTCAATTTAGAGCGCTACTGGGGTGTGTTTGAAATTCAAGATGTCCTCGAATTTCCAACTCTTTTCTGGATACTTGAACTTTATATTCCAGATTATGAGAGTCAAATGGGATCCTTTCAACTTGAAGGATATATCCTAGCTACATCGAAACAAGTATGGAACCTTATATCTACCAATGAAGAGACTGGAGAAACATTAGTTCGGTCTTGTCTTATAGGACCTGCAGTAATGTATGGAAATATGTCCGTAGGTGGTCGACCAATTCCAGAGGTTAAGACAATTTCCGGAGTGATTTTTGATAGCACTGAACTTAGGCCAGACAAACCAACCCCGCTTGTTGATATTATAAGCCCTGATGTTATTGATCCTACTGCAAAAGCTGATGAGGAGAAGATCACAAAGGAAATTCGAGTCATAGAATTAGCAAGAGGCCAAAAAATGGCAGACGAAGTCTTAACAAAGGTACAAAACAATCACTTAATCCCTAAGAGATTATTGGGGAATTTGGTGAAAAAAACGTTTACCGTGAAGACGACTTCAGGAGTTAAGAACGCTAAAGTTTGTCTGGGAGGTCTCCACAGTGACAAATATCGCCTTTTCGTGGACGCAATTAAGTCAGGAGAACTTAGAGTTCCTGAAGGACGCCTAATTTTGGATGTTGCACAAAAGAAGTTAATAACATTTGAAAAGAACAATTTATCTCATTATGTCATAGTTGAACTCAATCCAGTTCTGGATCCGAATATAGATGCTTTTGATCAGTTTGTTGACGTCTACCATTCAACCCTCGAATATATGCTGGGAACAGAAGAGAATTATTTCTTTTAATTCAAACTGGAAGTTCTTCGCTTCAGTTTTTTTTACTACAATTCTAATTGAAATAGTGGTTAAACTAATTCCCCAGCAAAGAAAATTAAAAATTAAGGAGAAAAATTATGAAAAAACTTTTGGTTACAAGAGAAAGCGCCTGCTTACGGCCAATTAGGGAACTGATTGAAAAGCAAAAGCATAGGACGTTGGTAGTATGGAGTATTGAATGTGCCGAGCGCATACTTCCGATTTTTGAAGAGAAGTATCCCCAAGATGAGCGACCACGAGAAGCTGTTGAAGCAGCAAAAGCATGGGCGCGTGGAAAGATAAAAATGCCAGTGGCCAAAAAGGCTGCCCATGCTACACACAATGCCGCAACCGCAGTCGCCGAAGAAGATCCCGCTGCTTGTGCTGCTGCTCGCGCTATGGGACACGTTGTTGGAACTGTCCATATTGAAACGCACGCCATGGGTTTTGTTATGTACACGATTACTGCATTTGTATATGCTGCTGAACAAAAAGACGCTGATGATGTGATTGCTAAAGAATGTAATTGGTTGTATGACCGTTTACTATACTGGGAAGCAAATATTGACAAAGTAGATACAACGTGGGCATCCTTTCTATTAAAAGATGATGTTCCAAACAAGGAGGCACTTTTAAGACAAAAGAAAGAACAGGAGTTACAAAAAGTCAATCATCAAAGATAAATTTCCTAAATGGCTGGTAGAACACTAACCTTGGAATTAACTAATTCTTCAGCAAATTTAAAAAGTTTGGCAACGTGATCTGGTTTTTTTACCTCATAAAACGTCCATTTTCCTTTCTTAAAGCCTCTTATTAGTCCTGCGCTCTCTAAAATACTCAGATGATGGCTCACAGTCGATTGTGTCACCTCTAGCACCTCAGTAAACTCACAGACGCACAATTTGCGATTGAGTAACAGTTTAACAATTTTCCATCTTTTATGATCCGATAATGCATTAAACAATTGGAGTAGTTTTTCGGGAACCTCTTTATCTAATTGATCATTTAACGCTTTCAGCTCTTTTGCATAAACTTCGGAACTTTTTGAAGGGCATTCTCCCGAGTCAATAAGTCTTTCTAATCTTTCACTTTCTATCGGCATGTTAACTCACTTCTTTCATTTGAGATGTATAAACTTTATTTGCTTCAAGATATAATCGTTCATTTTTCTATTAAAGTAGATAAAATAAAAAAGGGATGAAGTTAGGGAATTGTCGAACCTATAATGTAACAGAGGGATCATCAACAATTTCACATGCATCTAATGCTGATTCCGGCCATTTCCAGAACCCTCTTTTGCCAAGATATTTTCCTAAATAAACTAAACCGAGCATAATGGGAACTTCCCAGAATAATCCCATTGTAGTTCCTAAGGCGGCAAGTGAACCGACACCATACATTGTAACAGCCGTAGCAATCGCAATTTCAAAGTGACTTGAAGATCCAATAATTACCGTGATAATTGCTTCCCTGTAATTAAGACTGAATATTTTCGTAATCAAAGTATTGAAACCAACGACTATAGCAAAGCCTAGCAGCAAAGGTATTGACACTAAGACCAGAAGGTCAGGATTAAGCAGCAATACATTTCCATTTAAAGAAAACAGCACCACCAAAGTAGTTAATAGTGCAACAATAGATACTTTTCCAACAAAAGGGCGGTAAATATTATCGAACCACTCTAATCCCTTTAAGGAAACAATTGCTCTTTTGCTAATGATTCCCAGACTCATAGGTAATCCAATAAACAAGACCACTGACAGAATAAGTAGCAAGTAATTAATTGGGATGTTTTGGATTCCTGTGAGAAGCGCAACTATTGGAACAAATAGGATCATTATAGTGACCGTATTTAGGCTAGTATTGACCACGTTTTGTTCTTGGTTTCCCTCACACATCCAGCCCCAAACTAAGACCATAGCAGTACAAGGTGAACTCGCTAGTAAGATTACAGCTACTATTAATTGCTCAAATCCAGCGAGAAATATCCTTGCCATTAGAAATCCAACGAAAGGGGCAATAATCCAATTTGAAATCAGAGTTAGAATTATCGGTTTGGGATTTTTACCTAGTTTTTTAATCTCTGAAGTTTGGAGATTGAGCATTGCAGGATACATCATTAAGAACAGGCAAATGCCAATCGGAATATTAATACTAGCAAATTGCCACGAATCAATGGTTGTACTTATCGCTGGAATTATTTGAGAAAGCACAATGCCAGCAACAATGCAAAGACCTACCCAGACGGTAAGATATCTTTCAAAATAATTAATTGATCGACCCATTTCTTCCTTTACTTCAACTTGACCTTGTATTTGTTGTGTATTCATTTCGTTTACACCTGCTTTAATACCTCTATGTAATTTTCTGTTAATTTCATATCATAAGAGGATCACACGCCCCCGTTAAAGATTTGTTCATCAATTCGATTCAGGAAAACTATTGATGAACTTGGGTATGATAATGACAATGTCATATTTAAAATTTTCGATATGTATCTAAGCTGATCGATACAAATGTAAGAGTTACCTAAACTTCTGCTTCAAAACTGACGTATACCACAAAACCGTGGAGTATATGCTTTCACTCTAAGAGAAATATTTATGGCGCCAAAAATTGGTGGAACTTCTACTGGATGGTTTTATTACTTCCCTATTACTTCCCTAATATACAATTAAATACCTAAAAAGAGGAGGTTTTCTATTACAGGAAATTCCGTGGATTAAACTCGTCCCTTATCAATGAAAAAGGGGATTATCTAAATGAAATCTATAAGTTGGTCTTCAAAAACGTTTTTTAACCACCATTCTATACTTTCTAAGACAGCATTATAAATGTAGTCTTTGATCTTCTGAGGATCATGCTTGAGATATCCATATTCGATAGAATTTTTTGCATTTTTAACATAAAGTTCTAAAATTCTGTCAAGCTGTTCATCAGTAGTATTTTCGATTAAACTCTGTTTTTCTTCAAGGAGAATCGGATGATATCTTTCTACTAATTTTAGGACGTTTTCATGTAATTTTGGCTTAATTTCTTTCACAATAATGTCAAAATCTATACATTCTACCTGTTCCCTTGCTTTGCACGATTTACTGTAGGTTTCGTCAATTACACCAAGTTCTTTGTTTATACATTCTCCTATTTTATGTTTCATCCCGTAAGCGAGTTGAAAAGACAGATGATGTGCTCTAGCAACTTGATTTAGGTGTTCTACCTCAGCATCACATTCTTCCTTTGTTAACATCGGAGAAATACTGCTACCGTTGATACATACATAGTCCTTTAAAATATCTCCAAAAAATTGCAGCAGTTTTGCATACCGTTCATTATTTTCAGTTTCTTCTCTTATTTCAATATCTTCAAGAGTCGCCTCTTTGAGAATTTCTTTAAGAATTGTGGTCACGATTTTAGGGCTTAGGGTCTGTTTCCATTCCCTTTGGGAATAAAGTTGCTCTAGTTCTCTTAGTGTAAGCTCTCCGATAACTATTCTGGCATCCTTATCCGTTAAAGTTTCGGAGAATTTCATGTTCATCTCCTTCTCAAATCATATTGAACAATATCCGTAAACGGAAATATTTACACTATTTCATAGATAGATTTATAATATAAATATTGTGGCTTAATAATCGTTCATTATGGTATATCTAAATGGAAAAATGTCCACAAAAGCAAAAATGCATTTATCGTTCTCTCTTTGATAACAACTATGGTTAAAAAAGTGTTTCTTAATTAACCGTCAGTATTTCTTTACGATATTCTTTAATTGGCTTCTTTTGTATGCTTTTTATAAGCGGGAACTCTTTTTCAATGCTTTTCTAATGAATGGAGCATTAACTACAAGAAATTAACTCGAAGTTAATCGAATCCGTACAAAGGTTTATAAACTATTATTTCACTATATGGGATAGATAGTTCGAAAAAATAGAACTATTAGTCCCAAAAGGGTGATTTAATGGGTAAAGAAAATGAGAAAGAAAAGAAGAAACTATCACCAAAACAATTGCTTGAAGCACTTCGTGAGCAAAAAATCATCACATCTCTTTCTGAGCCTAAAGGAATAAATGAGCTACAATATTTACTATCAGAGAGTGATGATGACACGCCTCCTACGCCTGTTCCAAAATCAACCATTTCAAATAAGTTGAAGAGATTAAAAACCCAGAAATTGATAACACAACATAGAGAGCACGTAGAATTTGAAGAATTAGCTAGTCCGAAATATAGAGGTTGGCGAAATATTAAGGAATATAAAAATGGAAGTAAAGACCTTGAATTTGGTTTTGCACTAACCACTAACGGTAATCGTGCATTAGAAATCTTGAACGATAACATTGAACCCCTTGAGGAAACTAAACTCAAAAAACCCAAAAAGGAGGATTGAATAGGACTGAAGCATTTAGATTATTTAAAAAATATCTTTGAAGGAGATATAAACAAAATAATAAGATTTGGAAATTTACAAAGCTACAAGAACATGACTATAATCCCGCTTATTTTAGAAGGCGATGAAGCAGAGTTCATGACTATAAAGGAAGCCGAATTACAAAACGCAAGCCATATTAGTGAACAAGAATCGGCAAGCGTGAGCGAGTTGGAAGTCGTTAATTCATCGAAAATTCCGATTTTGATACCCTTCGGGCACACAATCTCGGGTGGCAAGCAGGATCGAGTTATTTACCAACCATTGCTTGTTCCGCCAACTCAGACAGGCAAACCAATTCCAATTCCTTCAAGATGCGTGGAAGCAGGAAGATGGTCATTTGAACTTGAAAATTCTACTGAAATTGCACCAAAAGGAACAGAACACCGTAAATTCAAATCAGCAAAGATCCGCCTGAACCCGTCTATCATGTCTAACGCCATGAAGGAGGAAGTAGATTCACAAGGTTCAATCTGGGGCGGAATTGAAGCACAAATGGCAGTATTTGGACAAACGACAGATCAAAACGTATCACGTTCCTATAATAAATTAGCCAGTGACCAAAAAGAGCGTGTTGAAAAATATACTCTTCATTTTGAAGATGTAGAAAAACAGTGCGGTGTTGCCGTATTCATTAACGGGCAATTAAATGCGCTAGAGTTCTATGGGAATAAAAAAGCTTGGAAAGAAGTCAGAAATGAGACCTTGAACGGCTTTATAATGGAAGCAATTTTAAGGATGGATAAAGAAGAATCTAAAGACGTTTTGAAAAGCAATGAAGACTACTGGAAAAAAGTATCAGATGCTCTCGCAGAAGCAAAGATGTCCTTTGAAGAGGAAAAACAAGGTGCAGGGCTTGGATCTGTGATACGATTCGGAACAGAGGATGGAAAGTGGAGTGGGATAACTCTCATGCACAAAGAAAAGTTATGTCAGTTTTACATTGTTGCAAAATCAGCGCTTCCCGAGACAGATAGAAGCACAATGCAAGTTCAAGAATTTAGAAATGTTGAAATAGATCTTGATGAACAAAGATTTCAAAGTAACCGAGATGACCTTGACGATCTGTATAGATAAGATCACTGGAACTGAAAAATATTAATAAGTCATCTCACTTTTTTTATTTTGTTTATTAAAACATTGTGATTTATGAGGTCAACAGAGTGTTATATTTATACGAAAAAGAAATAATTGATCTTCTGAAAAAAATCCTGAAGAACAATGAAGAATCAATTGACTTGGCAATTATTTATGGTTCATTTGCAACTGGTAATTACCGTCCAGACAGTGATCTTGATTTGCTAATTGTAGGAGATAACAATAAAAGGGACGCTCTTCAAAATGAACTTTCGGAAATATATCTTAAGTACTCTGTGCCTGTCTCTTTAGTTTTTCTCTCCAAAGAAGAATATCGTCATAAGAAAGGAGATCCTATAATTAAGAACATTCTAAAGGAAGGCATTCGATTGTCAATCACCCTCCAAAAAAATAGAGGGCTTGTTCCGTGAGGAGCAAGAGTAATTGGTTGATTAGCCTAAGAGAGGTCATATAGTCTATGGCGGTATCTACGTTATCAGGAGAGTTCAAGAACACACCAAAGGATGCTTCTCTAGTCCTTTGCTCTGTAAACGGTGGTTTAAACAGAGAGGAAACTCTCAGTGATCATCGTATAGTACTGACTGATAACTTTGGCGAAGAGAACCTACTCCCTTGGTGTGGGGAGCGGCGGGACTTGCGAGTACCCGTCATTAACACACCACCTGAGGTTGGGTACACCAAACCCTGTCTCCGCAGAAAGGGTAGTGTGAGCAACGCCCAACCTCAATTCCTCCCCCCAACATGTTGGGGGGTCTCCTTGAGGTGGTAATTATGAGTGAAAAAGAAAACACGTTCAAGATTGCCAAAGAGTATATAGAGCGATCAGATAAAGCAATTTCTGCAGCTCAGCTTCTCTTTAAAAATAAATTTTACGAGGATGCGATCAGTCGAGCCTACTATAGTGTTTTTCATGCTTCAAAAGCACTTTTATATCTTTTAGGAGAAGATACAAGAACACACAAAGGTCTCCAAGTTGTTTTTGGAATCCGGGTTATTAAAGAAGGCCTCTTAGAAGAAAAGTTTGGTAGAATTCTAAATAAATTACTTTCATTTAGAGAAAGCGCGGATTACGGAATAGTCTCTTTTATATCAGAAGATGACGCAAGAAGCGCTATAAATGATGCTGAAGTTTTTATCACTAAAATAAAAGACATATTATCCGTCAGATTTAATTTTTGAATTATTTTACTCTTCATCTACGTTTTTTGGTACTATCTGAAGTTCTGAAACAAGTAAGAGGCGAAATTAGGTGAGCTTATGAAAATAGCAGACTTCAAGGATTTTTCGAAACACGACTTAATTGAACTAATTAAAATGTATAGTGAAAGAGATTTAGGTAAAAATATAGAAATCATAGAAAACGCGTAAACACATCGCCATAATTTGTTTTAATGAGGTTATATCAGAAGTAATCATACAATCAGGTTTCCTCTCAATTTGCCTAACTTCATAACGCTGAAAGCGGTTTTCTTTTTTGATATTTTACTTATACAAAGGGGAGTCTGTTCTTAAAAAAAGGTGATTGTATATACTAACTCTGTAAAGCCGCATCATAAAGACTAATACTCTTCTTAAGTACGTGTCTTAGTAACTAATAGTTTAATATCGAGATACGAAAGGATTTGAGAATATCGTGATTAGGCGGGCCACCCTTAGCTTAAACTATGTGACTAAACTTAAACAAAGTATACTGAATAACTTAATTGATGAATATCTCAGTTTTATGCAGAAATGCATCAACACCCTCTGGAATCATAATATATTCGAAGGCTCATTTGTCCCTAAAAAATATTACCTGCACATAAGGACATCACTGACAGAACGATACAAGCAATGTGCCGCCAAACAGGCACTCCAGAATGTCAAGTCTCAGCGTAAACGTACCAAAAAAACCAAACCAGTCATTTGTAAAGCCACACTTGAACTGGACCAACGCTTTGCGCAAATTAAAAAAGGCAACAACACCTTTGACCTCTGGATCAAAATCTCTATTTTAGGTGGCAGACCCATTTATCTGCCAACCAAACGACATCATCACTTTAACTCTTTTTATAATAAGGGTTGGGAGTTATTGAAGTCCTGTAGGCTACGAAGAACCAAACAAGGCTTTTTCCTTGATGTCTTCTTCGAGAAGCAACTGCCCCCAATAAGAAAATTGGGAGAGATGGTAGGTCTGGACCTGGGCTTTCGCAAACTAGCAGTGATATCTGATGGTCAAATCGTTGGAGGAACATTGAAACAGGAAATAGAGCGGTTTTACAGAAGGAAAAAAAGCCACCTAATAATTAAAGAACACATCAATAGTGAGTTGAAGAAGATAGATTTCACGAGAATAAGAGTGCTAGTGATCGAACGCTTACGAGATGTGAAGAAAGGACGAAGTAAGAAAGCGCGAAAATATAAAAAGAAGCGAAGAAATCGTTACACTAACCGACTGCTCTCACACTGGGCTTATCGTCATGCTTGTACCAAATTGGAGTTGCTCTGCGAGGAAAACCGTGTTTTCCTGATAGAGGTGTACCCATACTGGTCGAGTCAAGTCTGTCACAAGTGTGGAAGCAGGGGTATCCGTCGAGATGAAAAATTCGTATGTCCAGCTTGCGGTTATAAGGGTGACGCCGACTATAACGCCGCATGCAACATACGAGATCGCGGGCTATCCCTGGGAGTATATGGTCCCCAGTCCTCTAACTACTTTCCACTTGTTCCTGTGGTTAGTATGGAAGAAGTTTAATATTTTTCTACGAAAGTAGTAACTATAGTGATTTATTCTTTGTTATGGATGCGTTATGGTTTCTGACAACAGAGAAAATGACTGATTATGAAAGCGCTTTAAAAATAGACGTTGATGTATGGAAAAAATATGGAAGAAAAGAAGCAAAACGATTGAGATCGTTATTCAATGTACAGGACAGTTCACTTGAAACGGCTCTAGAAATATTGATTCGTGCACCATTCATGCTTCAAGTAGAATGCCATTATGAGATGCTCACTGATAGCGAGGCTATTCTTCATATTGAATATTGCCGAACTCTTGAAGCAATGAAAAAGGCTGATAGAACTAGATTCGTTTGCGAACCAGTCAGTGGAGCTTATTTTATAGCATTTGCGAAGGAAATAAATCCAAATATTAGAGTAAGACCAATAAGGCTTCCGCCAGCGTATATGGAAGGCTGTGAATGGAGTTTTTCTATTTAATAATGGTTAAATTGAATATATTTTTCTCCTATTTTTTCGGTGACCATTTTTTCGCTCATATCCCTTCTTAAAATTATGATCTCTACAAGAAGAGGGGACAAAATGACTACTGCTCACTTGAATATCATTATAAGTAAATTGATCCCAAACACTGATTGAGCATTCCTGTGAAAGTATGATAAACAAGATAATTGAAGAGAAAAGCAAGTGGTTTTGATTATGAAAGCTATGGTTCTTAGAAAGCCTGATAGTATCGAAAACTCGCCACTCGAATTGGAGGACATTCCCATTAAAAGACCACTATCTGAGGATGAAGTATTACTTAAATTAAAAACCTGTGGCGTGTGTCACACAGATTTACACATCGTTGAGGGTGAATTAGATCCCCTACCCAAATTACCTATCGTACCTGGACATGAAATTGTGGCTGTCGTTGATGAATTAGGGGAAAACGTAAAGAATTTTAAGAAAGGAGACCGTGTGGGTGTTGCATGGCTCTATTCTACTGACCAAACTTGTAAATATTGCGTTCGAGGCCAAGAAAACTTATGTCCACATGCCAAATTCACCGGATTTAGTGAGAATGGCGGTTTTGCAGAATTTGTAACCGCTCCCAGCGATTATATTTATCTTCTACCAGAATCTTTTGATGATATTAAAGCCGCTCCTTTAATGTGTGCGGGAGTCATTGGTTATAGGTCCCTTAGACTGTCAGAAGTAAAACCTGGCGAAACACTGGGGTTGTTTGGGTTTGGAGCTTCTGCACATATAGTAATTCAGATTGCTAACCATTGGGATTGTGAGGTTTTTGTCTTCACTCGCTCAAAAGAACATCAAGAACACGCGAAAGAACTTGATGCTGCTTGGGTTGGAACTTCTAAAGATATACCTCCTAAAAAAATAGATAGAGCGATCTCATTTGCGCCATCCGGACCTTTAGTGTTGGATATACTTCAACAACTCGATCGTGGTGGCACTTTAGCTATAAATGCGATCTATTTATCAGATATTCCGCCGATATCCTGGGATCTTTTATGGCATGAGCGTAAGATTGTGAGCGTTGCAAATGTTACACGTCAAGATGCCATCGAATTCTTGAAAATAGCCCAGGAAATCGAAATAAAAACGGAAACTGTCCCTTATTCATTGGAAAATGCAAATCAAGCTCTGAGTGACCTTAAATATAGTCGATTTAATGGAGCAGCCGTGTTAAAAATTAGTTGAATATTGAAGATTTATTATCGAGGCTGAAAGCCGTTGCTAAAAGACAAACTTCAAACGGTACCAGATGTTCCTGGAACTTATTTACTGAAGGGAAAAAAAGGCAAAGTTCTTTATGTGGGGAAGGCTAATTCACTAAGAAAAAGACTGGCATACTACGTCCACAGTAAGAGTATTCAATCACCCAGAATTCGATTGCTTGCCGAAAAAATTGAGGATTTTGACTTTGTAGTAGCAAATAATGACGTAGAAGCACTTATTTTGGAAAATAATTTCATTAAAATTTATCGACCGCGTTATAATATTCGTTTTGTTGACGATAAGAGTTATCTCTATATTAAAATCACAGTCAATGAAGAATGGCCAAGAATCTTGTTTGTTCGAGCCAAAGACGTTGATGAAGGTGATGGAACACAGTATTTTGGTCCATTTACTAGCTTATGGGATCTGAATAAAATCTTTAGAACTATGCGTAAACTGTTCCAGATTGCGAACTGTTCGCTAGAGTTGGGAAAGAAGGTATACAAACCTTGTCTAGATTATAGTATAAAGTTGTGTTCTGCTCCGTGTAATGGGTCTGTAACAAAAGAAAAATATCAAGAAATGATTCGTCAAGCGATTCTTTTTTTGGAGGGACGTTTCGAAGAAATTCTTGCTCAATTAGAAAGAAAGATGAAGGTTCATTCAGACAAGTTAGAATTTGAAACTGCCGCACATATTCGGAATCAAATAAATGCCTTGAAAAAGATTCAAATAAGACAACGAGTCGTCTCAACAGATCTCGTGACCGTAGATCAAGATATAATCGGATTGGCGAAAAAAGGAAAACGTGCAGGTGTACAGGTGTTTTTTATTAGAGAAGGAAGAATTATGGGGAATGAACATTTCTTGTTACGATTTTTCAAAGATGATGACAATGAATTACTGACCGGGTTTATCAAACAATACTATGCCATGCGAAAGACTGTCCCCAACGAAATAATCCTTCCGCAAAATATAGACAAAGACGAGGTTCAAGTAATTCAACAATGGTTGCAAAAATACAAGGAGCGACCAGTAAGCATTCGAGTTGCAGAACAGGAAAATGAACTAAATCTCGTTAAATTGGTCAACAAAAATGCCCAGATTCAATTGATTCAGGGAAAAATCGAAGAGTCGTCAGAAACGTCAAAACGCATACTTGAAGAAACAAAGAACGTATTAGGACTTCAAGTATTACCTTACAGAATAGAGGCTTTTGATATTTCAAATATTAGGGGGGAAGCGTCGGTAGGCGCAATGGCAGTTTTCATCAATGGCAAACCTAAACCATCAGAATATCGTCATTTTAAAATCAAGAGTGTATATCAGCAAGATGATTATGCCATGATGCAAGAAATAGTGCACCGTCGATATAAGAGGGTTATCAAAGAAGGAAAAACCCTGCCAAACTTAATTCTAATTGACGGTGGAAAAGGTCACTTGCATACAGCTGTTGAGGTAATCCATGATTTAGATCTGAAGAAAATTGATATCATAGCATTAGCTAAGGAAAATGAAGAAATCTATATTCGTGAAAAGGATGAACCAATAAGTCTCCCAGAAGAAAATATAGCATTACTATTATTAAGGAATGTCAGAGATGAAGCTCACAGATTTGCTATAAATTATCATCGAAAACTCAAAAGAAAAAGAGTTACACATTCTGTACTCGATGAAATTCCAGGAGTTGGAAAAAAACGAAAACAAGATTTACTTTCTTATTTTGGATCGCTTGAAAAGATAAAGACTGCTTCTATCGAAGAGTTAGAAAGCATTCCCTCAATTTCTGATACAGTGGCAACATACATTTTCAAGAAATTTCATCCCTAAGTGTAAAAGAAGAATAAGACTAAACTATAGAAAAGAAGGAAGTTAAAATAAGACTAATTAACACCTGCTAGACGTTCGGCTATAGCTGTCGCTGCTTTTGCTGTCTTCTCGATTTTATCATCGTCAATTTCAGTGATCATATCGGTCGAGAGATGATATTGTTCGTGAGGCCAGAAAATTAACATTACAGAGGGAATACCTTGTTCAAAGAAAGGCCAATGATCACTCGCAGGAAGGAGTTCGGGATTCCATTGAATATCAAACTCATCTTTGATGGACTCTTTCAAAGCCTCGTCAACTTGATGTCTAAAACTGTCAGGAGCCACCCATACCCATAGATATTCTCCTACGCCGACCATATCCAGGTTTACGACGTTTTTTATTCTAGCAATACTGGAGGGGTCTTTTTCTTTTAGTGTTTTTACATAATAGTAAGATCCAAAAAAGAGATATTCTTCGGCTGCAAAGGTGATAAATTTCACTGTTTTCTTAGTTCCCCCTTTCTCGATTAAATTTTTTGCGACTCTTAATACAGCATCTACACCGCTTGCGTTATCATTAGCTCCATGTGATTCATAAGTACTGTCGTGATGAGCGCATACAATTATTTCTTCATCTGGTAAAGCAGAACCTCGTAGCGTACCGATTACGTTTTGTGTCTCAAGACCAGGTACAAGTTTTCCAGCGGTATCTATGCGCACGCGGATTTCTTCACCAGCAGCTAGTTTCTCCTGAAAATATTCATGGGTTTCCTGATCTGTCATGATATAGGGTGCACATCCATATGTCTTCCCGATTTCCATAAGTGTGAAATTGATAGCTGGTCCATCAATATGTCCTATGATATAGCCAAGATGATTTCCAGCGTCATCAACAACAGCGTATTTTGGCCATTCAAAAAGCTTAGGTATGAAGGGCATGATCCCGATGTACTCTAATTTCCCCGTGATGCCTCCTTCTGGAGTACTTTCACTGAACATAAAAACGCCTGAGGGTAATTCCTTTTGCTGAGGTTCTACTAATTCTAACATCGGTCTTCGAGTCATTTCCCAACCAAGAAACTTGAATTTTTGGATCTCTACTTCTAATCCAATCTCTTTCATTTTCCTAGCAATATATTCTGTCGCTTTTTTATCAGCTTCAGTTCCTGCCCGTCGCTCACCAATTGTTTCAGATAAGTATTTCGTTACTTCACTTACCATTTTAAATTCACCTTCTCAATAATATCAGAGTGATATCTTCTTTTCATATAAGACGTATTATAAATATAGTCTTGTTACAAATGGAAAAAAAAGTAAAAAAACGACTTAGCTCACACCAGCTAGGCGTTCAGCTATGGCTGTTGTCGCTTTTGCTGCCTTTTCGATTTTATCTACTTCAATTTTATCGTAACTATCATGTTCTTGATGCAGATATTCATAAGGCCAGAAAATGAGGTGTACCGACGGAACCCCTTCTTCAAAGAAGGGCCAGTGATCACTTGCGGGGAGGAGTTCTAGATTCCATTGGATATCAAACTCACCTTTAATAGATTGATCCAAGGCATCGGCAACTTGTTGTTTAAAACTTTCAGGAGCTACCCAGACCCACAAGAATTCCCCTGAGCCCACCATATCAAGATTGATAACATTTTTTACTCTAGCAAGCTGTCCTTGTTCTTTTAATGTTTTAGCATAATAATAAGACCCATAAAGGAGATATTCTTCAGCCCCGAATGCGACAAATTTCACTGTTTTCTTAGTTCCGCCCTTCTCAACTAGCGCTTTAGCTGCTCTTAACATAGCATCTATACCGCTTGCATTATCATCAGCACCATGAGATTCAAAACCACAATCATAGTGTCCACATACAATTATTTCTTCATCTGGTAAAGCAGAACCTCGTAGCGTACCGATTACGTTCTGCGTTTCAAGACTTGGCGCATGTTTTCCAGCGGTATCCATTCTTACACTTATTTCTTCGCCAGCTGCTAATTTTTCTTGAAAATAAGTATGTATCTCTTGCCCAACTATAACGTAAGGGGCACATCCATAATCTTTTCCCATATCAGTCAATACGAAATTCATAGCAGGCCCATCTATATGAGCCAAAATGTAACCAAGATGATTTCCCTTGTCATCGACTATGGCATACTTGGGCCATTCGAAGAGCTTGGGGATTACATACTGGATTCCGACGTACTTAATCTTTCCTATAATGCCTCCCTCAGGAGTACTCTCACTAAACATTAAACTCCCTGTGAGGATTTCCTTCTGCTCAGGTTGTAATAGTTCTAATCTTGCTTTCCGAGTTATTTCCCAGCCAACAAACTTGAATTTTTGGTATTCGACCTCTAACCCAAGTTCTTTCATTTTCCCTGCGATATACTCTGCTGCTTTTCGATCAGCTTCAGATCCTGCAAGTCGCTCACCAATTGTTTCAGATAGGTATTTTGTTATTTCACTTTCCATTTCGAGTTCACCTTTCGCGATAAAAGTTAATTGAAAGCGCAATTTCTTCGGCGAAGTTTATAAATGTTGCGAAAATGGGTAGAAAGTCAATAAGGACGTCACACATTGAGAAAAATAAAGTTATAGAAAATAGAATGAATTTATCACTAATTCCTTGAAGATAATGATGAGAGACTGTCTCTTGAATCTCTGAACTGTAGAGTAGTGAGCTACTCAATGTATGATATCGTTCAAAACGCTCAAGTAATCCGATAAAAGCCGTGTTATGAGAAAGTTTCTTCTAATATGCTCTTTACCTTTTTTACCCATTTTTTCTGCTAAATCGGGCTCTTGTAATAGTCTTATAACTTTTTCTGCAAAGCTTCCTGTATCATGGGGATCTACCAAAAAACCAGTTTCCCCATCAATTACTTGTAATGGGATTCCTCCAACGTTAGAAGCCACAACAGGTGTTTCCTTCCATAGAGCTTCAGTTACTGAAAGTCCAAAGCCTTCTTTTATCGAGGTTTGTAGTACAACATCGGAACGTCGCTGTAATGCATTTACTAGAATATTATTTTCGCTAGTTATGAGAATAACATCCCTATTTTCAACCAAATCTTCTGCCTTTTGTTTTACGTTCTCATAAATTTGATAACCTTCTGGGTCATCTGCTGCCATACTTCCGCATAAGACTAATCTACAATCTATTTTATCCCAGACACGCCGGAGGACATCTATTGCCCCTTCCGGGTTTTTCCATTTATCGAATCTGGATACCTGTGTTATGAGCGGTTTATCAGTGGGTATGTCGAATTTTGTGATGTACTTCTCGATGGTTTCATCATCGAGTTCTTTATTTTTTGAAGAAAGTGGATCAATGGTGGGATGTACAATCTTCTGTTCTACTGGTAAATCGTCTTTTGTGTATTTCTTATTTGAAACAATAACCAAATCATACCTTAGAATGAAGTTCTTAAGATAATTCCAGACCTCTTGATTAGGATTCGACAGATCAACATGACATCTCCAAACCCATGGCTGCCTTTTCTTATAATATTTTATAAGAGACAGAGGCTGTGGATCATGTATAATTACACAATCATGATCTATGTGTGTAAATACAGAGAAATCCTCATTAGCTTTAGTGTACACATGTTGTTTCATTTCAGTAAAATTAATATCCTCTCCCTGAAGCGCGTTATGAAATTTCTTTGTGGTTATAAAAAAATCAGGATTTCCATGTAATATTCTCCAGCCTACCTCTAAACCAACATCATTCATTAAAGGTACCAAGGAGTCAAGCATTTCTGCTACTCCCCCGCCTGCGTATGTCGAGTTGATATGTACGACGTGCTTCCCATAAAGTCTTCTAGCTTTTTTATAAATCTCGGAGATTACTGTGTCGCCGACAATTTCTCGATAATTTTCTAAAGTAATCATAATTCCGCCACCTTTTTGATAGTCCTTAGATTCTTCCTACATTTAACTAATTCGGTGAAGAAATGCCTTTCTTACAAGTGAAAAAGTTAAAATCAAAAGGATTAGTCTTTCAAAGTTTCAGTTATCAAAATAGTTTCGTTAACTTTCAAAAGAACGACTATAGCACCAATAACAGGCAAAACTGCTAAGATAAAGAACATGTTCCTTAAACCGAACATTTCAGCAATAAAGCCCGCTATAATTGTCCCAGTTACTGCTCCGAGAGTAATGCTAGAATTTAAATAACCCATAGCCTCATTATGCTTACCCTTCGGTGAGATATCTGATACAAAAGCACTACCTCCAGTATAAATACATGCAAACACAAATGCATTAAGAGTTTGGGCTATAATTAGCAAATAGAGACTGTAAGATAACGCATAAAGGGAAAGTACGACAGTCGTGCCAAATAGACCGAATAGAATAATAGGCTTTCTACCTAGCCTTTCATCCGACAACTTTCCTACAGGAGTCATCAATAAACCCTGGAGACCCATATTAATCAGCAGTAGTATACCCACCCACGTCGTTGAGACCAATGACGCAAAGAAAATTGTGAGTAGTGCAAATGAGCCCCAATAAGCACTATATCGTAAAAATGCAGAGACATAAAACCAGTTTAAGCCATTTTCTTTGAGATATGCACCTTCTCCACTAGTTGAAAAACTAAAGCGTTTTTTTAACGCGATTAAAGCCTTTTTGAAGTCTCGGTCTTTACCAACATCGGCTTTAGTCTCCTTCAAGAAAAATATTGTTAATACAACTGTAAGCACTGCAAGGAAACTCCCTAAATAAAAAGACATTGTAAAATTAAATAAATCCGCAATTAAACCGCTCAAAAAGGATCCTATGGCCCATCCTAGCGAGGTTGTCGAGTTTAAAAGTCCCAAATTTCTCCCTTTTTCAGTTTTTGAGGAGATTTCAGAGACCATCCCCATTATACAGGGGACAAATCCAGCGGAAATAAAGCCAAAAACAGCCATGAGTAAAATCAAGTGCAGTGAACTGCCCAAAAGAGGGATCACAAGAAAAATGATGGCAGATCCGAGCATGCTCACGATAAGAAAGGGTTTTCTTCGCCCCAGTTCGTCTGATAACGAACCCATAATTACCGAACTCACTGAAGTTACACCAAATAAAGTTCCTATAATTATGCTAGCCTGAAACAGCGTTGCCCCCAGATAAGCCCTCGCATAAAGAGGAATAATAACAAATGGAACGATTGCTGCAAAAGAAGAAAGCCAATTTGTAATATTAATTGATATTAATGAGGGAGCGCCATCACTTGTTGTAGAGTTCAAAGAAATCACGCATTTCCTTTTTTATGTACTAATAATCCTATTTGTCTTGACCTAATAACAAAGAGATCTTATGCAAACTGGTTTGAGTCTCCAATGATTTTTGTTGATTTAATTCAAACCTTTGTACCCTTCATCACGTAATTCCATTTAAAAATACATTGGATTAAGTTGCTGCACGATATCACTTTTCAAAACTTAAAAATCAGATCCAAAACAGATTAAACATCACTCAATTAATGCCTTCTGGTCGCTAATTTGCCTCCTAAAGATAAGGGATGATTAAATTCGGGATTAGTACCATTTTGAACAATAGTCAAAAAAATGTTATCCCTCGGGTGTCGGCATCTTTATGACTACATTGGGTTCCTTTATCTTCCTTTGCTTCAATTGGATCATGGCGTCTTGTAACTTCTCGAAGGGAAATACCTTGATATCTATAGTTATACCAATTTTTGTGGCAAGTCTTAAGAATTCCTCTGATTCGGAATGCTTCACATTATAAAGAGTGAAGATGTCTCTGCCCCAGAGATTATTGGAATAATCATTTATCTCTATCAGGGACATGTCCACTGCGGCCAAGATCACTCTTCCTCCCTGATTGACCTGAGAAAGCGTGGGTTCAACTAACTTGCCCGCTGGCGGGAAGAGTATCGCAGCATCTAGCCGTTCAGGCATCTTGGCATTCATCGTATCGTTGGCCCATACTGCGCCCTCCCTTCTTGCAGATTCTATATTATGTTTTGATCTTGTACTCACATAGCATTCTATTCCAAGGTAATTAGCAACCTTTAAGACATAGTAAGCTGTTGGCCCAAACCCGTACAGACCAAGTTTATCACCCTCCTTGACGGAGGCAAGTTTAAAGGAAAGATATCCAGCGACCCCTGGGCATAAGAGTGGTGCTATGTCCTCGGGATCCATATCTACGCCCTGAAGTGAAAGAGCAAAGTCTTCCCTAATGGTCATATATTCCGCGAAACCGCCGTTAACATGCCAGCCCGTGCATTTGTACTCAGGACAGTAATTCTCCCTTCCTGAGAGGCAGTACTTACATCTTCTGCAGGTGCTATGCAACCAGGATACGCCCACTTTGTCTCCGCTTTTAAACCTCTTAACCTTATCCCCTACTTCATCCACCACACCGACGACCTCATGTCCTGGAACAATTGGAGATTTCTTCAAAGGAAGGTCGCCCTCAACAATATGTAGGTCCGTCCTGCAAATACCGCAGGCTGATATTTTTATCCTTATTTCATCTCCTTTTGGAATTGGTGTTGGGAGATTTGTGAACTCCATTGGTTTTTCTTCGATACTAGCCTGTTTCCTTGCTATCCATGCTTTCATAATTATCCACCTATACATAGTATATGCTGTGATAGAAGTGGTTAAGTATCTCATTGCCCCTTTCTCTATATCTTTTGAGAGCTATAGGAAGGTAGTCGATGATATTCTGGGCCGTGATTTCGTCCGTTTCCTTGTTTTCTGCAGTTATATCTGCCGATAAACCATGAATGAAGACGCCAGTCACAACCGCTTCCTCTATAGAAAGACCAAGACCAAACATCGCAGCAATGCAGCCCACAAGTACATCTCCAGACCCTTCAGTTATCATATCAGGATTGCCACTCATATTGATGCGAACAGTTTTGTCAGGGTAGCTTATCAGAGAATGGGCAGCCTTTAGTACAATGATCGAATCAAGGGTTTTTGCCATCTCTTGTAAGATATCAATAATAGTTTCTTCAATTTCTGCTGTATCCTTAGATACAATCGAGGACATCTCACCTAGATTAGCAATAAGAACTGTGGGTTCTGCTCTTGACCTTATTACTTCTATATTCTTTGATATGACGGTAATACTATCATTATAAAAAAGAAGAGGGCGCTCAATCTCCTCAGCTAGGATCCTCACCAGTTCCTGAGTTTCCTTGTTTAGTGAAACGCCAGAACCTATTACCACAAGATCCATTTGCTCTGCTATCTCTAAAAGTTGATCTTTGTTTTGCATCGCGATGCTCCCGCTCTTCGTTTCTGTTAGGTGAACGAAAGCTATCTTTTTGTCCTCGTTGGCTATGAAAGGTATAACCGAGCGAGGGGCAGCAAAGCGTGAGTAATCGCCTCCTGCTTTTAGGAACGATGATACCAAGTAGTATGGGGACTCGTGATATCCCTTGGCCCCTGCTATGAATAAGACCTTTCCAATATCTCCCTTATGCCCGTTCTTTGGTAGCGGAGAAGGAATTCCTATCTCTATCTTTAACTCGGGTTTGTTATAAAGTTCTGGAGGGAATGATATATGAGTAACGTAGAGTTTTCCACAATATTCAAAGCCAGGATAGATGACGTTGCCAATCTTCGGTAGACCGTAGGTTATAGTATAATCGGCTCTCACGGCTACACCCATAATCTTTCCGGTGTCACCGTTTATCCCCGAAGGGATGTCTATGCTGACAGTCAATTTTTTACTCTTGTTTATTAGATTGATTATATCTCTATATTTGCCCTTTACCTCCCGTGTAATACCAGTCCCTAAGATGGCATCCACAATAACGTCACAATTCATGATATAAGATCTGAGCGTTTCTCGGTCCTCTACCTTCCGGACCTCGATGGGCAATTTGGAAACAATCTCGAAGTTCTTTCTAGCGGATCCTTTAAACTTACCCTCATCGCTCATTAGGAAGACCCGAGCAGTGCCGCCCTGGGAATGTATCTTCCTGGCTGCCACAAGCCCATCACCGCCGTTATTGCCTGAACCACAAAGGATGATAAAATCCTTCCCCTTTATGCCTATCTGATCGAGTATCACGAAGTAAGCTGCCTGACCTGCATTCTCCATGAGGATATCCCCAACGATACCATAGTCCTCAATAGCACATTTATCAAGATTCCTCATCTCTTGTACCCTACTCACCTTCATTTTTTGTACCCCTCATTAAATTAGGCTATTATGTTATTGTTATATGCCCTCTCATCATCCAAACCTCCTAATCCTCAACAATTATGATGATGAGATGGTTTCGCTTACTTTTGATAAAACAATTACAGCACCAATAATAGGCAATATAGCCAAGATGAGAAACATAATTCTTAAACCAAATATTTCAGCCATTATACCTGCTATTAGGGTTCCAGTCACAGCTCCAAAGGTTATAGCAGAATTGAGGTAACCCATAGCTTCGTTGTGGCTGGCAGAAGGCGCGACATCTGATACAAAGGCACTTCCTCCAGTATAAATGCTTGCAAAAACAAAAGCATTAAGGACTTGGGCGATAATGAGTAAAATAAGGCTGTAGGATGTCGCATACATTACTAAAACAATACTAGTCCCAATTAATCCAAACATAATGATTATTTTTCTGCCTTTCATATCGGAAAATTTACCCACAGGGGACATAATTAAAGCTGAAATCCCTAAGTTGATAGCTATAAGGATACCAACCCATGTTGTCGACACTATTGTCGCAAAGAAAATGGATAATAAAGCAAATGACCCCCAATAAGCACTATATCTAAAGAATAAAGAGATATAAAACCAACTTAAGCCCTTTTCTTTTAAATATGTGCTTTCGCCACTTTTCGGTATGAATCGATTTTTCAAAGCGAGTATAATCTTGCTGAAGTTTCTTTCTTTAACAATGTCGGTTTTTGTCTCTCTCAAGAAGATAATCGTTAGGACAGCAGCAAGAACTGCAAGCATGCATCCAAAATAGAAGGTCATCGCAAAACTGAAAAGTTCAGTAATTGTCCCGCTCGAAAAAGAGCCTACTGCCCACCCCAATGAGGTTCCAGAATTTAAATATCCTAAGTTTTTACCTTTTTCTCCCGGTTCTGAGTATTCAGAGACCATGCCCATCGCGCAGGGTGAGAATCCTGCGGCTATGAATCCAAAGAGCCCCATTAATAAAATCAATGTTACTGGGAGTGCAATAAAAGAGATTATGAGAAAGATGACTGCAGATCCGAACAGACTAAAAATCAGAAATGGTTTTCGCTTCCCCATAATATCAGACAGTGACCCCATAATTATGGCCGTCACTGCATTAACTCCAAAGAACGTTCCGGCGATCAAGCTTGCTTGAAAAAGGGAGGCACCTAATACAGTTGTTGCATAAAGAGGAATTATAACGAAGGGTATTATTGTTACTGTATTAAAGAGCAAATTTACAATATTAATTGGCAACATCCAATTATTTGATTTATCATTATTTGCAGAATTCAAGAATTCACATCCTTTTTAAAATTAAAGAATTTTAAAATGTTTTTGTTCACATAATTAACCCACACAATACAAAATAGTCTACATCTTTAACTTAATTTTCAAAGGTAGCCAGTTCATCTACACGACCAGTGCCAGCGTCATAAGTATCAATTCTAATCTCCATTGATAATTTAAGCTTCACTAAAGCTGCATAATATAGCTTTACATCCATATTTAAGTTTCTTATATATCTTTTCATGTGTGTTTTCATGCCATCTTCAAAAATATTGAGAGAAAAGCTCTTGTAATCGCGTATAAATTTTAAAGAAATCTTTCATACACAGATATTGTATTCTCAGCTACATGATCCCATGTAAATTCTGCTAATACTCTTTTTCTTGCGTTTTCTCCCATTTTTTTTGCACGGTCGGGATCTTGGAGTATTGTTGTTACTGCGTTAGCGATATCATTTGGATCATTTGGATCAATAAGATAACCACATTGGTCTGTTCCTGCTTCTATTACTTGTTCTTTGAATCCAGAAGTTCCCATTGCTCCTACTACCACAGGTTTTTTCATCGCCATCGCCTCTAGACTAACAATTCCGAAAGGTTCGTAATGAGACGGAAAGACACACACATCTGAAGCTGCAATGCTTAGAATACGTTCCTCTTCCGAGATAAATTCATTACGAAAAATTACTTTATCTTGGAGATTTAACTGGCTTACAGTATCTTCTAAGTATTGGTACAAATTTCCCATACCCACAATGACTAACTTTGCGTTTGGCACATCAGCCAAAACTTGAGGCATGGCTCTGATTAAACAATCAACTCCTTTAACAGCAATTAAGCGTCCAACGTAAAAAATCATGAATTCATCATCTTGAATTCCATATCTTTCTCTAATTGTCAAAATACTTTCTTCAGGGATATTTTTTGGATTATATTTGTTTTCTGGGTCAACTCCATTCCAAATGACATTTATCTTATGGACAGGAAAGCCTACAGAGATGAGTTCTTCGCGCATAACCTTTGATACTGTAATTATTCCATCAGAAACTTCAGCACCCTTTGCTTCAAAGTTTTCTACAGTGCATGAGCCTCCTCCGAGTGCCCTCCCTCGTTCAGTAGAATGGACATGGAATATCAGAGGCAGATCTAGATGTCTTTTTGATGAAATTCCTCCAAGAACTGATAGCCAATCGTGAGCAGATAATATATCGAATTCTCTACGCTCTTTTTTTACGAGGTGATTGCAAAGTTTTGCAGCTGAAAATACATTATAGGTTATAACATCTGAAAAGAAACGAAGTCCTAATCCCCATTCTCTGAGTTCGGTATCAACAAAAGTTGGAAATAGACCGCTAAAATCGATAGGTGTCGGTCTGTAGACCTCAACACCACGCCAAATATCTCTTGTGAGGAGTTTCCCAGAAGGATCATTAAGGGTAAAGACCGTGACTTCATGTCCTCTTTTAATAAACTGTTGTGTTATCTCCAGAGCATATGTTCCTAATCCACCAACAATCTTGGGTGGAAATTCCCAGACAAAAAAGGCTATTTTCATATTTTGTCCTCGATATTCTCCATAATACGCAGACATAACGGTTTGCCTAGAGAACAACCAATACACTAATAACAAGTTCTTAAAGTTTTTGTAAAACAGTATTTTCAAAAATCTTTTATGAATATTGAAAAAATACTTCGTATTTCACTCGACCTATTTCTCAGCAATTCTAAAAATTTATAAATGAGATATACGGTTTTCCCTGTATATTTTCCCGATGAACCCACTGTGAGGTAAACCGAAATGGCATCTCTGAAAAACTATCGAAGCATCGTTGGAATAGAACACTTTGAACAACTTCAGATGAAGTCGGAAAAATTTTCTAAATATCACATCCTTTGTATTAACTCGACTTATCAAGGGGGCGGTGTTGCAGAGATGCTTAATAGTATGATTCCGATGTTTCACGACTTTGGGATTGATTTCGGTTGGAGAATTCTGCATGGAAATCCTGACTTCTTTAAAGTTACAAAAAGTTTTCATAATGGACTCCAAGGCGATAAAATAAATTTGTCAGAACGAAGGAAAAAAATCTATTACGAAACAAATAAACGCTTTTCAAAATTCACACACATAAACAATCACGACCTTGTAATAGTGCATGATCCGCAACCTTTGGCATTAGTTGACTTCTACGAAAAAAAACAGCCGTGGATTTTTAGGGCCCACATTGATATAACTCATCCCAACACAATACACTGGACTTATTTAAAAAACTTCATCGAGCAATATGATCATTTGGTCATCTCAATGGAGAAATATAAAAAGGAGTTAAATATTCCACAAAGTGTTATTTATCCTGCAATAGACCCTTTATACCAAAAGAATAAAAAAATCTCTGATAAAATGATTGATAGCACATTGACTAAACATGGAATAAATATAGAAAGACCAATCATTTCGCAAGTATCAAGATTTGATAAGTGGAAAGACCCGCTTGGAGTTATAAGAGTTTTTGAAATGGTAAGGCAAAAATTGGATTGTCAGCTAGTTTTACTCGGCGCATTTGCCACAGACGACCCTGAGGGACAGCAAATATATGAAAAGGTTAGAAAAAAGGTTAATAAGAGTAAATATAAGAAGGACATCAAGCTACTTTTAAATGGAACAGATCTGATGGTTAATTGTTTACAGACCGCTTCTTCGGTTGTTATTCAAAAATCCTTAAGAGAAGGCTTTGGATTGGTTGTTTCTGAAGCCCTTTGGAAGGAAACACCTGTTGTAGCTTCCAATGTTGGAGGAATCCCATTACAAGTAATTAATGGCGTGAACGGATTTTTGCATGAACCAAAGGATATCAAAGGATTTTCTGAGAGCATAATAAAACTTCTGAAAGATGAAAAACTACGAGATGAAATGGGTAAAAATGGAAAAGAACATGTAAAAAATAATTTCTTGATTACAAGACTAATGATTGATTGGCTTAATATATTTGAGAATTACTTAGATTAAAGGTTCTTCCACAACCTCTGCATCCCTCGTATACTTATTTTACGAAAATAAGTAGCAGTCAGCCTCATCTGTTTGAATGTGAGATGCGTAAGATTATTAATTTGAGAGAATAATAGTAGTTTCCTGTGGATATGTGGATTCTTGTGTTTACTAGTAGTGGTTTTCGAGTTTTAATATCGCTAATACTAAAATATTCACATATATCAAAAATAATGGGTCTACAATATATATCAAAATCTTGTAGACTCTCGCAAACCATACCAATTTCACTCTTACGAGAATAATATATTATATTCAATAATTAGACTTAAGGAGAATATGTATAAAACATGAAAATAAAAGGAACATGCCGTATTTGGTTTCATCTAATAACAAAGGTCCTTGCATCTTGTGATATATGCATAAAACAGCATAGAGATCGTACTTTTTTAATAATCAATAAAATTAAGAATTTTGAGGGGGACAAATGAATAGATTACTAATTGTTTCAAATAGATTGCCCATTAGTATAGAAAAGACAGAAAATAAGTTAGACTTTAAACGCAGTGTAGGGGGTCTGGCCACAGGTCTTAGTTCATTTTATAAATCATATGAGAGTTTATGGATCGGATGGCCAGGTATAACGCTAGAAGATATAGAAGGAAGGGAAAATGAAGTCAATGCCAGATTGAAATCCGAGAACTTTTATCCAGTCTATATACCCCAGCAAGATATTGAAAATTATTATGAAGGATTCTGCAATAAAACAGTTTGGCCTCTTTTTCACTACTTTACTCAATACACCAAATATGACGACTTTACATGGAGAAGTTATGAGCGAGTGAACGAGGCTTTTTTTGAAGTTATTATGAAAGTTTTTAAGCCAGGCGATACTATTTGGGTGCATGATTATCACCTAATGCTGTTGCCAAAACTTATAAGAGAAGAGATTCCCGATGCGACTATCGGTTTCTTCCTTCACATACCATTCCCCTCTTTTGAAGTATTCCGACTGCTTCCTTGGCGTAAAGAAATACTCAATGGGCTTCTAGGGGCAGATCTCATAGGATTTCACTCGTTCGATTATGTCCGACATTTTAACTCTAGTGTTAGTAGAATATTAGGTTATGAATCCACTTTTGGTCAAATCACAGTTGATAACCGTGTAACTAAAGTAGATACTTTTCCTATGGGAATAGACTACGATCGATTTACAAGCGCGGTATCTACTCCAGAAGTGCAAGAAGAAATCAAAGAAATTCGAAATGAAGTAGGCGAACGTAAGATAATTTTTTCAATTGACAGATTGGATTACACAAAAGGCATATTAAAACGACTGGAATCGTTTGACCTATTTTTAGATAATAATCCAGAATATGACGAAAAAGTAACTTTAATTTTAGTCGCAGTCCCTTCACGAACAGGAGTGGAACAATATGAGCTACTGAAAAAACAATTGGATGAGTTGGTCGGCAGAATTAACGGACAACATGGAAAGATTGGGTGGGTGCCTGTTTGGTATCTGTATCAATTCTTACCATTTCGAATCCTCGTTGCACTATATAATATTGCCGATATCGCCCTGATAACTCCTCTAAGAGACGGAATGAACTTAATAGCAAAAGAGTTCGTTGCTAGTAAACTCGACGGCAAGGGCGTGTTAATTCTTAGTGAAATGGCGGGAGCTGCAAGAGAAATGGGAGAAGCCATCATAATAAATCCAAACGATAAAGAGGAAGTTGCAAACGCCTTAAAGGAAGCACTAACGATGCCAGAAGAAGTTCAAATAGAAAATAATAAAATGATGCAAGAGAGGCTACGCCGTTATAATGTTGTCCGCTGGGCTGAGGATTTTATGGAAGGATTGAGTACTATCAAAGGAATTCAGCAAGAACTCTATGGGACGAAACTTACATATGAAAGGAAGACGAGGTTAATTGAGAAATATCTTAAAAGCAAAAAACGATTGCTTTTATTAGATTACGATGGAACTCTTACTCCATTTGTAAAAAAACCCACAAAAGCGAAACCAGATGCGGAGCTCTTAGAAATGCTTAAATGTCTTACTCAGAATACAAATAATACAATTGTCATAATAAGCGGACGAGACAAAGAAATATTGGAAAAATGGTTGCGTGGTCTAAAGCTTGAAATGATTGCTGAGCATGGCGTGTGGCTTAAGGAAAAAGAAAGTATGTGGCAGATGATCGAGCCTTTAAGAAACGATTGGAAAGAAGAAATAAGACCACTGCTTGAACGCTATGTAGATAGAACTCCAGGTGCCCTCATCGAAGAAAAAGATTTTTCCCTCGCCTGGCACTATCGGCAAGTAGATCCAGAATTGGCTTTAATAAGGGCAGGTGAGTTAAAAGCGCAGCTTTTAGATTTATTTGCCAATCTTAATGTTGCAGTTTTGGAAGGGAACAAAGTGATTGAGATCAAGAACGTTGGTATAAACAAGGGAAAGGCAGCGTTAAACTGGATTTCCAAAGATACTTGGGACTTTATTCTGGCAATAGGAGATGATGTGACCGACGAAGATATTTTTGCAGTCATTCCTGAATCAGGATATTCTATTAAGGTGGGATTGGGGCCCTCTCATGCTAAATTCAGTGTGAAGTCTTTTAGAGAAGTGAGATCACTATTAACAGAATTAGAAGAAATTGAAAGCGACAAGAAGTGAGTCACACTGGACTTTTCAACGGTGGTTTTTATCTTGACAGAGCAAAATGGAGAGAACAGATAGGCTCTGAACCTCTTGAAGGCATAAATTAGATTTAAGGGGGTTAATGGGGCTTTTTAGTTCGCAAATTTGATCATTTTAAACACATAAATTACTAGAGAGTGGATTAAGAAAAGGGGTTGAAGTCGTTGTTCCCAAATTATGGTTACTTAGGAAATGGTATCACTGGAATGCTAATAAATGAAAATTCTAATATAGAATGGCTCTCTCTCCCTCAGTTTGATTCTGATCTATTAATTGCTTCTATCTTAAATAAGTCTAAGGGCGGTTATATAAAATTGTTTACAAGAGATTCGGGTGAAGATACGTTTCTAGAAAACTTTGAGAGTGTTCATCTGCATTATTTAAATTACTATCCCATTTTAGTGAATATCCTGATGGATTCAAACTTAACTGTTCATCTCATTGACTATATGCCACATGCTACAAATTGTTATTTAAGGCGGCTCACTTTTTACGATAATCCTCCTGAAAAATTAGGGTTGACTCTTAAATTCTTCGATGATGCAGAAGTAAAACTGGAAAAAATTGGAAATATTGTCAAACTTACAGGAGGCAATTCTGAAATTTATCTTAGCTCAAAACACAACTTGAATATTGAAAAAGATAATATTATTCTAATAGATCTAGACAGAGATTTTTTCACCGAACTGCATTTTTCATTCGGAGGTCCGTGTGGAATAGCACATCCTTTCAATCAGCAGTTAGACTTCTGGAAGAGGTTTTTTGAAAATACTGTTCAGATCAATGTCGGTCTCAGGGAAATCTCTGAGATATATAAAATTAGCTTACAGGTTCTTCACAATTTGATCTATCATCCAACAGGGGCTGTTTTAGCAGCACCCACCACCAGCATACCTGATACACTTGGTAAAGACGGGAATTGGGATTATCGATACTGTTGGGTAAGGGACGCATGCTTCACCTCTGAAGCACTTTCTATGAGTAGTTGTTTTACGTCCTCTAGGAGAGTTCTAGATTTTCTCTTCAGTATTCAGGGCGATGATGGTCACTGGGAACACCCTCTTTATACTATCAATGGTAAAAAATTGGGGAATGAATCCGTGCTTGATATACCTGAAGAGTATGGAGGTAAAATTCGGATTGGAAATGCGGCATCAGATCAATTTCAAATTGATAGTGAAGGCCTAGTAATTAATTCAGTTCTCAAATACTATCAACACAGTGGAGATATCAACTATTTGAAAGAAACTTTCCCTCGATTGAAGTTGGCTGCAGATGTAATTTTAGACATCTGGGATCTCAAAGAGAATGGAATTTGGGAATTTAGAGGAGAAAGGTACAATTATGTCTATGGCAAGGCTATATGTGCGGTAGGGTTGAGAGATTTTATAACTATCTGCAAGGTTTTATCTTCACCGGTTATATTAGATCCCTATAAGGAAACGTTCGAAGCAATAATGAAGAAAATTGATACTAAAGGCTGGTCTGAGTCTCAAGGATCCTTTGTTCAAAGTTTTGAGAAACATATATTAGATTCTTCCGTATTAGCGCTTAGTCTTTATGAATTAATTCCTATTGACGATCCAAAGATGATGAAGACAGTAGATAAAATTGTAAAGATCTTAGATAGAGACGGAGGATTTGCCCGATATCCAGATGAGGAGCATCCATTCTTTCTTTCTACATTCTGGCTTGCTAGACATTTTACCAGAGCAGGAAAGTTCGATAGATACTACGATTTGCTTTCTTCTGCAATTTTTTGCTCAAATAGTCTAGGACTGATGGCTGAGCATTTTTACCCTAGCTCCTTAGAGCAGAGAGGTAACTTTCCGCAAAGTTTTAGTCACGAAGAGTACATAAAAACGATCTTAGAAGGATTCTTTGATATCCGCTGCGCGGATTTTCAGGTAGTCGTTCCAATTGATATCTTTAAATCCTCTGAGATACACAATTTTAAATTCCTTGGTAAAGATATTTCTTTGAAAAGTCATATAGATGAACATCTTACGAAGGTTTATTTGAAAACTCCAGAAGAAATCACCTTCTTGATACCCTGTGCTGCTGGAGAGGAAATTAGCGTTGAGGGGGGCAGATATCAACTTGAAGAGCCATATTTCAAAATAGTTCCCGCTACCGAGAATCTAGTTATCACTATCTAGCGGGTAAATCACTTAACCACGATTATGGAGCACTTTGCTCGATTAACAACACTCAGGGTAACTGATCCAATTTCCTTGCTCTCTTCACTTTTTCCATAACCATAAGCGCTTATAATTACAAAATCTATGTTTTCTCGGGAAATCTTGTTCAGTATTTCTTCACTAGGATCGCTTAGTGATTCAGCTATTTCTGTTTTAATATTTTCGAATCCAGATTTCTCTAAGGTGTCTTTAGCTCGATTAACAAAGGTATTTGCTTCATTTAAATTACCGCCAGGTTTCATAACATGGAATACAATTACTTTTATGGAATGGTCTAGAATACTTGAAGCAAATTCGATTGATTTTTCTGAGCGAATAGATCCATCTACAGGGATTAAAACTAAATTCAGAGATACCACCTTTCTTTTTCGCAGCAGGATTAGAAACTCTGCACTACGATATTTGTATCTTAACATATTCTGCTCGACCTTATAGGACTTTCGGTTGTACGGGACTCATACCAATTCAGAAATATTTCCAATCAACCGCATAAATCTGAAAAACCGTTAATCATTCTTGATAAGAAAATCCTTCACAGATATTGTCTCAGGAGAAAGTTGTTGAAGTCTACTAAAAGAAATAGGAAACAAATCATTATATAGTTTCAATTGATGAGAACTTCAAGAAATTAATCATTAACGATCAACAAAAAATAATAAAAAAGAATTGAGTTCAGCAAATCACTTATGCCATAATCTCTATCTCAAGATTCTCCACGAATTCATTATATCTGTTTCGAACAGTAACTTCTGTGACTTGTCCAACTCGTGAGATTTCTCGCTTTGTTCTTCGTTCATCTTCAAGGATTCCAGCAATATAGAGTGCAGTAGCGGCTATTCCAGTCGGGACTTTCCCATTTGTAATTCCCTCTTCTTTTGCTTCTTCAAGGAGTTCTATAGCTCTACTTATTACTCTTCCCGAAAGCTCTAATTCATTAGAAAATCTAGAGATAAAGTCCACCGGTTTACTTATAGGGATAGAAATCTTCATCTTTCTAACAAGTCGTCGAAACCATGATCCAATGTGTTTTTTGCTAGTTTGTGACTTTTCTGCGATTTCATCTAAGGTACGTGGAATTCTTCGGGCTCGACAGGCAGTATACAGTGCGGCTGCAACTAATGTTTCCATATTTATGCCTCTACTCAACCCTTTATCCACTGCCTTGCGATAGATAATTACAGCCTCTTCTTTTGTAGATCGCGGAATACTTAACTGGCTTGCTAAACGATTTAACTCTCTTAATGCCCGAACAAGGTTTCTTTCTCGAACATTACGAATTCTTGTGCGTTTTTGCCACTTTCTCAATTTATATGCTTCTATACGTCGCCTAGGTGAGAATTTTCGACCTTTAGCATCTCGATTTCTCCAACAAATCATAGTAGATAGGCCTTTATCATGAATGGAGTAATTAATGGGACTTCCTACACGGCTTTTTTTCATTCGGTCTTCAGTTGTATAGCTTCGCCACTCTGGTCCCAAATCAATTATGTGTTCTATAATAACTAAGCCGCATCTATTGCAGGTAATCTCACCACGAGTTTCATCACACACGACATCGGTTGAGCTACATTCAGTACAAATGATTGTATGGCAATCTGGTCTTCGTTTTTTATTAGTTACTAATTTTCCATTGTTTTAAACCGCCTCGCCTTGAATCTATCAAGTATATAGATTGGTTTACGGATTAGAATAGCAAAAATCTTGAAGTGCAGAATACAAATAAAAGAAGATTTTCATTTGCAACTTCATTATATCAAAAATCCCGTAAACGCATCTCTTATACCCCATATTAGTTTACAACATATTTAAAGATAATCCAATTAGAGATTAGTTTGAGATAGAACTGATCTCAAAAAAATTGAACTTAAACGTTGAATAGTTCCAAAACAGTCAAAAAAAATCAAATTAAAAAAGAGTAGTATCTAGTGGGGGTACTTAAGGAGTTGCTGAAATCCCAAGTTCTCGTACTATTTCTTTGTATCGATTTCGAACTGTTACCTCGGTGACTCGGGCAACCCGTGCGATTTCTCGTTGTGTTCGTCGTTCATTCTCGATTATTCCTGCTACATAAAGTGCAGCAGCAGCCATTCCTGTTGGGTCTTTTCCAGCTGTGATGCCTTCTTCTTTTGCTTCGTCGAGGATTTCTTTTGCTCTGTTTGCAACCTTTCCAGAGAGTTCTAGTTCGTTGGAAAATCGTGGAATAAAATCAATTGGAGAACTAATTGGGATTGTTACATTAACCTTTCTGACAAGTTGTCGAAATGCTTTTCCAAGTTTAATTTTTCTGATGTGCGATTTTTCTGCAACTTCATCTAAGGTCCGAGGTATTTTTCTGATTCGACAGACAGCATATAGCGCGGCAGCAACTAGTTCTTCGATTGAAGTACTTCTACTAATTCCACTTTCTAACGCCTTGCGATAAATCATTGCCACTTCTTCTTTTATAGATCGTGGAATGCCCATTTGACTCGCTAAACGATCTAGTTCGCTTAACGCTCGAATAAGATTTCGTTCACGTGAACTATGGATTCGTATTCGTCGTTGCCATTTTCTTAATCTATAAATTTCAGCACGTCGGCTGGGGCCAAGTTTTTTGCCATAAGTATCTCTATTTTCACGACCAATCATAGTTGATAAGCCTTTGTCATGAATAGAATAATTAATGGGGCTTCCTACACGGCTTCTTTTCTTTCGTTCTTCCGCCGTATAACTCCTCCATTCAGGTCCCATATCCATCATATGTTCTTTGATAACTAATCCACAATTGTTGCAAATAATTTCACCGCGAGTTTCATCCCAAATGATATCAGTTGAACCGCACTCAATGCAATGCACCCCTTTAAATAAGCTCTTACTATAATTCATTTGGTTTTTGCCCTTAGTTTCTAATGCTTCACTCAATATATCACCCCTATTCTCTTTTCAAGATGGATCAGTTTTCAGAATGGGGCACCATATCTAATTAATGCGTATTTCTCTTTAAAAAAAGTTCATCAAGTATGAATTCAATAATTAGATATCTGTAAAACCGCATCTTCTATATCTATATATAGTTATGTTTCGATAACCTTATAAATGTTTTTATTACGGCAAATCAAAAAGAGAAGGTATAATCAAGAAATAGGCGATCTTGCTTTTTAAAATACAAAATCATTTATTTTGAAACATATTTTCAAAAAAATATTTTCTTCTAACGATTTAAAGTTTATAAAATCTGTTTTAAATGCTTTTCTTAAACCTTGATTTATGATCAATTTGTAAAAGTGTTTAATTTGATATCTAATTGAATTTAAAGCGTTTTTTTAGCAATAAAATATCGATGCCTTATGTAGGAGACCTTAAAATTATCGATATAAGATTTTGTTTTTTTCCAGAAGCTTTAAAAAGGATATAAATTATCTAATTATTTGTCTCTCTAACAGAGACTTCATTTCTATTTAGAATCCCAATAAATTGGTAGGTCTTCTCGCTAGTTAGCCAATAAAACTGTATTTTATTCTGTTAACTGTCCCTCCAATTCTGGGGAATTTCTCGCTAACTTTCTAGAAAGTTGGAGAACTTTTAACTCAGATATGCCATCTAATTACGTGGTTCTCTCTGAGTGTTTAAATATATAGAATAAAACATTATTTAGTTGATAACAATGTCCGTTAATAGTACCGTCGCAATGATTGGGATTGCCATTATACTAATCGCTACATATGTCCTTATTTCAACAGAAAAAATGAACAAAACGTTAGCAGCTTTGCTTGGGGGAATCGGTGTTATATTATTTGTAAAAGTTATCTTCCTGACTTCAGGTATTAAAATCTTTACTGATGCAGAGTTATTCGGTGAATTAATTCATTGGCGAACAATAACGATAGTAGTATCCGTTTTAGTGATTGTTGAGGCGTCACGCGAATCTGGGTTGTTCGACTTTATCACAATTAAGATAATAAAGCTAACAGAAGGAGAACCTATCAAGATTTTTCTCTACATGAATCTGCTTACTTTTGGTCTTTCTGCCCTTTTAGGTGCCGCTCCAGCGTTTATCATCGTTGGAGCACTTACACTTGTCGTTACCAGAAACATGCATTTGGATCCTGTACCCTTCATTGTTAGTGAGATTATGACTGCTAACTCTGCTGGTGTCTCTACTGTTATTAGTTCATTCGTAAACATCCTTGTAGCATCTAATTATGATCTTGCTCATAAATATTTTCTTTCCTATGAAGGATTTATTGTCCTTGGTCTTCCAATCGGCGTACTTCTTGTCATAACTAATTTATTCTTATTTAAGTTACTTTACGGCAAAAAAATGCAAGAAGAAACCGCGAATATATCTGTAGATCTTAAAAGGACTTTTCTAGGTTTGGATGAGTGGCAAGTCGTCAGGAGTCGTAGGGTGTTCTATATTGCCGCAATTTTGTTGATAGGAACAATCGCAGCATTTATAATTGCCAGTTTCATAAATATGCCATTCTATGTCGTCGCATTGACTAGTGCCATTCTTTTTATTCTCTTTTCAGATACGAGGATAGAGATCATTCTGAGACAAATAGATTGGGAGATGGCGATATTTTTTGTAGCCATTTTTATTCTTGTAGGTGGTGCTCATAAAGTAGGGCTCTTAGATATATTTGCGGAATCTATAAGTATCGTGGCCGGTGATAATAAATATCTCCTCTGGTTTATTATAATATGGTTGAGTGCCATTCTTTCCGGATTTATGGACAACATTAGTGTTACAGCAGTATTGATCTTTGTCATCCCAACTATTGCTACAACGGGCGGTTTTAGCGAAACAGCCATTATCTGGTCCACAATCCTAGGTGCGAATCTAGGGGCAAATTTAACTCCAATAGGTGGTGTCGCGAACATAGTGGCGATTGGACTCTTAAAAAAGGAAGGAAATGGGATTTCATGGCTTGAATTTATGAAATTAGGCACGCTCATTACAATTGTAAATCTCGTTGTTGCAACTGGTTATATTTTCCTGATTTCAGCCTTATTAGGCTGGTAAATAAATTTATGGGGGGTTTGTCTAAAAGAACTATAGAATTCAAACCTCCACTTCTGGCTCTCGAAAAGCCATTTCTTTAGATTTCTAGTCGTTCTTTAATAATAATATTCACAGTTATCCAAGTGCGTCATACTTCTTTTTAAAAAATTCAACTACGTCTTCCATTTCTTCGTACGTACTCTCAAAACGATTTATAACGGGAATAGTCCATTCATTAGTATTTTCATCGTATTTTAGGACAGAAATACTGTAATCAGTATAGTAACTATCGCTCAAACAGTACTCAATATAGTAACCATTACCTGTCTCTATCCAGTATATAGAAGGTTTATCAACAACAATCTTGTATAGACTGTCTTCTCGTTCTAAAACTGAAAGAGAGCCACGCATTTTCATTTCTTGTTTATTTTCGATCCATTCCATTTTTTAATACCCTTATTTTACGATATCGAAAAGGAGAACGATTAAGATGCTTTTGCTAGGCATTCTATGAATTATTTTATCATAAAGTTGGCTATTCTCGACAATTGAATGATATTTTGTGATTAAAGAATTATCGCGTATTTATTACGAACGCTATGTTCTTATATCTCGGCTATTTTAAAACTATTATTGTCCCAAAAAGATTACGTAGCTTTTTGAATTAAAAAGTCCAATGAATCGCAAGAAATGGAAAGTAGAATAAGATTATCTTTTTTATTCTTGAAATGGTTCATGTACAAGTTTTTAGGACAGAAAACTGCTTATGTAAATCAATTATCAATATGATAATTCACGCAATCATCAAAGTTAAAAAAATGCAATGCGAAATCTGTGGCAAGGTTTGCAAGAACCTACACGGATTGAAAATTCATAAGGGACACATGCATAAAAAGAAAAGAGCACCTCCCAAAGGAATAAAGAAAGAAATTATTGCGTTAAGAGACTCAATCGAAGATTTAACAGAAGAAGTACATTCTTTGAAAGAGGATGGGATAAAGTATGCGAAAGAACCAGTATTGCCAGAAGTTCCTAGTAAACTAGCACACAAAGATAACCAAGTCATTGGCAAAAGTTATGGTCAACATCATGGAGCTCTGATGGAAGAGTTAGAAGACGTATTAGAAGAAATAGACGTATCGGAAGAATCAAAAGATAAAAAAGTTAAGAAAAATTGAGGCCACAAGAATAGTTCCGATAAGTATATGGATTATTTCTGTAAAAGAGGTTCCTTTTTGAGAAGTCTTTTTTCCATAAAGGGTCGAATTAGTCAAATAATATTACTCCTATTGAATTCAATTTTCTGAAAATTCAATTAAAATTGAATTAAAAAAATTAGCGAACAACGAGTAAATCGCAGTACGCGTTGTTTAAAACTTCTTGAGTAACCGATCCTGAAAAAATACGTTCTAGTGTGGAATGGCCTTTACTTCCTAATACTATTAGGTCAAAGTATTCTTTTTCAAGAATATTTAAGATATAATCCTCTGGCTTTTCGTATTTGATTAATCGAGTTTCAACAGGCATACCTGCATCATCAAACATTTTCTTAGTTTCGGCCAATATCTTCTCTCCCGCATTCTCGTGTTTTTTTCTAGTTTCGTCATAAACAGCCCTTGGAATGGCATATGCCTGACCAGGCAAAGTAATTATCAATTTTGGAATCATTTTTTGCCTTATAGAATGAAATAAGACCACTTTGCTATTCCATTTTTTCTGAAATTCAATTACCCGTTCGGCCGCACGATTAGCGTTGTCCGATCCATCAGTTGCAAGTAAAATTTTTGTATACATTTTTAATCACCTCTTATTTCTTGGTTTACTGGAAAGTCTTTTTGCCCCGAAAATGACGATCAGTATGATCACTGCTACCCATAATTACAGTCGCCTCCTATTTTTTTATATGAAATTCTGTTTTTTAACCTTCTTAACGAAAAAGCGATAAACTCGAAGAATGTCACCACGCTAAGATTTGATGATGACATATATCAATAAAACAACTCCTGAAAAAATACCCATAGCATAGGATATGTTAAAAAAGGTCATTAATGCTGTTATATCGACAAATAAAAGTATTAACGTGCTTATTGTTAAGATTCCAGCAAGAACAAGTGATAGTAAGATTCTTTCTCCAATTGTAAATGGTTTTTTATGATGCGAGAATAATCTAATCCACAAGATGATGGTAACTCCCATAAGAGGAAGAAAGGCAATCAACATGAACGTGAATGGGAGCAATAAGATTCCACTTAATTGGTCTCGAATATCTTCTATTTCTGTTTTATAGCGTTCATATTCTGCAGCATATACTTTTCCGTAATCTTTACGAATCTTTGACTTGTATCCGCTCCAGATAGAATATTTGAGTCCTCCAAGTTTTCCCTTTATCCTATCTCTGAGTCTCTCTTCGGCAAGAGGTTGGTATTTACCCCAGATTACAGGAACAAGATAAACCAAGACTATTAAAGACCATATACCAAAAAGAAGGCTGATCCACTCCTCAATGAATGAAAGGGTGCGCATGTAAAAAACAGCTGTTATAAATACGTAACCCCCATACCCCCATATTATACCTGTTACGCCCAAGAGGAGTGCCTTGAATATCTTTCCACTAGTTTTTCTACCCTTTATAAAACCTGAAAATATCTTTAATACGTAGGAGCAAACCATAGCATATGTGAGAATTAACCCCCAGCCACTCAAAAATCGCATTGTAACTCCTGAAATCGCAGTCAGGATTAAAAGGAATGTTAATTCAGTAAAACTGCTTATATCCCAATTATAAAGTAACATCAGGACTAAAAAGAGGGAAGAACTGGTTATGAAACTAATGAGATAACTAATACGTAAATTTTCAGCTACGTTATCGATAATTTTTTGGATATAGTTGGACATCATTTCAACTCAATTTTGAATTATTTTACGCCTAGTATATTACAGAAAGCAAACTAAACCATAGATTTGATTTGTTTGTTTTAATTTTGGTTTTTCTTAGAGATACGTCATGTAAAATCGTCTTAAATACGTCCTAGCAAATTCTGGATCGTATTGAAATGCTTTGCTTTTAGAACTTCCTCTTGTCTTCAACTATAGGGAATCGTCGTAAATATGTTTTAGCAAATTCTGGATCGGCTTGAAATGTTTTGCTTTTCAAAATTTTTCTTTCAAGTCTATCCAACGCCAGGCGGAAGGTTTCTTCTACCCCCCACCCTTCACTAGAACTGAAGAAGTAGCCTTTTCTTGATCGCATATGAAGACGGCAATGAACAAGTTGATCTCCCTTGATGTTTGCGCCATGACTTTTCAGGTAGACGAAAAGTGTACCGGCTTCTAGTGTTTCTTCAAATCTATTTTCGAACGATTCGAAATCATCCATAATCATTTTTTCTTGGGTATCGTCTATGTTCACATCTTTAATGGTAAATTGTATGAGAAACCTACCTTTCGGCTCTATTTGTGCAATTGGTTCAAGAAAATCTCTTTTTGTCACAATGCCTACAATCCTTTCATCACTGACAACCGCCAATGAGGAAATATCAAATTCATGCATTTTCTCTGCGGTCTCTCGCAAATTAGTTTCAGGCGAAACCGTAATGAGTGGCTTTGACATTATACCACTCACTTTTGCACTCATAACTTTGATATTTTCTCCTGCCCCCCGTCTTTCAGTAGATGTTTCACTTTCTTTTGGGATGTAAACGCTGTCAATAATATCTTGAATGCTTATCATTCCAGTTGGTTTACCCTTATACACAACAGGTGCGTGAGAAATGCCTTGATCTTTAAAGAGACTTATTATTTCTGCTACTGAATCATCCTCTTCAACAACAAATGGTTTTTTGCTCATTATTTCCTTAACTTTTGTGTCTCCCCATTCATTGATGACAGCTTCATGAATGATATCTTCGTCTTTAATTACTCCTACGAGTTTTTCACTACTGTAAACTGGAAGTTCTTTAACTTCACTCTCTATCATCAATCGAGCAACTTTACTAAGAGAATCCTGCACTGTAATAGCAGGCGCAGAACGCATTAAGGTGTTTACTTTAGTTGTGGATGGATCGAACCTCGACCTGATTATCGATCGGAGTGTCAATATACCCTTATATCGGCCTTTACTGTTTAAAACAATTAAGACTGGTGTTAATTCTTCTTTAAAGAGCGAGAAGCAATTAGAGAGTGTTTCATTTTCATTGACGCTTACAAAACCCTTTGAAAAAACGTCTTCTACGGTATTTGAACTCATACTTACTTTCATCCATATTGCAAACAAACGTGTAGAACTGGCAACTTCTAAAAGACCTTTACTATCTTCTAAGTGAAGAACAAGATAGGAAATTGTTTAACGAGTAATTCAAAAAGAATTTCTTCAATTACTTCATTTAGTATTCAATAGAACTACAAATTATCTTGCATATATTATTGACTATTATTTTTAATTTGATACATATAAATGTAACGATGTTTTTTCAAAAGTGATTAATATAGGCTTACTAAAAAAAGATATTCTTAAAACCTCCCTTCAATATTTAAAGATCTCTTATTGATTCATTGTTCATCCTAAATATTCCGGCAACGTAAAGCGCTGTACCTGGCATTCCAGTCAAAATTTTCCCTATATTAATATCAATTCTTCTCCACGCTCTAGTATTTCAATATTTTCTTTATATCAGTTATATTAAACTGGTAGGAAAAAATGACAAAGTTAAAAATCGGCAAGAACATCACTTTTCATAAAAAGCATCAGAGTGCGATGGTAAGTAACAATAAAAGAATGAAATGAAAAAATACTATTTAGTCTAATATTTTCCAACCCGTTATATTTATAAAATTCATTTCAAATATTGGTGTGAGGGATTTAATAGTGAGTTAGTTCACTAATTCAGAGAAGGAACAAAAGAGGAGAACTTTGACAGTTTCCGTTTGATCGAATATTCCTTCTATGTTGAACCCATTTTAATCAACGAGGAAAGGATAGAATTTGATACCTGCAGGGATATAAAGTAAGATTAGAATTTTTAGTGAGTTTCTAACGTTTTCCTTGCGTTAAAAAGTATTTTCTATTCGAATTTTAGGGTTTGATTATTTCAAATTAAGATAAATGGCTTTATGTACATTTTAAACTTATAAAATTATTAAGCAGTTTGGAGGAGATAGAAATTAAGAAAATAAAGAACTATAACGTACGAGAGACTGTAGGCGGCATATTAAGCCGTAAGTTGATTCCAATAATCGTTATCTTAGCGATTTTGATCTTTCTTGTGTTGCGATACAACCTCAATTCTTATTGGGTGCTGTTCAGTACAAACAATCCTTTCATGGCTCAATTGGTACTGATAGCAATTATATGGATTGGCGCAGTGTACGTTGTAAGACTAAGTATAGAAGTTTATATCAAAGTGATAGAACGGGTTAAGGACATACCTCTCAGAGTAAGTATGTTAATCAAAAACCTGATTAAAATCAGTATTTTAGTCGTAGCTGTTATATGGACTTTAGGAGTATTTGAACTTGTTGGAATTATTCAGGGCTTATTAGTCGGTGCAGGTTTTGCAGGTATCGTTTTGGGGCTTGCTGCGCAGCAGACATTTTCTAACTTCATCTCTGGGGTATCCCTCATACTTGACAAGCCGTTCAAGATCGGAGATTGGATTCACCTTAAAGGGAAAAACATAGTAGGCACAGTTAGGACTATGAGTTTGCGTTCAATAACTATAGTTGCGCCTGACAATACTCCAATTAACCTGCCTAATTCGATGGTTGATAAGGAAGCAATAGTTAATTATTCAGAGCACCGGTTAAGAAGACTTTTTCATAAGATTAATATATCTTACGAGTCAGACGTATCGAAAGCCATAAAAATTATACAAGAAGTTCTGAGAAATGACCCTGCTACAGCAAAAGAAGGAATAGATGGTCAGGGCTATTTTACTCCGATAGAGGTAGTCATAACAAAATTTGGCGAATCTTCTGTTAATATGGAAGCAAAGGTTTTTGTGGATACAACTAAGGCAGGAGGACTTTTCGAAACCGAGAGCAGAATGCTGGCAAACATTAAAAACGCATTAACAGATAAAGACATAGAAATTCCGTACCCAAAGACGTCTGTCATATTGGAAAAAGGAGAATAATTATTTTAAGAAAGAAAAAATTAGGGGGTGATAACAGTACAAATTTTGTACTATTCTTTTAAACGATGCTAAGACGTTTTTTTCAGAGTTTCTTTCCACATTCGTTGCAGAACTTTGTGCCAGGTTTAAGCGGTGTTCCACAATTGGGACATTGGATTTGTGCGAGAGGGGCACCACATTCGCTACAGAATTTGCCTTCGCCAGCAGGTTGACCGCACTCTGGACATAATGTCGTTCTTTTATCGACTTCTCCAGTAAATACTTCAGTCTGGGCAGCCTTTGCCCTTATATCTGTCCTCATTTTATCCGATCTTGCTACAGCTACTTCTATTGCTTCTCTTGGGGAACATTTTGTGCAAAGATCCGTCTGGCCATTCCAGCAGTTGTCATCGACATGTTTACCACAGTTCGGACATTTATGGAAATGTTCTATGGCTTCGTTCCAGCCTTTTTCAAAAGCTTTTTCGTGCTCTTTATGCCATGCAGGCGGATAACTTTCATATCCATATCCAAGACTAAATGACCCAGTTCCAGTAAAACGGCCTGCAGTTGAGACTGCCTTTGAAAGTTTTCTTAGAAGGCCTTTCTTCTTGTAGGATTTTGACTCTATGAATTTTGTTTTGTAGCCGTCGCCACAATTGTCGCAATAAAATGTAAACTGAAATCCTGTATGTGTACTTTCATCTTTAAAATTCCTTGTGAATGGTTGTAAAGGCATATTTTTCACCACTACTTATGTGAGGTCTTTCTATATTTTATACCTAACTGTGGATAAATCTTCCTTCATAAAAGGAGGCATCACCGTTGACGAAAGGTCTTTCTACAATTTATAGATCTACCGCAAGAAGACCTCCTAACTTGTTGGGGGGATGAATTGCGTCTTTTACTTGTTTCACTTTCACACAGGTCTCCTTCAACTTAAATAGCAGTTAATTACAATAAAAATATGCGGTATCCAAGGTGTCTGGCTTAGCGTGAAGGGCGTACACAAGACACAGTACCGATGAGGGTACTGTCGGACCTCAAGTGTCCCTTGAGGGACGGGGGCTGCCGTTGACCAGCCCGAACTGTCGATGACTAGGCTGCATGTGTCCAACCGTGTTGGCTAAGCAGAACAGTCTAGGAGGACAGAAGCCACCTCACTCGTTAGGTGGTAGTTCACACCTAACTGATTTAGATATTCCTATCGAGAATTTTGGATCTGTGAAGAAAGTGAACAAACATGACCCCTATAAAATTAAAAGACGCGTAAAAACTAAAAAAATCCACTAGAACAGTAATCTCAGTAAAAAGGTAAGTTTTAAAATCAAAAAGGAAGGCTTGTTATAAATAATTATGGTGAAAACCTACTTTGCCAATTTTTGCTTTAACTTCTTAATAGCTGCCGCTTCGGCTTCAACTTCCGAAATGAATTGTTCTTTTTCATTTGGGGCGATTTTTAATTTATCAACCATGATGTCAAGTATTGCTTGCTCATCTTCGCTAATGACATCGTCCTTTATTGCTTCTTCCCAGATTTTTTTGAAGAGATATTTTTTTGCTGAAAATAGAATTGGCTCCGCGACTTTTCTCATATTACTAAACGTTGAGAAACTACGTGTGATAACACCTAGGAGCGCTTTTTCATCATCGGTAACTTTTCCATCACTATGTATTTGCTCCTTAATTAATGTAAGTAAGGCGCCACTTATACGATCTTCTAATTCATTAAAAACGGTATCATCAGCTATTACCGCTTTTTCTGTGGTCAGGTCAACGACATAAAGATTATCTGGGCATAGAATAACGCATTTACCGCAGTTTTCGCAGTTTTTACCTGGTAACTCAATCCTCATGGATATCACTTCGCTTCGTTACTTAGTAAAAGCACCACAATCATTATTTTTATATTTTGTGAGAATTACTTCAGTAAGAGATCTGATTGCGTTCATATCCATCCCTTGAGATCTGATAGAGGAACTCAGAAAAGGAGTTTTGTTACTAGATAAATTCTTACAAAATAAGATTAAAAAATTACATTTTTTCAATATATCACTGATGAGGGAAGACCATTGGAATTACGAGAACTTCAAAAAATCGTTGATGAATTTATCAATGAAATAGGAGGATACTGGGAAGATCCCATTATCTTAGCTCGAATGATAGAAGAATTAGGTGAAATTGCACACGTTTTGCAGCGCCTAAAAGGATTTCGTCCTATAGCAAAAGAAGATTCGCACATCAATTTTGAAGCGGAATTAGAATTAGAAATTGGTGATCTACTATTTGTACTGATATCTTTGGCAAATAAGAGAAATATTGATCTCGAAGCGGTCTTAATAAAGGTAATTGAAAAATACAGACAAAGAGACTTACCAAAATGGAAAAGGATTCTAAAATGATCTTATCAAGATGTTACTAAACCTTTTAGATCATTTGAAATAAAACATCCCGATATTAATGTTTATCCTCTACAAAAGCGGATAAAAATCTCAGAAATCTTAAAAATATAAAGCTTTAAATCTATGAATCAAAATTAGAATAACTAAATACCGTTCTTGCGGAAGTTTCGAATATGTCGGAAACAAAAGTTTTATCTGATGAAGAATTAATCGATCAATTCCGTGTGATCAAAGAAGTTGAAGAAGGGCTTGCAAGTTCCTCCCTTAATCAGTATCTTCACGATCTGACGTTGTTCTCCAAGTTCACTAAAAAACCCCTTATAAATGCCACAACAAGAGATATTAGAGCCTTCTTAGTTCATTTAAAACGCGATAAAGGATACAAAAAAACCACTTTAGCTCGAAAGGTTTCGACTCTCAGAACATTCTATGACATTTTGTTAAGAGAGAAATACCTTAAGACAAGTCCAATGGGTGAAATCAAAACACCAAAACTAGATCATACATTGCCAATTTTTCCCACGGAAAAAGAAATACATAAACTTATTGAGACTGTCAAAGAAGGAAATTCAAATTATAAGACTCGTGATTTAGCGATTTTAGCTGTTTTTATCTATACTGGAGCTCGTGTAAAAGGCATCCATAACTTGAGTTTAAAAGATATCAATTTTGAAAAGGAAACGCTAAGGCTTGTTTCAAAGGGAGGAAAACACAGATACGTTAAAATTAGCACTACAGCGCTTGATCTAATCAACGATTACTTAAAAATCCGACCTAAGATCGAAGAAAATGATGCATTATTTATAAGTAGGAATGGGAAAAGAATTGCCATTCGTACCATTCAACATATAGTTGCAAAATATCGAGATCTGGCAGGTATAAATCCCGCTATCAGTTGTCATAAACTACGACATTTCTTTGCTACGACTGCTTTATCCAGAGGTATGGATGTAAGGGTTATTCAACAACAGCTGGGGCATTCAAATCTATCTACGACGCAGAAGTATACGCATGTGGTCGACGAGTTACTCAGCAATGAATACAACAAAGCATTTGGCAATGTTGACTATGGAGAGAAATAGAATTTAGATATGAGGATATTGACGGTGCCACCTGCATTGGTGGAAAGCTCTAAAGACCCTCCTTGCGGTTTCTGTCTTTTTCATTACGCGCCGTCTAAACTTCAATAATTCTTATATCAGGCACAATATTCACCTGTCCGCTGCCCTCCTTAACATGCCCTATTTCAAAGGATTTTATTCCTCTTTCTATTAGTTTTTCTTTGAATAGATCAACATTATCACGTGATAACGAGAGTAACATTCCTCCAGCAGTCTCTGCAGATGTACCCTCCATTAATGAATAGCCTAGTTGATCAGAAAGGATATTAGTTCCTTTTATGATCGGCATAGTATCAATCACAATATTTACCTTGCTTTGTGTTGCTACTTCACGTGCATGCCCAGTCAATCCAAAGCCGGTTACATCCGTTGCGGCATTAACCTTGATTTCCTGCATAATTTTTGCTATTGGCCTGTTTGTTGTTGTCATTATCTCAATTGCTTTTTGTATTGCACGATCAATTACTTTAGTGGGTAAATATTCAGATAAATCAATTAATTGTTGTTCTTCTTTGAGTAAACGATATGCTGCCATCGCAGGTTGCGTTCCTAAAGGTTTTGTTAAGAGAAGAATGTCTCCAACTTTTGCACCGCGATTATAGACAACGCTATTTGGGTGCGCCAAACCTAGTGCGCAACCACCAATGAAAGGCCATGGATTTATTATAGTATGTCCGCCGACAATGTGTGTTCCTAGACGTTCACAGAAATTTTTAAATCCCTTTAAAAGATCTCGAGAGATTTCAAAAGGCATATTTGTTGGTGCACCCATAACAACTAGTACACTAAGAATGTCTACAGCGCCCATCGCATAAATGTCATTAGTTGTATTACATGCAGAGATTTCTCCTTGAATCATTGGCTCGTCAATATTTGGTGTGAAAAAATCTACAGTTTCAATAAGTGCTAGATCATCTCTAATCTGTATTACTGCGGCGTCATCTCCTGCTCCTGCTAACATTTTCTCTTTAACTGAACCTTCGGGTAGATAGACTTCTATGCTCTCTAGTAACTTTTCTAGGTCTGCTTGGGGCAACTTACAGGATCAACCATGAACCCTTACTGCTTTAGTCAGCCTGTAAGATCCTACTAATAGATTCACCTCCTAAGACCATTTTAGAACATTATCTTAATTGTTTTAAGGATTAATAGTTTTCGTCAAAAAACTCATACAAAATATTTTATATCATGAAAATATATTATAGTGATACAATAACAACTAATCTTGCATGAATAAATCGATATAATGACGTTGTGAAAGATTCCGATTTCATTTGATAAAAGGAGAGGAAGGGAAATGCGTAAACTACCTCACGCTAAAGCAGTGAGGCTTTTAGCTGTGCTTGGTCTCAGTCCTCTTCTTTGCAAAAGAGTTTCAACCTCATCGCACGCTAACACATGGGCGTGTTTACCGCAGCCCAGCCCAGTAATCCTCATATAGAGTCGGGCTATACCAGTTTACTGCTCCTCATCCTTGAGGTCATTAACCATTTCCACTTCTATGAGAGGTGTGCCTTTAGACCACGTACCTCTATCTCAGAACACGTATTTAAAAGTGGAGAGGCCCTAATAAAAGTGAAAAACACCCTCAATTCTTCCCCACCCTAAAGGGCAGGCGCTTCCCTAAGGGAAATGCGTGAAGAGTTCATTTGTAGGGATTGTAAATACTACAAACCAGTAGATGAAGTCAAAGGCGATTGTTTTGAACATAAAGTTCTAGCTAAAACACCAATAGAACTGTGCCCAGTTCAGGGATTTGAACCAGCTAGAAAAAAACCCCTTCAGTCACACATGGTTTTTGAAACAGTAGGAGACATTCATACAAAGACTGTCTTGGAGACTCATATGAAAAAGAAAAGAGAAGATTGGCTTTTCAAGTAAACCTAATCCCATAAGTATAGAAAAACAGTAAGGAAAAAGTGGTTATGGTCTTACCACTCTATTTCATTCATAATACGAGTCATTACAGGTGTAAGACCGACGATCAGTATGGCTTCTGGTAGAAGAAGTACTGGAAGTAGGATCCAAAAGGGAAGGGCAAAGAGAATTGCGAGCATGAATGCTACAGCGAATGCTATGCAGAACGCATACACGAAAGCACCAACAAAATAGAATAGGTTGTATTCTCCATCTTTGTAATTAAAGTTGTAAGTAAGTTTATTGGCAATGAGATAACATGATCCACCACCGATGAGGTTCCAAAAGGGCATCCAGAGAAATTCCCAAATACCTGCCTGGGGGCTAAATATATTGGATAACGCATTCCCAATAATAAAGCTAATAATAAGAACCTTCTTTTTAATTACAGATCCCTTTAATCCTTCACTCACTCGAAATTGTATTGGACCATAAGCAATCGGGGCTACAACCCATGTAAGAACAGCATATAACGCTGCCATTATCGCGGTTAACGCAGCTTCCTTACTATCCGCGAAGATCTTCATCTTACTATCTTGTTCGTTCATGTGCTTTGCATCCATTTCTTCCATGGAATTCCTCCTTAGATATGCCTCTTATTTTCAAATATACTAGTTTTTGTCGGAAATGTACTCAAAACAGGAATTTAATGCTCTATACTCTTTTTATCAATCAGCGAATTTAGGGATTTCCAATGACAGAAATTGTAACAGGTTCACAGTTGTACTTGAATGTTAAATCGATATAAAGACTAAAAATCCGCTGAGGAGCAAAAATAACCAGGATAAAACTTGTTTAAGTGTTTTATTTTGATATTGGATGCTTATTTCTTGTGTGTATTGATTAAGGTTTGAAGTTTTGATGAAATAAAAAAGCTGTTACAAAAAATTTTATAGGACGAATGAGATAATTGTAAAAAAACTGAACTGTGAGTCTATTGCCTAAAAAGAAACTCAAAAACTCAGAATCGAAATCTACTGCAAGCGAATTTATCCTTTCAGAGGATATGATGAATAATAAAGATAAAATTGAAGCATTCGGAAAGGTAATGGGCTGGAAAAATGATACTGCCCTCAAAGCATATGCTCGACTTCTCGAAAACAAAAAAGGGTTCTTTACACATGATTTGGCAGATCAGCTACAAGAACCATTAGCTAATGTAAGAAGGGCATTAAATGCACTGGAACAATTAGAACTTATCAATAAGGAAAAGAAGAAGAGAAAAAAGGCTCTTGCTGATTTTTGGACGATAAAGAAACGAATTTTGTACTTTGGACGAAGCCTACCCTCCTCATATTTTACAAAGGATATTCCTGTCGATTTTCAGAGTAAAGTAGCATCTGAAAATGAGATATCTCGTTATTCCGACCTCTTTGAATTCTTTACAAATCATACGCAAATACATTGGCTACTTACAAAGGATATTACATGGAAAATTCGACGTGATGGGTTAATGGACTATTTTGAGCGAAGAAAATATTTAAAATTATCAAATAGGGCTCCTTTCATCACTTATGTTACTTTGTTTTCTTCTAATGACCCTTATGAAGTTGAGATTACAAATGAATTTGATGAGTCTCTTCCCTACGAGCCAAATGTCTTCACCCATAAATTGAAGGATTTAACGATCGCAAATGCTACCGTCTCACCGGAAATTATTAAGAGTTACTATAACAACTTACGACTAGGTGAGTCATATACGATCAATATTCAAGATAAAAAGAGAATGTACGTTTGTAAACTGAATAAAAACAAGTTTTCAGCATGTTTTCACTATTGGCTAAAACTTAGGCGTTTAGACGCGCTTAAACTTAGTTATGAATTTTCCAAATTCAATGGCGCAGTATCATGCGAAATTCTAATGGATCATAAGCGAAAAATAGGCGAGATTAATCTAACCAAATCATATAGCGAGATTGCTGAGCCATTCGAATGGACAGTTGATGTAAAAAAGAACAAGGTAGTAGTTAAGATAGAAGGAAAACAACTTTTATCAACCGGGCAAGAATTAGTATTGATTTTTAAACTAAAACCTCGTTACGCTAGTGATACAAAGAAGTGGATAGAACTAAAGGATACAAAACAATGTCCCTGTGGGAATATTCCGCACTTAATGAGTGACTCTTTAGCGATATGATTGAATTTAGTGCTTGTTACAAATAGTCTAAACTAACTTCAATTGTTGGTTTTCCTTTTCGTTTTTCTTAGATGGTAAATAGTTTTGTTCCCACTTTTTGAAGTGATTATAAAAGTCGTAGACATTATGAAACCCGCGTCGCATATTCCTTTCGTGCATTCTGAAGAAAATTATGTCAATCCCTATCTTTTTACAAAGTGAGCAGTCACACAACTCCCATGGTCTAGCATTGAGTGTCCGTTGATACTCGTTGATGATTTGATCTGTTTGCTTAGGAGGGGTGAAAACAGAGGTATATTCTTTTAATGCTGTCAGTACTTCATCAAGAGTAATTTCTTGCTTTTGAAACGCTCGGATGTTTGCCAACGCTTTTTTTTCCAATTTAACCAAAAGGTCTTTCGAAATTTCGTGCTCTTCTACAAATTTCTTTTTTTTACCTCGTAGATCTTTTGGCCTGGGGATGCGAATGGCACAATAGGGCACATTATCCAAATAATAATTTTTTTTGGCGCTCAACCAAGCATTTCGAAGACTTCCTGCACTATCGAAAGAGTGTATTCCTGTATGTTTCATCGTAGCGAAAAGTGACTCTCGTGCAATGCCAAACAAATGAATTTTTGTTTGTACGCCTTTTTCTTGAGAGTTTGTTTGAAGTATGGCATGAACCATCTCTAGGATTTTCTTTATGTTTTCTGTCGGTTCGCGTACCAAACCTCCTAGTGCAATGTAATCAAAACCATATTCAGCGAGTTCAAGAGCTGCAGTTGCATAAGAGTTAGCATTCCATCCCTGGACAACACCAAGTAGTTTTAATTTAGTTTCTTTGTTTTTCCACACATCAAACATCTTTTTTGCGTTTTTGATGGTCAGTTCTTGTCGATATTCTTTCTCATTATCGTATTTAGGAACAATGAGGTGATCAACGGTCACCCCAATATCAAATCCGTATTTTTCATAAAATTCTAGAGTGTCTATAGGATCGTAGGGCGGTTCTGCTTCGTCGATATAGGAAAACGCCCCACAATCGCCCATTATGGATCCTTTGAAGTCTAAAGCTGTATGAATGTCATCATTTTCGGGAGGTTTTGATTCTACATTTACTCTCGAAACAAGGATACCATCTAAGGGTGGAGGATTATAGATATTCCAAATTCGAACTTTTTCTTTATGCGGAACGGTTTCTAAGAAGGGGTCAAAATGCGTATTGATCCCATCAGGCCACCAGAATGGTAAATAGAATTTCATTTACAACACCACTCCGCATAGATTTTTTAAAAACGAAAAATATGGTGTACTGTTATCCTCTTAACTTTTTAACTTATGCGGCGGTGAGATATTCATCGAGAGGGAGCTGTTTTTTCTTGGCGATATCACTACTGAGTTTTTGCTTAATTTCACCTATTCCTTTTGTTCCCTTAAAATAGTTTATAACCTCTTTTTCCTCAAGTAATGGTAATATAACGTCTCTGTACTGCTTTCCGCACATTAAAATTATTCGCTCATAGTTTGTTAGAACTGGTCTCAACTGTTCGTCAATTATATTTCTCAATGTTTCTTTTTTTGCCCTTAAGTTTTCAGTTTGTTTTCCTTGAAGTAATTTAAATTGATCTAGTGATTCATCCTCATAGGAATCAATCACTTTTTCTGGATTAATCAATCCATGTTTTGCAGAAATAATTCTCCAGTCATAATTATACGTTTCAACATATTTTCTCATCTTTTTGAATAGATCCGAAATATAGAGATCTTTAGCTTTATGACTTCCCTTTCGTTTCTCTTTAACGCATGTTGCTATGACTAATGTGTTCACTTCAGAAGCCTCATACGACTCGCTATTTTAGTGATGTTTGAACAGTTAAAAAAACTAATGTGGATATAATTGCATGAAAGGACACTTTCACGCAATTCAATGTTTATTATAAATTTAATACTTCATCCTAATTCTATCTTCTCTTGGGAAGGATCACATGGAAAGTACTTCCCTCTCCGACTTGACTTTCCACCCATATTGAGCCGCCATGCATTTTAACGTATTCTTTCGTTATAGCCAGTCCTAATCCTGTTCGTTCGAACTCAGGTTGTATTTGAAGTCTGTTAGTAGTATTCACATCAGCTACGTGAAAAGGTAGAAAGATACTTTCAAGATCTTCTTCCGCGATACCTATACCGTTATCTTTCACCATGATATGGATATTGTTATCTAGTTCCGTTAGCAAGACGTTAATTTTACCACCTTTAGGCGTATATTTGATCGCGTTAGAAAGCAAGTTATTAAAAACCACATTTATCTTGTCTTTATCTAAATAAATCAACGGCAATGACTTTAGAGTTATGATTTTAATCTCATGCTTATGCTTTTTAGCTAATGGATTGACTTCTTTTACAATTTCAATTGCCAAATTTTCAAGTGAGCTTAATTCAATATTCATTCTTATCGTGCCGGCTTCAAGGCGAGTAAAATCAAGAAGATTATTGATAAGAAGAGCAAGTCTGCCTGCATTCCGTGCTATAATGTCTATCTTCTCATTTACTTCTCCAGGGAGTGACCAAAAACCTCGACTAATTTTTATCTTAAGGAGATCTACGTGGGCTTTTAATGCGCTTAATGGAGTTCGAAGTTCGTGTGCAGCTACATTGATGAATTGTGACTGCATTTGTTCAACTTTCTTCCGTTCTGTGATATCACGAACGATGCCCCATGATCCGGTGGGTGTGCCCTCCTTATCCTTGATGACCCATGACCTTGCAGAGATTAGGACGATTGTTCCGTTCTTCTTGATGTATTCTTTTACGTACTCATCGGAATAACCCTTCGCAAACACTTCTTTAGAAAAGATTTTTTTGTTCATATCAATCCACTTACTGGGCGTGATGTCCCATAGGCTTAATTGATACAGTTTCTCCTTAGTGTATCCGAGCATATCCGCGAAGGCCTGATTACAGTCCACTATCTTTTGCTCCATATTTGTGAAGGCGATGCCATCTATGGAGGACTCATATAACCCCCGATAACGGGCCTCTGACTCCATGAGTTCCGATGTCCTCTCTTCAACGAGTTTTTCCAAGTTTTCAGTATATTTCCTCATTTCTTCTTCAGCATGTTTACGCTTTGTAATATCTAAAAAGGTGACCTGATTAGCGAGTTTTCCTTGATATTCAATAAGAGTAACAGATGCGTCCAGCCAGCTCACCGACCCATCTTTTCTGGTTATTCGAAAATCGTAACGCAAAGAACTTGGCTTGCCCATAAATCGATCTCTTATCCATTCTTGCACAATTTCCCGATCCTCTGAGTGCACAAGTGCCCTCGCGTCTTCGGGTGAAAAATTCAGTAGTTCCTCAATCGTATATCCGCTGATCTCTGCGAATGCTGGATTAGCGAACTTAATAAAGCCGTCCTGTAAAATTGTAATACCTTGGAGCGACTGATCAATTAACATACGATATTTTTTTTCTGATTCAATTAACTGACTCTCTATTTTCTTGCGCTCGGCGATTTCCCGTTGCGCTGCATCGTAAAGTCTGGCTTTTCCGATGGCAACACTAACGTATTCGCCCAGAGCTGTCATAAGGCGCAAGTCAGCTTCCGTGAGGTGTTTACCCGCTTTGCTCTCAACGTTTAAAGTGCCCACTACCTCATTTTGGTCGAACAACGGAACGCAGATCTCAGAGGCGATATTTTCAATAGCCCCTAGGAACTCGGGATCGGTGCGAACATCTTCGAGTAACACAGGTTCTGCGGTACGAACAACGCGGCCAGAGACCCCCTTTGTTATCGGAATTTCGGAGATTTCTTTGTGGTAACCCATCTGATGTTGAAGTATCAATATATCACCTTTACGCAAGTAGAGGCTGACCAGAGTATAGCCGAACGTCTCGACAATGCCCTCAACAACGGTACGGATGACCTTCGGTAGATCTAGACCTTTAGCTAGGGATGAGCGCGCCTTATCCAGCAGATCCAGTTCTCGCACCCGCTGCTCCAGCGCTTTCTCAGTCCGTTTTCGATCAGTGATGTCAGTTACTATCCCAAGGATCGCCCTCTCTCCATCATATTCTATTAATTTGCTAGTGATTATTGCCTCAATTCTCTTACCATCTTTGGTGACAAGAGCATAGTCATAGGGCGCGATCTCATCGCCATCCATATGTGTATGTAACCTTGAAAGTATCAAGTTTCTATAGTCTGGGGCAATCAAACAAAGGAAATCAAAACCAGGTGAATAGAATTCCTCCCGTGTATAGCCCAAAACTTCTTCACATTTCTTATTGGCGTATACTATCCTACTCTTCTTATTAATGAAAATCATGTTTGGTGACTGCTCTGCAAGCTGCCTGAATTTTTCCTCGGAGTCTCTAAGTAATTCTTCTGCCTGTTTGCGTTCGGTAATATCTACCAAAATACCCTGTACAGCAGGTCTTCCAAGATAATTGATAAGATTTGTAGATGATTCTAGCCACCTTGTTGAGCCATCCTTCCTGATCATACGAAAAGAGTAGCGTTGAGGCACCGATTCCCCCATAAAGCGATCTCGTATCCTCACTTCAACGAGTGCTCGATCCTCTGAATGTACAAGCATCCTCATTTCTTCTGGCGAAAAAGCTAACAATTCCTCCATTGTATAGCCAAGAATCTTAGCGAATGCTGGATTAGCGAATACGATACCCTGGTCTTGTATAATTAATACTCCATATAGGGAATGCTCGATCAACTTACGGCATTTCTCTTCAGATTCTCTTAGTGATTTTTCTGACCGCTTACGCTCGCTAATGTCTCGTATTATCGCTAAATCTGCGGTTCTCCCCTCATATTCAATCAAACTGGCATTTATTTCAACGGGTATCTTCCTACCATCTTTTGTATTGATTGCTAATTCGTATCTAGTTTGAAAATTCTCTCCAGCGAGCCTATTTTTATATTGTTCCATAACTATTTTTCGATATTCTGGAGCAATAAAATCAAGAAATGGTTTTTCAAGTGTTTCTTCTAACGAATAGCCAAAAAGCTCAAGCAACTTTTTGTTTACAAATTTTACCATCCCATACTGAGCAATAGCGATCCCGTCGTTTCCCTGTTCTACGATAGTTGCGTATTTTTCTTCCGATTTTTTCAATAATTCCTCTGTATGTTTACGTTCGGTTATGTCTCTTATTGAAAATAAAGTAGCAGGTCTTTCCTCCCATTTGATAAGAACTACGTTGATTTCGGCCCATATTTCATTTCCGTTTTTGTTTATAATTCTGAAAGGGTAGACATGGGGAATTTCAGCACCTTTGAGTCTTTTTATATGACGTTCAATAACAATCTCTCGATCATCTGGATGAATAAAATCCACAAAAGGTCTTGAAGTCAATTCATCTAATTGATACCCAAATACTTCAATAGCCTTCTGATTTGCGAATTTAATTATCCCATCCTGTGCTACAAAGATAGGTTCATTGGCATTCTCGACCATTATATGATATTTCTCTTCCGAATCTCGAAGTTTTTCTTCAGTTTGTTTATACATATTTTCAAGTGTCTTCAAATTAGCAGCAATTTGACGCATTTCTATTAATTCTTCGATAAGTTGCTCTTTTGTTTTATCGTGATCGTTCAACTTGTTTTTCACCCAATTAGGCAATAATTTTTAAATTTTGTCAAGGGCTGCAAATCTTTAAGAGAAACACGTAATACTCATTTTTACATTTTATGCAGACAGTATTTCGCAGAACTAGCGGACAGAATGTATCTTAAGAACGACCCTAATATCAAAAATAAGTAAAAAATGATAAGAAAAAAAGGAAAGATGAGAAAATTAAGCGATTTTGTCCTTATATGATTTGAGACATTCTTAATGCGCCTATATTATAGCCATGGTTAATTTAATAACAATAAACAGTAAATAGAAAACAATTGTGGAAAAAAATAGTTCCTTAAATCAATAGACTTTTTTATGAAATCAAGAATTATTCTTCAAACAATTTATTGTGAAATTTATGATGAGTTCAATTGAGATATTTCTTAGAGGATTAAAGGAAACCTCAGATTATGAAGGACAAATTGTACATACAGAAACACTTCCAAAAAAAGAACCAAAGTATGGATCACTCGATTTTCCACTCGGCTTGCCTCTTCAAAGTTTTCTCAACAAAAGAAGCATGCAACTTTACATTCACCAAGCAGAAGCGATAAATGAAATTCGAAGAGGAAATAATATAATAATTACGACACCAACAGCTAGCGGAAAAACCTTAGCATATACTCTATCAATCTTTGAAGAACTTTGGAAAAATGCCAATTCTACAGCATTATTTTTGTATCCAACAAAAGCTCTTTCTAATGATCAACTAATGATCTTATCACAATTTGAAAGTGAAACTAGCATAGAAACAAAAGCAAGTGTTTACGATGGTGATACACCATCCCATGCACGTCCCAATATTAGACAAAAATCAAGGATGATCTTAAGCAATCCATATGCGATACATCAATATCTTCCTTGGCATTCAAAATGGAAGAAATTCTTTCAGGGATTGAAATTTATCGTGATTGATGAGGCTCATACTTATCGAGGTGTTTTCGGTGCTAATTGCGCCTTCCTATTTCGAAGACTTCTTCGGATATGTGATTATTATGGCTCATCTCCACAGTTTATTCTCTCTAGCGCTACTATAGCGAATCCTGAAGAACAAGCTTTTAATCTTACCGGGAAAAAATGTGTAGTTATTTCAGAAGACGGATCATCCCGAGGAAGAAAGTTCTTTGTTTTTTGGAATCCTCCCTATAGCGATGAGGCTAAATGCATAAGACGCTCAACTCACCAAGAAACTATGTTTTTACTTACTGAAAGTGTTAAAAGCAGTATCCAGACTCTGTGCTTTACAATTTCCCGTCAAATGGCTGAATTAATTGCAAGGTGGACAAGAGAGGCTCTATCTGAAGATCTAGCTAGTGAGTTCTTAGCAGATCGAATAAGTCCTTATCGGGCAGGATACCTTCCAGAGGAAAGAAGAGATATTGAGCAACGCTTGAAAAATAAGGAATTACTAGGTGTGACTTCAACAACTGCTCTCGAAGTTGGAATCGACGTTGGTTCGCTTGATGCCGTTATTATCTCTGGGTATCCAGGAACTATAATTTCAACATGGCAACAAGCCGGACGGTCAGGAAGAGGAATGGATGATTCATTGGCAATTTTAGTACCGTTTTCAAACCCTCTTGATCAATACTTTATGAAACATCCAGAAAAATTTTTTGGAAGTTCACCAGAACATGCTGTAATTGATTTAAAAAATCCATATGTTGTGCTTGGTCATTTAATGTGCGCTTCCGCTGAACTTCCAATTGCCAAATTAGAAGATGACAAGTATTTCGGTTTGAAATTTGAAGAATCATTAGATGCTTTGCAACGTCACAAATTGATCACGCAGACTCCGAGGGGATATGTCTATTCAGGTAAGATGCGTGCTACTGAGGTAGTTAACATAAACAATATCTCAAATAAGATGGTTTACGTTCATTATAATGGTAAATTGCTTGAAACAATGGATTTACCAAAGGCTTATAGAGAGGCCTATAAAGGTGCAGTCTTACTTCATCAGGGAGAAACCTATGTCGTAGAGAACCTTGATCTCGAAAAAATGATTGCGTCGGTTAGAAAAGAAGATGTTGAACTTCATACAAATCCGTTAGAAGAAACAGATATTCAAATACTGAAAATCACAGAAGAAAAGGAAATTAGTTTAGGCTTCGAATTGAAAGTTGCTGATGTAGAAGTCACTGAATTCTATCATTCTTATGTGATAAAGCGTTATGATGTCATAATCGGGAGGCGACCTATTGATCTACCTCCATTGAAGTTTCAGACAGTTGCCGTTTATTTCACACTTCCAGAATGGATTCAACAGAAAGTAGCCGAGAGTGGGTATGATTTTGAGGGGGCTATTCATGCTTGTGAGCATGCCATGATTGCAATGGCACCCATGTACGCGTTATGCGACAGATGGGACATAGGTGGTGTCTCTAGTCCATATCACGAAGATGAAAAGAAAGCTGCTATTTTCATTTACGACGGTTACGAATTTGGGATTGGCATTGCTGAAAAAATCTATAAGTTATTAGATACAGGATTCTTGCAGACTACATATGAAATGATAAGTGATTGTGAATGTGAGGATGGGTGTCCTGCATGTATTATGTCTCCTAAGTGTGGCAATAACAATGAACCTCTTGATAAAAAAGGCGCATTATTAATACTGGAAGAACTTCTTCGGTTATTGTAATTCTTTTTCAACCTAGCGGATATAATTTTCATTATATTGATTCTGGAGAAATAAGGACGAACCCAGTTTCCTCATCAAATTTTCTACCTAATCTAACACCCAGGACTTCAATTATTGAAAGATCAATTGTAGCTAGAGTTGGGTTTTTACCTTTTACAAGGTGACCGCCGTAGACTTCTTTTTTCTCGTTACTAAATGTCGCATGAAAATGAGTTTCCAATTCTCCTTCTGTTCCTCCTTCACAAACTACTCCAAGACCACTGAGAAACTCAATAGGTCCTGGTACTTCAATAGGTTCTGTATAAACGATTCCTAACTTGGTACCCTCTTTCGCCATTGCCAACATAAATGTTGCTTTTTGCAAACTTCCTATTGATAGGCTTACAAAGGCTGATTTAATACTATAATCTTTGCATATTTTCTCTATTCCTTCAATAACATCAGTGCCTGGTAATAGTCGACCAATAATTACTTTACCGAGTTTACCAGCGGCGGCTTGGTAACGGATTGTACTGCTGAGTTCGCCAGAAGCCTCTTTAAAAGGAACTTCTTTCACGCTCATGCAGATTCCCTCCCGGAGATTCATGTAAGTTACATTTTTTTATCCAAAATATCAATTCTTATAAACCATTTACATACTATTATATCATTACATTTTTTAGTGTATATTAAACTTCTGTCGGAGGGTGATAGAATTAGAAGAAGCCATAAGCAATGAAAAATTGGTTGAATTATATCGAGAAATGGTAAGAGTGAGACTTTTTGATGATAAGATGGGCGAATTCTATGCTAGAGGGTTATGTCCTGGAACACTACACCTTTCTACTGGTCAAGAAGCTGTAGCAGTTGGTGTGTGCGCAAATCTAATAAAAGAAGATTTAGTAACAAGCACTCATCGGGCACATGCACATACTATTGCGAAAGGCGCACCAATGAATGTGACAGCTGCTGAAATCTTAGGCAAGGTAACAGGATGCTGTAGAGGTAGAGGAGGGACAATGCATTTATCGTGGCCCTCTGAAGGAATGTTATATTCATCATCCATAGTTGGTGCTGGTGCGCCATTAGCAGTTGGTGCTGGGCTATCAGCTACATTGAGAAAAACAAATCAAGTTATTGCAAGTTTCTTTGGAGATGGGGCAGCTAATACAGGCGGCTTTCACGAAAGTCTCAATCTTGCGTCAATATGGAAACTTCCAGTAGTTTTCGTTTGTGAAAATAATCTATACGCGATTTCTGTAAGCGTTAATCGATCGACATCTGTAAAAGACATAGCTGTTCGAGCAAAAGCTTATAATATACCAGGCTTTGCTATAGACGGAAACGATGTAATAGAAGTATACAAAACTGCACGTACTGCAGTTGAGCGGGCACGAAAGGGTGAGGGACCCACATTAATAGAAGCTAAAACTTACAGGCATCACGGTCATTATTATGGTGATCCAGGAACCGCATATAGAACGAAAGAAGAAGTTGAAGAATGGAAGAAAAGAGATCCAATAGCACGGCATAGAAAGTATCTTCTTGAATGTACTATCGCGAGCGAAGAGCAACTTACTAACATTGAGAAAGACGTTGAGGCGGAAGTTGCTGAGGCGGAAAAATTTGCTATTGACAGCGAATTTCCAGGTCCAGAAGAATTAGAGAGATTCGTTTTCTAGGGAGGGAAAGGAAATGAATACACAAAGAGAAATTAATATGGCTGAAGCACTTAATGAAGCCATACGTGAAGAAATGAGGAGAGATACGACCGTAATTCTTATGGGTGAAGATGTAGGATTTCTTGGTGGCGTTTATGGCGTGTCAAAAGGACTATTGGATGAATTTGGCCCAGAAAGGGTCCGTGATACCCCAATTAGTGAAGATGGATTTGTAGGAGCAGGTATTGGGGCAGCGATAACCGGGTTAAATCCGATTGTAGAGATAATGTATCCTGATTTTCTACCCTGTGCCATGAACCAAATCACAAATCATATGGCAAAACTACATTATATGACTGGAGGACAGTTAACCGTACCTTTGACGATTAGAACAGCAATTATACAAGGTCGCGGTTCGGGAGCTGATCATGCTCAGACTCTTATACCGTGGTTTGTACAGACTCCAGGACTAAAAGTTGTTGTACCATCAACTCCGTACGATGCTAAGGGATTATTAAAAACGGCTATAAGAGACAAGGCATCCGTTATGTTTTTTGAGACAGCAAAACTCTATTTAATTAAAGGTCCAGTGCCAGAAGAAGAGTATCTGATCCCCTTTGGTGAAGCTGATGTCAAGAGGGAAGGAACTGATCTGACTATTGTGGCAATCTGTAACTTAGTGCGTGAGGCACTTGAAGCAGCCGAACAACTAGAAGATAAGGAAGGAATCAACGTTGAAGTCATAGATCCGCGTACATTAGTTCCACTTGATAAAGAAACCATTATAAACTCCGTTAAGAAGACAAATAAGTTGGTAGTTGTGGATAATAATCATTTAGCATGCGGAGTTGCTGCTGAAATTGCTGCAATCGTCGCAGAAGATGCATTCGATTATCTAGACGGTCCCATAATGCGTGTCGCTACTCTTCAAATCCCTGAACCTGTAGCTCCTCCTCTGATTAAACTCATGCTTCCAAATAAAGACAAAATAGTCGCAGCTGCCAAAAAATTATTTTAAATTTAAAAATAAACTAATGAGGGTGATCTCTACGAAGATTCTTTTTATGCCTCGCTTGGACGAAGAACAAGAAAATGGTATGGTTGTAGAATGGCTGAAAGCACAGGGAGATACTGTCACTCAAGGCGAAGAAATAGTCGAAGTTATGAGTGAAAAGGTTTCATTTATAGTCGAGTCACCAATCACAGGGATCATCCATAAGATATTCGTCAAGGAAGCCGAAGAAGTTCCCATTGGAAAAACGATAGCGATAATCTCGGAAGTTGAAGACTCTTCAGATGCATTAGAGAAAGCTGTTAAAGAGGCCGAAGAAAAATTAAAGATTGAAGTTCCCATAGTAGCTGAAAGAGAAGAAAAAGGGGTTATTAAAAAGGAAGAAGAAGTAAAAGTCAAGCCAGAACGGATTAAAATCTCACCAATTGCAAAAAGACTTGCAAAAGAACACGAACTCGATATAACGCAGATTGAAGGGACAGGACCAGGGGGACGGATTGTAAAAGAAGATATTTTAAGAGTAATAGACCAGGGAACAATTATGCCAGCTGTTCCTGAGGAAGAGAGGATACAGTTAACTGGAGTTCGAAAAATCATTGCTGAACGAATGACTCAGAGTTATCGAACTGCCCCTCATGTTACAGTGATGATGGAAGCAGATGCATCAAATATGGTAAAACTACGTAAAGAATTCGAAGAAAAAACTCGCTTAAGGTTGTCTTATAATGCAATTCTTATCAAGGCTGTAACTGATGCGTTACAAGCCTACAAGATTTTCAATTCTACTATAGAAGAAAACGAAATTCGAATAAATCCCAATATAAACGTCGGACTGGCAATAGCGCGCGGAGACGGTGGCCTCATTGTTCCAGTAATTCCTAATGCTGATATGAAATCATTGAAAGAGTTGAATACAATTATAGAGGATCTTGTCGAGAAGGCACGACAAAATAAACTTTCCATCTCGGAAGTGAGAGGAGGTACATTTACTATCTCTAATTTAGGTATGTTTGACGTTGATGAATTCACACCTATTTTAACTCCACAACAAACTGCTCTCTTAGGAGTTGGACGAATTGCCAAGAAACCCATTGTAGTCGATGAAGGCATAGTGATCAAACCTATGACTAAATTAAGCTTGTCGTTCGATCACAGAGTTGTTGACGGTGCACTTGCAGCACAATTTTTACGCTCTATAAAGCGCACCTTAGAAACATTCACTCCAATACTCTGACACTATCTTAAATTTTAAAGCGAAGAGTGCAAAACACGTTTGCAAAATTCACAAGGACGCTTTGCATAAATAGATATATTTTTACAATCTCAATTAAAAATCTGTATAAGTAGCAAAGACATTATCATAGAAAGCACGCCAGTAAGATAAGGTAGGAGGCTAAAAATCTGGCGCAGAATCTTGAGGAATTATCTGGAGCAGTTCTAGTAATTGGTGGGGGAATTACTGGTATTCAAGCTTCATTAGATATAGCTGATCAAGGCTTTAAGGTCTATTTAGTCGAGAGGACACCAAGCATTGGCGGACATATGGCACAGCTAGATAAAACCTTTCCTACAAATGATTGTAGTATCTGTATCGAAGCTCCAAAGATGCTTGATGCCTTAAGGCATCCAAATATTGAACTTCTGACATATTCTGAAGTCAAAGAAGTGAAAGGGATCGCTGGAAATTTTATTGTAAAAATACTAAAGAAACCACGTTATGTGAAAGAGGACTTATGTAACTCTTGTGGTGAATGTGAAATAGTTTGCATAGTAAAAGTTCCTAGCGAGTTTGATATGGGTATTGCACAACGAAAGGCAATACATCGCCCTTTTGATCAAGCTGTTCCAAATATTTTCACGGTTGATATGGAGGCATGCAAGAAATTTGGTGGGGGATGCCGTGATTGCATTGCCGCCTGCGAAAAGGAAGGACCCAATGCAGTAGATTTCTGGCAAAAAGAAGAGATAATTGAGATTAGGGTCGGAAGTATAATAGTGGCAACAGGCTACAAACTTCTAGAACCTATCGAAAAATACGGTTATGGTATTTACAAAAATGTAATTTTGTCCCTACAATATGAAAGATTGCTTAGCGCATCAGGTCCGACAGGCGGCCATCTAGTGAGACTTTCAGATGAAAAACCTATTAAGAAAGTAGCCTGGATACAATGCGTTCTATCTAGGAATGTAAGAAAAGGAAAAATATACTGTTCAAAAATTTGCTGTATGTATTCTGCAAAAGAAGCCATCCTCACTAAAGAACATGAAACAGACGCAGAAACCTACATCTTTTACATTGATCGAAGATCCTATGGCAAAGGATATGAAGAATATCGTAAAAGGGCGGAGGAAAGGTATAAGGTAAAATATATTCGAAGTATACCTGGAGAAGTTTCAGAGGATCATGAAACTGGAGATATATTGATTAGATATGAAAATATCGATACGGACACTATTGAAACTCTGCGAGTAGATCTATTGATTCTATGTCCTCCTATTATACCAAACGATGGAAATACCAAACTTGCAGAAATGCTGGGGATCGAACTTGATGAAGATGGATTCATTAAGGCGGCAGACCCTTCAAGGCCTTTTGAAACCAATAAAAAGGGTATATATCTTTGTGGCGCATGTCAGGGACCGATGGACATCTCAGACGCAGTGGCGCAGGCGAGTGCTGCTGCTGCCAAAGCTGTAATTCCCTTAAAAGATGTAAGAGGCACAGAAACCAAAGAGCTTGAGTTGCCCCCAGAGATTGAGATTGATTTAACAGAGAAACCAAGGATAGGTGTATTCGTTTGTCATTGTGGAAAGAATATTGGGGCTGTAGTCGATGTGTCGGAAATTGTCGAGTATGCTAAAACTCTTCCAAATGTCATCCATGCTGAAGAAGGGCAATTTCTCTGTTCTGCAGACTATGCAGAAACAATAAAGGAAGTTATTAATGAATATCATCTCAACAGAGTAGTAGCAGCGGCATGTACTCCTCGTACGCATGAATATCTATTCAGAGACACTCTCCGAGAAGTTGGATTGAATCCCTACCTTTTTGAATTTGCAAATATTAGAGAACAATGCTCATGGGTTCATACAGATGAACCTGAGGCAGCCACAAAGAAAGCCAAAGATCTAGTAGCTATGGCAGTGGCTAAAGCACGTCTTCTTGAACCTCAGAAGGAAAGTAAACTCTCTGTTGGAAAAGAATGCCTAGTAGTAGGAGGAGGCATATCTGGAATTATTGTAGCGTTAAATGCAGCTGACATGGGCTTTAAAGTATATTTAGTCGAGAGAGAAAAAGAACTTGGCGGCATGCTCAAAAAATTGTATAAATTATTTCCATATGATATCCCCGCTGAAGAAATGCTCAAGCAGTGGAGTTCTAAACTTTGCAGTCATAAGAATATTGAAGCTTATACAGGAAGCGAGATCGAAGATATTGAGGGATATATCGGAAACTACGTCGTTACTATCTCTCAAAGTACACAACGCAAAAATTTCAATGTATCTACGATCGTTATTGCGACTGGACATAAAGAACTAGATGCAGATGGATATTATGGGTATGGAAAATACGAAAATGTGATAACTCAACTTCAACTCGAAAATATGCTCAAAAATAACGATTTAAAGAAAGTGAACAATATCGTAATGATCAATTGCGTGGGAGCTAGAGGGGAAGAAAATGGCATAACTGGTTGTTGTAGAATCGGTTGTGCAACTGCCATTAAGAATGCAAAATACATTAAGGATATCTATCCAGGAACAAAAATCTACATTTTATACCAAGACATCGTTCTGGGCGGCAAAGATGAGAAATATTACCGAAATATATTAGAAAATTATGATATCAACTTCGTTAGATATGAAAAAGAAAGAAAACCGCAACTCTATACTGAAAATGGTGACATAGTAGTAAGGACGTATGACACATACCTTGGTGATGAAATAGAACTCCGACCAGATCTAGTTGTACTAACAATGGCAACTAAGGGAAGTGAAGGGGTAGAAGACCTTGCAAAGAAGTTGAAAATCCCAATAGGCGCAGGCAAATACTTCCAAGAAGCGCATATGAAACTAAGGCCGCTCGATTTTGCAACCGATGGTATTTATCTTTGTGGCTGTGCGCAAGCGCCAAAAGGAGTAACTGATACGATCGCTCAGGCACTAGGGGCTGATATGAGGGCGTCAATTCCCATGGCGAAAGGATTCGTGGTAAGTGAAGGAATAACAGCCTTCATTGATGAAGAGAAGTGCACAGGGTGTCAAATCTGCATTAAGAACTGCCCTTATGGCGCCATCATACTTAAAGAGGTGCAAGAGAATGAATCAAAAGCAGTAGTTACGGAAGCATTGTGTAAAGGGTGTGGAGTTTGTGCGGCTGACTGTCCAAATGATGCAATAACCATGAGACATTTCACTGACGAGCAAATCCTCACACAAGTGCGTACTGCCTTGCAAGAGTCACCTGAGGAGAAAATTATTGCTTTTTGTTGTAATTGGTGTTCCTATGCAGGAGCAGATCTTGCAGGAATTTCACGAATGCAGTATCCATCTAATATAAGAATTATACGTGTCATGTGTAGTGGACGAGTTGATGTCGATTTTGTTTCTGAGGCCTTTAAACTAGGAGCTGGGGCAGTAGCAGTTATAGGTTGTCACCCTCAGGACTGTCACTATATCTCTGGAACTAACTCTGCTATTAAACGCTTCCGTCGCTGGATGAAAAAGAATGAAATTGATGAAAAAAGATTTCGATTTGAATCGATCTCAGCAAGTGAAGGAGAAAAGTTTGCCAACTTGGTTAAGGAACTTACTGAAACTATCAAAGAAAAAGTTCACAAAAAGAACCACGAAAAAATAGGGGAAGTCGCTTGAAAATGTATATTTTGATCTGCCCATTAGAATTTAACAAATTTTTGAGAAAACTTTTATGAAGAATCTAGGAATATAAATAGAATATACTAAGTGTGGAGGGATATTTTTGGCTTTTAAATTTGCATTTATTTTCCTGTCTCCAGATGGGGATCCTGAAAAACACAAAGCAATCGTCTCAACACCATCAGTAGAAGCGTATATAGTATCTGCAAAAAACTATGAAGAAGCAGTTGAAGTTGCAAAGAAATTGGTTGAAGAAGAAGGAATTGAAGCATTTGAATTATGTGGGGGATTTGGTCACAAAGGTGTTGTAAAAATAGTTGAAGCAGTGGAAGGAAAAATCCCAGTAGGCGCAATACGATTTGATAATCATCCAAAACTTGAAGGCAAAAGTGGCGATGAAATCTTTTAGCTTAAATCTCTTTGTTTTTTTCCATTTTTTATAACAGATCTTACAGTGAGAAAAGAAGAATTTAGAAAAATATGAATATCCAGAGAATTTTAGCAGTTATTGCCCAACACGTTTCAATCGGTATTTTCTCCAATAATTCCCCCATTTATGTTCACTCCTATGCACGACAGCTTTAGAGACCGCGTTAAAGTACTAGGTTCACTCTTCTATTCTCCAAACATATTCGCAATATGGATCCTCTGCACACATTCCTTTAGGGCGTTCAACGGTTGCCTTTGGATTTATGGTCTTAGTAACAATATCATGCCAAATTAAGAGCCAATCGCTGAGATCGTTGTACGCTGTTTTCCACGCACACTTAGTGACTTTCAGAAGAAGTTAAATCTTGCACTTATGAAGAAAAGGTGAAATCATTCGTAGAAAGTCTCTAACTTAGGTGCGATCTAACATTCTATACGCGAGGTGAGTTTACAGTAATCTTAATTGCTGCGCAACCAGTTCAGCTATGTCCATTATTTTTATTTCGTCATTATTTCGTTGAGCAGCATCTATAAGATTTAACTTGCAACTTGGACAGGCTGTGATACAAACTGGGACATGCTGTCCAGTTTTAGTTTTTATGAGAGTCTTAATTCGCTCATTAGCCAAATCATTAGACAATTTTTCATGCGTACTTTTTAAGAAACCACCTGCACCACAACATCGGCTATTCCTTAAACTCTCTTTACTCTCAACAAATCTACTTACGAGTTTTTTTCTCAGTAAGAGTTCTCTGGGCTCATCAAATATTCCACAAACGCGTCCGAGTTCGCATGGATCATGATATGTAACTCGCTCGATCAGTTTTCTAGGACGCTGAAGGCGTCTTTTATTAATGTACTCGTTCAAAAGTTGAATAAAGTGAACAACTTCAAAATTTGGCTCTCTTCCTAGAATCTTAGGGTACTCTTCTTTAAAGGCTTGAAAACAACTAGGGCAACCTGTTACCAAACGTTTCGCTCCACTTTTTTCAATCTGGTCCACATTCCATTCAGCGATTTTCTTAAGATCATCTTCAGAAGCTGCGCCAGTGAGGATAAGAGGCTGTCCACAGCATTTTAGTTCTTCTAGAAACGTCCAATTTTCCTTAACTTTATTGAGAATCGCAATGATTGAACAGGCGATTTCTTGGGCTCTATTTAAATATAGAGAGAGGCATCCTGGAAAGTATACAACTTTGGCTTTAGGTTTTGTAGGAAAAGATATTCTTTTTGCAGCAAGTCTGTCCTTTATGTCCTCTAATGCTAACTCTCTCGTTTCTTCGTCTAGGTTAAAGACATTCGCCGATTCTAGGATGTTTTTTTCTGCATCTAACACTGCTTTAGGTCCTAAGCCTTCATCTATTGCCAACTTTCTCAGCGTTGCAATAACTTTAGGTATGTTGACGTTATTTGGGCAGCGATCATAACACTCGTAACACATAGTACACTTCCAAATGTCATCACCAGGCAGGATTTTCTCTTTTAAACCAAATTGTAACTCTCTTATCAATTTTCTAATGTTAAAAGAGTCAACATAAGAAATTGGGCAACTGCTAGTACATTGAGAGCATTGAGAGCACAATCTAATATTTTGCCCGCTAAGCGATGAAATTTGGTCAATAAAAGATGAGTCTATCTCACTTTTTGCGAATATCACTGGCCTTTCCTCGCCAAAATATTTGAAATCATTAACTAAACAGGAGGCGAGTCTCAATCGAGAACTAATTAAGTATCTGGGCATTTTTGAAGCTTTATATAGATTTCGTTTCTAGCATTCCAAAACAACAGAGAATGAATAAAAAAAGAAAATAGGAGAAGTGAAGGCTAAATCTTACGGGCTATCCAGTTTCCATCATCAATTGCGTTCCACGTTGCTCCTGCTTTTACACAATCACCGGCTTTGTAGAGTTCTGGGACTTTACCCTTTAGTGAATTGTAAAGAGCCATTCCCACGGGTTCTCTTGGGAAGCATGTAACAACATTATCAGCTTTAAGAACTTTTTCTGCCCCTTCGACCTCAATACGAACACTATCAGCAGTTATTTCTTTTATTGTCGCATTAGTGATAGATTTTACATTTGCATCCGGCATAAAAAACAGCGTCAATGGCACAACTCTAAGAAGATTAAAGAAGTAAGCAGCCTCTGTTATACTACCAGATTCACTTACCATGGTCACGTTCTTATCTTGTCGGGCGATAGAAACCGATGCTTCTGCTCCTTCGTATCCTCCTAAAACTACTACATCTTTACCTAGTTCGGGACGTTTCATCAAGTACTCGTCAAAAGTTATAGCGCGTTCAATTCCTGGGATTCTTGTCGGTTTGGGAGAAACTCCACCAGTGGCGACTACGACGACGTCTGGGTTTATTCTATCCACGAGATCTACGGTTACTGCTTCGCCTAACTTTACCTCGACCCCAAGTTTCTCCAATTGGGTCATTTGCCATGTAGCTATTTGCATTAAATCGCCAGTGTAGAGATAAGGGATATCGGACGCATAGCGCATAATTCCGCCAAGTTCATTGTCCTTTTCATATAATGTGACGTTGTGCTCTCGAAGCGCAGCTACTCTCGCCGCCTCCATTCCTGCAACTCCTCCTCCGATAACGAGGACATCCTTAGGAGTTTCAGCGGGTTGTAGATACTCATCTGGCGGATATCGAGTTTCCCGTCCAAAGGAGTAATTTACAGCACATCTAGCTGGCACATTTGCGAGAATGTAGAGATATGTACACCAGTCACAAGAAATGCACCGGCGAACATCCTCTGGTCGTCCCTCAAAATGTTTTTTTGGATACCAGGGATCTGCCCAAGCTGGTCTGCCGAGGGCAACCCAATCTGCACTCTCCTCCTCAATGATTCTGGCAGCCATCTCAGGAGCCATAATCTTGCCTACAGTACCAACAGGTACGGTCGCCACCTCTTTTAGGCGTTTAGCTTCTGGTACAAGACATCCTTGCTCCCAATAAAGCGGTTGAATCACCCAGACACCTGAAGCATCTACTGCCCCACTTGAAGAATGAATAGCAGCTACACCAGCCTTTTCTAAGACGGGTACGAGTTTTGTTGCCGTGTCCTCTAATGTAAATCCGGGCGTACCTGGCGCGGCATGATCATCCGCACTGATCCTAAACCACCACGGAAAATCTGGCCCCACGTTTTTTCTCACAGACTCTGCAATTTTTTTAATGAAAAGGTGCTTATCCTGTCCCCATTCATCGTCTCTTAGATTGTTTCGTGGCGTTCGAAATTGGTGTGGAAGTGACCCATGGCAGGCATGTATTTCGATGCATTCGAATCCCGCTTCCTTAGCTCTTCCAGCTGCCGCCCCATAGCATTCAACTAATTCCAGTATTTCTTCGTGCGTCAACTCTTTACATGTTACGGCAGGGTTAAGAAAAGATTTTATCGGACTCGGTGCAACTGGTGTTTCAGGAGGAAACTCCGGACTCGGTGCATCTACTGTTTTTCGAATCACTAATGGATGACAAAGAGCTCCACCATGGAAGAGTTGGATTCCTGCATGAGGGCCCTCTCGTTTGATAGTTTCCGCAACTTCGTATAGTCCAGGTGTAAACTTATCGTCATAAGCGGCTAATTCATTACGAACAACTTGTCCACTTGGATGGACCTGCGTTGCTTGGCATAGGACAAGCCCCCATCCCCCTTTTGCAGTATACTTCATGGTTTCTAAATAGCGTTCAGTCATAGATCCATCTTCATCTAACGTATCAGTCAGCATTGGCGCAGCAATGTAACGGTTCTCTAATTTCATACGACCAAAGCTTATTGGATCAAAAATCTGTGGCATACTTAACACCTACGAATTTTTTTTTTTCTATTTTTGTATTGGAATATTTTTATAAGAAATTATTCCTATACTCTATTATTTCATAGATAAAAACTTATGGAATACAAAAATAGGTTGTTGGATTGGGGGTGTAATTGTAGCTCATTAGGCGCGCAATTACCCTTAGAAAAACAGTAAAATAAACTGTTAAAAAATGAAAAAAGATATTAAATAGAGATGGAAAAAAGATCAGTTATTAAACAGGAGCGGTCTATGGATCGCGAGTCGCCCTACTACGAGTTTTTATTTATCTCTTCAAGTGTTTCTGGTTCCATCTCATTGAAGACTGCATTAACGATATCCCTAATTACATCTTCTTCGGTTTTTTCTGTCGTTGCTGAGAGCCAGATCTTTGAGCTGTACGTCAAGGAAGCGCATTCGATAAGATCTTCCTTTGTAAGTGAAGGATCAAACACTTGTCTTTCCATTACCACGTTTACAAAATCAATAGCTCCTCTGACACTTGCTCCCAAGCGTAAGTCAGGGTTATCTCGACTGCGGCGTCCTATTTCTACACCTAACTCCATTAGTTTTTCACTGTTGTCCTTGGTGTTTACACGCACTATTTCCATTTCTTCTTCTTTACTCTGGTAATCCAGCTTTAATTTTGTGAATCGATCAAGAATAGCTCTGCTAATTCTTTGAACACCAATATCATCATAAGGATTCATCGCAGCAACAACTCGGAATCCTGGGCTCGCAGAGATTTCCCCAAAACGTGGAACATGAATTTCTTTTTCAGAAAGCGCTACAACTAGACTGTTTAGCGCGTCTGGGGGTGCTCTATTTATTTCTTCAATATAAAGTATACCTCCATCTCGCATTGCTAACGTAAGAGCCCCTTCTCTGAAATTCTCTGGGCGATATCCAGTCTGTAATACAGCTGCAGGGTCAAAATAGCCAATTAATTTCGAGGCTGTTAGATCCTCATTACCTTCAACAAAATGAAATGGTACTCCTAAAATACCACTCAAAGTTCGTAAAATTGTTGTTTTGCTAACTCCTGGGGGTCCTTCAAGAAGAATGGGCTTTCCCGCTTTTAATGCCGAGAGAATAAGCACTACTTCTTTCCTTCTTCCTACTACTTTTTCAAATATTGGATCTATAACGGTTCTTAGATCAACTGTTTCCAATGCAGACATTTTCTTGCCTCCGTACATTCAATTCATAAGAAAGTTATTCACGATTATCGAATGTGAACTGTTATGGAAATACTAAACACTAATGATGCTCACTTAACCTCATGCTGCTTTTGATGCTTCATTATTTCGTTGTCCGGTATGCCAAGAATCCATCCAAGCCAAGCGGTCGTTACATTCCGTTTCTGAGCAGGGAGACCTCGCATAATGCCTTTTTGTGGTCTTGGGCGATTTTTTATTTGTTTAATATATTCGGCGTGGATTTCTTCTTCGGTGGGTTTTTCGCTTTTAAGGCCTAACGTCCACTCAAGAAGCGAAATACTTATTCTTCTTAATTGAAACGTCGACATACTCTCAAAGGGATTCGGTTGATCATCACTTTTTAATAACTTCAGCTGCTCTTCGTATTTTTTCCATAACTCTTCTTCATTTCTGATAATATTCGTCCTCCTGTAAAAATCATCATTTCTCAAGCAAGGAATAAATGATTTAAAATCATTTCTATCGAACGATTAAGTTTGTTCTATAGAAATTTATCGATGTGAACAAAAACTAGCAGACAGACTAAATTTGGCATTACTGGTCATCTACTATTTGACATAAGAATATTTTCTTAAAGCATATTAAGAATATCATAGTTTAATCTGTAGTTTTACATTATGTATATCGTCAGGAACCCCTTTCAGTTCTTTAACAAGCCCAATAATGACTCCACGCCAGATTTTTTGTGCAAATTTATGAAGAGGAATATTATTACCATTTACCTGTAATTCAACATCCACAAACATACCACCTTAGCATAGATTTCATAATCGATATTCTATTTTTTTTTAAGGATCTTCAACGCAATGCGCTTTTTTTGGAATGAATATAAATAATTTATCATTAAAAAAACGATAAAAAATGGTGAGGTTCTTGGAATTGCAGACTACTGAAGAAGTTTATGAAGATGGAGTAGAAGAGACTGTTACTGTAACATTCCTGGTGCAGAGAAAATGATTCGCCATAAAATTGTCAGTATGAAAGATGTTATGGAAGTCTTTCACATCGCGGCATTTTCGTTGTGCTAAGTTCTCGATAGAAAAATAGATGAATCGTGAGGTCAATTAGCGGAATCCGCAAATTGATACGTTGCTGTACGCTAGTTTAAAGGTTTTTAGTTTTTGGACTATAGATAGCACGCGAAATAGTTACTAACTATAAGATACGATCTACTTGATTATTTGTCGCCCCTTCACGCAAGAAGGGTAGTTTGGATTTGTCATTCACTCAATTTTTACAACTTGTTCAGCCTTCGGTCCTCTATCGCCTTGGACTACCTCAAAAGCGACCCGGTCACCATCACCAATTACTGTTCCTTCTTTAATTCCACTAATGTGGACGAAGTAGTCTTTGCCGTCATCGCCGGTAATAAAGCCGAAGTTTCGCATAGTATTGAAAAATTTTACAGTTCCTTCTGGCATAAATATAGCCTCCTATACTGGTTTTAACTTAAAATTCATTAGACGAAAAAAAGCATAAACTTGGAAATTTAAAACTTCTTAACTTCTTTTGATTCTAAACAAAAACCATAGAATAAATTTTTATTTTTAAATTTAATCATTTTGTCAATTAGATTCTCTTTCTTTCTCTTTGTTTTTAAGTTTAATCATTCTACTAGTAGACTCTCTTTTTTCTCGTATCTTGCTATTATAAAAAAAGTGAGCTCATAGACTCGTAAGGATTTTCTTTGCCTCTTCATAGCCTAAGTCAAACGCTCTAATATTTTCTTCAATTGTCTTAGATGGCACCAAATCCTTGATAGCCTCCTTCAGAACATCTTTATCGATGGGGAACTCTTGTAAAGCACTGGCTGCACCACTCAATACCGTGTTTTCGGTTCTTGGATTCCCAGCAAGTTCAGCAAGTTTTGTTGCGTCTAATATAATAATATTGCTAGTTACTTGTTTTAACTGAGCAAATATCTGTTCTAAGGTGATATATCTACGATTTTCATCTCTGTGCTTTGCAATATCAGCAGTTACTAGAGAAGGATGCATAATACGTCTGTTCATAATGATGATTCCATCATCTTTGAGAAATTCAATATAACGCAGAACCTCAGTAGCTTCCATAGAAATAATCATGTCTGCGAAACCATAAGGAATTAATGGCGAATGTACCTTTTCACCGATTCTAAGATGGACATAGATTGAGCCAGATCTTTGAGAGAGGCCATGCTGTTCTCCAGTTATTACTTTCAGTCCTAGTTTGTTACAGGCATTTCCAATGATTGATGATAGTAACATAAGTCCTTGACCACCAACACCCGACAGCATAATATTATAACCGGCTACCATTATTGAACACCAGGTCACGATACTTACCATATCTTCATATAGCTTACCATATGTTCATGGTCAGACAAGGAAAGTTCGCTTTTAAATTGTCCAGAAAGGACAACCCCTCCCTACCTGGAGTCGGGAGGTAGCCTCCATCCTCTTTTACTATTGAGGAGTTCATCGCCATCCAGAACTTCATACTTTTTAGAAACTTTCGGTACTGGATGGGGGCAGTTAGCCCGCTTTCTCTCCTTCGCCCACGTCTCCGCCTTCCATAAGCCTCATATGATGGGACTCCGAAGAGAAACGTCTTCAACTGCTTAAATAAGTCATAGTTGATGACCTTCAGTGCGAACATCATCGCCGCACACTTGTGAATGTCATACCCTATTAACTGAGAGATGACGTCACCTAACTTGCTGGTGTAGGCCTCCGACCTTTCACTCACTTTTGTACCCTGCAACTCCAACCGCTTCAGCAAGTGCCTAAACTGGTACTGCGGCAGCTGGCGAATCGTCCGTGTGGCTTTCTTGCTGTAACTTTTGAACTTACCTGTGTTGAGAGATCCCACCACTACCTCAGCATAGTAATGTCGCGCTAAGTTGCCGATCTTTCTCACCAGCATGTTCAACAGATGGTTGCGTTTTCCCCGCCTAGTGTACTGGGTCTTATGATGGTTGAACCTCCCTATCGCTACAGGCATGCCATCCTCCTTGTTCATCACAGCGAAATCGGTGTGACCAGCATTGATATCCAGTGTCATCACCCGTGAGGCCTCCTGTATCATGCAGGGGATTTTAATGCTGATACGCAGGTCATAGCCCCGGTCAAAGTCCCGCCGCTTAAGCAGCACGGTATAAGGGTGCGAACCGTCCAGATATCCATGGTATTTGTCGAGATATTTTTGCGGGATGAATACATTGGCAAACATCCACTTGTTATCGTTACGACAGGTGTTGATGCGCAGTTGCATGGTGGAAAAATCAAGTCTGAGGTTGAGGTTGCCCTTCTTAGAGCGTTCTCCTCGGGAGATAAGGAGCGCATTTCGGCGTTGCTTGTATTCTTCTTTGGTAATTTTACCTTTCTCGCGCAACCGCTGGTTCTTCAACCCCCCAAACGTGGTATTATAAGGTAAATCTTTGATGGAGTAATATGCGTCCTTAATATAACGGGCATTGAGCCCGATTTCTTGCTGAAGGATTGTTTCGATACAGGAAGTCGCTAAACCTTTGCGTTTCAGAGAAAAAGCCCGTCTTCGGGCATTGCCGAATTTTCGCAGAAGGGCATTCAACAATGCCCTGTTAGTAACCGAGGTGATGACCCCTGGCAGTGTAATAATCGCCGTCATGTTTAACAACTAGTAGTAATTATGGGGTCTCATCCCTATAAACAGACAGACCCCAGGATGTAACTAAAAGCTGACACAGAAGGTGGACGCTTCAATAATATGAGGTGATATAAAGTTATAGTAAGTTAATTAGAACTGTTTCAACCACCTGTAGTTTTTATTGACGAAACTGGACAGAGTTTGGCACAGACCATGCAGCCATCGCATAAATCTTTTAGAATGACAGCTTGCCGGCTTTCCATATCCATCTCAATTGCAGGACAGTAGAAGTCCCTAATACAAGCATAGATAGTCTTACACTCTTCCTTATCGACCATATTCGGAATTATCGGAACTCCGCGTTTTCTCTTCAAGCGGTCATTATATAAAGCACAAGGACCTTTTGAAATTACAACAGAAACTCCTTCAAATTCTAAAGCCTCTTTTATCTTGTCAACGTTGTTCTTAGGATCAAAGGCATTGATCATGGTAACATGCTCGACACCAATAGCTCTAACGATGGCCTCGATGTCAATTTCAACAACTGGAAGTGCTCCAAAATCAGAACCAGGATTTGGCTGTTGACCAGTCATAGCGGTGACTGCATTATCTAGGATGAACACAGTAATATTGTGTTTATTATGCACAGCGTTTACAAACCCCGGCAATGAAGCATGGAAAAATGTTGAGTCACCTACGAATGAAATGACTTTATCATTAAGTGCGTGTTGCATACCGCTTGAAATGCCTAGAGACGCCCCCATGCACAATAAAGAGTCAGTAATTTCATACGGCTCCAAAAGCAGCATCGAATAACAGCCGATGTCATTGTTGACAACATAGTCTTGCTCCTTGATAGCCTGTTGCACTGCCCATAATGTCGATCTGTGCGGGCATCCTGGGCAGAAGGTAGGCATTCTCTTTGGTAAAATAGATTTCAGTTTTTCAGCACGGTTAAGATAAAAATCGTAATCCACTGGGCTACCAAGACCTAAAACGGAGGAAATTCCTTTAACGACTGACTGTACAGTGTATTCTCCAACATAATCAAAATTATTTGTATATTTTCCGTATATTTCAACTGATGGGGTCGCATCTTTGGCAATTGCAGTAACTCTTAATTCAAGATACGGCATGAGTTCTTCTACAATTATGACTTTGTTGACTTTTTTAAGGAAGTCTCCAATCATTTGTTTCGGGAGAGGATGTGTAGTTCCAAGTTTCAAGATATGAGGATTTATATTTAAGATGTCAACAGCCTCTAGAACATGCAGATATGAAACACCAGAAGTAATAATTCCAATATCTCCTTCTCCTAAAGTTAGTTTATTGAATGGATTCGTTTCAAATTCTTCTTCGACTTTTTTCAGTTTCTCTAGAGCCTCTCCTTTTAACCTTCTAGCAGTAGCACTTAAAGTGTAATATTTACTTTGAATCTCTTTCCAATCGTTTCTTTTGAAAGGTTTTCTCTTCAGTTCACCTAACTGTACTATTCCACTTTGATGATTTACCCGTGTTGTTGTTCTGATCAGAACCAGCATTTTGTATTTTTCAGATAAGTCAAAAGCCCACTTAACCATATCATATGCTTCTTGTGCAGAAGACGGTTCAAGCATAGGTACATGTGCAGCTTCACCGAAAATCCTTGCATCCTGTTCACTTTGTGAAGAATGGGCATGTGGATCATCCGCTATTAATAAAACTAAACCTGCATTTACACCAGTATAGCCCAAACTAAAGAATGAATCTGCAGCAACATTTAGTCCTACACTTTTCATAGAAGTAAATCCACGTACTCCCGCCATCGAAGCACCAGCTACGGTTTCAAGAGCCACCATTTCATTCGAAGCTACTTCCATTTTTAGGTCGTCTAAATATCCTGCAAGAATATACATTGTATCTAAAATTTCACTTGTAGGAGAACCAGGATAAAATGCTGCTACTTTAACATCCTTTTCAATAGCCGCTCTTGCTATAGCTTCATTAGCTAGTAAGAAGGCTTTCTTAGGATTCGGGTCTATTAAATCTTTAAATGTCATTTAATCACCTAATTTTTTATAACGTCTCTTACATGCATTCAAGCCTCTATCAAAAGTTGTTTGTCCAGTTATTTTCGATTTTTTGCATTATATATTCAATTATTTGAGCAAATTATTAGAGTGCTTTTTCTACATTCTAATCTTGAATGTAGTTAATGAAGATTTAAAAAAAGTAAATCAATTCCACAAAAGAACTGGGAGAAAGGTTTTATTAATAACCGATTACAAACTCATCAACGGATGAGCATCCTTTACAGCGAACACACCCAGCTTTGTTTTTATTAGGATTTAGATTATTTTCCTTTAAGATTTTTCCCACTTCTTCATATAAATAAATCATTCGTTCTGGCGAAGGAGGTATTGCATTTTCTAAAGGCGTTTCAGGAATTGGTCGAAGTGGAACTACAAAAGGAATTACCCCAATTGATGCCATCCACTTAGCGCCATTTAGAATGCTTTCATCTGATTCTCCTAAACCTACTATTACAAATGAACTTACTTGATTCTTACCGAAAATGTCTACTGCATGCCCCCAAATCTTCTCATAATATTCAAAGTCGAGCATTGCTTTACCAGGGCACACTTTTTTGAAAATATCGGGGTCAGTGGTCTCAATATGAATTCCGAGCGTATCTACTCCTGAATCTTTTAGTTTCCCTAGATATATTTCATCTGCGGGTTCTGCTTGTGCGTGAATAGGGATATCAATTTCCTCTTTTATCCTTCTGGTCGTTTTTGAAAGAATATTTGCACCTCGATCTTCTCCAGCTTGTGTACCAATAGTTAACGTGATATGATTAGCCCTATTTTCTGCACGTGCAGCTTGTATTACTTCTATCAATTTTTCAGGTGATTTTCTCGTAATCGTTCTGTGATGTTTGAGTGATAATTCAATGCCGCAGAAATCGCATTGTAAATTATGGCGCCAGTGTATACAAGTCTGGTCTACGGTTGTTGCAAGACAGTCTACACCGTGAATTAATGCAATTTTCCACATGGGAATGCCATCTGATGTATTAATTCCATAGAACTGCGGTGTAGGCACTCCTTGTATTTCACATACCTTTTCACTGTTTTTAAAGAGATATAACACATCTGAGTCTTCAATAATTGAAAAAGGGGAATTTTGGACGAAGTGACCTACAACAGGTATTTGGACTAGACTCCTATTTGGAAGAACAAAATAAGATCCACCTGCGGGTCCAGCTCCAGTTTTTCTTAAATGTCGTTTAGTTTTAGCTTTTGCTCCTAGGCAAAGTAATTCAGTTTTTAAAGTTGCATAGTTCAAACGTTATTCTACCTCTCTTTCATACATCTGCACAAGCATTCCTTTTGCCTGTTCATATGGTTCACCAACTTCTTTGAATCCAAATTTCTTTACCAGTTTTTCACTAGCAGTTTGACCGATTAAAATGTTGCAATAATTGCGTTTACACCCCATCTTCTTTGCAAATTCTATAAATTGCGTGTACATAGCTCCACCCATGCCGCCCCTCCAATATTTCGGGTTTATCGACTGATGTGCTCCGAAGCATCCCTCAGGGGTAATTAGGGCTTTGTAAAGTCCAGCTAATTTGCCTTCAAATTTGATACCAAAGTAATGATATCCTTGTCTCATCTCATCAATAATTTCTTCTTTGGATAGCATTCTTTTTTCTCGCCAGTCATGCGGATATTCTGTTGCGTGTGGCCAAACATCTTTGAAGAGTTGTTCGATCGCTTCTGCATACTCTTCAGTAAGTTCAATTACCTGATGAGGCTCCTTTTTTGTAGTCATAATCTCTCACTTCATCTATTTGTTGTTTAAGATTTTTGAAAATTGCTATTAATACATTCAACTTTTATTCAGAAGTTGAATTCCAATCAACTTTCAATCGTAAAAACTATAAACTATATATAATAATATCCCGAAATTGAGTTAGCACTATCGGAGGCATCCCAATAATGAGTACAATTTTTGAATGTGTAAGTAAGAGATTAAAAGAAGCTGAAAACTATTTAAAGGAAAGTAAAAAATCTAAAGTGTTCTTAAAGATCGTACGTGCAGCTAAGATTAATGTAGTGGGTCAAGATCCTGAAGATGTAGCATCTGCTGTGATCCAGACTGATGGAAGCATCACGATCGACGAAGGACTTCATGATGGCCCTCACGTCACCATTACAGGAAAAAGTGATATTATTAAAAAGGTAATTAATTCAGGTGATAAGGATCTCGCAAAACAAGCTGAAAGTGATGGCAATATAAAGGTTGAGTCTCATGGAGTAAAGGGGAAACTGTTTGCTAGTAAGGTAAGGTCTGCTTTAGACCTTTAGGGTTATTTTTAGAACTGAGATCGAGTTCTTCTTTTTTTATTCATATAAAATAAGCTTAATTAAAATCGTTTGTTATCATTGAAAGTGCATCATATCGTCTACAAAGTGATTGATATTCTTTTAACCGTTTTGTCATTTGATTATTTTCTAATACTCTTGCTAATTGAATATTAAAGATTTCTTCATTTAGAGCCTTTTGATGAATTGTAACACAGAGACCTAGGCTTTCTAGAGAATGTGCATTTTCCATCTGCTCTGGTTGTAATTCTGGAATTAATAGACTTTTCTTTCCGAAAGTTAAAATTTCTGAAATCGTGTTTAAACCAGCACGGGCCACGATAACGTCTGCAACTTTCAGAAGTTCCTCTCGTACAGGATACCAATGAAAAACTCTGAACTCCTGATTTCTATAAGTCGGTAATGATGAAGAGGGCGTTCCTGTGGTAATAATTATGTTCTTATCTTTGCAACCATCATAATGGTTTGCGAAAAAGTTAATGAGTTGGTATTTATTCGGTCCGCTTATGCCGATGTATATTGTCGGCAAATCGGGATTTAAGTCCAATTTTTCCATGATTTCTTCTTTAGAAGGTAGTTCTTGGGGGTCTTTTCCTTTAATCAGGCCGCAGTACCGCAATTCACCATCAAATGACTCATCAGGAAGTATATTATGTCTGGCTAGTGTGTACGGCGGGGGGAAATCGAAACAATAAACCTTGTTAGTGCGCTTGTATAAATAGAGGAAGAGAGCATCTATCTTCCTATTGAAAAGGAATTTCAAATTAGGTCGAAGTATTCGACCTGTCACACCGTATTCGAGCAACTGCTTCCCAAGTACGCCAATTCGTAATGTATTTGTGAGAATACACCCTTCAAAATTGTGTCTTGCAAGTGTCAGCAACGTAGGAAAATCAGTATCTGAGATAATGTAATCGAGATGGGCTTCTTTCTTTATGATTTTTAGAATTTTTTTGTAGCCCCTTACAATGCGGTGGATGATCGGCGCACCGTTAATCGCGGACATTGACCAATTGGGTTCTGTCCCCGCAGAATACCACTCATATGGCGGGATTCTGTAAACTTTGTACCCGTTTAATTTGATAAAATCGGAGGCGACACCAAAGGATGTGAAAAAAACATCATGCCCTTGAGAAGTCAACATTTCAGCAAGTTTTACTGATCTTCCTGCATGACCCAGTCCTATTCCGCATACACCTAATAGAAATTTCATTTGAAAATACCATCGGATTGCTCGTATTTTTATTTATTATTTACTAGTTTTGCGGAGTGTGTTTAAAGCACTCTTAGAGACTATTAAAATTTTATCATACACACAAGCAATATTTATTATGATTAAAAAACCCTTCTCTTGTTATTAAGCTTCATAGAATCACAGTTGAGTTGCGTTTTCCCTAAGTAGAAACACAAGTGACAACTCAACGAATTTCGGTTTACATAAATATTTAATAGACTATAAGCCGCCTTGGTTAAACTTAATAGTATTATGCCATTAATTTTTCTGAAAGGAAGTGAAAAGAATTTCGCAAACTGATGATTCTCAAATACAAACGACAACTAGAAGAATACTAGCTAGTTATTTAATTCCGGTGATTTTTCTTCTAATAATTTTAGGTTTTTTAATGTTAAGATATAATTTCTATTCTTATTGGGTACAGATTTCAACTACCTATCCACTCCTAACGCAGTTGTTAGAAATAGTAATTATTTGGCTTGTTGCAGTTTATGCAGTAAGAATAAGCCTAACCATTTACGACAAAGTGATACACTGGGTGGCTGATATTCCTACAAGATTAAATATGCTCTTTAAAAGACTAATTAGATATTTTATTTATATCATCGCTTTTATACTAACTCTAGGTGTTTTTGGGCTTATTACAGCCGTTCAAGGGATATTAGTCGGTGCGGGTTTTGCCGGAATCGTATTAGGACTTGCTGCCCAGCAAACAGTCGCTAATATTTTCGCAGGCGTTAGTATTATCTTTGATAAAGCATTCAAGATAGGTGACTGGATACAGTTGAAAAAGAATGATATAGTAGGGAAGGTTATAGAGATTAATCTACGATCTACAACTATTATCGCACCTGATAACACTTTAATCAGTTTGCCTAATTCAATGGTAGCTAGTGATGCGATAATTAATTATTCAACGCATCGGCTAAGAAGGCTTTTCCACAAGATAGGTATAGCTTATGAGTCAGACATATCGCAAGCGATAAAAATTATACGAGAAGTCCTAGAGAAGGATACAGCTACAGTCACCTCAGGAATATCAGGACAAGGCTATTTTGCTCCGATAGAAATTGTCGTAACAAAACTAGGCGACTTTGCAGTTAATATGGAAGCTAGGGTTTTTGTGGATACAACAAAAGCGGGCGGAGTTTTTGAAACAGAAAGCAGAATGCTGAACAATATTAAAAATGCATTGACCGAAGCTGGTATAGACATGCCATACCCAACACAGTCCATTCGATTGAATAAAGAAGTATAATGAATCCAAAAAACCAATATTTATTTAAGAAAACTATCGAGACGATCATGCATTCAAAATAATATAGTAAGGCAACAGACATGTTAGGTCTGGAAAAACTCCATATTGAGCCTATAGGAGCGGAATCTCTTGGTACACGATCATTTTGTTTTTATGTTAAAACACCAGATTTAGCCATCTTGATAGATCCAAGTGTGGCGCTGGCACCTCGACGAGATAGACTTCCCCCTCATATTAAAGAACTAGCTGCAGCGAAGTTAACTAGAGAACTCATACAAGAAAGAGCTAAAAAATGCGATGTATTAGTGATTTCACATTTTCATTTCGATCATTATACTACTTCACTCTCACAGGTCTATCAATGGACAAATGAAACTATTGCTACGCAATTATATTCGGGAAAAATAATCTTAGCCAAAGATCGATCAAACAGAAGCTCCATCAATTACTCTCAAAAAAGACGATCATATTACCTCTATAAGCGTGAAGATTGCGAAATTCGTCCTGCAGATAGTCAGTCATTTATGTTTAAGCAAACAACTATTCGTTGTTCTGAGCCTGTCTGGCATGGACCAGAAGGCAGTCGCTTTGGCTGGGTAATAATGACAGCTATCGAATATAATGATGAAAAAATTCTCCACGCTTCAGATGTACAAGGGCCAATGTCTGAATATACTTTATCACTAATAGAAGAGGAAAAACCTAACTTACTTTTGATTGGTGGCCCGCCTACTTATTTACGACAAGTACCGAAAGAGGATTTAATGAGTGGGATAGCGAACCTCAAGAAACTAGCTTCCCAGATTGATATGATTATAGTAGATCATCACTTACTTCGTGATGCAAAGTGGAAAGATCATCTTGAAGACGTCTATAAGACTGCCAAGAAGAATGGTAACCATATTTATTGCGTTGCTGAATTTATGGGACTTTCACCTATGCTCCTTGAAGTTCAAAGAAAAGAGTTATACCAAAAAATGCCCTTGAATGAAAATTTTCACAACAGACTATTTAAAATGGATTCTGAGATCCTTGCGATGATAGAATCTGAAAAAAAGGTCTTGAAAGAGAAATTATCCTCCTAATTTTGCTCGTCTTTTAAAAAGCTGAGACGGAAGCACAACAAATTAAATGAAAAAAATCTTTTAATGACTTTTCATCAATTTGTTTGAACCAAAGCATTTCTATAGAACAAATACCTGATTAAATACCAAATTTACAGGATATGTGATCATATGAGAAGCGAAGATGAATTGCTTGAAAAATATGAAGAACAGAAAAAGCGAGCTGAATCAGATGCCATCGGAGTTTCCGCTCAAGGCGTCATAGGTCAAAGTCTTAGAAACGTAGGTCTCTCGATCTTACAATGGGTTTTATTTGAAAAGCCCAAAGAAGAAGAAGTCTTCGCAGAATATTTTCGTGAAATAGAAAGTCGTGCTAAATTCGAAAAAGGTATGCGAGCTGGGTCAATACCATACCTTGAGAGGAATTTAAGAACTGCTTGGCTTGGATGGATTCTCGGAATTCCTGATGACGAAATAAAACAGCATCAAATGCGCCATTCGTTGGTCTAATATTGACCTCTTAATGCTGATGAGAAAGGCTGTGAACTACCACCCTACAAGTAGGGTGGCTTCCTGAATCATCCATTCCCCAACGGGACATGTCAAACAGGCTCGACGGACAGTTCCTGCCCTGATCGTGATGCTACATAGTAGCGTGATCGGTGTAAAATGGTGATGGCCGAGTTATGATCTCGTGCTACATCAAGGACACAGTAAGGACAGCTGTGGATGCGAGTTGCTAGTGTTTTCGGTACCAGCTTCCCACACCTACTACACAGTTGTGTGGTATTATAGGCACTCACATATTCTACTAGAGTACCAGCTTCCTCCGCTTTGTACTCCGTAAAACACATAAGTTGCCCCCAGCCGGCGTCACTAATCGACTTCGCTACATGATGGTTCTTCACCATGTTGGTGATCTTGAGATTCTCATACACTATTAGGTCATAAGCATCGACCAGTGTTCGACTAAGCTTGTGATGAAAGTCCTTCCGTTGGTTACGTATCTTCTGGTGTACCTGTGCTACCTTTGTGTTCTGTTTGTGACGGTTATGTGACCCTTTCTGCCTCCTATCTTTTCTTCTCTGTTCTTTCGCTACTTTCTTCTCCGAGTGTCTTAACCAACGGGGGTTAGCTATGGTATCTCCGTTATTAAACGTAAGTAAACTCTTTAACCCAACATCCACCCCTATCGCCTTCTTTATTCCTCTCTGCTGAGACTCAGGCTCGGGATCAGGCAGTGCTACTGTAAAGCAGGCATACCAGTGGTCAACATCGCGTGTAATAGTACAGGTCTTGATCACTCCTTCAGAGGGGATAAGGCGGTGGAGTGTAATGTTGATACTTCCAATTTTCGAGAGCCGGAGTTTCTTGTTGTTCTTTTCGAGGGAGAACCCACTTTGCGGGTACGTGAAGGAATCATACCGGTATTTTCCTTTAAATCGTGGGTAACCGGCTTTTTCCCCCTTCTTAAGACGCCTAAAAAAGTTGCTGAAGGTCTTATCCAGTCTTCTGAGTGTATCTTGGAGTACCTGAGAATGCACCACCTTCAAACACGGGTTGGTCTGTTTAGCAACTTGTAGTTGGGTGGCTTGTTCATAATAGGTAACTGATTGTTGGTGAGTGTGCCAAGCGTCTTTTCGCGCTGCCAGAGCGTTATTATACAACAGACGACAGGTAGTAAGCCATTGCGTTAACGTAGTTGCCTGTTGTGTGGTTGGATACACGCGATATTTGTAAGTCCGTGTCATCATACGTATCCCTGTGTTCCCCTGAAATTCATGTCACGAGAGTTACTATACGCAAATACCTATTTAAAGCTGGGGGACACTACGGTGAAAGTGAAACACGTAAAACACGCACTTCATCCCCCCAACACATTGGGGGGTCTTCTTGCGGAGAGTACTATAAAAAGTTTTATTCGTCGAAATATTGACTTTCCCTGAAAGGCGATTTATTTATCGGAAACCATTGCAAGTTCTTCTTGAGCAACCTTGGCAATCTCTTCGGAGAGTTCTTCTACTGATTGATGTGCATAGTAAGTGTCGTATAAAGCTTTATATTTACCCCCAAGACGTAATAGTTCTTTGTGGGTACCCCGCTCTATGAGTTCTCCGTGATCAAAAACGAACACACGTGATGCATTTGCGATTGTCGTAAGCCGGTGGGCAATGACCACAGTGGTTCTGTCTGCAAATAACTTTTCTTGCGCGGCTTGAACCAGTGACTCCGAGTAGGCATCAAGACGGCTAGTAGCTTCATCAAGGATAAGGATCTTGGGATCGGCTAACATTGTCCGAGCAATAGCAATCATTTGAACTTGACCAGCACTGAGATTTTTACCACCTTCAGCAACAATTGTATCATACCCATTTGATAAAACTTCAATGAACTCATGAGCTCCGATAAGCTTGCAGAGATCAACAATCTCTTGGTCATTGGCAGATTGTCTTCCATATCGAATATTTTCTAAGACATTAGCGTCAAACAGATAAGGTTCTTGGGAAATAAGGGCAATTGTGTCATGTAGGGATTCAAGCGTCACATCCCTAATGTCTTGATCACCAATTAGGATTCGACCTTCTTGAGGATCATAAAATCGATTGACAAGGGCTGCAACTGTCGTTTTTCCAGCCCCAGTGTGCCCTACCATCGCAACTGTTTCACCAGGAGCGATCTTGAAATTTATTTTCTTTAGTACTTTTGTTCCTTCTACGTACGCAAATGATAGATTTTCAAAAGTGATACCGTCATTAGTCTCTTTTAAAGAAACTGCGTTTGGAGAGTTTACTATCGTTGGTTGTACTTCAAGAACGTCTAAAATACGATCCATGCTCGCTAATGACGCTTGAAACTGAGTCGCCATCCAGCTAAGGGCGAGCAGAGGCCAAAGAAATCGTTGAACAAGAATTACTCCAAGAAATACTTCACCTAGTGTTAAAACTGGGGCTGTACCAATTGCTAAGCTACCTCCAACAAATAAAAGGGCTGCGATTCCAATGATTCCCATTGCTCTTATTAAAGGCTGCATAAGCGTCATTAAAATCATGAAGCGTAATCCGTGGCGATATGCCATTTGATTAAGTTGTTTCATTTTTGCTGCTGTTTCCTCCTCTCGGTTGAAGGCTTTAGCAACATGAATACCACTCAGATCCTCAGCGATTTGTCCAGAGACCTTACCGTAGGCTCGTTGCGAGGCCAACATTATCCTCTGGCCTACAGTACCAAATAGTACTACAACAAAGACTACGGCGGGAGTGACTGCCAAAGCCGTCAAGGCGATTAAAGGGTTCGTAAGCCACATTATTACAAAGGTTATAACTAATAAGAGAATTTGACTTGAAAAATCTATTGTCGTCTGAACCCCAATTCCAAGATCGTCGATATCAGAAGTCACTCGCGATGTTACATTCCCACTCTGTTCGGACTTAAGGTAGGACAAATCAGTACGAACCAGATGGTTATATAAATCCTGTTGAATATTTTGAATAAATCCAGCTCGCGCACCTGACAGGATCCAAGTATTAATGGAATTAAGTAGCCAACTACTGAGCCTTAGTCCCACGTAAATACCGCCAAGGAGCAAAATTCCCCTAATGGTGCTACCAGGAGTCAGCACAAGATCAATTCCCCATGAAAGAACCAATGGATCAATCGCTTGGAAAATCGTTGAAACCAAGGCAAGTATAACTCCGATGGCAATGATCCTCTTGAAGCGACCCACATACCCAAGCATTCTGATTAAGAGAACAAATATCGGTCTGCTTCGCTTCTCTGTTTCTCCAATAAATCTACGACGTCTAGACATTATATCGCACCTCCCGTTTTGATTACTCCATTGGCATACTGCAATGCACCTGGCAATTTTTCAAAGATGCGGTGGTAGTGATCCGAGGTTTTAAGCAGTTCCTTGTGAGTTCCAATTGCCACGAGTTCACCTTTATCAACGACTACAATCAAATCCGATTCAAGAAGAGCTCTCAACCTTTGTGTGACTGTTATACTCGTTCGCCCTTGCATCACCTCTGATAATGCTTTTCTCAAGGAATACTCGGTTTGTGCGTCAATAGCAGATACTGAATCATCCAACAAGAGAACTTTGGGATCATGTAGAATAGTTCTAGCAATAGCTAGTCTCTGTCGCTGCCCTCCCGAAAGAGTCATTCCTCTTTCCCCTATTTTAGTCTCATATCCATCAGGCATAAGGGAGATAAATTCATGAGCCTGTGCCCGTTTTGCTGCTTCAATCACTTCTTCATCACTTGCTAGCATATTTCCAAAGGCAATATTATCCCTGATGCTCATTCTGAAGAGGAAGATGTCTTGTTCAACTAACCCAACAGCTTTCCTGACCTTTTTCGTATGAATAGACCTAAGATCAGTGCCATCGATTAGAACACGACCTTCCGTAGGATCATATAATCTCAATAGTAACTTCAGAATTGTGCTTTTTCCTCCCCCAGGTCCACCAATAAGGGCAACTCTTGAGCCTCCAGGTATCCTGAAATTTAGATTCTTTAACGCATAATTGCTATTCTTACCATTATTGTTAGTATAACTAAAGTTCACGTTTTCAAATACGATATCTCCAGCCCAGTTTACAGTTAGACGGGATTTGTCGGGTTCTGTCATCGGATCTTTCCAGTTTAAAATATTAACAAGTCTTTGGGCGTTTATGTAACCACCTCTAATTTCAAGCAGGAATCTTGGCAATATGAAGCCATAAGCGTCCAGTGCAATTAAAAGCCCAAGCATCTCAACAAGAGTACCTACTGAGAAAATACCCAACAGAGCTTGATTTGCTCCATAGAGAAAAGATAATCCTGTAACAGCAGTCATTATGAGAGCAGGGAGGTAGAACGCAGCTAAGCGCCCTTCATTCGTCTGTATTTCTTGATACTCCATTGAAATCTTGCGAAATTTTTCTTCTTCATATTCTTCACTACCAAACGCCCTAACAACTTCTATTCCTCTAAAGACTTCTTGGCTAATACTAGTTAATCTTTCGTTCTGTTCAGACCGTTTGCGTCTAATAGGTTCAACAGTGACGGCGTAACGGTAGGCAAAATAGAGATAGAGTGGTATTCCAACCACTGCAATGATTCCGATTGTGAAATCAATCAGCCAAAGGAAAACAACTGTTATCAAAAATGAACCAATTGTCGTAATAATCGTCCTTAGAGCTGGATTCAACGAGAACCGTATCCAGCGGATATCTTGCATGGCAACAGCGAGTAGTGTTTTGCTGTCTATCTGGTCGTGGAACGTCATGCTATTGTCTTGCAGGACTTCAAAAAACTCCTGTCGGGCATCACGCTCCCAACGGAGAACCATAATTGCAAAGCTATACCCAACTAAAAATATCGTAGCAAAGAGCGCACATGCAATTCCAACAATCATCCACACAAAAGTAATAAACCTTGGCGTCAAGCTCATCGATGTGTGCAGTTCATCTATTGCTTGGCCAAGGATAATAATCGGTAAAGCTTGAAACAGTGAGGCAAGAAAGGCTAGACCGACACTTACCATGGTTAAGAATGGGTATCGTCGAAGTGCAGACAACTGATAAGACAATGCACTTTTGTACTGTCCTTTTGCCATTATATCCACTCTAACCGTTTAAAATCTCTTCTAAGTTGCATAGATAGGACAAATGAATACAATAAACACATTTTGTTTAATCAACTCATTATCGTAAATAAATCATTTGAAATTAACATTTCAATGAAAGAATGTGACCAACAAGAAACATGATTTGATTTAAGTAATTTGCTTGTTCTCATTTTGAGAACAATACTCCATTACATTAATGTTCAAGATACATCAATACAATTTATATATGAGTAGAGGGGATATTAGAGGACAGCATTAGCTTTTTGCCCGAAATAGCGATCTATTTGATAAAACAATTTTGATTTAAACATCCAAAAGCATCTCAGTAAGACCTGAAGGGGGGATTTGAATGTGTACAAAAAATAGAAAAAACTCTTTAATACTATTGAGTTTACTTTTACTCCTATCGGCGATCTATTTGTATCCGAACCCAACGATGGCCCAAGAATCTGTTGTTTCATCCATTTCTGCTCTGGGACCTGATCCACATGGATTGACGTGGGATGGAGACTACCTCTAGCACACTGATGGCATTAATGACAAAATTTACAAAATCAATCCGTCTACGGGTGATATAGACGACTCCTTTAACTCTCCAGGAACATATCCAAGAGAATTAACGTGGGATGGACAAAATCTTTGGAGCGCCGATTGGGATACTAAGAAAATTTACAAACTCAATCCTTCTACGGGTGCCGTAGTCGACTCCTTTGACTCTCCAGGATCTAGACCAACAGGATTAGCGTGGGATGGACAATACCTGTGGCATGCTGATTCCGGTGATCTCAAAATTTACAAAATTGATATAGGGGCGCCTCCTGTTGCCGCCTTCAATGTGGACGCCTCACCATCATCGAGAAATGTTGTGAGGGGCAGAACGACAAATTTCACTATCAGTGTTGAGTGGACCTCAGGTACGCCAGAAACTGTTACTCTAAGCATTTCAGGTGTTCCAGATGGCTGTAGTTCAGCATTCTCACCAATTTCAGGCACATCAGATTTTACCTCAACTCTATCCATAGCTACGACTGAAACTGCAACACTAGGAAGTCATATCCTTACTGTCACAGGAACAAGCACCGGAGGCGAGACTGCTATTACTTCAGTGACGCTGGTAATTAGAGAATACGAGCCCACCACCACCGAGCTCATTATGGATCTCTTGACAACTCCAACTGTGCTAGCGGCAGTTATTGGTTTTATCGGCACCATTATAACTGCAATAGTTGCGATAACGAAATTACGGGGAAGAAAAAAGTCGGAGTGAAACAATCCATTTTTCACCGTTTCATTTCCGAAGTTGTTTTTTGTAATCTCTTTTTTAATTAATAAAAAGACACCTGCTTTTATCGATTAGATTTAAATATCGTTCTGGTAAAACATGCGTAACTGTATCAATAACTACGAGGGTTAGTAAATGACAACAAAGCCATGGATTGCACATTGGCCAACTGATATTCCACAAACTTTGACATATCCAAAAGTTCCGCTTTATCAATTGGTAAAAGAATCTGCAGAAGCATTTCCAAATATTACAGCGTATGTTTTTGAAGATGAAAGAACGAGTTATGAGCTGTATTATACTCAAATTGAGAAGTTTGCTGCGGCTCTTCACTCATTGGGAGTAAAATACACTGACAAGGTTGCTTTGTATCTTCCGAATATCCCTGCTTATCTAATTAGTTATTTTGCCGTAAATCGGGTAGGGGCAATTGTTGTTCCGTGTAATGCAGCATATCGCGAAAAAGAAATAGGTTTCATAATCAAGGATTCAGGAGCTGAAACTATAGTAGTCACTGAAGAATCATATCCTGTAGTGGAAAATGTTCGAAAAGAATCATCTCTAAAAAATGTAATAATTGTCGGAAAAGAAACTTTTCCAAATACTCTTAGTTTTTATGAGTTACTTTCTAAAACTGAACCTAATCCTCCTGAAGTAGATATACAATCAGAAGACATCGCAGTCTTAGGTTACACAGGAGGTACGACTGGAATCCCCAAAGGAGCTCTGCTCACTAATTACAACCTTGTATCAAATGCTATAACATTCACTAACTGGTTTTATTTCGAAGAGGGAAAGGAAAGTACCATTGCCGTCTTACCACTTACGCATATTTTCGGTATGACCTGTGCGATGACAGGCCCACTTTCAAGTGCAGGAACCGTGTTCTTGATGCCAAGATTTAATCCAGTGAAGGTACTTGAACTGATTTCAACCTATAAGATTACATATTTACCTTGCGTTCCAACAGCGTTTATCGCGCTCTTACACTACCCAGAACTTGAAAAATCTGATCTTAGTTCACTTCGATTTGCGCTTTCTGGTGGTTCATCTCTTCCAGTTCAAGTAATGCGACAATTTTCGGACAAGACAGGTGTAAATCTTTTGGAAGGTTACGGGCTTACAGAAGCTGCCCCAGTTACTCATTTAAGCCCAATAGCACGAAAAAAGGGAGGTTCAATAGGAATCCCAATTATTGACATTGTCGCACGTGTTATAGATGAAAATGGAAATGAATTGCCTATCGGCGAACGTGGTGAGTTAGCGATTCGTGGACCTAATGTGATGAAGGGATACTGGAAAAAACCTGAAGAAACGAAACTTGCGTTAGTAAACGGTGAACTTCGTACTGGAGATATTGCTACTATGGATGAGGAAGGATATTTCTTTATCGTAGATAGAAAGAAGGACATGATCAATGTTTCAGGCTATAATGTATACCCACGCGACGTCGAGGAAGTGTTATACGAACATCCAAATGTAAAAACAGCTGCTGCCATTGGCATTCCAGACGAATACAGAGGAGAAACTGTGAAAGCATACATTGTACTCAAAGAAGGACAAAACGCGACAGAAGAAGAAATTATCAAGTTCTGTGAAGAAAAAATTGCGAAATTTAAAGTACCTAAACTTGTGGAATTTCGAGAAAGCCTTCCAATGACAAGCGTAGGAAAGGTTCTAAGAAAAACACTCAAAGAAGAACTGAAAGGAAGCACCAAGTAAAGTTATACTGTTATAGAATCTTTTTAACCTATTTCTATTTTTTCTTTAAGGGAAATATATAGATACCTCACTTCTACATTATCTACTTTATTTGAATGAGGAGCCTTACATGAAATGTGATGTTCTTGTGATAGGTGGTGGACCTAGCGGATCTTATGCTGCAAAAGAAATCGCTACCTTAGTTAAGGGTTACAAAATTCTCCTCATTGAAGATCATAAAGTAATTGGAAAGCCAGTGCAATGCGCAGGTAAAATATCTACACGTGCATGTAGAGAATTAAATCTGTCAAGAAAAAGTATTCTAAATACTGTCAAAGGAAGTTATTTCTATTCCCCTTCTGGACATTGTATTCTTGCGAAAAAGAGAATTCCTCAGGCTTACATTGTAGATCGTGGAGCATTCGATAAAGAACTTTGTCAAGAGGCACAAGATAAAGGAGTAGAGGTACTTCTGAAAACAAAGGGACTAAAGCCCCTAAGAAAAAATGGCAGAATTTGTGGAATTGTTGTACGACAGAACTCTAGTCATATTGAAATTCATGCTGATGTGATTATTGATGCTGAAGGTGTGCGCTCCTTAATTGCAAAACAATGTGGTTTACCTACAAAAAAGAATTTCATTAGTAGTTTCCAGATGGAAATATCCCCGGTTTCGTATGAGGATATTGAGTCAGTTGAAGTTTATTTTTCTTCAAAATTCTCTCCAGGCTTCTTTTCATGGATTATTCCAGTGAACGAGCATCTTGCCAGAGTAGGTATCGGTGTTAAAGGTACTTTAAAGCAAGCTTCTCAAAACCTTCTAAATTTCATAAAAAAACATCCAGTTGCTTCCAAGAAATTTGGTAAGAATTGGGAAATAAAGAATAAACTTGCAGGACTTATTCCGATGGGCGGTCCAGTCCCTATAACAGTAAAAGACAATTTAATGCTCGTAGGGGATACCGCAGGTCATGTGAAATCGACAACTGGAGGCGGACTTTATTTTGGGATGAGCTGCGCGAAAATTGCAGCTAAAGTTGCGGTTGATGCTCTCAATAAAGAAACTCCATTTCAAATACAAAATTATGTGAGCCTCTGGCGAAAAGGGTTTGGATCAGAACTTAAAAAAAGTGCTAATATGAGGAAGTTTATAAATCAGCTAAAGGATTCCACTCTTGATACGCTATTCGAAATTGTGAGTGATTATAATCTAGAACCTTTGTTAGAAAGATTCGGAGATATCGATTATCAATCGTCTTTTGTAAGACCTTTTGCAAGTAAACTATCTTTTTTACCTTTCAAAAATCCAAAACTTACTTTTGAACTTCTTAGGGCAATAATTCTAGCAAACACTCCAAAATCGAGAATTTAAATTAAGAAAATTTCCAATATTGAAAAGATACTATTATATCAATGAAAAAGATGTTCATTCAACTCACATGTAAAATAGTCCGAAAATAACCGAATTGTGATAAAAATGTTGGACAAGGTTAAAGTAGCGGCTGCACAAGTCGCGCCGGTCTTCATGAATAAAGAAGCTACTATTGACAAGGCTTGTAAAACCATAGAAGAAGCTGGTAAGGCAGAGGCAAAACTTCTAGTCTTCTCAGAGACATTCATCCCAGGTTACCCATATTGGAGAGGTTTGCAGCCCATTTCTAAATGGTCAGACTATATGGTTGAATATCAGAAGAACTCCTTAAAAATCCCGAGCAGTGACACTGAAATATTAGCTGACGCTACAAGGGAAGCCAATTTAATAGCTGCTATCGGCTGTACGGAAATCAGCGATCTTAAGGGTAGTGAAACACTTTATAATACGATACTCTTCATAGGCAACGATGGCGAAATACTTGGACGTCACAGGAAGTTAATGCCAACTCATGGCGAAAGGATGGTTTGGGGCATGGGCGACATCAGTGACGTGAGAGTTTTTGACACAGAGATTGGCACTATTGGCGGCGTTGTTTGTTACGAGCATCATATGACTCTACTTAAAGCTGCAATGGCTGCACTTGGTGAAGAAATCCACTGTGCAGTTTGGCCAGGATGGTGGGTTATGAAAAGACATCCAGGTGCCAAAAAACGATATAGACCAAATGAAGACTCTCAACATTTCTGTGATATTGAACATGCTATAAGGGAATACGCATTTGAGACACAGACGTTTGTGATCAGCGTCAGTCAGTACGTTCCTGACGATTTAATGCCAGAAGATTGTGCCGATTTCAATATAGCTGCAGGAGGAGCGTTTATTGTCAACCCAGCTGGAGTCTATCTCCAAGAACCCGTCTTCGACAGGGAGACAATTCTCTATGCCGAGTTAGATGCAGACGACCGTCGTCATACAAAAGCATATTTTGACGCGTTAGGACACTATGCCCGTTTTGATGTACTCAGACTGGAATTAAGGGGAGAGCCTTTAGAACCGTTAATTAAAAGTGCTAAATTCAAATTTGATCCCAGTATGCTGAAGCTATTAGCTGAGAAGTACGGAATTCGAGTTGAAAAACTTGAGAAGATATTAGATGAATTAGGTATTGGCTAAACAATTTCATAAAAATACTGTTGGACTATTATCTTTTCTTTCTCGTTCTGGATCTACTTTTACGCTTTCCTTTTTTTGGCGTTTTGCCCTCTTTATTTTCTATAATTGTAGTTTCTGGGATTGTGATTTCTGGAGTTGTAATTGTTTCTGTAAAGAACACACCCCAGGAAAAGATAAAGCACTAATAATCACAAAATCTTGAATTCCTGAGATTTCTACACAATACCTATACATATTTTTTACGGAAAAAAGCTGGCTGAATCCAAAAATTAGGTTGGAAATCGAAATCGTTAAAGAAATGGATGAAATTTGTGTAAACGACCTGTTATCCTTAGATGATATATAAAAAAAGTTATGTGTACATGGAAACTGCTTTTTTCTTTTTTCTTTTCTTCTCTTCCTTTTTTTCTTTCTTTTCTTTTTTGCTTTCTTTTTCCTCTTCAGGAGTTGCAGTGCGCTTTTTCCTTAATTTTTTTATAAACTGAATGAACTCGTACTCTAATTGCCTAAATTTGTTTGGGTCTTTTCTCTTCAATTCTTCAAGTTTTTCTGTTACTTTCTCGTGTTTTTCCTCTTTTTTCATGTCTAGTTTTTCTTTAAGCCAGTTCTCTATCTCTTCCATTTCTTCATCGTCTTCTGGTCTTAGTTCGATTCTATATCTTTCTTTAAGCAAATCAATTGCGCTCTGAAATACTCTTGCGAAACAAGGCACAGTTATTCACCTTTTTTTTTGTAAAAATGTACATCACATATATGTTAGCACATCGGCCTGTCTCTTCAAATCACGTTCCATACTTGCTATCAACATCCTTGCTGTGTTGAATGAGGCTATAAGATGTGCAGGGTAATTCGGTGAGGTCGATGGCATGAAGCATTGTTCAAAATAATAGATGCTCAAAAGACCATCAAAACGTCCTTTCTTGCGTGTCTCTTTAATCAATTCAACAAATTGTACGCGTCTATCTTCAATAATTTTCTGCATCCATTGCGGATGCATGTTGAAGCCTGCATGTTTGATGAATTCCATGTCGTAAAACAAATCGATGGCAATAGTTATTGCCAAAACGTATTCTTGCTTTTCGTACGCTTTTTCCATCTGTGATAACCTAAACATTCTCGTCTGATCGTAAAGAGCTTGCTCTTCAGGATTATTTATGTGTTGATAACTTATTGTCCGAAAGGAAGCCACTGCAGATCTCAATATCGTTTTCGCTAATTCATCTAAAGGATCCATACCACCAACTAGGTTTGCCTTCCTCTTATCTCTTAAAGAAATACAAACTTCTCCAAAGTCCAAAAAACCTTCAGCAAAGCTCTTTGTAGCTAAGCAGTTTAAAAGAAATACGAAATTGCTTGTATCTCTCAAACAAGCCGCATTATGATAGCGTAATGCCTGTTTTAAAAAGTTATATGCAAAAAGCACTGTCTCAAATTCTTGCGTTGTTTTCATATTCTTTAGGATCTCATCAAGAGAAGAATTTGCTTTGTTCAAAGTCGATGTAGCTTTTTGAAACTCCTTGTCTAATAAACTTCCTGAAAGTCCCTCATTTTCAAGTGAGGAGATATAAATCTCTATTCCTTCAAGGATATATTCCTTTTGTAATAATAGTGTTAAAGCACTTAGATACGACTGTAAACTTGGTTTAATTATTTCTTCATATGTTTTAACGCCCTGAATGTAGTCGTTTATGATTGATGGTGGAAAATAAGCTGTAGACTTGCTTTGAATATTTTCTAATCGTTTTTCAAATCTTTCTGCCCTCTTAGACACGATGGGCTCTAAAAGCTTTTTCAATTCCTCAGGATAAACTTCATTAGCTGACATAAACCCCACTTACCTTCAGGTCAATTGTTAATAGTTAATATGTTCTAAGAATACAGCGTTTTTATGTTATATTAAATGATCGAATCTGGAAACGTGACAAAGCAATGGACATTGACTCACATTGTAATAAATAACAGTATCAGGATTAGTACAATAGCAAATCCGAGAATAGTAATATATATTACTAGATTATCAATGCCCACATTCTTATCTGTGTAAGTTCTTGTAACTACTGGCTCTGGTTCAACTACTGGCTCTGGTTCAACTACTAGCTCTGGTTCAACTACTAGCTCTGGTTCTGCATAAGTCATAATCATTGTAGCAAAGTCAAAAATTCTACCTGCTTTGTAATCACTCAATCCTGCGGATTTTAAACTATCTATACTCGATCTAGCGAGTTCTTGAATTGTTGATCCAATATTTGCCTGTCTAATTTTAGCTGCATCAGTTTTAGTTAGTCCTTGAATACTTTCTAATTCTAAACCAGCAAGTTCATTATGAGGAGTCTTTTCACGCTTTTTATCTAGCATTTCCTCCAGTGGCATTATGCCTTCTTGGATACCAGGTTCGTTAGCATGTTTCATAACATCTTGAGCATACGATATAGCCTTTTTGATCTCTTTTTTACTAATACCCTCTACCTTTAAATCTACTGACGCATTAGCAAGTTCAGGAATAGTATTAATTCCTGCTTTCTTTAATTTATCAGAAATTCCTTTAGAAACTGATTGAAGTGCATTCAATGGGAGACTATCCAAATCAAGATCTGGAGTCAATTCATATTTTTTATCCAGTAGATGTTTAATTGGCCTGACCATAAATTCTCTCCCCTTGCATTGATTTTAGAGAAAAGCATAGTTTAAACTCGACAAAATTACTATAATTAAATAACATCAGGGGGAAATATAAAATTAGCTGCAATGAAACTCAACTTTCAAACAATATTAACGTTAATGTGGAGAGATGATGGTTATTGACAAGGTTCTCTGATTTTCAGCCTAATGAGTTAATGCTAAAACAAATTCGATATTTTTTCGAACCAAGAAATATCGCAGTCGTTGGTGCTTCAAGAACATCAGGCCGAGTAGGAAATGTTATGGTTTCAAATCTTTTTAAATTTTAGATTTGAAGGAGGCATCTTTCCAATTAATCCTAAAGCAACTGAGATTCTTGGTTTTAAATGCTACCCTAATGTGACACAAGTGAAGGACGAAATTGATTTATCCATTATATGCGTCCCACCAAAAACTGTGAGAAAAGTTATTCAAGAAAGCGCTGATAAGGGCATTAAAGCAGTGATAATTATTACATCGGGATTTGGGGAACTTGGTGAAGAAGGCAAACAACTTCAAAATGATATCACTAAAATTGCGAAAAATGCTGATATGAGAATTCTTGGTCCAAATTGTCTCGGTCTTATGAGAACTGCCAATAAATTAAATGCAAGTTTTGCTGGCAATTTTCCAAAAAAGGACCAATTGGATTTGTTTCACAAAGCGGCGCGAAGTCCCCTTCCGAAAGGGTGAGAAGGATGTCATAGTAAGACACCCATTTATGTGAGCTACCTCGTGCTAAAGCATCGAGGCTTCCTGCTTCTACGACAGACTCGATCCCCTTGACGGGTTACGGAGGTCTTATCTCCACAGGCTTAAATTCCCTACGCCCCGTAGGTACTTATAGCCTCTTTCATCAACAAGCTATATAAACTCAGCGCAATTCATTGCTACGCTGAAGCTGTGATGCTTTCTTGCTTAGTTACTTAAAAATATTGAAACTGAAAGAGTCATGCAGATTTTGTTACTGTTTATAAAACTTCTAATACTAGTTCCATTATATACAAAAATGTTTAGTAAAGGTGAATCTCATGCAAGAAGTCAAAAATATGATTGATATCAAGAAGGTTAATGCTATCATCGAAAAAGCAAAAGGAGAAAATAGATCTATTCTGGATGTTGCTGAAAGTAAGGACATCTTAAAAGCTTGTGGAATCACCGTTAATAAATTTGGGGTAGCAAGATCGTCAGAAGAAGCACATTACTTGGCTGAAGAAATTGGTTGCCCTGTTGTAATGAAGATCGTGAGTTCTGATCCTAAATTACTTCATAAGACAGATATGGGAGGTGTGGTTGTAGGTATATCTACACCTGAAGAAGCAGCACAAACCTTTGATGAAATAATGGCAAAAATTAATGAAAAAACCCCAGGAGCAGATATGGAAGGTATCATGGTTGAAGAAATGGCAAAAGGTGTTGAGGTCATCATTGGAACAACTATAGACCCGACTTTTGGTCCACTTATTATGACTGGGCTGGGCGGTATTTTCGTCGAAGTCCTGAAAGACGTGAGCTTTCGTGTAGTTCCAATCACCGAATATGATGCCCGAGAGATGCTTGATGAAATTAAAGCTAAAAAGATCCTAGAGGGAGTACGAGGAAAACCTCCAGTTAATAAGGATGCAATAGTTAAAACCTTGCTTCTGATCTCAGAGTTAATAATGAATGTATCTTGGGAACAAGATGATAAAGCCAAACAGCAGTTGCCGATAATTCGGGAGATTGACATAAACCCTCTCTTCGCAACTGAAACGGAAGTAATTGCAGTGGATTGCAGAGTGATTCTCACGAGTGAATCAAACGAAGCTTAGTCATAAAGAATAATAGATACGGTTTTTTTCTAAACTCAAGTTTACTGAGGAGCTCTTCAATACATTTGTTTTTTTCGTTTGCATTAAAGGGTATTATGCTACTTATGTGATTTTTACCGAATCTATAAGCCTCTTGTTATTTTTCTGGAAAATAAATGTCCAGAAACAGTCAATGCACACGTTTGCGGAGAAATTTACCTGAATGTTTATTTATATTGATCTTAGATAATTAGCAGAAGGGAATAAGACTTTGTAATTCAATATTTTCATTTTTCGTAGTAGAAAAATAAGGGGCGTGTAATGATGCATTTTTCAGAATTATGGAAAGAATTGCAAAAATTTGCTGATGGAAAAAGTTCATTTGAACAAGCTAAAGATTTCTTCAACCTCTTCTGGGATGCCGCACATACCTCCAACGAGTTGGATAAAGAAAGTATCGCAAAAGCAGAATCACTTCATGTAGCATTGGAAGCATTCGAAGTGGGCAGTTTTTCTAAGAAAAACTTCCTTGAACTCATAAAAAAGACTACGTAAATTAATGGTTTATGAAACTAAACAAGAAATGAAATATCACTTAGAGCGATTCGTTTTTTGTTGAATTATTTCTCACTCTACCCATGTATGTCCACATCTTTCGCAGGAAATTTGTACTTTATTCAATGAAATTTTGCGAATGGCAACTGGCCCACCACATTTCGGACATTTCATTTCATCTTCACTCATTTTGGTATCTCCTAAGAAAAAACACAAAGTTAATGGGAAGATTTCTTGTGAGCGATTAACTTATTTATACAAGCGAAGACCATTTTTATCTAACCTCCGCAAGAAGACTCCATCCGCTAGGGTGGAGATGAATTGCGGTATATTTCTTTGTAAAGTGGTGGGCACCTCCCCTTTTTGCTGGGACAAGAGCAGGTGCCCCAAACTATATTTAACGACCTGTAAAGGTCAGCTCCGCATCCGCGGGTAGGTCCTCATCGCCAATGTTGGGGCAGGCACCGGACATGATGATGGTGCAGGTCTCAGGATAGCGACCTGGGTCGTCCACCATGTCTTTCAGAGCCCGGAACTTGAGGAGCATTCCGGGGTGATTTTCAGACACTCAGCCCCGAACGTAGTTCATTTGCCTCCGCCCTGAAGGAGACATCACTCAGGCTAATCTCCTACCCCTCTACAGAGACTTTTTCAAGTCCCTTCCGAAAGGGAGGGGTAGTTGACCTTTGTGAAATTGGATTTGATATATTAGTTTTTCAAGCATTTATGCGTTTCTATAAAAATAGTCATTGAAATAAACTCATGTAAACACAACTCCTCGTATGAGATGTGATTTCTGCCGATTCAAAAAAAACAGGAATTAATGACCTTGTAATGGAATGAAATCAAGTGAATTTAAAATCTCTTTCCGAATATTGTTGAATTCTAGACTAGTTCTCTCTCGAGGATACTCTAAAGGAATTGTTACAATCTTTTTAATGCACGCAGGTCTCTTTGAAAGAACGACAACACGATTTGCCAAAAAAACAGACTCATCAATATTATGTGTTACAAAAAAAATCGTTTTTTTGAATTTTTTCTTGATTCTAAGTAATTCTGATTGCATATAATTACGCGTTTGTGCATCTAGGGCAACAAATGGTTCATCCAAGAGGAGGATAACAGGATCTACAATTAAAGTTCTTGCAAAGGCAACTTTTTGTTTCATTCCACCACTTAGATCCTTTGGGTACGTTTTTTCAAAACCAGCTAATCCTATCCATCGACAAAGATCATAAATCCGTTCTTTATGATTTTGCGGTGCCTCTTTTGAAATTTCAAGACCCAAAGAAATGTTTTCGAAAACATTGCGCCAAGGCAACAAAGATTCACCTTGAGGTACATATCCGATCTTATTTGCGGGTACTGATATTTCTTCGCCATCAAGTAATATGCGCCCCGTATCTGGTTTCTCAAGACACGCCATAATACGAGTAAGTGTAGTTTTTCCACACCCAGTAGGTCCAACAAGGCAAACGATTTCTTCTTTAAATATATTGAAAGAAATATCCTGAAGTATTTCTAATGACTGAAATGTTTTTGATATGCCTTGAACTTGGATTTTAATAGACTTCAATTTTTTCTCGCCACTTAAACAATTTCTTTTCCAAGAAAAGAATTATGTAATTGAGAAGAATTCCAAAGAAACCAATTGTAAGCATTCCTGCAATCATAGAGGGATATCGTCCTATTTCTGCCATAAAAAGTACAAGAAATCCCAGTCCAAGAGGGGGATATTGTCCAACCATCTCGCTAGCGATTAGACACATCCAGCCAACGCCTACACCAATACGAAATCCTGTAATAATATCTGGTAGTGATCCTGGGAGGATAACATAGCGAATTGTTTGTAGATTTGACGCTCCCATGCTTTTTACAACTTCTACGAAAGTTTGAGACGTTCCTTTCATGCTAGCATAAGTATTTAGAAGAATTGGAAAAAATGCGCCTAACCAGATAATAAAAGCATGACTAGTAAGGCCAATACCAAATAGAATGATAGAAAAAGGAATCCAAGCTATTGGAGAAATCGGTCTTATTACTTCCACAATAGGAGAAACAAAATAAGAGACTCTTTCCGAGAGTCCTATGATTATTCCTAAAGGGATACCAATAATCACAGCAAAAAATAGGCCAATAGCAATTCTAATTAGGCTTGCAACGCTATGATGGAACAATGTATAGCCAAAAACATCTCCTTCAACGGATAGACGCATAAATGCTATTGCCACCGCAATTGGAGACGGTATATATGCAATACTAAGGATATACGAAACAACATGCCAGAAAATCAATGCAATTGCAATTGAACTCAAAGTATAAATTACTCGTTCGAAACGAAAGAAGTTCATCATCTACACACTTAATCTAAGATGAATAACGCAATTTTTTATATTTTTTTCATTAAAAAAAGTTCATTATGTGCATAGACGATTCAAGCGTCTGTTATCAGTAGATAAAGTCCCTGCCAAGTTATTGGGTAATTTAAAGTTGCTCAATGAGACTTGTATCAATGAATGAATCCATAAAAAGATCTACGTCCTCTACTTGTGTACTATCAACGTAGCCATACTGTATAAGTTTCTCTAGGTATTTTGTCATGCTTTCTTGGTCAGGGTAGTAATTATATTCGATATTTTTCATAGCTAAAACAACAACGTCCTGATCTACTCCAGTCCATTGCGCACCAATAGAGGCAGCTTCACTTGGGTTTGCTTTAATCCAGTTTGTTGCATTTACATGAATTTTAACGATCTTTTCGACGATATCGCGATGATCTCTCAAAAAATCGTCTCGTACAGCAAGAACACAACATGGATGATTTTTCCAGATTTCACTACTTTTCACTAGATACTTTCCACTTCCCTCTACAACTGTTTTAGCAGGATATGGTTCCCAAGCAATAAATGCATCAACACCTCCATGCTCTAATGTTACCTGCATATTCCAAGGACCTATATGAGTCATATTTACTTCGTTTATATTTATTCCAGATTGTTCTAATGCCATATTGAGTAAGATATTCTGAACTGTTCCATATCCTGGGATTGCAATAGTCTTCCCCTTTAAATCAGATATCGAATGGAGCGATGAGTCTACAGGTGCCATGATGGCTGATCCATGGTAGTTTACAGCAGCTATAATTCTTATGTTAGTCTCAGCATTTATCCGTTTTAATATTGCAGGTGCAATACCTAGATAGCCGATATCTATTGATCCTGAAGTGAAAGCGTCCATTTCCTCTACACCATTACTGAAAAATGATGTTTCGATGTCTAAACCTTCGTACCAGTCTTTTTCTGAGGCAACGAAAAATGCCAAGTGATGTAGATCTCCACGGAGGTATCCTATTTTAATCGAATTCTCAGATTTAATGAAATCTGAATAAACAACAAAAGATCCAATTCCTATACCAAGAACAAGAACTATAACTAAAAGAGCTGCCATTTTTCTTCGGAAAATATTTTGTAATACCAAAACAATTGCTCCAGATTGCTTATTTCCCTTTTATTTAATGTTCTTACTTTTTTTATCTGTTCATTTGCTGCCTAATAAAGTCAATATATTGAGGTGTAGATACACCTAATTATGTTTAGTCCTAAAGAAAATTAACTTATCGGTAGTCACAATTCTCAAAATCTGAATAATACGTAAATCTTTAAAATTGTGTCACCAAAATCATTTAAACTTATTTTTTGATTGCAAAATTTTATATGCAAGGAATTAATTAATTTCTTAGTTACAACAGTTAATGATTGGGGGATCTATACGAAATCAAATGGAGACGATTTTGACATCGATACAGAAACGCTTTTTACATTACTAGGCGAAAGTGGCGCAAACCTCCTGGTTATGATCGGTATAACACCCAACAATATTGACGGTCTACATATTTCAGGTCTCCCAAAGAATGTAATCCGAGCAAAACTTAATGCCATGAAAGCTGCAGGCTTGATTCAAGAAAAAGGAAATGAAAATACGTTTTTTTTAACAAATCAAGGAAAAGTTGCATTCAAGTCCCTGTTAAAGCTATTTGAATTCTAGTTTTCCAAAAAGAGACTCTTATATGTTGATTTATTTAGTGAAAGGGGCACGAGGTAGCTCACTAGAGATCATCTAGGATCTGCTGAACAATATGTTGAAATGTTTTTTCTACCCCTTCACCAGTTTTAGATGATGTTTCAAAGACTTTTGCACCAGTAAGTCGAGCAAAATCTAAGGCTCGCTCCATTGACGTCTCACGAATACTTTTCAAATCGGCTTTGGTTCCAACAACTGCAATTGGTACTTTTCCAACAAAGCGCCATACTATCTCAGCCCATCCATGTAGATTCGTCAGGGTTTTTTGCCGAGTTAGGTCGAAAGCAAGGACAGCGCCATTTGCTCCTTTACAGTAAGTAGTTCTTACATCTGCAAAGAGTGGCTGGCCACCTAGATCCCAAATGACGAGTTTTACTAGCTCATCGTTGATACTAATCATTTTTGTGCGAATATCTGTGCCTATCGTCATCATATAATCCATTCTAAACATATTATCGACATATCTTTTTACTAAGCTAGTTTTTCCAACTGAAGGATCTCCTAAAAGGACAATTTTTAGTAAATAGCGAGCTTCTTCTTCTGAGTCAAAATATTGCGCTTGTACCATCGATAATCAACCATTTTTTCATTCATGAACGTTCTAAATTAACTATTTCAATACATTTCTATGAGTTTAATCCATTTTCAGAATTGATAAAGATCGTTAATTAACGCATATGCTAAATTGAACGATTATATTTTGAAATGAACCATTTTTACTTCAGATATACCCGGTATATTTGAGAAATATTTTTTAAACTCTTCTAACGGCATCTTGAGGGGGTCTATTTCAAAGTACCCCTCATAAAGGCATTCTTTCTCGCAAAAACCAGTTGTATAAAGAGGAGTGATTTCATGTGCCCCTAAAAAACTACCTAAGCTGCTTAAGAATTCATGACTAAGGCTATCTATTTTTGCCTCAACTTTGTAGATATCTGAAATGTCAGTGAAAAAAATTCTAAGTAGGTCATTTGTCGGGGAATAGATGATTACTGCATTTTTCTGAGTTTGAGGGCCAATTAATTGCATAAATTCAGAAGGAATATTTACTTGAGTATCTAGATCAATAACTTGTGCAAATGTTACTGTTTTGACCATAGACCTCACCAAACATGATTTCTCAAAATTTATGATTTTTCAGAGAAATTTTTTTTTAATTGACATAAGAGTGTTATTTGATGCATTAAATTGCATTTTATCATTTTTTTTCCCTTTAGATAAATGCAAATTGTTTTTATACTTATGAATCTTACTTTTAATTTGTTCTGATTGTAAATCTAATCCTAAATAGTCATAACATCTTACTGCATACTCAAAAGAATTAATTGCTTTGTCATATTGTTTTAATTTTAAATATTCCATTCCAGAACTTACAAATAACTCAGCCGCCAGTTTTAAATGTTCAAATTGCTTCTCCTTTTGATCAAGTGAATTAAAACAGGACGCTATATATTTTGCACAAAGACCTGCTTTAAAATAATTAGCATTGTTAGTAAAAGTGGTTAATGCTTCATAAAAACAGGAGAGTGCATTATTTACAAGATGTGAATGATGATTTGATAATTTAGCGGCTTGACGATACATTTGACCTGCTTCAAAGAAATTTTCCAAAGATAACCATAGTTCTGCGCCCTTAACAAAATATTGTGCAGCCATATCAACGTTATTATTTTCTAAAAAGAGTTTTGCTAAGTAATTAAAACATTTTGCAGCATAAACATATCTCTTAGCTTTGACACTGAATTCAGCTTCGTTCTGGTATACTTTGGTATTTTTCATTGCTGGTTTCACTAAATGCCTTTTTAAGAGTTTTATTACTTTTTCAGTAATTTAAACTTATGAAAAAAACCTCCGCAGATTGAACTTGTTAATAGTCAAGGATTTTCTGCTAAGTCATTTTCATAAAAGGATTTTAGATTTTCATTCCGACAAAATTAAGTAATAATTCTGATGAATACATTTTCAGTAATTTAGTTAAATTATATGATGATGTAGCAGAAATTATGATATTTTTAAAAGAAAGATTATTCTATGCATAAGAACATTTTCGATTTTGTTTGCCTTTGTCTATCTATTCGCGATGGAGTAATATAAGTTGAATACAGAATCTAAATCCAAAAACGAAAAAGATTTTGAAATTATGATTGATTCTTCAGTTAGAAAAGACATTATCAATGAATTAAATAAACGAGGCATTATTCTAGAAGTAAAGTCTTTAGAACCAGTTCAATTCATAGTTTCGGAAGATATTGGGGGCTTCATTAAAACATTTCAAGAGTTTCACGAATCAATTAAAACGCGTAATATCTTTAAAAATGCAGAATTGCTAAAAAACCAATTTATAAGGCCTATATTTATCTTAGAGGATGATGACAGCAAAGATTTGGAGCGGAATATCCTTCTAGAGACATTGGCTACACTGTTTATACACCTCGACATGCCTGTAATTTTCTCTCGAAATACGAAGGATACTGTTAAACTTCTTTTAACGATCATTCGACGCGAAAAAAACGATAGAGTTACTCGTGTTGCAACTCGCATGACAAAAGCACCAACAGAGATCTCTGAGTTACAAAATTACATTCTAAAAGGCATCCCTAGTATCAATGATGAACTTGCAAGAAAATTACTGATCAAATTCAAGACATTTGAAAATTTAGTGACCGCAAAACCAGAGGCTTTCATGGAAGTAAAGGGGATTGGGAAAAAATTGGCAGAGAAGTTGTATGCCGTTTTTAATTCATTATATATAGATCTGATCAATGAAAAACAAAATAAAGAAATTGAGAAGTAATCTGGTTTTGAAAGAATGAACATCTAATTTTAGATAAAATAGCAAGATGATCGTTCTTCTTCATCAGTTTTCTCTCTAATGGACTCAACAAGTTTTTCTCGTATAACCTCTTTTTCTCGTGCTTCTTCAATCATATCAGAAAACTTATCAAGATCGAGGTCAAGCTTATAAAGGTTTATTAGTTTTTTTAACACATTTTGAGCTGCAATCGGGTCTACTGGGGCCTCAGAATAGAGCCTTCCTAACATTCCAAATGACTTAATATCCCTCTCAGCTGCAAGAGCAGTCATAACACCAACAGCGCCTGTAACTTGACCTGAAGACAACATCTCTACATCATACTTTTCAAGAAATGTAGCATCATCTTCTGAAAAGACAAAAGCAGCGACATCTGGTCCATTTTGGGTGCGTAAACCACCAATTGCGATGACTGTATCAACATTAGTTTCTTGAGCGACATCTAAAACAGTTGATATCACCTGTACCATGCCGCATGAAAGTGGTTGGCAGTCTCCTGTAAATAGAAGAAAATTAGGTTTTGTGTCATTTACTGCATAAATCTCGCAACGAGTAAGTCTTCCTAAACCTCCTTTATCGAGGAAACAGATACTTGGAAAAAATGAACTATAAATTCGAACTACTTCCTCTGCAAGAAGCTCTTCGATAAGATAGGCTATCGTCATCTTTCCTACCATTCCCATTCCAGGTAAGCCCATCAAAAGAATAGGTTTGTCAAGTTGAAGTTTTTGTTCTCCATTGACATATCGAAGAAAAATTCCATTAGAGCAGTCCATAAATTTTCACCGATCCTTTCATCATAGACATGTATTAACAAATATTGACAACTATTAAAACATATCTATCCACCCACTAGTTTAAGTAGGTGGGTGATGTCCCCGCTATGACAGCTGAAAGGCGTGTAGAATCAGATTCCGTAAAATATCTAGCTGATGGCGTAAGGTATCATCTTGTGGAAGTTTGAGTGGATAAGTTTGCGTCAAAGAGGTCATTACTGGGAACATTCCTCCACGACGATAGCAGTGTGTGAGTCCAGTTAGTTACTGGCACATATACTCTTGAGAAATCGCTACAAAAAGACAGCGTATCTTTCAGTGAGTAATAGGTGAACCCACATACATCAACCTGCTATCCTGAAATAAATATTTCAATAGAACAACGAAAAACAACTCGTGAACTACCTCATCCTGACGGATGGGGCTTCCTGCGAGTCCTCCTAACTCCCTACTGCGGGAGAAACTTTCGTTTTACATTTGGCTGTGTGTCGCAGATTATCGAGAAACACCCGATAGCCCGTCCACTTGGCATTTTGTGATAGGTAACGTTTCATCAGGATGATCGCACTATTTTTATCCCTTTCTATCACGTTACCACAGTCACAACTCATAATTCGTTTCCAAATTGGCATTGAATGCAGTTTTCCGCACACCCAGCATGCTTTAGTCGAGTTTCGTTCGTCAATTTCTATTGTCCTTTTACCTACTCGCCTCGATTTGTAGGTTAGAAAATGCACGAACCGTCCCAGCGCCCCGCTGTTCTGCGTGGCGCGGTTTAACCCATGTCTAATGTGTTTTGGCACCTTATTCGAATGTGCCATGTGTTTAACTTCCAGTTCGCCAATAATAATGGTGTTGGCTTTAGTGTTTTCCACCAGTTTCTTGCTGAGCTTATGTTGGAAATCACGCGTCTGATTATCACGCTTTCGCTCGTATTTGTGTTTGATCTCGTTTAGCAGTTTCCACCGGTTGCTGAATTTCTTGCATTTGTCCTTCCGTGATTGTACTTTGGCTATTTTCGGATTCCAATATTTGTCTGGGCGCTGATTTTCTACCACCAAGAACTTACCCTGGGAATTGACTGCCGTAACGATGTGGGTAATTCCTAAGTCTATGGCTTGGTACAGACCGTTATCCACATAGCGGGGTTCTTCCAACTCATAAGTGATAGTCACAAAATATTTACTTCTGTATGAAGAGATGGCGACCTGTTTTACCTGCTTATCGTCAAAAGAAAATTTGTCCGGGATGACAAACACCAAAGGTACATCATTGTATTTATGGGAAAAGGTAATTTTTCCAGGTTCGAGCTTGAATCCCGACTGGTTATACATCATCGTGGTGAAGTACTGTTTTCCTTTGAATCGCGGGGGACAAGCATCGGCGCACCCATTTTTTCGAAGGGCAAAAAACGACTTGTAATCAGCAGCCAACGACCTGAGAGCAAACTGTAAGACCTTAGAATACACCCACTTATACTCTGGGAATTGTTCTTTGATGAGCGGTAGGCTGTTTTGCTGTGTGCGATAGTTCACCCTCTTTGCCCCGGTTCTATAGGCGTCCCTTCTTTCGGCAAGGGCAAAGTTATAGATGAGTCTGCACTTCTCTGAGAGCTTCCAGAGAACTGTTTCCTGTTCTGGTGTCGGAAAGATCCTGATTTTCTGTGTGAGTTTCATAGACTTCACGTAGAACTCTTTACTAATAGTAATAATCAAAAAGTCTATATAAGACCAGCGGCTTTCATCCCCCACTTGTCGGAAGGGGACTTCCTACTACAACTCTTAAAAACTTTTTTAATAAGGACAAACAAATTTCGCGCCCCAGAAACTTTAAAAGGAGTGACTCTAACTCATATTAAGCCCGTAAAGTAATTAATTATGGGAAAAAGTAGAAGACAACAAGTTTGGTGATTATATATTATGGATTTTAACGAATCATCCTACCGCTGGATAGCTCTATTTTTGTCATTTCTTCAAATGTTCTTATACGGATTCGTGTTAAATTCGATCCCTCCAGTACTTCCACTTATTGTTGCTGAATTTTCTATCACCCTTGCAGAGGCGGGATTACTGATGACTTTTTTTGCTGCACCAGCAATCATTATATCTATTCCTGGAGCTTTAATCATAGTCAAGTTTGGAGTTAAGAAAATATCAATACTTGGACTTGGACTTCTCCTGATAGGGGTTCTCATGTCCGTGTTTTCAACAAGTTTTACGATTTTGTTAATCGGACGACTTGTGGGAGGTATAGGTGGAACACTTGTGTTTGTCACAGCATCATCACTCATTCCGATGTGGTTCAATCAGAAGGAACAAGGTAAAGCTATGGGAATATTCGCTTTAACAATACCCGTCTCTGTTCTCCTCGTTCTTGCAATTGGAGCAAGAATTAGTGAAATTTTTGGAGGATGGAGAAATTGGCTTCTATTAGGGATGGTTGTTATTGCTGTTATATTGTTTCTGAACCTGTTTTTGCTAAAAGAACGAAGTACAGCGTTTCAATTAGACAGCGTTTCAATTAAATTTCATAAGGGAGTCCTTTATGATAAGAAAATCTGGCTAGTTGCTTTGGCATGGTTTTGTTTTAACTTTACAACCGTATCTCTTGTCACTTATGGACCTACATTCTTAACTAGCGAAAAAGGTTTTTCTTTAGCTTTAGCGGGTGTTATAATGAGTCTATATATGGCAGGTGCACTTCCTATGGCACCAACGATAGGTTGGCTTATCCAGAAATACGGTCGTAAGGTATTTATTATCGTCGGAAATATTTTTTTTGCTTTTTTTCTCTTAATTTTTCCAATTGTTGATATTTTGTATATTCCTCTGATCTTAGTTATTTTAGGTTGTTTTGCAGCCATGACTCCTACTCCTATTTATGCCTATCCTAAAGAACTCACAGAGGAAAAAAGTGTTAGTTTTGCTTTTGGAATCATTTCAACTTGTACCGCCATTTCGGTACTAGTTGTTCCTATTGTAGGATATCTTAAAGACGTCACCGGTGCCTACTATGCTTCATTTTTGGCTATGTCTCTTTCAGCATTTATTGCTGTGCTTTTTATTCTCTTCTTAGATGTGAAGTGAACTAAAAAAATATTATTTAAAGAATGGAGACAGGAGTGTAGAAATTTCACTCGTTATTCTCTTGAAGTTTTACAATTGCTAAGCAAGAAAGCACCACCGCATCAGCGTGGTGATGAATTGCGTGAGTGAGAGTTCACTTTCATCACGTGCATTGAGGGGTCTCCCTCAAGTTATATAGGTGGAATGAGGAAGGTATCAATAACAATTGGAGGGATAACTCGCACACTTGCAGACAAGGTGCAGACTCCGATTGTATCCCATCGTTAGCAGTACCTACGGGGCGTAGGGAATTTAAGCCTGTGGAGATAAGACCTCCGTAACCCGCCAGGGGATCGAGTCTGTCGTTGAAGCAGGAAGCCTCAAAGCTTTAACACGAGGTAACTCACATAAACATAAGTATAAGTCAAAGTATTGATAATCAATTATTTATTGAATATGGCTTTGGGGAGAACAACACGAACTCCAGATGTTATATCGACTAGTTGCGATACCCTCATGTCAACGTCACAGCTACAGAGTGCATAGGATATATTCAATAAAACTAAATGAGTTCGAAATATATTCACAAATTTGCTCTTCATATGCCTTCTAAAAATCTTAAAATCTCTTGAAAAAGACAATTAAGCACTCTTGTGCATGGAAATGAACCCTTGAGGTAAAACATCTTACGTGAGGGGAATAGCTGAAAGATATAAGGACAATTAAAGTGATGAAAATCAGACTACATACTCTTGATCTTTAATTTTTTTTCCTGCAATATCTTCGGCTTCTTTAGCTATTCTCTCTAACCTTAACATTGCATTATTCAATTCCTCAGTCAGAGATTGAAGAAGATCTTTTATTTGTAATAATACTCCGGAAACTGCTATTTTCGTTTTTTCTTCCATTTCGCAAATCCCTCCATAAGCGAAATTCTTTACTTAAGTTTGTAAATGCTGATATAAGAGTATTTAAAATTTAAAACTTTACTCATATTTTTTTAAAGGCAACAAAATTTTAGCCTGTATTGTGCAATGTTTGTTGTGAAAAAGGAAACTGGGAGACGCAAATGCCAGAAACAACTAACAAACTACGCGTAAGTTTAGGTACAGCAATTGTTCTTGGGTTTATTCGATCCAGGCTTGATGCTGCGCCAACTACAGCATATCTAATGACTTATGTTCCCTCAAGGTGTAGTGCAAACTGTGTTTTCTGCCCCCAAGCAAGAGAAAGCACTGCAGACTTAGATCGTCTTTCACGAGTAGTTTGGCCTATATATTCGACTACAGAAGTTATAGAAGGACTTTCTAAGGCCATTCAAGGAAAAAAAATTCATAGAGTATGTATTCAAGCCTTAAATTTTCCAGAATTCTATCAGACGCTTGTAAATTTGGTTAAAGAGATTCGAAGAAGCATTAAAATTCCAATATCCCTGTCATGCCAACCAATAAATGCAGAACAAATGGTTACACTTAAAGAACTAGGCGTGGAGCGCATTGGAATTCCATTAGACGCAGCAACTGAACAAATATTCAATAAAGTAAAAGGAAAAGGCGTGGGAGGACCTTATTCTTGGAATCGTACCTTTGAACTTCTGACTGACGCTTTAGAGATTTTTGGAAATGGAAAGGTAAGTACACATATCATTATTGGTCTTGGAGAAAGCGAAAAAGATGTTGCACAACTTATTCAAAGACTTTTCGACTTGAAAATTCTACCTGGGCTCTTTTCATTTACACCAATTAAAGGAACTGCCCTTGAAAATCGTGCACAGCCATCAATAACTGTTTATCGGAGAATTCAGTTGATCAGGCATTTAATCGTCATTCATAAAAAGAGGTTTGAACAAATGAGTTTTTCTAAAGAAGGAACTTTGCTTGATTATGGAGTAACAAAAGAAGAACTCAATAGTATAATCGACTCGGGAGCTCCTTTTCGTACTTCAGGATGTCCTTCTTGCAACAGACCTTTTTATAATGAGTCGCCAAGAGGCCCCTTTTACAATTATCCTTATAAGTTAACCAAAGAACATATTGCAACTGTTAAAAGGGAATTAAATTTGATTGGTGAATGAATTAGGTGAAGGAAGGGGATCAGGTAGCATTTTCATTTATTGAAGTACTCCTGGAGTTTGTCCTTGAACGCGTCGAGGAGGGGCGCTCTATAAGTACCCAATTTAGGTGAGGAGGAGACTATGGCCAAGAAAATGGCGATACCTTGGGAACTGAAATACAAATATCTTCAGGGAATGTTGACAACATTATTTAAATCAGTCATGTATGAGTATCGCGAAAAACATGGTGCAGCGGCAGCACTTGAATTTATTGAAGGGGTCTGGAAAAGGGAGGATAGAGTAAAGAATATGACAAAAACACTTAAAGATGTCTTCAAAATAGAAGGAAACGATATTGAAGCAATAGATAAGTGGTGGGGCATCTGGTGGGAGCTTACTGGGATGGACGCCACTAGGCTTGAGCAGTCTAAAAAACTTATGAAATTTAAAATCCCTGCTGGGTGTGCCTGGTTAACTAAGCCTAAAGATATCAGCGATTGGCCCTTAATCTTCATGAATCTTATTGTTAAAGCCATAAACCCAAAGGCTATCCTTGAACGAGTTAAAGGATTGTGTGCGGGGGATCCCTATTGTGAATACATCACAAAAATAGAAGAATGAACCTTCAGCCACACTAAATTATCCGTTGACACAAAATAAAGAGTCGCCTACAGCTATCGGAAAGCACTTAAATAATTGGACCTAAAAGACTTTTCAAATCATCTTGTACTAATGAACGTAGCCATTCTAGTGAAAAGGGAATAAAGTATGAAAGGTGGACAAAATGGATACATGGAGAGTACTCGAATTAGAAACAAATGATTGTGCAACCAATATGGCAATTGATGAAGCTATTCTAACTCATATTTCGGATGGAAAATCTCCGAACACCATCCGAACCTATCGTTGGAATCCTTCTACTGTTTCAATAGGATATTTCCAGAGTGTTTATGAAGAAGTAGATATTGAAGCCTGTCAAAGCAAGGGCGTAGATGTGGTAAGGAGAATTACAGGTGGAGGAGCCGTCTATCACGATTATGAAGGAGAAATTACGTATAGCGTTTTAGTACGAGATAATGATCCAAAAATTCCAAAGGATATAATAGAATCATATCATTTGATCTGCAAAGGTATAATTTATGCACTTAACGATATCGGTATTGACGCTACCTTTAAACCCATTAATGATATCATTTCTGGGACTAAAAAAATTTCAGGCAATGCCCAAACAAGACGGAAACCTAATAAAGAAACCGTTATGCTTCAACATGGAACGATTTTGAGAGATTTAGACGTTAAGAAAATGTTCTCTGTTTTACGGGTCTCTAAAGAAAAGATAAGTGATAAATTAATAGAACAGGTTGAACAACGAGTTACATCAATTCGACGAGAACTTGGAGATACGCTTGTTGATTTTGAGACATTAAAAGATGCATTAGAACGAGGTTTTTCAAAGGCACTTTCAATTCAGCTTGAAAGAGGGACACTAACAGAAAGTGAAAAAGAATTAGCAGTAAAATTTAAGGCAGAAAAATATGGTGCCAAAGAGTGGGTCTTCAAACGCTAAGGAGGTCATATGTTGAAAAATAAGGCAGAAAAAAAGGTCCCGGGTGGTAAATTGCTTCGAGTAACCGTTGAAACTGACGAAAGCATGAGTAAAATCGTTAATATTATGTTCACTGGCGATTTCTATATGCATCCAGAAGAAGAAATCCACACGCTTGAAAATATGTTAAATGGAGCACAGAATGACGAAAATAAATTAAGAGAGATCATAACAAAATTCTTTGAAAACGAAATGATTCAAATCTTGGGAGCCGGTCCAGAGGACTTTTTAGACATTTTACTAACAGCTTTACGGGGATAAAATGCTACAGGAAGAACCTCAAACTCGAAAAGTGAAGGAAATTTTGAAGAACGCCTCTAAAAGACCAATAACCTATGAGGAAGCCAAGTTCCTTTTTCAATCGTTCCCAGAGGATGTCGAGATTATTCAAAAGGCTGCATTTAATATTCGCCTACAACATTTTGGGAGGGTTTTGAGAGCATATTTCCCTGGGGAGAGATTTCCTTCGATTTCTTTGACTGGAAGTGAATGTTCTTTAAGTTGTGCCCATTGTGATAAACATTATCTGGAGCATATGTTAGATGGAAGTTCTCCTGAAAAGTTGCTTGAAATATGTTATGAATTGGAGAGGAATGGGGCTATCGGATGCTTATTGAGTGGTGGACTAGACGAAAATGCTGCAGTACCCTTTGAAAAATTTCTTGATGCCATTGCTGAAATTAAGAAAGAAACAAATTTAGTGCTTAACGCTCATACAGGCTTGATTTCCAGATCCATCGCTAAAAAGTTGGGAAAAATAGGTGTTGATATTGCATCCGTAGATGTTATTGGTAATGAAAGAACAATTAAGGAAGTTTACGGGCTGGATAAAGCACCTAAAGACTATTTTAATAATTTAGTGATGTTAAAGCAATCAGGCATTTCGTATGTTGCCCCCCACGTCTGTTTAGGAATTCATTTTGGAAAAATTGTTGGTGAGTTAAATGCATTGGAAATGGCTCGCCAGATAAACCCAGATGAAATAGTGATTATTGGCCTCATACCCACTCGGGAAACGCTAATGGAACATACACCTGCTCCGAGCCCCGAAATTTTTGCACAAATTGTTGCTATTGCTAGATTAATGTTTCCGAAAACTCCCCTTTCTGTAGGTTGTATGCGACCCAAAGGACGTATGCGTATTGAAATTGACAAACAAATCATCAAATCAGGCGCAGACCGACTTGTACTTCCAACAAGAAGTGCACTTCGAGAATTGACTGAACTAAATCTCAAAATAAAAAAGATTGAAGCATGTTGTACGATCCCAGAGTGGTTGGAATAATAATTTCTACTTCTCTTGCAATGGTGTATATAGAAGTCCCAATTCTTATTTCTGACTCAGAACGATACACCTTTTGCGGAGGACTTTACCTGAATGTTTATTTATTTTCATGCTTCCAAATTATATGAAAGAGATGTAAAAAGTCTCTTCATCAATTCCTGAGATTAACAAAGTATTTAGAATCACCTTGCTTAAAAATTGGTTGATCTCATTGCTTCTTTAAAAACGTAGAATTATCAACAGAATATAGATTACTCAGGGTTTGTGTAACATCCAAGTAATACCTTAAGTGGTTGAAAAAAATGGAAGGAGTATCTAAGCGAATTAACAGAGGGCTTATCTGTCCTAGATGTGGACTTCCAATGTATATACTTTCGCATAGCACTCAAAGATGTGCATCCTGTGGTTTTTGGAGACGGATATAGTCGGATTTTGTTGAAGAAAAAGAAAAAAATGATATTAAGAGTTTTAAGTTGTTTTTATAACCACTGTCTTACTTAAGTTTTGTAGAATTCTTATACGTTTTTGTACGTCGCCGTGATTCGCTAAAATGCCAATTATGAAGTCTAATATAATGACCCACCAGCCTCTACTAAGATTATTGATGACAAGGTTGCCTGGTGTTGCCGGCTCAAGATTATATTCATCAACTGTCCTTAGCTTTAAGGCAATTTTTCCTATAGTCTGTCCTCTATTAAATGATTCCAATGCCCAAAAGTAAAGAAATGCTAGTAACCAAGAAAATAGGCCACTGAGACCAAGATAATCCATCGCACCACCAATAATCGCAAAAAATCCTATCCAACTTACAATACCAATGATTATTACGTCAAGAATAAATGCCAAAAGACGTTCCCAGAAGCCAGCGTATTCAACCTGTACTGCTGGAGAAACGGGAGGAGGTGGAACTTCAGTTGGTGGAGGCGGTGGAGGTGGCGGTACTTCTGTTGTAGGAGTAACTGCAACAGCTACTGATGCGCCACAACTTGGACAAAACTTAGCACTAGGATCATCTAATGCAGCACCACAGTGAGGGCAATATTGCATTGACACATTATCACTTCCTATCACTGTTTCTTTTGAATTCTTGTACAACATAAGATATAATTGATTTGGTTTTTTGTGTCACAAGTAATCAGGATATCATCTATAAACTTAATAACGAATAATATTCAAAACAGTTGATTCGATTAGTCATTATAATTCTAGAAAGAGGGAGAATAGATGGAACCTGTAAATTACACAATTCATTTAGAACCAAATCTAGATACTTTCACCTTTGAGGGAAGAATTGATATCGAAACAAAGGCTGAAAAATCAGTTGACAAAGTTGTTTTGAATGTAAATGATTTGATTTTCCGGAGTTGTAAGGTAAAAAAAGATGAGACATTCCACGATTGTGAATTCTCTTTTGATGCTGATAAGCAAGAAACAACAATAATGCTTCCAGAAACAATGAAAGACACTATCGAGCTGTCAATTGATTATACTGGGAATATCAACGACTTACTGATTGGCTTCTATCGTTCAAAATATGAAATTGAAGGAGAAGAAAGATACGTTGCTGTTACTCAATTTGAGGAGAGAGATGCGCGGCGAGCGTTTCCATGCTTCGATCATCCAGCAAAGAAAGCAACTTTCGACATCGAATTTATCATTGCTGAAAATCTTAAAGCGATAAGCAATATGCCCATTATTGAAGAAAAGTACCTGGGTGACGGAAAGAAGTTGGTTCGATTTGAACGTACTCCACCCATGTCCACATATCTCGTTTTTCTTGGTGTAGGAGATTTCGAATTCATTGAAGATTCATCTACAAAACCATTAGTTAGAGTAGCAACAACTCCAGGAAAAATACAATATGGCAAGTTTGGCCTAGAAATAGCACGACAATCATTAACTTTTGGAGAAGAATATACAGGTGTTAAATTTCCTCTCCCGAAATGTGATTATATTGCCGTATCTGATTTTGCTTTTGGTGCAATGGAAAACTGGGGCGCTACATTGTATCGTGAGAACGCCCTGTTAGTGTGGCCAGGGATAACATCTAAACGGGGTCTGATAGGAGTCGCAATGACGGTTGCGCATGAGACAGCACACATGTGGTTTGGAGATTTGGTCACTCCTGAGGATTGGAAATATCTGTGGCTTAACGAATCGTTTGCTACCTTTTTTGGCAATTTCGTCATTGTCGCGCATTACCATCCAGAATGGGAAATGTGGGATCGCTTCATTAATGATGACCTGATTGAGGCTCTGGGAAGAGACTCACTAATTGAAACTATGCCAATTGAACTTCCTGGCGAGGAAGAAGCCAGCATAGATGCAGCAAGCGCACCAATTATTTATTCAAAGGGTGCTTGTATACTTAGGATGCTAGTTTTTTCATTTTTAGGAGAAGAGAATTTTAAAACGGGTTTAAATCACTATCTAACTACATACGCATACTCAAACACAACATCAGAAGAATTTTGGTCTGCACTTGAAGAAGCATCTGGCAAACCGGTAAAGGAATTTGCTGAATCTTGGATTCATCAGTCAGGCTTTCCCATCGTTGAAGTAAGAAGACAAGATAATAGTTTATTCCTCAAACAGGAAGAGTTTAAGTTTTTACCACACAAATCAGATAAGACTTGGCTACTACCAATTGACATTTTACTCTTCCTGAAGAATGGAGAAACAAAAACAATCACTACAATCATGAAAGAACAAACTCTAAGTGTATCAATTCCAGAAGATACAATCGCTTTTAAGTTGAATACAAACCATATGGCATTTTATCGAGTCAAGTATGAAAAAGAGATGTTAACTAAGTTAGGCAAGTTGATTAAAGAACAGAAACTAAACCCAGTAGACAGTTTTGGGATTGAAAACGATTTTTATGCTCTGGTTAGAAGAGGGGATTATTCCTTAAAGGAATACCTGGAATTTGTCGAAAACTGGTTTGTTAAAGAGACTAGGCCATTACCTGTTGACTCTCTGATAGGGCATTTGAGACACGCTTATTTTATAAGCAAACCTATGAGAGACAAAATAATGGCTATTGGCAAAAAAATCTCATTAAATGCACTTGAAGTTTATGGATTAGAGCCAAAGACGGATGAAACACCTCAAGATTCAGACACAAGAGCCGCTCTCCTTTGGGCCGCTTTCAAGTTTGGTTCCGAGAAGATTGCAGAATTCGGAAGAGCCAAATTTCAAGATATTTTAGATGGTAAATCGATTCATGCGGATCTACGCTCAACAATATTAAGAATAGGAGCTGAAGTCAACGAACAGGCAATGGACTATTTTAAGAACAGAGTTTTGGCTGAAGAAACGCCTGAAACTGAAAAAATAATGATTACAAGCGCTCTTGGAGGCTTCAACACAAAAGATAAAGTACTTGAGGCATTAAAGTTTGCGTTAGTTGAATTACCGCTCAAAAACAAATATATTACTATCGCCAGTGCAGGAAACAATCTTGCATTCACAGATGATAGCTGGCAATGGTTTGTAGATAACCTCGAAGAACTCCAAAAATTACATCCAATGCATTTCCAAAGAGTTTTTCTTGTTGTAGCGACAAGTGGAGGGCTAGGCAATGAAGATGATGTTAGAAACACTCTACTTAACGCGCCGTTTTATGATAAACATGCAGACGCAATAAAAATGGCGATTGAGAGAATGGAAGTGAACTACCTCATGCGAAAGCGGTGAGGCTTCCTGTTTCTGCGACCATACTTGCCTTAACGTAGGCTATCTGGTTCAGATATTCCAACGTTAAGGTAGAGGTATTAGTCTCCGCAGGCGTAACTTCGGTAGGTCCCCTACCTAGTATTTTATGACCTTCGTGTTCTAGCACACAACTGCTGTTATAATCACGGTCTATCACCAGACCGCAATGCTGACACACATAGGTGCGTTCTTCTAAACTCATAGTCCGCTGATGACCGCAACGCGAACAAATCTTGGTAGAGGGAAAGAAACGGTCAATTTCCACCGGTGTATGCACCTTGACTTCAAGCATGCGTATGATTCCACCCAGGCTGGTTGACAGCATTCTTCTACCCCACAGGCGTTGCCAGGCGCCTAAATTCTCATTTTGATAACACACCATTTGGAAATTGGTGGCGAGGAAATGAACCAGTTTATTGCGAATGTCCCGTTTAATATTGGTGGTTTTGGCGTAGGCTTTGAGCAACTTATAGAGCGTTTTCCACCAATTCTTACTGCGATACTGTTTACAACTTAATTTCTTACACAACTGCTTGATACGGCGCGTAACTGGTATCTTGTATCATATATGTACGCCGTTCGACAGCGATAACTGATTCTTTACCCCAAAATCAATGCCAATTGATTTTGCTGGCACTACCATCGCTGGTTTGTGTTCTCGTGAGGTATAGGTAGTTATCGCCACGTAATAATCGCCATGCTGGTGCAGTAAGGTAGCATTGGCACATTCACAATTAGATGGCAGTTGTTCCAAGCCGTTGACACGCAATTGTTGTGGTAGCCTTTGAAGCTGCAAGTAGTTACCGTTGATGAGCTTGTAGGTATTGCCGTATTGCTTGAGCGGGATGGATTTCACGTACGACTTAAACTTCAACCGTCCAACTTTGTGACCCTTGGCTTTCACACGCGCTAAGCCACGGATATTCTGTTGGGTGCGCGTAATGATGCTCTGACGCATGTGTGACGATAACTGCCTTAATTGGCGAAGTTCAAACTGGTCTTTAACCTTCACCGGCACGGCCTTTATTTTATCATCAATAGAAAACACATCAGGATGACCCACACAATAATTGTACAGCCATTTCGCTTCCAAGAATAATCGCTTTAAGATTTTTAAGGAGTTTTGGTTTAAGTGCGAGTGGTCAAGCTTGACGGTATACACCCGACATTCCATCTGTTTACGGCGCTCCTTAGTGTCCTTCAATGTAACTTTGATCCGCTCGTTCTTAATTGACATGACACAAGTTCTCCGCACAAACTAAACTATCCAGATAATGATTAAGCATACAGATTCTCACTCTACTTACTATATCCTTGTTTATAAACTCAGCAAAATTTTCAAGAAGTTATAAACGTAATCGCTTGATACAATTCATCCCCAAGTTCAAGCTATGGGGCATTCTTGTGTCGTTGCATGTAAATTCACGATTTAGAGCGCTTAATTAATTTCTTTTTCTCAATTTTTCGATTTTACAATCTTGGTCTGAGATATTAGTGACTTTATGGAGCTGAAAGAAATTTTAAGGTTATTTAGTGGATTTTAGGCAAAACAATGCTGATGAAAAAATTTGCCGGAATTATGATACGTTATATTTACATAACTAAATTTTACGTTTGTAAATATAAATGGAAACATTTTTAAATATTTAGCTACACAATTGTGTTGGATATTAATATAACTAAAAGTTTAATTTTTACAATTGTCAAAAAGGATTCTTGATGATGAAAGATGAGTGACAGCATAGTCATTGCAGTTCAGGACAAAAAGAAGTCATTCTCTTTACAAATTTCGGAAAAAATAGACATTGAAGACTTCATTCCATCCGATTGGCGGAAATATAGAATTTGGTAAACTTTTATATCAAAGACTTTAATAAATAAATTTATATGAGGACTTTTAACCAGTTCTGTTGTTTTAAGATTTTTAATTGATGTAATATTGCTTTTCTTAAAGTCATATGGGAGATTAATTGCACTTTTAAAAATCATCACACTATTTTGGCATCACGTATTTTCACAGTGAAACCTTTGTAAATTTTATAGTTATCTAATCACATCTTATTGTACTGAAAAGGAGTTGATTTGTTTAGCTATCCAACAAGTTTGCGCCATCCTCTTTATAGTTTTATCTTCCAGTTTTATTGATATCGAAAAAAGAAATATAAAGATCTTCTAAAAATATTTCATTTCACTATTTAGGAAGGAACATTGTGCAGATCGAACCATCACTTTCAGCAGAACTAGCCATCAGAATAATAATCGGCTTCAGTGCAGGAGCTATCATTGGGGTCGAGAGACAAAAGGCGGCAAGAGAAGAAGGAAATTTTAAAATACTAGGTATTCGGAGTTTCGGGTTATTGAGTCTTCTTGGAACGTTTACCTCTATTGCTGCTGATTTAATTCCACAGATAGCTTCAATTATTTTGATAGTTAGTTCAATTTTTGCTATAATTCTTATTGGTGGGCATACATGGTATAAAATAACTCAAACAAAAGATCCTGGCGTTACAACATCTATTTCCTTTGGACTTGCATTTCTAATGGGGATTTTGGTTGGTTATGGTTTTATTTTACTCCCGGTTAGCGTTGCTCTATTTGTAACGCTTATTTTGAGTGTAAAGGAAGAATTACGCGATATTGTAAAAGAATTGACCTATGAAGAATTAATAGCCGCACTTGAGTTAAGTGTCTTGTTCCTGCTATTATTTCCTTTAATTCCCAATGTAACTGAGCCCTTTTTTAACACTATAAATCTACGTCTGCTATATTATCTTTTAATTCTATTATTGAGCCTTCGATTTCTGAACTATATTGCGCTCAACAAGTTTGGAACAAAAGGCTTGTTTCTATTCGCTAGTTTTGGTGGCGTTGCTAATAGTGAAGCAACCGTCTCAAGTATTACAAATATTGCACGTAAATCAGGAGAAAAGAAGGAGCAAGGAAAATTATTCTCGAAAGCGATTGTAATTACAAATGCTACAATGATCTTACGAAATCTATTAATTGCCGCAATTTTAGCACCAATTTTGTTAGCATATACCGCTATTCCGCTTGTGCTGGCATTTATGGCTGGTGTTGTAAGAGGATATCCACGAAAAGAAATGAGTTTGCCAACCCCTAAAGTGGAATCTCCTTTTTCCTTTAAATCAGCGTTGCAATTTATTGTCTTATTTGTTGGAATTACATTTTTAACGTTAATAATGCAACAAACGTTTGGAGAGGCAGGTTTGGTCATTGCAGGCGTAATTGGAGGTTTTGCAGGATCAGGTGCTGTAATTTTTTCAGTCTCTGTTTTGTTTGCACAAGGCAGAATATCTGACTATATTGCAGTAATGACTATTCTAGCAGCAGTGGTCTCCGCTGTTATGAATAAACTGGTGTATGTAAAACTAGGGGGAGGAGGGCGTAATTTATTGAAATATGTAATGATAGACACAGTTCTTTTAGCCTCTATTGTACTCATCTTCCTTGTATTTCTCTCATTCTTTAGATTTTAACTTAATCGGCGGAAAGCCCCCTTCCGACAGGGTGGGGTATTTCACAAATTAGATTATGTCAATAAAATAGATCATGAGCCGTTATAGGCTTTTATCTCAACCAAAAACTCCGAATCGGATGGCAAGATAAATACTTCCTACACCAACTGTTAAAAACACCGATAGTAGGCCAACCTTTAAAAATTCGTAAAATTTAATTGGGTACTTAGTTTTCTCGGTAGCAGCTTGAGCTACAATTCCTGCTGATGATGCAAGAATTGTTGAATTACCACCCATGCATGCGCCTAGAGCCATAGCCCACAATAAAGGCTTTTGTTCAAGGCCTGTGATTTGAGAAATATTAAATACAATTGGAAGAAGTGTAGCAACCAGAGGTATATTATCTACTACAGCAGAGCCTAATGCAGAGGTCCATGCAATCAAAAATATTCCTGCTACCATATTTTGACCAATAAGACCTGCTATACCTTCAGCAACTATATATAGGATTCCAACTTTATCAAGTCCTCCTACAACAACAAATAATGAACCAAAGAAAAGTAAAGTCGACCATTCAACTTTATGTAATATTTTTGTCATCTTTTTTCCTCCTACGAATAAAAGAACACCAGAACAACCTAATGCAATGATCGCAGGACTTATATGAATAAAACTATGACTAATCATTAATCCAACGAAAACCAGAAAAACAATAATACATAATCTGAAGAGATTTTCATCTGTGACAAGTGCTCTAGGGGCTACAGGACAGCTTTCCATCGCAACTTTAGCTTTCTCTAGGGAATCTTTATAGTACCATCTTAAGAATAGCGTAAGAAGTACAAGACACGCTATGGTTATCGGAGCCATATTTGCAGCAAACTCAACAAATGTTAAGCCCGCAGCGGATGCAATCATTATACTGGGAGGATTACCTATTGCAGTCGCCGTTCCGCCTACATTTGCTGCCAAAATCTCTGAAACGATGTACGGTTTTGGGTTAACTTCGATCACCTCGCAAATCATAATCGTTACGGTGACCATAAACAACGCTACCGTAACGCTATCTAAAAAAGAAGCTAGCAATGCCGTCAAGCCAATGAACATATAATGCATCCTTTTTGGATCACATTTAGTAAAATTGATTATGTAGGCTGTGAGATATGCAAAAACACCCGCCTCCCTAAATGCACCCACTATTACCATCAGCCCAAAGAGCAACATAATTGCTTCCCAGTCTACATATGCGATCATCTCTTCAACAGCGAGAATTCTAAAAGAACCTAACAAAACAAGTCCAAAAACGCCAGCAATAGTTTTTTCTTTAATGCCAGAGACTATAAGGGCAAAGACGAATATAAAAATTCCTAATGCGATAATTTGCTCATTTGATACCATGAATTCACTGCTCCTAAGGCATTTGACAAATTTTATAGTAAAGAGCTGGGCGGATATATCTTATATAGTACGCTCACCTTTATAAAGTCGATCCTTGTACATTAAAAACCGTGTAACAATTGAAAAGATTGTTGAAAAATCCCGTTTCACCATATCTGCCGATTTCATATAAGACTTCTGATAAGTATATTAGAATTAGTTCCATCAACTACAGTATTTAATAGTTTTTCGAGTATATCAAGAAAAAACAAAAAAGGACTCACGCGTTTTTCAACCACTTCTTGTTAGTTTTTCAACCTTTTTTCGACAGTATCTTACAAGTTCCTGCCCAGGTCTCCCTACTAAATGGCTTTCACTGTGTTTTATTGGATTAAATCTAATTTTTACTTCCTGTAACATAGAGAAATGCTCCAATCCCTTTATCTCTTTTATCTGATTGAATCTAAGGTCTAGTTTTTGGAGGTTGATGAGTTTCTCTAACCCTTGTATCTCTTTAATCTCATTAGCACGAAGGGACAATTCTATAAGATTGGTAAGATGTTCTAATCCTTTAATCTCGTCTATCGTATTTCGAGGATCTAGTTTTTCCAGATCAGCAAGACTTCCCATCCCTACGATATCTTCTATATCATTACCAAGAAATAGTTTTTGTAGTGTATTGAGGTTCTCTAAGCCCTTAATCTCATTTATATAATTGCTTCTGAGGTTTAGTTCTTGGAGATTGATAAAGGTTTCTAATCCTTTGATCTCTTCGATAAAATTATGATGCATGTAGAGTTTTTGGAGGTTAGTGAGGTTCTCCAAGCCCTTAATTTCGTTTATATAGTTCCAACGAAGATTTAGAATTTGGAGGCTGGTTAGAGCATCTAATTCTTTAATTTCTTTTATATTGTTACCCCCAAGATCTAGTTCTTGAAGATTAATGAGTTGCTCTAATCCTCTAATTTCCTCTATACTGTTTTCGCTAAGGTGTAGTTTTTGAAGATTAATAAGACGTGCTAATCCTTTTATCTCTTTCATCTGATTATTACTGAGGTTTAGTTCTTGGAGATTAATGAGATGCCATAATCCTTTGATTTCTACTATATTGTTACCACTAAGGTTTAATTTCTGGAGATTAGTAAGAGATTCTAAATTCTTGATCTCTTCTAGATCGTTATTACTCA
>JAHQJS010000004.1:884726-1136967 GCA_019057385.1 Candidatus Borrarchaeum weybense | reverse complement strand
ATCCTTTAATTTCTTTTATTTTATTATTACTAAGATCCAACTCTTGGAGATTAGTAAGAGATTCTAAATTCTTGATCTCTTCTAGATCGTTATTACTCAGATCTAGCTTCTTTAGGTGAATAAGGTGTTCTAATCCTTTAATTTCTTTTATTTTATTATTACTAAGATCCAACTCTTGGAGATTAGTGAGGTTCTCTAGTCCTTTGATATTTTTTAAATCAATAATTCCTTTCTTGCGAAGGTCTAGTGTACCGTTTTTTATGTAATATTTATCTCCTTTAACCTTCACGAAATTCGTTGTCATTCGCCCATCACCCTTCGTAGCAGGCTCAAAAGACAATAATAATGTTCGCCTCTTCTTTATCATTTTTTTCATTCATTTTTTTTATGAGCCATGTAAATTAAAATGCAAAACTGAATATTTGAAAACTTGGATCATAACGATGGGAAGTTTACAAATTTCGGTTTGTAGTTAAAAAAACCATTCCATAGACAGTCCAAGTTACTATTTGTCTTTGCGAATTATGGATTTCTATAATATTTAGGAATTCTTCCTTCTTGTTACTTGTAACGTTAAATTTAAAAAATGTACTGATATCCAAGCGAATCGCTGACGTTGACTCATAGATCTCGATAAATATACTGGAGAAACTGGTTCGATGCAACCTCCTCAATGGTTACATAAAAAAGGAAAAAAGAGTCTGTGGACTCTTTCGTTTGTTCCATATAAAGGAGCCTTCGGGATTGCGAATGTACTGTTTCCCCTATATGTGGTCTTTATTGGAGGATCTCTTGCAGATGTTGGACTGGTAGTGGCGGCATTCAATTTAGCATCAATTCCTGGACTTATCCTCTGGGGAAAACTATCCGATAGGTCTGCAAGACGGAGTATTTTCATCTTCTTTGGTTTTCTCACAGCAACCATATTTTTCGGTATGACCGCTCTCGCATCTACTGTAGGCGCACTGATATTGATGAATATCTTGTTGGGATTGCTGTCTACATCATGTATCCCTGCATCGAGTATGCTTGTTATTGAACTGGCACCAAAACCCTTATGGGAAAAAAAGATAGGCTTATTTAACTTTGTTAGCGGAGTAGGATGGACTGCAGGACTATTTATTGCAAGTATCTTTCTCATTAGGTTAGAACTTCTCTATCTTTTCGTATTATGTGCTCTATTTTGTGGGATAAGCAGTATCCTTGCAGTTTTTCTTCTTGAAGAACCTCCGATTACATTTGAGCGCCATATGCTTGCATTTCTAATACCACGCCCTGGTATACGTGAAAAACTTGCCTTTGCTCCAACACTCCTTTTTCAACTGCCACGTTTTTTTCAACATAAATTTTGGAGACGCCTCAAATACGAATTAACTAATATCCTTCCTCTCTATTATATTGCAACATTCATACTGTTTACCGCATTTTTTGTCGCTTTTTTGCCATTTCCTTTATATTTGAAAACGTTGGGTATTAATGACAGCTTAATATTTTTCATTTATGTATTAAATTCCATTATGTCCACAGTCACACATGCTATTACCGGAAAATTGGCGGAAACCCTTGGACGCAAGAAAATATTTACAACAGCCATTTCCTCAAGGATATTCATATTTTCATTCTTTGCTATTTTTGTATTGCTTTTTCCACAATGGGCTATATTTTTCGTAACGTTATTGTTTTTAATCGCAGGCATAACATGGGGTATAATTGCGGTTTCCGGATCTGCGCTCCTTACTAATATTGCACCTCCCGAACGACAGGGGAACGCATTTGGCATGTATAATGCAGCCATTAGTCTAGCAACAACAGTCGGCTCTTTGTTAGGAGGTTTTCTTGCCTTTTATGTTGGTTTTTTTCTATCGTTCTTTATCGCAGCATTTATTGTTGGTATTGGTACTGCGGTTATAATTAAAATGAAGTTTTGAATGCTCTCTGAATCAAAGAGGAGTTCCCTTTAAGATTTTTTCACATGAATCGCGTTAGACTTTTAGAAATTTCTTGTAACAAAGACGCTCCATTGTTGTTCTTCAGTTTTGCTTCTTCATATGCTGATATTAGTCGCCTGAGTTTTCGTTGTGTGTTCTTGTTGATTGAATTCCACGCGTTTACCTTTATATAGTGTTTTTTAAACATGTTAAGTATGTCCGTGAACGGACAAACTATCTTATGACTGGAAAATTCATCGCCATCACGAGAATACGCACTTATGTTTAGTACATAGTTTCCAACACACCCTGATAATTCCATTGTCTTCTTCTTAAAAACCCAACGAGAATAACGCTTCAAATCTTTAATGGAAACAATAATCTCAAAATCATCCTCTTCCATAGATTCTTTATCATCTTGACTCAGTTCTGTCGTGGGTTGCACTTGGAAATACTGAGGATGTGAATGAAAATACCCGATAAAATCAGAAAGGCATAATTCCAAGTTTTCACGCATTCTTTGTGTTCGCGCAAGATGATATTCAACTTCGCTAAATTTCCTATTAGCTGATTGAAACGGAATGACACCCTTTATGTAGTACGTGTCACTGTTGAAAACATAATCTCCCATCAGTATTCCTGCGGCCTCTTTTCGATATACCTCGATGCATGAAACAATTAGGCTGATAAATGCGTCAGATGTTAAGAAAACAACCAAGTTAAGCCCCTACTATGCGTGAATTATAGATATACTTCTCCAATTAAGTCATAAACGATTATTGAAAATATCTTGATCAAGAGTTCTAACTTAGAAAAAAAGCGATTCTTTTTTCTTACATGTATTTGTAAAAAAATGTTTAGGCTAATCCAATATAAATTCATCGATAAAAAACTAACGCGTATTTGCATGCAAAAAGTTGTTTTATAACTTACAAAATCTTTTGAATTATAGTTTTTTGCTGTTATTCTTTGGTCATTTGCTTTGAAATCAACGTTTTATGTCAATAAAATGTACTGACTTGTATGCTAATACTCCAGAACTTAATTGTAAAAATGCACAGAGATAAAATATGAATGCAAATCCATAGACACTTACGATCACACCTGCTACGAAAGCGGAGCCAGCGATTGAGAAATCGTAGACCGAGTCAAATAACCCCATTTGAAAACTTCTTTTCTTGGGATTTGTGATGTCAGCTAATAATGCCAGCATAGCTGGTCGAGTTATAGCATAGGCACAACCGTTCAAAACTTCAATTAGAATTAGATGCCAGATAGTAGATGAGAGCGTGTATCCAAATGTACATCCAGCACCTAGGGCGCCTCCAATAAAAAGCAATTTTGCCTTCCCGTATTTATCTGCTAATTTGCCAGCAGGAAGTTTTACAAAAGCCCCCACGGCATAAAAAACTGCGTAAATCATACCTACATTAATGATTGATGCAGAAATCTTCTCAGTAATAAAAATAGGGTATATGGGACCAATTAGACCAACGGTAAGTGAGCTGAGAACACTGGCGATGGCGATTACAATAAAAAGCTTTCTTGCCATAATTATCACGCTCACACATTGAATCCACTTTCTTCATGTAATCGAAGCAAGTGTCTAAAGTAATTCTGATCTTATTCATACGAATGGACCACGATATACTTTGTCTATGATCGTCCTACCTATAGGTAGGTTTATAAGTCAAGACTATTTAAACATTGCTATAGAGTTGTGTTTAAAATGAGTCCCTCTTCGGCTCTAAGCAAAACAAAGCAGAAAATTCTCGCAATAATGTACCACCTAGAGAAGAAGAATAGTTCTCCGTATGGTTATAAAATATGGCAATTGCTGAATAAGTTCGAACATGACATAGGTTCACCAGATATCAGAAATGTATATCGTCATCTGAGTGGTCTATGTGAACTACAATATATTGTTAAAGACTCATCAGAAGACCCGAAGGATGCACCACAACGGCACATCTATAAACTAACAGATGAAGGAAGAAGTTTCACAGAATCGAAAGCTAACGGAGTTCTAGAGCGCCTGGAATTATCAATGAGATAACCCACAAATATATCATTCAATTCTCAGGCTTTATTTATTTTTTAACATATCAAGATAAGTGATAACATCATTTTCTGTAAACTCTTTTTTCATAGCGATGCCTTCTTCTGGAGGACACTCGATTCGGTAAAAACCATTCTTCTTGAAAAACTCGAAGGGGTGTTGTCCCTTTTCATCCTTCAATTCAGTTCTCAAAGTCATATATTCAAACCCCATCAGATAGCAAATAACGCATGCACAGTGTAAAAGCAACGTTCCTATGCCTTTTCTCTGCAAGATGGATGCAATCGTATCAAGATAAAATGCGCCATCAAGAGACTCATCTCTGTAGCCGAATAAAAATGCTACTAAAAGATCTTGATTATAAATTAATAAACTATGAAAATCTGGATGCTTTATTCGTTCTATAAACTCTTCGACAGAGTATCTCAATTCTTTTCGAAAATTCTTGGTATCGATCAGTTGAATGGAAGTCAATTTCAGATGATCTAGTTTTGTTTCCATTGTAATATGAAAATGGTTACCAAAATGTCTTTTCAAACATTTGTTTGTTAGTTCAATAATCTTTTGAGGTGGATACTGTATAATCGCAGGGACACCTTCTATTTTTAATGCAACTGATATCGATCGATTGCAGTTTGCAGAATTTCTTGAATCATTTCATCGAAGTTCATACCCGAAGCAAAAGCCATAACAGGATAAAAACTTATTTCGTTTTCTTCTAAATTATAATCAAGACCAGGTAGCGGATTTACTTCTAAGATAAATAATTCTTCCGATGCGTTCATTCGAAGATCGATTCTTGCAAAATCATAACAATTAAGGGCGTTAAATGTTTGAATAGAGATCTGTTCTATTTTTTTTCTCAAAGAATCTGCTATTTTAGCAGGACAAATATGGGCAAGTGGTGTATCAAGTATCGTCTTTGCTTTTTGACCATATACCGTCCCGACGTCTGCTGGAAGTTTACTGAAGTCAATCTCAAGGATAGGCAAGACACGAAGGTTATTTCTGTTACCTAATATTCCCACGCTAAATTCTCTACCTTCAATAAATTCTTCCGCTAAAATCGATTCTTTGTAATTTTCTAACATTTGTGTTAACTTTTTACGAAAGTCTGTCTTATAATGCACTACGTTATCTGTATCTATACCTACGCTCGATCCTTCATGATTCGGCTTTAAAATCAAAGGAAAACTAAGTTCATGTACAAATGGTTCATTGAAATACTCAAATACTTGAAAGCGAGCATTTTTGATTCCATGAAAAGATAAAATCTTTTTTGTAGTACCTTTATCAAGGGCAATAGCAGTGGTAAGTATATTAGATCCAACATATGGAATATTCAGCATTTCTAAAATGGCAGGAATATGAGATTCTCTACTTTCTCCACGCATTCCTTCAGCCCTATTAAACACAATGTCGGGTTTACATTCTCTCAATTCGTTATATGCAGTTTCATCGGCTTCAATGAATATAAAATTATGGCCCGTAGAACGAATAGCGTACTCAATTTTTCCTATAGTATCTAGCGGATCGTATTCAACTTGGAATGCGTCATCCGTTATTCTTGTATTGCATACTAATGCTACATTTAGCTGTTTCAATTATTTCTGCACCTCAATATTCAAAACTTTCAATTTCTTCCTTATAAATTTTGGAGACTTTTTCAAATAAATCTTGAGGTAATGTTATACTCTTGTGAATGTCAAAAAAGATTTTATAAAGTTCCTCCTCTCGTTCTTTTGCCTTTTCATAAAGTGGGCTATTCTCAAAGTCTAGAACTAGGTCACTTTTATTACCTCGTTTACTTGCAAGATAAAATGCAAAAAGTTGCTCTTTATATCCTAAGCCGGTAAGCGCATATGTATGAACTTTTTTGCCACCAAATAGAGAAAAATAGCTATTATACTCACGTGAAAGCATATTTTTTGTGAAGCCAACATGTTTTGGATCAAAACCAGTTGCGACTAATAAAAGATACATTTTGCCACATACAGAACAAGATTGGCACCATCGAGAATCTCGACCGGCTTCAGTCTCAGTAAAGCAAGACATTTCATATTTTCCGATCTCTGGATATCGATGCTGTAATACATACATAACCGCTATATCATTTAAAGGCTCGATTAAACTGACGGTACATACATTTCGATTCGTCAAAGATTGTGTCATTGCCGAGATTTGCACAGTCCAATTATGTGATTGATCATAGGCGGGATGGTTTATAAAGCCCTCTTTATCATAGGTATATTCTCCGCAGCTCTGTTCATTTCCAAACAACAGGTATTTTGTCTGATAATTGTAAGCGAGAGGTAGCATCTCAAGTGCGTATTCTGTGGATTGAAGCCCCCAGCCAAGCTCAGTTTGAGCAACATTCAAATACTCATAATTATGTAATTGTCCAACTGTGTGAGTTATTTTATGTAAGTTTACCCCAAATTCGTTGTAGAATTTCTCAGCAAGGAGCGTTTTGTGTTTTTCTTCATATTTCATTGAAGGTTCGACAATATATACAATTTTGGGATGTAGTTTGATTTCTTGCGCTACGGCATACGTCAATAAACTATCCTTTCCGAAAGAAAGTGCAACTACAGAAGAATTTTCGTCTGTTTGCACATCAAATTGTGGAAATTTTACTTGAATGTCCTCGAACTGCACTTTTAGGTTCATAAACTGGCGGATCAAGTCAGATGTTTTCGTATCATCAACTTCAGCGCAAGAGGGAAAGTCCATAATCAAGTTCTTGAAAAAAAAAGGCTCAAAAAAAGGAAGGCCCGTGTTGTATAACATCTTTCCCTCGCCGAAGACTATAGGGAGGTGAATCGTTGTAACATAAGCTAGATGATCTAATAAAATCTCCTTATCGGCATCGGGGTAATGCGACCAAATTCTGTTAGGATAAATAATTTCATAAATATTATCTCGAAAACGTATTTTTATTCCATTATCATCATAAAGTCCAAATATTTCCACTTAAAAATCTCCTTGAATCTCGCTGTCTTTTTAAAGAAATAACGTATAAACAAAGTTTCATATTAGTAATTTTCCTTAATTAACACAGTTTTGTTTCACTTTTGATTTGCACTAGTGTTATTCATATGATTATTTCGTCTTTGATGACCATTATATGGTACTCTGCCTGTCAATATCGCAACGATTGTTGATTTAGTCCCATTTGAGTGATTTTTCTTTAAGACCGAAGATAAGACAGCAAGACTACATGCTGATGCTGGTAAGACGTTTAATCCTTCTTCTCTTTTTAGTAATCTTGAAAATTCAATCATTCGTGTATCAGACGCGTATTCTGCGAATCCATAACTGTTATAAACCGCGTCAAGGGCTATTTGTCCATCATAAGCATGCCAATTTACAAGAGGCTCATTATAAGGTGTTTCTTTTATTTCAGATGGTTGTAAGTCCTTAATGATCTGATAATGATTTTTGAAACTTTTTACAATCGGATTACCTCGTAATGTGCTGGCAGCAACCATTTTAGGCAATTTTTTTATTTTTTCCTCTTGAAAATACTTAAAGAAACCGTTAAAAATACCTGCGAGGGTTGTTCCGTTTCCTACTGGAACAGAGATGATATCTGGTGCATATCCTAAGGCGCTGTAAATTTCTTTTGAGATCTGTCCATAAGCATTTAGCGCGATCTCAGTAGTATGTGGAAATCCTGGATTTGCATCATACCATCCATTTTTTTCTGCATCCTCAGAGCATTTTTCTACTGCATTTTCATAAGTTCCAACGACCCTATGGATCGTCCCTCTATATTTTTCTTCAATTTCTTCTATCCTTCTTGTATGATATTCCGTAGGAATGTAGATATGTGCCTCTATATTGAAATCTTTAGCAGCAAGAGCAATTGCAGCCCCGAAGTTTCCACAAGAACCTACGGCAATTTGGTGATACCTTTTTTGAACAGCATCTTCAGCAAGTGCCTTAGCGATGCGATCTTTTTGTGTACCTGTGGGATTCCCTCCTTCAAATTTCAAAAACAACCTCTTGCAGGCTATGATAGACTCAATATTCTTAGAACGTACAAAAATAGTCTTGCCTACAAGCCGACGTTTGTTTACCCACTTGCTAATTTTTTTCCCCAACATAATTTGATGTTGAATCGATAATCTATCAAGGAATATTTAAAGTTTATGCTATTATTGCATGCACATGAAAAACGCTCGTAAGAACGTTTACTACTATTTCGCGGCTAATATCGAAGGATTTAGTTGATTAGGTTCTAAGAATGAAAATCTAAAAAAATAGACACAATCAATTTTTTATTCTTCCTCTTCCCAATCTCCTTCGTCTAGCTCTTTGCCGTTGTTTTCCCATTCGTTATCTAAGCCTAATTTTTCCTCGTCCCACCCTTCGTCCCAGAGTTCTATTTTTTTTAGTCTCTTAGTTTTTTTACTCATATGAGTGACCTCATTCTCTGTTTTTTTTAATGACCAAATGTAACCATCAATTCTAATGAATTGATTCTCGCTTTTAAATCATAAAAATATTTTTACTAGTACCAACCAGTTTCTTAGCGACGATTAGAATAAAATTAGAACTTTATTCCATTTAAAATTCTAATGATCACGGTAAACAAAGGATTATCCTCAATTCTTTTATTTACATGAACATCAAATTAAAATAATTAAGAATCTCTGACTTAAGAATAGTCACTTGAAATCATAAATCTATTAAAAGACCTTATTCTCAAAAAAGTGAATATAAGAGCTGCAACGAAATATTATATTTTTCAAAATACGCCATTCTATGTTGTTACAATAGAAAATATGCAGCGATGATTGTAACATATATACAGCATCACACCAAAGTAGCCTAAAATAGCGTCAGATGGGGGTTAAATAGATTTTGATGAACGATTACCCTTTTTTCGAAAAGGAAATACGTTCTCTGGAACGAGAGTGTAGAAAATTCGAGTTTAATATGTTTTAAGCGATCTAATTATCTTTTTTTCGCTTATATAGTCTAATATCAAAAAAAAGGCTGTTTTTAAAGAAAAGAGATCTTTTATAGGTGAATAAACGCCTAAAATAATGAGTTCGTCGTAATGATTTGAATAGAAATCTTTAAAAAGCATGAGGATGCTTTATTCATTATAGACGTAATTAATAGCGAAAAGCAATAGAATTTGAGCAAGGGCAACAAGATGCTCCGAATTTTTTCAATTAATAAAAAAAGTCATTAATTTTAGAATACAAAAATGAAAACTAATTCAATACGCGCTAATTTTTTTGGAGGAAGTGGTATTTGGGTGTATGCTAAATTACTTCAACAACATGGTATGTTTCTCCCCAGGAAATTTTTCATTACAAGTGGAAAAGGTGAAAGTGGAACATCGCTAAACGCATTTGATATGGCATTAATGACAGCACACATTGACCAGTGTAATATTGTTCAGGTATCGTCCATCCTTCCGCCAGATGCCATTCAGCTAAAAAATCCGATTCCAGTGATAACACCAGGCACAATAACTTTTGCTGTCTTAGCAAGAATGGATGGGCAATATGGAGAGACTATTGGTGCAGGTGTGGCATGGGCATTCGGTGATCGCGACAATGGTGTCAACTTCGGTATAGTTGCAGAAGACCATGGCTTTAAGTCAAAAGAAAGTGTAGAACGTTCACTTTCCGATAAATTAGATGAAATGGCACGAGTAAGAATGTTAAAAATAACCGAAAAGTCAATACAAGCAGAATCTATAGAAGTCAAAGAAAACAATGGCTGCGTAATCGTGGCATTAATTTACGTACCCTGGGAAATTGAAGAAGGTTGTAGAATCCTATAGTTTTAGTAGCTTGTTTTCTAAATTTTATGCAGAATGAATCTCAAGATTGATTTTCTCATATTTTGACGATTAATGCATTATTTTATTGTGAAACTTGGTAAGTGACGATAAAATGAGCGCCGCCGAGATATTTAACACTATGGTAAACACTTACGATGAAATACAAGAGTTGTGGTATGCTTGGTTATTCTCTCGTCTTCATTTTATAGTTGCAAAGGAAATTATCACAAAGTACAGCCCTAAAACTGTACTAGATGTAGGATGCGGGACGGGCTTTCAATCATTTTTACACGCTACTGCGGGAGCCTCTGTGGTTGGAATAGATATTACAGAAGGACTAGTAAAAGTTGCAAATCAAAAATCCTTAAATTTTAAGCCAGAAAAGAAAATTAATCTGTTCCCATCGTATTATGATTTTGTTGAGAGATACAATCAGTTAATTGGTGCTCTGTTGAGCAAGGAAATTGCAGGAAACCAATACAAACAACCGAGTTTTCAGATAGCGGATGCTAGATACCTGCCTTTCGTAAACGAGAGTTACGATCACATAAATTGTTGCGGTAGCACGCTTTGCTTTATTGAAGATCATCAGTTGGCAATTTCTGAAATTGCAAGGGTATTAAAACCAGGTGGTACCGTTATTCTAGAAGGTGACTCAAGATGGAATCTAGATTTATTTTGGTCAGTTTTAGATGCCAGCTTAAAAAACAGGTGGGGATATGACAAACCTTTTTTCAAGGCAATTAGAGATATTTTTGCCCCACTTGCGGACTATATCATAAATAGATATCCACTTGACCAACCCGAAGATCAGAGATGCAATATAAAAGCATTTACTGCGAAAGGATTAAAGCTCGAACTTGCGAAATATCATCTAAAAGTAGTAAAGAATTGGACAATTCATTCAGTAACCAATTTTATTCCCAGCACATATCTTGAGATGTCTGACCCACCAAAGTGGCTTAAAATTCTTTTCAAATCTTTTGCTAACATTGAAGAAAGAATTCCATTTGCTCTACCTGGGTTGAGTATGGTTTATCTTGCATTTAAGGAAAAAAAATAACATTTTAAAAATAATTTAATAATAAGGAGAGAAAATAATGATGGATGATGTTATCCGTCCTTTAACTATTCGACCTAAAATGACCGTTAATGAAATAATATTAGAAATGAAAAAATCTGGATGTTTCGGTGCTGGTAGATTAGCAGAAGCTACTGAAATCTACGAAAAAATGCTTAATGATGATGAATGTAGTGTATTCTTAGGTTTGTCTGGCGCAATGACACCTTCTGGAATGAAAGGAGTAATTTCAGCCTTACTCAGGGCCAATGCTATAGATGCAATTGTATCTACAGGCGCAAATCTTGTTCATGACGCATTAGAAGCATTTGGCGGACACCATATTAAAGGAAAATGCCAAGTTGATGATAGAGAATTGTATAAAACCGGTATATATCGTATTTACGATGTATTTGTTCCAGAATGGAACTATGTTAAATGGTTTGATTTACCCGTATTGAAATTTTATAAAGAAATTCAGAATATGCCTAAAATCACTACTCCAGAACTGTTTCGCTTATTGGCAGAACATCTAGAACAATTAGTTTCTGATAAAAGTCTATTGAGTGAATCAGTGATCTATAATGCCTATAAGGCAGATATTCCCATTTTTGTCCCAGCTATTACTGATTCTTGCTTTGGGATAATTTCATGGGGAGTTGATAAATGGGAACAGGATTTCATTGAAGCAGGTTGTAGTAGGGAAGAAGTAGATGCTTTAAGAGGAGCCCATCCGAAGATCGACGTATATCAAGACTTAAAAGAGTTCTTTCAGATATTTGAAGGATCTAAAAACACTGCAGCAGTCATATTAGGAGGCGGCGTGCCAAAAAATTTCATATTTCAAGCAGGAAATGAACTAAAAAAGCCCTTAAAATATGTAATTCAGATAACTATGGATCGTCCTGAACCTGGAGGTCTATCTGGTGCGACATTAGAAGAGGCGATTTCCTGGGGAAAAGTAGCTGCAGAAAACGAAACACATACAACAGTCATTAGCGATATAACAATATGTTTTCCACTTATAGCTGCTGCTATACTTGAACGGATCGAGTTGGGTAAAATAAATATACAAAATAGAATTACAAGACGTAAGATACTCTAAAAAAGCATGGCTTGTCAATTATCTTCTTAAAAGATATTAATGAGCAAAAGGGTATGTTTATTATGGAATATCCTGATTTTCAAGAATTGTCTAAATTTTTACAGGAAAAAACTATACCCATTCCATCATGTACTTTTTTGGAAATATCCAACACGAACAGAACTCTACCTTATGTAATATTTGGTGTGCCTTACGAAAGACACAGTAGTGTGCGACATGGAGCTAAATTTGGTCCTTGGGCGATCCGTGAAATTTCTCGCTACGTTCATACTTTTGACTTAAACACAAGCGTGGATATTAGGAATAAACTGGTAGATATTGGAGACATCAAAATTAGCAATAGTACTGAAGATGATTTTGAAAAAGAACTAAATCAAATAGAAAACTTTGTGCATGAAAATCTTTCAGAAAATCAATTTCCTATAGCGCTTGGAGGAGACCATCTGATTACGCTTCCTATCTTTAAAGGCTTAATTAAGAAGCATGCAGGCTGTATATTACATTTTGATGCACATCTGGATTTATATGATCGCTATCCATACACTCCCGCAGCGAATGAAGCATATACACATGCTACGGTATTCAGACGGATTATAGAATTAGGAATTGACCAAATCATCTCTGTAGGAATTAGATCCGTAGATCCCTTAGAATTTGACTATTTTAAATCTGAAGAACGAATTCAAATGATTTCCAGTTATGATTTACACAAAGAAGGAACTGGAGTTATTAGCAAAAAAATTCAAAAGCTTCTAGAACCATTTGAGTGGGTATATCTCTCTTTAGATCTTGATGTGTTTGATCCTGCTTATGCTCCAGGGGTATCGACACCCGAACCTTATGGAATTTCGCCTTGGGAATTTCTTCAACTCCTTGAGAGTTTTTGTGAGAAACTTATAGGTTTTGATGTAGTAGAACTCTGCCCGCCATTCGACAATGGTATTACATCTACATTGGCTGTAAAAACGATCGTAGACATACTCTGTAGACACGAAAAGAGTCTATATTAAAAAAAAGAAGAATTTGAAGTTTATCACTGAATTCACTCTTTGTTATTAAGTTGATTTAATTACAACTGTTTTGCTCCAGTTTTGTAAGATTCTATAGCGCTTTCTTTCATCACTAGTTGAATTTACAATTAAACCGACTAAAAGATCTATTATAATCCACCCACTTCCTCTGGAAAGATTGTTGACAAAATAGCTTCCTGCTTCTGCAACTTCTAATGATACTTCATCGACAGTTCTTAGATTTAGTAATTTTTTACCAAGTGTTTGTCCATTATTGAAAGATTCAAGTATCCAGAAGTAAAGAAACCCAAGTAGCCAACTCACAAACCACCATGATACATAATATCCATTAAATAATGGAAATACAATAATCGCTGTTATAACCCAGATTATCACAGCATCAATAATATATGCAATAAGACGTTCACCAAGTTCACCATACATAGCAGTTGGAGCACTTGGTGTAGGAGGCGGCGGTACTTCCATTGGTTGAATAGGTGTAGGTTTTTCTGCAGTAGTTGCAGCAACACTCAGCGATGCACCACAGTGGGGACAAAACTGAGTACCCAGTTCCTCTATGTATGAACCGCATTCTGGACAATAAACCCCTGACATATCATCTACTCCAATTCAAAATTATGTTTTCATTTTGTTACTAAAAAGACTATATATTCTAAAAATCAACCATAATATATAAATTGATGCCATTCTAAGACTCTATGAGCAAGGGAAAAATGTAAGAAAAAAAGAAGTTAACCGTTTTTTAAAAAAAAACGCAATCAAACTCTGAAAGACTTGGCTGAAACATTTCAGATAGTTTTACTTTCTTAAAATTAACCAGTCGGATCGTGAGAAGTAATTAATATTTAATCATTGATTTTTCGATGTTTATTGCTTCCTGTACTTGTTCTGATGCGGCTTCAGCTAATTTATACGCACACAAAACGCATGCTATAAATTCTTCTTTTTTCTTAAGAACAAAACATCCTTGAGAGTTCAACTTGTGAACTAAGATTGCCATTTCATGGTATAACATTTACTTTTTTAGAAATTGTGATGTTCCACATTCAATTGAATTGATTAACATTTCAATAATCTCAACCATTTCATTAATCTTAAGTATGTGTGCAATTCTTTTTACAGCTCGAAGATTGTGGACAAGCGTATCAAGCCACTTGAAGAGATCACCAGGATATATAAACAACTCATAAACATCATTGAAAACGTACGTTATCTGATGAAGTTTTTTGCCTTCTTGTCTCATTTTAACAATCTTATTGGCGAGTTTAATTTGAACACACTCGCAATATGGTGATTCTTCGCATTTACAATCGAAGAATTCAAACATCCATCGAGCAAACAGTTCTATTATCCAATTCTCTAATTTTCTTTTCGCTTTAATACTCTTGAAATCAGCTACATCAAAAATCGCACCAGACAAGAACTTTGTGGGAAAATGTGTTCTGTAAATTCGATTTAACTCAGCCTGAAGTTTATTAGAATGATACACTTGCTCGAAAGGTTCTAGTTTTATCGCTATGTTAAGTGGATCTGCATCTTCTTCTAAAATTTGTTTTTTAACTAAAACAGCAATTTCTGGTGATAGAAAGGACTCAGAAACTGCTGTTCCAAAAGGAGTTGCCTTGATATTTTCATTATCTATTGAAATTAAATCTGTATCTCTCAAGGTTCTTAATAATTCCTCAAATTCATCTGAAGAAGCTAACAAAATATCATGGTGTGCCTTTAGCTCGGTTACAGAGATATCTCCAAATGAGGAAATGCTAGCTAATAATTGTTCTGCTGAGTTATTTGTATCAGCGGTTACGGAAACTTCTTCTATTTTGCCTTCTAATAATTCTATAGCTATTTGGTCTTCGGTTTTTTTCTGTTTGTAATTATATTTCAATCCGGGTGCCGTCATTAGGACTACTTTACCCCGATCATGACGGTTCAAGCGCCCTGCTCGACCACTCATCTGATGAAATTCGGCTACAGTAAGCCAATTGATCCCCATGGATAAGGATTCAAAGATTACTTGAGATGCAGGAAAATCTACTCCTGCTGCCAAGGCTGCAGTAGTTATAACTGCTGAATATTGTCCTTGCAAAAAGTCAGTTTCTACCCGTTTTCTTTGAGGATAAGTTAATCCCGCATGATATGGTATCGCATTTATCCCTCGTCTTTGTAAGTTTTTGGCAAGATCCTTACAACGCCTTCTTGAAAAAGTAAAAACAATAGATTGTCCTTTGTAACCAAAACTACTTTTTTGTTTGAACTCACGTCTTATAAGCTTGGCTAAGATAGAAAGTTTGCGATTTTCATCTTTTGCTAGAATTAAATGTCTTTCTAGTGGCACAGGTCTTTTCTCATACGTTAGTAACTTTACTTGTAGTTTTTCAGCGAGGATTTGGGGGTTTCCAACAGTAGCTGAAAGACAGATTAATTGAGCTTCAGGGAATAAAGACCTTATTCGACCTATGAGCCCATCTAATTCCACGCCACGCTCTGGATCCGCTAATAATTGGATCTCATCAATTATAAGCGTGCCAATGTCACCTATATCCTTTCTTTTTCCCGATCTGAGTAAGAAATCGAACGCTTCATAAGTTCCCACTACGATATTAGCATCAGTTACTTTGCTATCAACAATTACAAGTTCTTCGTCCCCGACATCAATTTTTGACATTCCAACGCGAATCGCTGTTTTTAATCCAATAGGACTATACTTCTCTTGGAACTCTGTGTACTTTTGATTAGCTAACGCAACCAGTGGGACTAAAAACACCGTTTTTTTGTTTTCATTCATTATACTTTTAGTGACACCAGCAAGTTCGCCAATTAGTGTTTTTCCAGTAGTCGTAGCTGAAACAACGAGCAAATCTTGATTATTTAGAAGCCCCTCATCGATTGCTTGTTTTTGTATTGGAAGAAGTCTGATAATGCCATTTGTTTTTAGTACTTTCTTCAAAGTATCTGGAATGCTCAAGCTATCTATTAGAGGGGTTAATGTTGCTTCCGTATCTTCACATAAAATCTCATCGAAGAAAGTTAATTCGGGATGCTTTGTTGGATCAATTTCATCAGTAAAGAGTTTTATTAAATGATCTACATTTTTTGTTTTTGATAACGTCCGAAATATCGCTTTTTTCATCTTATTGTTTAAAACTGCGCCTCGTTGATAGAATTCGTCAAGTAATTCCAATTTCGCGCATCTATAACAAATTTTTTGCTCTTTGTCGTGTCTAAAATAAGAGAGATCAGAATCTTTGTCGATTGTTATCAATCCATGAATCAAACAAAAAGGACACGTCTTACATGTAATTACTTTTTTCGTATCGATTTGAAAGTCCTGAAACATAGCTAATAAGTCTTCTTTGAACAATGAAGCAAGACCATCATTTATATAGATCAACTGACTGTTATTTAATATATCAATGAATTCTCTCGGTTTAAAATATTTTTCTTTGTTCTTTTGTATTTTCCAGAATCTAATAGGACGAAGTCTCCCGTTTTCCCTATGAAATTCAACAAAAACTTCATTTTGGGCTTGTATTCCATTATATTTTTTCTTAATTGGCAAGGAAACTAACTGTAATGTAAGATCTTTTTTTGGGACATCTGTTAAAAAAATCTTGTATTTTGATTTCAAGATAATCCACCAAGTTAAAAAGACAAAGCAGAATAATACTGATTGCTCTTTCAGTTCAGGAGAAGCATTTTGAAAAGCAGGGATGCATTATTCCTTTACACGCATTTTCTTAAAAACATTTTCATATTACTGCATAATTGATTTCAGTATTAAAGGAATTAATAAATTATCTTGAAGTATTTGTTACACAAAGCTTTATATTATACAAAATTGGCTTATAGTAATGAGTTTCCACATTCAATCCAACATGAAGTTACAATTGACTCCTTTTCTAGTAAAATATAGGATAATGGTGGAAAAGAGTGTTCTATATAATTTTTCGCTTCTCTAAAGAATTTAAACATAAAAAAGAACTTTTTAACAGTTTAAAGAGCTTTGGATGCGAAAAAATCATGCGAAATTTGTGGAAATTGCCATCAAGTTCGGTAAATCGTGTTAAAAGGTATTTAAGCACCCATAGAGTACCTTGTATTCCTCTTAAAAAACAAAGAGAAATTGAAAGAATACGAATTACTCAGAACAATTTTCAGCTTGGGAGTCTTATTTTAGTCGCGTATTCCTTTCCTTCAGAAGAGAGTTCCGTTCGAATGCGAAAACATGTTAGTCGATTGCTTAGAAGATCACCATATTTAAAACTAACCAGAAATATTTATTTGTGGCCTCAAATAAGCTTTAGAAGATTACTTCCACAAGGAAGTAAGATAATTAGCCCACGTAGGTTCGTGGATGCCATACAAAAACTTGGTGGAGAGACTATTATTATTCCAAGAATTAAAATAGAAGACAAGATAGCTCTTGAACTATTAGAAGCAATAAAAGACATACGTACAAAAGAATTTACTTCTATTGAACTTGCCTGCAAAAAACTCATACAACAATTAAAAGAGTCTTCTGTAAGTGCACTTAAGGCCAAGTATTCATTTAACGAAATTAAAATCAGGTTTATTCATACAAAAGAAACATTTTTCTTTTTGAAAAAAGTATACAAAATTGATTTAATGAAAATATACAGGAAAGCGCTCAGAGCTATCAATGAATGCAAAAAGGTAATACAGATTCAAAGTAAAATGCCAATTGTGTCAATTGTTGATTAGACTTGAGGACAAATCTAATTGTAAATATTTCACAAATTAATTAGGTGAAAACAGTAATATCATATTTGAGGAGATACAAAACTAAGTTAATAACATTTTACTTAGTGACTATTTTCAGATAAAGTAATACCCGTTTCTTTTGCTTTGTATTCACAGTCATAAAAGAAACTTTTGTTCGTCTTTGTCTTATAAACAAAGGAGCTCATTCCATAAAAAAGAGATACGATTTTATACTAAATAGTAACTAGAGATCATTTTGATCTTGTAAAAATTTTTTTATGAATTAAAATCACTGATCTACTCGTTTACAACTAAATGACTACAATGATTTTAAGAATAATCAAATTTTGGGGTGATTTCTTATGAAATGGAATGGCCTGAAAAAGAAAAAAGTGAAGTACTGGGATGACAACGATATCGGTTATGACGAAGAATGGGAAGACGAGGACTATTGGGACGATGACGAAAAATGGGATGGCGACGGCGAAGAATGGGAAGACGAAGACTATTGGGACGATGACGAATAGTAAATTTAGTAAAATTTCATGTTTTATCATTAAGTGACTATTTTCAAGTTGAGAAATAACAACGAGCTGTTCCTTTAATTTCAATTCCCTGAAAGGATAATGATTAACTTTTGTTTCTTAAACACATAAGAGAATTTTAACCATAAAGGGCTTGATTTTATTCTACGCGGTTACAAGAAATAACTTTAACCGAATAAAAATTTATTTATGGTTTACATCTAAGGATTTTCTCACATAGAAATTAAAGAACTTACAGAATCAATTAAGAAATTAACACTTGAATAGGAGGAGTTCTGTATGGTTTCGAAAGAAAAAAAGAAAAAAGTAGAGGAAGAAGAATGGGAATTTGATGACGAAGATTGGGACGACGACGACGACGACGACGACGACGACGACGACGAAGATTGGTAACTTTAGCCTCAACACTATTTGAGAAAATAAAATAAAATAAAAAACAGAGGTAATAAATATGCCAAAAAAGAAAAAAACTGGTGCCAAAAAAACTACTAAAGCAAAGAAATAACAGAATAGTGACCTGATTTTTTTAAATTTACATTTTTTTAGTTTTTTCTTGATATTAAACCCAGCACTAGTTGAACTAATTTTTTATAAAACTTGAAAGTTTAGGTTCTGTTAGTTTTTCCACTTCTGTTCATTAAAAAGTATGTCTGTCTTAAAGATAGACGATCTTAGAACGCTGCAGTTTGAATCAAAATATATTTGAGTAATGAATGTGGGGATTCTTGTAGAGATGTGTGGAAAAAATGGCAAGTAATAATTTTGAAACGGGAGTACAACTGTTTAAGTCTCGTGATTTCAAGAATGCCCAAAAAAACTTTGAAGCGGTACTGGCAAATGATCCAAAAAACGCACTTGCTCTTCGTTATCTTGGCTACTCCCTTTACGAACAAAAAGACTATGAGTCTGCAAAAGTATCTCTAGATCGTGCACTTTCTATAAACCCTACATCTTTTTATGGTCTTGACTATAAACGACTTGCAGAATCTTGTAAGGAGACAGGCGAGCCTCATAGAGCCCTCAAATTTTTTCGTACTGCAATTGAGTTAGAAGACAAACAGAATACAAAAAAGCTTGCAATGCTTTATGAACAAGCAGGAGATGCGGCTACAGCATTTGGGGATTTACAGACAGGTATAGAATTTTATAACGAAGCAATCAAACTTGCCCCAAATACTAGCTTGTATTATAATGTTGCACGACTTTATAAGTCAATGGAAAGATACCCAAATTCTATCGATTATTTCAAGAAGGCACTTGAGTATAATCCTGAGAATATTGATGCTTTATATGCACTTGCGTATCTTCAAGGCGCTCAAGGACAATACGATGAAGCGGAACAGACTTTGCAACAATGTGAGAGAATTGCTGTCTTGAAGAACGATACAAAAAATCTTGAGTATTGCCGTAAGTTGCAGCAACTAGTTAAGAAGAAACGAGATTTACCTTTGCAAACACCGCCACAGCGGCTTCTCCCAGAAAAAGAAGCAAAGATCAAATATCTCCTCAATAAATTTGCGAAAAATGAGAAATACGGCGATGTAATGCAATTAAAACCCATTGTAGAAGTCATCGGCCCAATAAACAACGGAATTAAAAGGAATGGCGTAGATAACTGCGTCAGTTTTCTGATCTCCAATGGAAGTCCCGATGAGACCGTCGAACTCTCTTTCTCAATGAATCTCAAAAAAGCTCTTATAGAGCCCACAAAAACAGCAATAAATGTAGAACCTGGGGAATTTTCGGAACTAAAATTTAAGATTAATGCTGAAAAAACTAAAGCAGATATCGTCAAAGGACAAGTTAAAATTATGTCTAAAGTAGTAACAAAGAAGAAAGGAAGTGCTTGGGACTTCTTCCGAACAATGACCGATATTCTTATTCCTTTCGGTGGTTTGATGGTCGAACTAGCGCGTAAGCCTTTCATAAAACCAGATGCTTCAAAAGACTTCACATTAACGGTTAGTTAAACTACTACCTGCATATAAACTCAGATATTCTTAGATTGTTGTAACAGTGAATTCAGAAAACTCGCTTTTAAGTAATGCGCGTGCTAGAAGACGTGCCACTCTTAGTGGCTCAGGAACTGCACCTTGAAGCGTAAATCGATCAAGAATAATCTGTGTTTCTTTTGGTTCCATTCCGTAAACACGAGTATAAATTAAATGCTCAGTATGTAGTTTTATTTCGTCTCGGGGACCGTTTTTCTTGTAGATCTCAATACGTTTTTCCCAGTCTTCAAAATTATCTTTGAAGTATTTCTCTAATCCTTCTGACTCTTCGTAAGTTATACAAACCAGAGGGATTTCTAATGTTGTAAAGACTTCTTCTAAATCGATTACATTGTACCAGCTGATGATACATCCATTCATCATTAAAATATTGATATCAGTTCTATTTAATTGCTTAAAAAGTCTCAATACGCCTTCAGTAGCATCCATTCCTCCGACAGTTAGCGTAGTCATTCCAAACCCATCAATTAGAAATTGATCACCTCTCATCACAACACCAGTAAACACAGATCGAGAAGAAGTTTCTTTAACGAAACTTTCTGCAAAGCCTAAAACTCTTAATCCCTTTTTATGCAACCTAAGAGACATAAAACCGCCTTATATGACAATCTTAAAAGGTTTTTCACTAAATTATTCTAAGTATCGTAATAAATACTTACTGCATCTTTCAGCACCATTTAAGTCAATATTAACGGTTTGCGAGATTTCTTTTAGTTTTATTGCTTCATCGATCATATAAAACCAATCACCGTTAAGGAATTGATCAGATGGTAAAAATTTTGACATTTTAAAGGTATCCAGTTTTCTACCCATTAATATATCTTCGATATAGTTAGGACGAATCGTATAAATCATGGGTATTTTATTTGCAACACACTCACTAACGATACCGTATCCAAGTTTTGATACCACAAGATCACATGCGGCTATATAATCCTGTGAATTAGGATCTTCAAAGGGTAGAAATCGAAAATAATTCTTAGGTTCAGAAAATTTTCGTAGATTTGAACTGAGTAAAAACACAGTATTTGAGTTTTTTAGGGATGCTACATCAGAAAACATCTTTCTAACTGCTTCTTTGAATTCATGCCAACCCAAGGATACAAATATAAGCTTTTGCTGAGGTGCAATACTGAGATTTTTTCTGATTTCAGCAAGTTTCCGCGTTTTCTTCCTGACAACTAAAGGTACTGCTTTTTTTTCAGTAAAGGTTTTATTTGAAGTTGCAAAAGGAAGCTCTAACAATAAGTCTGCCAGTTCATAATAAGACGAAATTTTTCTTACTACGTTTAAAAAGTCTTTCTGTTTTTCTTTTTGATATAGGTAATCATAGATGTCATACCAATTGAAATTACTAATTCCTACGCTAGGTATATTTGATTTGTCAGCTATCAGAAAAGGTAAAGGAGGAATATCGCATATAATGAGTTTAATATTCTTATTTTGACAAAATTGAGATTCATTATTTAGAAACGTTTTTTCGTAAGCAACCATTTGTCGAATAACCTTTGAGGTTTCTAAAGTATCTATAAGAAAACCTGAGGTATATATTACACCTACATCACATTCTTGTGGTACGATTTTTATTCTATCTTTATTTCTCTTAGTTATTGAATTTAGAAAAAGCCATTTTGGAACATTTGTTTTAACGAATATTTCTAAATCTGTTTGGAACAATAACTCTTTAATAATGGCTATCATTCGTGTTGCATGACCAAAACCATGAGCACTGAGATAGAAAGCGACTCTGGTTACCATTATTGTCACATAATCTCTCGTACAATTCAAATAATAGAACTTAATAGAAAAACAAAACACTCTGAATATAGTTTACACTTAGCAATGAACGAAACTCACAAAGTTTGTCTACTTAATTCTATACCTTTTCCAGTTATTTTATATGGAATTTGTCTCATTGGATGATTGCTACCGCGTAATTTAGAAATTTGAAGCATGCGTATGAACTCATCAGCTTTTGGTATAAGTGATAATCTAATAACGCCATCTACAAGGTATTCTTCCATTTGATGAACTGTAGATATGACTTCATTCGTAATAATAGTTGTAGCATTTGTGCGTCTTAGCAGGTTTGTTAATTGAATTAAATCTCTTCTTGCTCTAATGGGATCGGTATATAATGAAATGACTGAGGTTGCACTGTCTAGTACAATTCTACTAACCTTTTCGACCTCATCCTCAGCTTCAACGACCGCTTCCATTAGCCTGTTAAAGAGAATTGAACTTCCAAAATCCTCTGCTGCGGGGATTTTGCTTAAATCTTTAATAATAAGATTATCTAATTTCTCAAAATCCCAACCAAACGTTTTCATATAACGGAGAATATGCTCACGACTATCTAATGTAGTAATAATCATGCTTTTCTCGTTAAATTTGAGTGCACCAAAATAAGCGTACATACACGCAAAAATAGTTTTTCCGGTTCCAGGCCCTCCGGTTATTAGATAAATTGCTTTTTCTGGTAGACCACCCGAGAACTCATCGAAAGTGGAAATTCCTGTTTGAATTTTGTGTATTTCTTCCATCTGGATCCCCCACAGACCTTGATGTTAATATAAATTGTGTAAGTAATATAAAAACTAATTCATATTTATCTCGCATGATATATTAAATTTATCAACAAAATGCAGATTTTGAAGGTATAATATAGTATTCTTCAATCTGCGAAGTAATATCATCTATAGCGATAAGAATAAAGATAAGAAGAAAATATTAATTTTAAATGCTAAGTATCTACTGAAGATCACAAATGTTATGAAACTCATATAAGAAGCCAGTCCATTATACTATTAAAAGACTGTCTCAAGCAATTAAAAAACAACCTACAAACCAGCATATTAATTGATTGTTTTTTGGGGGCTTTTATATTCAATGATAGACGTCGGTGAAAACAAAGTCATTTGCGATATGAAAAAATTTTGTTTTTTATGTAAGGCAAATCCAGTACTTGAAAATGCTAACGTCGATCAAATATTCTATCATTGTACTGCTTGTGGCACAGATATCTTATGTAACGTAGCGATTGTACGACAATTTGACAAAAATACCAAAACAATGATAGAAAAATGCCCTAAATGTAGAGGCAAATTACAGGTAATTCATTTTCCGCTCAATAAAGATGAGATAATAACGCTGCAATCGTGAATTGTTTATTAAAAAAAAATTAGGATTACAAAATCATCGTTAGTCCATCATAAGCAGCTTTAATATGCTCATATTTTTTCAAGTTAGATTCTAATTGATCATGAGGAGCGCATAAGTGTGACATATGTATTAAATATGTTTCTTTAGGTTTAACGCGTTCTATAAATTCTAGGATATCTGGAAAAATCAAGTGATTGGAGCTCCTGAAAAAGTCAAAATCAAAAACAAACTTTTTGAACCGTCTTATTGTATCTTCTTGGTTGTCAATAAAACAATCCACTATGAGGATATCTGGATTAGGATTGGAAATGAATTCAAGACTTTTATGAGGAATATTGAAGCCTGTATCCCCTGTAATAACCAATTTGATATCATGCCCTGGTTTTTCAATTACATAACCTACTGGTTTGGTAGGGCTTGTTTCATGCAAGACAGGGAATGCAGTAAATTTAAATCCGTCATATTCTATGGGATGGAAAGGCAAGATTTCCTGATTTTTGTATCGAATGGATTTCATGATTCCACCCGAAGAAAGGATGTAATTAAGAGTTTCCTCAGTTCCAAATATTTCTACTGCAGGGATACGTGTGCGATAGAAATCGGCAAATCCGCTTTGATGGTCGTAATGTCCATGTGTAAAGAAAATAGCATCAATTCTATCTATATTATGAGTTAATAGTTGAGATCTTAAATCAGGTCCCGTGTCAATCAATATTCGTTTATTGGTGTCAAGTAATTCTATCAAAATCCCAAAACGAGTTCTTGAAAAGGGAATACCTCTCTTTCTTGCAGTTTCACAGGTTTCACAGTGACAGTCCCATTTTGGAGTTCCAACACTGTCTCCTGAGCCTAAGATTGTAATTTTTAGAGACACTAAGAAGCAACCCTTTCCTTTATTTTGTGACATAGAGCTTATTTGACCATTTTGGAGAAAAAATACTCAATAAGATTCTTAAAAGAAACAGACTCTTGAGAACCTTTCGTCATGTCTCGCACTGTAGCTTCTGATTTCTTGACTTCTTTTTCGCCAATAATGATTACAAAAGGAACATTTTGTTTGTCTGCTAATTTTAATCCTGCTACTATTCCTTTTTCTTCAAAAGTTAGAAGAACTGGAAAACCAACACGTCTTAAATTAATAGTAGTTTGGATGGCAATATTTCTTTCTTCTTGAGTTAGATAGAGGACTAGTATTCTAATTTCAGGCTTTGGAAACTCATAGTTTTGTTTTTCAAGAGCGAGATGGCATCGGTCAATACCAACTGCATAACCGGTAGCAGGAACATCTTGTCCTCCAAATTCTGCAATTAAATTATCATATCGTCCGCCACCACCTAATGCAGATTCACCCATTTCTGGAACAAATGCTTCAAAGACACTTGACGTATAATAATCAATTCCTCTTACAATTCCTAAGTTAATTGTTATCTGTCCTGCATATGGGTACCCATCAAGCACTTTTGCTATAGCTCGTAAATTTTCAATAGCGGCATCTACATCTGGACTGTCAATTAATTCAAGTAGTTGGTCAGTTACTTCTATTCCACCTTTGAGTTCTGGAAGCAATCGAAATGCTTCTTTTAACGAATTTTGAATTGATAATTTATTCAGTTCATCCTCTAATGCTTCAATGTTTCCCTTATCAATGTTCTTTCGTAATTCTGCAGCTTCCGATAGGTTCATTCCAGCTTCTTGTACGAGAGACTTAAACACTCCAACATGTCCCAAATTAATCCTGACATCTTTTAAGCCAATATTTTGAAGTGCCTCGATGAGAATGGCAATAACTTCAGCATCAGTCTCAGGTGTGTTTATACCTAACAATTCCACACCTGCTTGAAAAAACTCCCTTTGTCTTCCACTTTGGGGTTCTTCATATCTGAACTGTGATCCAATATAGAAGAGTTTTATTGGTTTTGAGTAATGCTGCATTTTTGTAGCAACTACTCGACAAACAGGATTTGTATTTTCTGGACGTAAAGCTAGAAGACGTCCTCCCTTGTCTTCAAAGGTAAACATACTATTAATAAGTTCATCGCCAGTACCTAGTTTGAGAGCATCAAAATATTCAAAGGTCGGGGTTCTTATCTCTGCATAACCCCAGCGTGTAAAAGTGTACCTAAATCTCTCTTCAATATACACTCGTTCTGCACATTTATCAGGTAAAAAATCTAATGTACCTCGTGGCGTCTGGTATTTCATAGTCCTCGCCTTGCATTCTTAAATCCTAGTATGCCTTCAAGTTACCATCAATCTTTATATCTTTTTATGGTGACTAAAAGAACAAAAAAAGAAGAACTTAGCTTAGGCATAATCAAATCGTGCCAATATGAATCTAAAAGGTTAAATGTGATTTTTTTTTTACCCACTACTGTGTTATAGAAAATTTATACGAATTACACTAAATTCAGATTGCCGACTATGTCTATAAACTCAGTAACATCCGTATTATTCACGCCTTCATTAATTAGTTTATTATAAAGGATGTTTAAATTCTCAGCATTTGTTTTAAGGACTTCAAAAAATTCTTTTACGCTTCTATCAGAAAATGCTGGAGGTGGCGCTATTAGATTTGCTCCTGCATATATCATTAGGCTTACAATTTCGCGGGGAAGATGTTTGCATTGCATGATAATTCTTACACCAATTATCTTTTCAGGAAATGCTAATTTCGTCTTAGCGATCGCTTTAATCACTCTTTTTAGATTAGATGGAGGAAAGTTTTCCATAGGGGTATTAGGATACGGCTCAAAAGGGGACATAAATATGGAACACGGGTCAAGTTCTTTTATGTTCCTTAAAAGCCTATCGAACATCTTCCAATCTTCGCCTACACCAATTATAAACCCTGTGGAGATATCAAGACCGACCTCTCTAGCACATTCAAGAGTGTTAATTCTTTCCTCGAAGTCATTTATTCCCTTTATCTTCACCAGTATTTCTGGTACACCTTCCAGATTACAGCCATATTGGTCTAATCCAGCTTTCTTCAATGCCAATAAACTACTCTTTGACAGCCTACCGAACGCGGCACTTAATCTTAAGTCATCAAATCTGCTGTCGTCTCTGATTGCTTTTACATAGCGAACACCAAGCTTGTTATTGTAGCCTAGCCATCCACTTACTAGGGTTACCCGATCTACACCAGAATTCTTTAGTTCTAAAGCCCTACTAATTACTTCTTCAACACTTGTAAAGTATATATCCTCATTCATATAGTTACAGTAATAGCAGAGCGGCTTTTGAATGCATTTATTGGTGATCCTTATCCCTCTAGTTCTAAAGACCTCCTTAAAATCACAAGACTCTCTTACCTTTCTTAAAAGTTCATTAATTTCATCCATTTTGATCACAACAAAGAATCCAGAGAGGATACAACTATTCTTCTATTAAATGAAGATACAATTTCCACTCTGACATCATAAATTTCTTTAATGCTTTCGGGAGTTAAGACGTTCTTAGGGATACCCTCCGCGATTATCTGCCCATCCTTCATCATAACAACTTTATCTGCTACCAATAAGGCTTCGTTTGGGTCATGTAAAGCCATGAGGACAATGATTTTTTTTTCCTTTACAAGTTTCGTTATACTATTGAGTATAAGCAAACTATTTCTGATATCAAGGTGAGCTGTAGGCTCATCTAAAAGCATTAACGGGGTTTCTTGTGCCAGCGCTCTAGCCATTAAGACTAGTTTCTGTTGACCACCGCTAAGTTCAGTATAAATTCTGTTTTGTATGCCTTCCAAACCCAGAATTGATAATGCCTTAGTACTCATCTCTAGATCGCGTTTTTTTGGTGCAGAGAAGAAATTGACATAAGGATTTCTACCCATTAATACCATATCGATTACTTTGTAGGGAAACGACGCGATGTGGATTTGGGGAACATAAGCTATAAGTTTAGCCAATTCAATAGGTTGTAAGGTTAGCAAATCTCTGTCATCAAAGAAAATGCGTCCATTTCCAGGGCCAATAATCTGCGCAATAAATTTTATCAAAGTAGTTTTCCCTGATGCATTTGGTCCAAGTAAACAGCAGATTTCGCCACTACTTATCTGAAAGGAAATATTTCGTAGAGAAAAGTCAGCAGCAGCATATGAAAATGATGCATCAGTAACGGATAACTCTACCATCGTTGCTTACCTCTCATCTTCAGTAAGAATAAGAAAACAGGAGCACCGATTAAAGAAGTCACTATGCTTATAGGGATTTCAAAAGGAGTGAGAGTTCTCGCTAAATTGTCACATAAAACCATAAACATAGCACCAACAGATAAGGATGCAGGTATGAGAACCTTGTGATTGGGACCGACTAATTTTCTTGTCATGTGTGGCACTATAAGACCTATCCAAGAGATTATTCCACTAATTGCGACTGATGCCGCTGTTGCTAATGAGGCCGCTGCAATCAAAATCATTCTTGTTCTTTCATAGTTGAGACCCAAAGCTTTTGCCTCTTCCTCTCCTAGGGATAAGATATTTATCCGCCATCTAAGTAGGACCATCACTACAATTCCTATAAAAAGCATAGGCAAAACATTGATTACATCCTGCCAACCTGAGGCCGCAAAACTACCTAAAAGCCAAAAAACAATAGCAGGAAGTTTTTCATAGGGGTCTGCCATGTACTTAAGTATACCCACTAAGGCAGAAAACATCGCTGAAATGGCTATACCTGCTAAAATCATCGTTAATATGGAGGAACCATACCCTCTAAGAGATTTACTAATAGAATAGGCTAAGAATACTGCTACAAGTCCAAATAAAAACGCCGATACTTGAATAAACACAGGACCGGCACTGTCCAGGAACACTATAGCCAGTGCTGCTCCAAAAGCGGCACCTGAAGAAACCCCCAAAATTTCTGGGCCCACAAGAGGATTTCTCGCAGTACCTTGTAATGTAGCCCCTGATATCGATAGGGCTGCCCCTACACTCATCGCAATAAGTACTCTGGGCATTCTGATGAGAAAAATAATCACGTATTCATTGTAACTCAAAGGTCTAGTGATAATAAAGGGATTTATCGGATATCTACCAAGGTAAATTGATAAAAAAAAAAGGAGCAGAGGTAAAATTACTAAACTTACCTCAATAGGTAGCTTTTTGCTCAACTAAATATCACCAGTAACTCCGGCTGTGGACCATGTAACACCATAGAAGTCTTGGTAGAACTCCGTAGCTATCGATTGGAAGTTAATGTCACTAAACATGTCTGGTTGAATAACTGTTGCGAGCCAATAGAGTCCTAAGATCCATTTAGGGGTTGGAGCATCCCAGGATTCCCAATCTCCTGGAAAAGCATACACCGCACTGTTTTGGGCAGCTGTAGTGATATCCCAAGCAGCATCGTCGAGTACCTGATTTTTTAAATCGGTAGCCGTTGTTTCGGAAGAATAACTGGTTATTATTATGATATCTGGATTCCATACCGCTGCTTGTTCTACCGACACTTCCGACCAGCCTCCAGGCAAATCTTCGGATACTGACACGCCACCAGCCAACGATATTAACTCGTTTTGCAACATTCCTTTCCCAGGTACCTGGAAAACTGTCATCCTACGTGCTCCGTAACTCATAAACAAAATTTTGGGTCGTGCACTCTTTGCTAGCGTCTTTGTTTGCAGTTCCAAGTCTTTTTCCTTGGTTTGATAATAGTCGACCGCATTTGCAGCTGCTGTTTGTAAGCCCAAACAATTACCAATTATTGTTAACGCTCTGTTAAATTCCTCAGGGCTTTCAAAATTCAGGCAAACCGTTGGTATACCCTTTTCCTGAAGTTGATCGGCTATTTCAGAGTTCCACGCCGTGAAGAAGATATCGGGATCAAGTGCTACGATTTGCTCCATATTTACAGTCCACGGGTATCCTATATCTGTTGCATCGCTCAGACTGGGATAGAGGTTCAACATAAAGGAAGTACTTAGTGTTGAACTATCCACCGCAATAAGCATATCAGCACCTCCTAGAAATAAAATCGCCGATGTTGAGATCGGATAGTTGGAAGCGATGGTATCTACTTGAGTAGGTATAGGTACAACTCTACCATCAGAATCAGTGACTGTCACTGTATCTTCATTGAAGATATGAGGGGTAGTTATTAGAAGTCCAGCTGTCACTCCAGAGACTAATACGACAATGAATATTGCACTTATCCATAGTTGTTTCCGTGTATCCATTTTAATCGACATGTAATTCCATACATATCGTATAAAAACTTTATCCTTTCATCTCTTATTTGATTACAAACTGTAATCAGCGAAAAACCTAATTAAGACAAGGAAATATTCAAAATAACTAAAAAATAACTAGTTATTATAGAGAATCCTTAACGAGTACATCATTTTTTACACTTCAAAAATTAGTTATGTTAATACATACATATCAAAAAGCGTAGATCTATTTTAAAAGTATAGCTAGAATTGTAAGGAAATAGTTGTGGTTTAGAAGGAGGTGAAATAGCAGTGCCTATACAAATTGGAGTTATAGGAGCCGGGGGGGATATATCAGACCATGTCAAGGACCAAGCAGAAGAAATCGGTAAATTGATTGCTCAAAAGGGTTGTATCCTCTTGTGTGGGGGATTAGGTTCTGTAATGGAATACGCAGCAAAGGGCGCTAAAACGAACAATGGTTTAACCGTTGGAATCCTGCCAACGGAAGAAAAAGAGGCCAATGAATACATTGAAATCTTGATACCGACCGATTTAGGTTATTCGCGAAATACTACAGTTGTATTAGCTAGTGATGCTGTTATTGCAATAAACGGATCAACGGGTACACTTAGCGAGATCGCTATGGCAATGAATTATAAAATTCCAGCAATCGTACTTAAAGGAAGTGGCGGCGTCGCTGATTTGTTTAGTGACCTTCATACGGGTGATGAATGGCAACTTCCATGGTCTAAGGATAAAATCCAGATAGCAACTACTCCTGAAGAAGCAGTAAATCTAGCTATGAAAATGACAAAAAGAAAAATAGAATGAGCATTTAACTCTTTTCTTCAGTTAATTCTTTAATTTGAGAGACAGCCTCTGTGAGTGACTCACTTGCATCATTTAACTCTTGAATTGCTCGTTTGATAAGTATTTGTCCTTCTTCTGTTAGCTCTGTTTCATTTATTAATTGAGCGATATCCTGAATTTTCTTAGTATATTGGTCTAAATCATCAACTTTTTTCGCCAAAGTATTAAGAGTTTCTTTCAAATCATCAAATTGTTGTTTTTCAGATTCATAATTAGCTATAGCATCTGGCATTGTCTCATTTGTTTTTGAAATTAGATCCTCAAAAACCTTGAGTAAAGCCGGAATCAGCTTATATTCTTCTGTTTCTCTATAAGTTTTACATTTGGTGAGAATATCAGATGCCAAGTCTGTCATGCCATTAATAAAAGGTTGAAATACATTTGGAAGAGTAATTCCTGCTATACGTGAAGAAAGTGCAGAAAGCGCTTCATTATGTGTGTTGATTGCTTTTTCGGTTTCTTCAGCTTTACTTACTGTCCCAGCTACTACTGAAAAGGGACCTAAGGTTTGCGTTTGCATATTACCCACAATATCTTTGAATGATAAAGAGATGTGGATCTTATATTCTTGATCTGTAGCAGTTTCAGCTTCTGGAAGTGTCAATTCAAGGTTTTTCTCAACTTCATCACCAGGTTTCATTTCTGCAACAGAATCTTTAGTAGTTCCAATTACCCTAAGTTCTGTTGGAATATCTATCGAGTAAGAAACATCTTTAGCATTACCTTCGCCAATATTCTTCAATTTGAATTTTGCCATGAATTCTTGTCCCAGAACTAAATCTTTTGGTATTTCGACAATACTCTTAATATCAGGAAACTCAATAGATTTGCTAAGTCGTTGTTCTACATGCATTAAAGATTTATTGATTAGTTCCATAAATTCTGCCGCATCTTTTACACGCGGAAGTAAACTCAAGCACCGTTGTTTTGCTTTGTTAAGCATATTCGGATCTACTTTATTGATCGATTGAACAAGTAATTCAGGGATTCCAATCATCTGATCCGCACCCAATATGCTTCGCCCAAAATTGATCGTTCCTTTCTTTGATTCAATTAGTGATAAATCATAGTCATCTGCTAAAAATTTCAGCAAACTAGCAGTAGTCAACATTCCAGTACCACTGTCTACGTCTTCCCAAATAAGATATTCATTCGCCGCCTGAATCAAGTACTCCGCCGCTTGTAAAATAGATTTTTTTGCCATTTCTTTATCATCAAGAACTTCGTTGGCGATAGTATACGCTGTTGCCAGTTGTGACGCTGCATTTTTTAGAGATTTCGAGTCTCGCATACGTTCTGAGTTTAGCCAAAGAAGTTCTACAGCGTGTTTTGCTGCTTGGTTAGCTTCTTCTGGAGAACCCTCGGTACGTATCCTTTCTAAGACTTGAAGAGCTTCCGCAACAGCCTGATTCATTGGGAGTTTATCCAACCTCGCGAATAATTCTAACTTAAAATCTTCAGACACAAAAATCCCCCATAAAACGGGCAATTTAGTTTTTTACATATTCATTATTATTTTATGAGCAATCCTAAACATATTTTTTGTGCTTAATAACCTTCTTTAAAAAAGTACTATAATCATTCTAGAATACGAAACTAATTTCTACACATAGGAAATTGAGAAAACGATGATTTAATTAAGTTGGATTTATAATTAGAAGAGTCGAAAATCTTCACAAGATTTTTTAGGAATAATATAGTGTAGTTAAAAGAAATAGACTTCATGATTTTTGAATAACGGGGAATTGAAACAGAAAACGCATTGAAACATGAGGGTGTTCCTTGATACATAGTATATATCTTATAATCGCAAGCAGCGGTTTGTGTGTTCTCTCACGTCGTTATGGAGAGATCACGTTCGATGAGGATTTAATAGCGGGGTTTCTGACAGCTTTAAAGGATTTTACAACTGAGGTTACTGCAGGCAGAGGGGTTATTAGGATCATCGATATGAAGGAATATAATGTCATTCTTGTTTTTAGAGAAGGAGTAATGCTGGCCGCAGCTGCGGACAAATTAGATGATAAGAACATCGCTATGAATTCATTAGAAATATTGGTGCAAACCTTTAACGAGAAATATCAAGATGAATTGGCAAAATGGATGGGTAATGTTTCTGTTTTTGAAGATTTCAGTGAAATAATGGATGGACAGCTTAAGAACGGTGAGATAGCCGAAGTTCCCATAAAAGTACCTAAGCTAATTAAGAAGATACCAAAGATGGCAGTCAAAATGGGATTAATGGACGAAATATTGAGTAAGATTGGCAAATTTTGTGACGGCAAAAGAACTATAGAAGATATTGCTGAAGAAATAGGCATGCCAGAAGATGAAGTTATCATAAAAGTAGATGATTTGGAACAAATGGGCTGGGTTGAAATGGTTGACCCAGAGGAATAAGGGGAGAGGGAAAAGAAAAAATCGACGGTAGAGGTTAAATCAGCTAAATCAAGTTAATAGTTCGTATTGGTTGCCCCAGCTTATGAGAAGTAATGCAAGGATTACTAAACCTGGTGCAAAAATTGCGCCTACCCAAGGTGCTAATACTTGCTTAACTGCCTCAGACGACATAACTCTTCCAGCATAAAGTATCAAAAAGCCAACGCCGTTCAGTATAGAACCACGGCGAATGGTTCCGACGCTGTGATATGCCAAATAGAAGAAGAGAGCAGGGAGAAAAATCGCGTAGATTGGTGCTAAGACATAATTGACAGCAAAACGAAAGGGCGATAGTGCTACTCCTGGAATAAAGAGAATTAGAACCGCGATGACAGGGGGAGGAATAGCTATTATGATTTGGTGATAAAGGTTATCCAAAATGAGATGTCCGATGAGAAGCGCTAGAAACGCCAGTGCAAACCATTGAATACAGGTTCCGATTCTCCACCATAAAATAGTGTCAAGATAGAAATCCGAAACAATAAAAAAGCCACGTCCAAAAGCCATAAGAAGGAAAAAGAGCGCTAGATACAGCCAATATACTATTCTTCTAGCGCGAAATCGTTGAAAGAAAAAGAATCCAAACATGAGAAAATGATAACCAGCTACCACAAACCAGCAACCGATTGAAATAGTGTCGAGATAAAGAGGATTAGGAATCACGCAATTCACCTATACTTCAATCATAGAAAACTCTAAGAGTCTTAACACTGTCCACCTTTAACTATTTTTCTCTTAAATAATTAGTTATAAGCATGAAAATCTAACTTGTTAACCGAAATGAATTAGATAGTGCTTTATTATTCAGATTCACTCAAAATAGATGGGGAAGGAAAATGGCAGGCATAGTATTTCTTAAGACGAACAATCTTCGAGGAATAGTTGAATTCTACAGATCTATTGGCTCAAAAGTATGGTTGGACCAAGGAGATTGCGTAATCCTCCAACGTGACAATTTTCTCTTTGGTTTTTGCGAAAGAGGAGGAGAGGTAACTAAAGGTTGGCTTTTGACATTCTTCTATAAGACCCCTCAGGAAGTTGATGCTCTATATGAAAAAATGAAGGATCGAGCAGAAACAAAACCTCAAAAAAATGATAAATACAACATTTATCGGTTTTTTTCGAGGGATCCAGAAGGCAGAGATCTCGAATTTCAAACATTTTTACATGATATTGAGTTTAATTGGCGCATCTACAATAAAATGTAAAAATGGTCTATTAGAAAGTTCAATTTTATTTTAAAATGTATTTTCTGTTTAAAGCAAACTTTTGATTTGCCCAGCAGCACGTCTCATATTCATAAAAACTAGTCCTAATCGTGGTTTAGTACCAGTAACAGCTGCTAATACCGCTTCTTCCCCGATTTCAATGATAATAATAGCTCCGAGCTCTCCTTTTATAAAAACTTGCTCAAAAGTTCCCCTATTTAGTTCTTCAGCTGAACGTTGACCAACGGCCAGCATAGCAGCAGTCATAGCTGCAACACGTTCCATTTCTGCTTCTCCAAGAAGTTCAGAAGCGATAGGTAAGCCCTCTGAGCTTACAACTGCAAGTCCATGAATATCAGGAGTCCCGTTGCCGATCTCCTTTAGTATAGCTTCTATCTGCCCAAAATCCGCCATACTATTTTGCCCACCTTGATTATGCTATCACTTCTAAGTTTAATTGTCTCTTATATAAGAGAATGAAATTACTAAAATCATTTCTTTATTGTAAAAGTATTTGTTCTTCTCTATTAAAGCGTTTTTCATTATAAAATATAATTTTTTCTGCTAAATATGTGTCCAAATCCAAAGATTTTATATTATCTAATAAATTGTAAAGTGCAAAAAAATCAAGTGAAAAACATCGCAAAATTGTGGGAAAAAATGAAACGATTTGAAAGTCTTTCTAAGATTTATCCCATTAAAATGATCCATTATGTCCTTTTTACTTCAATAATCATACCAATCATTCTTTCTATCCCTTTACTTTATTGGTACCAACATGCACCTGAAGGAATGGTTTTTCTAGGGATATATCAGTATGATGAGTTTTACTATGGCGCCTGGTCACATGAAGCCTCTGAATCTTTTGGATTTCTTTTTGCCAATCCTTATGACGCATCATCAAATAGTCCTAAAGTCTATTATTACTTGTATTTCAACTTGCTTGGCAAAATTATGCTAATTACTGGAATTTCCTTTATTCCTTTATGGCATGCGTCACGGATTATCCTAGGAAGCATTTTGTTTCTGATTATTTACAAATTCTTAAAATATATATTCCCAGATAATGAAAGAAAGGTCTTCATTTCTTTTACACTAGCAGCATGGTCATCGGGATGGTCATGGATTCTCTTTATAATAATGATTGCCTTTTACGGCGATTTTTACACCGGCTATACTCAATATAAGGACATATCTAGATTTTATGACTGGTGGATGCCATCTCATTTTACATTAACACTTTATCCACATTGGGTCTTCCCATTTTGCTTAATGTTGCTTAGCCTTTATTATTGGCTAAGAGGAACCAATGAAAATAAATATAACTTCATTTTAATTTCAGCAGGGTTTTCTCTCTTAACATGGAGTTCACACTATTTTACAGCATTCTCATTGACTGCAATCGTTTTCATGCATGTTATACTAAGTGCTTTGCTCAATAAACGAATACTATGGAAAGAAATGATTCCGATCATTAGTTCAATTATTCCGCCTATGGCCTGGAATCTATATATCACAAGTAAATTCGAGTCCGTAGCTATTGTTGTAGCTCAGTTTCGTCAATTAGTTTTTAGTATTCCCTTATATGATTATATTCTAGCATGGGGCTTACTTCTTATCTTAGCTATACCTGGAGGATACCTTTATCTGCGAGAAAGAACTAATCAAAGCATTTTCTTTATTTCATGGGCAATTGGAATTTTTGCTCTTTTAAATCACTTCTATATTACTCCATTATTAGGAATAGCCCATCCCTTTCAACCATCTCACTATGCAAATACTTTTGCCTTTCCTCTTATTGTATTATCTACAGAAGGTTTTTATTTTCTATACAAGAAGCTAATTTCAGGAAAAACGTTCTCTCAAGGATTTATGAAACCAAAAAGAGCAAAACAAATTCTGTTTATTCTTTTCTTAACGACCATTCCATCAAATTTCGTCTTCATTATAGACTTGTACCAAGAGCCCACTTACTATGCCTTCATTTACAAAGAAGAAGTGGATGCCTTTAACTGGCTCAATGAAAATACTGATGACTCTGAGGTTGTACTTTGTCTGAAAAAAGCAGGATATCTAATTCCTGTGTTTACAGGAAACAAAGTAGTATATGGTCACGATGCATTAACACCTTTCAATGATGAAAGAGATCGTATAACACAAAGATTCTTTGATGATGACACTTCTGAACTAGAAAGAGTTGAGATTATTGAAAACTTTGAAGTGCAATACATATATTTTGGTCCTTGGGAGTCTGCTAAAGGATTTGATCCAGAAGCAAGTATATATCTTCAAGAGGTCTATACAAATGAAAGAGTAAAAATTTTTGAAGTGCTAATGTAGTTTTCCTTACGTTAAGACGATGAATATTAAAATAATCTACACATAACTATTTTCAATTAAAGTCTAAAAGACACAACGAAAAAACAATTGCTCAATGCCAACAAAAATGAGGGTTCAGATGAAAAGACTATCCATCTTCATTCCAGCGTTTAACGAAGAAGCGTCCATTAGAACAACAATTGATGCTTTGAACGACTTATATTCCAACTCCAAATTGGAAATGGAATGTATTGTAATAGATGATGGAAGTACTGATAGAACTGCAGAAATAGTCGAAAATGCTATTACTGAATATCCTTTTTTACGTCTTGTCCAAAATGAAACGAATAAAGGATACTCCGATGTAATTAAAACAGGGTTCAAAGAATCTGTAACAGAATTCATAGTATGGATCGATGCAGATCTACAAAACGATCCAAGTGATATTCCGGTTCTTTTGGATTATTTACAACGAGATAATGTTGGACTAGTTATTGGATGGAGAAAGAATAGAAAAGACTCTTTATTTCGGAAAATTGTTTCAATGGTTTATAATCGGGTTCTTATGCGTCTATTTTTTGGATTGAATTATAATGATATTAATGGAAAGCCTAAAGCATTAAGACGAGAATTTGTTTCCAAAATAAAGATATCTTCAAAAGGCTGGTTAATTGATGCAGAATTAGTAAAAAAGGCTGAAGATTTAGGGTTCAAAGTTATCGAAATACCTGTACGACATCAACTAAGAAAATTAGGTGAGTCAAAACTATCAATTAAGTCTATTTTTAGGACACAAAAATATATCTTGGAGTATTTTCTGAATCAACGAAAACAAAAACCAGAGAATCTCCTCAAAAAAAAGGCTTAGGGAAACAAATGTCGATTATAGATATGCACGTACATACAAAATATTCTGCTTGTTCTCATATCGAGATTCACGAACTTCTCTCTACTCTTTCAGCACTATTAAATGTTGATGGTATTGTTATTACGGATCATGACGTCATAAATGGGGCGAGGATTGCTCAGAAATATGCAAAGGAAAAATATGATATCAAAGTTTTTTTTGGGATTGAAGTTACTACCTTAGACGGGCATCTATTGGCTTATGGAATAGACGAAACACTTCCTGTGGGGCTACGTGCAATCGACACAATAAAAGAGATTCACAAAAAGGGAGGTGTTGTCGTAGCATCACATCCTTTTCGAAACGTTTATGGAAGTTTAGGTGACTTGGTTTATAATCTGGGAGATGTCTTAGACGGAATTGAAGTTGCTAATGCAATGGATAGTAAAAAAGCGAAAGCGAAAGCTCGGTTGGCAGCGCAGCAGTTAGACTTAACTATGATAGGAGGCTCAGACGCACATTCATTAAAATGTGTTGGACGTTCTACTACAATTTTTGAAACAACTATTGAATCTATAGATGATATTGTAGACGCAATTCGAAAAAACCAATGTAGACCGTATGTTTCTTTCTGAACTACCACTTCTCCAGATATTTTTCCTACATATTTCGACAATTAGCCATTTAATCATATTGCCTTTGCTTTGAAACGCCTTTCCAAAAAGAATCGACTTTGTTTAAAAAACAAAATGATATATTAAGGTGAACGCCAATATTTCATTTAAAAAAACGGAGAGGTATCTATGGTAACATGGGGCGAAGCCTTCATTTTAGGAATTAAAGCATTTCTCTATGGTTTGATTTGGCTCGTGATCGGTTTTGTGATTGCAATTGTCGGCGGTTTAGGCGCTGCGATTGGTCTCGGTGGTTTAGCTGGAGGAGTCGTAGGCATTGTGCTAATGTTTGTAGGGATGGTAATAGCCGTAATCGGACAGATAGCAAGCATTATTTACGTTGTACTTAATAAGTAGGCACCTGGAATAGATCAATCGATAAACGTAGACTATTGTTTCTATATGTGATATATGGTTTTAAAAGGCAATTGAGATCTTTTTTTTCCTTTTTTTTGTGAATACTTGTTTTGCGAATTCTTAATTTAATACCAATGAAATTTAGATGACATCAGGCGAACAGATGATGTGTCCAAATATTTTTTTAGGATGTAGTCATTTTTCATCATAGAAAGAAATACAAACCAACAAAACAATATTTTTCGTGAATAATTCGTCTTATATAATCGAAACTTATAGCTGACGAATGCGGAGATAGGTCAGTATGGAGACCATAGATTTAATAAAAGAGCGTTTAAAAAGAGGATATTACACTGCTGCTTTAGATGATTTACAAAAAATACTTGAAATCGATCCTAAAAATCGTGATGCAATCAAATTAATGGAAGCTACTGTCAAGAAATACGTTTGGTATGCCAAAAAGTACGTTAATAAACGACTTGACAATATCGATGATGAAATAAAGAAGCTAAACTTCGATAAAACTCAGAACTTAGCTCGGACACTTCATAATATTAATAATCGGGTAAAAAATCTATTAGGCACTCTTTCCGATAAACAAAAACGCTTTGTTAAAAACAATAGCAAATGGTTTGAAAAATTTACGCCAAAACTGTACGGTAAAGAAAAGGCCGCGATTGCAGCCCAAAGTGCTTTCTTAGCAAAAAGAGATTATGGAGAGGATTTCTTTGAGAAAAGACGCAATCGTGTTAAACTGAAATTAGAAAAACTTGTCGATAGACCTCCATTCAATGAATTAGAGTATCTACCTGAAGGCCTTTGCACTCTCAAAGTTCGAGTAACTGTGACTGATCCCTCTATTGAAAATTTAATTATACGACCCAAGATCACTGGATTTCAGAGTGACAACGCGGAATATTCCAAATATGTGTTAGGCGTTGATGACGAAAACGTAAACGTTGACCTTCGAAAAGATGGATTAAGGATTCTCTGGGGCGGTGGGTCAACTTTTGGTTTCAATATGAAAAACGTAGCGCCAGAGAGCTTTGCTTATTTCTTCGTACGTCATTATCCAGGTGCTAGCGGAACTCTGAATAAATCTTATTCAGTCACTCTATTAGCTGAAGAAGAATACAAAAATAATATGTTAATTCCTTCTGGTGAGCAAACTTTTGTTTTCCATTATCCGAAGGATCTCCAAGGAAATCTAGATTATGTAAGACCAGTATATGAACGCATCGCTAAAGACAAAATTGAAATTCGTTTTGATGGAAACAGAAAACCACTCTATAACCCACGATGGTATCCCATTGATACGATAAAATATGTGCCTTATGATCCAAATATTGATCTTAAGGTGATTTATCACAAAAAAGGCACAGTGGAGGCCTATCTTGCTGATGAAAAGATTGGTAAATTATTTGGACATATCACTGACGACATCTTCTATGACCCTATCAGAATGGTTGTTCCCGAGTTATTTTCGTTTATTGGGTCTTCAAGTGGATTTTCAAGCCAAGAAGATCATCTAGCATTACGATTATGGTATTTCTGGATTGACAAGCGCATTAGAGAGCAACCTTGGTATGAACCGGTCTACTGGGAGCATGAACTTCCTGATTTTGAGAGAATAGACTTTGTTTTCCAGCCTTTTGGAGGCGAACCCGGAGGATTTAGAAAAAAGCAGACAATCGTAAAATACATTGCAACCGACGTTCATTGGAAAGAATTCTTTTTAGATTGTGAGGATGCAAAACTCCCTATTGATGTTAAGTTCCTCACATTAGGAATAGACACGGTTCACTGGAGGAAAAATAAACAAGTTCGCGTTTATTTCTTCCACAAGCTCGGGATTTTTTATAACCCACTGCCAGCGGTTTGCTGGAGACTATTTACAGAAAAACAATTTTACTGTATAAAATGTGGACATAGATCAGAACCTCCTCTTGAACTTGTTGGTTTGCAAAGCGTGTTACCTAAGCGAATGGGCGCTTTAAACTTTGGTTCAAAAGAATACGATGAACTGGTCAACGAGATTTTGACTGGACCTAATTTCGTATGCCCAAGTTGTGGCGAAGCGATAATAGATCTAGAAAAACTTAATTATATTTCACTCTTCGGTAAATGGAAAGCCCACGAATACAATAACCTCTTAAAGGATGTTACAGGTTTTGTCGGACCTTCCGCACTTACAGAATTAGCAGAAAAGTTCAGAGCAGTTGGAGATACTATAACTTCCTTAGGAACAACTTTACGCACGAATTGCCATGTTCCTGCACCTAAAGAGGGGCGTACAAGTCATGAATTATGCTCTAGTTCTATGATTAAACCAATTCCTACAAGTCTAGAGGATTATTAGAGTATTTGGCTTTTCTTTGAATTAAGATGTCAGTAATTGCGCGGCTGTGAGAGCATAAATCGTAGCGCAATTATAAATTTTTTTGATTTTAACAAATTCATTAGGACCATGTGAAACAGACAAAAGTCCCGGTCCATAAGCAAAGGATGGAATTCCTTGTTGGGCATAAAAACGAATTTCTAAAAGTCCAGGACACATTTCAAATGATGGAATTCGCCCTATAATCAATTTTACGCTATCAGCCAATGTTTTTGCTACAGGATGATCTTCTGGAAAGCCTGTTGATCTCCCTTCTTGGAGAATCTCAATATCAAGATCTATACCATCGCGTCTAAGCTTGTCAAACAGATCGAATAAACTCTTTTTTTCTGTTTCAAGATCTTCTTCTGGATTAATTCTTCGATCTACTGTGAACGAGCACTCAGCAGGTGTGATATTAAAATTTGTACCGCCTTCACTTCTTCCTCCAATCAATAGAATGGAGCGTCGAGCTGCTTCTGGCTCAATCTTGAAATCAGTCTTTCGAGACTCAATATCAGCTTTTACTTCTAGTAAGGCATTTGCTACAACGAGCATTCGCTCAAATGCATTAACACCTTGATAATGTAGACCAACATGAGCAGGTTTGCCCTTCACAGTTATACGGAGTGAAATGGCACCGCGGTTTGCGTTCCAGATCATACCGCTTGTCGGTTCTGGCATAAGCATTCCGATGCCGTCTTTTCCGAGCAAGCCGGTTTCAACGAGATATTGTGATCCTCGTGCGCCACCAGTCTCCTCATCTGGGACTATAACTAATCCAATCCTGCCGTTGAGTTCGATATTACTTTCCTTTATTGCTTTGATGGCATAAATCATAGCTGCTAAGCCACTCTTCATATCCGAGGAACCACGGCCGTAGAGTTTGCCATCCTCAACATACGGACGGAACTGAGTATCGTTCTGTGCGGGGACAACATCGTAGTGACCATGGAAGTACAAAGTCCTTTTACCCTTTCCATTGAAACTTAAGAGGCAATAACGAGGAAATGGGTTTCTGTCTGTGATATCAGGGACGTCGATTATGGTGTAATCCAATCCAATCTCATGTAATTTCTTTGCAATGATGTCAACACATGCCTTATATGACGTACCTAGCGGATTTTCAGTTGGTATACTTATAAGTCTCTTAGTGAAATCAAGAATTTCTGATTGATAGGATGAAATTTTTTCCACTATCAAATTCTTAATTGCCTCTTCATGCATTGCAATCAAGTCTTATGAGTTTCGAAACAAATAGAGCACATTCTAGTTCAGATTCTATAATTTCCTAAATAGTTGAATAACCATCTTTCGTTATCAGATAAGAGACAAGCCCTCCTTCCTGCAGCATTTCTATTAAAAACGTAGGGAGTGGTTTGAGCCGTATTGACTTATTTTTCGTAATATTTGTTACTGCAAACTCATCCAAATTGATTTCTAGTTCATCGCCTTCCTGAACAAATTGATTAATATCTTTAGATTCAAGTGGTGGCAGACCAATATTAACTGCATTCCTATAGAAAATCCTGGCAAAAGATTTGGCAAGAATTGCTCTTATTCCAGTTTCTTTTATTACTAAAGGAGCCATCTCTCTCGAGCTTCCACATCCGAAGTTTTTTCCAGCCATTATTATGTCGCCTTCTTTTACTTCCTTCCAAAAATTAGGTCTTACTGGTTCAAAGGTATATTTTGCGAGGTCTTGTAAGTTGGGAGCATCGCGAATTCTAATGCCTGGAATGATCTCATCTGTGTTTACATCATCTCCGAAGACAAATACTTTTCCTCGAATTACGGTTTTCATTTGAGTTCACCTCTTGGATCTGTAATTTTTCCATAAATTGCGGAAACGGCAGTAGTTGCTGGTGAAGCAAGGAATAATTCTGATTTTGGGTTTCCCATTCTACCCTTAAAATTTCGATTTTGCGTTGTAAGACACACTTCGCCGTCAGCTAGTATCCCAAAGTTCCTCCCAACACAAGGGCCGCAACTAGCTGGACCAATAATCGCTCCAGCCTCCATCAAGGTGTTTATATACCCCCGCTCTAATGCCTCCAGATATACTTTCCTTGATGCTGGTATCACAATCAACCTTGATTTGACTTTCTTTCCTTTTAAGAATCGAGTTGCGATTTCTAAATCTTCAAGTCGACCATTTGTACAGGTTCCAATGAAACACTGATGTATTTCTAACCCTTCAAACTCGGTCACTGGTTTTACATTGTCAACTCTGTGTGGAAATGCGATCATAGGTTCTAGGCTTGTTGCGTCAAATTCATAGTGATCTATATACTCAGCATTTTCATCACTTGTAAGAGATGGGATACTACCTATACCGCGTTCTGTTTTAAAAAAACGTTCTGTAACTTCATCAACTGCGATTAATCCAGTTTTTCCGCCCATTTCAATCGCCATATTACATAAGGTGAATCGTCCAGGCATATTCATATTGGATACCGTTTCACCCTCGAATTCAATAGCCTTGTAGGTTGCCCCGTCGGCGGTAACTTCCCTTGCGATATCCAAAATCACATCTTTTGGCGTGAGTGGAAATTTAAGATCCCCATTTACTGAAATTTTAACAGCTTCAGGAACTTTTAACCAAGTCTTTCCATATGCAAAAATAGCTGCTAAGTCTGTACTTCCCATACCAGTTGCAAATGCGCCGACCGCTCCATGAGTGCAGGTGTGCGAATCTGCGCCAATAACAACATCATAAGGCTTAATATGGTTCTCAATGAGAAGTTGATGACAAATTCCTTCACCTACATCATAAAAATGAACGTTAGTCTTACGAACGAATTCTCTTATGCCCTTATGCACATTAGACATAATTACAGTTGGAGAAGGGGCTACATGATCAAGCACAATAACAATCTTATCAGGATCGAACACATGATCTTTCATTTTGTACATTTCTTCAATAGCCAAAGGTGCTGTGCTATCATGTGCCATCGCAACATTGACATCTACAACAACGATGTCGTTGGCTCTACATTCTTTACCAGATGCTTTCGAAAGAATCTTTTCAGTTAACGTCTTTCCCATTGTAGACACACTCGCCTATTATTGTTGTTACTTATTATTGTTGTTCTTTGTATTCGTTTAGTTTTTTTCAGTATAAGTTTTTTAAACAAATTAAATGTTTTCAAACTAAAGATGAATGTTTTCAAACTTTTTGGTAATTTTTTCAAACTTTCTATCACAACGTTTAAATACATTAAGACACTTTGATGCAAAAAAAGTTTTGTTATAGCATCAAATCCAGATTAGTTTTTAATTCAACTTGGTGATCCTGTGAGTAAACTAGAAGATCAGAATTTCTTTGATTTACAGTTCAAGCCTGATGTCAAGATTTCAGAAGACATTTTAATACTTGACACAACGCTTAGAGAAGGTGAACAAACCCCAAATGTGTTCTTCACACTTGAAGACAAGATTAAGATTGCACAACTTCTAGACGAATTTGGAGTACATATGATTGAAGCAGGGTGTCCTACTGTATCTAAAGGTGTTAAAGAAGCTGTAAAAGCCATTGCGGAACAGGGTTTAAAAGCAGAAGTTCTTGCTCATGTAAGAGCAAAAGTACCAGATATCGAGGAAGCAATTGAATGCAATGTTGATCGTGTAGCTGTATTTATAGCAACTTCAGATATCCATCTTGAATATAAATTGAAAAAAACCAGAGAACAAGTACTAGACATGATTTATAATTCAGTGAACTATGCAAGTAATCATGGATTGAAAGTAAGATTCACACCTGAAGATGCGAGTCGTTCTGATTCACAATTCTTAATTGAAGCATGCGACACAGCTCACGAAGCAGGTGCTGATAGAATTTCAATTGCTGACACAGTAGGCATGTTAACTCCAAGTGGTATGAAAGGATTTGTGAAATTCATGCAACGTCACCTTGGAAAAAGCGTTGGGATAGATGTACATTGTCACAATGACCTTGGTTTAGCTGCCGCAAACGCATTAGCCGGACTTGAGGCTGGCGCTAACTGTGTACATGCTACTGTAAATGGATTAGGAGAACGGACTGGTATTACAGGGCTTGAGGAAATAAGTGTTGCTCTGACTGTCATGTATGGACTTGACCTTGGATTTAAGCTTGATATGCTTCCAAAAATCGCTCGATATGTTGAAAGAGCAAGTGGTGTGGTTATAGGACAACAGGCTGTTGTTATTGGTGATTATGCATTTTCTCATAAAGCAGGTGTACATACTGCGGGAGTTCTTGCGAATCCTAAAACATATGAAGTGTTTGCTCCAGATCTTGTAGGAAGAGGGAGACAACTATTAGTTGATAGATACGCAGGCAAGAAAGCAGTTGAACAGAAGTTGATAGAACTAGGAATTGTTGTTAATGATGAACAACTAAGCAAAATCGTTCAAAAAATCAAAGAAGTAGCAGATAAAAAACGAAATTTCGTAGATGAAGACTTGCTTGAGATTGCAGAAGAAGTCCTAAAAGTAAGTTTCAGGGGGATATCGCCTAGTAAAGTCATGGGGTTGATTTCGTGCAAAATTGATCCTTCATATTATACCAGTTACATAGTGAGACGAATGGCTGCGCTTCCCTTAGACAGGGTCTACGAAACGAGCGGGGAATACGAGATAGTAGCTATAGCACAAACAGATTCGGTTCCTGAACTTAATGATCTCTTGGAAAAGATCCGTGAGATTTCAGGAATTGCTCATACAAATACAAAAATTATCTTAAAACAGTTTGAAACAATGAGTTCAAATAATTCTCACACAAAAAAAGTGGATTAGAATAGATTTTTATCGTTTTACGTAGAAAATCATTTTCCTTTTTCTTCAATATCGCTCTTTAAGTGAGCAAATTTCTTCCAGTGATCTTTTCTTCTAATATAGTGCCTATTGCTGTAAAGATAATATATCAGAATTCCGACACCAATCCAGGCGAGCGTAACATACCAAGCTGTTGGGCTGTAAAAGAAGAGATAAACTGCAAGACCAAGATTTGCACAAATTGCGATGATTGGGACTAGCGGAAAGAGTGGCGTTTTATAGCCATAGTCCAACTGTTTACCAATCTTTCTGCGAATCATAATCACGGAAACATCGACCAGCAAAAAAAGGAGCAGAAACATAATCGATGACGCTGATGCAACATCTTCCAAAGGAATCGATACTGCCATACTGATCATTATAATCCCGCTCATTAAGAGTGCCATATGAGGGGTACGAGTCTTTTTATGAATTGTTGCCAATTTCTTCGGAATGAAATTATCGCGAGCCATCGCAAAACAAACTCGGGTTGATGAGTAGGTTGTTGCGTTGAGCGCTGACATCGTGCTCAAAAGCCCTCCAATTGTCAATAAAAATATACCAGCTGGCATAAACTGCTTAGCTGCTTCAACTAATCCAAGTTCTCCAAACTGTGCTAAGAATTCCCATGTCGTGCCGGTTTCAACTATGAGCGCTCCAATCGAAACATATGCAACTAGACAATAGATGGGAACTACGATCAGGATTGAAACAAAAGTCGCCCTTGGGACGTTTTTTCTGGGATTACGTACTTCTTCTCCTGCCTGTGCAATAATCTCATAACCTTCGAATGCAATAAATGTCAAGCCACATGCTAAAAAAAGGCCGCCCAGGCCATGTGGGAATAAAGGCTGAAAATTGCTAAGACCGAAATCTGGGTGGGTATACATCACATAGAGACCGCTACCAATGAATACGGCTAATATGATTATTTTTGCAATGGTGACAATATTACCAGCGGTTCCTGTCTCTGAAACGCCCTTAAAGTTAATCAACATAAAGATTACTACTATAATGACAGCGAGAATTTTAATTGTCAACTCCAACCCGAAACCAAAAAGAGACACACCCATAATTTCCAATGTCAGTGCAAAATATGCGCCAAATCCAAGAGCGTACAAACTCCCCGCAACTGTATGAGCTAACCAGGACATCCATCCAGATACAAATCCACTTGGTCCTCCTACTCCCTCTTTTACCCAAAGGAATCCACCCCCCGCCTCTGGTATGGCCGATCCCAACTCAGCATAACATAAGGCTGTAAAAGTTGTTATTATTCCGTTCAACAAGAATGCTAACACTAAAGCTGGTCCCGCGACTCCTGCGGCAACACCAGTTAATACAAATATTCCTGCGCCTATCATGCCAGCTACTCCGATCATTGTGAGATCGAGGAGGCTTAACGTTCTTGCTAATTCATATTCCATGTCAAGCAAGATTGGTTCAGCTGTCATAGCAAGTCGCTCACATAAATTGAGAAAAATTGTTTAATAGGTGGTAAATTTGTCTGATCCGATTGAAATTGTGAGGAAATGCTTAGATATAAAAATATTACTTTTATGGATGGTATATTCAATAGCTCCCTTTTGTCGAGGCTGGTTTGTTACCGAAAATCCTTTGATAAATTTAGAGCTTCTCAATTTGAGCAACTCAGAGCTTTTACTGAGTTTTTTAACCTGAATGATTTAGTAAAATAGCATAAAGCGAAAAGTATAAGTTCTTTAAAGAACTAGTAATAATGTAAAAAAGGCGCTCTGGAGGTTTCAGAATTCAACGTTCTCGACCAGTGACAAGAAGTTTTTTAGACGATTTGGAATGGGGCTGTACTATAGGCTTAAATAACATTCTACTCCCAATAAAAGGTTTTCCTGCTGAAGGAGATGCAATTACGCTGGCATTCTTTTTAGCAGAATGTGCAAATGCGAAGATATGGATTTTACACGTCGAAGAGGAAGAGGAAGAGGAAGAAGAACCGCTACTTGAGGATTTATATGATGAGATTAGTGTATATGCAGAAGAGCTAAAAATCACAGTTGATCTTGATACAGTTGAAGGCGATGGAAGCATTGAAGAATTAATTTTAAAGAAATCCGATGAAATTGATGCAGACCTCATTGTGATGGGCGCCCAACGTATAAAACTAACACGAGAACTTTTAGGAACTAGTACTTACGAAGTCGCTAGAAGGGCAGAAGTTCCAGTTTTCATAGTCTTCACACCTTTTGAAGACTGGACGGCATATCGACGCGTAAAAATTCGACGTATCCTAGTTCCATACCGTACACTTGGTGATGATAAGGCTGCTCTTAAATTAACTACAGCTATGGCTTCAAGTGCCTACAGTGTCATATCCCCAAATATTGAAATCCACCTCGCTCATGTTGTCGAACTCCCTGATATCCTTCCATTAAATGCGACATCCCCTGAAATTCAACAAGAGAAAAAAGAGTTTTTAAGGAACGTTGGAGAATTAAGTTGTGTCATTGGCGAACCGCTGATTCCTCGAATCATAATTGGACGGGATTTCAGTAAATCAATCGTAGAACTTACCAAGAAACTAAACTTTGATTTGCTGGTTGTAGGTGCCAAACATCGACCTAGAGGATTTGGAGGCCTTATTGGTACAGATGTGTACAATATTGCAAAGCTAGCATACTGTACAACAGCCGTTATCTTTCGATAGCGTTATTGTATCCAAGTGGGCTTTCTCTAGTGAAATGAAAGCCATCAAACGCTGCTAATTTTAAAAAAAAAGAAAAAAATTAAACACGTACTTTTAGTTGCGTTAACTGAGTCTTCAGGAGTTGTTTTTGCATTGCAACGTAATAGGCCTCTTTATTATTTATACAGCCAGGATCAGGCGCTCTAATATCCCCAAAATAGGCATAGGCGCGGGCTCTACATCCTCCACAGACATATTTGAATTTGCAACTACCGCAGTTATCCTGAAGTTTATCACGATCTCTTAATGTCCAGAGAGTTCTGTTGTTTTCCCATAACTCTTCAAAATTGTCATGCCGAATATTACCCACTGTAATTGGCAAAAACACACAGGGCTCAATATTTCCATTAGGTCGAACTGCACAGTAAAATCTTCCTGCGCCACAACCTCCAACGAACGAACTGAGATTTTGTAATTGTCCCGGTAAATCACAATTGTAGAAGTGAGATGGAATTACGGCAGAGTCTCCATGTTCCTCTTGAATCGCTATTCGAGCAAATTGTGGAGCTGTGGATAGCAACGCCATCGAATCATCAGTTCGAAGCTCATGCCACAAATATCGTATCATTTTTTCCCTTTCAAAAGGATCTAAATCAAGATCCATAATCGTTGTACCTCTTCCAACAGGGACAAAATTGTAATGCATGAACCAATCTATCCCTAGTTCTCGGCATAATCGAACGATCTCAGGAAATTCCTTATAATTTAGGTTAGTAATGGTTGTGGCTACCTCTACAAAGATGTCTCCAGCTTCTACGCAGTTTTTTATTCCTTGAACAGTTTTTTCAAACATCCCTGGTACACCGCGAAACATATCATGGGTTTTTGCACACGCCCCATCTAGACTTATCTGTACATAACCTAAGTTCAATTTCTTGAGTTTTTTCACCATTTCCTTCGTTAATAATGTTCCATTGGTAGCTACAGCTGGAAAGATGCCAAGATCTCTAGCATGTCCTGCAACTTTGAAAAAATCTTTACGGATGAGCGCTTCGCCTCCAGAAAAAGCAATTGACGTGACGCCCGCTTCTGCAAGTTGATCTACACATTTGAATGCTTCTTTTGTGGTGAGTTCGTCCTTTAATGGTTTTCCAGCAGTTGCATAGCAGTGTTTACACTGCAAATTGCATGCATATGTATAATCCCAGACGACCAGAAAAGGTGCAGAAGGGACAAAAGGTTTAGTTACGCCGAACTTTGCAATTCCTGTTACTGTATTGACTAAGCCTCGTCTCCAATAGGGGTTCTCAAATTTTTCAACTAATTGTTCTTTTGTCACTCCAAAGGCCTTCGCACTTCGGGTAACGATGCCGTTAAGCAAAGGTGCAAATAGATTGCATATAACACAGGTATCTGCTCTAGAGCGAGTATTTGTCATAAGTTCTAGGGCGATCTCAAGGCGATTTTTTCTATCCTTTGGGCACTTTGTGCTAATTAGTCTTAGAATTTTTCGAATGATTGGTCGGTCGATATTTGCCTTAAGAACCTGTATAGAATCGACAAGACTTGCTTTTATATTATTTTCATTTGTCTCATTCAATTTTATTTCCTCCTAATCTGTAATAGGTTCTATTTTTTCGATTTGCTCTCGAATTGATACATTAAGCTGCCAATGACGCTAATTTTGATTTGATAAGTAATTTAGCTGCATTTACAAAAAGAAAAAAGTTTTTTGCTCTAATTTGATTAAGCAAAACTCTTGGTGAAAGATAAAAAGTGAGGTATGCCTTTCTTAGGTAGTACTTTAGATCATCCGAAGTAAAATCGTCAGTTTCGATTATAGGCTTGCCACTAGTGTACTTACTCCAATCGGTTTCTATCAAATAGTTATTTTTACATGCTATTTCATATAACTCAGTTCCTGGATAAGGCGTTGCAATAGAGAATTGTGTATATAAAAGGCCTAATTTCGTTGCAAAGCGAATAGTTTGTTCCATTTCAACCTTTGTTTCACCCGGAATTCCGAAAAGGAATGAGCCCAATACATTTATCTTGGCTTCCTGAGTCCATTTAACCACTTTAACGATTTGTTCGATACGAAGCTGTTTCTTCATTAGATCTAAAACATGCTGAGATCCTGACTCGATGCCGTAATATATAAGGAAACAACCCGCTTTTTTCATTTCAGAAAGCATGGTTCTTGTTGTAATGTTTATCCTGCTGGAACAGGCCCATGATATATCATAAAGATGCTGGGTCCTCAATTTTCTGCAAATTTTTGTGACTCTTTTTCGATTCAAGGTAAATATATCATCAACGAATTCGATTGTCATAGGATCATATTCGCTTGCTATATGCTCAAATTCCTCCACAACTGACTCAGGTGAACGTGCTCTAAAGCGATTTCCAAGGATTTTTGAACTTGAACAAAAAATACAATTAAACGGACACCCTCGACTGGTATAGATATGACCGATATCTTCTTCTTTTCCCAAGAGTTTATAGCGATCCATAGGGAGTAGATGACGAGATGGCCAAGGTAAACTGTCTAGATCTTCTATTGGAGGACGGGGGTTATTTATTTTAATTGATGAATTGTTTCGATAGGCAATCCCACGGACTGTAGATAAATCATCACCATTCTTTTCAAGAGTCTGTGTTAATTCTAATAGTGTTTGTTCACCTTCCCCTATGCACACCGCATCAAGATATTTTCCATATAAGGGATCGTTCATTGTTTCAAGCGGTAAGAATGTTACATGTGCACCACCAATAATAGTAAAGCATCCTGGACAGACTTCTTTAGCTGCTTTGACCACCTTTAGCGCATCAAATATTTGACTTGTAGTTGCTGTGACTCCTACAATGCGTGGTTGTTCTTTTTTTATTAATTTCTTTAGTCTTGATAACGAGAGATTTAATGCTATCCCGTCAAGAATTTTGACAGGATGCTCATAATGTTCTAGCATTCCTGCGAGATAGGCTAAGCCTAAAGGAGGTGTAATAATTTGAAACCGATCCATCACTTCGTTTTCAGACACAAATGATGGAGGGTTAATTAGTAAGACGCTCATTTAGATACATCATTCGTTAGGCTTATATTCGAGTTATTAGTGATCTCATGGAAGGCATATTATGAATCAAATGTCATTTTTGGGTCATAAATCATTGTTAGTGCCTTTATCTAATACCCCGAGAGTTGGTTGCAGCTTCAATATTTTTGTCGCGCGCATTTTTAATCTTAAGTGGATTACTGAGTCTATCGGTTAATCACAATTATTGATAGAGATTTCAATAAATAATTGGCTATTTTAATAGAATTCCGCTAAATATTACATATTGTAAGTGTATTCATCAAAATAATCTAATTGGGTAAGTTTCTTTAAAAAATATTACCCCTATGCGCATATTTTCAGTTAATTTTTGCTATGAGTATTCATTTTTTCCCCTACATTCGCTTCTGAAGCCCGTCTTTTAAATTACTGATATATTTCAAATTGCCACAGAATTAACATATAAAAGACTAATTTAACATCTAATTCACATATAGAGAATAAGAAACATACAGAGGGGCACAAAAACGGATATGTTGAGTTTCTTTACGCTAGCCAAAATAATTCAAATAATTAGTGTGAAATTCAGTAAACAACGTGCGCGTTATACAATTTCTTGACTATCAAAGACGCTTGGTGAATATTTTCCGAATATATTTGCATAGAGTTCAACTAGCTGCTAAATAATACATCTTTTTGTATATTGTTCATGTTTTTGTGATTTTTAAGAGATACAAACATGAAAAGAAAAACTAGATCCTTAAACTCATAACTATCTGATATTAAAAGGGGAAAAAGGTTGAAATGGAAAAAAATATTGATTGTGGTTTTTGTCAAGAGATTATCCTAACTGTTAACTCTAAGATCTTCTTGGAGATATACTATCGTAGAACTATCACGTCTCCACCGTGAGGTAGTTTATAAGAGTACCTCTTTAGAACGTCCCAAGAACTGTGAGTTCATAAACTGTTCGAAAATCTGCACGGTCCCTTCATGTTCAGATAGAATTGCGACGAATTCATCACCTTCTTTTTCAACTTGTGGTCCAAAAAGTACTTCCTCACGATCTTTTAAGACAGCCCAATAATCCTGCCTATCGTATTGTTTAAAACGGATATTTCCTTTCGCTATTAGCTCTTTTACTGAATCTCCATAACGAGTCAGATCAATATCTGTTACGAATATCAGACGTGTTCGATTTGATACGTTTTTTGCAGTTCCAAGGAGTTCAGGGGAGAGAGTTGGCGTAACTAGGGTTATTGTAGATTTAGTTCGAAGGATCATATCACGGGCGTAATTAATTGCATTCGTTGTTCCCGTGATGGTGAACGTTCTTTGATATCCTGGTAGTTTAATGAATTTGCTATCATCCACAATCTTATTTAGCAGTTTTTCACTTTCTTCAAGTAAATAGACACTAGCTTCAATTTTTTCGCTTATCTTTTGCTTGGAAACAGCCATTTTGTCCTTGTAATAAGCTTGCTTTTCTCTTAGAAAATTATTCACATCACTATCTAAAGAAGTAACTGATTCGTTTAATGATGCTTCTAACTCTTTCATTGAGTCGGATAGCAGTTTTTCAATAATTTGTGAGGATTCCTGAATTTTTTCTTTCGAGGAGACAACAATTTTAGAAAATCGGTCTTCTAGTTTTTGTGTATAGTCATCTAGTGATTTTTCTATTTCTTCGCTCTGAAATTGAGCAATACCTTTAATTAGTTCATCTTTTAGTGCAGCAGTTGTAGATTTATAATGTTCAACGGAGTCTTGAAGAACATTGAGAAGTTTTTCTGAAAGATTAGAAGTTGTTGAGTCTAGTACATCAACTAAATCCTTTTTACAATCCTTTTTGAACATATCATTATCTAATATCAAGGTATCTTTTAGATTATTGGTTTTTTCATCGAATTCTTTTTGCGCTTGGGCAAACTCATCAGTTTTAATAATAGATTCACTATACAATCTGCGAATCTCTTCTATTATACTCAAGAATTTTGCTTCATTCGCAGTGACTATTCTCTCAATAGTTTGTTGAAATTGGGTTTTTGAAGTGTGTAGGCAGTCTTTATAGCTATCAAAAACCTCTTCTGTTTCGGGTTGGCTTTTTAGTAGTTTTTCTTCATGTATTTGAACTTGATTATCAAGTTCGCTAAAAATATGGTTTCGCAGTTTTATTAGAGGTCCATGTTCTTCAAAGAAATAATTACGAACGATATTGGTAAAAATCGTGGAATATTGTTGCTTTGTTTCTGTAATCAATTCGTCAAAAGAAGAGAATATCTGAGAAATACTTCTTTCAAGGCTTTCTTTTTCTTGGAGAAAACTTCCATAAAAACTCTCAATTGCCTCAGTAAACTTTGATGTATATTTTTCTGTATATTCTTTTAGAGACGAAAGAGTATCACGAAGTGCTTCCTCTAAGTCTTTTTCAATCTGAAATCTAAGATTCAGCATCTCATACCGAAAATTTTTATCAATTTCGACTGTTGAAAGAAGTTGTGAATGAAGGGCTATATATCGGGGCATTAAGCCTTCTACCTTTTTTATAAAGCCAAGGCTTATTAGGTCTTCTATGACCTTTGACACCTTTAGAAGATCAAATCCCGTGATCAAACTTATTTGACCGATGGTTGCTACTGATCCCATCGAGTAGACCGAAAGATACACTTTATATTGCTCTTCGTCTAAAATCTTAGAAAGAATTTCGCTATTATTCGAACTCATCGTGTACTCCCTCACTTAAGTCATTTAGTCAAAAGGTGTAATAAAAAATCTTCGCTGCAAATTTGTTGCTAAAATTCATTTTTGCATCTCATAAATAAAAATAGGGAACTTATACAAAAAAAAAGAGTAAATAAAACTATTTTAGTTTAAAACAGCTGAAGATTTGATTAATTCAATTATCTTCTTTCCTAGTTCCAATATTTTCTTATCGACTTCACTAATTGTCTCTATTGGCTTTTCAGGTTCTGTCGATGTCCCTGACAAAGCATCGAGAAACTGTGGTAAGTGACGATCCATAATGCCAAATTGGACTCTTTTGCCAATCTTTGTTTCTCTTATATCCTCATCTTGAAAAAACACAGCGATATTGGTCCATCCTTCTGCTTGTTTGTTTATGACCATTCTAATATTCCCAAAAGTAAACCAGATATCTTCTTGCTCTTTTTTTTCCTCTTCTTTTGCGCTTTCCTTTTCGGTCATTTTTGCAACCTCATCTAATTAACTAATCTTGGAAGATAACGTTCAAACTTAAAATTGGGACAAAATCAACCCCATTATATAATAGTATAATTATCCTATTTGAATTATTCTGCTATTAGAAGAACTACAGAATTCTTTGCTAAGCTGATCGGGTGTTAGAATGCACTTGTGATTTCCGACAAAACTTGCTAAAGAGAATTTTCTTTGTTCGCCTATTTTCACAGATCCTCTAAAGCTTTTTCACTTAAGATTTGGAAAAAATTCAGTTAAAGGCGTAAAAATAAAAAAAGAGAGGTAAATTTAGTGAACTCACTATTTCAATAGAGTAAGTATTTCTTCGAGTGCTGCACTCCATTCATCCACTGTTAAATTTCCAAAACTAAAGGTAGCATTAGGATCGTATGATCGATCTAAGCTGACCGACTTTAAACTCGTAGCACCGTGTTTTATAGAAGAGAGAATTTGTGTTTGGAAGTAATAGAGACCGCCTAGATAAAAAATGACGTCATAACCGCCCTTTCCGTCTAGACCTTTCCATTCAGGGTCAATAATCCGATTAGTGATATCTGCTACGCCCATAACAGTGGCTGCTTCGAATTCTCTTTCAAGAAAGGCTTTCATAGTATGTGCGGTAGCTACAACTGGCATTTCTGTCTTCTTAGCAAACTCGATTGCAAAATCTATTGGCGATTTGTCATCTACTGTCTTCAACGCATTGCTTTCAACGATCAGTATAGGACGTTTTGCATGTTTGAGTATATTAACAACAGTTTTTGGTGATTTCATAACTGTTGCTTCAAGTGGACCTCTTACATTAGCTATATTATATGGCATACTCATTTTTTACCCTCATGACTTTGGTTTTCTAATTAGTCGTGGTAACAAAGTTGGATCAGGGACTTCACTCGGTTCCCAGCCCTTTTCCTTCAGATGCTCTATTACCTTATCTTTCATTGTAATTGGAATATCGGCTTCAGTTCTTACGAATTTGTGGACATCATCTGGGAATGTTCCGATATACTTCTGATGAAGGTCGATGTAATGCGTTAGTTTTATTGCCCGTCCCTTAGTAGTATCGTTTGGTCGCAAACATAATTTTGCTGTCGCAACAATGCATTCTTCTATAGATTCTGCACCATAAATAAGATGTTCCGGTGCGGGTCCAACATACATTTCTTCACCAGTACGGGCATTGTAGACATTCCAGTCTTCATCTTTCTCTGAACGACCCATATAGAATCGTCTGTATTTACCACCATGCGGCCCTACAATCACAGGAATGCCGAGTCTGTTCGCTCCCGTTCCAATAGAGGCTGCTTTTTGGCTCATTGCTCCCCATGCAACACCTACGGCTCCTACACGATTCAGGGAATAGTCCGCAATTTCTTCATAGTTTCCACGTAGAGGCCTCCTTGCGAAAATGTTAGCAATTTTTATTACTGCTCCATCAATATGTGCGTTGCTAACACATGAACCAACATTGACAAGGCCACCAGCATCAAAATATCCTGGATATTTTTCATAAAGCGTTTGGCCTTCTTCATCTCTATATTTTCCGATGTCCATAGCGCCACAACCGCTCGCAACTACAATATATCGTCTTTTGAGGAATTCTTCAGCTAGTAGCCCTATTTCGCTCGCACCATTAGGATAATTTGGGCAGCCAACGATTGCTACAACGCCTGGGATTTCACCTAATACAATAGGAGCACCGACATCACGGATTTCTACGTCAGTTATTGGACCTCGTCCAGCACGTACTTTGTACTTCTCTTCTTTAACGTATTTCTCAGCTGCTTTTTCAATTACGCTTAAAATATCAATACCTTCTCTACAAATTCCCTCACATCTTACGCACCCGATACAAACATTGTGAAGTTCAGCAAGTGGTTGTAAGTCGCCTTGCTTTGCTGCTGTCATTGCCGCAGGAATTTCGAGATCCAAAGGACACGCCCGCTTACAAAGCTCACAGTTTATACACTTGTTGATCATTGAATTGAATTCTTCCATGTCGGGAATCACCTTGAACTTCTTCCTCTCTGGTGCGATGGCCATAGCTAACTTCACTGCTACTTCAGCAGAAACCTCTGGTTCTAATATTAGCGCACCTGGCTCCTTATAGGATACAAGATCACTTACTATCTGATCAACGGAATCATGCGTACGATCTTTCAATCCTAACGCCATTTTATTCAATGTCGCTAAAACAGGAGTCTTTACCTCTTTTGCTACATCAAGTATATCTGTCCGTACGCATTGTTCATCGACCATGATCACATCAGCTAGTCCAGAACGTATAAACTTTATTTGTTCATACATTGCTCCTACAACTTTTGCCCTGTCAGAATAACGACTAATATCAAGCGCTGTACAACAGATTCCACAGAGTTCGATATCGTCGAAATCGTAATTTTCGTTTGCTTGTAGGTAGTCAACGATTTCTGCTCCAGCAGCAACATTGTGTCCGATTACTAAGATTACGGGCTTTGTTCTATCAATTGTCCCAGCACCCAATTCGATGAGCGGGACATCCGGTTCGCCTTTTGGTAAATCATAGCCAACAATTTGTGCTAAATCTGCAATTTCCATAGCTAAACTATCACACATTGAAACGTGCAATGCCTTTGATTCGTAATCGATATTATCGCCTTCTTGTCCAGTGTGTGCAGAACTTACGCAATGCGTTATTTGTTCTTCAACATAATTCTGTGCTTCGACTAAGTCTCCAAGTGTTTTTGGTTTTATACCTACAATCAATCTAGTCAGTGGAGCTTCGACCTCTACTTTGTCCCCTAGATCTATAGGATAATCACTCCCGTGTTCTTCGATTAAGTGATCTAGTAAATGTCGTCCATGTGCTCCATGAGCAGATGCACCCATACAACACGCAAGAAGAACTATTCGACTTGCTTGAGCATTTATGTCCAACCCACATGCACCCTTCTTCCCTGCGGATAAGTCACAGGGGCCATAAGTGCATAGTGCAGGACAAATGTCTAAGAAAGGCATGTAGTAAGGCTTATACCGTTCTAACATTCTTCGATCCCATGAGCGAAGATCAGTTATCTCTGGCTTTGGCGTAGGACCCATTGGTTCTGCCCATTCTTCTTCTTCGAGGAGTTTACCGATAGCAAATTCAAGTCCATCGATCTCTAACGTTGGGGTCTTCAATTTCTTGAATTTCAAACTGGCAGGTTTCTCAGTCATTCATTTTCCTCCTTTTCTATCTTCTCCTTTCAACAAGAACTAAATATATGAGAATTACCGTTTCGTATTTAATGGCATAGCCTCTGGCTATTTATTTGTATTGTTAAGCACATAAGTACAAAACGGATTTATCATTATTGTTCACTCGGTTGAATTTGTTTTCCATCTCGAATCGAAATGTGCTTATTTTGTAGTGCTTAAGCTATCTTCTTCTTATAAATTAAACCCTTTCCGTAATATCTTTTTGAGATTGCCTGCGTCTTAGCATAACTTGAAATCTTGAGTTAAACATCTTATGAAAGACTATAGACAATTATAACTGGAAATCAAATTAAAATCCAAAAAAAATCGAGAAATATTATTTAGTGAAAAAAATAGAGACCTGTTAGTTATTCTAAGGGAAAATAAAGGAGCAATTTAACTTTTTAACTTAATTATTTCTTCTTTGACTTTCTCTGCAACTTTCTTTGCAAGCGCCATGCCCTTTGGACCTAATTTTACCCTTGACTCTGGTTTTAAGTCCTTATTCTCGCGAAGAACTTCCCATACTTTTATGTCTGCCACGATTTTTGCACCATTTTCTTCGAAGATTTTGCGACAACATTCGTCTATGCAACCGTCGATTATAATCATATCTGCCCCCTTTATTCGCTCAATCTCTTTTTGAAGTCCAGCTGCAACGCATGGTGTACAGATCAGTTCAAGATCATCACTTTTACCCTCATCTGTTGCCAACAACGCGCCAACACGTGCTACCGTCGCCAATACCTTTCCCATGCCTGTGCAGGGTGCTACCATAATTTTGTGTCCCATGTTAAGTCACCTTCATCCTTGCAAGATTTTATCAACATCTTGCGCAATTTTTTCTGCTATACGTTCTGAAACGGAGTCTTCCTCGGGAGATAAGTCGATTAGTGAGTCTGAGAATTCAATATCTTGTATGAAATCTTTGACATAATACGTTGAGTATATTTGCTTTGTTTCAAATTGTCCGAGTACTTTCGTTGAGCAATCGTCTGGGCAACCCTCAATAACTATGGTCGGAGAATCTCTCACAAAAATCACATCTTCTTCAACTTCTGCTGCAAGAGCTGGTAAACAGACAAGTAAAGTTTTGTCAGGTCTGAGATCTTCGAGTACTTTGTACATTGCCTGTCGTGCAATCAAACCTTCCTTTGAACATTGACTATCACTCGAAACGCCAGTGCACGAAATGATTCCTACCTTCTGTTCATTTCCTGCCATTTTATGACACCTGTTTATCGTTTCATAGCGATATATAGATATCGTTTATAAACATTACGGAAAATGCAGTTTATCTGAGTCAGAGATCCAAAAAAAGATAACATGAGATAAACAAATAACTGCGTTATTTCCTAAGACAACTCATGCCAGACGTAGCCATTCACGATGTCGCCATCTAAAACGCCAATCTTCTTTAGAAAGTTAATCGCATGTCTAACATCAAAAGTGTTCGCTGGGTGGTTCATTTTTCTCGAAATAGTTCTCCACAGTTCCCTTTCCGTTAGTCGTTGTTCCTTAGAGAGAAGTTGAAAAATCAAGTCAACCAAACTAAACTGCCTTTCAAATTCATCTATTTTCTTCAAAATCTCGTTACCCTTAGCCGTAAGTCGGTAAAACTTGAAGAAATTTCCTTGCGGAAGAGGATCTGGACCTGTGGACTCTACAATACCCATTCGTTTTAATTCTGATAAGCGTGTTTGAACGCCTTTTAATGCTAATCCAGTAGCAGTTGCGAGTTCTTGAGCACTACAACTTTCTTTAGTCAGAAGGATTTTAAGAAGTTTCCAGTAGTAAAAGGGGATATTTTTCAGCTCCTTTAGCCGGATTGGGGGGCATATTCTGTATCTTTGTGCTTCTGTTTTAACAAAACCCCTTTTCATAAGGCATTTCATAAGTTGATGACATTGCATTCGTGAAATTGATAAGGTGTCATACAACTGTTCCATTGTTTTTGGTCTTCTTAGCAATTTGAGGAGTCGAACTTTGTTAGACATTTTTAAGTTGGAGTTGGCAAGATCACCTAAAGTATCAAGAAATAAGGTTCCGTGAGGAGTGAGAGCATAATGTTCGTTATTGCGGTCAATATAACCCAAATCTTGAAGTTTTAAGATATATCGGGATACAAATTTCGATTTGTATCTGGAGGGATAATCAATCAATTCCATTAATGCGCAGAGATCCTGTTCTCCTTTTTCGAAAAGTGTCCACACAATTTTTGATTTTTTCTGTGTTTCAAGGACTCTGAATATCTCTTCTAGGTCTTTAATCAAGTTATCAACTCCGTTAATGTAATAGGATTAGACTTTGTAGAATCATCCCTTTATCCTATCACCGCGTATAGGCAGGAATATAACGTAACATCGGAATTATTGCCTTCTGGGGACAGTTATTAGCACAAAGTCCGCAGCCAATACATTGCATCCAATTAACATACGCCTTCTTTCCAACTACCCTTATAGCGCCAACAGGGCAATATTTCTCACATTGTTTACAACCAATACAGCGTTCTATATCTACGTAAGCGATCGTATGCGTTTTTCGTCCCTCTATGCCAATATTGTGATAGATGTGAAAATAGACGGTATCTGAAGGATCCGGGTGCGTATAGCGTCCATTTTATTATGTGACTTACAAAGTGAAGAAGTTACTATTATAAAATTGTAACTAATTAAGCGATTATACTTAAAAAAAATATCTTATATTTAAGATTTTGGTTACAAATTGAATTTAGGAATTACTAAATATTTCACAGTAGAAATTCACAGGAAGAAAACAACATCATTAAAAGAATGGCGATCCTTCGAGACCATTGCCAGAGAGTCTTTTTCAACATTACTTTCAACCAATCCTTCTCTCTATGCAATAGTCATTCACACAAAAGTTGAATTTAAATCCTAAAAAGCAGATAAATACACAGAGGTCAGTACAATGACATTCAAAAAAATTAAAAAATTAATTTAGATTTAAATCAACTTCTTTTGTTACGACAATCAACTTTTTTTGTTACAAAAATATAAAGTTTCAAAAAGATAACTTTTTTAGGGCAAACGATTCATTGTGTAATAACAACAACTTCATTCATTCCATTTTGAAACTTTCAATTTGAAATAAACACACGGGGGCTTCTGGCTCATGGATCAAAAAATAGACGGGATAGATCAACAGATTATAGGCTGGCTTGGAAAGGATGCACGCACAACTTTATCAGAGATAGGTAGGAAGCTTGATTTATCTCATGTAGCAATCAGAAATAGGCTTGTCAATCTTTGTGAAAATAATATAATAAAAATGGGCGTGCTAATCAACATTTTGGAACTTAATATAGAAGTTGTATATCTTCTGATTCAAACAGATGGTGCTGCAAGCACCCGGGAACTAATAAATCGGTTCAAGGAATGTCCGCGGATAATTCAAATGAGTACAGTCTTAGGGCAATTTGATCTCATTGCGACGGTATTTGCAGAGGATAAACATCAACTTGAAACTATACTCCGTACATGCATTCTTCGTTCGCCTCATGGTATTCGAAATGTTAGTGTTCTCAGTGTTGGTCGGTTAGTCAGCCCCCCATATTTCCCTGTAAACTTTAAATTGAAACACAATGGTGTGACACCCTGTGATCTTAACTGCTATGAATGTGAAGAATATGAATTGGAGCATTGTTTAGGATGCCCTGCTACATCAGCTTATAAGGGAAGCCTTGATTTCTGTTTAGAAGAAGAAAAAGAAGAAGAAAAAGAACCTAGGAACGATTCACCTTAGAAAGATTTCTTTTGTTTTTTAATTTTATCCTTTAACTTCCTTGTCATCCATCAAGTTCATCTATACTCTTAAGTGGCTACAAATCAACTTAATTTTAAGGTATTAATTATTCAGTGAACTACCCCACTCTGACGGAAGGAGACTTCCCGCCGATAAAGTTAAAGCACTCTAAGCGTTACTTTCTTTTTTTATGTTACTTTATCTTTGGAAAGTTCATTCCGTACCTCTTTCTATGAGATTTATATATCGCAGAGTAACAATCAGATTTTTGGGGGTATCTTTCTTTGAGTATAGCTATTGAAGTAGAACAATTTACAAAATATTATGGCGAGCTCCTAGCGGTGGATCATATCAATTTTGAAGTTGAACAAGGAGAAATATTTGGATTTCTTGGACCAAATGGCGCAGGAAAAACGACAACTGTGAAAATGCTGATCGGAATTTCAAAGCCCAGTGAAGGCTCCGCGCGGATCTACGGATATGACATTCAAAAAGAAACAGCTTCTGCTAAGGAACTTATGGGTATCGTGCCAGAGATTTCAAATGGATATGTAGAACTCTCGACATGGGACAATTTGATGTTAATGGGAGAACTCTACGGTGTTCCTAAGGCTGTAAGAGAATCGAAGGCGCAAAATTTCTTAGAATTACTAGAGCTATCCGAGAAGATCCACACAAAATTTAAGGCATTGTCTAAAGGTCTAAAACGCCGTGTAATACTAGCTATGGCGCTGCTAAACGACCCTAAAATTCTTTTTCTTGACGAGCCAACATCTGGACTAGATGTTCATAGTACACGTATTATAAGAGACTTGATTCGAGAGTTTAATAAAAAGGGAACAACAGTTTTTTTAACGACTCATAACATCGAAGAAGCGAATCAATTGTGTGACAGAGTAGCTATAATAAACCATGGAAAAATAATTGCTATAGATAAGCCAGAGCACTTAAAGAAAGCAATCCAAAGTGCCCAGTCTATCGAAGTAGCGTTTAACAAGTCTTCTAATCACATGAAAGTAGATCTAGAAACAATTAAGGGTGTTATCGAAGTAAGAAAGCTTGGCGATAAATTCAGGTTATATACCTCCAAGATAGACCCAGTGCTTCGTGAACTCCATTCATATGCAACTAGCAATAATCTCCAATTTATTACGATAAACACGCTCGCACCTTCATTGGAAGATGTTTTTGTTAGGTTTACCTCTAAAACAAATCGTAAATGAAGGCAAAGTTTATGAAAGTTGATCTTAGAAGAGAATTGCAAGGGATATACGCCATAGCTAAAAAGGATGTACGCATATATTATTTAAAAGGCCCGGTTCTTATTTTTGGAATTCTTTTCCCATTTTTCCTATTTCTTGCATTTTCCGTAGGAAGAAACCTCCCGCCACAAGCTCTTGTTCCTGGTATGATCTCTCTTACGATATTCTTTACATCCTCTTCTGTGACACCGGTCATAGCGCCATGGGAACGACGAACGAAAACCTTTGAACGATTGATTTCTACGCCGATTTCGTTGCATTCGGTCCTCATCGGCGATATTTTATCGGGCTTATTATTTGGCACATTTTTAGTAATAATTCCCATAATTCTCGGAGTTCTTTTATTTGGAGCGAGTATAATCAGCGTAAATGCTTTGATAATCAGCATACCTTTGTCTGCATTTTGTTTTGCTTCACTTGGTACTCTATTCTCAGCCCTTCCTACAGATACGCCATCTGAAATTATGACTTTAGCAAATTTAGTACGCTTGCCCCTCATCTTCATCAGTGGGGTTTTTATCCCTCTTGAACAGTTACCGGTCTGGGGACAAATAATTGCAGCACTTTCACCACTTACCTATACGCACAACTTAAATAGATGTGCATTTGAGGGGTACGTAGGACATAACTGGACTATAAATGTAGTGATTCTTCTATGTTTTACTATCTTTCTTTTTGTAGCAGCATTAGCAGCACAAAAAAGAACTTTAGAAAGGGAATAACAATATTGTGCCTTACAACTACTTAACATGTTAGAAAGCTTTAGGTGACATATTTGCAAATTCTAGCAATTTCTGGAAGCCCAAGAAAGGAAGGAAATACAGAATACTTAGTTGATGTATTTTTAAAAACTGCAGAAAAACTTGGAGCCAATGTTGATCTTATTAGATTGTCAGAATTTAAAATCCATCCGTGTGATAGTTGTTGGATATGTGTAGAAAATGGAAAATGTGCTATTAAGGATGAAATGGAAGAAATCTATCCAAAACTGCTTGCGTCTGATGGGATTCTGATAGCTTCCCCCGTCTATTTTAACAACGTAACAGCACAGACTAAAATATTTATAGATAGAACGTGGTGCATGCGAAGAAAACTAAAGGGAAAAGTAGGCGGGTGTGTTGTTGTAGGAAGACGATTTGGACACGAAACTGCAATTCAAGCTATCCACTCTTTTTTTCTAAAACATGAAATCACTGTAAGCTACAGAGGTGTCGTAGGGTTCGCATTTAGCAAAGGAGAGATCACGAGTGATATTCACGCTATCAAAAGTGCAAGATATCTAGCAAAATCCATGATAATGATGATAAAAAGGTTACAACATCGAAAGTGATTTGCCATTGTTAGACATATTACAATCTGTAACCGAAAACATATAATTATATTAGTATTGTAACTGTTAAATGCATATATTTCGATATACTAATCTATTTGAAAATCTTCCCATCGGATTAAAAGTTGAATTTGGTGAGAAATATGGCAGCAATTTTTACACCGGAAATTATTGCGTTTTTACTTATCGCTGGCGCTTTAGTTGGATTTGTAAGCGCTTTTTTTGGAGTTGGTGGCTGTTTTATTATGGTGCCTGTGATGATCTTTTGTTTTAATGAACTTATGGGCGTGCCTCTTGATATTGCAGTAAAAATCGCATTTGGAACCAATATGGCAGTAGTAGTGCCGACAGCATTTAGTGGTGCTTGGAAACATAGCAAAAAAATTTCATTTCCGAAACAACATTACTTATACTATGCAATCCCTGTCGGGATTGGATCTGTTATTGGAAGTGTTGGAGCATACTTCGCCCCAGGTTATCTTTTAAAAATACTCTTCGGAATTGCATGTATAATAGGGGCATATCGATTTATGACGGCTAGACCAAAACAGGTTGCGGAATTAAAAGAGTTAAACAAAGAAAAATATGTTGCAGGGGGACTCGGATCTGGAGGTGTCGCCCATTTCATGGGCATTGGAGGTGGCCTTGTTTATATGCCGGTACTAAATACGTTACTTGAGATTCCCATACATACGGCAGTCCTTATTTCGATAAGTACTATGGTGATAGGCTCTTCTGTGGGTGCCGTATCTTTTGGCATTTTAGGATCTCTACAACAGACTGCAGCATATCCTCCGTATAGCTTCGGCTGGTTTAACTTAATTGCATTTTTAACCCTCGCATCTACCAGTGTTATAACTGCCCAATTAGGTGCCTCAATGACTCATAGGATACAGCCAAAGCAACTCAAAATTTTACTTGCAATCCTATATATCTATGTAGGCTTACGATTGATTGGGGTCTTTGCTTGGCTTGGAATTCCCATTTAACTATATCGTCTGGAAGTCCTCTTCCTACAGGTGGGGGGATGAAAGCCAAAGCCTTTTTACACAAGATAAAGTGTGTCTATTGGAACATGTGTTCTAGATTTCATAATTACAAATGACCTTATAACTTCAAAGTATAAGACTTAATTAAAAGAAGGAGATCGTGAGTATAGCTATTGCAGCTATAATTCTGGGTTTTGGTTGCCTATTCAGGTGGTGTGAATCTCCAACTGGACAATTAGAGACTATTTTTTGCCTCGGAAACATATTGCTCTTGATTGCTCTTACCTTTTTGCTTGTTAAATGAGCAAGGAAAAATTTAGAGAGAGAATGAATTACACATCAGCTTTTTATCAACTGTGAAATGCTCTTGAGATCATCCTTCACCAAAAGACTTATAATTGAAATATGATTATATCGCCATATAACGATATAATATATTACTTATGTGAGGATCTAAAATAATGGTAACTATTGTAGAAATATTGACTGGCACTTGGATCATAGCAATCGAGTATTTTTCCCACGCCTGGTGGTGTATAGCTGTAGGGTTCATTGTGGCGGGTATTTTTAGCGAATTTATTTCGAGGGACACCTTCTTACGACTCTTGGGTAGTGGAAGATGGTATGCTTATGTCACAGCAACCGCCGCTGGTGCATTATTAGGCGTATGTTCTTGTGCGATACTTCCATTATTTGCAGGTATAAGACGAAGAGGTGCAGGTATCGGTCCCGCTGTTACGTTCCTTATCGCAGGTCCATCTATAAATCCAGTAGGTGTTCTACTCACCATGGGATTGTTAAATGTCGGTTTAGGAATTGCAAGAATTATTGGTGCAGTTCTTATTGCAATAGCAGTTGGTATCGTTGTAGACCTCGTTTTTGGCAAGGAAGAGCAAGAAGAGGCACAGAAAGTACGGAAAGTACGGCGCATGAAACCAAAAGTCGTTGTATCTTTTGTCTCGAGAATGAAAAAGGCTATGACGTACACCTGGGACTATATCAAAGAAATACTCTGGCTCATTGTGGTAGGTGTGTTCGTAGCGGCATTATTAAGAACAGTTTTACCACCGGTCTGGATTGAAAGTACTATGGGCTCAACAGGTTTGACCGCTTATCTGCTCGCGGCATTTATAGGAATCCCCTTGTTTGTCATTCCTCCCGTTGAAATTCCATTGGCGGCCACATTTTTAGCACTCGGGATGAGCCCAGGCGCAGCATTAGTATTTCTGCTGGCAGCACCAACAATTAGTATCGCTACTCTTATGGTAGTCGTACGTGTCCTCAAATGGAAGCGAACATTAGTCTATGCCCTAGGAGTCTATGGTTTCTCAATATTACTTGGAGTTCTATTCTTCCCAATATTGCTTGAGTTCACTACAGCCGGTACAGCAGTCGGAGGCAATCTTTACGGTGAATATCATGACATAATTCTTCTTGGACTTCTGGCAGTCGCCGTTATAGGTGCCTACATTGCTCACAAGCGATCCATGAAAGATATCGAGGAGGAAAAAGCGACCATTTCTCCAACAATTTAAAGCGGAGGTAGCGTACTATGACCGTTCTCATAGAATTTTTTTCTGGAGAGCCAGTTTGTGGAGAATGTGAGATTTGTTTGAATTTCGTGGATGAGATTGTAAAAGAATACGGAGATAAAGTAGAAGTAGAAAAGTACATCGGACCATCAGCAAAGGAAAAATTTGAAGAATACCACATCGAACTTACGCCAGCAATCGTTATCAATGAAACATATTTTATTATAGGATTAACACCTAGCAGAGAAACGATGAAGAAAATGATTGATATCGAACTAGAATGGGACTAATCGATGATGGAGGAAAAATAATGTCTGGACCAATTGATGTGATTATTTTCGAAACTGAACCGCCTTGCACAGTTTGCCATCGGGCAGCAAAAGTAGCAAAGAAGATAAAAGATGAATATTTTGGAGATAAGGTAAATATACGCAGGATCAGCTGTCTGACTCCCGAAGCTGAAGAATGGGACGTACAACTTGCGCCCACAATTGTAGTTGGAGATATGATTATAGCCGAAGGTGAAGTGCCGCATAAAGAAGAATTCAAAGCAGCTATATTAGAGGTACTAGGAGAAGAATAAACATGGTGCTTAAAGTAGAAGTAATTGGACCATACCCGCCTTGCATTCGTTGCCACAGAGTTCATAGGATGCTAAAACAGTTAAAAAGAGAACGGGGTATGAACATCGAAATCGAGCGAATTTACGCTGGCTCTGAAGAAGCAGAAAAATACGGAAAAATAGTTGAAGCAGAAGTATTTGCCGAGAAAATGGGAATTGATCTCGACTACCGTAAATTGTTCGAACAACGTGATATCAAAACCATTGACGAAAAACTCGCACCCTATGTTGAATTAGCTAAGGAACAGGAAATTTTTCTTACTCCTGTAGTTGTATTCAATGGTGAAGTTGTTTCAATGGGGCGTGTGCCGAAACGTGAAGAACTTAAGGAATTAATTCTCTCTGCTTAAAGGATGATTGAAAGACAATGATTTTAAAAAAAGCGGTTATTTTGCCCTGCAGCGGGATTGGAAAATCTTTCGGAACGGTAGCGAGGCAAGCAACATATATCGTTGTTAATGAACTACGAACTGACAAAACTAAAACTTTTTGTCTGCCTTTGCTTCAGATAGCGGATAAAGAAGCTCTAGATCTCACTAAAAACAATTTTGTGATTTCCATTGATGGATGTGCGAAAGCTTGCGCTTTCAAAGATGTTGAACGATCTATCGGACGTACCTCAGACGCATCTGTTATGGTCATGGACGTACTAAGAGAAAATAAAGAGTTCCGTACAAAACAAGTAACGTTCTTAGACGAAAATGGGAAGAAACTTGCACGAAAAGTAGCAGAAAGGGTTGCCGAAGAAGTAGATAAACTTCTTGAGTGTAATTAGTAAGGAAGTTTGCTTATGCCAGATTTTCTTGAAACTATGAGGCCTACAAAGGTCGGGATTATCGCTTGTAGTGGTGAAGCAATCCCAGAGGGGACTGTAACACGAATAGCAGCGCGTCTTGTTGTCGAGGAGTTACCTGAAAGTACAGTAATAATGTGCTTACCGTTATTTCTTGCAGGGGATGAAGGAGAACAAAATTTTGCGAAATTCTTTCCTACTATTTGCTTAGATGGGTGTGAAAAACGGTGTTCTTCTCTTGGCACTGAAAAATACAGCGATAAACCTTCAGCTGTAATAGATGTAAAAAAAGTTATGAAAGAAATGGATATCAAGTTGAATCCAGAAGATGTAGTTGAATTAGGAAACAACGGGATGAAACTAGCTCGCAGAATTGCAGAATTAACTGCTAAAAAAGTGGATGAAATCTTGCTGGACATAAGGCCAAAAGACGAATAAGGTTGGGAATATTATGATCTTCAATGTAGTTGAAGAAGAAGATAAATTCAAGGTTACTATCGAAAAATTCATTTTGAAATTTCCTAAGGATTTATTCTACTCAAAAGATGACTTGTGGGTATCTAAAGATGATGAAATAGTTGTCATAGGTGCAACTGATTATTTTCAAACGATTTTGAGCGATATTTTGTTTCTCGAACTTGAGAAACAAGTTGGCGATGAGGTCATTCCTGGAGAAGAGATTGGATCACTTGAATCAGTAAAAACAGTGCTCGATATAATCCCAGCTGTTGGGGGAGCTATAGTCGCAATAAATGAAAAACTTGAAGCGTCTCCAGAAATTGTTAACAAATCGGCGTATAAAGAGGGTTGGATTCTTAAGATAAAAGCCAATAACTTAGAGTCTGATTTATCAAACCTGATAACTGCAAATGAATATGTTCAACTGATAAGAGAAAAGGCAGAAAAACATTATGAAAGAAAAGAACGACAAAAAGAGATTTAATCTACCTAAACCCTTTGTTTTTAAACTGTTTTTTAAAAAATTCATACTAAATTAGTGAAGCCCAATTTACCAAAAAAAATTAATACTAAAAGTATCTGTTAACTACATTTGAGCACAATAAGGAACATGATAGAACATGTTTCAATATAGCCTTGAGGAAATTCGTTTTAGTGGTATATTTTTTTACTTGCTTTTGGGTACACTTTTTCAACGCTTTTTATCCATATATTTGGAGGAATTTGATTTAGTTGTCTGAAGGAAGTAACGAAGAGATAATTGAAGAGCTTGAAGATATTAAAGAGCCCGTAAAATACGAGCCAATGGGAATCAAGCAAATTTTGACAGAGATGAAGGATATAAGTGAACTGATAGTGGACTTAGCATACTCTGCTGTATTATTTAATAACAAGGAGCTTGCTGAAGAAGTTCATGAACTCGAAGAGGAAATGGATAAACTGAAATATCAGATAACCATGATGGCCATGCTAGCCGCACGTGACAAAGAAGATGCGGAACAGCTTGTGGGGATTTTACAGTTAGCAACTGCCGCTGAAAACATTTCTAACGCTGCAGATCAGATCGTCGAAATAATATTGCGAAAACTGGACGTCCATCCGGTTATTGCAAGCGCCTTAGCTGATGCGGATGAGCAAATTTTTAGGGTGAGAGTTGAACCAGACTCTCTAGTAGATCAAAAAACACTAGGAGATTTAAGATTACATTCTACTCTCGGGACACGAGTTATCGCTATCAAGAGAGGTAGAAAGTGGATATATGGGCCGAATGCAAATACTATAATTTTATCAGGAGACCTTTTGATAATCCGTGGACCTGAAGATGGGCATGAACGTCTAAAGAAAATCGTTCATACACTTCCCATGAAGTAGGTTCATGCTGTCTAAAGAAGGTTTTTAATTCTGGTTGATTGAAGGAGCGCCTGAGAATCATATTATACTTAATTTTGAAACTAAGAATAGAAATCTAAAATAATAAAGGAAGCAACGCCACAAAAATTACAGCTCCAATTAAATCACCAGAGGTTGCAATTATTGGGGCAATAATGTTATCTGGATCCAATCCCCGACGAAATGCTAAGATCGCTGTGAAAAATGTTAACAAAGACAAACAAACAATCAGAAGAAAACCCGAAACTATAGTTAGTAGAAGTAGCCGACCGATATCAGGAAAACTTAAGTTTAGAAATACTGAAACAACAAATGTGATCATACCTACGAAGATAAAGGCGCTTAGTCCTAATAGCAAACTGGCAGCCAAGTTTTCTTTAGCTGTTTTAGTCCACTGTGAGAAGTTTGGCTCTATTGTACCCAGATAAAGCGCAGAAGATAACCTTGATCCTAATATAATTCCAATATTTCCACCCATAGCTAGGTATGAAGGAATTAAAAGAAGTAAAGCAGTCCACTGAAGAAAAGAATTTAGATTTAAATCAAGTATGATCCCTGCCTGCAAGTCTAGAACTATACAGATTAAAATGACGAAAACGCTTTCCCTAACAATTCGTCGAACATTATAGACTTGCATAACTTTCACCTAGAGTCCAATAACAAGTAAAATAGCTAGAAATATACACGATATAGTAAGAATATCACCCGTTACGGTAATAACAGGATTTAAGATATTGTCAATATCGAGACCTCTTCTAAATGCTATGCTTGCTAAGAGAGTAGTAAATAACGGAGAAATTAATCCACTGATTGACCCTCCAAAAAGCGCAATAAGAAATATCAAGACAGGATTTATGCCGCTTATTCCATAAACAAATAAGAAAATCACAGCAATCACACCAGCTGCAGCTGAAAGAACTGTAGATAACAGGACTGATGCTTTTATATTCTCAAAAAGTTCTTTATTTCCAAAAAGTTCTGATTTTATAGCGCCTGTGGCAAAACCTGAGCCGATACGTGACCCTAATGATGCGCTTATATTTCCACGCAGCGCAAACAGCGCAGGAAGTATAACGAACAAGCCAGCAATAGATTGAAGATACGATTCCATTCTAGTTAAAATAAACCCAGTGAGAGTACCCCCTATAGCGACTAAGAAAAGTACAGGCAGACCTTCTTTTAAAACTCTCTTGATAACCATAAGGAAACACCCTCTCCATCGACTTAGTACAATATGGGTTTAATTCGGAAGGATTCATAGATACAACACATATAATTACATTGTTGAGTTTGACTAAGGTGCAAATAATCTAAATGTTTTTTTATCTCTTTGCAGCAAAAATTATGGTTATAATGAAATTTTGATGAAATATCCCGATTGGTTCAGATAGTTTGTAGAATTCTATAATTCCAAAATGCCATATATTTTAGAAAAAAGAGAAGATTTTCAAAAGTGGCTCATTATTTTGCTAGCAGGTTTTTGGGAACATAGCAAGATTAATTAGAATCAAAATCACAATATTTTGTGACATTGAACATAATTACACAGATAAACACAAACGCATATAAAAGTGACTATTATGCCGAGATGGAGACGCGGACGAGGAAAAATGAGGAAAACAGGTCCAGGGCGACCTATGACACCCAGAAAAATAAACTTCACTCCGCCTATCAAGAACTTTGTGCCAGCCATCCCTAAAGACACCATAGAAGAACATAGTTCAAAAGAGCCTATTTTTCTAACATATGCAGAACTGGAAGTTTTGAGGCTTGTGGACCTACAGGGAATGATGCAAGAGGAAGCAGGTAAGCAGATGGGCGTTTCAAGGGGTACCATCTGGAGAGTGCTCCAAAGCGCCCGTTCTAAGGTTGCGCAAGTGTTAACCGAAGGAAGAGAACTTATAATAGTACCCGAAACATAACAAAACTTAAATAGAGTTTTTTTGTAAGTTGAATCAAAGTTAATATTAACATTTGTATGTAGAAAGACAAATAAATATTCAAACTGTAATGTTGTGCTTAGACACACAAAAAAATTTTTAGGGATGCCTAAAATTTTTAAAAAAACAGTAGAAATATGGTGTATAAAATGAAGATTGCAGTAAGTTCTCAACCCCCAGGCGGGTTAGAAGTCATTATAGATCCCAGATTCGGGAGATGTGCAGCTTTCACAATTTACGATTCGGATACAGGGAATGTCGAAGTTGTTCCGAATATGGCTGCAGAAAGTTTTTCAGGTGCAGGTATTCAAGCAGCCCAGCTGGTTGTCACCGCGGGCGCAACTGTAGTTTTGACAGGCAACGTGGGGCCAAATGCCTTTACGGCTCTCCAACAAATGGGTATACAGATATATACAGGTGTTTTTGGCGCAACAGTAAAGGCGGCAATTGATCAATATCTTACAGGAGCATTAACTTCCACTTCAGGGCCAACAGCGGGAGCTAAGTCAGGAATTGGTGGACGCGGCGGTGGCGCAGGTAGAGGTGCAGGACGTGGACGCGGCGGTGGCGGTGGACGCGGCGGTGGCGGTGGACGCGGCGGTGGCGGCCAAAATTGGTAATTGGTAATTTGTAAATAACATCAAAAAAATAGGAGATTTTATGAAGATCGGCGTAGCATCAAGCTTGCCTGAAGGACTAGATTCACCTGTTGATGATCGCTTCGGTCGGTGCTTCATGTGGACAGTTGTTGAAGTGGATGATAACAAAAAGGTAATCAACGTTGAATTATATGAAAATAATGCGAGGAATGCACGTAGTGGGGCTGGAATTCAATCCACCCAGTTTCTTGCCCAGTTAGGGTGTAGTGTTGCCATTGCTGAAAATTTCGGTCCAAGTGCTTTTACAGCCTTGAATTCCTTAGGGTTTGAAATAATACAATGTGATCTACACTTAACTGTGCAAGAAGCAATTGATCGCTATCTTTCTGGTAAATATAAGTCCTTAGAAGAGCCAACGAAACCAAAAAAGGCTGGTTTTTTATAATTAACTCTTAAACATTTGACAAGAGAATTATTAAAATGCAGGAGTTTAAGAAAGATGACATCTCTTCCATCAGAAATCTTCCATAGGAAACCAGTTGACGTACCGATACTGGCATGCACTGGCGGCAAAGGTGGCACTGGTAAAACTGTCGTAGCCATTAACCTTGCAGCCCAGTTAGCAAATATGGGCAAAAGAGTTTTAATCATCGACTGTGATGTTGACAGTCCTAATGTTGCCATTCTTTTGGGTGCCGAATTAAAGAATGAGCAAGTAATCAAACGTTTTCTTCCAGAATTTATTTTGGAAAACTGCACATTTTGTGGGAAGTGTGCAGAATTTTGTAGGGCTCACGCTATATTGCAGGTAGGCGATAAGCCACCCCTGTTGTTCCCAGAAATTTGCACAGGTTGCGAAGTATGTCAATTAGTGTGCCCATCCGATGCAATAGTAGACAAGGAGAAGATTGTCGGTTATACATCTGAAGGGCAAAATAATGGTGTCGATATTGTCAGTGGCGAGTTAAAATTGAGAGAACCAGAATCTGCTATCGCAGTAGATGCCGCAAGAGAAAGGGCGTTTAAGAAAGTCAAAGAAAATGGAAAAAACTATGATATTGTGGTAATCGATACTGCCCCAGGTGCCCATTGCGACGTCATCCGTGCTTTGCAAGGGGCTGATCTCGTATTAGCTGTAACAGAGCCAACACCCTTTGGGGCTCACGATTTGGATCTAATAATCGAACTGACCAAGAACGTCATGATGCTTGATTCGAAAGTAGTACTAAATCGATCTGATATTGCGGATAGTGAAATAATTGATTCAACATGCCAGAAAAAATCAGTGGAGTTGCTAGCACGGATTCCATACGATGATGAACTGATTAAAAGCTATGTCAAAGGAATTCCCATAGTGAATTATAACCCAGAGTCCACAAGCGGGAAAATATTAATTCAACTGGCAGAAAAAACTCAGGAGTTGCTTTTAAAATGAAAGAAGTTGTGGTAGTCTCGGGAAAAGGCGGAGTTGGAAAAACTTCAGTTGCTGCAGCACTAGCCATTTTATTTCGCGAAAAGAATCTAAACCTTGTGGCGTTGGACGCTGACGTCGACGCACCAAATTTAGCATTGCTCTTGAGCGCAAAGGACGATGGAAGAGTTGAAGACGAAATTGAGGTGTCAGAAAAAGCTTTCATCCTTGCTGACAGATGTACCCATTGTGGACAATGCGTTGTATCTTGCAGTGAAAACGCAATAATGCAACCAGATTTGGCAGAACCACCAATAATCATACCATATCTCTGTGAAGGCTGTGGAAAATGTGCAATACTTTGTCCAGAAGAGGCAATAGAGATACGTGCAGTACGGGGGGGAAAAGTTATCAGTTCACAGAACAATACAGACGGATTTCCAATAATTACGGGACAGATAGCTATCGGTGAGACTGGATCTGGCAAGATTGTTACAGAAATTAAAAAGCGGGGAAGAGAAGAGGCACAAAAGGTAAATGCAGATATTCTTTTAGTTGACGGTGCGCCCGGGACAGGTTGCCCAGTGATAGCCGCTATAACGGGAGCGAATTATGTCATCATCGTAACTGAACCAACACCTTCTGCAATGAAAGCTTTCGAAAGGATCACATATATTGCACAACATTTTCCACTAGGGATTGGACTTGTTATCAACAAATCGGATATACATGAACCGTCAAAAGTCCAGATACTCGAAATAGCCAGAAAGAATAACGTTGAGGTGCTTGGAGAGATCCCACTCGATAAGAATGTACCATATTCTATTGGCCAAGCAGAACCAATTGTTACCTATGCGCCAGAGAGTCCTGCAGCCGTATCATTGAAACTAATTGCAGAAAGACTTCTTCAAAGTCTAAGATTTTCTTAGCAGAAAATTCGATGTAGAACATTTCCTCTTCCATAATTTTTATGAATTAAGTGAATTTAGATTATTGACTAAAGGTTTTATGTGAACGATTCTATATTATATAGAGAGGGAATTGTATGTCAAAGTTAAAGTTCGTGCCAAAGCCATTATGCTGCGATGTGGTAGAAGCGTTTTCTTCAGAAGAACGCATGAAGCTCTTGATGACGACAATAGGGCTTGGTGGATGCGCAGCTGCAAGCATATTAGAAAAATTCACTGGACTTGACACTGCAACAGTTCGTGAGAACTTAGAAGTCTTAGAAAGAACTGGATTTGTTGAAGTTCGAGAGATAGGAAAAACTACCGTCGTTCGATTACAAAAAATAATTTCCCCTATATCAACGTTTAGTCGTTTTATCGAAGAAGTGGAACAAACGACCGTTGAGAACATCATTGAAAAGTCGAAAACAATCATAGAGGACATAAAAACGAAGGATGATGCCCAGGCATTCATTGATGAATTCAATGACATTAGTTTCAGGCTTCGTGGAATAATCGAAATTTATTTTCCGCGTCAATTCTGGGAAGCAAAAGAACAAGTAAAACTCCTTGCAGAGACATTCGCTCTACCTATGAAGAAATAGAGTGATGCTGACGCAAATCTTAAAAAAAATAAAAATCGTATGGAATCCGTGCTAAACTGCAGAACCGCAGTGCGGACAGAATTCCGTACCAGCTGGAACTTCCGAACCACAGGAAGGACAAAACTCCGGTTTTGGTTCTATTGTCGGCTCAGGTTTAGGTGTTACTGGTGCAGGCTCAACTGGAGTAGGTAGTGGAGCTTCTTTTTCAACTTCTTTTCGTGTAGCGCCAACTGCTGCTATAATAATCCCAACTAAAGCCAATATTCCGCCGATCATGTTTAATGTATAATCTCGACGTTCTACAGTTTCATAGTAAGCTCTGTCAACTTGTATTGAAGTTATTTCGCAACTTGTGAGTCCATCGTTATACACAACTAAATAATACGTATCTGTGGACTGGATAGTTGCGCTGAATGCCATACTTTGCGAATTAGTTCTTGTGACAACTGAGGGTGCAGTTAATGAGTATGCGTAGGTTGTCTGCCATTCGTTGAACTGATTCGAAGTGAAAATAAAGAAGTTCACTGGTTGGGTGGTTTCTATCGATCCTGATACCTTATCTCCTGCATCTAGATCCGTGTACCAATACACATAGTAATTGTCTGGAAGAGTGTAAGAAGTGTCAAGTAGATTTTCAGTATATTCAACGCTTTGGTACGTTGTCCTCGTTCCTGCGGCTGCTAAAACTAGCCCAAAAACTAAAATAACAACTCCCACAACCGCTATCTCTTTCCTCATTTTCTATCTCTTTCCTCGTTTTTATTATCAATTATAAAAAGACCTCTAAATATTTTCTCGGGAGCTTACTTAAATATTTCACGGAAGAATTCCGCCATTCGATTTTGCTTTTTTCTAACTATAGAAATATCTATGCAAAATAATGTTTCAATGCTGGTGTCACTAAAGCTTTTCAAAATCTTTCAATGCCATTTAAAGAAATATTGATAAACACGACAATTATCGCAAAAGTAAAAAAAATGCAAGCGTCACTTGCATTCAGGTGAAGCATCAATGACGGAAAAAGTAGTATTTGGACCTGTTCCATCGAGACGATTAGGCATGTCTTTGGGGGTTAATAATGTACTTTATAAAAATTGCAGTTATTCTTGCGTTTATTGTCAGATTGGCAGAACACAACATTTTGAAATCGAACGTAACGAGTACTACAACCCCGATGAACTTGTAAGAATTGTAATAGAAGCTAAGAAGTTTGATGCGTCCATAGACTATATTACTTTTGTTCCTGACGGAGAACCAACATTAGACAAAAATCTAGGTTTTGAAATCGCTGAAATAAAAAAAGAACGTTCTACAAAAGTGGCAGTCATTACAAACGCGTCTTTAATGTATCGAGATGATGTTAAAGACGACATATACTATGGAGATACTGTATCCATAAAGATTGATGCAATAACTCAAAAAATCTGGAAAAAGATTAATAGACCACATCCAAAGCTAAAACTCGATGAAATATTAGACGGCATAGTAAATTTTTCGAAAAAATATAAGGGACGGATCATAACGGAGACAATGCTCATTAAAGGGATTAATGATCGAGAGGATGAAATCACCAAAATTGCTCAATTTCTTTCCGAAATGAAGGTAGATATTGCTTATATTGCGATACCCACGAGACCTCCAGCAGAACCATGGGTTGAACCCGCAGATGAAAAAATTATTTTAATGGCTCATGAAATATTCTCAAATCACTTAGGAAAGAAACATGTGGAATTACTTACAGGTTATGAAGATGCTTTGTTTGATAGTGTTTCAAAAGATCCTATTCACGGATTTCTAGCAATAACCTCAGTTCATCCGATGATGGTCGATTATGCACACAAGTTTTTTTCTGAAAGAGGTTTACAACCCGAAGAAGTTATAAATAAGCTCTTAGAAGAAAATAAAATAGTAAAACTTAGTTACATGAACCACGAGTTCATTCTCCGCAAATTCAAATCAGATGTCACGAAAAAAATAATGAGTGAAGGATAAGATCCAAAATTTAAATGAAGTAAAAAAAGAAAGCTGAAGAGAGTCAGTCTTACTTATCCTCTTCTTTTAATGCATTAAGACGGGACTTTAGACGACTAACTTCTTCTTCAATAGCTTTTAGGTGGTCTTTAAGTAATTTAATTTCATCTTCTCGACTTAAAGGTTGTGTAGGTGGAGGGGCAACCATCGGCGCTCCAGGTTGGGGAGTAACCATTCCCATACCCATGCCGCGTCCCATACCCATACCACGACCCATACCCATGCCGCGTCCCATACCCATACCACGACCCATGCCCATGCCCATGCCCGCATGCATTGGAGCGGTAGGACCTGTAACGGGTGTTAAACTTCCTGCAAGATACTGATCTACAGCTTCTTTTACAGAAATGCCGAAAACACCAGCATGAATTTTTATTCCCAGTTGCTGGAGGGCTATGAAGGCGTTAGGGCCAAAATTTCCTGAGATGACGGCTTTAGCACCCAGATTACCGATTAATTGTGCGGCTTGAATGCCTGCGCCTCCCATAGCGCCCATAGCGGGATTATTTTCCGTGGTAACTTCTTTGATTTCCTTTTTATCCAAATCAATATCTACGATCGTATAGATAGGACATCGTCCAAACACGGGTGACACCATGTCGTCCAATCCCCCTTGACTTTGTGAACTCACAACAATTCGTTCGATCATATTTTCACCTCCAAAAAATATACAGATTTAAAATCTAAGGTGATCATAATAGGTCAATCCTTAAACAAGATTTGCTTTGAAATGTCTATATAGCAAATTCTTAAAGTCTTTTAGTCCAAATTCTGCCATTTCATGAAATTTGGGGTTTTACGAATGAAGTTCATGAAATTTATTAGCTGAGTCATAGTTTCAGCATGAACCACATGTTCCATTTTGCACGCATCTTCTGACGCAATTTTTTTATCGATCCCAAGAAATCTTTGTAGGAATTCTTTCAATACTTCATGCCTTTTGACTACGGTTTTTGCTAAAACCTCACCATCTTGCGTTAAAGTTATGGGATTGTAACGTTCATAGGAGACGAAGCCCTTTTTGTATAACTTTTGAATCATTTCTGTCACACTAGCTGGTCGAATAGATAGTTTCTTAGCAATATCAGAAACTCTAGCTTGACCTTTACTTTGTATAAGTTGGTAAATGGTTTTTAGGTATTCTTCTTCGATTTTGTTTATCTTATTTTTCTCCATTTTTTGTTCAAACACCTAAATCTGATTTTAAATACTAGGATTTTTCAGGGTGCTTTTCTTTCGCCTATCTCGGTAATTATATCCTTAAGTAACTCATGCTTGGTTTCAATAACTTGAATGTAAAAACTATCGAATGTGATAACAAGATTAATTTATGGGTGATTTAGGTAAACCTAAACCTGTATTTATGTGCTTATGCACAATTTATAAGTCTTACTCTGATAACGAAATATGATCATAAATGTCAACTAAAATAATGAACTGCATTAATCTAAGAAGAAATCAATCTTATTTTAAGTTTCACTTTGTTCAGGAACTATTATTAATTCTCTTCCTTCAATTAGCATTTATATAGATCGTTAAGTATGTATTAAGTGAGTATCCATGACCGACTCAGTTACTTTTAAAGGAAAGCAATATTTTGTTGAAAGAGAAGCTGAAACAGGTAGATCCCGGCTCTTTCGTTATCACGAGGGAATTAGCGACATTGAAGAGATCGAAGATTTGGCAGATCTTACTTCTCTCCAAAGTCTTATTCTCTGTGAGAATACGATAAAAGAAATTTCGGGTCTGGAAACGCTCACCAGCCTCCAAGAGCTGTACCTCAATAAAAACCAGATCGAAGAGATTAAAGGTCTGGATAACTTGACGAAGCTTAGAAGATTAGGTCTATATCGGAACAAGATTAGTGAGATCAAGGGTCTGGAAACGCTTACAAATCTCGAATATCTGAATCTCTCACGCAACCAAATTTCTGAGCTTAAGGAATTGGAGACGCTGATCAACCTTAAAGAGTTGGATCTCACCATCAATCAAATAACTGAGATTAAGGGATTAGAAAAACTCGCCAATCTCGAACGAATAAGTCTTAGAGTCAACCCGATAAAACAGGAACACCAGCATTTACTGAGCAGAACGTGGTTTCATGGGCAGAAGTTTGTTAAATTCTGTCAAGAGCAAAGTTAAAAAAGAATTTTTATGGCACCTTTTTTTTGCTGATCTCCGCTATTATGTCCTTCAGTGAATCAAGTTTAGTTTCGGTAACTTGAACATAATAGCTATCGAACGCATACGTTGGTCCCTTCTTTAGGGGCTCTTTAATGAATACCTTATCGACTTTTTGTTGATCGCCTAACCATTCAGCTATCAATATTCCTTTCCGTTTTGGTTCATTCCTAAACGGGTTTTCTAAAATTGTCATATCGGATAACGCATCATCTCTTATATCAATAATGGCAAAATACGCGGTCTCCCCGAAACGAGGAAAAACTGGAGATTTTAAACCTTGATCCTCTTCTATTGGTACAGCGATGCGTATCAGTTCCTTTTTCTTAGGTTCTAGTAAGATGAGGACGTTATCGATATTCTCCACTTGGTTTTTTATGTTCGCTTTAAGTTTCTCAACTAGTAGTTGAGCCTTCTCCACATCAATGTGTGCATCTACCTCAATCTTCAATTCAGCGAAAAAATACTTGCCAGAACCTCGTGCACGTATCCACTGTACTTTTTTGACACCAGAAGTTTCTAGGGCTATTTCTTTTATCTGCTCTCGGGCGTCATAAGGAATAGAAGCATCAAGTAACACTTTTGTAGAAGCTTTGAATGTTTCATAGCCAGCCCTAATTACAAAAATTGCTGCGATAATTGCAGCGATGGCATCCATAATATATATGCCGAAAAATGCCCCCGAAACTCCAATTAGCACAGCCAACGAGGCAAAAACATCTACACGGCTGTGTTCGCCATCAGCAAGCAAACTTGGAGAGTTAGTTTGTTTACCGATTTTGATTTTATATGTGGAAATTACGAACAGTGTGATGATAGAAACAATTGCAGTAATAATTCCAACTATTGGATTTTCTATTACTTGAATAGCCACAAAACGATCAATAGCTGCTGTTATCATTTCATAAGCGCCATAAAAAATAGCGAGGGAGATAAATAAACTGACGAAATTTTCGATTTTATGGAATCCATACGGGAAGTCCTCAGTAGGTGGGCGTTCTGAAATTTTAATCCCGACGGCCACTGCAAGAGATGGGAAGACATCTGACAAAGAGTTAATTCCATCAGCGATGAGAGAGATACTTGCCGTAATAGAGCCCGCTAAGAATTTTATAATTGAAAGAAAAACGTTTATGCCCGTGCCTATTATCGCTGCGTTTCGAATTTTGGCAATATCTGATTCTTTTGTCAATTAGTCCACCTAAACACGCTCTCTGCAAAAATGGATGGACAGGTAATTATGCCATGATAAATCATTCAATGCCGATGTGCCTGACATGCTGTCTCATCAGTTACTTCTTGCAATTCCCCTCGTTTCCATGCCTCAATGGTGTCCTTTACGGTCCCCATTGCACCAACGTAAACCATTATACCCATTTGCTCGAACATTTGGACTGCCCGTTGACCCAATCCAGAGCATAACATAATGTCCACTTTATGTGCGTGCATAAGTTCAGGCGGGAGGCCTGTTCCACCCATATGCTCACTTGTGTTTGACACAATTTCGACTTTCTCGGTTTCTGAATCCCAAATTGTGTACGTCGGCACTCTTCCGAAGTGCTGTCCTACCATATCTTCTAAGCCTTTATTTCCCATACTTGGAACACTTATTCTCATTTTTTACCCTCATTTCACTGTGCAGGTCTTAAATTTATATTATTAAAAGGTGATCTCTTTTTAATTATAACAATAGTATGATGTTTTGTGAGGCCAATTTTTATAAAGTTTATTATGCACAAAATTCTTGTAGAATTAAATATCTTTTTGTTGAGTAATTAACTAAAAAGTCGAATTTAATAATTCATAATGCAACAAACATTTTAAATAGTTAAATTCTATTGAAATACAGAAATTTAATAAGACATTGACAGAAAAGTAAGTAAGTTCATCACAGAAAAATTTATATATTTTTGTGCATAATCCCATTATTGATGATAATCAACAAACTAATGAGGTGAATAAAAAATGTCATATGGTCAAGGTGGTAGAGGTGGTAGAGGACGCTATCGTTGGATGTATCAGATGACTGGGCTTCCTGGATGGATGCGATTTGGTTTCTCTCCAGGGTGGTTGGGTAGATCTCCGACTGGATTGCCGCCTGCAGCACAGTGGATTACGCAAAGCGGATTATTACCCCAATTTACATCATATCTTCAATCAGGGCAACCAACAACTGTACCAACTCCTGGTATGATGCCACAAGTACCTTTCCAACCAGGGACAGTTCCAGCAGTACAAGAAAAACAAGTGCTTACACAACAATTAGATTTCCTTAGAAATCAAATAGAAGGCATTCGCAAGAGACTAGAAGAAATTGAGAGGGAGGGGTAAAGATGAGACGGGGTAGAGGTGTCAGATTAGGTTCTACTACCTCTTGGTCCTGCAGATGGTTTCCATGGCTGCCTAGAAGGTGGTGGGCAATGCCCTATCTTTGTAGCCTTCCTATCTCTAACAGATTAGTGAGGTGATGAAAATGGGTTATCGATATCGTTGGATGTATCAGATGACTGGGCTTCCTGGATGGATGCGATTTGGTTTCTCTCCAGGGTGGTTGGGTAGATCTCCGACTGGATTGCCTCCAACCGCACAATGGATCATGCAGAGCGGACTAATGCCGCAGTTTTTGTCCTACCTCCAATCAGCACAACCTACATCAGGAGTACCAACTTTAGGCATGATGGCGACAACGCCTTTCCAACCAGGGACATTACCAGCTGAGCAAGAAAAACAAATGCTCACACAACAACTACAGTTCCTTGAAGATCAAATAGAAACCGTTCGAAAACGATTAGAAGAACTTGAAAAGGAGGGATAAAGCTGGGACGAGGTGGACGCGGTAGAGGTGTCGGATTCGGTCCAAATACCTCTTGGTCCTGCAGATGGTTTCCATGGCTGCCTAGAAGGTGGTGGGCAATGCCCTATCTTTACGGATCTGGTGCTCCCTACAAATCTAGTCCAATAGTTCAGCCAGAAGCTATGCCGCCACCACAAGAAAGAGAAATGCTTGAGCAAAACTTGACATTGTTAGAAGGTCAACTAGGCGAAATTAAAAGTCGACTTTCAGAACTTGTAAAGGATAAAACCAAAACAAAGTATAAAGGGATGTTGCAGAGTAGAATTAAAGTATGTCCTTATTGTGGTGAAACTAATATTCCTGAGAGTCTTTTCTGCACGCAATGTGGTGCTTCTCTTACTCCCGAAAAAGATTTTGTACCTCCATCCCCTGGTACAACATCAATGTCCCCAAAATACTCGCCTGTTCCGAAGCCTTATCCGACTCAGATGACAGATGCACAACTTACTCTCGCAAGGAAAGACGAAGGCATCTCTGTTCTTTTAACTATCGTCCTTGCAGGTCTTGGACATTTGTTTGTAGGTAAAATTAGGCGTGGTCTTGTCTTCCTTGTTATTACTATTGGATTATGGATCTTTGGTGCAGGTCTATCATGGATCTTTGGTGCAGGTCTATCATGGATCTTTGGTGCAGGTCTATTCATTCTGCCTGCGCTTGTGTGGTATTTATATGCAATCTACGATAGCTACCAATTAACGAAGCGATATAATGGAGCACTTTACAATTTGAGACGCCCACCGCAAGAAGACGAATTTTAAATAAATGGGTTTTTGATGCCCGCTTCAATAATTTTTTTATTATTTGCCACACGCTTGTGCATTCTCACAAGGTCATTCTTGTATAAGGTCTCTAACATAATTCGATGAAATCGCAAGAATAATTTAAAATTCAAGGCATATCTCCAACAAATGCAGACAGTCGCATAGGCTGCCTGCTATCAACAATTTTTTTAAAATGCGTGTTATGTTTCGTCGCACTTGGTTACGCTGACTACTTTCTAGGGAAAAACTTTGATAATATTTAAAAAAGAACACGTCCTAAGATAAAGCGTTATTGCATTAACGGATGGAATCTGCGACAATCATGTGTATTTAGCTATAACAATTCATACAGTACTTTTTGTTGGATACTCATCCAATTCAAGGTAAAGGCGCAGAACATCGGATGAATTCAAATACCCATTCTTTCCGATCTCCTATAAATTGGCTTCTATACAACAGATTAAGAACTGTGTAGATTCTTGGGAGAGAATAAATTGTTGGACACTAGATTTGAATGGAAAAAACGAGTTTTAGATTTGGGCCATTATGAAAAGATATCCCTTGATGAAGCGATCTCTCTAAAGTTAAATACGCTTGTTTTAGATGAGGCCAACCTTAATCGACCTCTTAGCATTAGTTTAATTATTCCTACTAAAATAGACATTGAGAATGGAGAGACTCGAAAGTTAGAATTAAAGGTTCTTGGTGAAGTTTTGTCAGAATGTAGCAAACTTGTAGATCTTGGATATCTTGACGAAATAATTGTAATTGATGGCTCAACAGATAGCCAAGGGAAGCCTTCATATACGGTTCTAGAAAAAGTTGTTGAAACGGCATCTGAGGAATTAGGGTTATTCAAAGAACAGATTAAATTGTTAAATGCCTACATGAGTGAACGCATTAAAGCGAAGAAAGGCTTTTTTGATTTTGTTTTAAAGGTTGTAAATCAGTTTGATGAGAATATGGGTAAAGTATTAGCAAAATATGGGGCATTTAACGTTGCTGGGAGATTTGGCGTCCCTCCAGGTAAAGGCGCAGGGATATGGCTATCAACCCCGATTACTATCGGTGACGTCGTATGCTTCGTAGATTCAGACATAAAGGGTTTTAAAAAGGAGTTTGTTGTCGGCTTATGCCACCCGATCATTTATACAAAAACCGTAGAAGATTCCGCGATTAAATATGTAAAAGCCTATTATCATAGATTGACAACACGATTAAGCGATAAAAGTGATGTAACAAAACTCGGAGGACGTGTCACTCGTCTTCTCGCAAAGCCACTAATGAAAGTGATTGCAAATCATTTCAATGTATTTGAAGGAATCGAAACTTTTAGATATCCACTTTCTGGTGAAGCGGCCCTATCACGAGACGTTCTTGAAATGTTACGGATTCCATATCATTATGGAATTGAAATCTCAACTCTGCTACAATTATGTGAAACGATAGGTATAATTCCTCTAGCGCAAGTCGATCTTGGACTTTTCCAGCACATAGGACAGTCCTTAACTGGTTTGTGGAAAATGTCCGAACAGATTATCATGACATTGAAAGATCATCTTCATTCGCATGGTATAGATTTCTCTCAAGAAGATTTACTCAAAACAATACTTTCAGAATATGAAATTACAGCAAAAGAAATGTTAGAAGCCGATGCGAATACAGTTGAAACACTTCAAAATAAATTCGAAGAATTCATTAAAAAAAAGTTTGTATTCTCATTAGAGGAGGAAACAGAAAGGATCAACAAATATACTGAAATTATTCGAGCACTGTTAATAAAAAAGTGGCTTGAAAGCGAAGGAAAAACGCTTTACCTACCACCTTGGCGAATGATTGAAAAAGAAACAGATGCGTACTTTCAAATTCGTGAAATGTTAAGAAGAAGGAGCATTCAAAGTACCTGGTCACGTATACATGCAGTAGGCTTGATTTAGGACAAAGAAAATCCACTTTAATTTTGTCACAGCAAATAAATGGATGAATGTGTACAGTTTTGAAAACGTTTTGGAGTTGAAACGGTGGAACGTAGAACGATTGGAGTCTGTTATTCCGCATATATTAACGAAGATTGTACCCCTAATGATTTGGCAGAAAGTATTCTGAAGATTCACGAAGAATTTAAAGAATCAAGTTATGATGTAAAATTTTATGTAACTATTTTTGATCCAAATAAACAGAATGCCGTTTCAGTTATAAAAGAATTGAGAAAAAAACATCGGTTACCGCTCCGCATACTAGAAGAACCTCTAGATTCCAAATATTCAGGTTATTGCACAAAAGGCCATTCGATGTCAAACGGTGCCATTATAGCGTATTTAAATGGTTGTGATTTCGTTGGTTTCATGGATGGCGATGAAACCATCCCTGAAGGTAAGTTTCCTCATATGCTTGAATCAATAAAAAAATACGATGCAGATATTTGTTTTGTTGATATGCCGCGTTCGGCATTTTCAGGATTAATAACAAACTCCTTGCTAGTCTATTTTACATGTTATCTCGATTACAACGTGCCTGGGTTTATTTCAGGTTACTATTTACTTACAAAAAACTTAGCGAAAAAACTATTTAATATTCAAAACGAAGAGCAAATAAAAGAAGAATTGGATAACACTATCGATATCTCTCCAAATATGTTTATCAAATTATCCAATTCTCTTGAGAGTTCCATCGACAATTACAGAACATGGGCCATTGATACGTCAATTGTTGTATTAAGTCTTTTGGAACACAACGCCAAATGCTGTGCTGCGAAAGTAACACCAAAGGTAGATCGAAGTGCTCTAAGATATGATGATGCGGGTGTTGGTACAATTGAAAAAATGTTCAACGAACTGATCGGTGGAATTACACGGATGATTGCACTTTTAGATATCAATAAACGAACACCAACGATTCCAAAAAACCCACCAACTTATGGTGACCTAGAAGAAGAGATTGAACATAAGCCAATTGATACTGATCCCTATAAAAAAATAATTGTACAATATAATAAGGAAAGAAAGGACGAATATGAAAAACTTGTCTCAATACGTCCTGGCTATTTTGAAACAGCGCTTAATGTGACGAATTTAGACATTGTTTGTCAGAACCATGGAACGTTGCTTAGAAAACTCATATCAGAGATAGATAAGACAAATTACGGATTTATCGGTCGTTGTCTCGTTACAGTCTGTATGCAGTTTATGATATTACGAGTCGAACTTTTAAAAAAGGCATATGCTGAAGGAAAAGAACTCGAAGCATTTGCAGATGAAATTCAATTGAAAGTGACTGAAACACTTGTTAGTTAATTTTTCCATCAGTTCACTAAGAACTCAAAGATAACAGAGAGTTAGATACTAAATTAACTGAATAACAGAGGTAAAACCTTATTTTTGACGATTTTTGACCACATGAAGTTTTGCAAGACGTTTCTGAAATTCAGATCCACAGCACTAGAGATAAGAAATCTATGAATTCGAAAGGCAATTGTTTTAGGGGGTTCATCTAAACCAAACATATATGCTTCAATGTTGTCCCTTACTAATTCTTCGAAAGGGTCTATTCGACTACAAAATAATGGTTTTCGACTTGCACCAGCCTCAATGATTGGCAAACCAAAGCCTTCCTCTTTGCTGGGAACAAAGACTATATCTGCAAGATTATAAATGTCAGAGATACCCCATTTGATAATCCGACCTTCCTTCCTGACCCTCTCTTTACTTATGAGGTTATGACAAAAAATGACATCTTTAGATACGCCTAATTTTGTTGAAGTGTCTTTCAAGTAGCGCATATATTTTTTACCAGCTATGTATGCCTGGTTATCAGGCGGTCCAGATATCAATAATTTAATATTACCAGTGCGTATCAGATTGCGCAATTCATTAACAACATAGAGCGCAAGTTCAATATTTTTCCGAGGAGTCACCCTTACGGGGACTAAAATAATATAATCATTGTGATTAATCTCCAGATGTTCTTTAAGTTCCAACGTGTGTTTGTCTAACTTTAAAAAATCATCGAGATCGATTCCATTTGGAATTACTGTGATATCTTCTATCCTAAATTGTTCATGTTCTGTTTCTGCAAACTGCATGGCTCTAAAGTGAGTAATTGTGACGTATTCAATATTTTTGTGTGCATGGTGTACTTCTGTGAATGGATATTGGTTGAGTCGATCCTGATACATATCCCGAAATACTATGGAATCGTGAATCCAATATATCATTTTGCCGCTACATTTTTCAGCGACTTCGTTGATAGCTACAAGCGCTGGAAAATTGAAGGGCATTGAAGGGATATTGTGGACTATAATCTTGTCTATTTCATTTTCCTCAAGAATTTGACACAGTCGGGTTTTAATTCTTTCTTTTATTCTGTTAAAGCCTACTAGATTCTCATCTGACAAGCCTTTTTGAAAGATAATATCCTGTATTAGCACAATATCTGGATGGAATCCATGTAATTCTGGGATCTGATGTTCAATGACGTTTTTACCCTCCCATCCGCCTCCACCACGTCCAAAAATTAGATGAATTTCATCCAAATATTCACAAAGGTGTTCAGTATGCTCAGAAATTACGCTTTCAACACCTCCGTGTTCCAAATGTGGCGCCGTATAGTGTATAATTGCTAACTTTTTCTTTTCTGATGGGGTCATCATCAGTCCCTCAAAAGAGATACTTTAACTCTATATATATAGTCTTTTTGACTTTTTATGAAAATATAGTTGATTCTGCTTCTTTATTCTGACGTAGAATCGGATAATACTCAAACGTAAGATCGTAGTGTTCCTTTTAAATTTTTGAAATTAGTCTGATTATGCTGTTCCAACTTTCCACAAAATCTTTTTCGACTATTAGATCCACATATTCTGTAAGAGTAAAGTTTGTTGGAGTGACACCTATCGCTACTTTCGCATGTTTCAACATACAAATATCGCCACTACTATCACCAAAGGCAATTATTCTATCCATAGGCACATTATATTTGTTGATTATTGATTCTAAGGCATGTAATTTACAAACTGAATGTCTTTTGCATCTAGGATCATTATTTCTCCAGCAGGGTTGCGTAATTAATTTGCCAGTCAGACGACCTTCATTTATTTCGACTATGTTTCCCCAGATCTCATCGATCTGTAGTTTTTTAGCTAGACGTTGAATAAGAAAGGTATAAGAATCGCTAATTATTGCTGTTAAAAACTTTTCTTTTTTTAGAAAATTAATTAGACGCTGGGCTCCTCGGCGAATTTCTATTTGATCAAAAATATCAATAACTCTAGAAGCGGAAACATTTTCAAGCAAACGAGCGACTTCTATACTGATTTGATAGGCATATTTGCCTTTTGACGCTTGATCAATTTGCACAAGCTTTTGCTTAAAATCCAATTCATTAGCCAGTACATCAATTGTACGCTTTGCTAAAAGGGTTCCATCCATATCAAATGCAGCCAGTCCTCTCATTAGGAGGTCACCTTTCGTTTAAGACTTTTTTATAGACATTTAATGTTCTTTTTGCAGCTAATTCCCATGTGAATAGGCGTTCAACTCGTTTTCTTCCAGCATGGCCAAATTTTTTTCTTAACTTTTCATCTTGTAAAAGAGTGATGACGGCCTTAGCTAACTCATTATGATTTTTAGGTGGAACTACGAATCCACATTTATTTTGTTTTACTACTTCTGGAACTGCACAGTTGTTAAAAGCAACAACAGGTCTTTCTGTTGCCATTGCTTCCGCTGGAGGTATGCCGAACCCCTCCCATAAACTTGGGAAGCAAAACACATCACATGCCGCGTACATGAGTGGAACATCTTCATCTGGAACAAAACCTGTGAAAATTACAGAAGATCTATGCTCTTTCTTAACAAGCTGCTTTAGATTAAGAATGTCAAAACGTGCGCCTCCTGCAATAAGGAACTTTGCATTAGGGATCTCTTTTAGGATCAGGGGAACGGCCTTAAGTAGAAATTGCACACCTTTGTAGGGAGCTAAGCGTCCTAAAAATAGTATAACAGGTAGTTCTACCTTATATCTCTCTAAAATTTGATGTGCATACTTTACATTTTCCGGTGTGAACCGGGTGAGATCAATACCATTGTAAATGACGGTAATCTTTTTTGGGGACACTTTGTATACAGAACAGAGTTCTTTTTTCAAATAGTTAGAGACAGTAATAATATGGTCATTTCCTTTTCTCAATGCAAAGAATGTCTCGATCTTATGGTCAATCATTTTTAACTTTTGACCAATATCGCGCCATATCCACGTGGGTGCAAATCCATGATAGGTAAAAACGTGGGGCATAGTCTCTGTGAGATTCAGATAATTGCCAACATAAATCCCAGGATGGTACATAGTGTGGACGAGGGAATAGTCTCTTAATAACCCTTTAGTGTAAAACGGTGTTAATATATTTCGAAGAAACTTAATCGTCGATCCACGGAATTTTATCTCGTTTAATTTTATTTTTTCTCTATCCGCTTCAATTTCACATCCTCTTGTAAAAACATCAATTTCTAGTCCTAGTTTTACTAAGCGCTTAGCCAATTCAAGAATGTGAACTACCTGGCCAGAACCTTTATGAAGCGTTGAACGGAAAATGGCAACTCGCATAGATTCACAACACAATTTAATATCTACATATTTTCTTCATTTTACAAGAGAATTATTCTATTCATGAAATTTGATCTAAATGTCTGAAAAATTAGGATAAACTGAAATAGTTGTTGTGCAATACTATTTCCTTTTCTTTCTTCGTTTGCGCTGCATTTTTCGTTATTTTTTCTTTTTTCATTTCGCGCGCATTTATCCACGACCTAACTTTTCGATATCTTATCGTTTTCGTTTAAGTCCACCAACAAGTTTTTTTAAGCCCTGTTTCAGTGAGTCAACCTCTTTTTTGGCTTTATATTCTAATGATTCGACGATATCTCTAAATGAAGTCAACTTTAAGACCATTTCGACAATTTCCAGTTGATTCTTAGGTGTATCAAGGTTAAGGGGATAAGAAACGACTTTCATGCCATAGCGCGTAATCCGATTCTTGAGAGGTTCCTCTATTTTGTCAATCACATGAACATCGACCAAGCCACGTAGGACTTTTGAAAGTCCAATGGCGGAGGCTGCCAATCCCGTCCCTTGAAATGCTAGAAGGCTATCTGAATCAAGTTTTGTTTCTGTAATTGGACTAACAAAAATAATCTGCCCTACAGCATTTTTTAGGGCTTCTTGTAAATGTTGGATCCTTAAGATCGCTAATATGGACCTAGCTGGAGGCTTTGGAATAAGAATAACTTCTGAATTTAAGATCGCAGTTTGCGCCTCCTGTGAAAGTGTAACGGATTCAAATGCATCATACATCGAAGCTATGGAAATTTTTTGTTTACTAGGCTCTTCACCTTCACTTAATTCTTTAGAGTTTAATTCTAATTCAAGTTCATCATTTGAAAGAGGCATAACTGATGCTTCTGTAATGTTTTTTGAAATTTCGTTTATGCAAGTGCTTAATTGACGATTTTTTTTAAGGCCATGAGTAATGAGAATATTTGGTGCAAGAAAAAGATCCCCCATCTCATCAAGTTCTTTCACTGCGGGAAAATCCTCGTCAATTTTCTGAAGAAAAGTACTAATTTCCAGTGAATCATTATGTTTTCCAGTCCACTTAGTTTCATTTAATTGATTCATAAGAAGCAGCAATACATTTGTTAATTGTGGGTAGACGCGAATATCATAAAAATTGAAAAAATCAAAGGTATCCACAATTACGTTAACATCTACGTCTTTTGGAGAGATAATTTGTAAGAATCCGTTAAGAAACTTTAAACTTTCCTTTCCGCTTACAAGGATACTCGCTCTCAATTTAATCTCCGCATACCTATCATTTGATGAATCTTAAATAGTTTTTGAATACGTTTTTAAAAGTCCGTTGGGAGAACAACGGGCTAGGATTATCCTATTTTTTAAGAGAGGTAATGAAAATCTTTTTAATTTCAAAAACTCACATAGTTAACAAGATTAATTACCATCAATTTTGTTTTCTAAGCACCGCCGAAGAATTAAAGCTGTGTTCTCAATGGGAAAAATAGACAACTTACGTAGAAAATTCAAGCGCTACAGCGAAATAACCCAGGTTGATGAAATCGCTCGAAGACTTTTTGTTATGAATGCGTTCGACGGATGCTTGACAATCTTAGGAATTCTTGTTGGTGCGTATGTTGCGGGAGTCTTTGAGGCACGTATTATTATTGGTGTTGGATTCGGTTCAAGCATAGCCATGGGCATGTCGGGACTATTTGGTGCGTATATGGCGGAAGCAGCAGAGAGAAAAAAGAAAGTTCAAGAATTAGAGCAATCACTTCTAACAGATTTGGAAGATTCCATTATAGTAAAAGCATCTCGTTTTTCGTCATTTTACGTTGCAATTATTGATGCTTTAGCACCTTTTGTTGCAGCCCAGGTTTCATTAATACCAATTTATCTATCATTTTTTGATATATGTGCTGTTAGACTAGCTATGGAAATATCAATGGTTCTAATAATCGCCATACTTTTTATGTTAGGTGTTTTTCTCGGTCGCATCTCAAAGGATAATTTAATTATCTCAGGATTGAAGATGGTGGTCGCAGGTCTTATAACATTCGCAATAATTCTTATTCTTGGAATTTAACGAGTCTACCTTAAACGCTCAGGAGAGACACCACTCTTGAATAAAATATTCTTTGAAAGAAAATTAAAGAGATTCTGAGGACATTAACTACAAAAGCGTGTGAAAAATGTAGGCGCGCAATACAAATTCAATATAATATTGCAGAAAGTGTATTCATTAGTCTTGGATTACAGATTTTTTTGTGAGCTTTATAGACATTGTTTACGAAGAGCTGTTTATGGAGTGTAATCAAAAGATTCGTGCTCCATTTAATAAATGGACATTACAAACCTATACGTATCCATTTCGCCAATGTCCATAAAGATCTTTTCTATTGCATTCAAATTGATATCTTTAGCAATTAAGTCTGACAAAATGCAATGGCGCCTTTTGAGGGGTTTAGTTCACATCACGAATCTTATGATATTGTAATATGTCCATCTTGATAATCCTTGGACAAATATTTGCAAGAGGATTGGTTGATCTTGTATATAAATATTTCTTTGCATAAAATATTAGAAAAGGCTTATATATAAGTAAATTTATACACAACGAACATTATACAAAAAAAGGAATATGGGAGAACTAAAAAATGCCATTTACAGGTGCTGTTGGAGTACCCGCACCCGCTGTCGCCATTGGAATGAGTGGCTTAATCTTTCCATTATGGGCAATCGGTGCCGCTATCTTTCTCGGCTATGAATTTACCCCAGCAGAGGGTAAAGCGCTCGGTGCTACCTGTCTAGTTGGTTGCTATTCATTAAGTTTCCAGGGGTTTTGGCACATCATTGCTAATCCATTAGGTGGTGTCTTTAGCATTATCTTTGCCGCAATTCCCTTCATGTACGCCGTTACATGGCTTGTCGGTTTCATGGTCAATACCTTTGGTTTCGATGGTAAAGTTTTAGGGCAAGTCTGTCTACAAGAAATGGTGCCACAAATTATTTGCTCGGTGGCCGCTTGGACATATGGTGGAACACAACCAATGTTGCAAATTGACTTGTGGTTCTATATCCTTGTGCTATTTGGATTCTTCCTCTTTACACACGGATACGGCGGAAAAGGCGGTGCGTACTACTGCGGGTTGTTCTGTTTCCTCTCCTGGATTGCGACAGTACATCTACAGTTCTGGTGGAGTGGAATATTCGATCCAGGGCCCTTCTGGTGAGAATTCCACTATTTCTATCCAGTAGAGGTCATACTCTCTCTTTCTTTTTTTTCCAGTGTTCTAAATATCTCTTCTTCTTAAGAGGATGTTGAATTTCTTCTTATAATTACAAATGCTTCCGTGTCTATTTTCTCGCCTTTTATCATATTTGGATGAATTTAGTGAGATATATTCTATTTATCCAGAATAGTAGCCAATTTCTTTGGCATAACGATAGGCTTCAAGAATTGATTCGATATACATGCCATTAAACAAGCTATTTGATGAAGAAAATAAATAGCCTCCTCCAGGTGCACCTTGCTTGATACAACGTTTAACATCCTTACGGACTAATTCTAGATCAGATTGAGTTAAAATATTTGTAACATCTAAGTTTCCAACTAGGACTAATTTATCACCATATTGTTCCTTAATCTTACCCATATTCACTCCAACATCAGGTTCAAGTGCATGAACTCCTGCGAATCCTGCCTCGATAATAAAGGGCAGTAATGGTTGAATTTGTCCATCTGAGTGCCAGATAAGTGGAATTTCAGATGCTGAAACAATTTCTTTGTATTTGGGAAGTACCATTTCTCGAAAATTTTTGAGAGAAATCATTGGACCTTTACTATCTGCTACATCATCACCTATCATAATGAAATCAACTTCAGCAGCGTTAGCTTGCTCGATCATTGCAATCGTCCAATCGGTGCTTCTTTGAATTAAAGCTTCTACCAATTCACGATTTCTATGAACTGCTACGAAAAAATCTTCCATTCCCATGCTCATATAGGATAGGACTAAGCATACATCATGGAACGCATAATACAGTGCATGAGTGTCTCCATAAATCTTTCTAGTTTTTTTCATCATTTCAGAGGGAAACCATTCTTCTGCGTACTCTAATGGTGGCGAGTATGTTTCTACGTCATCTAAGCTCTTTACAACGCCTCCTAAGTACCAATGATTTTTGAAAATCCGCCCCCATTCATCAGTTCCGGTTTTCCAGGCGTTAGTGCTTTTAGGATGCCCAACTGCTATTGGCATACAATCAAGACCGAGTCTTTCACGAGTTTTATATGGGTCGCCATTACCAATTGCATCCATTATTACCCCTTCAATCCAGGCTTCAAAGAGGGGAACTCGGTCTGGTTCTTCAAACTGAAATGTTGTTAAAACTCGTTCTCTTGAGTTCATGATAATTCATACTCCATGATGATTTGTCCCATTTTTATAAGGACTAAGATGTCCATTATTAAAATTATATAGGTAAATTTAAAGAACGATGTCAACCTGTTCCTTTAATTTAATTGATGTCTCAGTAACTTCACATCGGTAAGCAAAGACTTCTACGCTCTCGGAAGCAGCAAGTCGTAATGTATCTGAAAAATCGGGATCAATTTCATCGTTTGGAGAAAAAACAGATGCATCATCTCGTTGAATAACGAAAATGACACAAGCGCGATAACCCTCATGTTTCGCTTTAATTAGTTCTAGCAGGTGTCTTCTGCCCCTTATTGTTGGGGCATCAGGAAAAAAGGCATGCTCATTTTTAACTAGGGTGCAAGATTTTACCTCTAACAAACATTGGTTTTCTTTTGATTGTAACAAAAAATCAAACCGACTGGAGTCATATGTGTATTCTCTTCGAACGAGTTCATATTCAGAGAATTCTTTTAATCGGGAATCTTTTAGTGCTTCAGCTATCAAATCATTTGGGAGCCTAGAGTCGACAGAAACTAAGCTTGTTGGAGTATAAACTCCCAACATATCCCAATTAGTCTTTCTTTTTTCATTCAAGGTAATTTTTCGCAAGAGAACTTCAGTTCTAGGTAATAATAGCTCTTTCATACGCCCAGGGTCAGCAACATGCGCAAGATGCTTTTCGTTATTTACTTCGACCTCTGCTACAAAACGATTTAAACGCCTTAAAAAAACACCTTTGTGTAATTCACCAGTAATTTTCATAGTCAACTCCATCTAAAGGACATGATAAAACAAAGAAATTACTATTTGTTATTATAAAAAGAATCTTTAATGAATAGTCTAGTTTTCATTATAGTATGACTCATCTTTAAGATACTGACAGTTACTTACATCACGTAAGTTGCAAATATCATTTACAAATTTTCCCCCAATCGATCCCTTGATGAAATTGCAGTGGTTTCCAATTCTTTTCTTTTTCAAATACGGGCAAGGAATCTTATAAATTGCTTTCTCAAGAGCTGCTGTAATCTCTTGCTCTATCCAAGGAATTTTTTCAATTGCTTCTGGATTGATCCTTTTTTGCTCAAGAATCGAGATAATTGGATAGAGAGCTGTTGAGATTTCTTTCAAAAGTAAATCTGTACCGTCGCTTGTGTTTAAATCATTTTCAGCATCTTCAACAATACCAATGACGATTTCACTACTGAGTGGTTGAAAAGCTGCTCGAACATCGTGAAATGATATCTTATTGATTTTTCTTTTTTCTAATACTACACGTCCCAATTGAAACATAGTGTCAAGTAAACCCGAAAACATAACTTCATCTAAACTCTTCTTCGTTCCCGTTTTGTAGTTGAATATACAACGTTCATTTTTAACCAAAAGTATATTATGTATCATCAGACTTCAAACCAAAACCTAACTGATTTTTTTGTATGGTCATTACACTTATTAAACCTATAAAGACTTTTCGTACTCAGTCTTTTAAAGCGTTTAAACGGTTCAATTTAACTTTCAATTCTTCCAATTTGTCAATCCTTTAAAGATTATTTACCTTATTGTGTTGTGTGCCCGTAGTTTTACTTTGGGAAATTTTCTGACAATGTTAACCAAAATACTTAATTATAACAAATACGTGCAAAAGTCAAGGGAGTAGTCACAGAGATGGAAGCAGAAAACTACATAAGAAGAGGCAAAGTTTATCATAGCAGAGGACAATACAGAAAAGCCATTGAAGACTATGAAAGGGCTGTGAAATCCGATCCAAGAAATATAAGCTTTCAAGCATGGGTCGGTATGGGAAAAGCATACCTTGCATTGGAAGAATATGAGAAGGCGATCGAATCTTATCAAGGAGTTGTAAGAATCAAGTTCAAACATATTGCGGCATGGATCAACATGGGGGTAGCATACTTCAAGTTAGGTGAGTATAAGAAGGCAATCGACTGCTATCAGAAAGCATTGAAAATCAACTCAAAGCATACTGGTGCATTATACAACATGGGATTAGCTTATGAAAAGCTAGACAAATACAAAGTTGGGTTAGCACACGAAAGTCAGCACTTAAAAAAAGCGATTGAGTGCTATCAAAAAGCTTTGAACATCAACCCGAATGATACAAAAATATGGTTTAGCTTGGGATGGATTTACAATGATATGGGAGAGTACAATAAAGCAATTGAAGTATATCAAAAAGCCGTGGAAATAAAACCAACTTACACTGATGCATGGATTCAAACGGGCGTTGCCTATGAAAATTTAAATAATTTTTTTAAGGCTATTGTATGCTACCAGAATGCATTGAACATCAACCCTGACAGCGCAGAGGCTTTAAACTATATGGCAATAGCTTATGAGAAATTAAAAAAGTATAGAAAGGCTATAGAATGTTATCAGAGGCTAGGAAAGCATGAAAAAGTCATTGAATGCACAAAAAAGGTAGTAGAATCAAATCCTGGAGATATAGAAGCATGGTACAATTTAGGTGTTCATTATGAAATGATAGGAGAGTATAGAGACGCGATAACTGCTTTTCAGAAAGTAGTAGCCATCAATGAAGATGATAAGGACACATGGTACCACTTGGGATTGACTTATGGAGAGTTACATGAATACAGCAACGCAATTCACGCCTATCGAAAAGTAGTGAACGTTAACCCTGCGGATGCAGATGTATGGTTCAATATGGGTGGAATTTATAGAGAGTTAGGCGAATTCGATAAGGCTATCGATTGCTATCAAAGAGTTTTAAACATAAAACTTCATGATGAAAATGCATATCTTAACATGGGATTGGTTTATGGGATTTTAGGAGAGTATAATAACGCTATTGAAACATATCAGAAAGCTGCAGACATCAATCCGCATGAAAAAACGTATTTTAACATGGGCATAATTTGCGGAATTTTAAATGACTACAATAATGCAATAAAATGCTACCGAAAAGCTGTGGAACTAAATCCAGAATACGCAAAAGCATGGAATAATATGGGAAATACCGTCAGAAAGTTGGGAGCTCATAATAGAGCGATTGATTTCTTCAACAAAGCCGTGGAACTCAACCCTGAGTTTCTAGATGCGTGGTTCAGTATGGGTGTTACCTATGGAGAATTAGGAGAATATTCTAAAGAGATTGATTGTTATGAAACTGCCCTGAAGATTGATCCAAATCACAGTAATGCTAAAAATAATCTAGCAAAAGCACTCAAAAAACATTCAAGAAAATAGAAAAGTAAAAAAGTGCTTTAGAAAACAGATCTATTAATTATTTTTCTTCTCTTTCATCAAGAAGACGTTTTGCTTTACCTTCTTGCCTAGGTATCCCATCCTCTTCAACAAGTTCAACATTAACTCGAATTCTGACAGTTTCATACAATGCTCTTGTTATATCTCGCTGAAGAGCAATTCTAGCGTGTGTATCATTAAAGTTATTTGTTTCAGCGTATACAGTAATTTCATCCATAACCCCTTTTGTCCATAATTTGATATAATAGTTGTAACCAATCTCTGGAAACTGCATAATGACCTCTTCAATTTGTTTTGGAAAGATATTCACACCTCTAATAATGAATCCATCATCAATTCTACCTTTAATTCGTGAAATCCTCTGATGAGTTCTACCACATCCGCAAATATCTCCTTCTAATACTGAGCAAAGATCACCCGTTCTGAAGCGAATACAGGGAAACGCTTCTTTTGTAAGCGCAGTAAGGACCATCTCTCCGTCTTCATTAGGACCTAATAACTCATCTGTTTCTGGATCAAGAACTTCAAATAGAAAATGATCTTCCCAGACATGCATTCCATTCTTTTCTGGACATTCGCAAGATACGCCAGGACCAACAAGTTCTGTTAGACCATAGTTATCATATACATCAATCTGAAGACCTTCCTCAATTTTCTTTCGAGTGCCTTCAGACCAATTCTCTGCTCCTAACATTCCTATTCTAAGGGATAGTTCACCGCTAATGCCTTCCTTCTTTGCCGTTTCCGCCATTTTCAAGCCAAAGCTTGGGATCGCATGAAAAGATGTCACTTTGAAATCTCTCATAAACTCAAGTTGTTTAAGCGTCATTCCACCACCGAAAGGAATCACCATGGCACCAACTCGTTGAGCTCCTTGTAAATACCCCATTCCGCCAGTAAATAACCCATGTGAAACGGTATTCTGAAATCTATCCGCAGCAGTTACTCCGATGGATGTAAGGTTTCTTGCAATGAGTTCAGTCCATGTATCGATATCTTGCGCGGTATAAAACGCTGTGGAAGGCGTCCCTGTGGTACCAGACGTCGCATGAATACGAACAACCCTTTCTATCGGAACCCCTAATAGCCCAAACGGAAATGCTTTTCGAAAGTCTTCTTTTGTCATAAATGGAAGGGTGCGAATGTCATCCAGCGTACGAATTTCATCAGGAGTAATTCCGTGTTCCTTCATTTTCGTGCGATAATAAGGCACTTCATAGCCTCTTGAAACAGTTTCTTTTAGCCTTTTAAATTGTAGTTTTTTTAGTTCTCGTTTTGGTAAGGTTTCTTCCTTATGACGAATCAACGTATGTTTTCCTCTGTTAATTGTTGTGTTCGGCAGTTAATGCACATGTATTTCCTCAAATAACCATTCGGGTACATCTTAAAAGTTACAATTAAAAACTTTTATGGAAAATGAGAATTTTGAAAAAATCAGTCAACATGGTTTAACCATTTTCCATATTGTACGAGTCCCCACATTGCAAAAGCTGCACGTTCAGGGATTGGGTATACAGGTATGTCGAATTTTTCCAATTTACGTGAGAAAACAGCTGCCAGTTCTCCCCCAACGCAAGCAACAACAATAGGTTTTTTGAATCTTTGTGCGTTCTGTACAACTTCCACTGCTTCAATTTCTAGAGAAGGGGTTTGAAACAGGAGAATTACTAAAGCTGCATCAATTTCGTCAGACTTAAGACCCAGTTCCAAGGCAATACGATATCTCTCTGCGTCAGTATCCCCTGTTAGATCAACAGGATTACGAGCAACACAATAAGGAGGATAATGTTGCATCATCTGATGTTGTACATCTTCAGAAAGTAGCGGAACCTTCAAACCAAGTTGTTCTAGTTTATCTACAGACATAACACCAGCTCCTCCTCCGTTTGTGACAATCAGGATTCTATCACCCTTTGCATATGGTTGAAAGGCTAATGCATTTGCTAAATCGAGCATCTGTTCAGAATTTTCGACACGGAGAATTCCTAATTGCCTGATCACCGCATCAATTACTTCATCGGTACCCGCTAACGCACCAGTATGCGAGGCAGCGGCAGAAGCACCTCCTTTTGTCCTACCGGCTTTCATAAGAACTATAGGTTTCTGTTTCGTCACCTTCTTTGCAACGCGAATAAATGTATTACCATTCTCAATGCTCTCTAAATAAGCAGTTATAACCTTAGTCAAAGGATCGTTTGCAAGATATTCTACAAGATCACTTTCGTCAACATCAGCTTTATTACCTATACTGATTGCTTTTGACAGCCCTAATCCTTCTGCAGCAGTCCAGTCAAGTAATGAACTCATAAACGCTCCGCTCTGACTCACAATTGCTATCGGACCTGAATTTGGTCTTGACATCCTTACGATCGGGAGAAAGATTGTGTCAACATGGGTATTGGAATCAAACACCCCAATGCAATTTGGACCAAGCAGCCTCATGTGAAACTTTTTGGCGAGGTGTATTATCTCTTGTTCAAGAATTATCCCCTCGCCCCCGATCTCAGCAAATCCTGCGGATACGACAATGACGCACTTAACACCTTTTTCGCCACATTCTTGCATTACTTGGGGTACAAATTTAGCAGGAATTGCAATAACAGCTAAATCTATTTCTTCTGGAATATCTTTGACACTCGCATAGCATTTTATTCCGATAATTTCATCTAAACGAGGGTTTACAGGGTATGCTTTTCCTTTAAACTGCCCCATCGCAAAATTCTGAAAAATTACATTGCCAATTTTGCCTATTGTAGATGATGCACCAATAACTGCAACGCTTTTTGGTGCAAAGAAGCATTCTAATGAACTCATATCATGAAATATATCAATCATCGCCAAACCTCATATTATACAGACATACATGTTTATGCTTTTTATTTTGATTAAGTTGGTAAACTTAAGAATAATTAGCTCATACAAAATTATCGATCATGTGAAGTACCTCAACAGCTTCACAAAAGTAATAATCTAATATATCTTAAAAAAGATATGGGAGATTCACTGAATAAAAAATAGATCTATAAGAGTCCCAGAGAATTGCAATGAGAACTTAAATAAACTCTTGGACATTTAGAAACGTCAAGAGGTGGGAATCACTCTTTGAAAAGAGCTAAAGAACTTGACACAGGCAATGTCGAATATAAACTTACTCTAACGAATCTTCTAACAAATCAGCAGAAATTAGATAGTCTAGCTACACAAATGCACTTTCGCCTTGGTGAAGGTGGCGGCGAGGCAATCTACTTAATAGGCGTAGAAGATGATGGTAGGCTTATTGGAATCTCAGAAACCGAACTTGAAGAATCAGAAAATACTCTAACAGAAATTGCAGCATTAATCAACGCACAAGTTTCTCGAATACGTATAAGAGATGGTGAAGAGGGGAAAGTTGGAGAATATCTCATACGGAGAATCATCGGCGCAGAAGATCTGCCAATTGACATCACAATTGATACTGTGGGTAATGTAGATTCTGGGAAAAGTACAATAATCGGCTGTCTGATCTCTAATGATTTAGATGACGGGCGAGGATCTGCCAGATTAAAGGTGCTTCGCCATCTACATGAAATTGAAAGTGGTAGAACAAGTTCGGTTTCGCATCAAGTGTTAGGATTTGACGCGAAGGGGCGAACTGTTAATTATTCTTCACCTTCTGCTTCAGTTTCTCCATTAACGATGAGCGAAGTGGTTGAAAATAGTTCTAAAATTATTTCATTCGTTGATTTAGCTGGGCATGAACGTTATCTTAAAACTACGATTTTTGGACTCGCAGGGTATGCACCAGATTACAGTCTCCTTGTAATAGGTGCTAATGCAGGCGTTCTTCGAATGACCAAGGAACATCTTGGGGTTTCAGCAGCTCTAAAAATTCCAATGATTGTGGTAATAAATAAAATCGACTTAGTTAACCTAGAAATAACAAAAAGAACCCAGGATCAAGTAAAATCAGTTTTAAAATTACCCGGCGTTGATAAAATCCCTATGATTATTAAAAATTATGATGATATGGTTGTTGCTTCGAAACACATTCCATCTGGTCGTGTTGCACCTATATTCAAGATTTCTTGTGTAACTGGAGAAGGATTTGACTTATTACGTAATTTTTTTAACTTGGTTCCTGCTCGTTTGAAATGGGATGAATACGAAGATGATGAGTTCCTACTTTATATCGACGAAGTATTCAGCGTTTCAGGCGTTGGAACTGTTGTAAGCGGTACTATAAATCGAGGAACAATTCATGCAAATGACATTGTAAAACTTGGACCCTTTTCAGGAGGAAACCCATTCAAAGAAACAAGGATCCGTTCAATTCATTACAAAAGAGTACCCGTCAAGCATTTACACGCTGGACAAAGTGGAACATATGCTTTACATGGCATTGATTATAATGATGTGCGTAAGGGTATGATATTGACGCAGAGAAATGATATCCCAGTAGTTAGATCATTCTCAGCTAATGTTTTCGTTCTGTATCATCCAACAACGATAAGAATGGGTTATGAAGCTGTAATACACGTTAATACTGTTCGACAAACCGCAAAAATAATTGAAATGTCTGAAGCTCCGTTAAGGACTGGTCAAAGAGCAAATGTCACATTTCGCTTTAAATATAAGCCAGAATACATTATGGAAGGTCAAAAAATCCTATTTCGTGAAGGGAGAACAAAAGGGATAGGAATAATCACATCCATTGAGAATTGATCTCTAAAAGTTTGATGATGCACACATATCCTTTCAATAATGAACACATATCGCTTCAATTGCACACATATTTTTTCAATGAATGTAATTACCGAAAAATTATTTCAGAAATGGAAGAAAAAGAAATTAAGGCAATAAAATTACGTTAAATAGCTTATATGATCAAAATTGGAGATAATTAAAGTTTAAATTTAAAGATAGAATTACAATATATACGTTTTCGATTTTTTACAAGCCGTTTACGTATATTTAGAAAATAATACGGTGCTTATTAGTAAATATTCAAACGTAATAGTACAATAACTTTTTCTAGTGGTTTTAAACAAGTATAGAAAATATCTTTAAAACTATGACACGGTTTTTAAAGATAATTAACGATAATTAAAGATAATTAAGGTACTTAAAGATAATTTAAAATGATTGTTGATTTTTTACATAGACAATGAAGAAAACTTTTTGCGATTAAAGGATGTGAGAAATTGTCTACAGTTAAAACAACAGAAAAAATAAGAGGGGTAATACAGGAGTTTGATCAAAACTTCAAAGAACGCTTTGAATCAGTTAGAGGTTCTCTTTTAGCAATGCTTGCTGGTGAACATGTTCTTCTTCTTGGTCCTCCAGGAACGGCTAAAAGCCTCATGGCAAGAAGAGCCTGTGAAGTTATTCAAGATGCACAATTTTTCCAATATCTATTAACAAGATTTACTACTCCCGAAGAAATATTTGGTCCGATGTCCATTAAAGCCTTACAAGAAGATATTTTTCAGAGAAAAATAGATGGCTATTTGCCCACAGCGCATATTGCATTCTTAGATGAGATCTTTAAAGCAAATAGCTCTATTTTGAATTGCTTATTAACTATAATAAATGAAAGAATGTATCATAATGGTAAAGAAATCGTCAAAGTGCCATTATTATCTATTTTTGGAGCATCTAATGAACTTCCAGAAGAAAATGAGAATTTAGAGGCATTATATGATCGATTCTTGTTTAGATATTTGATCGAACCAATCCATGAAGAAGCTAACTTTATCGATGTCGTCATAAAAGGCGCAGGTGAATTTCGGCATTCTAAGAATCTTTCACTTCAAGAAATTCTAGAGATACGAGAATCTGCTAAGAAAATAGAAATTGCGGAAGAAGTAATTGAAATAATCAAGGTTCTTAGAAAGGATTTCATTAAAAACAACTTTGTTGTTTCAGATAGACGCTGGAAGAAAATCGTGAACATCTTAAAAATTGGAGCGGCTGCTCTTGATAGGAAACTTGTTGATACGACATTGGTACTGCTAATTCCGCATATGATATGGGAACAACCTGAACAAAAGAATGCAATAAAAGAAAACGCTGAGAAATTAGTTGTCTCAAGGGGAATAAATCTTGATGAGTTGGAACATCGCATTTTAGACTTATCTGAATTTATTGGTGAAAAATCAAGTACCCAATTAGATGAGCCCTTAGAGTGTTATAATTGCAATTTTTCGAGTAATAACATAAATGAGATTATAGACCATGCAAAAAGAGAAAAACACAGATTTGAATGCCCATATTGTGGCACTGGAGCTAGTGGAACTGCGTTTGCTACCCATATTGAGACGAAGCATTCGATTAGACTAAAAGAAAACATTAAAGTTATTGGAAAATCAGAATTGCGATTATATATCAAGGAATACACAGAATTAAAGGAGAGTTACAAGAAATCCATAAGAGATGTTGATAAGGAGCGAGATATTCTAAAAGGATTATTGGAGACGAATTTCTGGTTAATTGATACAGAGCGAATTGTAAGTAAATATGATGAAAAAATCAAGAAATTGAAAGAAATCGAAGAACACTTAATTAACATCGAGCAAAAATTAGAAGAATCTGAAAATGCTCTTGAAGTAGATAATAAAGCTGATAACTGATAAGAACCCTTCAAACATCTCATTTTTTCATAAATTTGATTCTTGAGGAATTCACTTGAAGAAATGGATCGAACTCATTGAAAATACTGATGAAATCAAAAAAATCATCTTCAAACCACACATAATGCCATATAAAAAAAGAAAAGAAATTGCAGAAATCCTAGCTTATGAATTATATACTGGCACAAAATATGAAATAAAAGATTTGGCTAAATTTAGAGAAAGATTAGGCTACTTTGATCTAATCCTTAACGAACTTCATAACTGGAATGAATGGCAAGAGATAAAAAAAGAAACCTGTGCTAACGAAGTAGTCTCTGCTGAAATGTTGAAGAGGGTTTTACCTATCATTCTAAATCGTTTTAGTTTTTTAAAGAAACAGGAAACTGATGAATTAGCAGAAAAAAATGTGGAGTTTAATTCTATTATTGAAGAATTTCAAAAGCTACTAACCTTCTTGTATCAATTATGGAATAGGAGAATTGAAGATTTCAAAGATCTTCTGACAGAATTAAATGGTAAAGCGATAGAACAAATTTCCTATGATGTTAAAGATCGCGAGCAAAAAGAAGATTTACTTAAAGCATTTCTTGATTCCTCAGAAGCGTTGAGGAATAATACTCTAAAAGGAGATTTCTTTAATTTTTTATTGAACAAAGATGAATTTGCAGAACTTCTAGAATGGATGCGAAGACATAAAACGGTCTTAAAAATCCTTCAATTGCTTTTCCCTGGCAGAAGATGGGACTTTTCAATAATGGATTTATATCATCATTATTTTGCTAACTTGGAAAAATATGCAGAGTTACTAGAAAAAAATGCCGATTTAACACGAATAATAGATCTATTAGGAAAAATAGAATTTGAAGAAGGTGAAAAAACTTTAGAAATAACACCTAGAAGTACATCTGAACTTTTTGGTGTTACTCTTTCTAATGACATTGCGAGACTCTTACCAATAGAGCTTATCAAGTTATCAAATCACTATTTACAATACGTCTTTTTTGCAAAATGGCTTGAAAAAGGATTGCTTACCTATCAATTACGTGGAAAGCATTGGACTGGAGGGCCTCCCAAAATACTTAAGCGAGGGCCTGTTGTAGCACTTGTTGACACGTCTGGTTCAATGCATGGGTCACCAGAACATATCTCAAAGGCGATAATTCTTGCTGTTGTTAGAAAAATGTTTAAAGAAAAACGAGATGTTAAAATCATCTTATTTGCCTCAAAAAACCAGACTACAGAGATAATACTCACCGATAAAGAACGAATGGCTAGAGAATTCCTTGATTTTCTTAATTACTCCTTTGGTGGCGGTACAGATTTTAATACGGCTCTTTCCTCGGGACTAAACTCAGTTCAAGATAAAAAATTCGAATATGCAGATATTCTCTTTATTTCTGATGGTCTTTCCGAAATCTCTGACAAAAACTTAATTCAAAAATGGCAGAATTGGAAAACTGAAAAAAAGGGAAGAATTTTCTCCATTATTGCTGGAAATGACTATGCAGGTGGGTTGCAAGATATATCAGATTATGTATTTCTTCTTACATCTCCTTATGATTGGTCTATTAAGAATAGTCCTGCAAGAATGATCAAATTGTTTTGTGTTAAAGAAATTCCAGAAGAAATGAAAAAAGGAATAGATTATAGCATCAATTAGATAAACATCGGAAATCTATTCGACGAATTCCAAGCTTGTTGAACAAGTTGAGTAAAATTAGCAAGTTTATCTGTGTAGTGAAGCGGCATGAATAAGTATTGTGAATTAATTTTATCAGTTATTAAAAGAATTCAGATAAAACCACTTTAATGCGCTTTGTTTATTGAAAAATTCGTGTAACTACCCCTTTTTATAATCTTCCAAAAATAGATTTAATATTGATAGACATAGAACCTCTCTCTTTTCAAAATAAAAAAGAACAGTTCAGCGCGCGCTAGTTTAGAGACCTACTCAAGTGTTTGATAAATTGTGGATATTTGCAACCTTTGGCTTTTATATCTATTTTCCCTCAGACATATTATTATTCAATAATGAGCATGGCGTATAATTTATTTAGTAGTTCTTGAAAATAACTCTAATAAGAAACTGGAGTTCATCCGTTTGTTTTGTGGGAGAGTGGGAATTACATGACTAAGCCAAATCACGCCTGGATGGTTCGAGCTGGCGATGAGAACAAGCTGTCAAGCATTTTAATGAGGCTTTAAGATTAAATGAAAACGATATTGCCGCGTGGAATAACAAAGGTGTAGCATTTCTAGCGCTTGAAGAATATGAAAAAGCGGAAAATTGTTATAAGAAATCACTAGAGCTTAATCCAAGCCATTATCTCTCATGGAATAATAAAGGTGCGACATTACTACGACTTCAAAGGTATAAAGAGGCAATAGAAGACTTTGACAAAGCTTTAGACTTAAATCCTTATTATATTGAGGCACATGGCAATAAAGGAATCGCATTTTTAAACCTGCGAAACTATGATGATGCGAAAACGATTTTAAAAAATGCTGGAGATTCGTTTGCCAAGATGGATATGAACGATGAAGCAAAAACAGCATATAAATATGAATCATGGGCTAAAAATGCCTCAAGATTAATTTCCAGAATGGATCAGTTAGACAACAAGTTCCTAAAGAGTTTAGATAGTCTAAGTCTAACTGAGTTAAAAGAAAACACTCTGCAGATTTCCATTGAAATAGAAGATTTTATTCGAACTTTTATTAAAGATGAACTGCCAGAAGATGCCTATGAGCTCTTAATAAGCAAAAAAATATGCTTTACTTCCCTTTCAAGGGCTTTAGGATTTAAAAAAGTAGATTTGAAAGAATTAAGAGATGCACAAGCCGTCTTTGACGATTGGAATCTTAAAACATTTACTACGGCATTAGACTCTCTGGTGATTTTTATCCAAAGGATGGATAAATATAGAAAACAGATGAAAGTTCCTGAAAAGGACGAAGAGTTTCTATTACAACTGCTAAGAACCTCAAATATTGAGTCTTTAGACGGTGTTTTAAGCGAAGAAATAACCAAAAAAATCAGAGCAAAGCCGTTTTCAGTTAAAATAAAACCCATAGAAAGGGAGAACGAGATTGAACTAATCTCAGTCTCAGATACTGAAAAAGATCTAGTGAGGGTATGTCTTGTCCAGTTAGACTATTCCTTGACAGAAAGATTTCCATACAGACTAAAAGAAGAAGGTAACGTAAAAGATAAAGTATTGAGAGCATTAGAGATTGCAAAAAATGAAAGGGTAGATATTATCTGCTTTCCAGAACTCAGTTTCACTAGTGAATGGGCTAAGGAAATAAAGGATCTATATAAAGACATGATAATTGTCTGTGGTAGCTTTTATGATAATTATAATCGTAATCTTTGCAAAATAATAATAGATGGAGATGATTACGATTACGCAAAGTGTTATCCCTCTATCTTTGAGAAAGAAAATGGAGAAGGGTTGAACTGCGGTAATAAACTTTTTATATTCCAAACCAAATGCGGCAAGATCTCCATTTTAACATGCATTGACTTTGACTATGAAAATGCTCAAATAAGTAAGTTTGATTTAAATTTCATTATTAATCTCCGGTGTGACCCAAATAAAGAACACGCATTTCAACGATGGGCTGATGTACCTCTTGATCGACCTGACGGTTCACGAAGCCCAACATTCATATTACAGGTGAATACTGCAAAATTTAAATTTGGTCCTGCAAAAGGTGGAGGTGGAACAGCTATAATAGGTTGTGAACATCCTTACCTCATAGAGAGGTATAAACATGAGGGGTTAAGACCAAAAGATGCTATAAAATACAAGATATTTCAAGCCAGGGATGAAATGATGCTTATAGCAGATCTCAACATTGTTCAAACCACAGAGAGAAGAACAAAATCTTGGAATTGGTACAAATATAAGGATAACAATTGGAATAAGTTAGATAACAAAGGAATTTGGCTAGATTAAGTAGCTAAATAAAGTAATTCATTAAATAAAAAACAGAAAGAAGAACTCAAAGTAAAAAAGAAGCATTATCCTCTCACGAGAATGTATCTTTTGATGAAACCATAATTTATTTTTCAACCTCATCAATAAGCTGAGCTGAAAAGTCTTCTTCTACAGTTTCTGGAATTACTAAATTTGTTACATCGCTAAGCGTTTTTTTAAAATACTTAGTGCTTATAAATGTTCTCACATTCTAGGTTAAAAGTATAGATTTCACATAAAAGTTAATTACGGAGAGTTCGAGATCTCTTGATCCTTCTCTGCTCTGAATTCGATAATTTCAATCTGTTTGGCGATGTGGTTTTTATATTTTTTTACTAATTGTGATATTCCTGATTCAATTTCTTTCCAATGCCCTTTTAATTTTCGTCCATCAAATATGCTAAGTTCACCCAAACTTCTTATTTCTTGAATCAATTCCGAGGGTAATAGATCTGTTTCTCTTTCCAATTCTTTTTTGATTTCTTTCAAAGCATCTTCTCCTTCCTCCCGTTCTACGAACAAGCAGAGATTGCAACATTCAAGTCGTCTCATATCGAGATATTTTATAGCCTTATCAAGGAAAAATGCTTCTTTTGAGAGATTTCTTTTTTCAAAGTCCTTAAATTTTTGATAAAGGAAAAAAGAGCGACATGCATAGGCAGGATAGAGACAGAAGTTTCGGATAATCCAAATCGGAGAAATATGCTGAGGAGGAGATTCAGCGAAAAAATAATAAACATTACGTCCCTCTTTATCCTTTCTTAACACACCTTCTGCATTAAGAGAGTTTAGGTAGGTACTAATTGAACTGCGAGAGAATTTTTCGAAAAAATCTGTGTAATAGTTTACTATTTGCTTTGTTGTTACTCTCAAGATATCTACAGTGTAGAGCCATAGCATTATTCCTAAAATTCGATGTTCGTGAAGGCGTCCTACTTTAAGATCTTTAGTTTCAGGTGACTCTTTTATTGTATATTCCTTATCCACTATGAATTTTTCAGCTTGTATCGCTTCGTTTACGCAAGGACTTATCATCTGTTCCACATCTCCCTAATATTTATATATTAGATGTTAGATATAAATGATATGTCGAAATATTCTGACATGTTAATTATGGTGAACATATGACAAAGAAAAAAAGGTCAAATTGTACTGAAACTACACGGACAGAACTAATCGTACAATTTGGATGGCCACCAATTAGCGTTAAACGTACTAAAATACTAGCGTGTAAGGTATCAGACTAGACTATCCACATTACCTTTACCTTTCATACCGAAGAACCAACATATACGAACAAGATAACAAAGTTTCCGTAGATTTCAGGATGCATTTTTATTATAATTCCTTTGCAAGTGTTACGAAATGGTAAAAAAGAAGGATTATAGAAAAACAAAACTCCCCTTTGATAAGGGCTGAGTTAAGCCCCACAAAGATGGGTCAAGAACACATTTACATCTAGAGACAATTTTCCACATGTGAATGTAAGTGATCCTGAAAAAGATCCAATAGGTCACATAATTAAGGATGTTATCTTTGAGAGTCGTGGAGCCCCCATACAACAGTATTGGACAAAAAGAAGGCGTAATGTTAAGGGACAATATATAACTGTGATAGTGAGAAAAAGAAAAAGGCGAGAGCAAATAAGAATCATTGATTAGTTGATAAAATTAAATAAAAGTGACTAATACAAGTCTCAAGATTATGGCAAAGAATTTCATTGACTTTATAGAATAAAACAAGAAGATATGGAGGTGACAAAATGGGCAGAGGAATCTGTAGATATTGTGGTAGTGCAATTGAAACGCAAGAAGATCATGTAATAGCAAAAAGTAAAGGTGGGTCAAGGATAGTTCGTGCTTGTCGAGCCTGTAATCAAAGTAAGGGCAGTAAACCGTTGATGGAATGGCTTAGATGGCTCAAGAAAAACGATAGGTATCGTTGGAATAGGATTGAAGAGTATAATTATGGGAGAAAAAATGACATTGCAGTAAAAGTCCAAAAGGTACGTGATGAGTAAGTGAAGAAATAAAAAAGAGTGAATAGAATAGGACACAACTGGGGGGACGGTTGTTAGAAGATAGCGAAAATAAGTTTGAGCATCCTTCGTAAGAAAAGATGAATGGATTAATCAATTTTACGAAGAAATTGAGAGAATACTTGATGAAAAATATAGTTAGTTCGGTATCAAAAAAGTTATTTTTCCAACTTTTCATTTTGAGTATAAATGGACATATCTTTATTCTTTAGAATAAAGTAATGGATGATAAGCTGAGAGGAGTTAAGAAATGGCGACAATAGAAGAATTAGAACAAAATGCACGAATAGCACTTCTTAATACATATTCATCACAATCAATCTCTCATGCCGCGGTATTAGTACCTACTCTTCTAGTAGAACTTGGGCTTGTTCAAATCAAGTTGAGATTTTTTGGAATACTAAGTATTTTATGGTGGGCACTTTTCTTAGGTTTTGGATGTGGTAGCATATTTCTGATTGGACGATTGCTTTACTATGGAAAATTAAGCGATATAGTCATACATTGTAATACGAGTAAGGAAAAGGAGAATACTACCTTAAATAATGTACGAAATGGCGTTTACTTAGAATTTAACAGGGTATGCGGTGAACGATTGTATTACAGAATAATAAGATTTCTCTTTGTTAGGAGATATATTTATTGGCTTGTGGGTTCTCTAGGCATCGGAATTGTCTTTGGAATAATTGGATTTATTTTTAATTGGTATGTAATAGTTACTATAATAACGTCGTTCTTCAAATGAAAAAATTAAAATTTAGAAGCAAGTTTGGAATATAAGTCAATAAAATTTTATATTGAACCGATATGGTATCAAAAATATGATATTGAAAAGATTTGTGTTCTATTGAAAAAATATGAGTGCAAAAAAATAAACTCTGGTTAATTCTTTTTTGAAAAGAGAAGATTTCATTGAAAAGATATGGGTTCATCATCAAAAGTTTCTGGAGTGATTTATTCTGCTTTTTCTACTCGGATTTTACTACCCGCACGAACCTTTTTGAAAACCTTTGGATCTACTGGTATAGTTCCGAAAACATTAACTTCGCTTGCAGGTCTTATTTCGTTCCCTCGACTCATAGGCGTTGGACCAAAGAAAATACACATCGCATTGCCAGGAGGCCAATAAGCAAGATCACCCATATCAACTGTTTCCTGAGCGTTTTCCTCACCTATTTCTACGGGAATACTAAAATAGATCTCGTCACCCCAGGTATTTGCACTAGCTTCAAAAGGGAGTGCATTCCAAATTGCTTCAGCTGTTTTCGGGTTTTTGTCACTTAATTCTGCAATTACTTCTCCTGTGGCCTCAGTGAAAATTTTAATTTTCTTAACCATCTAAACTAACCACCCACGCTTAAATTCAAGTACACTTATTCATCTTCTAAATCTTCTTCGGCTCCTAGTGCTTCAAGTTCTGCTTCCAGGTCAGTTAAGTCAATTTCTTCTTCATCGTCTTCTTCTTTCTCTTCTTCCGCTTCTTCCTCTAGGTACTTCTGTGCATTCTTAATCCATTTTCTCAATGATTTAGTGGAGACATCTGCAGTTTCCGCTACCATATCTACTTCAAGCGTAGCTAACTCTTCAATTGAGGTTACACCCAAGCTAATTATTTTTTCAGCACTTTTCTTGCCAATTCCATCTAATTGCATAAACTCTTTCGATATTTCTGCTATTTCTGCCTCTGAAAGTTTTTCTTCTGGAACTTCTTCTAATTCTTCCTCTACTAACTCATCTAATTCTGCTTCTATCTCTTCCTCTCCTAGTGCTTCTAGTTCCGCTTCTAGATCTTCCAGATCTTCTAGTTCCTCTAATTCTTGTTCAACAGCTTTCTTACGAGCTTTTTTAGTCTTCTCTTTGATCTTTCTTTTTAGAGGCTCTGCACGCAAAGCCCAATAGTTTTTACTATAATGATAATCTTTATTCCCGATGCCCCAGTTTCCTTCACACTTCGGACACGTTGCAGGAAATTTATCGAGTTTATTATACCCAGGTTGGTTGAAGCTTAAAATCTCACCACAATGATGGCAAATAACTCTTGTTTGAAATGTAAATCGATCATCAATCGTCCATTCACTACTCAAAAGAAATCACCGTATTATTCAGTTGATTTTGTATTAAAAAAATTGCTTTTTAAACATATCTTTTCAGTTTATGGGCTTATTAGGTTGAGCAAAATTAGCCTGTAAAAACTAATTTATTTAACAGCAAAGAAAAAAAATCATATTTGCTGAGAACCTGAGAAATCATATTCTTGGCTCTAATAAAACTCAATATTTGAGATTTGCGCATTTCATCCCCCTTCTGCTTGGGGTCTTGCGAAAATAGTATAAAAAATTTATTCGCGGATTATACAATACCTAAAAAGATAGGCGTTAAATACCTCGACTATAATTGTTCCAGACTTCTTTATGTAGTCGTTCGGGAACGCCACCACCTTCAGCAGCCACATCTAAGTCAAATCCATGTCCTACACGGTTGCCATTTTTTAGAGCAAAGCCGATTTTTGCTATACCTCTAGCTTGTCTTTCAGCTGTTCTGCGTTCAACAAAGCCTGACTGGGGGGAAACTTGAAGAACAAGTTTTTTGTTTGACTCATCAATAAGCAATGTTATTGGGCTATCTGAGGAATTTCCTTCAATGAAGTCTGTGCCTACAAAGGATAGAATAACTTCACTAACCATATCAATCACCTAAAGAATCCACACGTAACTTTTTAATAAACATTATGATAGTAGTCTCCGCAAAATTAAAAGAACTTTTAAACTTACTAGTAAAATCTTCCTCAATTAAGTTCGATCGAGAGAGACAAAATGATTGCAATTTATAATTTAGACGAACTAACTAGTGAAGATCGACAGAAGCTAACTGAAAGATCTAGAGTACTCGAACGCTCAATAATAGAAACAGTTAACGAAATAATTACTTCTGTAAAAACATCTGGAGACAAAGCTCTTATTGAATTAACTGCAAAATATGACAGAGTTACAATTCAGAACGTTGAAATAAATGAAATTGACATAACTAAGGCATATAATAAAACCCCTGAGAATCAGATACACGCGTTAGAAAGATTATTCAAGCTGCTTTTTGAATATAACACAAAATTCTTTGAGCGGTTTCCAAGACACTTCGAGATGTCATTAAGCAATGAGGTAAAGATCACTAATAGATGGATTCCTCTAGACAGAATAGGCATTTATGTTCCGGGTGGAAAAGCTAGATACCCATCAACTGTCCTCATGGCAACCGTTCCAGCAATAGTTGCAGGTGTTGAAGAAATTGTTATATGCTCACCGCCAACACTCTCTGGATTGATTGACAATGGAACTCTTGCAGCAATTCAAATTATTAAGAATCTTTCACAATGCAAAGTCAGAGTTTTTTCGGTGGGAGGCTCGCAAGCGATTGCAGCGATGGCTTATGGAACTGAAAGTGTACCAGTCGTGTCAAAAATTTTAGGGCCAGGAGGACTTTACCCAACAGTAGCAAAATACATAGTAAGTGGGGATGTTGGAATAGATATGCTAGCAGGTCCTAGCGAAGCTATAATATTTGCCACAGATGAGACTATAAATCTAGAAGCGATTGCTTGTGAACTTTTTGCACAATCTGAACACGGAAACGATTCTGCAGCGATTTGTCTTACAACGAGTAGAGATTTAGCTGAACAGGTAAAAGTTTTTGTGGAAGAGTTAATCAAAGATTCACCCAGGAAGCGATATATAGAAGAAAGTCTAGGACGTTATGGTGCAATTATCGTTACCAAAAAGATAAGCCAAGCCGTTGAATTTATCAATGATTATGCTCCTGAACACTTACTTATTCTCTCTAGTGACCCAACACCTATTAGTAAATTGATAAAAAATGCAGGAACAATTCTTCTCAATACTCCAATACCATTTGAAGATTATGGTGGTGCTGGCTCAAATCATATTCTTCCAACTGGAAAGGTCGCAAAATGGAGAACTGGTCTATCTGTACTTGATTGCGGTAAGTTTGTTCCAATAGTTGAGGCACCAAGTTCTGCAGTTGAAGATTATGGTCCGATAGCGAAGATTTTGTCAGAAATGGAGAATCTACCAGCCCACTACAGATGCTTTGAATATCAACTTTGAAACTTATCGCTTTTTGAGAAAGAGTTATATATTCTTAAAAAAAATGCAATTGCGCGGGGATTGTTAGGTGAAGCTGATGTGGAGGAATCGTTTCCATCTATTTAACCAAGTTTCTTTCTGATTTTCACTCCATTAACGTGATCTTTGACCCCGCAAATAAGTTTTCTCAAGTTATATCGTTAGACACACTCATAGAGTGTTTAGTTTTTACTCATATTATGTAAAGGTGTTGATAAAATGCAACAATTGAAATTAGTAATTCCCAAAGGATCACTAGGGGAACGAACACTGAAATTATTTTCAGAGGCAAATTATGCCATTAAAGGCGATGACAGGACATACAGGCCATACATAAATGATCCTGAGTTAAGCGTAAAAATCCTTAGACCACAAGAGATCCCCTCTTTGGTTGAACAAGGCGCACATGATATTGGGATAAGTGGTGAAGATTGGATTCAAGAATCTCAATCAGATGTAGAGATTTTAACAAAACTAGAATATGGACATGTGAAGATCGTATTAGCTGTTCCAGAGATATGGGAAGACGTAAAAAGTTTTTCTGATCTTCTAAGAAAATTCTTTGTTAAAGGAAATCCATTAAGAATTAGTACAGAATATATTAATACAGTTACAGAATATATACTCAAAAATGAAGAATATAAGGAACGGTTTGGTGACAAAAAGCCATTGGTTATTACCCCTTGGGGTAAAAGTGGTGAAAATCCATCAGTAATCCTTCATCTATCATTTGGTGCAACAGAATCTAAGCCCCCAGAAGATGCTGATGCGATTATTGATAACACAGAAACTGGTACAACAATTAGAGCAAACAATTTGAAAATCATAGAACAAATAGGTGACTCTCAGGCTGTTTTATTGGCAAATATGGAGAGCCTGAAAGATCCTTGGAAACGAGAGAAAATGTCTGATGTGCTTACCTTATTGCAAGGCGTCGTTGATGCACGGAAACGGCTTCATATATTTATGAACGTCAAGGAAGAAAATGTAGACACCCTCCTTGCCACTTTACCTGCATTAAAACGCCCTACAATCTCTCCCCTTGCTGAAGAAGGATGGGTTGCACTCAATACTGTAATTCCTCGAGATTTATTTATTGAACTAATTCCTAAACTTAGAAAGCTTGCTCAAGGTCTTGTTGTACACACACCAAGACAAGTTCTTTCTCTTGAAGAGATAAGAAAATTAAACACTTTCAAATCATAAAAGTAGGGAATTTAAATGGACTGGGAAAATCTCATTAGAGAAGAAACAAGGTCATTGAAATCATGGGAAGATCCTGCCCTTGAACTATTAAGTGATAGCAAACCAACAGAAATAGTTCGCCTAAGTACCAGTGAAAATTACTTCATTGAAAAAGAATGGCTTGATACATTATTCGAAGATGCCATGAAAGAAGTAGACATAAGAGCCTATCCTACTGAACGGAGTTTAAACGCGCGTCGAGCAATGGCAGAATTCTTTAATATAAAAGTAAGCGAAGTTGTAATTGGGAACGGATCTGACGAGTTAATTGAGCTGCTCCCACGGATATTCATTAATCCTGGTGATGAAATAATCGCTATTGATCCTACATTTTCTGTTTATAAAATTACTACAGAACTAGCAGGAGGACGATATATCCCAGTTTCCCTAGGAAAGGATTTCAATCTCGACTGTAACGAGATACTGGAAAAGACTTCTGACAAAACGAAGCTTATCGTAATGTGTTCACCAAACAATCCTACTGGCAATCAATTTTCTGAAGAACAAATAAGAGAACTACTTACTCAAACTGATAAAATCGTCATAGTGGATGAAGCATATGTGGAATTTGCAGATTACTCGGTGTTACCACTAATTCGCGAATTTGATAATTTAATCGTGTTCAGTACATTCTCAAAATCAGCAGGAATTGCAGGTTTGCGACTGGGGTTCTTATTCACCAATGAGATGTTAGCATCCTATTTTCTAAGAGTCATTGGTCCATTTTCAGTGAATCTCATTGCACAACAGATGACAATTAAACTACTTCAAAATTTTAATTATGTTCGAAAGAAAGCTGAAGAAATAAAAAAAGAACGCGAATACTTAGGAAAGGAATTATCACAGTTTCCTGTTAAAGTCTTTCCATCGAAAGCAAACTTTCTCCTGGTTAAAATTCAACATGATGACCTATCGGCGACAGAAGTCGTCAACGAATTAATGAAAAAAGGTATCTTAGTCAGAGATCTAAGTAGTCATCCACTGCTACAAAATTGTTTTCGTACTGCAGTCGGGACGAGAAAAATGAATAACACTTTGTTGATCAATTTGAGGGACATTCTGGAGAGATAAGGAACATTACCATACTGAGTTTATTGGAAACTTCATTTTTAGTTCACAGAAACCTTTTACGGACTTCTTTTTCTGGAAAGTAAAGTTACCCCTTAGTTTGGGTGCTGACGGGGATTTTCCCTGCAGTGTTTTTCCACGTTTGGACAGATGTCGGGGAAGCCGTTGCTGGTATTGTTGAAACCTTGATTATTTTACGCCAATATGTTTCTTTTTTATCGTCGGTCATGGTTACTCCATCCTTGTATCCGCTACTAGACGATAGGGCGAACAAAAAGGCATGACTGAAATAGCATGCTCTACGTTTCCGACAACAAAGAAAATCCATAGATACCAAAAAGCGATCATTTAGTCATCGTCTTTATTTAAGTGAACTTCACTTGAATGAAACTGTTTGGCATGAAAAGATTTGAAAATATTTAAACACTCTTGGCCTATTGCTACTTGTTTGATAAAGTTGATAAAACTAGTAAGCCGTGCAAGTGTCTCTGTTTTCGGTATACCTAATAAAAGTTTGTATGCCAACTTTTTATAACTTTCTTAGGTGATATAGGGATAGCACTCTCCTAATGGTCTTTACTGTGTTATATGAAAAAGTTTCCAACCATTTTTTCATAAAAATGCCAAAAAGAGACTGAACTCATATTTTAATCCGAAATTTACTGTTTAAGATGACAGAAATCAGTTTTAATTCTGTTACACAAATTCTGGTTTTTGAGGAAAAGTTTCAACCAATTGACTATCGTTTTACACGTTATAAGTTTTTTTAAGCGCTCAGTCATGGTTCTCTTCAATTTAAGGGTATTTTTTTTCTTCCACCGCAAGTGCAATTTTCCTGAGATAGGTGTTAAAGAAATGCTGGGCATGGGCGAAAAGTTTATAAAAAAGTTAGGTATCCCTAAAATATAAAAAGTTAGGTATCCCTAAAATATAAAAAGTTAGTACACCTAAAACTCCTAATGACTATTCGTTCACCGTAAAATACTCTGAAATCTATGTCTTTTAGAAAATAAGAACGGAGAATATGAGAAATGACCGAACAAACATTGAATAAGTTGAAACCCGGAGAAAAGTGTATAGTCAAGGCAGTTAAAGGCAAAGGACCAGTGAGCCGTAGAATCCGCGATATGGGTATCGTTCCAGGGACCAAAATCGAGGTGATTAAAGTTGCACCATTAGGTGACCCTGTGCAATTCCTTTTGAAGGGATATCACCTTACTCTACGAAATGCAGAAGCTAAAAACGTTTTTGTGGAGGTCATATAACCAATGAAGTCAATTATCCTAACAATTGCTGAACGAAAAAGGAAGTTTAGTGGAGGGAAGTTGTTTTGAAAGAGATTGTAGTTGCGTTAGAAGGAAATCCAAACACAGGGAAGAGTACTGTCTTCAACAATCTCACAGGTGCCCGTCAAAAGGTAGGTAATTGGCCAGGCAAGACTGTCGAAAAGAAAGAAGGGATCTGTAATTACGGTGACTATAGAATTAAATTCGTGGATCTTCCTGGTACATACTCTCTCTCGGCATATACTATCGAAGAAGTGATCGCTAGAAACTTTATCATCGAAGAAAAGCCAGACGTAGTGGTTGACATCGTTGATGCCACCAATCTCGAAAGAAATCTCTATCTTGCCATTCAAACAATCGAACTTGGTGCTAAGATAGTTATTGCGCTAAACTTAATGGACCAAGCAAAGAAATCAGGGTACAAAATTGATGTTAAGGAGCTATCACAGCAATTAGGTTGTCCTGTGGTCCCGACTGTAGCGACTAAGAAGGAAGGGATGGAAAAACTATTGGAAACTATTGCCAATGTAGCAAGTGGGAAGATAAGAATGAATTACAGGAATATCGATTATGGGCGTGACGTGGAATCAAAGATTTCTGAACTTGAAATCCTTATTGAGAAACATAATTCAGGGCTGAAGCAAAAATATTCGATACGATGGCTTGCAGTTGCACTCCTAGAAGAAGACCCAGATGTACTTAAGACCGTTTTTGGTATTGGAGGTGAAGAAGAGTGACGGCAGTATATACTAAAAAACGGCGAAACATATATGATGAAGCAGAAATCATTCTGAAAGATTTGAAAGAAAAATATGAAGACGGCTTAGAGACTATAATTGCAGATGCGAAATATCGCCGTATAGGACAAATCGTCAACAAGACCTTAACAAAGCCATCAGTTGAAGTCGAGAATCTCTCTGATAAGATCGATAAAATTATGACACACAGGGTTTTAGGAATTCCGATTTTTTTGGGAATTATGTACTTAATGTTTGTATTCGTGTTTAATGTAGGAGGCCTTTTCATCAATTTATTCGATGAGAGTTTCGGCGTGCTCGGTGAAACTGTAACAGCAGCAATGGAGGCAGGTGGTGCCCCACCATGGCTTATTGGACTTGTTGTTGATGGAATCATAGCTGGTATCGGTTCAATATTTGTATTTTGGCCGCCTATCATATTACTTTTCCTTGTGTTGACTATTCTGGAACAGAGTGGGTACCTAGCAAGAGCAGCATTTGTTATGGATAGAGTTATGCACGCAATGGGGCTTCATGGAAAGACTTTCATTAGCCTATTGCTTGGCTTTGGATGCAACGTGCCCGCAATCATGGCGACACGAACCCTTGAGACGAGAAGAGATAGACTAATTGCCATCATGGTAAACCCTCTAATCCCATGTGCAGCGAGATTGGAAGTTTTCGTTTTCCTTGGCGCCGCACTTTTTGTACCGTTACATGCAACGCTAGTAGTCTGGTCATTAGTGATTCTGAGTTTAATATTAGTCGTACTCGTAGGACGTGCAATCAGGCACTTCTTATTGCCTGGACCAACTGCTCCATTTGTGATGGAACTGCCGCCATATAGAGCCCCTACTATCAGGGGGGTGCTAATGGCAACCTGGGAACGTGCATTCACCTTTTTGAAAAAGGCTGGAGGAGTCATTGTGCTTCTAGTCATACTTATCTGGGCTTTAGCGTACTTCCCAGAGGGTGTAGAGTACGGAGGTAAAGAAAGTATCGCTGGTATGATAGGTAGCGGTTTGGCAGAAGTGTTAGAGCCTACAATGGGTGCGGACTGGAGAGCATCTATGGCGCTAATATTTGGATTCTTGGCAAAAGAGGTTGTCATTGCCACGTTTGCAATCTTGTACGGCGCTGGAAGTGAAGAAGGACTTGTAGCAACTCTCCAAATGTCTATGACACCATTGGCAGCATACAGTTTAATGGTATTTACCTTGCTCTATATACCGTGCCTGGTAACTATTCCCGTCATTAAAAAAGAAACGAATTCTTGGAAATGGACTGCGTTCGCTGTGCTATATGGAATAGCGCTGGCATGGGGTCTTTCTACTGCCATATTCCAGATTGGTCTAGCGCTGGGGTTAGGATAACTGTGTTCGTCTTTCCTCTTTCCAATTCCTTTTTTATTTTTGACAATCACTTTTTTATAACGTACCTGGGGATGTTTCAAGAATTATGATCATTGAATTACTAAAAATAATAAAAGAAAAAGAATTTGTAAACAAAAAAGAACTCAAAAGAGATCTAAATGTTAACGAGCATGTTATTGAGAGTATGATCGAGCATTTAATCCAAAAGAAATATTTAAAATTACTTGGTGATGCTAATGTCACTTTTGAGCCAATTAACTGCTCAATCCTTACTTCTGATGGTTGCATTGGTTGCCACAAATCGCTTGGAGGGTTATCTACAAAATTATATCTACTTACAAATAAAGGATCAAAATTTATCAGTAAAGTAACGCGCATGCGTCAGGCACATTCTGATAGTGTGGAGGGAAAGGGATGAGTCTTAGAATAAAAAAATTAATGGAATGTTTCTTAGAATTGATCGGCTCAAAAGGGTCATATAAAGATGAAGACTATCTGGCAATTGCTGAAGAACTTAACGTATTACCTGCTATGATGAAGCAGGTTGTTGATTTCGCATTAGAACAGAATTATGTAACGGCCAACGGCGGAAAACTATATCTTACGGATAAGGGAAGCGAACAAATAGAAATTCATCGACAGCAATATATCCACGATAAATTTCTCTTTCCAAAAAGGAGGCGTAAAAGGAGGAGGTACGGACAATTAAAAAGTGCTAAGGAATGGCATGAACACTGGCATGACGCGCATGATTTGGATGATTATGAAATTAAAAAGTTTGTTGAAGATGGACTGTTAAGTCCGTCGATTGATCGCATAGAGCACGTTATTCCATTATCTATGGTGGAAGGAGGGCAAAGAGTGCTTCTAAAGTTTATGTTTGGAAAGAGAAATTTACTTCGACGGTTGGCAGAGTTAGGTATGACGCCCGAGACAGAAATAATTGTCAAGAAAGGTTCCCATATTAAGGGATCTGTGCGGATCAACGTACGAGGTATGTTCTTAGCTCTCGGTCCAGACGTTGCACGATTTATTTTTGTTGAACCTTTTCCTTAATTAATTCTAGAAACTCTCTGGAAGACAATCGATCCTAATTATAAACTCTTCTTGTTGCTTTGCTTTGACTTCTTGATTGAAAGCGTTGATTACTGGCAAATCCTCAGCAAGCAATAAAGAGGAGCGTCAGTCGGTAATTCAAGCCAAGGATTGTCCATCTTCTCTTGATCTATTTCGCTCAACTCCAGTAATGAGCATTAAAAATTCGTTCATAGACTTTTACAATTATAAGTTCACACAACTAATAATGATACTCGTTTTAGTTAATTTCATAAACTAACAGACTTCACATAGAATCTCGAATTTTATGTTTCTTTATTAAATAAAAACAAAGTTTTTGTAGGTTACCTGTTCAGTTTTTGGATAGTTGAAAACTATTAACAAACAAAGGGGAATGATGTATGCGAGTTGGAAAAATAACTCGAAAGACGAAAGAAACTGACATTTCCGTTAAAATTGAACTAGACGGAATGGGAAAAAGTGAAATTGATACTGAATTCCACTTCTTAAATCATTTATTAACAGCTCTTTCGAAACATTCTTTAATTGATATGCAAATTACGGCTAAAGGTGATCTTGCCCACCACATCATCGAGGATGTTGGTATATGCTTGGGTCAAGCTTTTAATAAAGCACTGAAAGATAAAAAAGGAATTAAACGTTTTGGAAGTGCTTATGTCCCGATGGATGATGCTTTAGTTCGTGCAGTCGTGGACATAGGCGGAAGACCTTGGCACAACATTGAATTGAATTTTAAGTCAACAAAAGTCGAAGATGTGACTGCTCAAGACGTATACCATTTTCTCGTTTCGTTTACCTATAATGCCATTATGAATTTGCACCTTACTACGCTTACAGGAGATGACAATCATCATATCTCAGAAGCCGCATTCAAGGCACTTGCATTAGCACTTAAAGATGCTGTACGATTCGATGATATACAATCTGAAATTCCATCAACGAAAGGTGTTTTGTAGTGGTTAGGATTGCGATTATTAATTATGGGGCCGGAAATCTCCGTTCAATATCTAATGGGCTGAGAAAAGCAGGAAGCGAACCACAGATCATAACAACACCAAGTGAGATAAAATCGATGGATGCTGTTATCCTCCCAGGCGTTGGTGCATTTCGTGATGCAATTAACAATCTGAAAGAATTCATAGAACCAATAAAAGATGCAGTAAACGAAGGAAAAACACTTCTTGGCATTTGTTTAGGGTTACAACTCCTCTTTACTGAAAGTGAAGAAGGAGGACTATATCAAGGGATGGACCTGCTTCCAGGAAGAGTAGTCAAACTACCAGATACTGTGAAAATTCCACAAATCGGCTGGAATGACCTAGAAATCGTTAAGAAAGACAATCCATTATGCAATGGCAGATCCCAAATTAAAAATGGTTCATTTGTTTATTTTGTCCATTCTTACTATAGCAATCTTACAAAAGAAGACTTAATAATGGCAAAAACGGAATACGGTGTTACTTTTCCATCAATTATCTCAGATGGGCAAATATTTGCCACTCAATTTCATCCAGAGAAAAGTGGTGAAGTCGGCTTGAAGATGCTAGAAAACTTCGTTGATTTCATTAAAAAATAGGCTATTTCTCAATGTAGAAAATCAGGTGTTAAATAATGCAAATAATGCCAGCCGTTGATCTCAGAGAAGGGAAATGTGTTAGATTGACTAAAGGTAAACCTGGAACGGAAGAAACATATTATAACGATCCAATCGATGCCGCAAAATATTGGTGGGAACAGGGTGCTACAACTATCCATATAATCGATTTAGATGCCGCATTAGGTTTGGGAGATAATATAGAGATCATAAAAGCTATAGTGAAAGAAGTAGACGCCGAGTTCCAAGTTGGAGGTGGAATCAGCGATATCGAAAAAGCATTGACACTGCACAAACTTGGGGTGGAACGCGTTATCATAGGTACTTCAGCTGTGAAAAATCCAGAAATGATTACAATGTTAAAGGAAAAAATCGGTTCGAAACACATTATGGTTGCTTTAGATCATGTGCAAGGTAAGGTTGCAATCAAGGGATGGAGAGACGTATCAACATTTACTGCCTTTGACTTAGCTAAAGTTATTGAAGACAAAGGAGCAGGATCAATTCTTTTTACAGCGGTAGAAAGGGACGGCATGCTTACTGGACCTGATATTGAAAACACGGAAAACATGGTCCGTTCAGTGAACATACCTGTCGTTGCAGCAGGAGGCATTGGCAAGGTTAAAGATGTGGTGGAATTAGCCCGAACAGGTGTTTACGGAGCAGTGATCGGAAAAGCCTTCTATCGAAACCGTTTTACTTATGAAGAAGTCCTTGACGCTCTTAAATAGTTCTTTTTTATACTGAGTTTTACCTTAAGTTGCGTAAAAGGAGACGAAATTAAAATAATTCTTGTCCGAACTTCGTTATTCTTTGTAATGTTTGTCTAATATCATCCTCAGTAGTCCGAGGGTTTATCGTACACATTCTGAGAACTACCCTGTCTCTTAATTGAGTGGTAGCGACCATAGCATATCCATCGATTATTATTTTGTCAACTATGCTTCTGTTTAACTCGTTTAGCCTTTCATCAGGTAAATCACTAATAAATCGAAATGTAAGAATCCCCATTTGCGCGGGTGTTATAACTTCAAGTAAAGGATTTTCTCTAACAAGATGTTCAGTATATTCGGCTATTTTGAATCCCTTTGTTACAGCACGTCTAAAGGCATTTAGGCCAAAGCATTTTAGCGACATCCACAATTTTAAGGCACGAAAACTTCTTGTTAATTGAGTTCCATAATCACAAAAATTAATTTCTTCTTTTGATCTATCAGTATCTTTCAAGTACTCTGGTAAAATGCGAAACGTATCTTTAAGTAGCATACTATTTCGAACAAGTAGACAACTGATTTCATAGGGCTGGAAAAACCATTTATGAGGGTCAATAACAAGAGAATCCGCATGATCTATGCCTTGCAACAGTTTTTCCCCTTTCGAATCTAAAATTCCAGCTGCACCAAATGCACCGTCTACATGTAACCATAAACCTTCATTCTTACAAAAACTTGCCAAGTCATTTAATGGGTCAACTGAACCCGTATTAGTAGTTCCTGCATTTGCAACGACACAGAAGGGAATCTTGCCACTTATCTTATCTTCTTTAACTTTTTGTGAGAGCATTTCAATCGAAAGACGAAAATTATCATCTGAGGGGAGTTTACAACAATTTTCTTCAGAAAATCCAAGAACTTTTAGACCTCTTTCAACGGATGAATGAGTTTGATCTGAAAAATAAACAACAGAGTTAGCAATTCGATCTTTTAATTTTACGCGTCTAGCTACTGCAATTCCTATTAAATTGGCAGCCGACCCTCCACTTAAAAATAATCCTCCCGCTTCTTCTGGCATTCCAAAAATTCTTCTTAACCAATCAACTGTCACTAATTCAATTTGAGCCGCTGAAGAGCTTTCTAGCCATGTACCAGCAAAAGGATTAAACCCAGCAACTAGAGCATCAGCTAGAACGCTTATAAAATTATTTGCCGTTGGCACAAATGCAAAGAAACGGGGATGATCTGTATACATAATATTTGTAAAAATTTCCTTTTCAATAATATCGAGAATATGCTCTGGATTCGTGCCATGATCAGGGATTGGCTCCCGAAATGTTTGTTCCATGTCTAAACGAGATGCCTTTCGTGTAACTGGTTTATTTCTAAGCTCCTCAAAATGCTTGACAATCATGTCTATGGTTTGATAACCAAGTTTTTTCATTTGCTTCTTCGATAATTGAAGATAATCTTCAGACTCTTGATTCAATTTTAACACCTAAACTCGCAAATAATAACTACTCAGAAAAACTTGTTCATCCCACTTCATCCGACTGTGATTTCCGCTTAAATTGTGAATCAAAAAGTGATCGAACCCTTTGAATGGTATCAGCTTCATTGGGAGTCTTGTCATAGCGAATACGTTTGATACGCGCAAATCGGAGTGCCATTCCTGATGAATATCGGGGTGAACGTTGAATTTCATCATACTCAACTTCAACTACAATTTGTGGTTGGACAACTACAATTCTGCCGGGTTGATCAATCTTAAGCTCTAATAAGCGTTGTGTAATTTCCTCAAATTCTGCATCTGTTAGCCCCTTAAAAGTTTTACCCAACATCTGAAAATCGCCGGTTTCTGGATCTCTTGCACCTAAGTGATAATCTGATAACCATTTATGACGACGACCAGTTCCCCATTCTGCAGCAATGATCACTAAATCAAGAGTCTCCATTGTTTGTTTTATCTTTAACCACAGTTTTCCCCGGCTACCAGGTTTATAGGGACTATCAATACGTTTGGCGATAAGACCTTCGTGACCCTCTTGTATTGCTTTTTGGAAAAACCGTGTTGCCTCTTCAGTATTTCTAGTGACAATTTGGGAAACGAGCGGAATCGAACCACAGATAGAACTTAGGCTTTCTCTTCGAATTCCATATGAGGAGTCAATTAGCACCTCACCGTCTAACATTAGCAAATCGAAAAGGAAAAGAGTGACGGGTATTTTTTCAGTCATCATTTCCACTTCCCGAATCCGTCGAAATCGTCGCATAAGATTTTGAAATGGTAATGGACGTCCATCAGGTCCAAGAGCTATAACTTCGCCTTCAAGAATACAACTAAATACACTTATTTCCTGTTCGACTAAATTAACTACATCTGGCAAACTAGCGGTAACATCGGTAAGTCGACGGCTGTATATACGAGTTTCTGTTGCCCCATTATTCTCTTGCAGATGGATTTGTACGCGGGCGCCATCGAGTTTCATTTCGAAGGCCCACTCATCATCATATTGCTGCAAAACATCATCAATATCGGTTGCTCGGGCAGCCAACATAGGAAGAAGGGGCGTAAACGGACGAAGTTTCACTTTTTGCAGACCATCGACACCTTCTGCTCTAGTAATACGTGCTAATTCGCCAACATTCCCACGAAGCATATTTGCTCGCTGAACAAGTTCCAAAGGCGCGTTATATTTGCGTGCAATGGTACTCTCTAACATCCCCTCGCTAAAGCCAATTCGTTGATCACGAAAAAGAAGCTTTGTTAGGTATTTTGCTTCGAGTGGAGTCACTCTAGTGAAGAGGGAACGAAGTAAAGTCATTTTTCTTTTGCGAGAACCAGATCCTTGAATATCAGCAATTTCTGAAAAGGTTTGATAGACATCTAGAATAGTCAGCGGGATACTGAATAGAGTTGTTTGTCGGATTCCACCAGATTTTTGGTAAATTCGGCGAACTACTTCACCTATATCACCAGTTTCGCTGAAAAATTGGCTTATCGTGTTCGGAGGAGGGTTAAGTAACTCTTGAAGGATCTGAGAAAGGGCAGACCAATCGAGATCTAATGTTCGCTGGCTAGTGCGGGGAAACGGTTGTCCGATTAGTAGTAATGACGCAGCTTCTACCTCTTCTAGAGGTATGCTGTCAAGGAACTCACCTGCCAAATACATCTTTTTTAGACGTTTTGTGGCAGCTTCAATTTGTTCTCCAAGTTCAGAGAGTTTTCGGAAGGGAGTAGATGATCTTAATGACGAGTTCGACATGCCAGTAACCTTTTTTGTTTGGTACTTCTGTTTTTGGTACTAGTAGCCAGCAGAAGTCTAATATAAGGAAAACTTGGTCATATAATACCTACATGATCGTGTATCCTTTCTGCTCAGTTCTTTTTTTGATATTCTTTTGAATTTGTACTTATTTGATATTCCTTGACTAAGAGTGAATTCAAGTTTGTCATTTGTAAAAGAAAACTATATATATAAGTTGTCATATATAGTAATTTAACTTGTCATAAACTGATAAGTTGTTTGTCATATAGCGACAAACGATCTATCAAAACTTGTACTATGACAAGTCGTGGGGGAGGGGGTGATTTCACCCCCAGTCGAAAGAGAGTCGATACCTGAGGAGTTGTATGAATGATTCTCAGGGAAACATGACTCTTACACCTCCAGGCGCCGAGGAGGGGCGCTTTATAAGTACCCAGAATAGGGAGGGGATGAAAAAATGCCAAGATTTGTTGGAATATCTAGATGGAAGCCTGAACAAACGCCAGCGGTTTTACAACGCTTTGCAGAGTTTCTAAAGGGAAAGGATTCAGCAGCTACGGAAGCTTTTAAACGGTTAAATTTCATTACATGGGATTTTCCTAGCGCCTACGGTCAAACTACGAGTGTCTATGTGGCTGAGGGTGATATGAGGGATTTATCGGCATTTAATCGCTATTGGATGGATCTACTGGAGTATGAAATATTACCCTGTGTCGATTTTGAGACCATCATAAAATTCTATCCTGATAAAGCTATTACCGCTCTAAACCCTTAAAACACGCTGCCAACCGCAGGATCTCAACTTTCAGTTTCTTTTTTTTTATTTAACTTGAAGATATATTTATTGTTCGCATATCAACTGAAATCATTTTTTGTATCGCTCGGGTTTTTCTTGTATTTTTTAGATGATTTTTGTGATTTGAAGCAACTTTGAGCGAATTATTTGTTTCCAGCTCTCTAGTTGCTATTACCAACACATTTGCATTTCAAACTAGTTTTAAAGCTGAGAATAGCGAATATAAGTATAAAAGTGAGAATAGTATAGAAACGAGAATAGCGAATAATAAATGTACCCTAGTAATTCATGTAGAGTTTCTAGAACCTTAAATAACGCCGAAAGACTGGAGAGGAGGAGACTATGGTTAAGAAAGTGGCGATACCTTTGGAATTTAAATATGATTTTGTTTTAGGAGCATGGACAACTATACTCAAAGGGTTCTTATATGCGATTCGCAAGAAATACGGAGCCTTTGCAGCACTCGAAATTTATGAAATGGTCAGTAAAATGGATGATAGAATAAGGAATATGACAAAGTCACTTATGAAGATCTTTAAAATAGAAGGAAATGATATTGAAAAAATAGAAAAGTTTTATGATATATGGTGGGAGGTCACTGGTGCTGAAAGTTCTTGGCTTGAGCGATCTAAGACAAGCATTACACAAAGAATTACTGAATGTCCGTTTAAAACAGAACCAAAAGATATCAGTGAATGGGACTTAATCTTTCCAAATATCGTTGTTAAAACTATAAACCCAAAGGCTGCGGTTGAACGTCCAAAATCCATGTGTGCAGGGGACCCCTATTGTGAATTCATATACAAAATAGAGGTGTGAGGATTCTATCTAATATAATATATTTTTGCACATGATGATAAATGTGTGCAAATCAAAAGTATAATTACTATTTGCCAAAAGTGACTTCTTATCCTTTCAGAGGATTATTATATTTCTATGAATAATTATACGGTTTATAAGAACTTATTCGAGTTTAAAGACTGGAGATACCAATGAGTCTAACATTGAAAGAACTTCGCGCACAAAAGGAAAAAAGAAAAGAGAAGTTGTTTCAAGGGCTAAAAGAAATTACACAACAACTTAAAGAGATGGGAGTTATAAGAATAATATTGTTTGGCTCTGTAGCTCATGGAAAAGTCGGTAGATGGAGTGATTTAGACCTCTTTGTTATTATGCCTCCCACAAAATCAGGAAAAGAATGGATGAAAGAGATCTATGAGATTATAGAGAGGGCTGTAGACTGTGATATACTAGCGTATACAGAAGAGGAACTAAATGAACATATTCCAATTAGTAGATTCTTACGGCATGTATTAAAAACAGGGAAGATAATTTATGAAATCAGACCCTTTCCGTGAATTTTATTGAGTGTGTTTATTAGCCCGAGACTAGTTTGTCAATTATCTGAAACCGAACCTTTAGAACTTCACTAGATATTACCACGGGCTGCTTTATTTTGCAGTCCCATCACATTCTCTTTTTTATCATCAAATTGCATGTGCATAGCCTGATTCCGTAATTTTGCACGTTTCCCAACGATGAGTTCTACACTTTCAGAAATTTCTGCTTTAAGTTTGGAATTCTTTGGAATAGGCAGAATGATTTCTCGCAGTCTATTTCCAAGAGTCGAGATAGTAGCCTGGCGAAATGTTTTCGCTTCTATTTGATTCTGAACTATTCTCAAACCTAACAGATAAAGCAAAAGATACGGCGTCAAGTCACTCCAATCAAGAACACGAATTTTTCTAAAATGACTTTGAATAACAATTTTCACATCAAATTCTGATAGAATTGCAGTTCGACCAACTAAGTAGGTCCCATCATTTACAATAAGAATATCGTCTTTCTGTAGATCCTGCTTTGTTCTGTACATCTCATAGATATCTTCTGAAACACAATGAGTCGGATCTGCTGCAATCTCCCAGTTACTTATTTCAGAGGTGCGAATGAAAGGAATATCTCCTGTGCCATAATTTATAGAACCTATCTCGTGACCACAACTTATCTGGAGTGTGTTTTGTCCCTCCAACTCTCCAATACTTACCAAATCATAATGGCCTGTTTCTTTAAGCCTCCTTAATTCATTCTTGATTTCTGGGTTGTAATATTTTGGCATGAGAATTCCTTTTTTTAAATTCTGTACGTCAATGAAAAAACCTAGATGGTCATATTTTTCATTAAAATTTTGACGTAGATCATGATATCGCTTACCTATTTGCAAAAGATCATCATCGAGTTGTTTATCTCCATTCTTATCGATTTTATAGCCTTTAACTTATATTCTTAGATATATAAGAGACCAAAAATCAACTAAGGTACTATAGATTTCCCAAGGTTGCCTTGTTTTTTATACCCATAACACTCTCTGATGTTCCATTGAATTCAATATTCATCGCCTTATGTCTTAGCATCGAGCGCTTCTCAACTATGTTAGAAACTTGCTCAACAATTTCTTTTCTTACTTTTTCATCTTTTGGTAGTGGGATTCTGATTTCAAGAAGTCTGTTTCCTAGAGTAGAGATAGTAGCTTGTCTAAAGGATTTCGACTCAATCTGTTCTTGAACAATTCTCAATCCTAAGAGGAACAACAAAAGATAAGGGTGAATAAATTCTCGGTCTAAGACTGTAAGAATTCTGATGTGACTTTGAACAACAATTTTTGTATCATTTTCAGAAAGTATCGCGGTTCGACCCATTAGGTACGTACCATCATTTATAATTAAGATATCATCTTTTTTTAGTTTCTGGCGATCCTTGTATTCCTCGTATATATCCTCGGCTAAACAATGAGTAGGATCGGCAGTTAGTTCCCAATTTGATATTTCCGAAGTCCGAATAAACGGGATATCGCCAGTTCCATAATTCACAGATCCGACTTCATGGCCTCTCCTTATCCACAACTTTCCCAGTTTAACTAAATCACCTATAGAATAAACGTCATATTCACCAGTCTGTCGATACGCTTCTAATCTCTCATTCAATTCTGGATTATAATATTTCGGTAACAGTATACCTGACTTTAAATCGTCAAGATAAACAAGAAATCCCTTCCTATCATATTTATTAACTCTTTCATATCTGCGAGCAAAATGCTTTGATATTTCATAAATGTCATCATCAACAACATTTTGACCAGCTTCACCGACTTTATAGATGATCTTCCCTCTCTTATCATGTCCACAAGTTTTCGCGTAGGCCATAAAGATTGGATAGTTCCCCTCAGGTTTTTTCTTTCTTAAGAACAAAATATGTGTCTTCGTGGGTGTATTAGGTAAGAAAGTACTCATTGGTAAATCGACGAGTCCAATGATCTCAGCATTATCCTTGATATACTGTGTAATATAACCATCGCTGGGATTGCTTAATAAACCATCAGGTAAAACGATTGCCATTCTTCCGTTTGGAGCAAGAAATTGTAAACATCGCTCAATAAACAGAACTTGCGGTGGTCTTTTGTCTGCCTGTTTATTACCCTTCTTCCACTTACCAGTTTTTTTGTTTTTATTCCATTTAAAGCTTAACTCGAACTGAGAATACAATGATTTCTTGATAGTGATCTTTGATCCGAAGGGAGGATTAGTAAATAGAACATCAAATTTACCAAGCATTATTCTTTGTTGGGTAGTCGCCTGCCATTTTTCTGGGAATTCTAAAGAGTTTTCACAGAATATTCCGCCTCTACCGTCACCTATTAGTGCCATGTAAGCCTTTGTGACTTTTGCTAGGAACATGTCCTTGTCAATTCCACCAAAAAATTTGCTCGCAATTTCTGTCTTTCTTTTCTGTAGCATTTCGGTTGACCAATTCTTTCTTTTAGCTTCAATCTTAAGTTTTTGCCACACATGTTCCATTGCAAATATTAAGAAACCTCCGCTACCGCATGCAGGATCAACGATATGTTCGTAGGGTTGTGGGTCAAGTATCTCAACAGCCATTCGAACCACATTTCGAGGTGTAAAAAACTGCCCCTCGGCACCCTTGAGCGCCTTTCCAATGAATACCTCGAACGCATCGCCTATTGCGTTACTATCTACTTCTGACAGACTATAAGGTTGCAATTCGCCAACAACATAACAAAGTGAGTCAGGATCAAGACGTAATTCGTCTCGCTCTTCGAAGATATCCTCGTATGCTATTTTCACAAACTTGAATAGCTCAGAGATTCTCTCCTTGACCTGATTCGAGTCTTCATTGATTCCTACTCTGAAAGCAACATCATCTTCCGGAGCAGTATTCAGTTCATCGTATATTTTGCAGAATAGTAGATTCATTATTTCTTGTATTAAAGCTTCATCACGAGTAATTCCTACGACGTTTCCGTATAAGTGATTCTTAATATCTTTGAACAAAGAGATTATATTACTCGGTTTCGTCAGGTTTTTTCGCTTGTATTTGCCAATATCTTCAATTCTTTGTCCTTTTTTGGGAATCGTGGGAATTAAATTGTAGGTTACATTTCCCTCTTTGTCGAGAATCTTCTGTAGGTAGAGGTGCTCACTACCATTGAACCAAACTCCTATCTGAGCACTTGATAGTCCCAAATATATTTTCAGTTGCTTTTCTCCATCTCGACGAGTCTTTCGTTTGCATTCGACAATCATAAACAAGTTGCCATGGGTTTTTTTTTCGTCATTAAAGACGGCTATGTCAACAGGATATTTTGGTTTACCTGACGGTGCGCCCCGGATTTTAAATTGAGGTCTTGTTTGGATTTGATTTTTATCATATCCAAACTCTTCGACCAATCTGCGAGAAAAGACCTGAACAGCCTCTACCTCTTCAGGTGTGGCTTCAACTAAACTTCCAGAAATAAAATCAATAAGTCTCATCTGTCCTTTGACGCGTTCCTCAGCAAAGGAAACCTTTTCAACTGATTTCGTTCGTGTCGGCATAATTCTTAACCAACCTGAGCAATCATTGACTTAAGTTAAAAAACTAGGAAATCTAATTTGATGTTCTTTTTTGCAAACAACATCTATAAAATTGTATGGGGAACCGACAAAACTATTCAAAATTATGAAGCATTTTACCAGAACCCCTCTGACGTTTATTTTGTTATAGTAAGTTTGATCTTTCGTGTGTTATAGATAGATGCTCTGGGCAAGTCTTAGTAATCTCGCTAGAAGTTTCTATGATAATGTGGATGAATGGCATTTTTTTAAAAGAGAGGTTCATGTAAAACTATTATTGAAAAAATAAAAAAATAGGGAGGATGCCATTACCATTCCTAGGATCATTAATGGTAATAGCGAATCTGACAACGTTTCTTGGCGTGAAAAAGTGTCCGTATTTATCACTTTTCTCGTCCTTTGGCCTGTCATCCATTCCCGTCATCTGAGGCGTGGGACCTCTCGGGTTCAGTCTCATGTACAAGAACGTGTTCATCGCGATATGCGATGAACAGTCCGTCTTGCATCCTGTATATTTATCTGTAAAGAGGGATTGCAACACCATAACTTGTGACATAAAAACTCATCCATAAAGGTCATCAAGAAAGAGATTGACCATCAGAAGAAGATGGTTTTTTAAAGAAGAGAAACCAAATTCTATTGCCTCATTGATCTCATTAAGTACTTGAGACTTATAGATGAAGCTATAAAGAGCATAAAGAGAATGTTTTCTCAATTCTATCTCTCTTTTTAGTGTATCAAAATCTATTTTCTCTTGAATATCTGCACGATAACGTGAGGAGGTAGACCACCTAAACTTTCGAGAAATTGAGGAAGAAACTTGGTCATAATGTTGGAGGGTAGCGAGGAGGGGCAATTCCCTTTCATCCATCTCGTAATTATGATGATTTTTCGCTAGATTATATACGTCGTCATCAACGATAGTAACCTCAGAGTAAATTTTGCTGGAATGTTTTTCAGTATTCACGAAATCATGTAGTAACATGGCGATCATTAGTTTTTCCCATGTATCTGAAAGTTTTGGGAGCATTTTACGAATCCTAATTTTTTTTGGAGTATAGAGAGGTCTTTTGGGGAGTTGTTTTACACTTGTCCACAGTATTTGCCCCATCCCTTCATGGGTATATCTCCCGATACTTTCAATAGCGAGCGCTGGTTCGAGTTTTGAGTGAGGAATAATAAACTCTACTGTTCCATGCCATGCCCTAAAGGTCATAGGAGCGCGTCTCTCACCTTTCGTAAGTTTACCGAACACTCTAGGACTACCATTAATGGTAATTACCCCAAATTTATGAAAAAAATGTCTTTTTTTCGTGATCACTGGAGTTTTAGTTACACCAGATAATTTAAACCATCTTTTTGGCATTTTTCAGCACCACTATAGGATGTTTTAAATTTTTTGTCATTTAAACGGGAGATATAAGACCATGGGAAAGTAACGGCTTTTGTAACCCTTTTGGTAAAGTAGTTATCGTTTTATTCATCCCTCTGCCGGACATTCTTTCCCCATCAACCGAGGTTTGGGACCTCTATAATAACTGTCTCTCACATAAGAACGTGCTTCTTGCAGATTACAAGAAGTATTCCGTCTTAGCTGAGAAAAAGCGGGCGATGAGCGTCTTAGAAGAGAAAATCTCCATTATTTCTCACGCCCTTTCACAACTAATCAAGTGGAGTGTTGTTGTTCAATTTTTATCAGATTTTCTCTCATATACGCGTTTCTCCATTCTTCGATGTTTTCAAGTAGTATCGGTTTTACTTCGATTTCTTCAATGATCTTATATACTCCGTTATCCATCGTGATGTTTCGCAAAACATGTACATTCTGGATTTCGACCTCTAGAATCTTGATATATCCATAACCAGCATTTTTGCCACTGCCAAGTGTTTCGATGTAGAGCAACGATTCCACGATGAACTTGATCTCATCATCGGTTAAATTTGTGATGTCGATTACGAAGTTAAAATACCCGCTGAAATAGCTTTCACGAAAATCTTGAATAGCCGTTCTATCATAAGTAAGGGCTATCCTATTTTCAGTGGCGATATGGACTTTTTGAGCAGGTAACTCAGTAGTGTATTCTTTATGCTTTATCGAAGCAATAGGATCAACTAAGACGGAGATTGAGGATTCTTCGCGGAAGGTGCCAAAGATTCTTCGGAGAATACAAGGAGGATCACATGAGCCAAGAGGATGGAAACCAGAAGGAACGAGTTGAGTCCCATCTTTGAGCTCAGTTTTTTCACTGGAATGGCAGACTTCTATACCACAATCTTGAGCAAGAGACATGGCGGCATGCCTCAACATTCCGCGTACCCCTTTAATGTAATACAGTTTTGTATTGAATGCTTTCGAACCACTTTCATAAGAAATTTCACCTAGAAGAAGCATAGTGGAATTTTTTTGAATAGACACATTATGAGGTTTAGCTATTGGAGTATAGGCACGAACCACGATCTGTTTTTTTGTTTGTTTCATGTTTACAACCTCGATAGAATACATACATGCTCTCTAGAAAAATTATGAAATATAATATATTTTACTAGAGAGAGACCACAGTAAAAGTATGATAGTAAATTTTCGTGGTTTATAGACGTTATTTGAGATTTTAGTTGTTTGTAAATAATGAGAAAATCAGTTGTACACTAGATACCATCTACTAATTATACAAAACAATCAAATCTGCTTGAGTAACATTTTAGTATCAGTATTAGTTGTTTTAGCTACGAGCAAATTGGTATCTTTGGCTACGATCGACCAAGGAAGGATTCAAACAGATTTCCGATTGCATCTTGATCCACCGTCGTTAGATCATGATTTTGCAGCTTGCTGACAATGAACTTAACTGATTCCGCCTTTAGATCAATTTTTTCCTCTTCTTCAAAAATATCCTCAAATTCTTTCTTAACCATTTTGAAAATTGCTGAAATCCGCCTTTTTATAACACCGGCTGATTCTTTTGATTCTGCTCGAAACTTATCTTTCAAATCTATATTTTTTTCAGTATAAATTTTACAAAAGAGAAGAGGTATCAATTCTTGTATTAAACTTTCATCACGAGTCATACCAGCAGCCATACCGGCTAAATAGTTCCTTAATTCATTGAAAACGCCATAAAGTTCCTTATTATTTTGTAAATCAGTTTGTTTATTCACAATTAGGAACTCCTTTGAATCCTTAATTTGACTTTCTAAATTTAGAGCTTATAAGAGGAAGACAAATTTTGAACTTACGAAACGGACTGGGAATCAAGAAAAATTATGTGGATATTCTTAAACCTTACAATTATTTATAATGTGGGATTAGTTATAAAATTCCACACTTTATAATAATCATCAATTCTCCCTGCTTTCAAGAAGGAAGAACCAGCCTTAAGGTTATCGGGCTGTGCGCTCGTCACCGAGTGCAAAACATGCCTCATTAATACTGTTTTTTTAAGTATTTCGGCAGCCTTGAAGGAAGTTATCCCACTGTGCTTGAAGAGGTCATGGATCATCGACCATCTACGGTAAGGACTATCCTGTTTCAAACGGGGTTCTATGAACTCCCCGACTTGTGAGGACACCCAATCGTAGATGGCTGGAATGACTTCCCTGAAACCTAAACCCCTTCGAGCTATTACATAACTTGCTAAGTGATGTGTTGACAAATTATGTAATCCTGAATACTTATACCTCCCGATTATGGAGGTATATCCAGGAAATACCTTTCGAAAGGACACACCTCGCTTTTTGCATTTTCTCTCTAACAGCTGCAAGGCAGTGGTCTTCATATTGCTGAATTTTCGGTTGCGTTTTTTATTATAGTAAAACTCTTGGCCGAATTGTAAGTCCTCGACCACGATGCCCTTGCCCTTATTGATGCAATAATTGACGACTTTATCCATCTTATAAGAGATGTAATCGCTACGTTTATTTGTTCGATAGCTGTGGAGGTTGCAAAACGAAATGGTATGATAAGAGAGTAATGTACCATGTTGATCGACATTGGTCAGGGCAACAAAATTATAGTTGAAATCTAATCCGATGGCACCATGTTCGTAGCCACAACGTGGTACAGGTTCTGGAATTTCATAAGAAACATGGACAAAATAACGCACCGTCCCCTTGAAAAACTTCCGTTTCACGGTCACCGTGTATTTGTCGGAATTAAAAATATCTTGAAACCATTTTTCCTGCACAGAGTTTACGGAAAGGGAAATGATCAGCCATTTGCATCCTTTTTGCTTGGAAAAGGTGCGTATCTTGACGGTTTTTCTGGGCAATACTTTAATGTTCAGGTTTTTTCCCTGTTGCTTTCCAATGCAACTGAAAGAAGAATCCCGTCGTATCCTGAACTCTTCCCTACTTATGTTGCCGCGTATTCTGTCTCTGAATAATTTCTTAGTGCCAAATACCACAGGTTCGAGGTGTAAATTGCGCAGTTTAGCCATTATTGAGGATCTACGGGCGTATAAGCCCTTCAACCGTCTGTCATGTGTATCTTTCTCTTTTATTGTTTTGATTTTCTTGATGATGACTTGTAGCTGCTGTGTCATGCGTGTGCGTCGTTTTTCCAGCCACGTCTTTTGTGATTCCAGTTGCGCCTTGTTGTCAATCAAGATAGTATTGACATAAGGGTTATTGTGGCACAGACTCATCAAACACTGTTGGATGGTTTTACCCTCATCGAAGCGCTCTACCATGTAGTCCTCGTTATGAAACAGCAGGTTGTAACCAATGCGTTTCACCCGGTTATAGATGGTAAAGATTTCATGGAGTTGATATTCTTGTGCCTCATCAGGATACATTCGGAGTTTGATGGTCTGAATCATCATGATCGCCTTCTATTTATCTTATATTACAGTTGATTTTTAAACTCCACAAATTTAGTACAGCATTCCTTGCATCTTATCACGCAAGGCATCGAGCTTAAACGTGAGAAAATCGATATTGAACAAAACCCAGTCATCAATTTCGCAGGATTCAGACTTATGACGTGCACCCCTATTTGTGTGAGGTAAAGACCTGTCTGATCTGTGACGTAAGTGTCTATCAGCAAAAAAGCTAAGTCTTAAATAGCTTTTAGGTATACACTTTAGGATATCACTTTTTAGATATATACTCATTGAGGTGAAATCAAAATGGTAACAAAAGTTGGCATTTTCGGTTATGGTCAAATTGGGACTCGTTTGGCTTATGGAGCGGCGCTTCAGAAAGATATGGAACTTGTTGGTGTAGCTGATATTGCTCCGACTTTAGCAATCAAATCCCTAAAGGCAAGAGGGATGCGCCTTGCCGATAAAGAAGTCAAGTTATATTGCGTTGACCCTTCACGCACTAAAAGTATTGAAGATGCTGGCATACCAGTTGCTGGTACTGCTGAAGATCTCCTGCAAGAGGTAGATATTATATTAGACGCGGCACCGGGAGGTATCGGCGCTAAAAATAAGATTCTTTACGAAAAATTCAAGGTTCCTGCAGTTTTCCAAGGTGGGGAAGCAGGTGAGGTTGCAGATGTGTTCTTTCATGGATATGCCAATTACGAAAAAGGTGTGGGTCAATCTTATCTCAAACTGACGAGTTGCAACACGACAGGGCTGATCAGAACCGTTGACTGTTTGGATCGAACTCATGGAATTGAAAATATCGCGGTAACAATCGTCCGACGATGTGCTGACCCAGGTGACACCCATAGAGGGTATGTTGACATATTGAAACCTGAACCAGTTCCAAATCACCAAGCAGTTGATCTGATGGAGATTATGCCTCATGTTCAAGCCACAGGATTCCTTGTTCATGTGCCTGTGACACATGGCCATATTATAAATGTAGTAGCAACTCCAAAGAAACCCCTGACAAAGGAAGAAATGCTAGATGCCTTCAATGCGCATCCAAGGATTCAAGTTTTAAGGATTGCTGATGGTTTTAATACGAATACATCACTTCTCCAGTTCAATCGATTCGCAGGGAAGCCTTTTGCGGATATGTATGAAACTGTGGTGTGGGAAGAGACAGTGACGACTATTGGAAAATTAGCAATGTATGCCATATATATCCCGCAGGAAGCTGTGACCATTCCCGAGTCGCTAGACGGGATTCGAGCATCTCTCCAGTTGCAAACAGACCGTCTTGAGGCAGTTAGCTTAACAAACAAGTATTTGGGCATGGAACCAAAACGACGTCTATGGTAAATGCCATCTTCCACTTTTTTCAATCAATTTTAAATCTTTTTATATAAGAGACTCAAGAATAAATCTAGATATCAACTATCTGGTCTATAGATCTTGATATTAATTGCTAAAGATCTTAAGGTGCATGAATTCATTTTCACGAGCTCTTCGATTCTAATTGTCTAGCCTTACCTCTCTTTGATTCTTTCTCCGCTTAAATTCAAAAGCCAGGAATTCTATAAAAGCATTGAGTTCTTCGATTTTCTTCGCCCTTGTAGACATAGCGAGTGCTTTCTTGTAGAGATTAAGCATAGCGTTTGTAAAATCGTTCTTGACCATTTTCCCCCCAACTCCCAATGTAAGCCAATTTGAAGTTCTTTATTATTAAGTTTTTCCACTGTCAGAAATATTTGTAACTGCAATAAAATCTAGATTTAAACGCAGTTAGATCGCCTTCGATCGTCTGCTTCGGCATCGGAGGATGCGTTTCCGATCCCAGGCTCCGAGATGTTAATTCCTATTGAGGTGTTTTTAAGAAAGTTTTTAATTCAATAAGATGTAAACGTAAAATACGGTTTGACAGAATGAGGAATTTTACGCAATGTTTCATATAGAAGAAGCACCCTCAGGGGTCACAAAATGTGAATACTGTAGAGACGTGATTAAAAAAGGCTCGATTAGGCTAAGATTTGCCCCATCTAAAGGTTATAATTATTATTGGCATCAAAATTGCGGGATCAAATATTTAGAAGGACTCAAAATCACGCTACAGAACGGAGAAAAAGGTTATATTGGTCGAGAAGAAGCAGATAAAGCTCGCAAAGATGCGGGATTATAAATTAACGGTTTTGCTAGTCTTTACAGAACCTAAGCAAGAAAGCACCACAGCTTTAGCGTGAGGTAGTTCACACAATAATATCTTCGTAAGGAAAAAGAAATGATTTGATATTATTGAATTTTTTATTTATTCAAATATCGTTTTGCAGCTTTCTTCAATGCTTTTATTGCAGGTAACTCTTCACCAGACAAATATCTCACTAATGCGCCTCCACCAGTGCTAGTGAGGTTTACATTGACATTATATTGCTCTATTGCAGCGATTGAATGTCCGCCACCAACTACTGAGAAAGCCCCAGCAGCGCTAATTGCATTCAGGATCTCCTTTGTTCCAGTTTCAAATTCTCTCTTTTCGAATATTCCTGGTGGACCACTGAAAAATACTGTTTTTGCGCCTTCTAATTGTGTCTTATACTTTTCAATCGTTTTTCTACCTATGTCACCAATGCTAGCATCTACTGGTAATTCAGAAACGTTTATCTCTTTTACACCATCAATAACAAAATCTTCAGGTAACTCTATTTTGTCACCATAGTCTTCTAATAATTTTTTAGATTGTGAGAGATATTTCTCGAATTTCATCTCTTGAATGAGGATTTCTGAAGGTTTTCCAAGTTCGTAACCAGAAGCTTTTAGCATTATCATGCCTATGACCCCAGAAGTTAAAACCTTGTCCGCAGTATTATTCTTAAGAACTGGCTCTATTACTACGTATTTATCAGAGATTTTTTTTCCACCCAAAAGGAAAACACAAGGTTTTTCGGGATCATCTCTAACCTTCATCAATGCACTCACCTCGGCTTCCATTACTCGACCCGCTAGAGTTGGAAGCACTTCCGCAAAACCAACAATTGAAGGTTGGGATTTATGAGCTGCAGCGAAAGCATCAATCATAAAATAGTCAGCTAAGGGGTAAAGTTTCTGCACAAGTTGACATTTAGCTTGATCCTCTGGAGATCGTGTGATTGTATCCTCAAATAATCTAGTGTCTTCTGCAAAATATCTTGTATTTTCTAGCAATAAAACCTGGCCATTTTCCAAATTCTTTATTGCTACTCGAGCTGCAGGTCCAAATGTGTCATCGATGTAAGTAACTTCTACCCCAGAGTATTTAGAAAGAATCTGAGCATGTTCTTTTAAGGGAACGAAATTTTCAAGAAATAAAGGATCTCCTTGATGAGCCATAACTGCTGTCTTAGCTCCTTTTTCAGAAAGTTCCCTCACAGTTTTTGCATGTGCCTTAATTCTTGTATCATCAGTGATTATACCCGTTTCGCGATCTACAGGTGAGTTTAAATCACATCTTATTAAGATTGTCTTTCCTTTTAAATCAAAATCGTCCATGGTCAAGATCTCGCCGTTAAGCATTACTTTTTCACCTTTTTCATCCGTTTAATTGTTACCCATCTTATTCGTTTAGTAAGTAGAAATCCTTGATAAAGATTTATAGAAAAATGAAATAAAATAAGGTGTATTTACGTTTTTCCAGCAAAATAGAACTGATATCTCTTGAGAAAGGAATGGGTATATTTTCTCTAAAGTTTGAAGGTATAAACATACGTCTCAGATATACAGTGCTCTAAACCGCATTTATTTCTCGTCTAGAAATGCCAGCATAATATTTGAAAGCATTTTCATATATCCTTGCGAAATATTGAACTTTTGGCGATTTTTGTATTGACCTTCTTTGTTCTTTTGCCATCCATATAGTCGTAATTGCTTTTTGTTACCTGATTCGGTTAAGAGAATTGCTTTCAGCCACTGTCCTGTTTTTGCCAAGGTTTTTCCTCTTAGCACGGTCACACCTTCTCCTACTGGAAAGTTTTCAGGTCCTTCTGGAAGCAATTCTTCTAGAGTTTTTTCTGCCATTGTTTTCACATCTGAAATTGTTTTTAGATGTTTTTAAAAGCTATTGTTTTTAAAAGCTATTGCTAAAGTTGATGAAATTGTGACTAAACAACAGTTGAGATAGAGTTACGCCAAAGAACAAAAATATAAATAGATTGACCTTTTGTAACTAACTTCACTAAATTTTAACATCTAATTATAGAGACTCCTCAATTGGAGGCAAGAGAATTGCTCTTTGGATATGCTGGAAAAATTCTACGTGTTAATCTCACAAATAATGAAATCACAGAAGAACCTCTACAGGAAGATTTTGCTAAAGAATGGATTGGTGGCAAAGGGTTCGGAACATATCTACTCTACAAAGAAGTAGGAAAAGATGTGGAACCACTTTCCCCTGATAACAAGTTGATTATCACAGTTGGACCTGCTACTAGTTCAGGCTTTCCAACAGGCGGACGCTATGGGGTCTTTTTTAAATCACCTTTAACGGACATATACGCGGAGTCCTACTCGGCAGGGCATTTTGCACCTCAGCTTAAGTTTGCCGGTTACGATGTAGTGATTATAGAAGGAAAAGCTGAAAGCCCAGTTTACCTTTGGATTAGCGATCGAGGCGTTGAAATTAAGGACGCATCACATCTATGGGGAAAAATAACATATGACACAGAAGATGCCATAAAGGAGGAATTAGGTGATAAGAAGATTAGAGTCGCCTGTATTGGACCTGCTGGAGAGAATTTAGTCAAGTTCGCAAACATAAAGAATGATTACTGGCGATCTGCAGGACGATGTGGCCCTGGAGCAGTGATGGGGTCAAAAAACCTGAAGGCAATTGCAGCACGAGGAAAAAAACGCTTTGAACTTGCAGATCGAGAAGGGTTCATGAAATTCCTCAAAGATATGAATGAAGAGATAAGAACGAATAAAGCTACAAGCGAAATCTACCCAACTTATGGAACACCAGTAACCGTTAACCTCGTCAATACCACAGGATCATTCCCAACAGGTGGTTACTGGAAAGACGGATTCTTCGAAGATTATGAGAAAATCAATGCTGAGGCAGTTCGTGAACAGATTACGATAAAATCGAAAGGGTGCTATGCTTGTGAAATCAAATGCGGAAAAATGGGTGAAGCAAAGCAAAAAGATGGTACTATAATCAGGATCGAGGGACCGGAATACGAGACGATCTACAGTTTCGGCGGACTAAACATGATAAACGACCTGCGGGAAATAGTCAGAATGAATGACTACTGTGATAAGATGGGTTTTGACTCAATGACTGGGGGAAATGTGGTTTCTTTTGCAATTGAAGCTTACAAGAGAGGACGACTAGAATCAGAAATTCCATTAGACTATGGAGATCCTGAAAGCGTTATGTACATCATGGACAAGATCGTGAAACGAGAGGGCTTTGGTGATATACTTTCAGAAGGAGTTAGAAAAGCTGCTGATAAACTTGGCTTGTCTGATCTAGCAATTCATGTTAAGGGCTTAGAGCCAGCTGGATACGACCCCCGAGCGTTATATTGTATGGCGTTAGGATATATGACTTCGGTTCGTGGGGCATGCCATCTTCGATGCACTGGTTACATTTTTGATTTTAGAGGAGTTTCAGGGGATAGATTAGCACCAGAAGAGAAGGCCCCTCTTGTGAAAGAATATGAGGATAGGTTTGTAATCTTTGATTCCTTTATTCTTTGCCGATTCGTCCGTGATATATTCCCATGGGATAAAATGATTAGACTGTGTAAAACGATCATGGGCTTTGATTATGATGAAAATCAACTAAGAATAATTGCTGAACGAATTCATGACTTATCACGTATGTATAGCGTACGAGAGGGTATTTCGAGAAAAGATGATTATCTGCCAAAACGTCTTTCTGAGGAGCCTTTAATAACTGGTGCTTCAAAAGGCCATGTAATTACTAGAGAAGAACAAGATATTATGCTTGATGAATATTATGCGCTTCGCGGGTGGGATGATCAAGGTATACCCACCCCAGAGACAATTAAGCGATTAAATTTAGATTCTATATTGTGAGAAATAATATTTATCAAAATTTGCTCCCCTTTATTGTATATACTCTACTTCGTTTCTCACGCTTTTTATTTAGTGAATTATTTGGCAAAGATATTATACTTAGTTGAACCTTAAAATATGTAGAAATCATACATAAAATTCGAGTTATTTACGAATTATTTCCCTACTCAAAATTGGTAACTGATGAAGGGGTTAAATGGACGCAGAAGAAATCAGAGCGCTCGGAGGAAATAGTAAGGCAGAATTACGTACACGTGCATTAAAAATATTAAAAATGATAGGAAAGGCTCATCCTTCAGCTAAGAAAAGAGTATTAATTCTTTTAGAAAGATGGATAACAGATAATAATCCCTACTTACGACGTACGACCTTACTTGCTGTAGGTGACCTCTTCAAAAACAAACCGGAAGTGTTGGTGAGATTTTCGCAAATAGGTATTAATGATCCTTCCTGGGAAGTCAGAATGGCAACAGCTAAAATCCTAGAACATCTTCCTGCTATGAACAAGCAACTAAAAGGTATGGTTCGTACCTTAGCAAAGGATAAAACTACGATTGTAAATAGATCTGTTGGTGATATGCTTGCAAAGATCATCAGAAAAGAAAAACAAAAGCCATTGATGGACTTAATTAAGGAATTTGCACAAAGCGATGATAAAAACGAAAGAAAAACCGCTGCTTTTGCACTTAGGGCTATTGAACGTAAAAATATAGAAATTATTGATGTCTTAAGCGAATGGAGTCAAGAAAACGACATAAACTTGAAATGGACATGCATTTATGCTTGTAAACTTCTTGCTAAGAAACGCCCCTCTGAGGTTTCAAGTATCCTTAATAATATTACACCTGAAAAAAAGCTTGATCGGATTTTTAGTAAAACACTCAAAGAGTTGGGGCATCCACAATAAGGTTACAAAACTAGAAGCTGTGGATATCGCGCACTGTTTGAGTTAAAAGGCAAGACATATCAGAAATAACTAAAAAATAAAAAAAAGAGTTGGCGCATGGTGTAGATGCGTTAAATTGGTTTGTATTTATTCTGGTGGAATCTCTTTGAATGTTAATGATAGCGGAATTCTGTTCTTATGATAGATCCAAGCGATTCCGAAGATGATCCAAGCGATTAGCCAGAACACGAATGTAAATGCGAGATTAGCTACACTTACAGCACCTGAGATCGTTGGAGTCATACCGGCATATGCCATCCAGGCTGAGACAATAAATGAGCCTATAGCTGCCCATTGGATCGTGTAGAATGGACCGATTTTCTTTCTTACAATGTCCGGCGCTAATTCAAAGGATTCTTTCATTTTCGTTGGATATATAAACCCAGCTATTGATGCGATGCAATTTCCTACGAACCATCCTGTGATGATGTACACAAAGAATGCCATAATTGTTGTGTAGATCCATAGTACCATGAAAAGAAAGGCCACAATGCCACAAATGATTAGAGCCACCCATGGTGTTGCAAAGCGCGTATCTACAGCACTAACCTTTGTAGGTAAGATTCTGTCGAAGCTCCAGCTGAACATCAATCTTGTGCAGGTGTAAACATATGTGAGTCCAGCGGCCCAAGTCATCATCATAAATCCTAGGCATATAATGAAGTAAGCTCCGAGATTATCTGTGGCAAAAATGGCAAGCACTGTAAACCATGGTCCTGTTATCGCATCAACTGGCATATTAGTCCAGTAATACGGGCTTTCATAAACATAGGTTGTACTGATTGCGTTAACGAAAGCACCGCCCATACCATTGTATGCCGACTGGTAGATCATAAACGTGAGCAGACCGAAGACTATGACTGCCCCTAGAATAGCAATGAATTGTGATCTTCGAACATCTTTGATTTCACCAGCAATGTACACTGACTGTGCAAATCCAAGGAAGTTGATCATTGTGAATGTTACGCCTAGCATGGTCGCTGCAAGTGGAAAAACGGTCATTAGTGGCAGTCCATACGTATTCGCTACATCGTTTCCCGCAGCAATGGTTCCTGCATAGGTCATATCACCAGGGATGGAAGATGCATCAAAGTTCGCAGCATACTGTGCGGGTGTTATACTTGCAAAGACTGCTGTAAAAGTGACAATACCTGCCACAATAACGAAGAATGCAATCGTTAACACCCTAGCGTTCCATTTTGATCCAAGTGCTGCAATTAGTGAAACAAGTATGATATAGACTGTACCGAGTACCATCATCGTGACTGGATTCAAAATTGCTGCTGCTCCCGTTGGATTCCCCATTTTCACTAAGAGTGGTGCGATCGCATACTCCAAGGTCCAAGGAATCTCCGTTCCAACTAAGCTAATAAGTACAATGAACAGGAAGAAATTCGTCATAAAACCGAGACCTGGATGAACCGTACGACTAATCCAGATATAGTCACCACCAGAACGTGGTGCAGCCGCCGAATAGAGACTATAGAAAATAGCTATGATCAGACAGATAGGGATACATATCAGAGCAGTCGTGGGTAGATATACCCCTGGAAACGTGACTGTCGCCCAGATACCATAGATATAGACCGCTGAAGGAGCCATAACCAGTACATTGAAGATCAATGTTTCCCATGCGCTAATGTTTCTAACTAAACCAGAACTTTTTCGAGCAAAGACTTCGCCCATGTTTGTTTTCTCCTAATTTTTTTTAACTATAGTATAAACAACTGGAAATGTTTGTTTGTGAAACAATGTACTATTTATAACTTTTGTGTCGTAAAAAGAAAAATATATTGATATTTGTAAAATAGAATAATGGTCTATGTAATTTTTTTTTGAATAATACAAATATAATAACAGTAAAAAAGTTTAATTATGTAAATTTTTTTTATGTCAAAAACTATTAGAAATTTGTATCTCTAAAATTAGTGGATTTTTTGTGAAAAACTTGCATATTTGTATTCCTCATAAAGAAAAGACCATTCAGTTGTGATTTTATAGATTAATACTTTTGGAATTTGCCAAAAATCACTAGTTCTCTTATACTAAACCAAAGCAACTGATCGATAAGTATAGCAAGTAATAAATAAGTATATTTTAAGTTTTATTTATTAAAAAATTCTCTAATGCTTTATTTTCATTGTTATCATTTCCTTGATTTATCAATTAACCTTTTTCGTCTTCTAAAATATCATCGAACAACTGTCCAGCCCTGAAATATGGGCTTGAAATTAGGTGAACTTGCATACATAAAGATTTATAAAGTCAAACGTCCATATATTCTTTGAGAATGATTCTACCGGTGATATTGTGCTAGTCTTTAGCACCAGGGTAGATTATTCTCTAAAAAATACATTGGCAGTGGTGGGTATGGGTATGGGAACAATCCTATTGGAAATAAACGGCTTTAATGCAATCCTCCTGGAAATAAGCGGCTTTGACGCAGTTCTATTAGATATATCGGTCGGTTTTTTCATTTCAGGTATAATACTCTTTGTACTGACAGCCATTCTTCTCGGCGTTAGTTTTGACCATGGCGGAGATCATAGTGTAGATGGACATGACATAGATGGGCACGACGTCAGTCATGATATTAGTCATGACGTTGGGGATCATAGTATAGATGGGCACGATGTTGGAGATCACGACCTTTCACACGGAGTGGGACATGAAGATGTACACACTGAAGCAAGTGGTGATAGTGCTCCGATAATTCTCCTTGTATCAACATTTATGTTGAGTTTTGGAGCGATGGGCATCAGTCTCTTTCAAATCCAAATGGATTCATTTTTAAGAACTCTAATAATCTTCTTAACGCCGATAATTCTTTCAGCATCGGTTCGTGCGCTATGGAAAAGAATTGCAAAAAGTGAACTTGGTAGCATTGTTCATCCAAAAGAACTTGTGGGAAAAAAAGGCACTATTGTTCATCAGACAACGTATCGAGGAGGCTCAGTGCGTGTTACTATAGAAGGCCCTATGGGGTCAATCTTATTACCCGCTAAATCATATGAAGCCGGCGAAGAATTCTACAAAGGAGATATAGTTGAAATATTAGACGCAGAAGGAACCACCTGCCTTGTAAAAAGAATTAATAAGGAGAGTGAACTATAAAATGCTTCAGTTAGGAGTTTTAGGTCCATACAGCGTTTGGATTGTGACTGTGACTGTTCTGTTCTTCTTCTTTCTGCTATACCTGCTAACCAGATATCGCAAATTCAAGACAAATGAATTTGTAATTTTTCTAAGAAATGGTAAAGTGAAGAGAGCAGGGCTTGGTGGACGATTGTTTTTACTCCCGCTGATTGACGAAGTAATTGTGATACCGACTACGATCCAACAGACATCGCTTGAGGCAAAAGAAAAAGTAGTTTCAAGAGAATATCAGAACATTGGAGTTACAGGATTCGTTTTTTGGCAAGTAACTGAACCGAGTGCAGCTTTTACAAGTGTTAGTTGGGATAAACGTTCAGGAGATTATGTTGAAACTGTAATCAAAAATGCTGCTGAGAGTATCATCAGGACCACGTGTGCAAATATGGCGCTTGAGGATATAATTAGAGAACGATCCAAAATTATTGATGCTGTGATTAGCGAACTTCATGACCTCATGGCAAACTGGGGTGTGACCGCCCACAGCGTAGAGATACGTGATGTCGAAGTTTTAGATCCTGAACTGAAGGGAAATATGGAAGCTGTGAAGAAAGCAGCAGAGGAACAAAAAGCTAAGCTTCGGCAGGCTGAAATGCGTGAGATAACAAGAATGCGAGATTTGGATGTCCTTGAGAAAACTGGAGTAGCAGAGCAAGAAATTCAACTCGAAATTCAATCTAAAGCTAAACAGCGGGAAGTGAAAGTACAAGAACTTGAACGACAACGTATTGAGGTTGAAGCTACTGCAGAAAAAAATCGCCTTCAATTAATTGCTGAAGGTGACGCTGCAAAAATAAAACAAGATCTGGTTGCTGAAGCTGAGGGTGTTTTGCAACAAATCATGGCTTTAAAAGAATCAGATGAACGCCTATTTCAATTAAAACTCATTGAAGCGATTCCTGGAATCTTCCAGAAACTCCCAATTGAAAAGATGTACGTAATAGGTGACTCAAATAGCGCATTTGGCAGCATCGCAGGCGCAGTTATTCCGTTTATTCAAGTACTACAAGACTTACTTCGATCGCAGAAAATTGATTTACCTCAAGTTGCTAAGAAATTCTTAGATACAGCAAATCCAAAATCTTAGACAGATAATCTCATAATATATTTCTTTTTTTTTAATCAAGTTTTTTTTGTTTTATTTATTTATAGGCCTTAATAGAACTAATACCTGAAAAAAAAGGAATACATCAGATATAGTATAGTTCATTACAATAATATAAAAAAAAGAGGACTTGTTATTCGAAGGCTTCTTCAAAAGCTTGTGTTACTTTGTCACCTTCCTCGATTCTAAGAACCCTAGGTCGACCTCCTCGATCACTTCGTAGTTTCCTAGCCACTATGTTAGCTTTGAACTTCTCTTTCGCAGAAGCTCCATTGCCGATCCACAGGTAGATTGTGTCCAGCGTTTCTACGATATAGCAGTTGCCAGAGTCTAAATTATTCTTAGTGAGAGGAACTCTTGCCAATTCTACTTCTTCAAATGTCTCGCCGGCGATGCGGTACATCTTGTTCGCGAACGTTGTTGGTGGAGGTTTCTTTAATATGGATGCCGCCTGATCTCCTTCAACTACCATAAAATTCTCAAAGAGACTTCGAAATTCTGGGGGTTCTTCTCCTTCGTCTACGGTATCGATATCAGCTTCTCCTCCACGACTTTGGTCTAGTAGGACTGAACTAACTGAAGTAAGGAATTTCTCATCGACACTTGATTCACTTCCAATCCAGCAATACATCTTTAAACCCGCGTCGACTAAATAGGAATCGCCTCTTGTAAACTCGCTAAAACCTTCGGGCATTTCTACAAGTTCTCCTTTTTCCACACGGAACACTTTCATTTTACTCGTTTCCTCCTTCTTAATTAAGAGTTAATTAACTACTCTAAAGGTATTAATCAAAAACACTTCTAAATTCATCAGTTTCTTGTCCTTCTTCTATTCTGCGAACCTTCGGTCGACCACCTCGGTTACTTCTAAGTTTTCTAGCCATAACATTTCCACGGAATTTTTCCATTCCTGATGCTCCTTTGCCAATCCAAATAAAAATCGTTTCTAGTGTCTCAATTAGGTATACATTGCCAGAATCAAGATTGTCATCACTCACAGTAATTTGAGCCATTTCAACTTCTCCAAATGTTTCACCAGCAACTTGATACATCTTCTTGACAAAGGTTTCAGCTGGTGGCGCTTCCAGAAATCCTGGGATATCTCCCTCGACTACGCGGAAACGTGAGAAGAGATTTCGAAATTCTGGAGGTTCTGAACCTTCCTCGATTGTATCTATGTCTGGCAATCCTCCACGGCTTTGGTCTAACATTGTAGAAGATACACTACTCAGAAATTTCTCATCAACTGAACACTCTGAGCCCAGCCACACATAGATTTTTCCAAGTTCACCAGTATCAACAAGATAACAGTCTCCATTCGTAAAAGTCCCATCAAAATCTGATAATTCTACTAAATCATCTTTTTCTGCGCGAAATACTTTGATTTCACTCACGTATTTGTCCTCCTCATAATAAGGCGATCAACCAAACTTTGCAGTTTATAGCATGTTCCAGATGTTTGGATTGACCGTGTATATTCGTTATAAGAAATTCCGACACACTCTTTAATAAATGCTATGACAGCTTTGGATCGTCTGTTTAAAAATAGCAAAAACCAATATTCAAACTCAATGATGTTCCACAAAATAGACGCCCAATATTATTAGGATAGCGCCTAAGACTGTAAAATATGTAATGATTTCTCCAATGATGAAAAAAGCAAGGATCGGCACAAAGATTGGCAAGAGAAGGAAAAAAACACTAACGCGGGAAGCCTCTTCAGTTCTTTTCAAGCATGTAAAAAACAATAAGGTTGCAATTGAGTTTGCAACGCCTAGATAAAGAATGCAAGACCAAGAAATCATTGATGCCGCTAAAACCAAGCCTACGTCTTCTATTGAAAAACTCAGCACAGCAAGCATGGGTGCACCAATAGCAAAACTTAAACCTGTTACGAGGGCTGGTTCGAATCTATCAGTTACCGTTTTACCAATTACACTGAAAACGGCCCAGCATATAGCAGAAGCTATGATTAAGAAATTTCCTAGAATTCTAGCTGATGTCAGAGCACCGAAAAACAAATCGCCCTGTGTTAAAATCAGGATCACTCCCAAGAATGCGGCAAAGAAGCCAACGGATTTAAAAAAAGTAAATTTCTCATTCAAAAAGAGAATAGATAAGATTGCAATAAATACGGCATCGAGATTTATTAATACCCCTCCATCTGTTGCAGTTGTGAGAGTAAGAGCACTAAAAGTTAACACATAACATAAGAATACCCCCACAAAGCCTAAGATAAGAAATATACCCCAATCTCTTTTTTCAAAAGTTTTTATAGCAGAAAATTGCCTTGTCGCGCCAATAAATACCATCATTAGACACGTAGCTATCGTAAATCTCAAGGTAGCGAAACTTACGGGCGGGAGTTCATTAAGCCCAATTTTGATAACAATCCAGCCTAGAGAATAGATCCAAACAGCAGCCATCATCATCGTGAAGGTTACCCGGTCTATCCCTGAAACGTTTGAGATCTCAGTCAACCCCTAATGCATTCCTTAAATATTTGCGTTGCTCAAATGTTAGTTTTGAAGACTTCATGTGTTGCAGTTATTAATGTTTTGAACTGAACACCACATTCGTCACTCCAAAATTTGCCTACTAAAAACTTTATAGAGGGTATGTACACTTCATTAAAGGGGATTAGTCTTGAAGATCAATCTACCTTATGGGAAAGAAAAACTCACGCTTGACTTACCAGACACGGCAAAAATTGATGTTTTAGAAACTGCAGGAATAAGACAACCACTCTCCGAGCAAGAGGTTGATAGTATATTAGAGAACCCTGTGGGACAACAAAAATTAGAAGAACTGGTCGATAAAGGCGATCAAATCGTGATTATAGCCTGTGATAAGGCACGACCTACTCCAAATGAACTTCTTATAGATTTTGTCATATCACGATTATCTCAGGTCCCTATTCCTGATAAGAATATAAGTATTGTCTTCGCTCTGGGAACTCACCCGCAGATGAATGAAAAGGAAATGCGTGCATTAATTGGAAAGTATTATGATCGGTTTCAAATTTATCAACATGAAGTCGATACAAATACAACCATCTTAGGAAAAACGAAACGAGGTACTGAGGTAAATATTAACAACAGGGTCTTAGAAGCTGATATAAAAATTGGTCTGGCCGATGTAGCGCCGCATCCCTGGGCAGGATATGGAGGAGGAACAAAAGTAATCTTGCCAGGTGTCTCAAATAGACGTTCAATCAATCATAATCATCAGATGATGACTCTTCCTAATGTGAAGTTTTTAGGAGTTACGAAAGGAAATCCAATTCGCGAAGACATGAACGAGGCTGCAAAAATAGCAAGCATGGATTATATCGTCAATGCTATCCTTGGTAAAAAACTGGAACCCCTAGGCTTGGTCGCAGGTGACCCGATTAAGGCCTTTGATGCAGGAGTAGAAATCGCCAAAACTGTTTATGAAAGAACTATTCCAGAAGAATACGATGTTGTAATTGCGACTTCATTCCCAATGGATCTTAATTTTTATCAGGGTTCAAAAGGTTTCGATAATGCAAGAGTTGCTGTCAGACCAAGAGGAAAAATTATCCTGTTTACACCAAGCTATGAGGGCGTTGGAAGAGAAGATTTTGCTTACTATTCGACACTCAGTGAAGCGGAACTAAAAGAAATTTTACTTAGCGGAACTGCACGTGATCTTATCGAAGTTTTAGTTGCTTATGATGACATAAACCGCACAAGAGAAAAGGCGGATATTCATATTGTTTCGAAAGGTCTGAAAAGAGAAACAGTTGAATCATGGCGTATGGCTTATCATGATTCACCAAAAGAGGCAATTCGAAAAGTCATTGAGCCAGGTGATTCCGTGTTAGTTCTGCCTGAAGGTGCATTTACATTACCAGTTTTAAAAGAATAATGCATTACATTTATTTAGAAAAAAGCCGTACAAGTGCATAGGACCAAAATAATTCAATTTATTTGTGTTTTAATTAGTTTAAATAAGCAAGAACCACATTATTGTAAAATTATAAATACAATGAGGGTGCAATAACGTAAACTCCATAAAACAATCAGATGGGTTTGATGAATAATATTAGTTCTATTAAATCAATTATCCGTAAAAAAAAGATGACTTTTATCATAATTTGTACGATAATCTACATGATTGCTGTAGTGACTTTTGCTATGACATTATTTAACCAACGTTCACGTACGTTAGAAGAAATGATTGAGCAGGCCCCACCAACACCGTATACTCTAACAGACTGGGAAACTGAGATTATTTTGTCAGGCACTCCTTCTGGGCCTGAACCGAAATTCATGACGGGAGAAGAAGGGTTGAATTTAGCATACCGAGAGTTCGTTCCAGAAGGATGGAATGGCAATGGTCCTATAGTAATATACGTTCCTGGATCAACTTCTCATTCAGGACGCTATGCCTTGGTGGGATACGGCTTGGCGAAACGAGGAGTTTTTACTCGAATCATTGACACGAGGGGGCATGGCCTTTCTGTCTGCAAGTCAGCTACAGATTGTAGTGACCCTGCATTTACCCCAAGAATTCCTGTTGACGATTCGAACTATTATCCCGGCAGGATTGGTGATTGTTTAGACGCGGATCAGATTTCGCGTGATCTTAACACTCATCTCGAGGACTTAAAAAAGAAATGGCCAAAAGCTACGTTTCACCTAGCAGGACATAGTTCTGGAGGCGGATGCATTTCACATTTTGTCGAATACGTTAATAAGACTCTAGAAAAGGACTTAGCAGAAGTAGTCGATTCTATTGCTCTTGTTGCTCCTTACAATCATTATCAAGCCCCAAATCATATTCGAGAGACTAATGACAACTACGCTTTAGTCCATGATTATGCCATCCAAAAGGCGATATCTGGCGACACTCACGTATACTGTGTAGGCTTCAATCACAAGTTTGCTAACGAAACTATCAATACCGCTATGCAAGACCCACTTAGGGTGAATCAATGGACGTGGACTATGGTCAATGGCATGGCAGCCACAAGCGCCACAATGTTCTGGATGTATTATAATGTCCCCGTAATGCTTATCATCGGCGATAAGGACGCATTATTTGATATCGACGAAACACGTAATCAATTTGAGCAAGCTCCCGAAGCCAGAGCATTTGTTGTATTGGAAAATCACAGTCACATCGGAATGGCGTGGAGTGACGAGTCAACTGCAGTACTTGCACAATTTTTTGAGAATCCTAACTCGGTTCAAAGCACCTAATATTTCTACTTAATTAAAGAAATTTATTCCTTTGGCTTTCCTTGTCTAGTAGAAATCTTTCGATTAGATTTAAATTAATGAAAATTATAAGACCTGTATTAATGGTGGTGAAAATGGTGGTCAAAATAACAAACGATATTGTCTATGGTTTGATCCTAGGTGTCATTACATGGATAATTGGTTTCATAATTGTTGGTTACGCTGTTATAAATGCTCCCGAATTGTATCTAACTACTGTATTAATAACAGGAGTCATTAATACAATACTTGTGGTTCTTATCGTCCGTGCAGCTGTCTACCGGACACCCATGTCAGTATGGGCTGCGGATTCTCTCCTGATAGGGTTAATAATTATGATACTTAATTTTCTGCTTGACTTTGCCATTCTAGGGGTAATGCTTCAACAGGATTTCGTTAACTATCTTTTAACCTCAACTGTTCTCATAGTTTACCCACTCGCCATCCTCTGGTCACTTATTGGCGGATGGCTTGGTTCTTTGAAGCTATAAAACTTCTCTAAGAAACTTCACTTTTCTTTCTTGAATCTTATCTCGATTATCTTTTGCTCGTCTTCTTCTTAAGATTTTTGTGTCCATAATGAAACGAAGGACTTTATAGATTTCTAGAGTGCGTTCTAAGATGAAAATAGTGAGAACAAGCTTTATATAGAAGTATAGAAATTTTTCACATAGAGTAGGATAAAACAAAGAGGGTAAAAAAAATGCAGAATTGGATAATATTTCTGGGACCTATTATAATATGGATCGTAATCGCAATTGTGGTCGCAGTCTGGGTGTACAAAGATGCAGAAAGCAGGGGAGAGAGCGGAGTACTATGGTTAATTATTGTACTGATTGCAGGAATAATCGGTTTGATAATCTGGCTGATTATTAGAAGAGATAAACCGGTAGTATCTTAAACTTCTTCCTTTTTTCCAATTTTTTCTACACTTAAATTAAAGAAGCAAAGTTTTTCTATAATATTTTTCACCTTTTTTCAAACTCACTTTAAAAATCTTTTGGTAATTAGTACGATTATCAGAACCGTAAACAAGGCTTGATCAGAGACGTAAACAAACCTTATATAGAAGTATTGAAATTTTTTACTTAGTACAAATAACAAAAAGGAAGGTAAAATAAAATGCAATATGGGTTATTGTGGTATATACCACTTATTGTGTGGTTCATAATCGCAATTTTGATCGCAGTCTGGGTGTACAGAGATGCCGAAGCAAAGGGTGAAAGCGGTGTACTGTGGTTAATCATAGTATTGATTACAGGGATAATTGGTTTGATAATCTGGCTGATTATTAGAAGAGGTAAATAAGTGATATCATACGGCGTATCTTTTCTTTGTTTTTTTCAGTTTTTCTTTTAATTTTTTTTGGATTGCGAACATATTCAAGCTACATTGACCTTAAAGCGTAAATAGAAATTAATGATTTATTTTGAAATCTGATATAGAATAGGTCATACGTTGATCGGTTACAAAAACATAAGTTGTTCAAGATTCAAGCATGATTTCGCTAAGATTTTCTAATAGTTTGTCATTCTGGTCAGGTGAGCGGATCGTTATTCTTAAGTGATTTTTCATATAAGGATTTTGATAAGATCTTATTACTATACCGCGTTTCATTAGCTCTAACATTATGTTCTCTGAACTCCAATCGCTTGAAACTTCAATGAGTAAGAAATTTGTTGAGGAAGGAAAGATACGAAACTCTGAAAATGCTGATAATTCTTGTGCCAGTCTTTTTCGTTCAGAGATGAGGTTTTTTACCACAGAAAGCATCCAATCAACGTTATTCAGAGCTATATTTGCTATTGCTACAGGAATTGTTCCTACAGAATTCGGAAATCTTATTTTGTTAAGAAGATTCATAATTTCGGTGTTGGTAATTATATACCCGACCCGCACGCCTGCTATTCCAAATGCCTTGGAGAATGTTTTAACCACAATTAAGTTATCATATTTGCTCAAGAATTTCAAAGCGCTTTCTTCACCGCTTTCCTTAGCAAATTCCCCATACGCTTCATCAACCATGACAACAATATCTTCTATATTAAGTAATTCCTCTATATCCGAATTAGACGTAGTATTACCCGTAGGGTTATTTGGTGAACAGACGAAGAGTAATTTGGTCTTAGTACTAATATTTTTCCTTATTAGATCAACATCAATGGAAAAATCTTCTTTTCTAGGAACAGCTAGAGTTTTGCCTCCCATGATCTCTGTAAGTACCTTAAACATCGCGTATGTTGGTTGCGGAAGAATTGAAATAGCATGTTCATCAATGAAACATTTTGTAACATGATCTAGAGCTTCGTCCGCACCATTTGTGATCATAATATTTTCAGCATTAACTTTCGCGCCAAACCTGGTAAGATATTTTGTAAGACCTTCTCTTACAGAAATGTAAGTTGCATCGGGGTATTCATTTACGTCAAGTGCTGTAATTTGTTGAGCGAATGCTTCAAGAACAGGAGTTGGAAGGTATGGATTAGTATTAAGATTAAATTTTAACACATCTGATGGTTTTAGTCCATGAGCGAATTGTTTGACAACATCTAAGTCGCTTATCTCAATCTCGTATGGTTCAAGAGTGTCTAATGCTCTCCGTGCAGTTTTTTCAATCATCATTTATTCACCACTTCATAGAGAAATCAGGTAAAAATCCAACTAATTGTATAGTTACATATTGAAAATTGTGTTTAACTGTTGTACAAATACAAGACATACGCAAAGAAATATATATTTCTAATACTTAAAGACACTTTCATACTCTATAAAAATAACAAAAAAAATTGGGGCATATTAAATGTCAGAATGGGACGAATGGAGAGAAAGCCCTGGACGTACGGCAGGAGTTTCTGTAGCATGGATCGCGATTTGGGGGGCTTTGATAGGTGCGACGACGTTTGTACCACTATTCCCCTATGTAGGCGGTGGAGGTTTCCTCCCGCTTTCTGTAGCCTTCTCAGCTATTGCACCATTGGTATTGGGACCAGCTGGTATCTTGGCAGCCCTTATTGGTGGAATTATTGGTGCCTTCCTTTCACCAGCTTCGTTTCCTCTAGGACCAATAGATGTGCTCGTTGTAGGAATGATGCCAGCAGTTTTAGTATATCTAGCTACGAACGGCAATAAGCGCATAATTTGGGGACTAAATATCATTGTCACTATAGCTATGGGCATCTGGTTAAGTGTCTTCCCATACTACGTGCCTGGACCACCCACTTTCGACAATCCAACAAACCCAGGATTGTTCTTTGCACTTGGTGGATGGTACTGGATTCCTTGGCTGATCATCACGATTAGTCCTCTTGGTTGGAAATATATACCAGAATGGGCACGTCAAACAGAAATAGAAGGTATAGGCAAGAAATTCGTCGGTCTACTGCTCGCGATTATGAGCTCCGTCATGGTATGGTTGATACCATTCTTTCTGCCGTTCTGGTACCTTTTCGTGTATCCTGTAGATTTAGGACAAGCGGTATTCGTCGGTTACAGTTGGTGGGGACCTGCCTTTTCAGTAGTTATCACCATAATTTCGATCCCCATCATCGAGGGACTCCATAGAAGCGGATTACCGAAAGTACCAGGCGCTTTGTGGTAGAATTAGTGGTATTTAAGGAAACGCCTTGATTACCATACCTTTTTTTTCTTTTTTTAACTACAAGAATAATGTTACGTTGTTTAACAATCTAGATCGTGAAAGATCGTTTTTTAGTGCCTGATTGCTTCGTAAACTACCTCACCCTATCGGATGTGACTTCGTGCCGCATAAGTTAAAATATATATAAGAGAAATATGCAAAGACCATACGATTATTTCGATCCTCATTATTGGGGGGCTTCAAAGAAGCGGACACCTAGTGTGTCAAGTGCTTTTGAGAGTCTATAACAATGAATTGGAAAGCGGAGACAATGGAAAGCAAGGATCAAACTAGTACAGTTTTCTTTGACAACGTTTCGTATAAATATGAAGATACTGAAAGACCTGCTCTAGAGAACATCAGTTTCGAGTTGTCTGAAGGCGAATTTCTTGCCGTCATGGGACCAAACGGAGCTGGGAAAACAACGCTCTGTTTTTTACTTTCTGGAGTATGCCCCGGAATATGGGCTGGGAAGATTAAAGGTAAAATAAACATTTTTGGAAAGGACCCTTGGGTACAACCGATTTATGAGACTGCCAGAACTGTGGGGATTGTTCTTCAAGACCCAGAGACTCAATTACTCATGCCAGGGGTGGATATGGAACTTGCTTTTGGGCCAGCTAACTTCGGTGTGCCAAAAGAAGAGATATTTATGCGCACAAAAAATGCTCTAGAAATCGTTGGTCTTGCAGGATTTGAAGATAGAACACCTCAAGAACTTTCTGGTGGACAAAAACAGAGAGTTGCTCTTGCTGCAACGTGGTGCATGCAGCCCCGCTTATTGGTTTTGGACGAGCCTACATCACAATTAGACCCACTCGGCACTGTCGAAGTGCTTGATGCAATTCAACAGTTAAAAAAAGAAGGTAAAGTCACGACAATCATGATTACTCATAAAACAGAAGAAATCATAGATCTTGCAGACAAAATATTAATTTTAAGAGATGGTAAGAGTATTGACTACGGACCAACAGATGAAGTCCTCAGTCGCACAAAAATAATCGAAGAAAACGGTGTTCGTCCGCCTGATATCTCTCAATTATTCCTAAAATTACAAGAGAGATTTCACGTAGAACCTCAAATTTCTCTCTATCAAGGAATAGGAAAAATGGAAGCCCTTTTTAAAGATAGAAAACTTTCCGTCAAAAAAGCGTTACCTGGTGATGGAAAAAAGGAATTAGGAGAATCTATTTTAATTGCTGAAAATTTAAGCTATTCTTACAAAGGTTATGAACATATTAAGGCGTTAAAAAACATCAATTTGAAAATCTATGAAGGCGAATTTGTAGGCATAATTGGTCAAAATGGAAGCGGAAAGACTACTTTGGTTAAGAATTTTGTGGGTATTTTACAAGCAACAGAAGGAAACGCATTCTTCAGAGGCGAAGATCTTAGTAAACTTGATGTTAGTGACGTAGCAAAAAAAGTAGGAATGGTACTTCAGAATCCAGATTATCAATTATTCACTATTTCGGCAGACAAGGAAATCCGTTTCGGTTTAAAAAATATTGGAGTGCCAGATGACGAGATAGAAGACCGTGTTCTAGATGCATTACGAGTTGTGGGTCTTGATAAAGAATATGACACATTTCCATTCCGATTGTCGTTCGGAGATCGGCGCAAGTTAGCGGTAGCTACGGTCTTAGCAATGAGACCAGAAATACTGATTATGGATGAACCGACAACAGCGCAAGATTATTGGGGACGATACTTACTTGCGGATTTAGCCAAAGACTTGTTTGATAAAGGCTTATTGAAAACTGTAATTATGATTACACACGATATGGAACTCGTGGCGAGATTCGCTAAGAGACTAATAGTCATGGCAGATGGAGAGATAATTGCCGATGGTCCCACAAGAGATGTTTTTTATCAGAAAGATGTATTAAAGCGGGCGTTTCTGAAGCCTCCACAAATGACACAATTAGCATTCGCTTTGCAAGAATATAATATTCCTCAAGATGTGCTTTCTGTTGAAGATATGATTCATATTTTATCCTAGAAGGGAGATACGGAATCAATGACAATCGAATATATAAAAGCAAATTCACTCATGCACAGAATGAGTCCTATTGCAAAACTGATTTATGTGTTACTCACACTCCCCTTAGTCTTAATTGTCACACGAACAGCAGATATACTGATGCTGTTGGTCTGGCTTGTATATACATTGATTTTATGGCAGTTTGGCAAAATCAGGTTAAGATATCTTGCTAAAGTTTTCAGACTTTTCCTATTTGTTTGTATCTTTATTATCGTCATTCAGGGATTCATGTACGCGCGCGTAGGCTTAGGAGAATCACAGACTCCACTCTTCAAATTACCATGGAGTTATCAAATTGCTGGCGGTGCTGACTTAGGCGTCTTTACATTAGAAGGATTCCTCTTCGGAATAATGATTGTTGTTCGTGTCATTACCGCTGTATGCGCGCTTCCGCTCTTAATAATGACCACTTCGCCATCCAAATTATTAGATGGGCTTACAAAGATTAAAGTTCCTTTTAGCTTTGCATTTATGCTCGTCACTGCGATTCGGTTCGTACCGATGGTGGACGCCACATGGAGTCGAATCGTAGAAGCGCAAAAACTTCGAGCATTCAATATCGACAAAATGAATTTCATCAAAAAAGCAATAAGTGCTTACATACCAATTACGACCCCCCTAGTGCTCATACTCCTGCGGCAAGCAAATGATTTAGAGATTGCAATTGAAAGCCGAGGATTTGGAGCCCCCGAAAAACGTACGTTCATGGAAGATGTAGGAATTCATGCAAGAGAAATCGCATTTTTGGCTATAACAATTTTAGTGTATGCCTTCTGTCTGTGGTTTAAATTCAATACTGGCGCCTTTAACACAGCAACTCTATGGGTACAAATACTAACGGTCTATATCCCAATGATTTCACAACTTCTGCCCTTTTAAAAGGATTTTTTTAATTGTATCTCATTTTTAAAAAGTTTAAGTTGAAAAGCAGAAACGAAATAACTAATTGCAACAGTCTGCGAGTAAACTGCCTCACGTTGAAGCATCGAGCCAATGTCACACTATTGATCAATTAGAATAAGAAGCTTCAAATTTGTACAATAAGTTAGCTGATTCTCTCAATAGAAGATACTGTTTTGTCATCAGATATTTCAATGTTAAATGAGCTTACGAAGAACACGTCATTATACGGTGTGAAATATTTCACTTGACCTAATAATGATTGGCCAGAATAGGGTGCTAAATCAATCTTTTCTAGCAATTTTTTAAAACCCCTATCTATATGATAATTGAATTTAGTGCGTAAAATCACCTCATTCTCAGCCAAAACTTTCCCGTTAGCATTGTCAATGCACAATCTGAATTTTGTCATAATTAATCACCTTAAAGCAGGGATGTAGGTTTAATTATATATGCCTAAGAAAAGTCAATTATGAGGGGCATAATAAACCTTATGTTAATGACAATCAATTTGTCTCAACACTCGGCACATACTTCGGCAATATCGTGTAATATTGCTAAAAACACCTGGACTTTATCATCTTTAATCTGCTTAGCAGCACGTAGTGCCTCTTGAATATATTGATAATCTCTACTTTCTTTCCATTTGCCAGAGAGTTCCTTTACCTTGTTTTTTAACTCTTCGTCTGACATTTTATATCATCATCTACAGATACGTCACTCATAGATTTAAACCTAGAGTGGGAGAGTAGTGTAAGTGAAAACGTACTTTTGTCAATTTGCTTCGAAATCTATCATATTTTGTCGACGAGTCGATTTAACACCTTCAACGAGTCAAATAGAAAACTGCTATATTTAGAGCACAATCATTTAATTAGTGAAAGTCACACATATAGCCAACATACGAAAATTTGAGGTTAGAAAAATGGTGCTATTCCTTTCTCGTTCAGATTTAGAGTCCGTTTTAACAATGAGTGATGCTATTAATGTAGTTGAACACGCATTTGCTGAATTTTCTAGGCGAACCGCGAAGGCCCCCCTAAGAGTTCCGATAGAAGTCGAAAAAGAGGAAGGTATTGTTCTTTTTATGCCAGCATATTTAGAACAAATGGAGGCTATGAGCTGTAAGGTTGTATCTGTATTTAAAAATAATCCACAACTCTACAATCTCCCAACAATTCATGCTGCGGTTCTCTTAATTGATCCAAAAACTGGACAAATTCTTAGCATAATGGATGGAGGTTATCTCACAGCTATGCGTACAGGAGGCGTTAGTGGGGTTGCTACTAAATACTTAGCACGAGAAAAGGCGAAAAAAGTGGGTCTTATCGGCACAGGAGTTCAAGCAGAGAAACAATTGTGGGCGGTATGTGAAGTAAGACCTATAGAAAAGGCAAAAATCTATTCTATAGACCCAATAGAGAGGCAAGAGGCTTTTGCAAAACAAATGAGTGAAAAATTGAACATTCCTGTTAATGTAGCAACAAGCAACAAAGAAACTGTAGAAGATGCAGATATAATTCTGACAGCTACATGGTCGAAAACTCCTACATTTTCTGGTGATTGGATTAAACCAGGTACGCATATTAACGGTATTGGGAGCTACACGCCTCAAATGCAAGAAGTGGACGTTGCCACCGTAAAAAAGGCTAAGGTAGTCGTTGATTCGTTTGAAGCATCGTTTAGTGAAGCAGGAGACCTTATTATACCATTAGAGAATGGAGCTATAACAAAAGAGCATATATACGCGGAATTAGGCGATCTTGTTATCGGTAAAAAACCAGGAAGGACATCAGAAGACGAAATCACATTTTTCAAATCGGTTGGCATGGCAATTCAGGATGCAAGCGCCGCAAAACATGCATATCTGGCGGCAAAAAAGAAGAACATAGGAACAGAGATTTCCTTTTAATAAAATAGAGATTTGTCGTTATAGTTAATACATGCTTATTCACGACTCTTTTTTTTAATGAGTCTCACAAATAATTCAGGGAGATCAAGCATCTCTATATCAGTTCCATTTCGGTCCACGGCTTCTCTTAGATTGTAAGTGCAAAATGGGCATGCCGTCGTTAAGATCTCGGCTTTGGTTTCTTCGGCATCTTCTAGTCTTCTATTTGCGAGATTTCTTGAAAGGTCTCTGAAAGCAGAACGTACTCCACCGCCTGCACCGCAGCATCGCGCATTTTCTTTATTTCGTTCCATTTCAACTAGTTCCAAACCAGGCACCTTCTGTAAAACAACCCTTGGTATTTCATAGAGATCCATATGACGTCCAATGTGGCATGGATCGTGAAACGTTACAGTTTTATCTAATTGTTGTAGCTCCACTTTTCCCGTTTCAATTAATTCGTGAAGCAATTCTGGAACATGAAGCACTTCAAAGCCTAAGTCATCCGTGCCAAGTAATTCTGGATAATCAACTTTGAATGTTCTGTAGCAACCTGCACACGCCGTAACAACTCGATCGGCGCCTAATTTCTTGATCTCCTCTACATTATGCTCTGCCAGTTTTTTTGCAATATCAATATATCCAGTTCGTAAGGCAACTGAACCGCAACACCATTCTTTGTCTCCTAGAACAGTAAAATCAATTCCACTCTCTTTTAAAATTTCAATCGTACTCTTAGCAATACTGGGTAGTCTGTATGTCGCCATGCAACCCACATAATACACTAACATGTTTGTACCCCTAATCTTCTTCTTGGACAAGTTTAAGGAAGTTGTTACGTACTTTAGGGTCTTCCCCAAATGGATTATACGTTTTCTCGATATTTGTGACAAGCTCAGACGATACTTCCGTTGCATGTCCCTTTTCTACCAATAATTTCCGTAATTTCTCGATAATTTTTGCCACATCTAATTCACACAGGCAAGTATATGTACAATTTTTGCATGTGGTGCATTGATAAATTCTCGATACTACCGTATCGTTTAATTCAATTTGGTCTGATAAGAGAAAATACGCTAAGATCATCTTAGCCCTTGCGCTGAATGGTTCACGTCTGTTTTCTTCAAAAATTGGGCATACCGCTTTACACAATCCACAATTTGTACATATTATTACTTCATCTCTAAGCTTTGCCAATTCTTCACTGTTTGACGCACTTTCGTTCATAAACTCATCGTCCTTTAGTTATTCATCCTTATATTTTGAGTAAGCTGAATGAGGAGGCTCTTCAAATGATAATTCATCTAAACACATTTTTCCAATATTTAGGATTCCATTAGGATCGAATAATTGCTTAATAGCCCTCATTATGTCCAAGCTGTTTCCCAGTTCTGCAGGAACAAATGGGCTTTTGATCAAACCTATCCCGTGTTCTCCTGTAATTGTCCCTCCAACCTGTGCTATGAGGTCCACTATTTCCTTTTCAGCCTTTTTTGCAGCCTTCCACTCATTGGGATCATCTACCTTTACAAAAACTGCAGGGTGTATTATTCCGAGTCCCACATGCCCAAACACGGCTGCTAAGACATCATGTTCATCGAAGATTTGCCGCATCTTGATCATCACGTCTATCATTGCAGATAGGGACACGCATGGGTCTGCAATGGCAAAGCCCACTTCTCTATAACCTGCGTGAGTTTTTGCAATGGCTATATCTATGCCCGTCCTAGGCAACCACAAGGTATCCATTTCTTTTGGGTCTTTAGACCACAGTATATCGCGCCCATCATGTGCTATACACATTTCTTTGACTACATTTACCTTTTTCTCAAGTGAGTCATCGTCTGGTGCTTCTACATCGGTAATCATCATTGCTTCGGCTTTTGGAAAACCTAATTGAAGTGTCTTATTCACAGCATTTAGAGAAAACTGATCTACAATTTCGATTGCACTTGGCTCGACGCCTGCATATATAATTGCTCTTACAGCAGACATCACATTCTCCATCTCATCAAAAAATATGCCTATTGTCGCTGAAGTTTTCGGAAGTGGTGCGATACAAATCGTAATTTCAGTTATAGCACAAAGAGTGCCTTGAGATCCAGCAAATAGCCGTATTAAATTAAAGCCGCAATTGTTTCGTAAGGTATTTGTTCCAAGTTTTACGATCTTGCCATTGGCTAAGACAACTTCAAGACCAATTATCCAGTTGCCAACCTTTCCATTTTTAAGACCGTGATGCCCGTGAGAATCGGATGCAACTACTCCTCCAAGCGAACTAACATCCTTCGAGCCGATATCATGCGGAAAAATGCAATCATATTTCATTAGTTCGCTGTTAAGTTCACCTAGACTCACTCCCGGTTGAGCAACACAGATAAAATCCTCAGGAATTATCTTAATGATGTGATTCATTTCGCTCATATCGAGTACAATTCCCCCCTTTCGAGGAAGCGAGGATCCAGTAAAACTTGCACCAGAGCCTCGCATTGTGACTGGAATCTTTTTTTCATTAGCAAACTTTAGCACTTCTGAAACATCTTTAGTCGTTTCAGGAAAAATAACTATGTCTGGCTTAAGGATATATGGTGTTAAGTCACGTGAGTACGCTAAGAGGTCTGTTTCATCAGAAATAATATTTTCTTGATTCACAATCTTTAAAAGTTGACGAAATTCGCTTTTCATCGTTGCATCGCCTTAATTATGCTGTAAAAATGAACTTTAATGCATTTACAATATAGGCAAAATGGGGTTCATCAGTAATAAATAAAAGACTATGGATATTGGTTCTCAATACTATGTGCAATCTTTAAATGATGAACATCCTCATTGCTCTTAAGGGATATGAACGATATGCAGCAGACTATCAAGTTCGGGGGGCAATCAATGATCAAGCCCCTTAAAAAAATCCTCTTAAAATCGCCCCGAGATCAACCTGAAGAAACTGAGGCATGGAGAGACTTTGGATATTTTCACAAACCCGATCTGGAGCAAGCAATTCGCGAACATGAAGAACTCGTTGATTTATTAAGAGGAGAAGGTGTAGAAGTTATCCTAGCCCAAGATGAAGAAAAGGGTTCAAACACGCTACTTGATTCTATTTTTGTATTTGATAACGCAATAGTGACCAATAGCGGTGCAATCCTTTGTAAGATGGGGAAAAAACTAAGAGAAGCGGAAGTTCCTGTTATCGAAAGAGAACTGCAGCGAATAGGCATTCCAATTTATTTTAAGATTAATGGAGATGCATTACTGGAAGGGGGAGATATATTATGGCTCGACCCTCAAACAGTTATCGTTGGTAAAACGCATCGAACTAATGAATTAGGATTTCTGCAATTAAAAATGGCCTTAGAAGAGTTATCAGTAGAGGTATTTCAATTTCCTTTACCTTACTTCCATGGTCCCGAAGATCTTATCCATTTACTCTCTATAATACATCCTCTAGACATAGATTTAGCTGTCGCGTATCTGGATCTCATGCCACTTAATATGTATGAATTTCTACAAGAGAGAGGTATTGAACTCATTGAATTGACCTATGATGAATTGAAGGTACATGGCAATAATGTATTGATGCTGAAACCTAGAAAGGGAATCATGGTAAAAGGAAATAAATCTAAGCGAAAACTAGAAGATCATGGCGTGGAAATCCTAGAATTTGAAGGAAAAGATATCTGCCACAACCGAAGCGGAGGACCAACTTGCCTTTCATTGCCTCTTTTGCGGACATAAAAGTTTAGAAAAAAACAGCTATGATAATATTATTTATAACGAAGAGAGATGTTCTGAGAGAACGAAAAATGTCGTATTCTTACAGACAATGAATTAGCAATTATTAAATCTAACTTAAAAAAAGACGCCAGAAAAGATTCTTCCGGCTAAAGATTTTAAAATTTATTTTCATTTCGGTCAAAATAGCTAGTATATTTGTTTTCTAGAGTTAAACTGCCCCTGTCCCAGGCATGCCGTGGTGTTCATCGTAATGATCTTTTAGATCGTCTTTGCTCTTATATTCCAATCCGCAATGCTCGCATTCACCAGATTCGTCCATTTTCGATATTATGACGTCAACATAGCCAGGCATCCCGTGTTTCCCCTCAATATGAGCCATCAGTTCGTCTTTGCTCTTGTAGCTAAGGCCACACGTCGGACATTCTCCAGATTCATCCATTTTCTCTATAGCTGTGTCTACTAAACCAGACATGCCATGTTTTTCCTCAGCATGTTTTTCGAATTCTTCTCGTGTTTTAAATTTAAGTCCACACGAATCACAATCATATGCACCCATTTTTATCACCTTTAATTTTTTGTCATTATTTAACATCATATTAATATGACATAGGTATAAAGGTAGAGTTTGCGGCAAAGTCACAATTAATTTGTGAATTTGTCTAGCAGAAGTTCATGTATCTTTGTGGTATGAAAAATTTGTTTTAAACTTATGAAGATTAATGTCAGAGTTGAAAAACCTCTTTATGCTTATGAGATTGAAAAAATAATAGAAAAATATGAAGTTCTCTATGGATTGGTGATGGTGAACTACCACCCTACAAGTAGACTGGCTTCCTGAATCATCCATTCCCCAACGGGACATGTCAAACAGGCTCTACGGACAGTTCCTGCCCTGATGATGAGCATGATTTTAAATAGTGCGTGGATCGGTGTAACACCGTGATGGCTGAATTATGGTCTCTCGCTAACACCAGTCCACAGTAAGGACAGCGGTGGATGCGGGTTGCCAGCGTTTTGGGTACCAGTTTGCCACACCTACTACACCGTTGGGTGCTATTATAGGCACTCACATATTCTACCAGAGAACCAGCCTCCTCCGCTTTGTACTCGGTAAAGCACATGAGTTGCCCCCAACCGGCGTCACTAATCGATTTGGCAAGATGATGGTTCTTCACCATGTTGGTGATCCTAAGGTTCTCATACACAATCAGGTCATAGGTATCGACCAGTATTCGACTAAGCTGGTGATGAAAGTCCTTCCGTTGGTTGCGTATCTTTCGGTGTACCCGTGCTACCTTCCTGTTCTGCTTGTGACGATTATGGGAACCCTTACGTTTCCTATCTTTCCTTCGCTGTTCTTTGGCTAACTGCTTCTCCGAGTGTCTCAACCAGCGTGGGTTAGCGATGGTGTCTCCGTTATTACACGTGATTAGACTCTTCAGCCCGACATCTATACCTACGGCCTTCCGTATGTCTCTCTGAGGCTGAGGATCGGGATTAGGCAGTGCTATTGCAAAACAGGCATACCAGTGGTCGACATCGCGAGTAATGGTACAGGTCTTGATCACCCCTTCAACTGGGATCCGGCGGTGGAGTGTAATGGTGATAGCTCCGATTTTCGAGAGGCGGAGTTTCTTGTGGTGGTAATCGAGGGCGAACCCACTTTGCGGGTAGGTGAAGGAATCATAGCGGTATTTGCCTTTAAATCGTGGGTATCCGGCCTTTTCGCCCCTGTTAATGCGCCGAAAAAAGTGCTGGAAGGTCTTATCCAGGCGTCTCAGTACATCTTGCAGTACCTGTGAGTGAACGCTTTGTAAAGAGGGAGTGGTCTTTTTAGCGTCTTTTAGCTGGTTGGCTTGCTCATAATAGCTGACTGAGTGTTGCTGAGTTTCCCAGGCCTGTTTTCGTTCTGCCAGAGAGTTGTTATACAACAGACGGCAAGTAGTAAGCCATTGTGTGAGAATCGTTGCCTGTGGTGTGGTGGGATACAAGCGGAATTGGTACGTGCGTTTCATCACAGGTCTTCCTCGGTTTCCTTGAGCGCCATATCACTACCGATAGTTAGTATCCACAAACTGCTATTTAAACTGAGGGACACCACCGTGAAAGTGAAACCAGTAAACACACGCAATTCATTTATCCCCCCAACAAGTTGGGGGGTCTTCTTGCGGACACATTATAAAAAAACCAGATAGAATGTTTATTTTATACAAAAAAGAACTAAAAGAAAAACTTGAAGAATTGAGTGAATTGGATCCAGACACTAAATTGCTAGATGTACTTCGATTTTTATGGAATTCTGAGATAACATGGATAGATAACTACTTAAAAACTCTAGAGCCAGATGAATAGTACTTAACTGAAAATGTCTATCTATGAAACTGTTTTTAGGATTCTATTCAAAATCATTTAATCTTTTTCATTTAGTATAATAGATTATGTATGATTTTTATCTCTGTAAGAAAGTTTAAATACGTTTCAACGCAAACGTTCATTTGAATATTTTTGTTCAGATGCACAAAAATATTACTTGTTGCTTTTGTTAAATAATTTGAAGATTTGATATTAGGTGAGTTATTACATTTAGAAACTGATTATAGATTGTTTAAAGTAAAAGGAGATGGATTAAATGGAAGACCATCAAAAACGAAAAGCGGAAATGGAAAAACAAATGAAAATGTTAGAACATAATATGACGCTTATAAAGTACAAGATAGCCGTAATGAGTGGTAAAGGAGGCGTCGGGAAAACAACGACCGCAGTAAATCTCGCAATGGGGTTCAAAATGATGGGGTATAGCACAGGTATACTTGATGCAGACGTTACTGGACCTGATGTAGCCTTAATGCTAGGTATGGAGGGACGCCGTATAGAGCAAACCGGTCCATTTGGTATGATGCCTGTAATGCATCATTCAGGTATTCGAGTTATGTCTCTCGCATTTCTTCTCCAAACCCCTGACACTCCTGTGATTTGGAGAGGCCCACTCAAAACTACTGTAATACGTCAATTTCTAGCAGAAGTTTATTGGGATCAACTAGACTTCTTAATTATCGACTTACCTCCAGGAACTGCAGATGAGCCAATGTCAGTTGGTCAACTTATTCCAGATCTTGATGGTGTTGTAATCGTAACTACTCCACAAGACGTAGCTCTCCTCGATGTGCGGAAGAGTATAGGCATGGCAGGAAAGATGAATGTTCCAGTTCTCGGTATTCTCGAAAATATGAGCGGTTTAATATTCACGTGCCCAGATTGTGGAAAAGTAACAGAAATTGACCTTTTCGGTAAAGGTGGCGGTGAGAAAGTGGCTGGTGAACTAGGCCTTCCCTTCCTAGGACGGATTCCGCTGGATGTGAAAATACCAGAAGATTCTGATAAAGGAAATCCATTCGTTGCAGAACATCCAGATAGCCCTGCAGCAAAGGCCTTCAAAGAAGCTGTAAAAATGATTGTAGCAAAGCTAGAGGAGGAAAAATAATAAGCTAATAGAACGGTTTTCCGTCCTTTACTTATTTTTTCACAAAGGGGTTTCTATTTTGTCAATATTGAGAACCGTTTGAAGGAATATCTTTTAATATCATTTTCCAGTGTGAATTCTGCAGTACCGTTAAGAATTTGTTCAAATGCCTTTTCCATCCTCTCAATTACCATTGGAACGAGCGGTACCTCATTATGTGCCGGAAGGACCCTCTTAATTTTGTGTTGCCAAGTTAACATCAATTTTCGCATTGTTCTATAATATGTTTTTAGATTGCTCTCTTCTAGATGTGCATATAAAGGACCTTTATAGATCACATCTCCTGAAAATAAGGTTTTAGTAGCGTAGTCGAACAAACAAATGCTCCCTGGTGAATGACCAGGTGCATGAATTATCTCTAGATGTCTATCCTTGAGTTTAATAACCTCACCATCGTGAAGAAGCATTGTTGCATGTGAAGGGACAATCCGAAAAGTCGTTTCGTCAAAATCTGTAGGAGGAGATCTCGTAAAATTCGAGTTATCTATGATCCAGTCAATAATTTCCTTCTTTTGAGGCTTGTAAAGATATTCCCTTTCACTGTAATATATTGCGATTCTGTTGAAAAGGTGATTACCTCCAATATGATCATAATGAGAATGTGTGTTTATCACTAAGACATTTTTTAAATCATCTTTTCCTAGTAACTGACGGACGACGAGACTAATATCTCCTATTCCCATACCGGTATCAATTAAAACAGGAGGATCTGTTTTAAGCAAATAAGAATTAATCCATTCTGCATGGCCAGGCTCAGATATCAAAAATACATCTTTCAGGACTTCAGTAACTTCAAACCATGAATTCTGTGCACTCATTTCTCTCACCGGTTTCCATTCTTTATTGATTTTAATTAAATACGATATCTTTGTAATAGTTGTTATTATATAAAGAATTAAAGAAATGAGATTATGGTGAGTCTATGGATTTTGTAAAATTTTTTGAAGTTACAAATGTTTTGAAAAGACTTCCAAGAACAGGATGGGTAGTAAAAGGTATCAAAGATCCTGAATCTATTGCAGCACATTCATTTTCAACTACGCTCATGGCTCTTATTATAGGTATGGACAGAAACGATATCAACCTTCAAAAACTTTTGACAATGTCCATTTTACACGATATAGGTGAAAGTAAAATAGGGGATCTAACTCCTTCTTCGATTGAATTGCTAGGAGGGGACAAAAATAAAAGAGAGTTGGAAAAAGAAGCAACTAAGAAATTGTTCGAGTTAATAGACGAGAAGAAACAAAAGCAATTATTCGCAATCTATGAACAATATATTAACAATGAAACAGAAGAAGCAAAGTTGTTGCATCAGATAGATAAATTAGAAATGCTTCTTCAGGCTGTCGAATATCAAAAAGCAGGATACCCAAAGGAAATTTTTAATGAGTTTTGGAATGCCGTTGAATCCTATTTTACTGATAAAACACTCATCGAAATCTTAGCGTATTTAAAAGACAAGTATCGATAAAACAATAATTTACATCTCAGTATTCTAGTCCTTTTTTTCATCTACTATTTTTAAATAATGGAGGGAACAACAGGGATCGAAATAAAAAGAAAATAATAACGAAAGGAGATTTTGGAAATTAAAGCATCTTATTATTTTGCAAAGAAACTTTCAGATTATCTTGCAGAGAAATGCGACACATGTGGTAAGGACAGAATTAGTTCCGTGTTTTCGCAATTACTAAACAGAAAAAAGATATTGTGTTCAAGTTGTAAAATAACTCGGCATATAATAAATACCGTCATCCAATTTTTGTCACTACACTTAAGAATTTCCAAAGAACGTTTACTGAAATTATTAGAAAAACCACTTTACCAAAGAACTATAATTAATCTTGTGAAAGGGATATCCACCTTTGGCGTGATGAAACCTCAACCTACAAACGTGCCTGTCGTAATTGTTTGGAATTTTACCAATCAATGCAATTTAAACTGCTTACACTGTCATCAAGATTCAGGCGAAATGGCGCATAATTATAACGAGTTAAACACCGAGCAGGGATTTAAAGTAATAGATAACATGGCTAATGCTGGGATCTCTGTTTTAACTTTTTCTGGAGGAGAACCCCTGCTACGACCAGATCTCTTTGAGTTGGCACATTATGCGAGCTCAAATGATCTACTTTGCACAGTTGCCACAAATGGTACGCTTCTTACACATAAAGTTGTTGATAAGTTGACAAAAGCCGGAATTCAGAGAATTGAAATCGGATTGGATGGAATACGTCCAGAAATTCATGATGGATTTCGAAATACTCCAGGTGCTTTTGAAAAAACTGTAGAGGGCATAAAAATCTGTGCTGAAAACGGTAATTTTCAGGAAATTGCAGTTACTGCAACTCTTAACAAATTAAACGTTCAAGAGATTCCAAAAATCATAGAGTTTGCAGAGACACTAGGGGCAACTCGGTTTTATCTGAATCGTTTAATACCCGCAGGTCGAGGCGCAAGAATTTTTGACATGTATGATGTTACTTCACAAGAGAAATTTGAAGCGTTGAAATACTTGTACGAAAAACTTTCAAAATCTATAACACAGGGTAATGGGATTAAAGTTTATGCACGAGGAATGACTTATTATGGGCGTTATAGTTATACACGTTCCCAAGGTAAAATCTTCACAGTAGGCGAGGCTCTTTCTGGATATGATAATTTGCCTGAATTTGATGAGTTTAGTAATGAATTCAGTAAGATCGTACATCGATTTGCCTCAGGCTTCGGGGGCTGCACAGCCGGAATAACATACGCTGGGTTAACTGCTCAGGGAGACTTACAGCCGTGTGTTCCTGCTCCTCAAACAACTGGAAATCTTCTAAAAGACGATTTGGAAAATATATGGGTAAATAGCCGACTTCTGAACCATATACGTAAGAGAAATAAGTTAAAGGGACATTGTGGGAACTGTCAATTTAATTTTCTTTGTGGAGGATGCCGATTTACAGGATTTGTAGGTTCTGGAGACTGGCTTGGACCAGATGTAAGTTGTCCGTATAATCACCACACCTAAAACAATGACCTGTAAAAGCTTATGGTATTATCCCTGATGGAAATTCACAAGGAGTTCTTTAAAATGGCGCAAAATCAAAAGGGTTCCTAAATTTTCCCCTATGAACGTTAAGAATTCTTTATATTTTTTCATTGCCTTTACCTGTTCCTTTAGTTAGGACGAAATCATGTTTTATTTTCCGATCAAATTCGACTTCTTATTAATAAACATGAGGGGCGTTAATGCTGTTTAAAAGGACTTTTATGCATTTTTGATCATTAACATAATGTTTTGAGTAAAGAAAACATATTCCTTTTAAAAGAATGATTTATCAACAAAGATTTTTAAGATAAATGTGCTATGAGATGATTGGTGAGTTTTTGGGTGCTATAGTTCCACAAATAAACAAAAAATCAGCAAATAACAAAAAATATATACCCAAAACCTTTAAAGGACTCATTCGTGAAACATCAGTTTATAAATACTACGTAGAACTGAAAGAAGATGTATTGACTGAACAAGGGTTCTTTGATCTAGTTAAAGTCCCTAATTTACGTGTAGCTGGCGCGGGACAATTCATTAAGAATATAAGGATGAAAAATCGTCTCAGATTGGTAGATATTGCTAAAATCTTCAAATCCGGTTTGAGCACTGCAAGCCAATGGGAAAAAAATGTCAATAGAATACCATTACACTCACTAATTAACATCGCTGAAGCATTTGGTGTATCAAAGTCTACAATATATTCATTTATTGATCAAGGAAAGCTCTCTCTGAAAAATGTCACCTTACCAGTAAAATTTGAGAAAATTATTGATATTATACCCTATATCTCCCCCCAAACAGCCAGTATTCGTGCCCCAAATGTTCTGACTTTACTCAAATGTTCTATGGAGACTCTTTCTGAAATCAAAGACACACTAAATGTAACACTTCACATTAATAGCCGCGATAAAAGAATCTACTCAAGAGACTTATACAACTATCTTACAACCTTCTTTCAATACAGTAAAGTCCCTAAAATATACCCCCCGCTCACAAGTGAAGCAAGATTCTGGCATGAAGAGGGAGTCGATCTGAAGCGCTCTATTATTATCCCATGTCTCCAGAGTGACGGTTGTGTAAGTCGACCAAATTCCAATGAATATAATTACATGATCCATTTTGATGGACGTAATAGTATTTTGCACAATTATTTTGTAGATGCCATGTATTACGAGTACGACCTTTTACCCACATCATATTGCTTATACAATGCTGAAACTAAGATGTATCGTACTTCTTATACTCAAAAGATAGTAAAAACAATCGTAAATGACATTACGAAACATTCTGGAAATACAAAAACGTCACCTGCATCCAGACAAACTATTGATGAATATTTGAAAGAACCACAACCGCATTTAGACTATTTAATTAGTGCGCCTGAGACTGAGAAGAAAATTGCCTTCAGAATTTGGATGTCAACTGAGGGAAGTATGACATTTTATAAAACAAGAGAATACAATAAACGTGGGATAAAAAACGAATACCTTTGTCCTTCATTGATGCTCGCATGCACTCATCCCGTTTTATCCAAACAACTGCAGCAAATCGCAAAACAGTTTAACATTATTCTAACTTTAATAAGTTCAAAAACGAACTGGTCTGGAATTTTACGACTTAAAAATCAAAGTATAAGTGCTTGTATAGAGTTTCTAAAATTTGGAGGCTTCATTAAAGGCGTAAGAATAAGTAAGAATAGCAAATATCACGAGGGTATAGACAAAAATGTTTTCTTGCTTGGAATTTTGGAATTTAAGAAACGTGAACGAGAGAACAGTCATCTCAGAAAATTAAAATCAAAACAGGTACATTACGAGATCAATAAAATCATTAAAAAAAGAGAGTACAACTCAGCAGATTTTTATATTAACCACTTCTCATAAGACGTTATAATAAATAAAACCGAAAGGTATAGTTTTCTAACCAAATCTTGGTACATCTAGATTCAATATTCATTGAAGCGGTTGAAATGGAAAATTCTCAAAAGTCAAAGCACTTCTACTATCTCGTCCGTTGTACATCATGTGATAAGCCTCAGATTTACCAATCTCACAAAAAATTCGTCAAATCGAGAAAAAAGAGTTGCCCTTTTTGTGGAAAGAATTTCACAATTCATCTAGAATGGGCAATTGCGAGATTTAGTTCACCAAAGCTAGCACGCTCCTTTTTGTTAAATTTAACTGAGAAACAAAGGCTTGAAGAAACAAAATCTTGAAGGAAAAAGAAGAAGCAAATTTTCAACTGTTTTTTAGTTGCCTAATTTGTTCTACCACTTTAGGCAAGAATTCGCCAGATTTTGCTTCAATACGAACATCAGCCAAATTATCAAGTTGAGTTGGACCTTTATTAATTATGATAAGTATCGCTCCTGAACGTTTAGCTATGACCGGAAGTTCGGCTGCAGGATAAACGCTCAGCGAAGAACCAACTACTAACATTACATCACATTTTCTCGATTGGTTATCAGATTCTATAATTTCCTTTTCAGGCATTGGATCATTAAAATTAACAATTGACGAAATTATTCGCGATTTGCAATGGGGGCATTTAGGTTGATCTGATCTAGGCTTTTCAGTCCGATAACCCTTTCCATGGATCAGATCATCCCAACCAATTTCCTGTTTAGTAAAACGAGCATCACAGTCCAAACATTTCGTCAGTGCATGGTTGCCATGAAGTTCAGCAATGATTTCAAGCGGAATTCCAGATTTTAAATGAAGATTGTCAACATTTTGCGAGATTAAATATTTTAAAATACCCAGTTCATATAAATCAACAAATGCATAGTGACCTGAATTTGGCTCGATTTCAGAGATTGGTTTCCTTGGTAATTTCGGTTTGAGTCCTTTATCTCGAAGTGTCCAAACTCCCTCAGGACCTCTATAATCAGGCAGTCCAGATTCTGTTGAAACACCTGCTCCCGTAAAAGCAACTAAGTATTTTGAATTGACGAGAATTTCTGCTATAAGTTCGATATCATGATTAGAAAACATCTAAAATTATCACTCCTTAGAATTGGTAAATTAGGAAAAGTGTTATTTTATCATAAAAACTTATGTACTACTTTTCTAGTCGTATATGTCGCTCTAATTTAAATGCCAGTTTTTAATAATTGTACTTTAAAGTAAATATTACTTTGCGTTGAATTTTAGCGAACTTCATGCAATAAGACTCTTCAAAAGAAGAATAATCAAAAAACCTGCAACTAATCCTATTATTGGTATATGTTCGTGTGTTTTTTCGCTATGTGCCTGCGGTGCTAACTCGTCGCAAACCAAATAGATCATAGCTCCTCCTGCAAAGGCTAGAAATATAGCCTGAATAAAAATAGAAACCTGTAATAAGAGCAACAGGGAAATTGTCGCGGCAAGTGGTTCCGATAGTCCTGAAAGAAGAGTAACCAAAAACAATTGGTCTTTTCTCATGCCAGCTTTATACAAGGGTATAGCTACAGCTATGCCTTCAGGAATATTATGAAATCCAATCGATAATGCAATTACAAGACCAAGACTTGGTGTGATCGCAAACCCAGTCGCCACCGATAGTCCTTCAGGGAAATTATGTATTGTGATACCAATTGCAATTAACATTCCACATTTGAGTGACGCTAAGTCTCGTGTTGTTGATTCTTTTTGACCACCCTCATATTCGCATGTTACATGAAAATGAGGTAAACGTGCATCTACAATTAACATTACAAATGCTCCGAGTGCAAAGCCAAGTGCCGCCCATATTACGTTAGTAAGTGCTTCGCTTTCTATTATAAGAATCAGCGCGGCAACAGCAATCATTGTTCCACTTGCAAATCCAAGCATCATTCCAAGAATGTTATCACTACGTTTCCCTAAAACGAGAACTATTAAAGCACCCAAACCCGTTGCTGATCCTGCTAATGTGCTTATTGCAATTGCATACAGAATTGGATCCATTACAATCCTCTTGCGTCATCGATTATTTCTTAATCGTCTTTTTTAATCTTAAGGTCTTCAAGTCTTAATTTTTCTGATGTGATGAGAGTCTTTATAAGTTTATAGGCCCCGCATTGATAGTCTTTCTCCCAGTGCTCCTGACCTTCCGCATAAAATTCGCAGAGCGGTTTGCATATCTTATTAGTAAGCGATTGATCAAGTGTATCAAAGGGTGGCTTTTTTTCTCCAGTCATATCAACTTCATCTTTACTAGATTCGGAAAATTTTCGTAGTTCATCGACAGTTAATGACCCGTCTATAATGTGCTTACTTAAAATTTCCCAAGCACCACATTCTGTTTCCTCTGGATCGTCTTCTTGTCCTTCTTTATAAAACCTGCAAAGAGGTCGGCATGCAATATCATAAAGTAATTTCTTAAGATTCATTTCTCCAGTGCTTGATTCGTTATCTTTCATCATGATTCGCTTCCGCTCTTCAAAACTCTGTCTTCAAAGCTATAGACTTTTACTTTTAATTGTTTTCAATGAAAACAATTCAGTATTTATATTCAATTTCTTCGGCAACAAATTTTCTAGCATCGCTCCCAAACAAAACCTCTACCAAATAAAGTGCCATGTCCATGCCCGCAGTAACTCCTGCCGAAGTGATAACATTTCCCTCAACTACAAATCGTTCCTTGACCATTTCTATTTTTTCATAGTTATCGAGTTCGTTAAGGACACCTTTCCATGTTGTAGCCTTTTTCCCATCAAGAAGTCCTGCTTCTGCTAAAATGAATACTCCTGTACACACTGAAGTAGTATATTTTGCTGTTTTAGCAGTTTTTAGTACGAAATCTCTTAGAGTTTCGTTGTGCATCTCCTTTCTTCTTCCATCGCCTCCAGGAATGAGTAACACATCAATTTCCGGGGCTTCTTCAAAGGAGAAATCAGGCATTACCTTTAGATTGTTTGCACATTTCACTAATTCTTTTTTTTCCGCAATTGTGAAGACATTGATCCTTTTCTGATCATCAAGCGTGTTCATGATAGAAAAGATCTCATAAGGACCAACAAAATCCAGTTCTTCTGCGCCATCGAAAATTATTATACCAATATTGATCATAACTATCCCTCGAAAATTGTTCAATAAATGTATAATCAATATTCCGATAGTTACGTGAAAACTGTCATTAATTACCTTACTATTTCATCATTTCTTGTTTTCATTCATGTTTCAGTCCCATTTAATGGGAGTATCTTCGAGAAGAAGTGAGTTTATAATCTTTTGATGATCTCGAAGCAGACCATAAAAAATACGTCCTCGTTGTTGTATACTTCGTTCTTCTGAAAAACTAATATGAGATCTATACACAAACCAAAAAACTCATTTTCGTGAATTTCATGTTTCCAGGATACCAAATTCAAAATAATGCTTCGGTCAATTTCAAAATTATAGGGTGCACTGACGAGTATGTGTTTATTGGGGGTACTAATTTTTTCTTGAGCCCACAACTATATTTGCTGACTGTGAAAATTCAAAAACACATTTATGATCTTTTCTGGAATTGATCTCCATACATTGACAGGGAGACGCATGGTATTCCAAATATCTCTCACGAGACGTCTGAATCCAGGTGGGTAGAATTGTGTCCCAAAACGCATAATAAAGCCTCCTCGTAGTTTCATAACCATAAATTGAAGCCCTGGTGCATTTCTCAAAATCCACAAAGGAATAATACCAAAATATTCACACATCTCAAGTTTTATATTAAATTCTTCTTGTTCAATATAATCCAATGTATTTTTGACTTCTACGCCGTAGACAATTCCTTCTTTTTCAATAATGAAGTCTAGGTTGTGATCTGTCTCTTCCCATATTGAGTTATCATATTCATTAGTATTTTTTGAAAGAGTACGAAATCCTTCGATTTCCAAAGTCATACGAAATAAGTCTTCAGCATAAACACCATATCCTCTAGAAATATACGGATCTGAATATCTGCGAATCAGCTTCATTCTTTTCTTAATCTTCTGTTTGTAATACCTGACATCAGATCTCATAACAAATATCGTATTATCTGTTCTTACTTCTTTTAAGAATCCTTCTTCGAGCAATTCTGTTATTGCTCGATCCGTAACCCAGTGCCAGTATTCTCTTCCTTCAAAAAGCACTTGAATTTGTTTCTTATGATAAGGATCTTCCATTCTGCTGTGGTTTGCTTTTTCACCCCATTTTTGATAAAGAAAATGATCTGGATTTGTAAAAAAGTCCCTAACATCCTCCTTTACTGCCTCATCTGAAAACTCGTTTGAATTCTCATCAGGAAAATCTATATCCAGATCATACGGCCAAGGCATGTAGATACCCACTATTACATAGAAATGCTCCATAAGAATTTTTCGACCAAATAAAGTGGATACAAGCCAATTTCAAAATTTTCAAATTGATATTTTTGAAATTGTCTTGGAAGTGTCACTATAACTCCACATTAACGCTCGAATACACTATTTTTAGTTGATTGATATCGAAACGATACTGAATTTACTCCTATAGGAGTATGTTAGTTATAATAAATAGACTTCTCCCCGGAATTATTCCGCACGTGATAGGTTCAGACTGCTATTCTTTTACGATCTTAGAACATGCGTAGAATTTTTCTACAAACTATTTAAGACACCGACAAGCGTGTTCTATTACATAAATAAGTAAATACATCGTTCATACGACGAAACAGAATCTCTGAAGCTAAGACACTCTTTCAAAGAAGAACTATCATATTTTCAAGACTTTTTAGTGGTAGCAGTTGTAATGGTCGACAGGTAGAAAGTTGCTATTCGCACTCGAAGCTAGGGCACTAGATCGTGGTCTACGCATTCGTAGACTGGAAACATAGGAGGATGGGAGAACGGCATGCAATATTCGGAATTATGTAACGAATTAAATAATTTTTTACGAGAAGAGACTCCTCTCTCTGCTATTAAGGATTGTTTCTCTCTTTATTGGAATGAGGTTCAAGAAAAAGGTGATACTGACGAAAACATTGCAAAAGTTGAGATATTACAAATAGCTGTAGAAGCCTATGAAAACGGACATTTTTCAATAGAAGACCTAAGGGAAACCATTGTGCATTATTCCTCAGGAGCGAAGCAATTTATAAAAGAACTGATGGAATTGCGCCAACGTGTTACTGAACTAGAAACACCACAAAATGAGTTCAATCGGATAGAGGAAGAACTAAAAAGTTCGGAAGAGCAGCTGAAGTTATTATTTGACTTTGCAACAGATGCGTATTATTTTAGTGATTTAAAAGGCAATTTCATTGACGGTAATAGAGCCTCAGAAAAACTAAGTGGTTATAAGAGGGAAGAGTTCATCAATAAGAGTTTTTTAAAATTGAATCTATTGCCTCCAGATCAGATCCCAAAAGCGACTGCCATTCTGGTTAAAAATGCTATGGGCGAATCTACTGGCCCAGATGAGTTTATTGTAAGTCGAAAAGATAACACTCAAGTTTTAGTGGAATTAAGGACGTACCCTGCAAAAATCAAAGGGCAATCTTTGTTGTTAGGCATCGCCCGAGATATCACCGAACGGAAGAAACTGGACCAGGTGAGGTCCCAGTTCATAGATAAAGCCACCCACGAACTTAGAATGCCCCTAATCTCCATTAAGGGATACATTAACTACATCAATTCAGGAAAGTTGGGATCATTGCCTGGAGTAATCAAAACGAGTGTGGAGGTAGTCAAACGAAATATTGACCAGCTTCTCTATCTCACTGATCTACTGGACATCCAACAAATCGAATCGGGAGAACTCCACCTAGAACTTGTGGATCTGAACTTATCCGAGATAATAGACATTTGCATGAAGGACATTAAAGACTTCATCAACGAAAAAAAGCAAAAGTTACACCTAGAAATTCCCAATGGCCTGTTAATGATCCGGGGAGACCCTATTAGGCTCAGGCAAGCAATAATGAACATACTCCACAATGCTACGATGTTCACACCGGAAGATGGCACTATAACCCTTAGCGTGGAAGTAGAGGATAATGTCATTCATATACAGGTATCCGATACGGGGATAGGAATCCGAAAGGAGGACTTGAAAAGGATTTTCCAGCCTTTTGACGACATAAAGAAGCCCACCTACTTCAGAGGCGCGAATTTAGGACTCAGTGTTACCAAGGGCTTAATTGAAGCCCACGGAGGCAAAATCTGGGTTCATTCAGAGGGAGAGGGCAAGGGAGCCACCTTCATCTTTACTTTGCCTAGATTGAGGGAAAAGTGATAAGCAGGTTGTCAGATACGATTTTGATAAGAGTAATTCCTAACAAATTAGTTTTTTAGAAATTCATCCTAGGAACTTAGACTAAAATCCTGAAATGCTCTAAGAATTGAGATCGGCATAGTTTGATAACGGTCGCAAAACATCGAAAAAAGAGAACTTTATCTTAGAACATAAGTGAAAAACTAACATTTACAGGATTTCATGTACCCGATTTAGGAGGGGTTAGTGATATGATTTTAAACGCTCTCATTTTTATGAACTTGGGCTTTGGAATTATCTGTGAAAAAGATGTTTCCAATGCGTCCAACAACTGCAAACCCCGTGAACATATTTGCTTAAGCTTTTGCGAAGGAATTTCCATTTTTAGAAGTCTATGTGCGATTTGGTTTCTCTCACGATCAAAGCAGATTATCTTATCTCTAATTTTATCATCAATACAGCCGAATAGGAAGGTAAGTTCAACCAGATGTTTAAAAGACATTATGCCTTCTTCGCAGATTTTTACTTTAATTGGATCTAAGAGTTCTCATTCTGTCTAAGTTTGCCTTTTAAAACAATATATAGACCTTTTAGTCCTTCAATATAGAATATGAAGGCATTTTACTAGCAAACTAAAACACCGAAGAGTGTGCTCAGAACTCTTATATATTTGTATATTTCAGTTTAAATTATTAAACAAGTATTTCTTCTTCTTGATTGTTATCTCTCGCAAAGGTTCTAAGAATTATTTTGGGGCAAGAAGCAGTCGTAAATCGGTGATATGGGTGATATAAACGGACTTACAAGAGTATTTAGATAGGGAAGATGTTCCAACAGATGTAAAGGATGCGATAAAAAGAGAGATCACTGATCGCAAGCAGACTGAGGAAAAGATAGCAGAACATATTGCAAATCTCGAAAAGAACATTGAAGAACGAACGAAGGCTTTAAAAGAATCGAAAGGAAAACTGCAGGCAATTTTGACCGGAATCGGAGACCAAATCACGATCCAAAATAAGGCTTTAGACATCATCTGGATGAATCAGCCAGTAAAGGATATTTGGGGAGATGTCATCGGTAAGAAGTGCTATAAAGTGTATAAGGGGTTAGATGTGCCCTGTCCTGACTGTTATGTCGAGACGATGATTAATGAAGGAAGAACGGTTGTTTCGGAACAAGTTGATATACTTCCGGATGGAAGGCGGACTCCTATTTTGGTCACAAGTTCTCCAGTACGAGACGCCGAGGGAAACATCGTAGCTATTGTGGATGTGGGCAAGGATATCACTGAACGAAAACTATTGGAGAGAAAACAAAGAGAGTATGCTGAAAACCTAGAAAAGATCGTTGAGAAAAGAAAGGAATTGGAGAAACAACTGAAAGAGTATACTGAAAACCTGGAAAAGATCGTTGAGGAACGAACAAAGGCCTTAAAAGAATCGAAAGGAAAACTGCAGGCAATTTTGACCGGAATTGGAGACCAAATTACGATTCAAAATAAGGATTTAGACATCATCTGGGTGAATCAGCCAATAAAGGACATCTGGGGGGACGTCATCGATAAGAAGTGTTACGAAGTGTATAAGGGATTAGATGCGCCCTGTCCTGACTGTTATTTCGAGACGGTGTTTAATGAAGGAAAAACGGTTGTTTCGGAACGAGTTAGCGTACTTCTGGATGGAAGGAGTATTCCTGTTTTAGTCACAAGTTCTCCAGTACGAGACGCTGAGGGACACATTGTAGCAGTTGTGGAAGTGTTTAAAGATATCACTGAACGAAAACTATTGGAAAAAAAACTGAAAGACTATGCCGAAAACCTGGAAAAGATCGTTGAGGAACGAACAAAGGCCTTAAAAGAATCAGAAGAAAAACTCAAGGCAATGTTGGCTGGAATCGGAGACCAAATCACGATCCAAAATAAGGCTTTAGACATCATCTGGATGAATCAGCCAATGAAGGACGTCTGGGGAGACGTCATCGGTAAGAAGTGTTACGAAGCGTATAAGGGTTTAGATGAACGCTGTCCTGACTGTTATTTCGAGACGGTGTTTAATGAAGGAAAAACAGTTATTTCGGAACGAGTTAACATACTTCCGGAGGGAAGGCGTAGTCATATCCTGGTCACAAGTTCTCCAGTACGAGACGCCGAGGGAAGCATTGTAGCTATTGTGGAAGTGGCGAAGGATATCACCGAGCGACAGGAACTTGAGCAAATGAAAACACAGTTCATCAATGTAGCTGCCCATGAACTTCGAACTCCATTAAGCGCCCTGAAAGCACATGTCGAACTTCTTGAAATAACAAGTAAAAACATGAATCTTCCTGCAGATGTTAATAGAAGGATAGGGATTATTTCTCGGAATGCTAAAAGACTCGCCGTGCTTATAAACAACCTCCTTGATTACTCTCACCTAGAAGCAGGTACCATAAAACCGAAGATGGCGTTAGGCTCACTTAAAACCGTTGCTATCCAAACTGTCAAAGAAGTCTTTCCACTAGCATTAAAACACAGGCATATACTTAAACTCACTACTCCTAAGATGTTGCCTTTTATTTACCTAGATAAAGAAATAATACATAGGATTTTTGGCAACCTGCTTTCCAATGCCATCAAATACACTCTTGACGGCGGTACAATCGATATCACATTACTGGAAGAGGCAGAAAACCTCCACGTCACGGTGAAAGACACGGGAATAGGTATCGCAGAAGAGGATCTTGAAAAGATATTTCAGCCGTTTCACGTAGCAGATATTCCTGAATCCGTTCACTTCCCATCCGAGTTCGAACGCACAGGACTAGGACTAGCTATCACGAAAAGATATGTGACGATGCACGGCGGTAAAATATGGGCGGAAAGTCGAATTGGTGAAGGGAGTACCTTTCATATGCTACTTCCTAAAGTTAAATAATTGTCGTAACTTCCAAAAATAGTTTACAGACGATGTCTACAAACCACGAAAAAATCACTCCCTACATAATTTTCTTTTTTTATTTACTTGATCACTTAACAGCCGACTTTCTTCGAGTGTTATCTGCGTGTACTCGAAAGATATTTTATATCGAAAAAAGACACAAAATAATACTCAAGTGTGTCCTGGTACTCAGGATCTGTGTCCAGGTGCTGCTTTTCTTTATAAATGAAGGTGTTTTGAGTAATACTTGAGAGAGGGGGGAAGTTGGACTGCTACGCCTTTTATACAAAATTAATGTGGGTGATTGGGGTATTGAAGGCATAGGTCCAACTGTCGAGGCAAACAGTCACCTGTTGCAATGAAAAAGAGTATATAAAGCCAGCGCATTTTTTGTCATTGCTACTCTGTGAGGGATTTGTGGACACTAGGCTTCCATAAAGAATAAGGTTGATATGTGGCTTCGCTATTATACTATATATACAGAATCCAAAGTGACTTGATAGAAAGTTAAGAGAAAACATCACAACACACTCCATAAAGAAGATAACTGTGTGGTGAAACTTTTTCTCCTTTACTAGGTCACTTATTTTATCACTCAACGAAATAAAAGTATATTAAATAGATGGCATAAGTTTATGTTAATTACGTCGACAATAGGTAATACAAAGTAGATGTGTGAAGATGAGCACGCATAAGAGCCATAAAAGGCAAGCAACGGTTTCTGGAATTTCTTCAAAAGAGGCCATAGATCGGCTTAAATATGCTTTAGAAAGAAAATTCAACTCTCATCGAGTTGAGGATAAAGGTAAATATGTTATTTATCATGGTAGACTTAATCTTGAAGACAAAAAAGACATGCATGTGCGCATACACACAACTGACACTATTTACATAAGTGGTACTCCGAGCATATCCTTAGAAGATTTCAAGGGTATTGCCACTGAAGTAGTGCGCCTAGCTCAGGAATGTGTAAAAAAATTAATAGACGCTCGACCTATAACGCTGCAACGGGCTGGATGTATCCTTGAGTTTGCGGAAAATTTAAACCCAGACAATGAATTCGAGAGGATGGTAATGGTAATCCTTGCTGACACCTCAAACGAAATAATACTTACTGAAAAAATGAAAACTCTGGGAATAAAGGGTCCTCCGCTAGATGAGGGTATTCCTGATAAAATAAAAAGGCTTGAGAAAAAGGGAATACCCGTATATAAAGAAACTGAAATAAAGAATATTAGAGACTTAAGAAATGATATAGTTCATTCAGGAAACATTCCTGACAAGAAACAGGCCGTTGATACTTTAAAATTAGCCAAAGAGATATTTGAGAAGGCATGAAAATACGTGTATATTATATTTTTCATGATTTGTGTCGTTTTTTTTTAATTAGTGATGGTTTCAAAGATAGTAATACTTTTTCACAAACGATTCTTTTTAGGGCGAGTTCTGACCCTAAAATAATTTGAGTGGACACGTATTTTTTCCATATCGTTATCAGTTGCTGCTCTATAGGCATACATGAGGTTATTATTTCCCACGATTACCATAAGCGCGTTTCCTGCATCTTTAGCAAGAGCCTTGGCGAAGTTTTTGTCATGTGGAGTAGGTAGGGGGATCTCACCAGGATGCGAATGAAGACATCCTAGAGGGCGATGAATACTGTTTGCCTTCCTAAATTTTAATCGGATATACATTGTGAGGGTTTCATACCATACTTGCGGGACTATTACGGTTTCCTGAGGTCGTAAACTAAGATTTGGAAAAGGAATAACATCATTAATCATGTATTCAATATCTTTTGTTCCACTACCTCGTAAAAAACCAATTAAGCCTAAAAATATCTCAACTTCAGAATTTTCTTGGATATAGTCATACACACGCTTTTCTAGGCTTTTATCCTTGAATCTGACAACATACATGGTAAAAAAATAGGAAAAAGAGGTTTATAATTCTATCTTCGAATGATGACTTTGATCTGCGGATTATTCTTGAGTGCTTTCTCTAATGACGGGGTAAAGTTGTTATTTGGGTCGAATACATAGAGAATAACATATTTCCAGCGGTCTGCATATTCATGCGCCTGTCCAAAGGCGGCTCTTGCATCCTCAACAGCGGAAATATATTTCAACTCAATGGCCACATCGTAATTTCCGATACTTATATCTGGCACCCTGACATCTGGACCTAACAATCCTACGGCTTGATTGTCGACATTAATTCCCTTTTGTTGACCCCAAGTAAGTAATGAGCCATACACAAATCGTTCTATATCTTTTTCCTTTGCTCCTGTTTTCCTAGAAAGTTTTAAACTCTCGACGGGAAGCTGTCTCATCAGTTCATAGAGATCCTCAAAAAGTTGCTTAGACTTTATTCTTACGAGTGGTTCAGGAGTCACCTCAGGAGCGGTTTCAACTGCAGCAACAGACGGTTTCGCAAGGGCTGGCTGTACTTCTGGTGTTGGAGTGACGGGAGCCATTTTTCGTTCTTTTTTTGGCGGCACCTTATCGATTATTCTTTGGATGAGCGTTATTTTCGTCCCAGATACTGGAAGTCCGAGAAAGGAACATATCTCACGTAGGATTGACTTGCTGAAAAGGGTATCAAGAAGTACATCGAGGTCATACACGCTTTCATAAAGTACCCGATCGATTAATTCGGCCTTTTTACCACTTACTTTGAGTCCCGCTTCTCTTACTAGTTCCTTCAATTCGTCCTTCGTGTAGAATGTATCAAGAAGGTCGTCAAAAGATGTTATTTCTCCGATATCCCCTTCTTCCTCCTCATCAACCGTGGTTGGAACAATGGTTTCCGTTATCTTTGATAGTGGGGCGATCAAATCTTCAGGAATTGTGTAGAAATAGCTCTCTTCCCAATAGTCTTCTCTCTCTTCCTCTTCCCACTCCTCGAATACCAATGATAACGCTTGGACTTCCCTGAGAGCTTTATAGTAGGTTGTGCTAGATCGTATTTTCAACATTTCTTTTCTCAGACCATCATCTTTCATCCGTCCGCCTGCCGTTAGGAGTATCTTTAAGAGTTCTATGGCCGATGGCGTTAAAAGGAATAGATGATGCTCTTCCAAGGTTTCAGGATTGCTCATGTGGGATACTATCAAATCAATAAGTGCTTCCTTTTTGAGTTTACTGTATCCACTTACTCCACTTTTCCGAGCAATATTGGTTAATTCGTTCTTGTTTAGGGTGAGTAAAAATTCGCTTAACTTCATAGAAGTCCCTCCCTATTTTCTATTTAAAATAAATCATGAGTATACCCGTATATTATGTTTTTCATGATTTTGTCGTTTTTTTAAAACAAGTGATGGGGTCATTTTTACCTGGGTCTCTCTCCTCGCCTAATATTCGTTTAAACTGACTGTTCTTCCCGTTAGTTATTTATACTAAGATATACGACAAAAATAGTGGAATTCATCAACAAATGTGAGGTGAGATGTTGTTTCCCAGTAATAAAAAAATAGTCGTATCTCTTGATACCAAGACCGCAATTAATAAAACATTAGCTTTTGTACTTCAACTAGCAAAACAATCTGAAAGTATGGAGGGACTCATCAAAGATCTGGAGAACTACAGGTCAATGTTGGAAAAACAAGAATTTTTTGAGATCATTGAGCAGTTCGAGAAGCTATAATTCTAAAAAAAAGGAATAAAGAAATATAAGACCTCAATATTCTAACTGTTTTTCATTTTTTATCTTAGCAACAATATCTTCATAGTTCCAAGTGTTCTCAAAATAGTCTATGGACTGTTTAACAAGTTCAGGATCTCTCGTATAAATTCCCGCATTAAATTCGTCGGCTAATCCTTCCAGTGTTAAATCAGCGGAGGAAAGTATTATTTCTTGATTATCAACAATTATGAGTCTTGAATGAATAATATCCAAATGTTTTAGCTTTCCTTTGGTTGCTTTTTTCAACAAATTGATGGCATGCTTTGATATCTTCTTTCGCTCGCCCCGATCTCATCCTTTGGTCGGGTGATTATTCGTATGTCAAGTAATGGATTACGTGCTGATAAATTGGTAATTTCCTTATAGTGCATGTCGATGTAAGGAGACATTATGAGAAGCGTGTGTTTTGCGTTATTCAATACTTCACTTATTTTATCATGTAACGTCGTAACATGGAGTATCTTATCTTTTGTGTCATAGAGAGGTGACGTATGAATGAAGTCTGACTTTTTCCGATTTATTTTTTGTTCGTACTGGATCTTTTCTAACTGATATTGCTCTTGAGTTATTGAAAGGGGCGGAGTAACTGCTAGTAGGCTTAATAGTGCGTATGAAGTATTATCAACGGAATGAACATAAATGGGCTCTTTTTCAGGCTCCTCTGGAAATATTGAGACTTTTTCACCCCAACTTCCATCAGGATTCTGAGATGTTTTTATGAATTCAATACTTCTCTTTATATAGTCATTATAAATTCCATTAATTCTCGATATTGCTTTTATTGCAAAATGCATATCGTCATAGTGCTTGTGTTTCCCCCAAGATCCATCTTGGTTTTGTTTACCTTTAATGTGTTTGATACCATCTTCAATTATGTCAATGTAGTTAGAATAATCAAGTTCCATCAATGCTAAAATGAAAATGCAACTACATCCAAAAAGAATGTCTAGTAAATGGTGTTTATTACTTAAACTGTATTTTAAGGCACTTATTGTGATAGAATTTTCTGGCTCTAAGGCTACTAATAATCTCAACAATGGAATGTGATAATCATCATTAGATAAACGTCCTTCAACGCTTCGACTTCTCTTAAAGAGAGTCATATCCTCTTGAAAAAAAACATTTGATGAGAGCCCCATTTCATGCAATAAATATCCTTCAGGTCTCACGCATAACTCACTTTCCCAGAACTCGGGGGAGTTCGAGGCATTCTTAAATTCCTTAACAATCGGATCGTTGAAGAGTGATAACACATAAATCGGGAGTGTATCTCTTGAAGTATATTTTATATCTAATTTTATTTCTAGATCGTGAATTCGTTCTTCGAGAGATATACTGTAGCTATCTTCTTCTTTAGCCTCGATTGAACGATCTAACCGTCGCTTTAACTTCTCCTCATCAAAGATTACCCACTCTCTTAGCCATTGAATTCCTTTCTGTATCTGTTCAAAATTATCCAAATAGAGGGTCATGTCATCCTTGCTCACTATTCATTTATTTTGCGAGAAAATCATCAATAGGTTCATGTTCTTTAATCCATTCTTTGGAACTAATTTCAGTAATGTTCGTCATAATGATTCCCAATACGTCTTGGGAACCTTAAGGTATATAGAATTATTCACGCATACTATTGTGATAAAACTGTCTTTTATATAATGAAAAATTGTATGAAAAACGATCTATATTAAAGCCAAGAAGAAAATCGTTGATCTTGACAGATGTAGAGGATTAAATTGAATGAAAATAACCAAAACAATAAAAAAATTAAAAAGAGAGAGAATAGACTAAATGACCTTACTGGGGCAGAATGGGTGCAATTCTCAAAATCTGCGTGGAGATTTAAACAACCAGTAAGAAATAATTATGGACATCCAGCAATCTTTCCTGATTTTGTTGCAAAACGTTTGATAAGGATGTTTACTAAGAGAGGAGATTTTGTTTTTGACCCAATGGTTGGAATTGGAACAACCGTTGTTGTAAGTAGGAACTTAGATAGAGATGCCTTAGGAATAGAATTATCAGAAAAATGGTCAAATATTGCTAAGGGAAGACTGGAAGAAATCCCTAAACCTATAGAGACTTGGTTCGACTCTGATGAAAAAACGAGAATATCTAATGATCATAAAATAATCTACGATGATGCAAGAAACCTTCTTTCTCATGTTGAAAAAGAATCTGTAGATTTTTGTTTGACATCACCGCCCTATTGGATCGGACTTCATGGAATAAACGGTAAATATACAGGACAAACTGAAAAAGAATGGAAAATTTATAGTGAAGATTCCAGAGACTTGGGCAATATTCAGACCTACAATAAATTTATTTCTGAACTTGAGAAAATCTATAGACTTGTTTTTGAGGTTTTAAAAAAAGGAAAGTACTTTGTGGTCATAGTTCAGGATTCTCGAAGAGGTTCAGAAGTAATCACAATACATATTGATATGATCCACATCTGCAAAGAGATAGGCTTTGAATATCAAGACATGATTATATGGGAGCATCCTCATTATACAACACGTCCTTTAGGATATCCGACAACTATGGTAATTTCCAGGGTTCACGACTTTATACTGGCTTTTAGAAAACCCAAAAAATAAAATTTCTTTAAAAAAGTATCAATCAAATCCTGATTAGAATCACACTTTTCATTCCTAAATAATTGCAAAAAACTCATTTGCATTAAGCAGTTTAATTCGAATCTGGGGAGCTCTGGATACCATAGGAAATTGCCGACAGAATAGAAATCACCATAATACCAAGGTCAATTAAACCTATAATCAAGTTAAATGATACAGTAAGTTCAGCAGACAAAAACCATATTATGGGATAGCCAAATATTGCGACAAAAACAGCAAACAAAAATAAAAATACAGCTACGATGACATTCCACGGCCATAGCTTGACAAGCATGTTCTGAATGTTCTCAGGGAGATGGGTACGCCACCAGTTTAAGGGACTATTTATGCTAGTTGCAACAAAACTAGCTAATAATGCGACCGGTAGTGGTGCAAACCCTCCTCCTACCAAAAATAATGTAATTGACAGTAGAAATAGTATTCGGACACCATATTTCCTTTCAATAAATAGAGCAGCCCAAATAATCATTAACAGACCAATACTCATTGCTAAAATACCTGTAATAAAATAATTTGGAATTATTGTGAATGCAGGTTCTGTTCCCTCAGACCAAAACCTCTGCCCTGGACCAATGGCATCTATGACAAATTCATTAGGAATGACATTCCCTTGAAGAATTTCAAAGAACCCATGTTCGAAACCGGCGAATCCAACAAGGATACCCAATATTGAAACGATTATTCGGAGTGTACTCACATCATTCCAGCGAAATTTCTGTTTAGCTTGAACATTCATCTGTACTCTTTTTCCCTGATATCCAGAGGAAGCTACATTTCAAATAGTTTATGGAAAAATGATGAATAAATTGTTATAATACTACATGTTTACTGCATTAGTTTTCCTTAGATACATATCCAAAACAAAAAGAATATTAAGTTCATAAGATGAGAAGTCGAAAGGCTTGCTATATGAATAGAAATGAAGGAAGATATGGTACATGCATGCATCAAAATTATTAGACGTCATCAAGAGAGCTGAAGATGGTCCAATTTGTATGGAAAAAGACTTTGATTTTAGTATAATGAGATTAAAACTCAAAGAATTAATTAAAGATTATGATATAAGATATGATCCAGAGGTTTTAGTTCCTTCCGACGATAGTTTGGCGGACGCTGTGTTTAATGCCGCTTTGGAACTTTATTTAGAAACAGGCACTTATTGTTTAAGTACACATCGACAAATCAAGTTTGAGGAAGATGAGATAAGGTTAGCACTACATGAAGCACCAAGTCAAATTACGTTCGGAGCTGGAACTGATGAAAGAGTAATGGCTAATAGACGTATTGAAGATAGAAAACCACCTTTATGTTTAACTTCAGGTGGTTGCGAAATCTCTGAGGATATTTATGCAAAAGTAGTTCAGAGTCTTGCACAAGAACCATTAGCCGATACAGTAAGTGGAGGATATCCATTAAAGACTATATTTGGAATGGTGCCACGAGCAGGCACTCCTATTGAAATCTTAGCATCTACTTACAATCTCATTTATGCAAAAGAAGGAACAAAGAGAGCAGGTCGTCCTTTGATTGGATTTCATAATCTGATAGGAAGCGCTCTGTCAGAGGCCTCGTATATCAACATGAATCAACCAGAACTTGGCGTTAGACCTGTGGATGGAATGCTCATCGCTACGCTTGCTGAGCTTAAAACAGATTATAGTCAACTCGCTAAGGCGTTATACTACTCTGATCAAGATACTGTCTTGATAGGAGGCGTGTATGTGCCGTTAATGGGAGGATATGCAGGAGGACCTGAAGGAACCGCCATAGTTACCCTAGCACATCATTTACAGGGAGTCCTTACTTATAATGTCGCTTATTCGGACTTTCCGCCTCTGCATCTCAAATATTCTTGTAGTACGGCACCTGAAACCATTTGGATTGCCAGCATTGTATGTCAAGCTCTTAGTCGAAATACTCATCTGCTTACTGCTTCAGAGGCTATAACTGCAGCTGGTCCTTGTACAGATATGTGTTTCCTTGAGGTTGCGGCGATGAGTATAGCTGGTGCTGTTTCTGGATGTCATATCAATAATGCATCGGCAGCTAAAAGTCAATACCCAGATCGAAATACTGGAATGGAAGCTAAGATGGGCTGCGAAGTTGGCCATGCAGCAACGGGATTGAAAAGAACTGATGCCAACGACCTAGTGACCAAAATTATGTCAAAATATGAACAAAATTTAAAAAACCCACCTCTAGGGCTTACATTTCAAGAATGCTATGATTTGAACACGGTTAAGCCCTCTGAAGAACACGTTAACATTTTTACACGAGTCAAAAAAGAACTTGAAGATCTTGGACTCAAATTTTAGCTTAAATTTAAGGATGTGTTTAAAAATGGAGAATCTTTTCGAAGCATTAAAGAATGCTGTGGAGAAATACGAACCTGAAAAGGCAAAACAAGTGGCAAAAGAAATTTTAATTGCCCAAATTGATCCATTAAAAGCGATCGATGAGGTTTTAGTCCCTACGATGGAGCAAATAGGTGAGAAATTCGATAAAATGGAGATTTTTCTCCCTGAACTTGTGGTTGCCGCCGAAGCGATGCAAGCTGCTACTTCTATTCTTATAGAACCACTTAAGAAATCCACTGAGCTTCCTAAGACAAAAGGCAAGGTTGTATTAGGAACAGTATTTGGGGACGTTCATGATATTGGAAAGAACATTGTCAAAGTGATGATGGAAGTTTCTGGTTTTGAAGTATTTGACTTAGGAAATAAAGTTCCCTCTATGCAGTTCATTGAAAAAGCTGAGGAAGTAAATGCTGATATAATTGCTCTTTCCGCACTTATGGCGACCACGATGGGATCTCAAAAAGAAGTTCTTGAGCTGTTAGAAGCCTTAGGAAAACGAGATGACTATATAGTATTAATTGGGGGCGCTCCAACAACGCCTGCCTGGCAAGAGGAGATTGGTGCTGATGCTTGGGCAGAAACAGCTGCCGGAGCAGCAAAGATTGCGGCTAAATGGATGAAAGAAAAGGGAAAATAGAACTGGATGTTAAATTATTATTTGACCTTTGTTTTGATTCCACACACAAGTAGGACATTTTTTGTGAGCCATCTTATCCATACCTGCTTTGAAAGAATATAAGTCCGTATAGCTAATACCTATTTCTAGGTTTATAGAAAGAATTCGAGGTATCAGTATGGTGCGAAAATATAGAATCGCATTGGTAATGATCTCTATTCTTTTTACAATGAGCTTTATTGGATGCGTACAGCCCACTGTTGCTCAATTCGCCTCTGAGGAATTTCAACAAACCTATGATGTTGAAGCTGGGACAGTGCTGACGGTTGATAATCAAAACGGAGACATAATCGTTGAAGGATGGAATAACGATGATGTTGAGGTTTATGCCGAAAAAGTGACCCAATATGGGCAAAGTGAACTGGACAAAGTCAGTATAGAAGTGACCACCGGAAATGAAATGACCGTCAAAACGACCTATACGAACCTATTTTGGTTTTTTAGAACTCCTCGGGTGACTGTGAATTATTGGATAAAGGTCCCGGCAGATGTATCCGTCGAGCACCTAGAAACTACGAATGGAGGTATCTCATTGGAGGGAACTACTGGAGACACAACTTTGATCAGCACCAATGGCAATATAAACGTGAAGGACGTTGACGGCTATGTGGATGCAGAGACCACCAACGGCGGCATTACAATCGAAGATGTCACAAGTGTTCGTGGGACAGAAACAACCAATGGCAGAATTATAGTCGAGATCCCGTCTCTTAGTAACAATGTAGAAATCAAAACTACAAATGGAGCGATTACTGCGTATGTATCGGAGGACTTAAACGCTGATCTTTCGATGTCGACAACAAATGGGGTGATAACAATTCACGATGTTCAATTAGACTTAGAATCTTCCTCGGCTACCAGCGTTGAAGGCACTATGGGAGACGGTGGCTATGACCTTACCATTACGAATACAAACGGCAACATTGACCTTTACAAGTTATAAGAGGGATTAATAGGATAAGTAGGAGTAGAAAGCATCGGTTTTCTCAACTTTCCTTTTCTTATTTTTTTACCTGAGAATTTTTTTTGTCATCGTAGCAAAATGTAGCGTTTTTCTGGAAGATAACGCCAATTCGAGCGTGGAATAAGAAATATAGAACATAGCAAAAAAAAGAAGGGAGGATAGCTTCAAAAAAGTTTTGCAATTATGCGCTTTTTTTCTTTAATCTCATACCGAATAGGAACCGAAGCACGTTGATTTGTCTGATAGGTATTAGTAAGAGGCTTATAATCGCGAATGATACTGAGAAGATGATGAAATATTTTACCATCACAATTAAATTCAAACTGACAACAAAGAAGGCTACTGCGACGATTACAGTTTCATGAAGGACATAGAATGGTAGGACAAGTTCATTTGAGAACTGCAAATATCGATGATTGAAACTCAGGAATTTCCGTCCCAGAAAGAGTAAAGCTATGATCCAAGACCAGCCATTGAACGCCCAAAGTGGCGTGAATAGAAGATAACCACTTAGTGAGACAAGAACGTCAAGGCCAAATGCTATAAAAACAACAAGAATAAGCACGCTAGTAACAATACCTACTATAAGCGCAATCAAGCCATTTTTGTCTATGGACTGCATGAATTGTGAATTAGAAGCCACCACGTATGCTAGTATGAAAAAAATGAGATAAGTGGGCAGTTTCCAGCCTCCGTAGCCGGAAGGGAACACAAAAAAGGGCGGAATCGCAGCTAAATCCACAATAATCAAGGGGATCGCAAGTAAGAAGATTCCTCCTCGTCTATTACAAATTGTTGCCAGTTTTGAAATTTTGTTATCTTTTTCTCGCAGATACTTGAAGAAATGTACTGTTATCAATGAAAACACGAAAAGCCAGAAAAGATACCAGAGGTATATTCCCTGATTTGCTCCAGCAAAATAGGTCAACCTGGGAACTAAATCTAAAGGAAAACCGTAAAGAAAGTAGTCCCAAAAGTAGCCTTCAAAAAAGGATCCTGTATAGTCGCCATTAAAAACTGCAGTAAAGTAAACATGCACATAGAGGATTGTAAACAAAGCAAAAATGAAAGGAACCATGAGTCGCAGGAATCTCGTCTTAGCGAATTGTAAAGCATTCCGTTTACCCAGAGAAAAATATGTCGCCATTCCCGAAATTACAAAAAACAACGGCATGATCCACCCTGTTACGAAGACATTAACCAGAGTAAATAGTGGATCTGGTTCGGGATTCATAATATGCCATGGAGTAATGATGAAAGGTCTTCCGCTATGATAGAAAAAAATTGTGCCCATCGCAATGACTCTCAGCCAATCAAGCCAATACCATCTTTCGATAGTGCTGCTCATTGTTTAAATCACCCATTCTCTATAAGATAATGATTTTTTTTTCAAGTGAATTAAAAGTCATATATGACTAAGTCATATAAGAAGTAATGAGTTGGAAAAAAGGTATCTTGCTATAAGAAAATAAGAATCAATTTCAGGTCAACTCCCCCTCCTGTCGGAAAGAGAATCCTTCGCCCAATCAGTTGAAAATGCCTTAAATCAATCACTTTTCTGAAAAAGACTAGATGACAACATAATGCTAATTGGTGGCGCTCTAACGACGCCTGCCTGGCAAAAAATGATTGATGCTGATGGGTGGACGGAAACGTCTGCTGTAGGGCAGAGATTGTGACTAAATGGATCGAAGAAGAGGGGAGATACGATTTAACTGATTCTTCTTACTCTATTTTAACTCTTTACAACTTTACTTGAGTAGTTTTTAAATATATGTCACAATTTATTTGGATTCGTAAATAGTTTCTTTGTGTGAAAGGACATTTCTAATCATTTTAATAATTTAGATTTGTCCACAACAATTTATTGCAGAAAATGAGTAGAAGATCAATAACTGTGCGAAAAAATAAAATTGTAAAAATTTATTTATATGATTGAGCATAAATTAATTGAACATTTCACAGTCTTGCATGTTACAGATATCTTGAATTCTTTCTTCAGATGTTTAATCCGCTTGTATAATGCCATTGAAATTACTTGTGGAAACAAACAGAGGTTTTTTAATGTCAGATGAAAATGTCGCGATCTATTTGGATTTCGAAAATTTAGCCCTTTCTGCAGAAGAAGTTTATCCTTCAAAGGAGAAACCATTATCACTTGGACCTCTCGTTGATTTCGCAACATCTAAGGGAAATATTTGCATAAAAAGAGCCTATGCGGATTGGTCTAAGCACATTTTTGCTCAATATCAAAGATCGTTAATGGAACATGGATTTGAAATGATACATCTTCCAGCAACAACTTCACAAGGTAAAAATGGTTCTGACGTCAGATTGGCAATTGATGCAATGGAAAATCTAGAGTTATTTAAAATAATTAATATCATCATTATTTGCTCAGGAGATACCGATTTTATCCCTCTTATTCAACGAATTCTGGCAAGGGGAAAAAAAGTAATAGTTTTAGGATTTGAACATAGTGTAGGTCCCTTGATTAAAAGTAGTGGCACCGAGTTTAAATCTATTGATGAAATACTAGGTGCACCTGAAAAGGATTCATTATCTTCAGATTTAACTGAAGAGATGAATATTTCTTTAGGGAAGGATTTAATGATAAGATATATCAAAAGCAAATCAGATGATGAACCAGTATTGATGGCAAAGCTTAAGCAAGATTTACTGAGATTAGACCCTTCATTTTCTGAAAAAAGATTGGGATTTCGGAGTTTTAAGGACTTCGTTGAATCATTTGTAGGAGAAATTGTTGAAAAGATTGATCTGACAGATCAACAACCTAAAATCTATTTTGCCGAAATGGAATTGCCAGAAGTACAGCCTGTGGATCTCAAAGCTGATGCAAAAAGTTTTCTCAAAAAGAATTTAAGGTATATTAATGATTCATCTCAACGTTTAAAACTCTTCACAATTCTATTTGAAGTCTTTAGAAAAAATCTTTCAATGTCAATGCATCAAATGATAGACATTTTGTTTAATGATACAAACGAAATACCAAAGATAACTATTAGAAAATTTATCAATACACTGTTTACGGGTAACACATTTATCTCATCTGAAAAGGAAATGGGAGGTCCACTATTATCCAGACCGTTTAGACTGAAGGAGACTATAAAAAATCCTGCAGGTTTAGAAATATTTTATATGAGTAGAATCGTTGAAATCCTTAATAATCGCTTTCCAGATTTATCGGATGATGAAATTACTGAAATAGTATATGAGAATCACATAAACGTTTAATTGATAAATAATTTTAGAAAACTATTTTTTTAAGAAGAGTGATCATCCATTTAAAGCAATAACCCGTAGCAACACAAACTTATAGCAAAGAATCAGTTTCCTGAAAAAATCGACTCGATTTAAAGCCGTATATTCCGCATTTGACAGGATCTTCCCCCATAAGATTTTTACTATACTGAAAGGCTCTATAACGACATCCTCCTTTACAATCCGATAGATGTGGGCAATCTAGTTCTCGACAATTCAGAGCATCGAGTCTCCAGATCCAGTTGTCCTTGATTTTTTCCCAACAGGAAAGAAGAGGATTGGTCTGAATATTACCAACGGGTTGATCTTCAAAAAATCCACATTTTGCAACGTCACCGTTGCTCATTATGGCAGCAAGATGCGCCCCACATGCATAAATATTTGAGCTATCCTCAAAAGTATAGCCCCAACCATATTTCTTCAAAGCCCTTGCGGCGTCTTCTACTGATGCTTGAAGTTCTAAATTCTCTAAAAAATTTCCTGAGGGCGATGGAGCATCTAACATCCAACTTTCTATATTCATGTCTTTGAGAATTTGTTCAAGTTCTGGTAATTCGTCAATATTCTCTTTGTGAACCATGGTTGCTACGCTTACCCGAATGCCAAATGACTGTAACGTTTTAATTGCAGCAATCGATCTTTCAAACGCCCCTTTCATATCTCGAAAACGATCATGGCTTTTAATTCCATCAATACTGATCTGGACCTCATTTACAAGATCTTTTAGGCGTTCTGCGGTTTCTTTATCAATAAGCAACCCATTTGACAAAAGAATCTTTCGTATTTTGTATTCTCTAATCTTTTCTAAGAATTCAAAGATCTTTGAATGAAGAAGTGGTTCTCCACCAGATATGAGAAGTTTCAATCCTTGCATTTGATCGAATTGCCGAACTATTTCAAGTAGAATCTGCAGATCTAACTCAATTGGAGCACTTTTATCAAGATAACAATGAAGACATGCTAAGTTACATTTCGTGGTAACATGCAACAGTAACGTTCGCAAACTAGGGAGTGTAGATTGATCTACAGAATAGAATGGGATCTCCGACGCCTTTTTATCTTTTAGTTCGATTAACCTCTCATTTTTTAGTTCCTTAAGAAATCCTAAAAACTCATCCCTTGAATCATTAAATTGACTTAAGAGCAGATTGAGAGAAGAATAGCCGGTAAAATATCTCATCCATTGATACTCATCATTTTCTAATTCATAAAGTTCATTATTAACAAAATCATAAAGTACGGGATGTTCTAATACTCGAAGGACTACATGATTTGCAAGTTTAGGATACATTTGGTTTTCCTTTGCCTCGAATTTTTGATTTTGTACATTATTCGTGAATTTAAAATGTATTTAAAATTTTTTTTCCGAGCAGTTCAAAGAGAACTTTTGTGCTAACCATCGAGAGACATCTATTGATAAAAAAAGTGTGGTTCTTATATATTAGGCTGTCAAAACCTTGGTGATACTAAGCGTATCTTAAGGGATAAGGGACGTCTGCAGGTGGGCGCGCTTTCCTTCAAAACTCTTTTTCTTCCCTTTTCCCTTATGGATATATAGCAGTCTAACGCTAATATAATCCCGTTTCAAAAATTTTCCATGCAAAGAACCCAATAAACGAAACGCTAAATGATATTATTGCGCTCCACAAAAAGATAATTTCTAATGAAGAATATAGCACGACAAGTCCCATGAGTATTGGACCTGTAGTTTGTCCTATGCGGATTCCAGAATAAATTAAGCTAGATAAAACTCCTCGAAGTTCCATAGGACCAAGTCTTGTCGCTGACGTTAGAAACAAAGGTAAAGCTAAACCAAAGCCGAAGCCAAAAATTACGACCGGTATAATCATGAGTATTATACGATGAATAATAGGAATCATCACCAAGCTAATACCCTCAAAGCAAAATGCGAGTGTTAAAACGGCACGAGGAGACAAACGGCTCTCGATTTTATCAGCTTGACTAGAAGTTGCTGCTATTGTGAATGATAAAAGGGATGAAAAAATACCTATCTGGAATGAATTCAGTCCAAATTTTACGGCAAATAGTAGTGTTAAAGCGTAGTGGATTGCCCCGTATATCACGATAAACGCAATAATTGCAGTCAAGAAGAGAATTATACTCCCAGGTTTCTTCAAGTACTCTATAGATTTGTGAAAATATTCAAAAGTAGAGGATGCCTGCGAACCTTCTGGATTTTCTAGTAAGAAAAGAGCTAAAAAACCCACAACTACTCCTAAAAGAAGCAATAAAAATGGGTATGTCGCGCCGATTAGCGCGAGAGCACCGCCGACAAGTGGAAAACTCCCCATGCCAACATTTATTACACTAGTATTGATTCCCATGGCCTTTACGCGGGCATTGCCATCGTAAAAATCGCCTATGAGGATTACAGCTAAAATAGTTAAACCTGAGCCACCTATACCCGTTATAAATCTCAAGATAAGTAATTGTGTGAAGTTTGCTGCAAAAAAACTTAAGCCTCCTGCAGTACCGAATAGAAAAAGACAGGGTATTATAACTTGTTTTCTGCCAAAATTGTCGCTTAGAACACCGATAACAGGCGCCAGAAAAATACCTGGAAGCGTAAACGCTGTTATTAAAAGTCCAATTGACAGTAATGATACATTTAATTCGTGAGCTATTTTTGGAAGTGCGGGTATTATTGCACTATTGCCAACTATTCCACATAGGGAGATACCGAAAATGATGGAGATTTTTCTATTTAAAGGCACAAGCTTCACGACATTAAATTTTGTAAACAGGTCAATTAAGATCTCTTTTAGTCTTTTGGTTTCTTATAGATGAAATGCAGTATTTTCTAAAGGGCGTCTTTAGTACAACTTAAAGATAGTTTAACGCATTTTATAAAAAAATGAGATGAAAGATGGGTTTGAAACTAACGATCATATAACCACTTGTAAAGTTCCGCCCTCCGAGTGCGATCTTTGAAGGTAGTGGCAGCACCTGTTTCTCTGTTGACGTAAAGCTCATCGAGGTCAACTTCAGCGGTTATTACCATTTCCTTGTTTGATTTTGCTTCTGCAATTACTCCGTTTGAAGGCCAAGGAGTATCACAAGGGCTAAGTATTGAGGCTCTCCCCCATCCAGCGAGATCCAATATGCCTGCATCGCCCACCGTGCAACAGTGCACCATATAAATCTGATTTTCTATGCACCTCGCTTGGCAGCAATGTCTTACTCGCCAAAACCCAGCTTCGCTTGATGTGAATGAAGGACAGAAAATAATCTCGGCACCTTTTAAAGCGAGAATCCTTGCACATTCTGGAATTTCCGCCTCATAACAGATTAATAAACCCACCTTTGCTTTTTCTAGCTCTAAGATTTCTAATATATTGCCTTCAGCGGTATCCCATTCTCCCTCCGCTGGAAAGATGTGGGTCTTTTTATGCTCAAATACTGTCCCATCTGGACCAAACAGATAGCATGAATTATAATAATTGATTCCTTCTTTCTTTAAGTGCGATCCTGCAACAATATATTGACCGTTTTGTCTTGCAAGTCTTGAGAAAAGATCTAGATACTGGTTGGTAAACTCAGACGTCTTTTTTTTATCCATAGTTGTAAAATTCTTTGCATCAGAGAAGGTTGTCAACAATTCAAATGTAAATAATTCAGGAAATACAACGAAATCAGATCCTTCAGCTTGTTTTAAGCAGGAGATAACGTGATCCTCGAACTCTGAGAAACTTTTGATAGGTTTTAAAGAGAATTGTGCAGTAGAAATCTTAATAATTCTCATATATTGGGTCGCCTCCATATTTTCTACTATTGATTTGATTAGCACTAATTCCGTCTTAACTCTAGCATATTAAAGGATCTTTTTATAAAGACAAGTAGATTTCACTTGAAATACTCTTGCTAATGATTTAACAAAGGAGAAAAAAATATGGTAAAACACATCGGGATAGTTGCATGTAGTGCGGAAGGGGCCGCTCTCTGTTATAGGACAATTTGCACAGAAGGTGCAGATTTTATGGGGAGATATGCCCATCCTGAGGTTACTATGCACACCTATCCTTTAAGCGAATATATGAAATATATTGAAGCAGATAATTGGGAAGATGTAGCAAGTTTAATGTTAGCATCAGTTAATAAATTAGCAGATGTTGGGGCAGACTTTGCCATATGTCCTGATAACACAATACACGAGGTTTTTAACATCGTTATTGAAAAATCCCCAATTCCATGGCTCCATATAGCAGAGGAAGTTGCAAAAGAGGTAAAAAGGCAGAAATATAAATGTCTCGGAATTTTGGGAACCCGCTATCTCATGGAAGGACCTGTGTATTCAGATACGCTTACTAAAATGGGAATTAACTTCAAGATTCCTGAAAAAGTGGATAGGGAACGAATAAATGACATTATTTTTATCGAACTTGTAAACGGAAAGTTCTATGAAAAATCTCGTGCGTATTTTGAAGAGGTAATAGGCAAATTAAAAAATGAAGACTGCGATGCAGTAGTACTTGGATGCACTGAAATCCCATTGATAGTAATCCCAGAAACATCACCTCTTCCAACATTAGACTCCACAAGACTACTTGCAAGAGCTGCTCTAAGAAAAGCAATTGGAAAATAATATAAATCACACTAACATATAATTACGAGTTTCTATTTTACGTAAAAGGTCGTGAAAACATGAAGATTTGTTGTGTTGAAGGGAAAGTCGGCATTATTGAAGGATATCAAATCAGGTTTTTGAAAGGTTTCCAATTAGTCGAAGAGTTCATTCAAAATCCTCCTGATCGGTTATCTTTTTCGGGTGACATTATTTCACTAAGCGAAGCAAAATTTGATGCACCAATAAGAAACCCTTCGAAAATTATAGGAATCGGATTAAACTACCCTTCTCACATAGCCGAATTGGGGAAACAAACGCCTTCTGAACCTTTTTGCTGGTTAAAACCTCCTTCTACAATTATTGGACCAAACCAAGCAGTCAAAATTCCAAAAGAGGTCAATAGGGTTGATTACGAGACAGAATTAGCTGTTGTGATCGGGGAAAAGGCAAAAAATGTCGATGAAAGCGAAGTGTTTTCAAAGGTTTTTGGCTATACTATTATTCTTGATATGTCTGCCCGAGATTTCACAGAAACAGATAGGGCATTATTTAAGGTGAAGGGATTCGATACGTTTGGTCCACTTGGCCCATATATCGTTACTACTGATGAAATACCTGATCCTCACGCACTTGATATCAAACTATGGCACAATGGCGAATTAAAGCAGAGTGACAATACAGCTTCAATGATTTTTAAAATACCCAAACTAATTTCCTTCATTACAAAAATCGTGACGCTTTACCCAGGAGACATAATTGCCACTGGAACACCTGCTGGAATTGATACTGTAAAAAGCGGAGATAGGCTTGTTGCTCAAATTGATGGCATTGGGATTCTGGAAGTATCAATAGAAGACTAAAACAATAGGAGTTCTTGAAAGCATGACTAAGGACAAGAAACCAGACAGAAAAATAGTAAAAAGAATAGATAAACAGTTACATGAGAGTAAGAAACTTTTAAAGAAAGGTATCAAAGCGCAGAAATCTCAAGATTTGGAAGAAGCGTTAAATCACTTTCAAAACGCATATGAAATAATTCAGGGCATTTTGACTTCAGATGACTTCGAAGAGAGCAAATATGCAGATACTAGAGAGGGAAAAATAGTTGCATTGCTACATTTAGGAAATGTTCATCAGGAACTCAAAGAGACGGATCGCGCACTGGAATATTTGAATGAAGCACTAAAGTTAGATAATGAGAAAGGAAAGACAGGAGATATGCGCATTAGAGTTTTAATTATGAAAATGATCGGCGATATCTATTGTGATCAAAAAAAATATAATGACGCTGTGAATACATTTGAAGAGCTTTACTATTTGATGGTACGGGCAAGTGCACCCTTTGATGATACTGCAAAACTTCTAGATAAATTAACTAGTGTATGTTATGAGCATTTAGCAAAAGATGACCCAAGAACAATTAAATTTTTTGAAAAATCAGTTGAACTTCTTAATATCATGGGACGTAGACGTGACGCGAGAAATATGATTAATAATTTAGCTGTTGTTCATTATAAGAATGAAAGATACGATGAAGCACTTGAATATTATCAACAAGCGCTTGAAATGGATGAAAATTTCAATGATATGAGAGGAAAAGCTTCTAGGCTTCGATACATAGGACTTGTTTATCATAAGAAAGAAAACTGGGAGCAAGCGCTGAAACATTATAATGAATCTCTTAGTTTAAGTGACGAAAAAAAAGATTCTGCTGGAAAAAAAGAAACGTTAAAAAAACTTGGTGACCTGTATATGGCACAAGGCGATGAAGAAAAGGCCAACGAATTTTTACAAGAAGCAGATCAAATAATTCTAAACTAGTAGTTTTATGAATCAACTCAAGATTACTCAGTAATTTAGTTAAAAATTACTTCTTTTCAAATTGGGACATGAACAACTTCGAAATGCCTTTTAGAAGCAACCATTGCGGAGAATTTATTGAATACTGAACTCTCCTTCTCGACAAAAACGATAAAGCATTTTGCGGAGAACTTTACCTGAAGGTTTAAAAGGAACAGAAAGTATTGTTTTTTAAATTATACGATCGAGTTTACTGCGCATAATGGGGTGATTTAAATTGGTGGCTAAGAATCAGATGAGCTATAGCTATTTATTCAAATGCATCGTTGTTGGAGAAGGTGGCGTCGGGAAAACGACGTTCATTAACCGATATGCTACAAACAGTTTTTCTGAAGATACGAAAATTACAATTGGTGCCTCTTTTCATTCCTTTGAAAATAATGTAAATGGAGATACTTCCGTAAAGCTTCAGGTGTGGGATTTCGGTGGCGAGAAGCGTTTCCGCTTTATTCTGCCTAGTTATTGCAACGGGGCTCACGGGGTCATATTTGCTTTTGATCTTACTAGAGCAACTACTTTATGGAATCTGAGTGAATGGTTTGATTTAATTACTGAGAATACTGAGAATAGCCCGATATTTATCCTCATTGGTACAAAAGCTGATCAAATCGAAGACAACGGTTTTGAAGCAATCAAAGATGAACAAATTGTCGAATTCATGAAAACATACGAAGTTTCACCAAATTTGTTTTTTAAGACAAGTTCGAAAACAGGGCAAAATGTCAAAGACGTATTTGCCGAAATGTCTAATTTACTCTACAACAAGGTGAAACAATAATGGCTGACGATTATACTTTTATTGAGTACTGTGAGAAATGTGGTACTTCAGTTACACATCATTTTACAAAGGAAATGCTAGAACAAAAAGGTGGCGGTCTATACTCGGGAGTATTTCTTCACAAAAGTAAAAGTAATAATGAAATTCATGCAATGCTTGCTTACTTCGATACTAATCTTGCTAATAGAGGAGGAGAGGGGGCAAAAGTAATTCTAACGAATGGTGTTTCACTAGAACATCTGAAAAAGAACGAAAAGAAACATCTAGATGAAGAAGTAAATAAACTAGAAAGCAAACTCTTTTACGAATGGTTAATTAATGAATATATTTCCAGTTTTAAAAATAAGAGGTTATTAGTAAAAAGAAAAGTGGAACCTACACTAAATAAAATTTTAGCCGATTTAAAAACTCAATCTGAATTATACGAACCGTTTATGACAGTTTCTGACAAGATTACGTTCGATTTGCAAAAAAGGGACATCAGTCAAATCACTTATGACGAACTCAAAGAAGCTTTTCAGACTGTCTTTGAGCAGATTATTGAATATTTTAAGGATGAAAACGAGAATGATGCTCTTGATGCATCAAGGAAAACTGGGCTCAAAGTCATTACACAATGGAGAGAAATTGTAAAATTAGGACTCTCTGAAGACGTCCTGCAGATCTTAGCTACTCATTAGTTGCAGTATTGTAGGTTTTGCACCTAACACTTCCAGAGATCCTATTTTTTGTTATTCTTGTTTTTTAATTAATGCCCTTAAATGCTTTCCATGAATAAAAACGTCTCTAATTCTATCATTTTAATAGCTAGTGGAGAGTTTCGAAGATGCTCTCAAACTTGCTGAAAAAATTCCCAGAATTAATAAAAAGGTTGAAAACGAGATTTGAAATTATCCAAATATTCTAGTATCAAAGTGAAGTGATTTTACTAAGTATTAAAATGGTCGATTTGTGATGGAACCGCCAAAATCAAGTTATATCTTCAAGGTGATCGTTGTAGGGGAAGGTGGTGTCGGGAAAACGACTTTCATAAATAGATATGCAACAAACAAGTTTGCCAAAGATACAAAAATCACGATCGGCGCAGGATTTTATTCTTTCCATAATAAAGTAGATGTAGATGCAGATATCATCATTAAACTTCAGGTATGGGATTTTGGTGGGGAAAAAAGGTTTCGGTTCATCTTACCTAGTTATTGCCAAGGGGCTCATGCGGTCATATTTGCCTTTGATCTTACACGATCATCTAGTTTGCTCAATTTAAGTGATTGGTTTGATTTAGTCTATAAGAACACCGCTGGGAATCCAATAGTTTTAGTGATTGGCACAAAGGCGGATAAACTTGGGAAAGCTGGCAAAGAGGCGGTAACTGATGCAAAAATCAAAGAATTTTTGAAAAAAAATGAATTGTCAGCAGAGATTTTTTTTAAAACAAGTTCGCTAACTGGTGAAAATATAGAGAACGTTTTTGCTGCTCTTTCTGATTTACTTTACGCTAGGGTGATACAACTAAATGTCTAAGGAACATGCATTCATTGATTATTGTGAGGTATGTAAGAAAAACATTACATATTGCTTTAGGAAAGAACAACTTCTACGCAAGAGTAGCGATCTATATTCCGGAATATTCCTTCATAGGAGTGCTGATAATAAAGAAATTCACGCAGTACTTTCTTATTTTGATGAGGATCTTGCCCATAGAGGAACGGAAGGCTCAAAAGTAATTTTTACGGATGGCATTTCAATAGAATTTAAAACAAAGGGGAAAAAGTCGGGTTTTGTGGAAGAGCTAAAGTTGAAAAAGGACATTAAACTATTCTACGAGCAGCTCATTAACGAATATATCTTCCATTTTAAGACGAGAAATATTCCAGCAAATAAAAGAGTGAATTCAACATTAATTACGTTTTTAGCGAGCAAAAGAGTTAATCCTATCTTGAGCAAGATTTTGCATAACTTAAGAAATGTGGATCCAATATATGAGAAATTTGTGTTTTTGGATAAGACAAATAGTCTAATTGCTACTACTTTTCAAGATGAAGACCTTCAAGAGATCAAGAAAAGTGATTTGAAAAAGATATATCAGACATTCTTTGATCACGTCAAAACTGGTTTTTACCGAGTTAATAAGATCGAAGCTCTCGAAACATCAAGAAAATTAGGCATTGAGATGGTTAATCGATGGGGGGAAATTGAAAGATTAGAGCTCCCAGAAGATATATTCCAGATAATAGAGGTTGAGAGTTAGATCACGGAATTAAAAGCTTTCTCAATTCAAATATTTTGTCACGGATAACTGCAGCCTTCTCAAATTCGAGGTTATCTGCAGCGTTTTTCATTTCAGTTTCGAGTTGTGAGAGTTGAAATTTGAGATCTTCAGGAGATTCAGACAATATAGAATCTAATTCAATCTCTGTTTTAGTCGTTTCGGATATTGGAGCTCTAATTCCTTTAGAGATCGTTACGGGTGTAATTCCATGTTCTTCATTATATTTTAGCTGTAGAAGGCGTCTTCTTTCGGTTTCATCGAGTGCTCTTCTCATTGATTCAGTAATCTCGTCTGCATAAAGAATAACGCGCCCACTCACGTTTCTGGAGGCTCGCCCAATTGTTTGAATTAGACTTGTTTCAGAACGTAAGAAACCCTCTTTATCAGCATCGAGAATGGCGACGAGGGAGACTTCGGGAAGATCTAACCCTTCTCGCAGTAAGTTGATGCCAATAAGTGTATCAAACTTCCCTAGACGCAGATCTCTCAAAATTTCCACGCGTTCTAGCGTTTCAATGTCACTGTGAAGATATCGTACCCTGAGCCCGACGTTCAATAGATAATCAGTTAGATCTTCAGCCATTCGCTTTGTTAATGTTGTTACCAATGTACGTTCTCTGTGTTCCGCCTGTAGTCTTATCAGAGAAATTAGATCATCTATCTGATTTTCGGTTGACTTTACAATTACCTCTGGGTCAATCAATCCAGTAGGCCGGACTATCATTTCTGCGATTTGTTCACTATTATTTAGTTCATAAGTAGCCGGTGTAGCAGATACGAAAATCACCCTACTTCGATCCATATGTTGCTCGAATTCTTCAAATCTTAAAGGTCTGTTGTCAAAACTACTTGGTAATCTGAATCCATACTTGACAAGATTTTTCTTTCTCGACAAATCTCCGCCATACATGCCTCTTACTTGAGGTATAGTTACATGTGATTCGTCTATAAACATGAGAAAATCTTGTGGGAAATAATCCAACAATACATATGGTTTTTGACCAGGTTGTCGATTGTCAAAATACCGGGAGTAGTTCTCAATTCCTGAGCAATATCCTACCTCTTTTATCATTTCCAAATCATAACGTGTTCTTTGTTCAAGCCTTTGTGCATACAACAGGTTTTCTTCTTTTTTCAATTCAGCGAGGCGTTCCTCAAGTTCTGTCTCTATTAATTCAATAGTCTGATCGATCCGGGATTGAGTGAAGACGAAGTGTTTTGCCGGGTAAATCACAGCTACTGGTTTTTTCATTTTAGTTTTTCCTGTCAACGGGTCAATCTCTGAAATGTTCTCAATCTCGTCCCCGAACCATTCGAGTCTTAACGCCGAATCGTCATAGGCTGGAAAAACCTCGACAACATCCCCTCTTACCCTGAATCTGCCTCTCGCAAAGTCCAAATCATTTCGTTCATATTGGATGTCAACAAAAGATTTCAAAACGCTGTCACGATCCCTTTTTTCACCTGCTTTGAGATAGAGCGTAAGACCTGTAGTGTCTTGAGGATCACCAATAGAATAAATACATGAGACGCTGGCTACGACTACGACATCTTGCCGTTCGAGTAAAGAACTCGTTGCAGATAAGCGCATCTTTTCTATGCGTTCGTTTATTGACGCATCTTTTGCTACATAAGTGTCAGTTTGAGGCATATAGGCTTCTGGCTGATAATAATCATAATAACTAACAAAATATTCCACTGCATTTTCTGGAAAAAATGCCTTGAATTCAGAATACAACTGTGCAGCTAATGTCTTATTGTGGCTGATAACGAGCGTTGGTTTTTGCGTCTTTTCGATAATCTGAGCCATAGCGAATGTTTTTCCGGAACCAGTTACTCCTAGTAATGTCTGATGTTTTAGTTCTCTTTTTTGTATACCATCTACAAGTTGTTGAATAACTTTTGGCTGATCTCCTTTTGGTTCAAGATCTGTAGATAATTTAAACATATTCAAATAACTCGCCTTGCCCGATCTGAAAAATGTTGAAGCTGTTATTTCTTAGAATGGTGAGAAAGTTTTCACTTTTTTATTTTTGCAACTTAGTGTGTATTCGTCGCTAAACTTCAAAAGGAGTCTAACTTGAGTTTTATAAAAACTTTTCAATCATCTTTTTCAATTCAGCTTTGGACTTTGCAGCTATAGCTCGATCTTTTATCTTACCATCTTTAAAAATTATAAACGTAGGAACCCCTGTAATCTCATATTTTGCACCTAGGCCAGGATTTCTGTCCACATTGAGTTTGCCGATTTTTGCTTTACCCAGATATTCCTGAGCTAATTCTTCTATGATTGGCTCGACTACTTTGCAGGGAGGACACCAACTAGCCCAAAAATCCACTAAAACGGGAATATCAGACTTAAGAACTTCTTTTTCAAAATCCTTCGCAGTAAATTCCATATATCCTCTGCACCACCGTTAGACTCGCAGTTTACTGCTTGACTCTTTTTTGAGTCTCTTTTACCACTAGTTCTTTCCCTGTATCAAGTTGTGGTTGGAAACCCCCATTTTGCTTTGTGCCTGGTGCATAGACTTCAATCACTTCTGACTCTCGTTTTTCGCCATCCCACCGAGTTACTGGCCAAAACACGTGAGCTGTCTCTTCAATTCGTTTTTTGATGTGAGGTTGAGTTAAAAGAGTAAACATATTTGTAATTTCTTCTTCGAGGCTCAGTTTTGGTGCAAAGCCAAATGTCTTGGGAAGTTTTTTAGAAATTACTTCGAAGGGATGAAAATCTGCTTCTACACGTGGATTTTCTACTCTCTGAATCCTTACATTTAAGCCAAATCTTTCATTTCCAACTTTTGCAACAGTGTCTGCCAATTTTTTGATTTTATAGAGCCCAGACACTTGATTTACTACGTCATATTGCCCGGGTTCTGGTGGTGATGCAATTAAGCGCACCATACATTGCATCGCATCATCAAGAGCAATAAACCCTCGAATTTGTTCACCCTGTCCATATACGGTTAACGGAAGTCCCAGTATACCTTGAATGACGAAACGATTCACCACTGTCCCGAACCATTCATCAGCGTCTAAGCGAGTTCGAAGTCGTTGATCTGCTGCTATTTCATCAGTGTGAACCCCATATATAACACCTTGCATAACATCATAGGATCGAAGCCACCAATATTTACATGCTTCATAAACATTGAAGGTATCTTGGACTTTAGATACATGATAAAAGCTTACGGGATCGCGAGGAGTCAATTCACCACCAAGGCTCCATTCTCTACCTCCATAATTCAATACGGCATCTGCAGGGAAGATACCTTCAAAGAGCGGTCTTCCAGTCAAAGGTGAACCAAATTCGCCAAGGGTACCAAGTTTGATTAAAGACGTTTCCGGAACCATCTCCTTCATCAAAAAAAGCAGACCAAGCGTACCAATAACATTATTATATTGAACCTTAATAGCATGATCACAATCTACCATACTATATGGTGCACTTGGACATTCTGCGTAGTGAACGATCGCTTCTGGTTTCATTTCTTTTAGGAATTCACCCAGTTTTTGACGATCTAAGATATCAATCTCCCGAAACGTGATGTCAATCCCAAGTACTTCTTGGGCAGTCTGGAGACGTTCATCTATTGATGCAATAGGAACAATCGAAAGCGCACCTTTTTCTTTTACACAATCTCTGCGGAAATAATTATCGATCCCACTAATTTTGCATCCTAATCTTCCTAGTCTTAGTGCTAATGTCCATCCTAAATATCCATCGATTCCTAAAATCATAACACGCATATCTTTCAAAAGATAACAATTTATTTCTTCCCGATATTCCCATTCTGTGCATTGTTCAAAACTTATGGTGGGTTCAAAATGTCCCAATTCAGGTCTCCGAGCACATTCAATCATGATAACATATTCGGGATCTTTTAATTCCTTTACTTTCTCCATAGATTGTCCACATGCTCTAAAATCAACATTACCTTTGAATATTGCCGCAGGGCAATTCCAGCATGTTTTATTTACATTATATGCTTTAATTTGAATCACGTCCTATAATCAGGTTCATAACATGTTCTACATTTAGACTATCTGGTAGATCTGCTTCGCCTCTAACATAAAGAAATGCATCTTCTTGGGTGTGTTTTCCAGTGAAAATATCCTTGTCAAATATCTCTTTCTTGAACACACTACCCTTAAGATTAAAGCCAGAATTCGGCAATAAAATGAGATCAGGGGCTTTTTCTACATAGGAACCATGATAAATCTCTTCTTTGTCAAATATTTTTTTTATAACAGGCATCCCATTCATTTTCAGCCTTGAAAACGAATCAATCAGTTCCTCTTTTAACTTAACTTCCTCATTCGTCTTAATATGACCCCTAGGAAATCTACCTTTTTTGTGTAAATAGATTCTTGCAGGATCCAAAGCAAATGCCTTTGTACCTTCTCTAACATTGTTATAATTTTTTTTCGGATCTTTGTCTAATGAGCAAAATCCCTCTTCGGTAAGATATCTGTTGATATTTACATTTGTTTTAACAGATTCCATCCCATGATCAGACAGCATGATTAGAGCGTCATCTTCTCTCAATTTGCTTTTTATGTAACCAATTTCCTCATCAATGAGTTCAAAATACCTCAAGAATTCTGAGTGATATTCATGATTTGGATCTTCATACGCATCCCAAAGGAAATGACCAAGTCGATCACTTCCTGTGAATACAAACATGAATACATCCCAATCAATTCCTGCTTTATCCCAAAAATAACGATATGTCTTTATACGGTTTTTATGTGTTTCAAACAAATCCTTAAGAAACAATGGCTTAGATTCATGTCCCTTTTGTGCATCAACATCTATTCTATATCCTAATTTCTTCAAAGTGCTAACAAATCTTGACGGATAAACAGCCTTATCTAAATCTAATGCAACAAATCCAGAAACTAAAAAACCATTTATTTCCTGTGCAGGATATGTACTTGGAACATTAATAATTATGTATTTTCTAGAATCTCTTTGCCAAAAAGCTTTGGATTTTAGGTTCAGAAAATTTGGAAAACACAAAGAATATGTTCCTTCTATGAAATCAGTGAATCCGAAAATCCCATGTATTCCAGGATTATTTCCAGTAATGATAGAACTCCAAGATACTGATGAAAGTTCTGGAATAGAACTTTGCATTTTAAAGAAACTACCGTTTTTCTGCAACTCTTTGAAGTTTGGCATTACGTCTTTATCGGATAAATCATTCATCAGTCTATAAGGGGCTCCGTCAATGCCAATCACCGCTGTTCTTTTCTTATCCATCAAGAAATCACCTTAAAATTGCCTAATTTTCTAATAAGCAAAATTATTACTTTTTCTTAAAGTCCAATTGGAATATAAAAGTTACTCTATAATAAAGTAAATAAGGCATAAAATGGCATTAATTTTCTAACTATGAATTTTTAGGTGTCTTTGATGTCTCTTGAAGAATATGAAGAGGAAACAGAGAAAGCTAAGAAATGGTTATTAAGTCTGGGATTCACAGAATATCAGGCAATACTTCTAAGTTATCTTCTTCCGCTCGGGGAGGGGACAGCTAAACAAATGAAAGAGATTACTGGAATTCCAAGCACAAAAATCTATGAAACTCTTAATGAACTTGCTACTAAGGGTATCATCCAAGAACGAACAGGTCGTCCTGTCGCCTATACTGCATTGTCACCTAAGCGAATAATGGATAATCTGCTTGAATACAAGCAGAAAACATTTGATAAAGACATGAGAGAACTGAGAAAGACAGCAAAAGAATTTACAAAAACTTTGACACCCATTTATGAAAAGGGATTAGTTGAAAAACGACAGAAACTGTTGCGAATAGTCAAAATCGGGTTGGCATCAGAAACAGAAACTATTTCTGCTATTAGAAGGGCAAAAAAAGAAATCTATATTATCTCGAAAGTGCTAGAATATCTACCTAAGATTATAGATGATTTAGCAAAAAAGATAGAAAAAGGAGTTCAAGTAAAAATCTTACTATTAGATCCGAACAAACTGAGTAATGAATCTCAAGCAATCCAACAAAGCATAATAACACTTCTCTCCTCAAGTTTTGAGGATAAAATTACTATCAGATTCGCCTATTCGGTTCCCCTGAGAGGAGCGTTAATCGATCCAAGCAAAGAAGGTACTGCAATCTTTCTCGCAGAAGAAATAGGAATTCCACTTTGGATGCGTGAGGCTGCTATTTCGGAAAATACGAATCTGGTACAAGCATTAAAACTTTTCTTTGATTTGATATGGGAACATCATTCCACTGAGCACTGAATTAAGAGTTCAAAAATATTGAAGTAAAACAATTCTTCAAATGTCTAAATAGATTATGTTCATAATAGAAAAACTTAAAAGCCTCAGGCTTGCCATTTTACAAAACCATGTACATCGGAAACTCTTTTTTTTGCAAAAGAAAAAATTCGATGCCATGAAAAGAATACAGAAAAAGGAATTTACAGGACTAGTTGGTGAGTTTTAAGTAAGTTTGTCTTTTTTTGTAAGTTTTAATAGTTTAGGTGAATAAAATGTCCATGGATGAAGAACGAGAAGAAACAGAAGAATCAGAAGAAATTATGATGTCTGTTTCAGACCTTGGCCCGCGAAGTCGCAAGGTCAACGTCAAAGTAAAAGTTGTTGAATTGAACGAAGCACGAGAAGTAACAAGTAGAAAAGATGGATCAGTCAATAGAGTAACTGAAGCTTTAGTCGGTGACGACACAGGAGTCATTTTCTTAACACTTTGGAACGATGATATTGACCGAGTAAGCGTTGATAGCGCACTCAAGATTTCAAATGGTTACTGTAATGTGTTCAAAAACAGTTTACGGCTTAATATCGGTAGATATGGTTCTATTGAAGAGACAGAAGAGGATATCACAGCAAATACAGATAATAACCTCTCAGATAGGTTTTTTGAGCAACCTCCTAGATTTAGACGCGGCGGCGGTCGACCACGTAGTGGCGGCGGATATAACCGTGGTGGCGGTGGCTACAGCGGTGGCGGCGGCGGCGGCGGATATAACCGACGACGAAGATATTAATATATAACAAGCCGTGAATTATTTCAAAAATTAATGTTGCCTGATTTTTTTAAACAGGCTTCCTTTTTCCCTTTTAATTGTTTTATCATTTCTTCGCAAGAAGACACCCCAACTTGTTGGGGGGTAGTTCTCACCTATAGATATAAGAGAACCTCTTATGTTTCCTAAAGAAACCAGAAATGTGTTTTCAAAGATATGAATAATTCATATGATTGAAAGGGTGGTTTTGTGTCAGATCATATTGACAATTTAAGAAAACGTTTTGATCCGTTTTCAAAATTTTTAGATGTTCAAATTAATCAACTTGCGGAAGGATATGCAAAAATTCAAATGCAGATAGCTGAAAATCATTTGAATTTTCATGGAGTTGCCCATGGAGGTGCAATTTTTTCTTTAGCAGACCAAGCCTTCGCACTAGCTTCCAATTCTCAAGGAATAACTGCAGTAGCAATCCAGATGAATATAAATTATCATAGACCTTCCAAACTAGGGGATTTGCTCGAAGCAGAAGCAAAACAAATACATTTTGGCAAAAGAATTGCAGTTTATCAAGTTAATGTTAAGAATCAAGAGAATGATAAACTGATTGCATCATGTCAGGGTATGGTCTATCATGTGGAATGACTATTCCTGGTCATTAAGGAATCTCTTTTCAAAATTTAATAGGATAAGTTCATCTTTCACCGATTTTTGATCATTTAAAGACCTTTACTATTCACCTCAAGCGAAAATCTTTTGAAATAAAATATCTTTTATGAATTGAGGATTAGTTATGGCGAAAAAATCTCATGAAGATGAGAAAGAAGATATGATTAAAGAATGCCTTAAAATGGCGAGAAAAGAATTAAACGCCGCTGAATATGCTCGCCTAGTAAAAGCCTGCGAATCCAAGAAAGAAGAATAATTTAAATGTCATTGAAAACTTGATAGGCTTTCTTTCACAAATCAACATTTTTAGTTCTATAATGAATTTCTTTGTCAAATATAACGAGATGATGAGTTTCATCATGAAGAAGTGGCTTTTTAAATCCTTCTGCAATCATTGTCAGTTCTTCTAGCGAATCAACTTCAATAATAACTATATTTTCTTCACGAGAAATAGCATTAATTTTTACAGGGTATATGAGGCAACGTTCACAATCGTTATTTTCATTTCTTTTAACCATCCTATCACACCTTCTTTTAATTCATCGATTTTTGATTTAATAGAAAAAAGGAATTTAAAGGTGGAGAGACCCTAGTAAAAGTGAAACCCTCCCTCAATGCCTCCCTACCTTAAGGGCAGGAGCTTCTTTGAGGTTGTTATAAATGGTTCAAGAAGAAATAATAAAATTTCACAGTTCCCTCTCAGGGAAGCCCAATCCTTGAGGATGTTTACTTTTACTTATACCAAAGTCTCTCCATCTATAAATAGTGTAACGACCATAGTAATAGTCTCGTGTAAGTTGTGCAAGAAATACAGCCCGATGCTATATGCGGATTATTGGGCTGGCTGCGGTAAACACGCCCATGTGGTAGCGTGCGATAACGTTTAAACTCTAGCTCGTATAGTTAGAGGGCTGAGATCACGCACAGCTACAAGCCTCACTGCTTTCGCGTGAGGTAGTTTACAAGCCTGCTAATCAAAACGATATAACTGTTGTGGAACGTCTCATATATCCAATATTTTCTAAGAAAAATAAAAAAGACAAGCACTATTGGAGTCAACTACCCCACCCTAAAGGGTATACCCGAAGGGTATTAGTTGATTAGAGGGCGTCTCTCCTTACGAGAGAGATGCAGCAGTTGTTGAGGTTATGACACCCTGGGGTGCTCCACTAGCCCCTTGCTCTGTCGTCCGCTGGTTAAAAGTTCTGAGGGGTAGGAACGGTGCTACGGACGGGTAAGCCTTTACAACAACCTCGAAGTGGACCGACTCCCTTGGTGTTGGGAGGGATGGGACTTGAGAGTACCCATCATTAAAACACCGCCCAAGGTCGGGTACACCAACCCCTGTGCTCGCAGAAAGGGTTGTGTGAGCAAAACCCGACCTTAATTCCTCTCCACTCTTTAGGGCGGGAGTCTCCTTGAGGCAATCCAATGAAATCCGGTCATTATTTTTATCTACCATGAAAAATGCCAATTTAAATTTTTTTAAAAGACATATTTTTTGGTTCTATGTAAATAGAACCATAACTAAAGGCATGAAAAAAGGAATACCTCTTATTAAAGTTGAAGAAACACTGCGAAAATTTATCAGAAAACATGTCGATAAGGAAAAAGATCGAAAGGCTTATGCATTCAAACGCGCTAAAAGGAGTTTTGAATTAGTAGCAGACTACATCGTAGGAGAGAAAATACTTGATCTTGGTGCAGGAGATGGGCTTTTATCGTTAGAAATAAAAAAACAACTTAAGAAAGAAGTCGTGCTGGTTGATATTGTAGATTATAATTATACAGACCTACCATTGATCTTATATAATCCAGAGGAAAAGATTCCGTTAGCAGATGAGGAAGTAGGTACTACCATTTTATATACTGTATTGCATCATGCGAGTGACCCCGAACATCTATTGAAGGAAGCAACAAGAATAACCAAAAAACGCTTAGTAATTATAGAAGGCTATATTGAGGAAGATGATATAAGGGTGACTAATAGCTTTTTTGATTGGTTTTACAATCGAGTCATTGGAGACGAAGATATCAATGTACCTCTTAATTTTCTTAGGATAAAAGAATGGGGAAAAATTCTGAAATCACATGGATTTGATATAATTGAAACTATATATCTTGGAATAAATGAACCTGTTGTGCCAGAATATCAAATATTAATTATCGCTGACCATGTTAATAATAGTTAATTTATAATGTCAAAATTATAAAATTCAGTTGATCAAGAGAAGATCTCGCAAAAGTTTAGTAATACACTGCATGCAGGTTAAATAAAGTGACATAGATAATCCAAATTGGTGAATAACGTGACCCAAATATTATATTTAGAGGACAGTTACCTTCAAGAATGTGAGACCACCGTTGTAAGTGTCAAAGAAGATAAATATGTTGTTCTTGACCAAACAATCTTTTATCCAAAGGGCGGTGGACAACCACATGACACAGGTAAAATGATTCGAGATGAAGAAGTATTTCCAGTAGTTTATGTAGGCAAATTCTCAGGTGAAATTTCTCATGAAGTAGGTGAGCCAGGATTACAACCTGGGGATAAAATAAAATGTCAAATCGATTGGGATAGACGCTATAAATTCATGAGAAGCCATACAGCAGCACACACGTTAGCTGCAATTCTCTGTGAAGACACTGGAACACTCATTACAGGCAACCAAATTAGTCTAGAAAAAACAAGATTCGATTTCAATCTTAAAGAATTCTCAAAGGAAGTTTTTCTAACTTACATAGAGAAAGCTAATGCACTTTTCGAACAAGATATCGCAGTGAAATGGTACGAATTAGACTATGATGAGGCAATTAAAATTCCAACTGTCTCAAGAATGGCGGGTGCCTTTCCACCAGACCTTCCTAAGTTGCGAATAGTTGAAATCGAAGGTATCGATAAACAAGCGGATGGCGGCACACATGTACGCAATCTAAAAGAAGTTGGTCAAATAGAATTCATCGAAGCAAAAAATAAAGGAAAAAATAATCGTAGAGTTTATTTCCGCCTGGTTGACTAAAAAATTTCTATAGGTTTCTTTTATACCATAAACAATAGTGTATTAGTCTTTAAGCTTGAATAGATTGTTAGCGTTCGTTTCATTTATTTGAACAACTTCTTCATACGTCAAGTCTAAAATCTCTGAAATCTTTTGAACAATATACTTAAGATAACTAGGTTCATTTCTTTTGCCACGCTTGGGTACTGGTGCTAGATAAGGACTATCTGTCTCAACAAGAAGCCGATCAAGTGGTATTTGTTTTATAAGTTGAGCAAGAGGTTTGGAAAAGGTGATTATGCCAGATAGAGAGATATAAAAATCAATATCAAGTACATCCTTAAGCATATCTTCGTCTCCACTAAAACAGTGAATTACTCCTTCGTGGGCTTCTTCCTCCTTCAAGATATTTACTATATCTTTATGGGCATCTCGATCATGAATAACTAATGGCAATGATAATGATAATGCCAATTGAATTTGTGCACGAAAAAGACGTTGTTGAGAAGTAATCGATGCTGCCATGCGATAATAATCGAGTCCAGTTTCACCTATAGCTACTACTCCTTCTTTTTGTGCCAATTGAGAAAGATTATTCAATAAATCATCATTCATCTCGTTAGCACTATAATGAGAGAGGCCCACCGTTGCATAAATAAACTCATATTGAGAGGCTAGTTCTATTGCTCTCTGACTAGACTCTAAATCCCAGCCAATAACAATGACCTTCATATTAGCTTGTTGTATTCTAAAAATTACTGATTCAAGATCATTATTATAACGAGCATTTTGTAAATGAGCATGAGTGTCCACAAGCTGTGTATCCAAGATTTTATTCACCTCATTTGTGCACATATATTCAGCTGAACTATACTGCACAAAGCATGGAGGAGTCTTCTTGCCAGTTGAGTTATAAATCTAATGGTAATATAGTATTAAATCAAGTTAAGTTTGAAATTGGCGGAAAAAATGAAAGAAGCTATGATGTACGAAAAATTGGATAATTCAACAGTACGTTGTACTCTTTGTAATCATTACTGTATGATTAAAGATGCTAAACGAGGAATATGCACGGTTAGAGAAAATAACCAAGGGACACTTTATACTTTGGTATATGGGCAACTTGTTTCTCGTGCTGTGGATCCGATTGAAAAGAAGCCATTATTCCATTTTTATCCCGGCTCCACTGCTTATTCGATCGCTACTCCAGGATGTAATTTTAGATGCAAACACTGTCAAAATTATGATATTTCTCAAATGCCAAAAGATAAGAAGCGTATCACAGGGATGGATATTCCTCCAGAGAAAGTTGTTGCTGATGCAAAACGAAATAAATGTAAAAGTATTGCATATACCTACACTGAACCGACAATATTTTTTGAATACGCCTATGACATTGCAAAGTTAGCTACGAAAGAAGGAATCAAAAATATCTTCGTAACAAACGGATATATTTCAAAAGAAGCGTTGCATGAGATTGCTCCATATTTAGACGCCGCAAATATTGATCTAAAAGCGATGACCGACCTTTTTTATAAAGAAATTTGTGGGGCAAAACTACAGCCCGTATTGGACTCAATTAGACTTCATAAAGAGCTTGGCATATGGGTTGAAATAACTACCTTAATAATTCCAGATTTGAATGACTCAGATGATGAATTAAGACAAATTGCAGTATTTATTCGTGATGAAGTCGGGGAAGAAACACCTTGGCACGTCTCGGCTTTTCGTCCAACATATAAACTCACTGACAAACCGCCAACTCCAGTAAGTACATTAGAAAGGGCACAAAAGATTGGACAAGAGGCAGGTTTAAAATATGTGTACATGGGAAATGTTGGACGGGGGGAGAATACGTACTGTTATAATTGTGGCGAACTACTCATTCAAAGACGGGGGTTTTACTATACAAAAAATGAGATTAAAAACAATCTATGTTATAAATGTAATTCAAAAATTGATGGGATTGGATTATAACCAATTTAGTCAATTTATTGACTCTATAAGCCATTTTTGTGAACTACCCCGCCTTTAGAAAGGGTGTCCCGCCAAATAAGTTGAATTCAACTACCCCTCCCTGTCGGAAGGGGTCTTCTCGCTGATATCAGATAAAAATGATGTAAGAAAATTAGCCACCTGGGTAGATTTTAAAGACTTTTACGTCCACACCTTCTTCTATATCTTCATTTATCATGTCATTATCTCTAAGAACGGTCTTATTCTTTAGATCCATCAGGTAGTTTCTTGAGGTATAACCATATTTTTCTTTCCATTCCTTGACAGTTATCTTTGCCATAGTAGAACACCGTTCCTTTAGAAAATTAAAGAAAAAAGGGAAGGCTTTACGCCTTGTTTACTAATAATTGTCGATATCGGCTACTGCAAAATCTAATCCAAATCGTTTCAGAGTTTCTGGAGTTGGTATACCTTTCGCATTCCATCCACGTTCACTATAGTACTCTGTCCTCATTTTTTCAAACACTGGTCTGAGGTCTGCTCCTGCTGCACCACCTTCACCAAGAGGTTCGAACATTCTTGGTGGAAGAACGTCATTTTTCTCTGGAATAAGACCTTGTTTAAGATTAAACATCCTCATCAACTGATTTAGTCTACCGCCAAGATCAACTAACGCCTCTGTGGTGTTATAGTCGTCCCAACCAGTTACAGCTTTAAGGAGATCGACCTTAGTTTGAGTTGTATATCCTGAGAAATCATAGAAGAGACACACTATTAGAGCGTCATCGAACATTGAGAAGTCCATCCACGCTAACGCGGCAAGACCTTTTTGCTTGTCTGAGAAACGGTCAAGTGGAACATCTGTTAGCTCGTATTCTGGTAAGGGTACACCTAGTTCAGCAGCTTCAGAGAAACCAGTAACATGACAAGGGCCACGTGAACCGCATGCATATGTGACTGCCATTGAGAAGAATGCTCTTGGGTCATGTGCAGGGATTACAGCATTGTTGACTTGTACTGCGAGTTCTGGACAACCCAATTTATCACCTGCTACTTTAACGCCCTCACCTAATAGCTTGCCCATTTCATTTTTCCGGAAAGTAATGAGATCTACGAGTTTAATCATGGCATCGCCATCACCAAACGGTAATTCAAAGCCCAAATCTTCTTTCTTGATAATGCCGTTTTCATAGGCATCCATAGCAAAAGCACACATACCACCAAAATCAATAGTATCCATGCCATAAATATTGCAAAGATGACCTGCATAATTGATTGCTTTAAGATTATCGACGAGACAGTCGCTTCCCATCATGCCTAAGGTCTCATATTCAGGTCCGTAGCCGTCCATGTCATAAGGTCCGCCTTCATCAATGATGACTCTTCTGTGGCAGCCTACTATACAATATGAACATGAATCAGGTTGTGGCTTAAGAACTTCATTGAACTCTCCTCCTGCAGAACCAATTTTACGAGCGCCTTCTTTCCAAGTTCCAACTTTGAAGTTACCAATCGGCAAGAGACTGTTTTCTTCTCTTGGAATTACGGCCATTGCCTGTCCATCAGATCTGTTCATTTTTGCAAAATCGTTTTCTTGAATTACTGGAAGTAGTTCTTTGTTCAGTTTCTTGAGTTCTTCTGGGTTTGCGATAGGCTGTCTCATAGTACCTCGAAAGACAAATGCTTTGAGTTTTTTGCTGCCCATAATGGCACCCATGCCCATACGTCCAGCACAGCCATGACCTTTCTCGGTAATCACACCAGCATATCTTACAAGGTTTTCTCCAGCGGGACCAATTGGCACTACACGGACTTTATCACCGAGTTCCTGTTTTAGAATATCCTCTGTTTCACCAGCATCTTTACCCCAGAGATGACTTGCATCTTTGATTTCGACCTCTCCGTCTTTTACATAAATATAGACAGGCTTATCAGAAGCACCGCTTACTACAACTGCATCAAACCCTGCTCGTTTAAGTTCTTCAGCGGAGTGCCCGCCACCAGTAGACTGGCCCCATATTCCAGTGAGAGGAGACTTTCCGCAGATGGCGAAACGTCCTGAGCCTTGAATGGCTGTATATCCCTGATAAGGACCACATGCATATACCAATAAGTTTTCAGGACCTAATGGGTCAGCTCTTGCTGGGATCTCATCATAACAGATCTTTACAGCCAAACCTACACCACCAATCCATTTTCTGGCAAATGCCTCATCATACTCTTGAACTGAAACTTCCTTTGTGGTTAAATTCACACGGAGTATCTTACCCCAATAACCACCAAATGACATTTTTTTAACATCCACCTATAGATTTTTTTTATTCTTTTTGTAAAACAAACGTGACTTTGATAAGATTTCGTTAATATAAGAATTGCTACGTATTAATTGTTCATTACAGTACATTAAAATGTGAAAATTATATGTATATTTTTATTTTCAGACAATAAATTCAATCTAACACTTGTAAAAAACAAAATAGATACGTATTTATTTCATAAGCTATCTTAACATCTTTGGTAATTCAAAAAAACTTTCATCCATATTTCTAATCTTGGTTTACATCAAATACTAACTTATTTACTTGGAATCAGATGAGAAATTAAGAGGAAAACATAATATTTTAACATAATATTTCTTGCCTCTAAACGTTACAAAATCATTTGTCATCGTTTTTTCCTCTACTTTTCTGGCTAATAAGAATAGAACATATGGGCTGAACTATTCTAACTGTTACTATCTCCTCTTCTTCCATCCTTTAACTCCCTCTGATTCCCATCCACCCACTCCTTTATTGCCTTCACCCGCCTTCCTTTGCCTTGTTAGCTTTTTCTTGGCAGTACCTCACAACTTTTTTTGCGTCAGTTCTGCCAATATAAATAAACTGTCGTTCATCGACTTCTAGTGGATTTCCTTCAAGTCTAAGTTCCTCAAGGTTAATTAACGCCTCCAAACCTTTTACCTCTGTTATTTGATTATTCTCAAGATTTAGCAAATAGAGGTTTTTGAAAGACTCCACATCTTTGATCTCAAGTATCTGATTATTGTTGAGATAGAGTTCTTGGAGATTTTTTAGAGGTTTCAACCCTTTGGTTTCTGTGATCATATTTTCTTCAAGATGTAAGATCGCGAGATTTTCAAGGGATCCCAGCCTGGCGATTTCCTTGATCTTGTTCTGACTGAGATCTAATACTTGGAGGTTTTTAAGATCTTTTAGGCCCTTAATCTCTTTAATATCAATAATTCCTAACCCGCTAAGGTTTAATCTAAGTTGAGGTTCTAATTTGTTGCCGAGGTCATCTAAGATGAAATGATGATAGTAGTATTCAGTTCGATCGTCATCGTAAGCATGATACCTTTTTCCTTTGACTGTAACAAAAGGTATTTTGCCCCCTTTCTTATCTTTACAATAATTTACGATATCTTGCACATCTCGCGTATACCACGTTTCTTTATCTCCATCAAACACTTTCATAAATGCCATAGACCATTCTCTTATCGGATTCCCTTCAAGGTATAATTCTTTGAGATGAGTAAGCGTTTCAAGGCCCCTAAGTTCTTCAATTTGATTATAACTAAGATTAAGGTTTGTTAAATTAGTAAGTTTTACTAGCCCTGTAATCTCTTTTATGAGATTTCTTGCTAGATGAAGCTCTTTAAGATGAATAAGGTTGTCCAACTCTTTGATCTCTTGTATCTGGTTGTCTTCGAGGAACAGATCTACTAAATTAGAAATGTTTTCCAATCCTTTAAGTTCTTGTATCTGGTTGTTGCGAAGATCTAATTTATGTATATTATGAAGGTTCTCTAAACCTTTAATCTCTTTTATGTGATTGTTATTAAGAAATAATTCTCTTAGGTTTTTAAGATGCTCTAATTCACTGAGATCTTCTATCTGGTTCCCATTAAGATTTAATGTTTCGAGAAGTGTATTATTCTTGAGTCCTTTGAGCTCTTTGATTTGATTATTACTGAGATGTAATTCCTGTAGAGAAGAGAGTTTCTCTAAGCCTTTAATCTCTTTTATGTTATTATTATTAAGAAATAGTTTCCTTAGACTAAAATGGAATTCTAAACCCTTAATTTCAGTTATATCAGTGATACCTTGATCGCTAAGGTCGAGTATGTCGTTGCTAGCCTGATATTGCTTTTCTCCAACTGTCACATATTTCAGTTTACCCTCCTTTTTGTCCCTACAGTATTTTACAATTACCTGAGCACTTTGATCTATCAGATGTTTCTCATTCTCTCGTAACGGATTGTTCTCAAGGTTTAGTTCTTCCAGATTAGAAAGATTCTCTAGTCCTTTAATTTCGGTGATTTGATTTGAGGATAGATTGAGGTTTATAAGTTGAGTAAGTGCTTCTAATCCTTCAATTTCGGCGGTATCGGTAATTCCTAACTCGCTAAGGTATAAGGCTTCTCCCAATTCCGCTTCATACACATAATATTTTATTTCTTTAATTGTTACAAAGGGGATTTTACCCTCTTTTTTCTTTTGACAATATTCCACAATCGACGACGTGTAATACCTATCCCTGCTATATTTAATCTGATCTGCAGCTTGTAACGGATTGTCTTCAAGAAATACTTCTTCCAGATTTGTAAGATTTTCCAGTCCCTTGAGATCTGTTATCTTATTGCCACGTAGATCTAGTAGTTTAAGGTTAGTGAGGCTCTCCAATCCCTTGATCTCTCTTATACGATTGCGATGCTTCTCTTCTTTAAACTCTTCTAAATCTCCACCATATGCTTCATATAATCTCCGTGAAAGCCTTTCAAAAATATCAACATATCCTAGATGTAGTTCACGAAGATTGGTGAGGGTCTCCAATCCCTTAATCTCTGTGATCTGATTGCCGTCAAGGTTAAGATAATAGAGGTCCTTTAGATTCTCCAACCCCTTGATCTCTATGATCTGATTATATCTAAGATCTAATGCTTTGAGATTGGTGAGGGTCTCTAATCCCGTTATCTCTGTAATTTTGTTGTGTGAGAGGACTAAATCTTCTAGATTAGCGAGAGCATCTACCCCCTCGATTTGTCTTAGCAGATTGTGATCAAGGATCAGAACTTGTAAGTCCGTCAAAGTATCTAATCCCTTAACATCCTTAAAATCAGAAATTTTGGCATGGTTAAGATCTAAGGTTAGACGCTTTGTATAGTTGTTCTCTATGATGTAATATTTCTTGCCATTAACCGTCACAAACTCCTCTTTTCCCATCCTTTAACTCCCTCTGTTTCCCTCAACCGCCTTCTTGTTTTACCTTTCGAGCCTTTTCTTGACAGTATTTTACAATCTCTTGGGCATCTTCATAGCCTCTGTTGAAGAGGAAAAATTGATTCCTTATAGTGCAGTTACTGGATTGAATGTTCGAAACGCTTTGTATTATTTACTTGAGATTATGTAGCTATTGAATCTGCGATCTCTCTCAAGTTTTCTAAAATCACCTCAAGGAAACTCCCTACTCTGTAGTTAAATATGGTCTAAGCCACTCATTTATTTTCTCAATTAGTTCGTGTTGTGAAAGCCTATTACCACGCAGTTCTTCTCGGAATATGTCTTCCATAAAATATACTAGTCCTATCGAAATACCCTCATCTAATTTATACATCTCCCAATCCTCATCAATATCAAAATCACTTGCATGAAGATTAATATCAAAATACCTTTCCAAATCTCTTTCGTGTCGCCAAGTATCAAATGCCGATTCAAATCTTCCTTCATCCAGTTTATCTTCCAGTTCATCTTCCAGTTCATCTTCCCCCTTTTCCATTCTCGTTTTTCTTTGGCAGTATCTCACAACAACCTGTGCATCTTTACTGCAAACTATGTCCCATTCATCATCTCTTATAAGGTCTATAGTAATGTAGACGTTCTTAAGACTTTTAAGGTTATCCAGTCCTTTAATCTCGGTGATCGGATTCTCTTCAAGATCAAGTTTGATGAGATTTACAAGATTATCCAGTCCTTTAATCTCGCTGATTTGATTCCACTCAAGCTCGAGTGTGGTGAGATTTACAAGGCTATCTAGTCCTTCAATTTCCTGTATTTGATTTTTCTTGAGGTTTAATGTTTTGAGGGTGGTGAGTTGTTCCAGTTGCTTAATCGTCTTAATCTGATTTCTCTCAAGATTTAGTTCCTGGAGATTTGCAAGAGGCTCTAAGTTACTGATTTCTTCTATTTGATTGCCACTGAGGTTTAATTTTTGGAGTCCAGTGAGTGTCTCTAAGCCTTTGATCTCATTTATTTGGTTATTCGAAATATGTAATTCTTTGAGCTTGGTAAGTTGTTCTAGACCGTTAATTTCGGTGATCATGTTCCCACTAAGATTCAGTTTTTGAAGTTGGGTAAGATGATGTAGGTTACTAATAGCTGTTATTTGATTGCCCCTAAGGTCTAACACGGTGACTTTAGTAAACGCCTCCAATCCTTTAATCTCTGCAATATCGGTAATCTTCAAATTTCTGAGATCCATAACCTCGGTTAGTATAGGAAATGTTCTTCCCTTGACTTCTACACTCGGGAACTTGTCGGCCTTTTTGTCTTGACAATATTTTACCACTTTCTTTGCATTTGCTTTTAGTAAATGTCTTTCTCCAGCCCTTATTGGATTCCAATTAAGATCAAGTTCTTTGAGCCTTGTAAGGTGCTCAAGACCTTTGAATTCATCTATCTGATTCCCATACAGATTGAGTACTTGGAGCTTGGTAAGGTTCTCCAATCCCTTGATCTCGGTAATTTGATTATGACTCAGATCGAAGTTTGTGAGGTTTGTGAGCGTTTCCAAACCGGTGATTTCCTTGATCTGATTTTTTGCAAGATTCAGCGTATGTAGGTTTTTCAAATTTTCCAGCCCCTGGATTTCGGAAATACAATATGTACCGTGACGCACGCTTCCCTTGAATACTGTAAAACAATTACTACTTAGATCCAGTATGCGGAGGTTTGAGAAGAGATCCAATCCTTCGATTTCCCTTATATAATTCCTACCAAGGTTGAGTTCTTGGAGTTTGGTGAGTTGATCTAATCCCTTGATTTCCCGTATCCCATTGTTATAAAGATTTAGTACCTGAAGTTTAGTGAGGTTTTCCAGTCCCTTGATCACCTCTATCTTATTCCCACTAAGGTCGAGTTCTTGGAGGTTAGTAAGATTTCTTAATCCCTTAATTTCTCTTATTCTATTGCCGCCAAGACTTAATTTTTCAAGTTCTGTGAGATTGCCTAGACCTTCAATCGATTCTAAATGAATACTATAAAGGTATAACTCCCTAAGGTTGGTAAGATTTTCTAACCCTTCAATTTTGGCGATATTCTTAAGTGCCCAATTACGAAAGTCTAGCTTACCACCCTTAACATAATATTTCTTGCCATGAACCGTCACAAACTTCTGTCCCATAAGCCCCACCTTCCTAAGTAACAAAAATAATTCTTACCATCTACATGGATTTCTAATTACATAAACCTTTAAGTGGAAAAAAGGTTGCTGTCAGCTCCTCTTACCTTCTTTATAAGCAAATTTCTAAGTTTTACTATTGATGGTGTATGCCACGCATCATGGATTGGTATTCGGTATGGGAACGACTCAAGCGGGCAGGATATCAACAACTCTTTGAATTTCAGGAGAAGGCTATTGCCGCCTTTATTAAAGAAAAGGATGTGCTGGTGAAAGCCCCAACCGGCGCAGGTAAGACACTCATCCCCCTTATATGTGCCACTTTTATACTCGGGATAAAACAAAGATGCGTGTTTTTGGTGCCGAATCGACGGCTGATCGATCAGACCTACAACCGTCTTGTGGCATGGTTTGACAGCCTGCCACGCTACCGCAGAAAGTATCGCATCGTCAAAGTGACGGGAGAGGAGAAGCCACCCCATCGTGTATTAAAGAAGGCGGAAATCATTGTTACTACCTTTGAATCCTTTAACGGCATGTTAATGAGGAATTATGAATACTCATTATTGAGAAAATTAGGGCTTGTTGTTATTGATGAGATGCATTACGTAGGCAAAATGCAGCGTGGGAGTCGTTTGGAGGATGTTATCGTCAAAACGCAATCGTGGTTGCGATCCCGACCTCAAATACTTTACCTGACTGCGATGGTCAAGGATATTGGTGAGGTAGCAGACTGGCTTGGGGCTGAGATCATTGAGACTGATGAACGTCATTCAGAAATTGTGATTGAACCTATTATCAAGGTCTCCGATGACGATGAACAAATGTACGTCATTGCACAATTAGTTAAGGGTACATACGCGATGGAAGTGAGTACCCAACAGACTGATATAAGATGTGTACTGGTGTTCTGTGCCTCAAGGAAAAAGGCAGAGCTTAGGGCTGCTGAATTGAGTTGCAAATTCGAGGAAGAGGGAATTGATATTACAGTTTCCTTCAGTCATGCTGGGTTAAGTGCTGTTGAACGACAAAAACGGATGACAGCCTTTCAAGAAGGCAAAATTAACGTGCTTTTTACAACTGAATATAAAGAGGGGATCAGTGCTCCGGTGTTACGGGTGATTATCGCCGATGCCGATGCGACGATTTATAGTCCACAGGATTTGGAATCAATGGTTGGTAGGACGGCACGACCAGAATTTTACGAAATCGGATATGCCAACCTGATCATTAAAAGCGGCATAGAAACATTTTATGGAGAAAAAAGGATCAAAATCACTGAAAAAGGAATAGAGTTCGAGGAAGAACGTTTGAGGAGCCATTCAAAGCACAATTTAAAGGATATTATTCTGTATAGAGTGTCACGCGGTGCTGTGTCTAGTGGTGTGCTCATCAGGCATCTGCAACGATTTTACATGTATTACGAGCACAAAGCACTGATCAGGAAGTATACAGAAGTAATCAAGACCGAACTGTATCAGCATCAAAGTTTTAAGGTTTCCAAACGGAACAGTAACAAACTTCTTTCGCTTTTGAACGATAATGACAACTACGACGATCTAGAAATCGAGCAGTATAAACAGTTTGTAATTGGATTTTTTGACTGTGTTTATGATCGTATTCTGAAACACTATGAGGATTCCATCAAGCTAAGGAAACCCATTTTGTTTTTTCTCGATCTTTTAAAAGAGCATAAAATTGAAGAACTTGAGCGATATGAGAAGCAGTTAAAAAATGATGTGAAATTGTATCTCCGCGAACTCATATCCTGTAAATTGGTAGAACAGAAGGGTGGCAAATATAAAGCGACGACTATCGGAAGGTGGGCAAGCCAGTTCCTACTGCCAGCGGTTGTTGGAAACAATATACGCTGTTATTTTCAGGAACAGCGATTTTCCATGAATGAAGCTGCCTATTGGGCGATTACTGACATAATCGCAGAGACTGTTTACAACATCAATGGAAAGTATAGCACCAAACATTACACCTATTTTATAAAAGCTTTAATCGAGGATTACGAGCTCGAAACAGCGGCAAATGAGGTGAATATGTGGCTAGGAGATGCCGAAGAAAGCAGAAGAACCGCAGCCTGGATCGCTGAGGCGGTTCATGCCTTTGTAACAATGGAGAATCCATTACTGGTTGACGCTGCAGAGCACATCTGTGAGTTACTTACAACAAAAAGTGAACTCGAACGGGGATCAAAAGTGCGATTTTACCCTCAAAAAAAACCATCACCACACAAAACTATCCAAGACGTTATTAGTTCGACACTAAAGGACGGAACAATCACTACCTATGAAGACCTTCATAAACGGATCTCTGCTCACTATGAACACTCAGTCGGTCTTACCACAGTTATTTGGAATGTGCTCGACTTAGACGTACAAGGGAAAGTGGTACGTTTTCCGAGAGGGAAGGGTGTGGGACGTCCTGTGAAACGAATATGTAGCGAAGAAACCGCTATTCCAGAACATATGTTAAAAACCTGTGGTTCCTGTGTCTTTAGAATGCCCTGTCCAAATGACTATGAAAAGGAACGAGTGGATCAACGATTTTTATGTGAATTATCAGCAGAATATAATAGACTGCTTGGACACCGTGCCATGACTACCGATATCACGCTCTGTACCGCTGCCTGTCGATTTCATAATTCCTCTCGAAAAAGAAAAAGCAGGACTTTTAGGGATTTTGAACGAACAACACAAGGAACTCCAATCTGTCGCATCTGTAAAAAGGCAGTATTAAAGGAACCGATGTCATATGCTCAGTACACACTATGTCCTCAGTGTAATTCGCTGTATTTTTTGCTTCATGATGGTAGGATTAAGGTCGAGCCAGGAACGAAAGATCTTCTTCAAGAGGCACTTGAGATCATCTTAAAAAGGTCTATTAAACCTGTGAAAGTGGTTGCAAAGACAGAGGGTGAGCTTCAACGACAATATGTATGGCTGACTGTGAGGGAAGGGGATGAACTCACGATTAATCGACATATGCTTCATTATATATCGAAGGAAGGCTTTTCACGTAGCCATCGGTTGGATGCTATAGAGCGGATAAAAGTAATAGGCGATGTAGGTCTTTCCGAATTTATGCGTATAAAACTTAAAGGACGAATTGTGTATGGCGAGGAGCGAGACGACTCAATTCGTGTCCCGTTTGAAGGATATAAGATCTCTCAAGATGAGAATTTAACTGAGAAATTAAAGGCAAGAGCTGACTTCATCAGGGAAAAGGAAGATGGCCTATTATTGGCATGGCAAATAGATATGAGCAAACGAGCAAGCAATGCACTCCTTACACTGCAAGCTGAAAAGGATGGTATGTTAGAATCTGCGGATGTAAATAGGCTATTCGCAGGTCAAATGAACGTTGTCGCCCATACAGTTATCCACTGGACGGGTAGTCGAGAAAACTTACTCAGTTATGAAGCAGATGGAGAGCGATTGGTTTGGCAGGTGTGGAAACTCATCTTAGAAGATACTGCGATGCAATGCCGCAGTCGTACCTATGATCGTTATGTAGCGTCCTCGCTATTTATGGGAGAAGCCAAAGGGCGTTCTCCCTTTAGTGCAGGAATTAATGCCCTAAAGAGACAACTATTGAAAAAATGTCAAAAGGTGTTATGGGATGTCGGTTTTTCGTGGTTTCCGGGTGAACTTGTACTCCATTATCGGAGAGCTGCAGGACAAAAAATCTCTATTGGTGCGGTGCTTGATTTCCGTGAAATGTTCCTTCCCATGTTCAGGTACGCTTATGTAAAAGCATGTAAAAAGGGGGATATCACCAAGGATGATTTCAAGTTATCTTACACTCCCCGTGGCGAAGAAGTGTATACATTAAAAGAAAGTGCTGAGGAAAAGATGTGGTTATTGTTTCAAGAACTGATGGATGAGGTCGTCTATTATGATCGCAATTATATGACTTTAAGGAAAGCTATGAATCGTTGTGCCAGTTATCTTGCCGGATTTTTGTTAAACGAAACTCCATTTATCCCCTTTGTCTATTTATCAGATGAGGGACAGTTTCAGGAGATCTTTGAGATGTTCCGAAGCATCGAGCGATTTTGTAAATCGATAGGCAAGGGGCCCCCTGTGCCTATGACTCGACTCTTAACCTAAAATATATATGATGATTATGCAATTTTTTAACATAAATTAATTTAGACCATTAATTTTTAACTTATGAACCTTTACAAAATGCTTGTTTTTACTAAAAGGATAATATCTTTGTTTTATTGAATAATTATTCTTAATGATAGCAAGTTGAATGAACGGTCATTTTTGGCGTCATAACTCAACGTTATTAAATAAAGCCGATAAAATCCTTTAAATTTTAAAAGGAGTTAATTTAATTCTCCATTATACTAATAAAAGGTATAGAAAGCGATAGGTTTATATATCTGGTTGCAAAAAGTATATTTGAAAAATCAACGAGGTTAGAGAAATGAAAACCACTAAAAAACAGATTGTAGTTCGTGCCTATACCCCGATTGCCAAGCCTCTAAATGCCTCTATCCAAAAGAATTCTACGATGTTACTTCTCGGCGAAATTCCTTATGTAAACGGAGATAAGGTCTTCAATACAAAAGTGTACTACATCAAGGGTCTGCGTGGCATGCTACGACATGCAGCTATGAAACTTGCGTATGATTGTGGGATTGAAGTTTGCCATACCAGTGAAAAAACCGAACTCAAGGATGGTACGAAATTGATGCCTGTGGGATTTCATGTACTGGGTAGTTGTGATCCCCCTTGCATGCTACAACGTATCTTCGGCAGTTTTCACAAAGAGTCTCGTATCTCTGTCTCGGCAGATCCCATTACCTCAATCTCTCATAAAGACTATGAGACGAATGTAGCGGTGCAGAAGGTTCACATCGCCAGCGAAACAAGGATAGCCTTAAGTTTTGATGGCGTTCCAATTCAGGATTTTCGACAAAGTTATTTCAGCGGCTACTTCACCTTCTCTATCGATGTGACACAATTAACTGATGAGGAAATTAAATTTCTCATTGAGTCATTGCTCTATATCGAAACTCTTGGTGGCGGTAAGAATGCAGGCTATGGACAGGTTAAACTTTTGGACTTTGATCTCCAAAACGTTGACATTGAGAAAAAGTTAGAGCGAAATGATGGTATCTATAAGTTCTCTGAAAAAACTAAAGCTGAGTCAATTGCGCTTGATAACATCGAGGATTGGAGGGAAACTGTAGTCTCATTACATACCCGAAGGGCTTCAAATGCTTAAGGAATCGGCACTATTTCATTTTATTTCTTTTTTCTCATCCCTGATGGTCTGCTGCTTGCGTATCGCGGGTGGCACGTTCTTGCGCATGAGACTGAACCATCTGAGAGGTCCCACGCCTCCAGTACTGATGGGGACGGATGACAGGCAACGGGACGATAAAAGTGATATCCAATTTACGAACAAAAGGTAAAGAAACCGATACGTTTAGATATCCCGTTATATCATTTTTAACGGGATAAACACTATAAAGAGGATTAGAAATGGTAAAAAACTGGGTTAAATTAACAGGAATAACGAAAACGCCTGTAGTTTCTAAGCGAAGAAGATTTGGAATTACTGGTCTGGGAGTTATAACAATTCATGGGCGACCTAGAGCCTTCGGTAAACTTACAAAAGGCGAAAGACGGGCACCTATGACCTTCAGGGCTTGGTATGGTAATATCGAGTTTATTGTTCCAGAACATAAACTTGAAACTGCAATCTCTCTGGATCGCCTCGGACGCTATACCCATGAAGGCATGGGACGCATACAATGGAAAGAAGTGAAAAAACTCCACAAGAAGCCTCTCTTCGTCTCGAGAAAAATCACCATCAGAAAAATGCTCCCTAAACTCTCAGACACACAACAAAAACTCCTGATTGCCATGCTTCTACATGATTTCGTCCATACCGAGAGACATAACAGCAAAATCTATAATGAGGTTTCTATCAGTGATGAATATATCCATCAATTAGTTGAAAATCATCATAACTACGAGATTGATGACACAGAGGTACCTTTATTGTCAACTCTCCAATATTATGACAGGTTGTCTTCCAGTATATCTCGAAAATTTCGTTGGAAAGCGACATCACGCTATCGCATTTCGGAAATAGAAAAAATTGATTTTCAAGCGCTAGTGAGTGACATTGAGAAGCGGCAACATTCTCTCTTTGCACTTTATACCTATATTCGTAAGTCTCAAGAATTGCAGAAAATTAATGAGGCTCTCAGTTATGGCTTTTCCTCGCTGAAAAATCACTTACTCTTAATGGTTAATCTTTACATAAACGATTTAGCAAGTATTTAGAGATATTTAAATCGAGGTCAAAATAATGCAGAGGGATATGATATCACATTTTATAATCACTAACTGCTATACAGGTTACAAGACGGAATGTTTTTCGCACTACGCGGAAAACACGTTCTTGCGCATGAGACTAAACCTGAGAGGTCCCACGCCTCAGATGATGGCTAAGAATGACAGGTATAAGGACGAAAAAGGTGATACCCCAGTGTTTTACGTCTACGTAATTCTCTGTAAAAATAAAACGTTCTACACAGGTTATACTAAAGATATCTTCGAGCGCCTCAAACTCCATTTAGATGGGAAAGGCGCCAGATATCTTAAAAGATACAAAGTCAAGAAATTGTACTATGTAGAAAAATTCCGAACCCAACGTCAGGCAATTCAAAGAGAACGCGAAATAAAAAAACTTACGCATCAAAAGAAAAAGAAGTTAATTGAGAAACCCTTTGATCAAGAATTTGTGGATAACGTAAACAAATTTTGTGGACTCTCTTAAAAAGAAACACGGATACTAGAGGTATAGGAATGCTCGAAATCATGCTCATGACTCTTATAATAACCAGCAAATGTTTTAACTACAAGGCGGAATGTTCTTCGCACCACGCGGTGCACACGTTCTTGTGCATGAGACAAAACCCGAGAGGTCCCACGCCTTCGAAGACAGGGATGAATGACAGGCTCAGGGACGAAAAAAGTGACTCAAAGAACGCCAGTTTCGAAAAAACGCTCTACCTTTTGTGGAAATCCGCCCATATCGATTGGTTTAGGAATATAGCCATCACATCCAGCAGCTAATGCTTTTTCATCATCCCCTTTGAGAACAAATGAGGTTAATGCCACTATTGGAATATCTTTAGTTGTTTCCTTAGATTTCAAACGGCGTGTGGCTTCATATCCATCAAGCACAGGGAGACCAATATCCATTAAAATCAGATCTGGATGCTCTCTTTCGGCGGAGTCTATAGCTTCTACACCATTTACTGCTGTAACAACTTGATAATCCTTTAGTTTTAGGATTTCTTTAATGGCAACTCGAAAATCTTCATTATCTTCTACAACAAGAATCTTTTTACGTTTAATAAAATCACCTAATAACACTTTCTCCAAATTGCCAGGATCTTTTCCAGTAAACTTAATTATATCTTTGTGGATCATTTCCGTAATTTTTTTGGCATGATTTTGTTCAATAGTGTCACGTGTTATTCCTAACTTAGTAAGATATGATTTAATAAGATTATCAACCATAGCTTTCGCAAAAATATCTGAAAGCAACTTTTCAGCTTTTTTAATGAATCTTGCTGATTGTTGTGCTGTTTTTGCGTTATAAGAAACAATCTTTTGAAGGTTTTCAGGATTTATCTCAGTCCCATGAGGGGTTACCTTGTACGGTATCCAAATGGATTCATGTGGAAAGCCGTCTAGATGATGAATTCTTAAATGTTTTCCGAGTGTTTCTTCCTCGAAATCCATTTCTATGACGCCATCCATGATAGAATACACTGTGGTGACATGTTCTTGATTATGCATCCCCTTTTGCATTGAAAGAAGGATGAAGCCATATTCTGATTTAATTCGAGATGTGATGGTTTGAACAAACTTCAGAATGACGTCTGCTTGGCTATGAAGAAAAAGTGTAGATAATGAATCAAAAATTATTCTAACTGGCATCCCCAATGTATTTACAGCTTTTACTAAATTAATGCTTATTTTATTTAGATTTGCTGGATGATCAACTGAGAGTCTTTTCTCTTCTTTACTAACAGACCATGAGTAACAGTCAATAAAAACAAGTGTTTTATTTTCATATTTCGTGATATCAAGATTACGTTTTTTCGCGTATTCGATAAGCTGCTCTGGGCTTTTTGATGTGGTGATATAAATCACTTTCTTATTATGTTTTAGGTAATATTCTACTAAATCAAAGATATACTCCGATTTGCCAACGCCAGGAGGACCATATAGTAAAACACTGTAATAATCTGGGAATATTTCTTTCATTAATCCCACCAAGACATTGTAGAGTATATCTTCTTATAGCATATTGTTTTTCATAATAAATTATCTCTTAAAAATGCTATTTCTTCGGAAAATACATCAATTCCTTTTTCTGCAATTTCATAGGGATGCAATGATTGATCATGCCTGGTACCACGCATCTTCCGAATCTCTATGGCGCGGGTTCTTTTCCCTCCTTCTCGAACATAATAGAGGATTATTACACCGTGTGTAATGAATTCTTCGACTCCAAATCTGCTGATTCCAACCGATCCCTCAGGAATCTCTGTTGTATAAATCGTCGTGCAACCTGAGGAGCGAATTGTATTTGTCATATCCAAAAGACCTTGCCGAATTTTAAAGTCATCTTGATATAGAAGCGCTAGTGCGCTTAAACCATCAATAACAACGCGGGTTGCGTTTATTTCATTGATTTTTTCTTCTAATAACGAACAAATTGATTCAAAACTGAAAGTTTGAGAGAATAGAGGAGCTTTAATCACGTACTCTGTCGCATCGGGAGATTTTTTTGGAATAGCATTAATCATTACTAGTTTTTTTTCCCTTTGCAGAGTGTTTAAATCCCAATTGAATGTAGCCATCACTTTTAGGATATCCTGAACATCTTCTTCTAGACTGATATATACTCCTGGTTCATTATAGTCTTTATAGCCGTTATACAAATATTGTATAGCGAGAGTTGTCTTCCCTGTCCCGGTAGGGCCTGTCAAAAGAACACCCCATCCTTCTGGAATGCCTCCTTCAATTAAATTATCGAGCCCTTTAATTCCAGTATGTATTCTCTTCAAAATAATCTTTCCATTCTTTTTTTATGTTTCTTGTTGTTTGTTTATTAGCAAAAATTGACTTTCAGAGAAACTTATTGTGTTTGCACCTCACACTATCAACAATCACATCTTTTAAGCAGCAAGAAGCAAACATAATAATTAGTGACGCGTCTTCTTTTTTTTAACACCATCCAAGATATTTAGTTAAGATATTAGACTGAAGTGATCAATTATACAGTCAATATCTCTTTTCTGTCGCCAATTTTTGTCTAATATTTTTTCAGAATACTCCATTATAAGTATAATTGTGAAATTGACTTGTCAAAATATACTTGTATTCTAAATTGAAAATAATTAAAAAGTAAATATTGGTTTTCTGTTTATGAAATTGAATTTAACTTGACTTATCCTTAACTTTTACTTTGTATCTGGTGTACAAAATGTTAGCTAATTCAGAAAATACGTCAAAGACCTGTTCACCTGTTTTTGCGGATGTTTCGTAATATAGGAGATCATTTTTCTTCGCATATTTTTCAGCTTGTGATTTTTTTACTTGTCGCATATCTAAATCAATTTTATTGCCTAACAAAAGAAGTGGAATCTTTCCACAATTCGTGTGAATCTCTTTGAGCCACTTATCAAGACTTTTAAAGGATTCGCTCCGATTTACATCAAATACCATGAATCCTCCACTGGTGCCTGAATAATACGTTGGACGAATAAAGGCAAACCTTTCTTGACCAGCTGTGTCCCAGATTTGAAGTTTGATCAGATCTTCTCCGATTTGAACGTCTTTCACAAAAAAATCTACACCGATAGTCATTTTGTAATACTCTATGAATTTACCCTTAACGAAATGAGTTGCCAAAGTTGTTTTTCCTACGGCTCCATCTCCTACTACCACTATCTTGAATAACAGATGCATCAATTATCTCCTCACGCTAACCCTGCCCTCATTGAATTTAAAAATAATGTAGATTTGAATCACTTCTTTTCCTTGTATACGTATTCTAATATAATTTCAATAAAAATAGTTGCTATCAGAATTAGAGGGGCATCGTGCAAACTTATAATGCAAATTGTTTTTTAATTAGTTCAGCGGGAAGTCCCCTTCCGACTGCTGGGGGGATGAAAGCCACTAGTTTTATATAGTTTTTTGGGGTAGAAATACTGATACCAGAGTCTGCGTGAAGCCCATGAGACTGACACAGAAAATTAGGATCTTTCCGACACTAGAACAGGAAGAAGTGCTTTGGAAACTCTCGGAGAAGTGCAGACTCATCTATAATTTTGCCCTTGCCGAGCGAAGGGACGCCTATAGACACGGCATTAAGGGCGTGACTTATCGAAAACAGCAAAACGACCTGCCAATAATTAAAAAGCACTACCCGGAATATAGCTGGGTATATTCGAAGGTCTTACAGTATGTTTTGAGGACGTTAGCCGCCGATTATGAGTCGTTCTTTGCCCTGCGAAAAAATGGACACGCCGATGCTAGACTCCCGCGATTCAAAGGCAAGCAGTATTTCACTACGATGGTTTATAACCAGTCGGGGTTCAAGTTAGAACACGGAAAAGTCTCCTTTTCCCATAACTACAATGATCTACCTTTGGAGTTTGCCATCCCTGCGAAATTCTTTTTTGATGATAAGAAGGTAAAACAAGTCGCCATTTCTGAGCAGAACAAGCGGTATTTTGTGACTATCACGTACGAGATGGAAGAACCGCTCTTTATGGATAACGGACGGTATCAGGCCATTGATCTGGGAATTACCCATATCATTACGGCTGTCAATTCTCAGGGGAAATTCTTGGTGGTGAACAACCAGCGTCCCGATAAATACTGGAATCAAAAAATCGCAAAGATACAAGCACGGCGGGATAGGTGCAAGAAATTCAGCAACAAGTGGAAGTTCTTCAACCGTATCAAACGCAAGTACGAGCGGAAACGTGATGATCAACTAAAGGATTTCCAGCACAAACTCAGCACGAAGGTAGTGAACAACACCAAGGCGAATACGCTTATCGTGGGTGAACTGCAGGTCAAAGCCATGGCACAGTCAACGAAGGTGCCAAATTTTATGAGATCGGGGTTAAACCGCGCTACACAGAGCACGGGTACGCTGGGGCGGTTCGTACAGTTTCTAACCTACAAATCGAAACGAGTAGGTAAAAGACTAATAGAATTTGACGAACGCAATACCTCCAGAGAGTGTTATATGTGTGGTAAACTCCATTATATGCCGTTGTGGGAACGAGTTATGAACTGTGAGTGTGGTAACGTGATTGCCAGAGACAAAAATAGTTGTGTGGTGCTTATGAAACGTTTCCTATCACAGAATGCCAAGTGGACGGGCTATCAAGTGTTTCTTGATAATCTGCGACACACAGCCAAAGGTAAAACGAAAGTACCCAGTCCTATTCGTGGATATGGTTCGGAGGACTCGCAGGAAGCTCCATCCGTCAGGGTGGGGTAGTTCACTTAGTTCAGACATATTGTTGTCAAGCATAGTGAGAGGAGTAACATAATCATGTTTACAAATGAGTCACCAGAAGCTTATCTTGAAAAACGTGAAGAATATCTCAATCAAGGAGAGTATGAAAAAGCTATAAAAGAATATGAAAATGTTTTAAATGCTGATCCAAACTTTTTTATGCGTGGAACGACATTATGAGTTGTTTTGACAGGAGCAATGACCGCGATGGGGGTTCCAATTCCTAGCATCTAACGAATAACTCATCGATCTCTTTTACGCACTGTTTTCATTGAAATTGAAACCATTGGTGAAAAATCTTGTTTGATATGATTGTAAAAAATGGTAGAATCATTAATGGAACTGGTAATCCTTGGTTTAAGGGCGATATCGCCATTGAGAATGGAAAGATTGTAAAAATTGGTAAAGTCTCGACATCTAACTCTAGACGAAAAATTGACGCTGAAAAACTTATTGTTGCACCGGGTTTTATCGACATTCACTCACACTCAGATATTGTGTGGTTAGAACGCCCAACTGCTGACGAAAAAGTACTTCAAGGTGTCACTACTGAGTTGATTGGGCAATGTGGCTTTTCTGTGGCACCTATTAAGGAAGAATGCAAGGAAGAGTACAAACAATTAGTTATGGGGGTTTTAGGAAATACAGGCGTAGAATGGAATTGGAATACATTAGCTGAATATTTAGCAGTATTTGAAATTCAAGGCGTAGCTGTGAACATTGCAAGTTCAGTTGGACATGGAGTCATCCGATTTTGCACTATGGGTATGGAAAATAGACCTCCAACAACCATAGAAATGGAAGAAATGAAACAAAGTGTTGCTAAATGCTTTGATGATGGCGCATTTTCGTTTTCAACAGGTTTAATTTACCCTCCTCTTACTTTTGCTTCAACAGAAGAAATTATTGAACTCTGCAAAGTTGCAAATAGTTATGATGGCTTTTTGAGCATCCATATGCGAAATGAAAGCGATAAAGTGATAGAATCAATCCATGAAGTTGTTAAAATTGGAAAAGAAACCGGAATTCCAATAGAAATATCGCATTTTAAAGCAGCGGGGAAACAAAACTGGGGAAAAGTTACTCAAACTCTCAAACTGGTGGAAGATGCCAGAGCAATAGACATCGATATAACGGTGGATCAATACCCATATACTGCGGGAAGCACAACATTAACCGCTATTCTTCCTCCTTGGGTTCACGTAGGTGGCAAAGAGAAATTAATTCAAAGATTAAAAGATCAAGAAACTAGAGAGCAGATAAAAAAAGAAATAAAAGAAGGAAACGATTGGGATAACTATGCTAAGGCATCTGGATGGGATGGAATACTAATAACTTCAGTAAAGACTGACCAGAATAAGGATTTGGAAGGAAAAACGCTCTCAGAAATTGCTGAAATGAAGGGAACAAATGATCCTGCAGAGACAGCTTTTAATTTATTAATCGAAGAGGACGCTGCAGTATCTATGGTGCTCTTTTTTATGGACGAAGACGATGTAAAAACTGTTATGAAACACCAGGTACAAATGGTTGGAACAGATAGCATTATTATTGGAAAATATCATCCCAGGGCTATTGCCTCATACCCTAGAATTTTAAGACAGTATGTTCGCGAAAACGCTGTTTTAACACTCCCTGAAGCGATCAGGAAGATGACCTCTTTACCAGCACAAAAAATTGGATTGCAAGATCGTGGACTTATTCTGCCAGGACTCGCTGCAGATATAACAATCTTTGATGCCACAGAGATTAACGATACTGCAACTTATAATAATCCCCTTCAGTTTCCAAAAGGTATAAAGTTCGTGATTGTTAATGGAGAACTTGTTGTTGAAGAGGGAAAACATACGGGAGCGCTTTCTGGGAAAGTTCTCAGAAAGACCGACTATCTTTAAACTAAAGCATTTTTTAAAATTGAAGTAAATTAATTCTATTTGCTATTTTTCCATAAGATTCCCCACGGTTTGATTCTCAAACTCGAAGTTATTATTTAGAGAGGAGTTCGTTTAGAAAATGAAATTACAGCTTATAATCTAAATCTACTAAAAAAGGGTGAAGATAGATGGAAAAGGAATTTGTGACATTTAGAGGATAGAAACACTATGTCGTGTGTGAGTTTCTCGTTTTAGAAAAATTGTGAATAATTATTAATAATTATTAATAATTGTGAATAATTGTGGACGAGATCAAGATAATTGTGAAATCTATTTTTGCCGGCGTTGTTTTATTTAGAAACACGTTTCATTTATAAACAAAATCGCAAGATTCAGGGCAAAATCACTATTAGTTCTTAATCTAACAATTAATATAAGAATTTATTAGCTAAATTAAAATAGTATATGGAGGAAAACCATTGGAAGAAGAAGGAATAACTGGAAAGCCATTGGTGATTGATAACGGGACTGGTCTGTCCAAAAACGGCTATGCCGGTGAAGATCAGCCCAGGAGTGTCTTCCCAACGCTTATTGGTTACCCAAAATATAAATCCATTATGACCGATGTAGAACATTACGTACGTGAGTACTATATCGGCGAAGAAGCTTTGAACTTAAGAGGTGTACTGAAGCTCATCTACCCTGTAGAGCATGGAGTGATTAGCGACTGGGATGCCATGGAAAAAATCTGGCACTACACCTTCTATAACGACCTGCGCGTTAACCCTAACGAACATCCCGTATTGCTGACCGAAGCCCCTCTCAATCCGAAAGTCAACAGGGAGAAAATGACCGAAGTCATGTTCGAGACCTTTAATGTACCCGCCATGTATGTCAGCATGCAGGCAGTATTGAGTCTGTATGCCAGCGGAAGAACCACCGGTATCGTAGTCGACAGCGGTGACGGAGTAACGCACATCGTGCCCATCTATGAAGGGTTTGCCATCACTCATGCCATCTCTCGTGTCGATTTAGCCGGTCGTGACCTCACCGAGTATCTACGACGACTGCTCCGACAGCGAGGCTATTCACTGACCTCATCTGCCGAACGTGAGATTGTTCGTGACATCAAGGAAAAACTGTGCTACGTGGCCCTCGACCCAGAAAAGGAAATGAAATTAGCGGAGAAAGTCTCCGGTATGGAAAAGACCTACACCTTACCAGATGGCCAGGCCTTAGTGGTCGGTCCTGAACGTTTCTTGGCTCCCGAAGTATTCTTCAACCCAGGTGTGATCGGCTTAGAAGCTTCACCAATTGACGAAGCCATCTACCAAGCCATCATGAAATGTGACGTCGACTTGCGCCGCGAACTCTACGGTAACATCGTGTTATCAGGCGGTTCCACCATGTTCCCCGGACTAAAGGAACGCATGCACAAGGAACTCACCGAACTGGTACCCGAAGGCGTAGAGATCAAAATCATTGCCCCACCAGAGAGACGCTACAGTGTCTGGATCGGAGGTAGTATTCTATCGTCACTTAAGACCTTCCAGAAAATGTGGGTGACCAAAAAAGAATACCAAGACATGGGCGCCGCTGCCATTCATCGATGCTTCTAAAGGGAAAACCCCTAAAGAATACGATAGTTTTTTTATCATCTGCGCAACTGAATTTCTGGGTTACCGATCGGCTGATCTTGAGCCAGAGAATGGCAAAAGTAATCAGTCGATCCAAAGCCTTTATATATTTTTTTTGAATTTGTAATCATAACAGGTGATGCTTTGGCTCGATATGCCATTCTCGATGTACTGCGCAGTGAAGGACCTTTAACTCCAAAACAATTGCAAACGCTTATTGGTAAATCACACAGTACAATATGGAAAGATTTAAGAAGCCTTGACAGGCGTGCATTAGTATTAAGACGATATACATTCTGGGATGGCAGAAGACGTGCTTTATATTGCCCAAGAGAGAAGCATTCCGACGGGTATATTTTTGGTATATGGGAACACGATGAACCTAAAGAAGATAAATTACGCGTAAGAACTATTATAAAGTCAGATCTTGAAGTTCTAAGAGATTTTTTTTCAGATATTGACGTAACTTATTTGAAAGGTGCATTGAACGTCCCTGATAATTTATACTGGGTATATGTCGCTGAACACTCAAATGAGATTAAGGGTGCGATGTTAGCTTTTGAATCTCCAGATCACGTAGAGGTATTAAGGATCTTTGTTGAAAAACAATTTCGAGGAAAAAAAATTGGGACACAATTAGTTAAAAGCCTAATTACAAGTAAACCATTGCTTGCAGAGGTCTTTTTAAGAAATAGAGCAGCCTATCTATTTTTCGAATCTTTAGGATTTAGGACAGTTGGACATTCAGAACAAGATGATAATCCAACAGAAATCCTGAAACGAGAACATATGGAGCATAATTCTTTAGGAAAATCTTTCAATGAGATGGATGTTCTAGAATCGTGAACGAATCATCTTAAAACAGATCCACCGCCGTTTTTCTTAAGAAATAATAAAAAAAAGTATAGTGTTATAGAGGTTATACGGCAACTGCGATTTGAAGGTTTTTAACTAACTCTTTGTAGCGGTTTCTGACTGTCACTTCTGTGACTCGTGCAACTCGTGCAATTTCGCGTTGTGTTCGTCGTTCATCTTCTAATATTCCAGAGATATAGAGAGCTGCTGCGGCCAGTCCGGTTGGATCCTTTCCAGCAGTGATCCCGGCTTTTTTAGCCGTTTCAAGAATTTTAATAGCCCGCCCCGACACTTTTCCTGAAAGCCCTAATTCATTTGAAAAGCGAGAGATAAAGTCAATTGGTGTACTGATAGGAATTGCCACATCAATAGTTCTCACGAGCTGTCTGAAACACTGTCCTAGTTGTTTTTTATTAATGCGTGAGTTTTCTGCAACTTCATCTAAGGTCCGAGGAATTTTTCTGATGCGACAGGCCGCATACAAGGTAGCTGCAACCATGACTTCAATGGTTGTACCGCGACTCATTCGTTTTTCCAATGCTTTTCGATAAATAATCGCAGCCTCTTCTTTAATTGATCGTGGAATACCCATTTGACTCGTCAAGCGATCCAACTCACTCAGTGCTTGAATGAGGTTTCGCTCGCGAGAACTATGCGTCCTAGTACGTCGTTGCCACTTTCGCAGACGATAAATTTCAGCTCGTCGACTAGGTGCAAGTTTTTTTCCATAGAAGTCTTTGTCCTCAGGACCAATCATAGTAGATAAACCTTTATCGTGAATGGAATAATTAACAGGGCTTCCTACACGACTTCTTTTCTTTCGTTCTTCTGCCGTGTAACTGCGCCATTCAGGCCCCAGATCCATCATATGTTCTTCAATAACCAATCCACATTTGTTACAGATGATCTCACCACGAGCCTCATCACAAATCACATCAGTTGAACCGCATTCAATACAATAGGCTCTAGTACAGGAGTCCTTGTCGTAGTTAGATGGGCGTTTCTTCTTAATCCCTAAAGTTTCATCCATTATAGATTACACTCCTCTACTTTTCAGTAAACTCAAATAGCGCGGATTGGTTTACGGATAGAGCACCGTATCTTAGATGAGGAATATCAACTTCTCAAAATAAGATCATTAGGATTGAATATCCTTTTATGGAGAGTATTTCATCCGCTCCCGATGTTCCAATGTTTCCATTTGGAAACATCCTATTTAAACTTTACTGTTTTAGTTACAAGATTTAATCAAGAGAAAGTCAAAATCCATTTTTCTAAAATGACTATATAGACAAGAAAATGATAATTTCTTTTTTCAGAAGAAAGATTTTATGCACTCCTCCGCTAGAAGACCCCTCAACTTGTAGGGGGAATGAATTGCTTCACGTGTTTCACTTTCACGATAGTCAGTAACCTTTAAGTACTGTTTCGCATATTTCGTAAGTAGAATCGAGCTGAGGTAACACTCGCCGGTTCTCAAAATAACATCAAGTTCAGGACAGGAACTGTCCGTAGAGCCTGTTTGACATGTCCCGTTGGGGAATGAATGATTCAGGAAGCCAGCCTACTTGTAGGGTGGTAGTTCACGCACTCATGTTAACTGAATATCCTGATGAATTTGTCTTGTGAACAATGTGGAAAATGTTGTTTGGAATGGGGGGCTTATTTCGTTCACATAACTGCAGAGGATATTGATAGATGGATGAATGAAAATAGACAAGACATACTTCGATATATTGAATTCTTAAATAAGGATACTGCATTTGGTTGGGTAAATCCACAGAATAAGACACGTTTATCACGGTGTCCTTTTCTTTACAAGAAAGACAAATCTGAATATTTCTGTTTGATTCATAATACTAAACCGAAACGATGTAAAGACTATTCTTGCGCCATCTCAGAATAAGGATCGGTTTTTATTAAAAAATATACATCCAAAGAAGTTCTTTGCAAAACTAGAACATAGAGCTTTTTGACGTATAGTACGCATCAAAAAAAAGATGTTGTTTAAAATAGGTTTTTGCGAATAATATATCTAGATGTGCAGGCGCTGAAAATGACTATTAAAGAAAAAAGTGTCCAGAATGATAAATATATAACATGTACTTGGGACGAAGAATCAGATTGCCTTAGTTGCAAGATAAATGGAAAATTAAACTGTAAATGGGAAGTTAAGTTACTTCTAAAGGTCTATAAAATACTGTTACCTCCTATGCTATTAGGATTTCTTGGTTTTATTATTGTTGGATTAAACGTTAGCTGGATTCCGTTATTGATTAATATTATTTTTTGGATCTTATTTTTTTTCATTATTGAAATTCGTATCATTTGTAGCCATTGTCCTTATTATGCTAAAGAAGGGAAGATTCTGCACTGTCTAGCAAATCATGGGCTTCCAAAACTATGGGCATTTCACCCCGAACCTATGAATATCTTTGAAAAATTAGGGTTTTTAGGAGGAGCAGTATTTTTTGTGCTATTTCCTGTCGTGACAGATCTTTACGGTCTTTTTATATTATGGAATCAATATCACACAGTCGATATAACAATTACAACATTAACGGGGTTAGCATTGCTTAGTTCTATTGCAGGTATCTATTTTTTTATAGCTGTAAGAAGGAATGTTTGTCCGAAATGCGTTAATTTCTCCTGTCCTCTAAACAAAGTACCAAAGGAAATAGTTGACGCCTACCTTGAAAATAATCCAGTAATGAAACATGCATGGGAAGCAGTAGGATATAAATTGGGTTAGTGAACTACCATCCAACAAGTTGAATGGCTTCCTGCTTCACAGACGACCTGCAGCGTCTCCAACCATACCTTTAACAGATATCGACTTAACACAGGCTTTAAATCGGACAGTCCCTGCCCTACTGTGTCCCCTTCCAGATCCACTGGGCTTTACGGCATACAGGATTCAGAAGGGTACTCGCATGCCGACCTCTTGCCTGCAGGTAGACACAGGTCATATGTATGCAAATAGTTATTTAATAATTACAGAGACCTGGGTGAAAGTGAAACTAGTAACGCGCTTCATTCCTCCCCCCAACACGTTGCGGGGGCTTCTTGCGAAGAAATGATAACTTCCTGAAAAGTAATTATCTTTCAAAAAGGCTTAGCCACGGCTTTCTTCAAGAGGATACTTTTGATTTTAGTACCATCTTTGTTTTTCAGGCAAATTTTAGTACCATCTCACTTTCTTGATAATAAGTTAATTGTTGAAATGATAAGTTAATTTGGTTTCAGATAATAAGTTAATTACTTAATACCTTATCAAAGATAGAAGGAACATCAAAAGGATCAAAATTTGAAATGTTGTTGATAACGACACAAACATTCCCAGTTTTTCCATGAATCGAATTTGGAATTTTCAGAAGTCTTCTTGTATCTAGTGTTACCTTTCGATCTATTCGTGGATATCTGTTTATAATTATCGCTTTAGCCAGTCTTAGTGGATCAATGGATGGATATGTAGGAATAAATTGCTTGTAGTTAAACTGGCTTTCAGTTAGCACACGTTTTAGTATTTTTTTGGAATCGCCTTTTTTGAACCCCAGTTTTATTAATTCAGCTTCTGCAGTATTAAGAAAAAAGGATCTCGATAACAGAGTGAATATTCTTTCTTTCAATGATTTTGCATACTTAGGGAGCATATCTACATGAGGAGTCTTCTCTCCTTCCTTTATTAGAGTTAAATAATTAATGACCGCACTTCGCTGTCTTTGATCCAACTTTTTTGCAATGTCATCACATATCCAGCAGTGAACTCCCCTTCTCCCAGAAAAAATCCAAACTAGGTCTTCAAAGCCAAAGTCTTCCCTCATTGTTGCGTCTAAAAAAATCATGGCATCTTGCGCTAATGTCCAGCATTCCTCACAAAAAGTCTTTTCGCCTTTACAGTCACATCTCCTTACTAGGTCAAATTCATCCAGATCAATATCAAAAACTAATTCTCTTGACTCCCATTGTAATCTCTGAATCGACTGTTGTTTCGATGGGCTTTCAGAGTATACCGCCCCAACATATGCTTGAAAGACACCTTGATTACCCATATAATCTACAAGCTTTCGAGGTGTTCCGAATGAGAGATTTCTTGTGAAAGTGTTGCCAAGGTCAAATCCAAATTCTCTGCGTCTAAAGGTCGACAATCCAATGATATTGATGAGAGGTGTCACATCAAAATAGTCTGAATAATATTCCTGAAGCATTGCTTTTGTAATCTTTTGTTGAGACAAGAAATCAGCAATCCTGCTTTTTTGTGATCATTTATAAAATAACAAAGACAATTTTTATTAAGATTAGAAGATAAAAAAACCTTTATGAGTTTAACTTTCGATTTTTTCAACACACTTATTGAACCTGTTGATAAAAATGTTTCTAAGAGGGCTCTTAAAGCGGTATATGATGTTGGAGTAAAATATGGACTAACTATTGGCTTTGATGAATTCATCAGTAAGGCATTAGCGCAGTGGCAGAAAGTATTGAGGAAAAGAATAGAAGAAGGTACAGAAACGCTTTATGACAGTCATCTCTTAGAAGTATTTAAAGACGTGGGAATGCAGTCCTCTAAAGCTCGTGCTGTTATCAAAGAAAGTACTTCGGCTTATTTTAAGATTCTTACAGCAAATGTCCAGCTCGTGGAAGATACTCATGAAGTAATTGAAACACTCTCTGAAACATACCGAATTGGGTTAATTAGTAATTTTACTTATCCGCCCTTTATTTATTCCCAATTAGAGACGCATAACCTGTCTGATTTCTTTGAAACAGTTACTATTTCAGGAGATCATGGATTTTCTAAACCATTCCCGATGATCTTTACTCATGCCGTTCATAGTATGAACATGAAACCACATAACGTTATTCATATTGGAGATAGTTTAGAATGTGATGTCATCGGAGCGAAAAAAGCAGGACTTAAAGCTATATGGTTTAAAAGAAATGATGATGAACAACAAAATGAGGGCGAGTATCGACCAGATCTCACAATTCATCAGCTGTCAGAGTTATTGGAAGCTAAATTAGACAGTTTGATAAATGACACAAGAAATTGTGAGTAAAAAAGCGCTTGATTTTAATATTCCAGAAATTATGAACATCGAGATGGATTGCGATAGATTATGAAAGACCAGATTCCAATAGAAGCGCAGGAATTCTTCCCTTACAAGAATCTTAGACCCTCCCAAGCCAAATTAATTAATCTCGTCAATGAAGTGGCACAAAAGGGGGGACATCTGGTTGTAGAGGGTGCCAATGGGCTTGGAAAAACTATTAGCATGCTAGTAGGAGTATTGCTTTCAGCAAAACGCGAGGGTAGAACCATAATTTACTGTTGCCGTACGCATAGACAAGCGGATCGTGTCCTAGAGGAAATTCATAAAATTCGAGAAAAAGGTTGTGAAGTTTCTGGCCTCGCAATAAGAGGTAGAAACGAGACCTGTTCAAATGAACTTGTGAAAAAATATGCGCTTGACGCAAAATCGGCTCTACTTTTATGCAAGGAATTGAAAAAAAGAAAGAGATGCGATTCTTTCGAGAAATTACAAAATGAGCCGTGGTACGTTTCAGAACTTGAACATTATTTTTTAGAAAAACCAACTACTGGTGCAGAATTTCTTGAGATTTGCCAAAATGAAGAAATTTGCGCCTATGAATTAGCAAGGCGACTCATACAAAAGGTAGACATTATAGCGTTAAGTTATTTGTACATATTTGATCCAAACATTCGCGATAATTTTCTAAGATTATCTCTTGAAAAACCACTTCACGAATGTATCTTAATATTTGATGAAGCACATAATCTCCCGCAAATCGCTACTGAAATCGCGAGTGATTCAATTTCTAAATATAGCATTAAGGCAGTGATTAAAGAGTCAAAAAACTTTAATTCAAAAATTATCGAACAGTTCGGAAAAGCGCTAAACAGTGTTCTTGAGCAAAATCTCAAAAATTTTCAGAAAGAAGATGATGAAACGTTTATTGAACCCTCAGAGTTCCTTCAACAAGTAGAAAAAAGACTTGGACTAACTTTAGACGACATGTTTTTCAAAAAGATGGTCAAAGCTGGAGAAGTAATTCAAAAACAATTGTTAAAGCTGGGGAAACATCCACGTTCGTTTGTTAAAAGAACTGCAGAGTTTATGACAAAATGGATAGAAACTAGTGATAGAATAGATTTTGTGCATTTATTAAAAAGGTATAAATCTTCAGAAAAAGTCAAAGCTCAATTAACAATCTCTGCTCTTGATCCTCGTTATTGCACAAAACCTATTATAAAATCTGCTTTTGCTACCATTTGCGCATCTGGGACATTACAACCTATTAGCGCATTCATTGATAAAATAGGTCTTCCAAGTGACACAAAGAATGAGGTACTTCCTTCTCCTTATTCAAATGATAATGTCTGTGCATATATTTGTGAAGGGGTTTCTACAGCACTAAAACAGCGAACTCCTGAGACTTATTCTAAAATGGTCGATTTAATTAGCCAGATTTGTAAGAATACGCCTCAAAATATTGGCGTGTTCTGTGCAAGTTATAATGTTCTCGATGGCCTCTTAACTGCAGAATTAGAGGGTGCCCTAAGTAAACCTCTGTTAACAGAGAAACGCCAAATGAGTTCTCAGCAAAATGATAAACTAATACAACAATTTAAGGACTTTGCGAACTTTGACGGAGCAGTTTTGCTAGGAGTCATGGGAGGGCGTTCAGCGGAGGGAGCAGATTATCCAGGCAACGAAATGAATGCGGTGATCATTGTAGGAGTCCCTTATGCTAGTCCTACACCTATGATACAAGCCCAGATCAAGTATTATGACACCAAATTTGCAGGAAAGGGACGAATATATGGCTATAACATTCCTGCCATGCGAAGAGCCTCTCAAGCTGCTGGAAGACCAATTCGTTCCCTTACAGATAGAGGAGCCATTATTTTTCTGGATTATAGATTTGCCACACCGTATCTCCGAGGTTATCTGCCAGGATGGATAAGAGAAAATACTTCTGTCATTCCTTATGAGCCTAATCTCCTCGGAGAACATTTAAGAATTTTTTTTGAAGGATAAATCGCTTCTAGAACAGCATAGGGAACTTAATATCCTTTTAATCTAGTTGTATACAATCATCTAACTTCTGATCTTAACGAACTTTTGTTCCTGTTGGGACATCACCCTCAACCGTAAGTAGAAATGGCTTTCCTCCTAAATCGGCTGCAAGAATCATTCCACGTGACTCAACGCCCATGAGTTTTTTAGGCTCTAGATTAACTAAAACAACAACATTCTTACCAACGAGTTCATCAGGGGTAAAAAACTCTGCCATACCAACGATAGTTTCTCTGGTCTCAGTACCAATATCTAACGTGCATTTTAAGAGCTTTTTTGCACCAGGAATCTTTTCGCAATTTAAAATTTTGCCAATACGAAGATCCAGCTTCTGGAACTCCTTAAAAGTAACTTCAACCACTAAATTCACCACCTTCAGTATGATAAAAAACGGTATTTAATCTGTTTATCTAACAAATTAATCTTTCTAAAAAAGAAGCATTCCATAGGCGGATAAGTTTCCACAAAACACCGATATGCACAAAAGAAAAAATAAAGGGGATTGATCCAAGGAGTTTATGCTGTAAGAAGCGCTTGAGTCTCTCTGGCTTTATATACAGCTCCAGGCTCGCCTTTTATTGAATATTTAATCTCTACCATTTGATCAGGTGGGACATCCTTGATGGACCATTCTAAGACGGTAAAACTTTTACCTTCTACCAGTCGCGGTCTTTGATCGCTGACATTTGGATCACTTGAGACCAAGGTGAAGCCTTCAGGCAGGATATCATGAATGGTAATGTCAGGCAGACTCGCTTCTTCATCAGTAACAAGTGCAAGTTCTCCAGACTTTAGTTTGTTCTTGTAAAAGATAGTGATCGCATATTCGCCCTTGGTCGCACCTTCCTGGATAGATTTGCCGACACGCACTTTACGCCAGACGTATGGCTTAATGGTCAGTTTTTCTTCTTCTACAGAGACATCAAATTTAGCAGCCTCAGTAAATGGTGGCAAAACATCAGCTGTTGCTGTAAAGGGAGGTGTATGTTCAGTTCCAGGCTCTGGAGTCACAGGTTGAAGAGGGTACTCTACCTCAACACGATCCCCTGGTAGGATTGCGCCAATATTACCCTGTTTTTGAACATCACGAAGGGATACAATTAATGTTCTTTCTTTTTTCAGATCTTTTTCATCTGGTAAGTCTACTTTTGCCGCTCTTAATATCTGTATTTTTTGCAGTTCTGTTGTTCCTTCTACTGGTCGAATTAGATTTAAATCAATTTTATCTTGGTCGACTACATCAAATCCTGGAGGAATCGTTTCCTCAAAAATCAAGTCATTAAATCGAGCAGAACCAGTATTGATTACAACCAATGTAGTTATAATCGGTTTTGTTTCGGCAGCGCTGATTTCATTTCTGTCAAATGACTTTTCTAAGTCCATAGCGGCAACTGTCACTTCACTACCAGACATTATTACAGAGCCAGTAAGTTCCCTCAGAAACATGTTTTTGACCGAGAAGTCAACTTTTTGACCAAAGCTGGGCAGTTTCATAATCGGTTCTTCTTTTGGATCTGGGAACACAAAGCTTTTGGTCCATTTATTCTCGGTATCCGGGCTAAGCGTTACATCAAGGCGTTCTTCGTCGACTATCAGTTGTTGTCGCCGGTCCGAGCGTTTCTTGAAAATGCTTTCTTCAGCTGTCTGTCGATAGACCTCCACTTCACGAAGCAAAATTTCAAAGGTAGACAGGTTTTCGAACTCGATCGCACAGTTCCAGCGACCAGGACTCATATCTATCTCATCCTTATCGATCCAGGTCACGTTCTTGGTGTAACCATCCGATCCCATAAATGTAATACCTGATACCGTCATATCGGGCGCTACATAGCTGGCAGTGATATCCCCAGTTATTAGAGGATCTATCGTTTTTGCGCTCATTGCAACTTTGAAACTCATTGATTGAGTGCTATTGGGATCTAAACTAAATCCTGACCATACTACCTTGTTGCCTTCTTTTTTGTGAGTGCCTGTATCAACTTCTATGTCACTTATTCCCCTTAGGACTCCAGGCAATTCTTTTTCGACTGTTATATTTTCCAACTTCGTTTTTGATACATTGCTAACGCTCACTGTTATTTTAGTAATCGTCTCCTTATCCTTCATTAAGACACTAGGTCCTGTATCCTTTCCTGGTGCTGCATTTACAGATTCCTCAATTCTCAAAAGAGGTTCTACTTCTTTTAAAGCGTATTTTTTCGAGCGTAATTCACCAGGTTCCAATTCATAGATATCTATGTGGCATAAGCCCTCTCTAGGGGCTAAATCGGTATTTTCGAGATTATCCCAATAGCTGTCGACGTCCCAAACTCTATTTTTCTTGTTCGGATTGTAAAAACCTATAAGACCTGTTGCCTCCATTTTTTCAACAGTGCCATCCGCTTTTAAAACACCACTCGTGGTCTCAGAGTTGATGACAAGAATCCTTTTGTTATTTGCTTCGCCAGCCTTCGTCCAAGCAGGCGAAAGATCTTTATCGGTCATAAGTTCAAGATCTTCTTCTTTTAAGTCTACAATCACATGCCCTCGTGGTATCTCAAATAAAATGGATCCTTCTTTAACCTTAGGAACGTATTCCGTTATCACTGGTTTTGGTAGTTCTTTTGTGTCTACAGCTTCCTCTTCTTCCTCTTCTTCCTCTTCTTCCTCTTCTTCCTCTTCTTCCTCTTCTTCCTCTTC
>JAHQJS010000004.1:741061-884626 GCA_019057385.1 Candidatus Borrarchaeum weybense | reverse complement strand
TTCTATTTCCGTCTCATCGACGTCTTTAAAAGACATTATAAATCTCTCCTATTGAATTTGTTTAATTATAAACCGTTTTGATATTAATGATATCTAATGCATTGTTACAAAAATCTTGTTGTTTAACTTACAAAGTTTCAGTTAAGCATGACAAAAAGGTTCTATAATAATCATAAACGCATGCAATTTATTTCTGAAAATTTAATAGTTTATTCTAATTATAAAATTCTCTCCAAATTTGAAATCTAAACTTAAATCTTTAGAATATCAAGAAAACGAAGAAAATGATTTTTACCATCTTGGAAATGTAGCCGCATGTGTAACTCTTTATTAACTATTTCGAAATAATGTAGAGGATTGAGTATAATGGAAAGAAAATCATTGATCCTTGCAGTTGTTAGTTATATATCTGAGATTATAAAGGGGAAATATACAGCTTTATAATTACTTAAGTTAAAAAACCAAAAAAATCGGGTAGTGATTAAATGGACACTGAAGAGGTTTTGAAAGATTTTCCAACTACAAAGAGAGTCGATTATTTAAATGCGGCAAGTATTGGACTCGTTCCAAATCCTGTCATCGAAAGATCGACAGAAATTGAAACCGAGATAGCAAAAGGTGGGACTTTAGCTTTAGATGAGGAAAAGGAAACCTTAATTTATGATGGTCTTAGGGAAGAAGGGAGCAAACTTTTTAGCTGTGATTCAACGGATATTGCTATTTTTAATAGCACTACAGAAGCATTGAATTCTTTCGCATGGAGTTTAGACTTAAAGGACGACGGTAAGGTTATTTCAACTGGCGTAGAATTTCCAAGTGTTACCTATCCTTGGCTAAGAATTGCACGAAAGGAAAACATTAATGTGAAGCTTATCACTGCTGAAAACTGGCGTATTCCAATAAACGTAATATTGAATGAAATCGATGAAAACACAAAAGTTGTGGTTCTAAGCCACGTAGAATATCTTACTGGTCAGAAATTCGATGATGATGATATAAAGAAAATTGCAAAGCAGGTCCATGAAATCGGTGGCTTACTAATAGTTGATGGCATTCAAGCTGCTGGATATCTACCAATAAACGTCAAAGAACTAAACGTCGATATTTATATTGCTGGTAGCTACAAATGGCTGCTAGCTCCTTTTGGAACAGCAATAGCTTATGTTTCTAAGGATCTATGCGATGAATTGGACCCTGCACTCGTAGGTTGGCGATCTAGAGAAAACATGTGGGATTTTGACGCTCTCGATTTGAGCTATGCGTCTACAGCAAGGAAGTTTGAATACAGTTCTAGTGCTTATAGCGTAAAGTTAGGGCTCGCAGAATCAATTAAATATCTTAGAAACATCGGGATAAAAAATATCTATGATCATAATAAGAAATTAGTCGATATTTTGGCTGAGCAATTGAATTCAATCAAGAATATCGACATTATAACGCCACCTGAAGATAGATGTTCGATTTTAACATTCGAACCCACAGATAAGGACAGTTCGGCAATTGCCCAAGCATTACGTAAATTGGAGAAACCAGTAGAATTTAGTTTAAGATTAGGAATGATAAGGGTATCGCCCCATATCTACAATACTGAAAACGATATCCTTTACTTCGTAGGGCATCTAAGACAGTTTCTTAGATGAATTAAATGATCTTTCGTGACTGAAAAAAAGAACATCCACTATCTTTTCTTAGAAAAATTTAAAACTAATTCTAAGCTTTAAAAGCCGCTTGTTTAGAATTCATTGAAGAAAATTAAAGGGGAAGTGAGAGATTTGAGTTATTGGGAAAAATTGAACGAAATGGAAGCTAAAGAAATTGCCCCAGGAATTAAAAGAAAGTTATTCTATTGTGAGAATGATCCGAGAATGATGATTGTATGTTTGGAGATAGAATCTCCCCCAGCGTCATTCCCATTACATAAACATGAACATGAGCAGTTAGGGTTCGTCTTGCAAGGAAAAGCAAAATTTACTATAGGAAAGGAGACTAAAATTGTAGAGAAAAATACATTCTACAGAATTCCACCTAATGTTGAACATGGAGCAGAGATATTGGGACCAGAAAAAGGGATTTTCATTGATATCTTTTCACCAATACGTAAGGACTTTCTTGAAGGTGAAAAACCGTTTTACTTTGAGGAAAAAAATGATTAATACACTCACAAGCAGTTTGGGGGCATTAAATGAAAATTACGGATGTTAAAGTAATCAAGTTAGGTGTTCAACTTCCGAAGCCTCTAGGCGTTTCTAAAGACAGAGAATTCAACTCTAGAGGAGCAGCTTTGGTGATCATCGACACAGACGAAGGAATACAGGGTATTGGAGAAGGATATGGACCAGAATCATATATTGTCAAGACAATAGTTGATGACAAATTTAAACCATTATTGATTGGTCAAGATCCGCTAGACATAGAAAGATTATGGCGCAGGATGCTGATGGACCCGGTTTTTGTTTACTGGGATCAAAAAGGTCAAGGGGTATCAGCAGCTAGTGGCGTTGACATGGCACTTTGGGATATCGCTGGAAAATTTTATAATGCGCCAATCTACAAGCTTCTTGGCGGTGATGCTAAAGGAAATGGAAAGGTGAAGGCTTATGCAAGTGATTTGTTCTGGGATACCCCTGAGATTATGGCTGAATCAGCTCGACAGTTTGCATTACAAGGGTATTCTGCGGTGAAGACCCATCTAGGACGTGGGCTAAAGGAAGATGAGGAAAGAGTCAAAGCGATAAAGGACGCAATAGGGGATGTTGACTTAATGATAGACATGAATTGTGGCTATGATCGAGTGGAAGCATTCAAGGTAGGGAAAATGCTTGAAAAATACGATATTTACTGGTATGAAGAGCCTTTATCGCCGTACGATATAGATGGATTAGCGTATTTAAAGAATAAACTTGACATTCCCATTGCGACAGGTGAGAACGAGTATACAAAATGGGGATTTAAGGAACTCTTTCTTAAAAATGCTGTGGACTTCGCTATGCCAGATATAATGAGGTGTGGAGGTATAACCGAGACTAAAAAGATATGCGCCTTAGCAGAAGCATTTGACGTGATATGCACTCCCCACAACTATACTACAGGCGTTGGACTAGCAGCAACACTACAAGTGATGGCATGCACACCCAATTGCGAATGGTTAGAGTTCGATGTAACCGATTATGCTTTATATAAATCTCTGCTAAAAAAACCTCTAGAATTCGATGGACAAGGTATGGTAACAATCCCCACAGATCCAGGATTAGGAGTAGAGTTAAAGGATAATGTTGTTGATAAATATTTAATTCCTTAGAAAGGTGAATAAAATGGGTACTCCTCCGTGGCGTATTAATGAAGTGCTAGAACGAGCAGTAAACGGTCCTATCTGTTTAGAAAAGGATTTTGATCTCAAACTACTTGTTCCTGAACTAAGAAGAGTAATAAAAGAATATGATATCTCTTTTGATCCAATGTCACCAGTTCCAAGTGATAATGATCTAGCTGATAATCTATGGAAGGCTGCCATGGATCTTTATCTTGAAGTTGGGACGCTTTGCACTGATACCCATCGCAGAATTCTTTTTACAGAGGCTGAGATGAAAGAAGCATTGGGAAATTTCCCTGGAAAGTTTACACTGGGTTTTGGACGGGACTCTAAAGAAATTTCGAGTAGACAAATCGAGGATCCTCGAAAACCTTTCTGTCTTTTCTCGCCTGACATCACGTGTGATGAGGATCTTTTTGTTCCAATGTCTATGGCATACTTACAGGAACCTTTAGCTGATGGCGTTTGTGCCCCCATTCTTGATGAGGTTGAAGGAATGCCCATCCGCTCTGGTTTTCCTTCTGAATTAAAGGGTTCTGTTGCCCATGCTATGATGTTTCGAGAAGCAGCACGAAGAGTTGGAAGACCAGGTATTTTCCTCAAAAGCGTAGGAACTGCAGAATCTGACGCTGCTCAAATTGCAGCTAGTAATTCCGAATGGGGAGAGAGATTGACTGATGGTCGCTTCGTTGCCAGTGTGACTGAATTGAAAGTGAATAACTCATTATTGAACAAAATGGTACATTTTCATACTTACGGTTGCTTTGTAGGGGCTCTTACAGGTCCACTTCTAGGAGGATATTCAGGAGGACCAGAGGGAACAGCCATTGTTGGTATTGCGTATCATCTACAAGGATTAGTTGTGAACCAAGCTCATTTTATGAATTATTTCCCTATTCACTTAAAATACATATCCAATACCATGCGTGAACTTCTATGGGTGATTTCAACAACTTATCAAGCGTTATGTCGTAACAGCAATTTAGTCTCTTTATCAAATGGATTTACAGCTGCTGGGCCTTGTACCCCAATGGTATTAAGAGAGGCTGCAACCCATGGTCTTGTTTCAGTTGTTTCTGGCGCCAATCTTTGGGAAATTGCCGTGGCTAAGAATTTACACAAAAACTACGCAACACCAATGGAGGCAAGGATGGCTTCAGAAGTAGGATGTGGTGCTGCAAAAGAGATGTTCTCTAGAGAAAATGCAAATGATATTGCTCTGACTCTTCTTAAGACCTATGAAGAAAACATCGAAAATGCTCCTTTAGGAAAAAGTTTTAGAGAATGTTATGATATACGAAAATGTAAACCTTCGTCTGAATATTTTGAGCTTTACAGCAAAACACGTAAAGAACTTGAGGATCTCGGCGTTCCATTTATTTATTGACGATATTAGGAATGATCATGTGATAAGGTGAGGTAAAATGAAACGTGGTTCAAAAATATTTGAGGAGAGCTTAGTTAAACATGATATTGATTATTTCTTTGGGATTCCAGGCGGAGACGTCATGGAAGTTATTGAAGATTTAGAAGATGTAGAGTTTGTTTCAACTCGCCATGAAGAATGTGCTGGTTTTATGGCAGCAGGATACGGACTTGCGAAACAGAGACCGGGAGTTACATTCGTTAGGGGAGGTCCGGGTGCAGCGAACCTTGTAATTAGTGTAGCCAATGCCTTTCAATGTCATCACCCATTAGTAGCAATAACGGGGCAGATGCCGTTGTCTTATTTTGGTAAACCGTATCCTCAGTTTTTGGATCACCCGCGGATTTTTGAAACCATCACAAAGAAAAGCGTTAGAATTACTGACGGTAACCAAATTCAACCCTATTTTGACGATGCATTTACTTTGGCAGCAAGCAGTCCACCAGGTCCAGTGCATATTGATTTTCCGATGGACCTCCAAAGAAAAGAAATTGAAAATGTCCATCCATCTGAGGAGAAACAAAAAGATGAAACTGAAAATGCTGATACATCAGAATTAGTAAAACTACTCAACAAATCGGAATTTCCTGTTTTGATTTGTGCATGGGAGGCTAAATTGCAAGGCTGTTCTCAAGAGATTTCTCAACTTTCTGAGCGCTTACAAATGCCAGTTTTATGTACACGAAATGCAATGGGCATTCTTCATCCAGATGATTTACTTTTTGGTGGGATAGTTGCAAAAGTATGGAAAACCACATTAACATCACCTCATGCTAATTGGGTGTTAGAACAATCCGATTTAGTGATAGTGGTAGGAGCAAATGATTTTGAACTGGCACCGCGTTTCCCTCTTCCTTCGAGGGATGTTTTCTTTATTAGCACTCACCCTCTTAAAATCAAGTCCCAATATGATTCTTCTTACGAAATTGTTAGCAGTAACCTCAGATTAACACTTCAAAAAATAATAAAATCGATTCCCTCAAGACAACAAACAGAAAAACACGCTAAGTTTGTAGAACTTAAAAAGAACTGGAGCAAGACTCTCAATCGTCTCAGAATTCAAAATATAGGATTAGATCTCATCGAGACAGTAAATGATGTTTTAGATAGAAATTCGGTTGTGTCTTTGGATGTTGGTATACATGCATTCCTTGCAGTGAGACATTTAAAAATAAAAAGCTCAAAACCTGGAGCATGGCTGTTTCCAGGTGGTTTCTATCCGATGGGATTTTCATTTCCAGCTGCAGTTGGTGCAAAATTTGCCGACAAGAATAACGAAAAAACAGTGATTTCACTTACCGGAGACGGAGCGTTTTCCATGGTGATGTGTGATCTAGAAACATTGGTTCGTTATGAGTTACCAATGACCACGATAGTTTTCAATGACTCAGCTTACGGTTTAATTAAATTTCAACAACTTGAGTATGATAAAAAAATTCGTGCAGTCAATCTAACGAGGACCGATTACGCCAAAATTGCAGAAGGTTTCGGAGCAGACGGTATCAAAGTTGATCCTACTGATGTTGGTAGTTTTAAAGCAGCTCTAAAAGAAGCAATATCCTCTCAACGTCCTACTGTAATCGATGTCGATGTTAATACCATTAAGGTTTTTGAAGATCTTTTAGAAAAGTCCTGAGTCAAAAACTAAAAATGGATTTGAGAAAAATGACGGGACGGAAAAAAGTTGAAGAAGAATATCTTGAGGTAATTTTGGAACTCATAAGTGAAAAGGGGAAAGCACGTGTTTCCGATATCGCAGGAAAATTAGGTATAAGCCCTGCCAGCGTCACAGAAATGGTTCAAAAGTTGAAAAAAAGAGGTTTTGTTACTCAGGAAAGGTATAGCCCCATTAAATTGACTGAAAAGGGAACCAAAATCGCGGAAATTGTTAGAAGACGTCATGATATTCTAAAAGCATTTTTACAATTGTTAGGAATTAATGATGAAGTTGCAGAGAGAGATGCGTGCGAAATAGAGCATAATGTGAATCAAGAAACAGTTAAACGTCTTACAAGTCTGATAGAATTTATCCAACATACACAAGAAAGCCAAGAATGGCTTAAAAAATTCATTTCCTTTCATAAGGAAAGAATTCTATCGGGTGAAGAATTTTAAACTTTAATAAGACGAATTAATTGATTTAATGAAAAATTCTTTTCTACTAGAACACCAACATCCAGACAGTCAAAATAATCCCTATGCTCAATGGAATGGAAATATTATCATTAACGGGAATTGGCAAAGACTCAATTATCATTCCACTCAAAGCTGCAATTATAGCAAACAAGGGTGAAATAAAGAGGGACGACATAATAGAAGCAACAATGAACCCTGAAATACTTCCTTCAAGGCTTTTAGTTTTATTATAAGGGATATGATGCCGTCCAAGTTTAATTCCAACGATAGTTGAAATACTGTCACCAAACGCTAAAACAGTAACTGCAACAAATGAAATTGGAGGAACAAAAAGAAGTAGTGGAAGCAGAATTCCAATTGCTAAATAAAGTGGATTCACAACAAACAAATGAAGTTCTTCTCTCCTGCCTAGCGTCCGGACTATTCGTTCAACTGGAAAGATGTATAATCCATCCATTCGAAGAGATTCTGAGAATATGTATGAAAATATCAAAGAAAATAAAATCGCAAACGACAACAGCGGAGAAACTATCCACAAAAAAACTGCAAAAAAGCCAGACATATGTACTAATTGTCTCTTAACTTCTCTTACAAGTTTAATCGGGGTCTCACGTTCTTTTAACTCATAGCCTTTTATGATATAGGGCAAGATCAGTTCAATGTCTTTTTCACCGACTAATGCATCTGCGATGCGTCTTAACTTCAGATCTGGCTTAAAACCTATGTTAAGATTCGCATATTGAAACATACAGATGTTATTTCTGTCATTTGAAACAGTAACAACATTTTGCTTAGTCAAATTAAGTTGAGTTAACATACTTTCAACAATAAAAGCTTTACCACCACAATTTGTCACTTCACCCGAGATGTTTCCTGAAAAATGCCCATCGACAAATTCCAAATCTACGCCAAAAACAAGATTCGTCTCTGTATGTATCTCTTTTGCTAATTTTCGGAGAAGAAAGGTTGGAAACCCAATTGAAACAAAGGCAATAAGGTTACCATTTCGAATTAAGGCTTCTGCAGTCTGTTTCCATCCATCCATTTTTTTTAACATGCTATAACTATGAATGAAAACCGATTTAGGAGCACCTCTAAAACTTCTATAGATTTTTTTGAATGCGTCTTCGACCTCAATAATCCGAAGCTTATAGATAGCTGCATATAGTAGGAATTTGAAGAATACAAGAGGCCCTAAATTCTTGGCAACATGAAGTACGTAGTAATCATCAAATACTACACCTTCAACATCAAAAATAATTAGTTTCAATTTTGCTCTACCTTTTTGTGAGAAATATGATCGCTTATAATCATATTTGTTAAGATTAACAGATAAGAGTATTACGAAAATTTTTAAGTGACCGAATCATTATTTAGCCAGAAGGTATTTCACATTTTTAGTCTTATGGGATGTGACTTTTGATGATATCTCAGGATGATTTTGAGAGCACTAAAAAGAAATTAGCGTCATTCAAAGGCGTGAAAGGTGTCATAGTAACAAGCTCTGAGGGACTACCTATCAGCTCAACGATAGATATGGAGAAAACAGAGAAGGTTGCGGCATTAATTACATCATTAGTTAAAAAAACGTCACAAGTTGTTCAGGCTCTCGGCGAGGAAAGCTACAACTTCCTGATTTTAGATACGCAAGAGGGGAACATTCTTGTAGCCCCTGAGGAAGAACAAACGTTAATTGTACTAAGAGAGGCCGAAAAAGAAGTTTAATAGCAAGTATTTTCTTTTTTTAATTATCCAAAATAGTCTTTTCTCATATCTAGAGTTTCTGTTTAAATCAAGATGAAGTTATCAATGAAAGAGAAAATACCAATATGACTTCATATGAGCCCTGTTTCTGAATTTCAAATTCAATAAAACCTGTTTCATTATTCTGGGATAGTTTAATCTCCTCACTCCCATCTACATATGCGCTCCAATCTGTGGTGTAGGCTTCTTTTACAAGTAATTTCACTGGAGTATCCACATTGTGTGCTGCAATTTTAATTTCGTGTACATTTAATCGCTCATATGTAAATCTGTCTTGTAAACTTGAGGGCTGTACGTCTAAGAAGGAAATCTTTGCATCTGTCTTAAAAATTCGATATGCAATTATCTTATCGCCTTTCTGTACAAATTCATCGTGAACGACGCTGAATTTTTGTGATGAATCCACCAATAAGAAGAATTCCCAGGTTCCAACAATTATCCATTTAATCCCATATAACTCTGCATTTTCAATAATCTTCGAATAAGTTCCCATCACGTCAGTTGCCGCCTCTTTAAAAATATCTAATTGGGCGGATTCTGGCCGATGCCCTTGAAAAATCGATTTTCCTGTGTAAATGGGCAATAATTGAAAGTGGTTACCACATCCTGCTAAAAGGATTCGGCCTTCATCATTTTGTTCATTGAAGTAGTCAATAATGCCCTGTGGAATTACTTCGTTTCCAGTAGGAAGCGATGGTACCCAAATAGCTATCGATGTAGAAATAACCAGACCCATTATGACAAATGGTAAAAACTGTTCTTTTCTCCAATTTTTTGACAATTTGAAATTTAGTTTGTGAGAAATAGTTGCGCCTCCAAATAGTGCAGCAATTGGTGATCCATAAATAACGAATCTATTTGATAAATTCCTCTGAATTAAAATCTCCGCCAATTCAGGCCAGTATGGAGTTAATGGTAAATGACTACCAAAAAAAATAATGCTACATGCTATTAGCCAAAGCGTTCCAAATTCAACTAGTTTAGGAGGAATATTCATCTCATTTTTGCCAATCATAAGTAATCCTAAAACCGTAGCTACCATTCCGTAAGTGACGAATCTGTTTAAAATAGATAATTCATTTACGAATAACAAAAGTCCTGCTATTATCACAAATAGGCCTACAATTATTTGCCAGGGAAGTTTTAAGAGTCTCTTGTCACCCAAGAAGTGACGAATTAGACCTAACCCCCCTATAATAAAAGCAGGATAACTTCTTAGAACTAGAAACAGAGGTGATGCAGGGGGTAGATAATAAGATAATCTCGCAATTCCTAACTGCGGAATCAATAAAACGAATATAGGTGACGAAAAAACAACGAAAATGAGAAAACTGCCTAGTATATGCTTCAATATCGAAATATTTCTGTTGATCAATAGAAATAGCGTGAATAAAAGAATTGCTGCAAAAAAAGTGGTATAATGAGTAAGGAAAATTGCACTAAGAAAAATTCCCGACAGAATTGTAGATTTGTAGCTTTCTTGTGAGACTTCATCCTTCATCTTCTTCAAAAACGTTACATACGTACACAAGAAGAATAACCCAATTGCTGTTGTTGACCCACCAATTCTTATCACTTGATAAAAGAAACCATTCGTAAGTTGAAAGAACAATAATGTTACAGCTGTAGTTTTCTCGTCTAATTCAAAACTACGTGCTAGAATATATAATGAAAAATTTACTAACCCATAGGAAAAAAATACAAACATCTTGTAAGATAGGAAAGGATTTATCCCCGAGAATAAATGCAAATCATTAACAATTAAAGGAAATCCTGGCTCGTAAAACGGGAATGCAATGATACCACAATACCAATAGGGAAACCATGCGGGCATATGACCTGCTATTTTTAGTTCATTGATCATAAATATAGAAAAGAATAAGTGAGTACTCGTATCATCGCCTGTAGGGATACCTGGCAATAAAACCCAAACAGCAGGAATATAACCTACTACAAATAGCACGTAAATCCATTTTCGTGCATCTATTCCTGTATCCATGCTGTTGATACCCCACTAAATTAAAAAAATGCGTGATATATACCACTATTTAGTTGTTTTATGTTTTACCTTCATGAGTTTGAGTTTTTTTAAACTAGTGAATTAGTTATTTAAAATGACGGTTAAATCTTGTGCTCTTCATAGATGGAAACCGTTTTTCAAAAACAATTTAAAAATTCTGCTAAAGACGAAATCTTTTTACAGTTAAATATCCCATATATTGCATTATATTAAACAATGTACCAATGAGGGATTATATGCTACAATCATTCTTCTTTCTTCATTCAAGGACAAAACGGGTTTTAGTTTGGAAAGAATTGATAAAAAATGGATCTATAGATGCTGATACAATCAGTGGGTTTGTAGAGACTGTTTCTAAAGTCGTTGAAACAACTTTTCCTTCAGATGTAGAAACTGGTTTAAACGAGATGACTATGAATTATGGAGACAGTTTCCTAGTTTTTCGATACGGAGCACACGTTATCGGCGTACTTTTAGTTGGATTAGAGAGCAAGAGGTTTGGAACTATCCTTACAGAAACAGTATTTGAACTAGAAGCCCGTTTAGCTGAAGAGTTCAAAAAGGATGTTCTTGAGGAAGCTGTAATTGCAGAAGTCGGCGACATAGTTTTAAAGAACTTCCAAGATCTAATCTTTCAACAAGTTGAAGATATTGGAGATGTTAAATATCTTCTAGATGAGAAAGAAAAATTCTACTGGCATGTAGGCAAAGAAGGCGCAGTAATTTATGAGAAAAAGAAAAAATCAGCTTCTGTTCAGATTTTTATCAATAGCTATGATACAATCACTGAAGAAGGTGTTGACGAAGCTATATCTGTGTTACGTACAGATTTAGTCAATTTTGCCGAATTAAATTCGCGTGTTGATGCACTAAATGAAGAGGACTTAGCACTCACTCTAAGACAGCTTCTTCGTCTGAATGCAATTGATTGCTACATTCAACCTACAGACATTTAATTTTCTGAAGACTTTCTCGCTCTTTCGAACTTTCCTGTCATTTCTTTTTCTTAGATTATAATGACAAATTTTTTTTGAAATCTGATTATAAAACTTTATTACGATGTTCGCAAAAAAAATACATAATTAAGGTTCCAAAGTTCTAAAAAATTGTGATGTTCGCAAAAAAATGACGAGCATAACACAAAAACAGAAATCTTTTTATACTATTCATGCGAATAGTAAATTAATTGCACTTGAATAGCATTTGAATAGTGCTATCAATTTTCTTGCCCCCCATGTAGTGCGCGCGATAAGAAATAAGATATGGTAGCGGTCATCAAGATCCCTTCTACTCTTTTTCGGATAACCGCTACCTTCTTCTTATCCTTGTTTTTGCAGCTTAAAAAAAAAGAAAAGTTATTTTTCTTCATGCAAATTTCTTTAAAAAATTAGGATGATAGATTGATGAAGTTCGATAATTCCTTTGAGACATCAATAATTTTGAGTTTTTCAAAAGTAGTTTTCTTAGGTATTCCTCTCTCGTCCCATCCTCTCAATTCATAGTAAGCTGATAGAAGTTCATCATATTTCTGCAAGTCCAGGATCTTTCCAGCAAGTTCACCGTTCGGGATTGGGTCCTTAAACCACATTGCAGGTGGATGATCCATTCTGCGATTCCATTCTTCTGCAAATTCTCTAACTAAAAATGCCCGCATTAAGGCATAATATCTATCAGCAATCTCCCAAAAATCATCGAATGAGAAGCTAATGCCAGTAGTTGCTTCAAAATAATTTAGATAGTTTTCTAACTCAAATCCTTCTTCTATCCAAGGAAATCTACAACTAATTAGTCCTTCGAACAATCCTCCGCGAATTCTTTGAAGTTCAATAACCTTCTCAGCTTTCTTCGCGTCATATGATTCACGTTTCATTTCAGTTAATTCAAACATAATTACCCAAGCTTCTTTGTGATGAGCTCCAATGCCTGAAGTACCAAAGGCTAATGCCATACCAGGACAGAATTTACAATTATAAGCAGAAACTTCAAGTCCTTTCACTTGCATCGCAAATTCATGTGAATTATTACCGATTTCTTCACTCATACGTTTAGTTCCTTCGGCTAAGAAGTCACCAACATCTTTTCTATAAGCAATCATTTTGATGAGTTCTTTAGCAGCCTCTGCATCTCCAAATTTAAAATTGCCATTATAGAGTCCCTGTTCTATAGCATCTGCATAGAAACCTAAAACACTCCCTGTACTTATCGTATCTAGTCCATAATCGTCACAGAGATAATTAAGAGTCCCAACAGCTGGAAGGTCAAATATTTCTAAATTTGCACCCAGCATACCAATGTTCTCATAATCGAGTTCACTGATATGTCCTTCATCATCATTAATGGCAATACCGCACCTCATAACACAATGAGGACATCCATATGTTGCAATACGTGCTTTTTGTAATGCTTCACCATCGATTTTGTGTGATAATGGATGTGACGTTTTCCTGAAATTCCTAACTGGAAGTGCATCAAAATCGTTACACCAGGATAAAATTGCGTTGGTTGATTGTTTTGTCCAATTAGTCTGATCATCAAGTTCCCTAACTTTCTTCATTCCTTGAGAACCCAATTGTTTCATTTTTTCTTGATCTGCGACTATATCATATAAATTCTTTGTTCCTTTGACAACTATTGCTTTCAATTTCTTTGAGCCCATAACGGCGCCAATACCAGGTCGTCCACCTGCTCTCCCTTCCATTGATCTAATTACGGCATATCTAACAAGATTTTCTCCAGCTTGTCCTATTACAAGATGCGCCGCATGTTTTCCAAATTTTTCCTCAATAAGTTCTATTGTTTCATATGTACCATTTCCCCACCATTCCTTTACTGAAAGAAAATCCACTTTATCATCTTCAATAGAAAGACACACAGGTTCATTAGAAATGCCTTCAACAACTAAAGCATCATATCCAGCTTTTCTCAATTGGATTGCGATATGTGAGCCAATATTACCATCTCCGTATCCTCCTGTTAAAGGAGATTTAGCCGCAACAACAACCTTGCCAGTGTTTGGTGCACTAATTCCAGAAATCGGTCCTAATGCAATAATAAGTTTGTTTTCGGGACCTAATGGATCTATTCCTGGCTTTAATTCATCCCACAATATTTTTAGTGCAAATCCTCTTCCACCGAGCCATTTCTTGGCAAAATTTTCGTTAAATGTCTCTACGAGATGTGTTTTATTTGATAAATTCACTCTGAGAATTTTCCCATTCCAGCCTTTCATTTAAATCGCCTCTGCAACACATTTCATTTTATTCGCGGGGTTTTCCTTTAGAAAGACCGTGTTTTCCTATTTCTTCTCCAACACTCCAATAATCTCCATTGAGATATAATATCGGATCTGCTTTTGAGTAATCAATAGTCTCTTGTGATGTTTGTATTTCTTCATCGACATGCATCAATAGAATTTCTCCGATAATGATCCCATGACTTCCACTGTCGATGATTTTAGAAACCCTACATTCGATATTTACAGGGCATTCTTTAATAAGTGGTGTTTTTACTTTGATTGCAGGCACGGTATTGAACTTTGTCAAAGAAAACTTGTCAACCTTTTTCCCAGAAGTCACACCACAAAAATCGGATTCATGTAGATGCTTCTTTGACGGGATATTTACAACAAACTCGCCTGTTTTTTCAATGAGTTTATACGAATATCTTCCTGTACCGACACCTATTCCTATTGTAGGAGGATTTAATGAAAAATTCGATGCCCAGGCAAGTGTTATGATATTTGCTCCTCCTTTCTCTTCATCTAAGCAGGTTACCAAAACAACGGGTGATGGAAATAAAAAATTTGGCCATACAGGCTCTTTTTGAGTTTTCATAAAGTGTCCTCCATTTGTATTTTGTATTTAGAGATCTATCCTGTTCGCTTAATAATGTGGTATCCAAATTGTGTCTTTACAGGTTCTGGAGTGACTTCACCGACTTTAAGGGCAAATGTAGCTTTTTCAAAAGGCTTAACCATCTGACCTCGAGAAAATTCACCAAGCGATCCACCGCGTTTCTTAGAAGGACATTCAGAGAATTCTTTAGCTAGTTTGGAAAAGGATTCGCCATTGTTTATACGTTCAAGTAATTGATCTGCGAGAGATTTCTTCTTCACAAGGATGTGACTTGCTTTAACACTCATTTTTTTTCACCTTTAACACAAGTTAAGTGTTTCAGTTTTTATTTTTTGTATATAAAGATGCATTCTTTTAACTTTCTAATGAAACGTATAGTAATTATTCAATTGAGTGGAAATTACAGAAATCTTTGATTCCTTTTGTGAACAATGATTTTTCAGACAGATGAGCTATTTTGAAATATTCTTCAAACCAAACAATTTTTTAACAAGTATTGAGTAGTATCAGTTTGCACAGACTTAATGAAATAGATTGAAAATGAGAATCAATTAGTATCGAGAATCTTCTTTAATGAGATCTCCTGATTCACTTTTCAAAATAAATGAAGTTGAATAATTTTGTCTAGCTCAAATCATCGTGAAATTCCGCCAAAGAAATTGATTCCTCATGTGCTAGGATATATTGAACCTCAAGAAAAGAACTTTGAAGAACAAAAGATGGCTTTGATTAAATCGGAAGCTACCCAACAGGCAATTTTAAACGCTATTGGAGACCTCATTACGATACAAAATAGGGATTTGGACATTATTTGGATAAATCAACCAGAAAGAGCAATTTATGGAAATGTTATTGGAGAGAAATGTTACAGAGCGTATAAGGGGCTAGAATCACCATGTCCAAATTGTACAGTTAAAATGGTTCTTGAAAAAAAGAAAACGGTGATTTCAGAAGGAATGATTCTACGCCCAGATGGCAGCCCAATCTATATTTTAACTACTAGTTCTCCTGTAAGAGACTCTAATAGTGAAATTATCGCTGTTGTGGAAGTAGTTAAAGATATAACTGAATACAAGTTGACTGAAGAAGCGTTAAAAGAATCGGAGAAAAAATATTCAACGCTTGTGGAAAAAGGAAACGATGGAATTTGTATTGTTCAAGATAAAGAACTAAAATTTGTAAATACAAAGATGATCGAACTTACTGGCTTTTCAAGAGATGAAGCTCTTGGGAAACAATTTATTGATTTTGTTGCTCCAGAATACAGAGAATTAGTATTAAATAGGTATAAAAGAAGGATGTCTGGTGAAGGAGTACTAAATAGATATGAAATAGAGATTCTTGCAAAGAATGGGAGAAAGATACCTGTTGAATTAAATGTCAGTGTAATTGACTATAAGGGTAGAGCTGCTTTGATGGCAATAATCCGCGATATTACTTTGAGGAAAAAAGTTGATCAGATACAATCAAAATTTATTAATACTGCAGCTCACGAACTGCGTACACCATTAAGTGCTTTGAAAGTAAATGTTGATCTTCTAGAAATGAAAAGCAAAAATTTAGATCTTCATAAGGCAATTAGGAGTAGGATAGAAATTATTGCAGATAGTGCTGAAAGACTAACAGTGCTTGTTAATAATTTCCTTGATTATTCACGACTTGAAGCTGGTACGAAAAAATTAGAACCTGAATTAGGTTCTCTTGAAAGTGTAGTTGTCCAAGTTATCAAAGATATCTTGCCATTAGCAAGAAAACATGGACATATGCTTGACCTTATTACTCCTGAGCCGTTACCTTTAATTTACATGGATATCGTAATTATGAGAACAATCTTCAATAACTTACTCTCCAACGCTGTCAAATACACGCCTAACGGAGGCAAAATTACAATCAGATTAATGAAAGAAGGCGAGACCATTCATGTTATGGTGAAGGATACGGGGATCGGAATCATGGAAAAAGATATTGATAAGATATTTCAACCGTTTCATGTTGTTGATCTATCAGTATCAGCTGATTTTCAATCTAAGTTTGAACGTACAGGTCTAGGTCTGGCCATCACAAAAGAATATGTTAAAATGCACGGTGGTTTAATTTGGGCGGAAAGTAGTATCGGCAAAGGAAGCATCTTTCATGTAGTAATCCCTATTAATAATCAGTCTCGTGATTTCAGTAACTGAAGAATCCTTTCCTCGACAACAAACTATATTTTTATACTACAAAGAAAATAAACACCCTACATCAAGTTTATTTGAAATTTTGGAGGATGAAAATGACAACTGGAGAAACAATCAGAAAAATGTCTGAGCGCATTTTACGTGCAATGAAACTTGATAAAAGTGTATATAGCGAAGTCAAGGATGACCCTGCCGCAACCACTCAATCAGTTCTTATGCCTTTTCTAATCGAGGTCGTCTTGTTAGTCATTGGAACTATTGCTTTACTTCCACTCTGGTTTATTTACGGTCCCTGGACAATTGGAGGTACCCCAATCGAAATTGCTACGGGAATTCTTATATTCATTGTGGCGTCCATTTTCTTCGTATTTGTCCCATTTATAATCTGGGTTTTCGTACTTTTTCTAATGGGTAAGTTTGTAGGATCCAAAGGCATTCAAGGTATACAGGTCCTAAGAGTTACTGGATTTGCATTTTCACACGCATTCCTGTATGTTATTCTCTTCATAGCGCTAATATATACTGCAGTCGGTGGTGGTGGCGTCGAAGTTGCTGTAATCGCTGTAGGAGGCGGTCTAATCATTGGTCTTCTATTATTTATTAGCAATGTACTATCATTCAGAGAGGTTGCTGATACAACTACAGGAGTTTCCATATTAGCAAATATCTTTGCATTCATAATCTTTGGCTTAATATTTGCAGGGGTAGCCGTTGGTTTTGGTCTAGCGATTGCAGGATTAGTTGGAGTAATTTTCCCTTAACCTACCCCTTTTTTTATATTATTCGAAGAAGTTTTTTATGATTCATTTTTAGATAGACTGTCATTACGTGAAACAGTACTTTCACGCAATTGTTGACAAGCCTCATTTTTATAAACTCGTTATTTCACCATAAGACAAAGTTATCTTACTAGGTTCAGGAGGAAATTTTTATGGAACTAGAACCTGCTGATGAGGTCACAATAACAGCTATTGTCGAAAATACTTCAAATAAACCGGGGTTTTATGCAGAGCATGGGCTTTCCATGTTAATCGAGATTATCTTGGAGGATAACACGACAAAGATTCTAATGGACGCAGGTCAATCTACTTTCGCATTTTTTAATAATGTTCAACGGCTTAAAATTGATTTAACAGAAATTGATGCCATAGTAATCTCCCACGGCCATTATGACCATACTGGGGCACTCTTAGATATCCTGCGAAAGATACCAAAAAAAATTCCTATTATTGGACATCCTAATATGTTTGATAAGAAATACTCAAAGCATGCACGTTTAAGATATATCGGGGTTCCATTTTCCAAAGATGATCTTCAGCACACAGGAATCCTAACATTATCTGAGACTCCAGTAAAAATTGCGCCGTCAGCATGCACAACTGGGGAAATTAATCGAACCTCAATTTCATCATTATCAAACAAACTTTTAACCAAGAAAAACGATATGCTTGTGAAAGATGAATTACTTGACGATCAAGCTCTGATAGTTAATATGAAGGAAGGACTTGTCATAATAGCTGGTTGTGCACACTCAGGAATCGTAAATACAATCTTCCATTCACAAAAACTTACAAATCGTGAAGAAATCATTGGAGTTATCGGAGGCTTTCATTTAGTAGAAAGTGACCCAGAAACTATAAAAGCGGTTTTAGAGATTCTAAACGCCTTGAATCCAACAGTACTCGCACCATGCCACTGCACGGGCTTTCTTGCACAAAAAATCTTTTCTGACAATTTGGAAGGATTTAAATTATTTAATACAGGGACTATTCTAAAACTCTGAGCCAGACTAACAAGATCCTATGCTTAAGGATGTACAACAATGTCGATCTCTGAAAATCCGCGAGTATTTCTTGTATGGAGGCGAGAAAGCGATCAGATAAAACCAGTCGATCCTGAACAAATCAAAAATAATGTTGCTATAGTTATTGATGTATTGAGGGCTACAACTAACTGTATTGTCCTTCTAAAAAATGGTGCAAAAGAAATTCACGTACGGATCACTCCTGAAGAAGCAAGAAATGTAAAAGAAACAAAATTTCCAGATGCTCTTCTTGTTGGAGAAAGGAACATGGAACGGATCGAGGATTTTGACCTCGGCAATTCTCCATACAGGAATGATCTAGAATCAGCAAGAAATAGAATTGTAGGAAAAATCATAATTTTCTCGTCCACAAATTTTCCAAAGGGACTATCAAAAGCCAAGGCAGCAGCTCGAATTTTTATAGGAGCTATAGTAAATGCGAATGCAGTTGCTTATACATCTTTAAAGGAAGCAAAAAGGATGAAACGTAATATAGTTATGGTTCTTTCAGGTGGTCCATCGGAACTTAAAGCTAGAGAAGATTTAGCAGCAGCCTCACTAATTGCCAAAATTCTAGAGAATGAAGGATGTATTCTTGATGATTTCCTTAAGGAAGATATGAAATTCGTTGAAGGTTTGGAGCATTTTGCTGCCATAAACTCCTCACATGCAAGAAATCTTTATTCAAAGGGATTTGGTGACGACGTGATTTTTTCTGTGAAAAATGTTATCTCAATAGTTCCAGAATATCTCAAAGATAAAGACAAAATTATTCTTCATTAGTATGGTTGTGACTAAAATGAATCAAATCAACAAAGTAAATCTCGGAAAATCAGAAATTGAAATCACTAAAATCGGTCTAGGTTGCTGGCAATTTTCAGGGGGATCAGGAGGATTTGGTGGACGATATTGGCCTTCTTTATCTCCCGAAATCATAAACGAAATCGTAAAAGTTGCTCTTGATGGAGGTATTAACTGGTTTGATACGGCAGAGGCTTATGGTGCTGGAAAGTCAGAGCGAAATCTTGCAAATGCTCTTCACGCGGCAGGCATGAAAAACGGTGACGTTGTCATTGCTACTAAGTGGTTTCCATTTCCAAGAAGAGCGAACTCAATTCGGAAAACAATTGATAAACGACTACATTATTTGGACGGATTTGGAATTGATTTGCATCAGATTCATGCATCTATTGCATTAGCATCGACTAAAGGAATGATGGATGCAATGGCTGATTTGGTTAAAGATGGCAAAATTCGTTCAATAGGAGTTAGTAATTGGTCAGCAGGTAAAATGAGAAGAGGGTTCGAAATACTTGAAGAAAAACACGAGTTACAGCTAGTTTCCAATCAAGTGAAATATAGCTTACTTGATCGTAAAATTGAGACGAATGATATCTTAGATACTGCTAGAGAGCTAGGTATAACAATAATTGCGTACTCTCCTCTTGAGCAAGGATTGCTTACTGGAAGGTTCCACGAGGACCCGTCTCTGATTAAAAAACTCGGGAGATTGCGAAAAATGATGAGCTTTGGGCTTCGCCCAAAAAAGAAACTAGAGCGTACCCAACCACTGATTGACGCTCTAGAAGAGATTGCTCAAGCCCATAACGCTTCTCCCGCACAAGTATCTCTAAATTGGCTTATCAATTTTCATGGCGATGTAGTTGTAACTATACCAGGTGCATCAAAGACAAGTCAAATGGAACAGAATATTGGTGCAATGCACATTAAACTTTCAAAAGACGAGATGTCACGAATTGATGAATTAACACAGAATTACATGTGAAATACTAAAACTAAAGCATATTCAAAAAAAAAGTAAAGAGATAATGTGCTAGAATGAGTGAACGTATTAGCCGAAACGTCCACAAACATAATCCTCTGTTTGTTTGCATTTCGGTGCTTCGAATACTTGAAGAGTAGCTCCAAACTCAACAAGTTCCCCTAAGCACATAAAGGCGGTATAATCCGCTACACGTGCTGCCTGTTGCATATTGTGAGTTACGATAATAACTGTATAGTTTTCCTTCAGTTCCTGGATTAAATCTTCGATTTTTGCTGTTGAAATGGGATCAAGAGCAGAACATGGTTCATCCATGAGAATGATTTCAGGATTAACGGCTAACGTTCTTGCTAAGCATAATCTCTGTTGTTGACCAATTGATAAGTCAAGAGCATTATCTTCTAGCCTCTCATGCACTTCATCCCATAACGCTGCGCGTCTGAGATTTTTTTCCACTATTTCATCGTATAAAGTTCCATTAAATCCATGAACTTTTGGACCATAGGTGATGTTATCATAGATCGACTTTGGAAACGGATTCGGCTTTTGAAACATCATTCCAACTTGTCGTCTTAACTGTATAACATCTACATCTGGCTCAGTAATATCATTACCATCTAGTAGAACTGTTCCCTCAATGTGTACACCATTAATTAGATCGTTCATACGATTGAAACAGCGAATTAAAGTGGACTTTCCAGACCCTGAGGGTCCAATAAGTGCAGTCACAGCATTTTTTACAACCTTGAGTGAGATATTATGTAAAACCTTGAGATCCCCATACCATAATGATAGATTCTTCGTTTCTAGTACAATTTCTTCTTCGTCTATACTACTCTCAGGTAATTGAACTAAATCAAGGACATCACTTTTAGTTTCGAAATCTACAGCGTCCATTTCTTACCACCTTCTTTTGCTCAATATATTTCGTCGAATATAGATGGCAGTTGCATCTACTAGTAAAACAAGCCCCACTAAAACTAAGGCAGTTCCATATTGTATTGGCCGTGTTTTTGCGATATCGGGGCTTTCAGTTGCCAATACAAATAAATGATATGTTAAAGCCATAGTTTGATCGAACGGTGAGGAGGGTAAAGCGTATTTGTAATATACGACGCCGGTAAACAGGATAGGTGCAGTTTCTCCGGCGACACGTCCGATAGCAAGTATCACTCCTGTTAAGACCCCTGCAAATGCCTCTGGAAGGACGACATCTTGAATTGTACGCCATTTAGACGCACCCAGCGCCAAACTTCCTTCCCTGAAACTCTGAGGGATAGCCTTCAGAGCTTCTACTGAAGTCACCATAACTGTGGGTAAAATCATCATTGCAAGCGTCAATGAAGCAGAAAGAATGCTCCTTCCAAATCCTAAGAAAGTTACAAAGAATGCTAATCCAAAAAGACCGAAAACAATGGATGGAACTGCATTTAGGTTTTCAATGGCTTCATTTATTATTCTTGTAATTCGTCCTTCCTTTGCATATTCCACTAAATAGATAGCACCAAATAGCCCTACAGGTAATGCGAATGCTACTGCGAATGCTACTAATAACAGCGTACCAATAATAGCGGGCATGATTCCGCCTTCAGTCATGCCTTTTCTAGGCGCTTGTGTTAGAAATTCCAAATTGATAACTGGTGCACCTCTAATGAATATTAAACCCAGTAGGAAGAATAATACACCCATAATAATTACGACTGCGATTCCAGTGAGGGTGAAAAATATTTTTTGCACGTATTTGTTTGCTGAAAGTGGTGGCATTGTTGTGTTTAAGCCTCCTAAAGTCTTTTAAGCATCTTTATTCGTTTTCGAACAACTCTCCGGGAAACATTATTAAGAACAAATGTGATGGCAAATAAAACAATTCCAATAGCAAAAAGTGCATGATAATGTGTGCCACCTTGGACTGCTTCTCCCATTTCTGCCGCAATAGATGCCGTCATTACTCTCACCGGGCTTAAGTAATTCCAAAATGGAGATGGAATTATTGGAGAACCACCTGTAACCATTAAGACAGCCATTGTTTCGCCAATCGCTCTTCCAAAAGCCAAAACTATCGCTGCTAGAATCCCAGATAATGCTGCAGGAAGAACAACCGCTTTAAGTGTTTGAAATTCATTTGCTCCTAATGCAAGAGAACCCTCTTTAAGGTGTCTTGGAACTGCTGAGATTGCATCTTCAGAAACACTTACAATCGTTGGTAGTATCATCACCGATAAAATGAGCGAACCAGTGAATGCAGTTTCACCAACAACAACATTGAATGTTTCCCTAATCCAAGGAACTAAAATTACGAGACCAAAAAATCCGTACACAACTGATGGAATTCCTGCAAGGATTTCTATTATCGGCTTTACGAAATCTCTTATTTGTGGAGGGGCAACTTCAGCTATATAGATTGCCGCCATTATACCGAAAACAATGGCTACGGCTAATGCACCGAAAGAGACCATTAGAGAGCCGATAATCATTGGAGCGATACCCCACGCTCTGTATTTGGGAATAGCTGCTGGCCGCCAAGTCGTTCCAAAGAAGAATTCAATTGGGCTAACTTCAAAGAATACTTGAATACCCTCTATGAAAAGAAAAACAAAGATAAAAAGGACTGCAAAGACAGAAATTGATGCACAAATCAGGAGAAATTCCTTTATTCCAAAAGTTTTGATTGTTTTCCAAAGATACTGTGGATCAATGATTTTTGAGAATAAATTTTTAGATTTTGATTTATAACTTGCACTATCGGACATCATCATCTGATTCCATATTAAATCTGTTACCTTCTAAGTTGCTCTAGATAGGTCTTAGGTTATAAAGTTTTCTATGAAGGCGCTGGATCCGATGTCCATAAACTATAGCGCTCTATATCCCTATATATTTCACTATATTGCCCTATACACGGCTCTATATAACTATATAAACTATATAGTTTATTATTAGGAGCACTCATGTTAGAAGACTAGCGTAATGAAAATGAGATAAAAATCCGTTATTGCCAAATTAAACAAAAAAACAAAAAAAGAAGGGGATTGATAGAGTTCTATTTATTCGGAGTTGTCGTGGTTCAGTTGCTAGAGTGCATGAACAGAGATAAATCCGACCTCTACTACAAGTTCTTGCCCTTGCGTGGATAAGACGAAATTAATAAAGTCTGTTACTAAGGTGTTTTCTTGTTCCGCTAAGGTGCCGTCTGTGTACATGTATAATTCACGCGCAATAGGATATTTTCCAGCGCGAACAGTGTCTTCTGAGGCGACGATACCGTCAACTGTTAATGCCTTTACTGTTCCATCTACGTAGCCAATACCAATATAAGCGATACCAAGTGGATCGCCAGATACTGCTTGCTTCATAGCGCCGTTCGAAGTCTTTTCAATGGCGTCAGCACGAATGGGTTCTTCATCCATTACTTTCTTTTCGAATGTTTCGAAGGATCCAGACGAACTCTCACGGTTATATACCACGATAGTGCCAGCGGGTTGTCCAAGTTCGCTCCAGTCGGTAATTGTTCCGTCATAGATAGCTTTTATTTCAGCCATGCTAATATCAGTGAGTCCATTTGTCGGATGTACCGCTATTGAGAGACCGTCAAGGGCAATAACATGTTCTACAGGGTTAACGCCATTTGCGTATGCATCTGCATACTCTTCAGGTTTCATAGGTGAAGAAGAATCAGCGATATCATTGTTTCCATCAATTAGATCCTTTTTGCCCACACCAGAGCCGCCTCCAGCAACGTTAATCTCGTCATAATAAGGATAGTTTCGATCTGGATTCTTCGTCGTAGTCCATTCTTCTGCGCATCGTTGTGAGATTGGAAGAACTGTTGTTGAGCCCGTGATATTAATTGTGCGGTGTGGTTTGTCGTATCCTGTGCCAAAGACAACGCCGAGACTGATCATCAAAATAACGATGATCGCAACTCCTCCGATTATCTTTTTGTTAAGCTTCAAGTATTCACTCTCTGTATGATTTTTTTGATGTTTTGCCCCCACATCAAAGGCTAAACTATTTCAAATTTCCCTTGTTAGTTTTTTTACCCCTATATAGAATATATAGAAGCGACATAAAAGTGAAATTATCTTTTATCAATTTGAAATGGGCAAAAAGTCTCAAATGGGCCTTTTTTATTAAATTCAGCCTCTATCTATACCATAGATTTTTCAATAGATTGTAAGCTAGATTGAGTCAAGATTCTTTATTAATAGTATATAGAAAATATAGACCTATAGTATAATATATATACCATCTCCAAAATCTATATATTTGTATAAGATTCTTGTGATCTAAGGCATCTATTTAGTCTATTTAGGCAATATCAAGATTACATTCTGGGGTGTGATTATTGGAACGAAGGAAAGTTCAGCTGACAGGAACTTCTACATATATCGTTTCACTTCCAAAAAATTGGGCGAAGAAAATTGGGTTAAAAGCAGGAGATGAGGTTTCAATTGTAGACAAGCTTGATGGGTCGCTCTTATTATCACCTAATACATCAGGCAACAACTATTTTTTCGAAGAGTCTATTAATGTTGATGATTTTAAGGATATTGATCTATACGAACGTGTACTCATTGCCAAATATTTAAATGGACCAAAAATAATTCGAATTAATTCTAAAGGTCCTATCTCGCCAGAATATAGAAAAAGGACACTTAAACGCGTACATCGCCTTTTAGGTGTTGAAATTATTGAAGAATACGAGAACAAAATTGTTCTTCAAGATTTAACGTCATTCGAAGAACTTTCAATAGGGAAAGTGATTCGACGCTTATTCTTGCTCACCTCTTCTATGCATAAGACTATTATGACATCAATGATTGATAATAAATCACCTCTGGAGGAAGTTACGAATCAAGAAGAGGTTGTAGACAGATTATACTTTCTTGCGATCAAACAATTGAAGGGTGGTTTAAGGAACCCTATGGTACTTAAGCAGATCGGAATCCGAGAACAAGAAATTATTGACTTTTATGCTGTAACTCGCTCTATAGAGCGGATTAGTGATCACTTAGTGATGATTGCGAGAAATTGGGATACAATACTTCAAGAAGAATTGGAATGTCCTACGGAACAGCTGTATGAACTAGGTCAAGAAACGCTAGAGATCTACTCAACTGCATTTAAATCATTGTTTTCTCGAGACTTAAAAGAAGCGAATGGGCAGATTCTTAAGAAAGAAGAAATTCGGCATATGATCAATGAAAAGATTGAGCCCATAATATCTTCTTCTACTACTAAGTTGGCGGTAAATCTTGCAGCGATCGCTGCAAGTTTAGAAAGAATCGTCGATTATTCTGCAGATATTGCTGAGGTTGTTATTAATCGAGGGATAAAAACGAAGGAAACTTAACAGATTTTTTCTATTATTAATAGAGTTTTTTAGAAAAATCAGCGTCTTAGCAATGAAAAATGAAGAATAATAACCTAACATTCCTCACTTTCTTTTTTTGTAAGGATAAACACCAAAATGCATACCAATGCCGTTATCCCCATAATAGCTGGAATCGCAAAGGGTATAATTTCTCCAAGAATGACATGTCCAAATAAAGTAAACAACGGGACAGATCCAAATGCAGAATAGAGAGGGGGGGAGATAAGAGAACCTATAATCATTCCGACATCAAAGAACATTTCAATTCGTCCAAATAATTGTCCTCGTCGAGCATGTGGAACTTGATCTGCTTGTAGAGCGCGTAGAGCTGGCTGACTTACATTAAAACCGACAGATCTGACGCCCATTACACCGATTACATTTGCAGCTGTTTGAGAGAACGCTGGTATTAATAAAGTCGCTGTTCGCGAGCAGACCATCCCAACGCTGATAAGTGGTTTTCTACCAAATTTGTCACTCATTCGTCCAGAGGGATAATTCACAAATATACCACACAAACCTGCTGTAGTAAAGATTATACCGATCTCAAGAGGAATAGCTCCAATTTTATCGGTCAAGTAAATGGGCAATAAAGGCTCAAGGAATGCCCAGCTGAACCCATTTGCAAATGCAGCGAAGAAAAATACGTAGAGGTTTCTTTTCAAATATTTAGGTAATTTTGAGTTTCCTTCACCGGGATTGTCAATCTTCAAGGATGGGCCAGAAATTTCGCATGCAGTTCCTTTTCCACGCGTTTCTTGGACACAAAGACGCACAATGACAAGTGAAAGTAAAGAAAGTACAAAGACTATATAGAATGGGAAGCGAAACGAGTCTGCGATCGACATATTGAGGGTAGTGAAAGCATAATGTTGCGCTAAACCCCCTATTGCCGGTCCGCCAACCCATCCGAAGTTAGTAAGTGTGAAAAACATGCTAAGTGCTTCTCCTCTTTTCTTAGGTGAGACCTGATCTACCAAACACGCCTCACTCGGCGACCAAACAAAAGCGGAAGCCATTCCCCAGAAGAAATTCAGTACCAGCATGTGTAACCAGTGTGTGATGAAGAACATGACGATCGAAATTAATGCATACCCAAGGGCACCGAGGTTGATGATAAGTTTCCTCCCGTATTTATCTGAAAACCTTCCGGCCCTGTCATTAAATAGAACACGCCCCACAATGAAAGAGGTAACAAGAAAACCTACGTGCCAGACTTTCGCGCCCAACTCAATAGCAAATAATGGGAAATAGGGCAACGTTAATCCAAAGCCAAGATTTACTACAAATGATGAAATAGCAAGAGTGCATGTGCTGACCGTGTATACGCTTTCTTTGAAACCAGCTGAAGATTCCATGATATTTCGCCAAAATAATGATAAAGTTCCGTAGGCTGATAAAACAAAAGTTTGCCTAGTGTTTTAGACCTTTGTAGAATACGAGATATAGATCAAGAAAGAATACCTTTTTTTAAAGATTGCGGAATATATACTTCCAGCTACGTAAACTAAAAGGATTTCTACGTACGTATCTCCATGCCGAACGAATTGCGAAATATTTATCGTAACGTTCACGTATTCGATTAATTTCGTTTTCAGAGTACATTCCTGTAACAACACTGTATAAAGGAGCACGTGAAGTAGATTCAATTTCGGGTAAAGGAGTATAATAATCATACCCCTTTAATCCAGCCATTTCTTCAATTTCTGTTCCTGGAAACACATACAAAGTGCTGAACTTAATTTTTGCATCATATTTGTGAAAAAGTCGTTTCGCAAATTCAAATGTTCGTTTTTTTGATTCTTCTGTTTCTTGTGGAACACCTACAAGAAAATATAAGTGAGGTGAAATATCCGCCTCTCTTGTCCATTTTATTGCGTTTTCGACTTCATCGTTAGTTTGTTTTTTATTTAGAAGTGATAAAATCTCTTGATCTGCACTTTCTCCACCATATTTCAGTAAAACGCATCCTGAACGGTTCATCAAATCAAGAAGTTCAGGTGTAACCCCATGTATGCTTGTTTTAGCGCTCCATTTAATATCAAGTCCTCTACTCAATATCTCATTGCAGATTTGCTTTACCCAATTCTTATCAACATTAAAAACAAAATCTCCAAATTTGATGCCAGGTCTACGAAATTGTTCATATACTGCTTCTATTTCATCTACTACCTTTTTTGGGTCGCGCTTTCTCCAACGTCTACCCCAGATATTAGAGGTACAAAAGGAGCAATTAAAAGGACAGCCGCGTGATGCAAACACTGTATAAGCAGGCCAGATGCCTCGATGTGACGAGATGTCCATGTAATAGTTTTTCATATCAACAAGATCACGAGCTGGCCAAGGGATACTGTCTAAATCACCAATCAACTGCCTTGGGGCGGTTCGTACAATAGATCCATTGTGTTTAAAACAAATTCCATCGACTTCTTTTAGTGAAGTCCCTTGTTCAATTGTGGATAGTAACTCTACAAATGTTTGTTCTCCTTCTCCTATAACGGATATATCAACAGCTGGGTGTTTAGTAAGAGTTTCAGGAGTCCCAGAGGCATGAGCCCCACCAAAAACAACTGGTACATTAAGCTCTTCTTTACATATTTGAGCAGTTTCTAGTGCTTCGATAATGCCAGTCGTCATACTGGAAATTCCAATTAAATCTTCACCTGATTTACGGATTATATCAGGTAAATTGTTCCAAATTTTATCATTAGATACATCAACAATTTGTACTTCATGCCCATTTGCTTGCAAATAATTTGCAAGATACATAAGACCTATCGGCTCTCCAAACACATTCATATATTTCTCAGTGGTAAAAAGACGTGATTTGATACGTACTTCTTTTGCGTGAAAAACAGGTGGGTTGATTAAAAGTATTTTCAAAAGCAATCCCTTATCGATTGTAAAATATATTTCTTTTATGCGGCTTCAATAAACTTAAAAAATTAAAAACCTTCTCATCAACACATAGAAAAAGACATAAATAACTCAGCTTGCAGTAAACAAGTTTTGAAAACATAGGGAACCTTAGGGCGGTGAAGACTACCTCTTCATTTCCTCTCCCTTTGTACGTTTTGTACTTTTTGTCTTAATTACTTTTGAGCATACTGTACCACGATGATTGAAATTCTTATCGAAATAAACTAAGAGAGCATGCGCGGGATCTTCTTTATTCTTTGATTTATGCAAAAATGTGCCTGAAACAAGTCCACCATCAAACTTTGCCTTTTCGAGAAATTCTTTTTTTGAAAATATAATGGAAACAAAGCAATCACATATCTTGCAAAAGACAACGACCTTTTTTTCGTTTTCAGGCATTTTTATTACCTTAAACTCTGTCAAGCAATAGTTGTCCCATTTGTTCGAAAACAACCTCAATGTTTTCTCCAGTCTTTGAACTTGTTTTATAGAATGAAGAAACGTCTTTATTTCTTGCGAGGAACTCGTTGATTATTTCCTCATCTACTATTTGTCCTAAGTCACTCTTTGTTCCGATAAGAATGATCTTTGGATTTGTTGCTGCATTTTTCTTAATGATATCTATCCATTCGTCGAGACCTATTAATGTTGGAAGCCGCGTAAGATCAAAAGCCATAATTACTCCATGTGCGCCTTTGCAGTATGTGGGTAGGATGAACCGAAACCGTTTTTCGCCTCCGAAGTCCCATATTTGAAGTTTCAAAATTGAATCATTTATCTCTAGAGTCTTTGTATAGAAACCAGCACCAATTGTGACCTTTGTATCAACTGAGAATGTTTTGGTAATATATCTGTTAATCAATGTTGTTTTTCCTGTACCCCCATCGCCTGCTACAATACACTTGAATGTATAACGCGTGCTCATAAATAGAACCTCAACGATACAGTTAGACAATCCAAGTTTAAAAATTTAAACTTAGTTTTACGCAATTAAGTCTAGTTTCAATTTCTATATCATTCATTACGCTGTATATCTTTAATAAAAAACTGTATATCTTTAATAAAAAACTTTTGCACCTATAGAAAAGACGGCTTAAAGAGTTTTGACTACCTTAAAAACTCAAATGAGGCTATGACAAGTACCATAGTGAAATTTTAAAAGAAATAAGAAAAAATAGAGGGAAAAATGCTCTCGCTAAGAAATTTAATTTCGGTCTTCAATAAAGTTCATATTGACGATTAAGGAATCCACGCCAGATTGTTGGCAATTCATTCATAACTTCTTCAGCAATTGAGGCAACTGTGGAATTGATTTCGGGACTTGAATTCCCTGCATGTAGTTCTACTTCAAGAACCTGAGGCTCTGTGATGGGGCACCCGATTTCTGAAACGATGCAACACGAAGCGTCTGTGACTTCTGTAAGTTCATCCACTATTTTATTACAAATTCTGCGTGCTGCTACATTATACGTTTTGCCAACATGACTTATAGGGTTCTTACCAGCAGCAGCTTCTAGTGTCATAGGACGTTTTGGAGTAATCAAGCCATTTGAGCGATTACCCCTGCCAACTTGACCGTCATCTCCATGTTCAGCACTCGTACCTGTGCACGTCAGATAGTAGATTCCTGCGCTGGGATCATCAGCGGTATTCACTTTTACAATAACTTCCTTGTCAGTAATATCAGCAGATTGTCTCAAGACGAGTTCCTTAATATCATCCTTTACGCTCATATAGTGATCTGCATCAGGACATACACTTGAGATGATAGCATTTGCAACGGTAAGTTGTATTTTATCGTTTCTACGAACTCCCATGACCTTGATATCCTCGCCAATTTCAGGGAATCGATACTTAACTTTTCGTGAGTTAAGAAGCATTTCAGACTCGTATGTTAAGCGCTCTAAATCAGTAAAAGGAGCATAACCAACTCCAATAGAAGTATCATTCGAACGTGGGACGTCCACGCCTTCTTCAAAGTTCCCCACCAAGTCAGTGCTTCCACTTCGAATTTTATAATCAATAATGATATCGCCATCAACATCTAAATGCGGAAGCGTATCAGCGAGCCATCGCTTTGTATGTCGTACCGCCAGCTTACCAATCGGCACTTGATTAGCTCGATCACCGCCAACAATTCCGACAGCCCTGCCAACAAGCAGTAGGTAGATTGGTTCAATAACTTCTCCACCTCCAAACCGTGCATTCGACTGTCCGCCGCTAAGGACGCATTTATCAACATTGTGATGCATAATTGCTCCAAAAGTATCCAGATACCATTCAGAGAGTTTAATACTCAATTCTTCTGATGCTTTATCACAAAGTACATCTGGATGCCCTGCACCTTTTCTTTCCACAATTTCTGTCGGTATCTTTGAAACTGGTAAACTATTAGCATATGTAACGTCTAAAACTTCAGGAAATTTCGCCATTTGTATACCTCTTTTGTCATTATATTGACTTCAATTATAAGTATTTAAGAGATGTTTCATTTGATTTCTATGAATCAACCTCTCATTTCTAGTAGGCAATTTCTGAACGCAATTTAAAATTTGCGTTACAACAATTACTATTCGTGTGAGTAATTTTTTTAATTCTGTCTATTATCGAAAAACATAATGAATTAAAAAATATTTCGGTTTCTGTAAAAACTTCTATTTGTACCACGTAAAGAATCTCACGTTTATTCGGGATTATCATGTCTCCGCAAGAAGACCCCCTCAACGTGTTGGGGGGATGAATTGCGTGTGTTACTTTTTTCACTTTCACGATACTCCCTAATCTTCAAATACGGTTTTGCAGAGATTCTAAGTAGAATTGAACTGAGATAACACTCGCCAGTTCTCACATTCATATCACGTTCAGGGCAGGGACTGCCCGTAGAGACTGTTTGACATGTCCCGCTGGGGAATGGATGATTCAGGAAGCCAGCTTACTTGTAGGGTGGTAGTTCACTACTACAAAAAATAACCACATGCAACAGATGTTGGTGTTATATATCTGATATGCCATAGTAATACTTCACACCTCGTTTTTTAGGTGATTTAAAAAGAAAAATGTAGGAGGAAACTAAATGGTCGCATCAGATACCGTTTATGTTAGTGAATTTGTAGACTTGATCGGACCTAAAACTGATATGCTTGGCCCCGTGAGGGATGGAGGCGTTTTAACAACGGGTACTGAACCAGCCTGTTATGGACCCATGATCACGCCAGAAATCAGAAGTGGTCATACAATTTCACGACCCGTAGCTGTTGAGGGTGCAGCTGTTGGAGACGGCTTAGTTCTCAAAATTAAGAAAATCTCGATCACTTCTAAGGCAGCAGCTTCTGGTACAGAAACTGCTCGAGAAGGAAGTTATGTTGGTGATCCCTTTGTAGCTAAGAAATGTCCGGGATGTGGAAAAGTAAACCCTAACACCGTTGTGAAGGGAACTGGTAAGGATGCAATTCGATGTGCCGATTGTGATACGCCTGTATCTGCATTTGATGTAACAAATGGCTATACTATGGTGTTTGACGATGGTCGTACTGTTGGAGTGACTGTTGACAAAGCCACAGCGGAAGATATAGCTAGAAACGCAAAAGAATATGCAGCAGCACCTGCAGGTTTTACATGCCATTCGATATTGCTTTTAGCTTTGGCAGATACACCAGCCGGCATTATATCTAAGGTACGACCAATGCTAGGAAACTTTGGAACATTACCTGGTGTTGAAATGCCCAGCAGTCATAACGCCGGGGACTTTGGTACGTTTCTTATAGGAGCTCCTCACGACCATGCTATTACAGCAGAAGAGCTAGCGTTACGTAGCGATTCACACATGGACGTTGATACAGTTGGTGAAGGAACAATTGTTATCGCACCTGTTAAAGTGGATAGAGCTGGCATAGTTGTAGGCGATGTACATGCGATGCAGGGTGATGGAGAGATTTCTGGTCACACGACGGACGTTTCTGCTGAGGTCACTATGGGTGTTGAAGTTATTAAGAAATTGGGGAATGATGGTCCGATATTGATACCAAAGATGGAAGATCTACCGCCATTAGCAAGATTGCCTTCTAGTAATGAACTGGAGATCGCGCGATCCGTAGCTAAGAAATATAACCTTGAACTTCAAACCGCAGTTGCCCCTATATCTGTAGTGGGCACAGGTGGAGATCTCAATGCTGCAACAATGAACGGTCTCGAACGAATGGCACAGTTATGCTCTATGGACATAAACGAAGTGAAGAACCGTGTAACTATCACCGGCGGCATTGAAATCGGTCGACTTCCAGGTGTCGTTCACATCTCTAGTCTCGTCCCAATGGCACGTCTGGAACAGATGGGAATCGCTAATCTTGTAAAAGAGCAATACGGTTTGTAGACTTTTTTCGTAAGGGGCTCAGATCCCCTACCTTTTTTTAAAAAAATGAGAGTTTTTACCAGAAATAAAATCCTGAGAGTTCTGGATCATTTATAGACTTTGAGACACTAAATTATAGTGAGCTACCTCGTGCTAAAGCCACAAGGCTTCCTGCTTCAACGACAGACTCGATCCCCTTGCGGGTTACGGAGGTCTTATCTCCACAGGCTTAACATCCCTACGCCCCGTAGGTACGGCTAACGATGGTGAGGCAATCGAATCGGAGTATGCACCTTGTTGGCAAGTGTGCGTATGATCCCTCCAATTGGTATTGATACCTTCCTCATTCCACCTATATAACGTTAGGGAGACCCCTCGATGCACGTGATGAAAGTGAACACACCCTACCGCCATTCATCACTACGCTGAAGCGGTGGTGCTTTCTTGCTTAGCTACTCGTAAAAAAGAAGTATATGAAGAAAGTAAGTCTTTCTTGATTTGTTTCATTCGATTTTAACTTCGTAAGTGGTAGTACAAATCCCAATAGTTTCTGGAGGTTTTTCTGTGGCTTTCCAGCGAAATAACTTCATTTTCCCATCAACATTTTTGAGAGCACCTCGAAGTAGCCCTCCTAGGGGACATACTGCACCCTGCTTCTTTTCAATTTTAAATTTAGTGTTCGCTGGACAGAATTTACATCCTTCTATATCAATTGTTAATACATGATTTTCATACTTCACAGAAACGCCATCTGCTATATTGAGATAATCTTTTAGGAAGTTTTGAAAATAATTTGCGAACTCATCTAAGGATGAAAATTTTATATCAATATCTCCAAAACGTTCACCAATAACGCTGCATGCTTTATTTAATTCTCTTTTGGGATCTTTAAGGGAACATAAGAGTGCGAATTGAAATTCCTGTAATAATGGTTCACTATCAAATTCAATCTTTTGCATGTGATTACCACTCCTTTCGTAAATAATGCGATCATCAAAATTGAGCATCAATTTAATGTTTCAACTTAGATATAAACATGATGTTATGGACATATTGGCATGTATCCATGTTCTATCCTTTGAAAAAAATGTGTTCTTGCGTATTGAATAAGAAAATGCTAGTAGATTCGTTTTTTGAATCTACTAGGTCTTCAAACTATTGCCATCATTCTTTAGCAGATTTTAGAATGAGTTTATATGTTCTATAACTCAGCTGGATGACAACTACCACAAATATGGCACCAAACAAGTACACGAATGATTGCATGAAGCTTTGAACGAGAAGATTTTCTGTGAGAAGTGCCCAAATATTGACTGCATACCCAATCGCGAAAAATCCGATCAAAATTCCTATTATCATCCAATCTTTACGCATTTTTGCCTGTGGAAAGAGCTGCAGTATTTTTCTAACAACTAGTAAACAATAAAGGAACAAAATCAGTCCTAATACTGAAAATATTGTACCCAATAATACCGTAGAAATTTCCTGTATTCTAATCATCTCCTTATAATTTATAGTTCATTTAGTATCTTTTTGCTGTTTATTTTGATTCCAAAAAGTTCTGTAAGAAGCTCTTGGCTTGTTATTTTTGGCTTCTCATTTGGTAATATCTCTAACAATTCATTTTCAAATGTATTAAAAATCGAAACGTCGCCAGAGAAGTTTTTAAGCAATCCAAATTTTTCCAAAAATCGATTTCTTATTAAATAGATAAGTTCTTGCATTTTTTCGGTGACTTGCTGTTCATTTGTTCTAATGGCAACTGACAAATCATCATCTTTTAAAAAAATATATTTACTATCCTTAAGTCTGATTGCTTCCAAATTACTACTAAGAACTATTTCGGCGAATTGTTGTATTGCTAGAATGAGGTTCGATATAAAGTTATTATCACATTTCTCATCCGTGTAATTAGTGTAAAATAAAATTGTGCCTTGTTGATTCATTATGATAAGTTCATCGATCAAAAAAGACCCCCGTTCTAGGTGACCCACTGCGCGACATAATTGTTTTTAATATCTTTGAGTACTTCTACTTGTACAATTAAAAAATCAAACAATAAATAAATAAATTTTCTCGAAAAATAATCCGCAAGATTCAATCTTTTCAGACTTATATGTGTGGTAAAAAATGGATACAGAACTGAAGACAATATATGATCACTCTGTTCGATTTCATGGTCATCCAGGTGTTTTCTTAGCTATAGGTATCCGCATGGGTCTCTTAGCCCTCGAATACTTAAATTCTAAAGGACATTTCGAACTAGAGGCCTTTATTCAAACAAGGGAGAGGCCTCCCTATCGATGTCTACTTGATGGAATCCAATTTTCGACAGGGTGTACAATTGGAAAAGGTAATCTTGAAATAAAATACTCTAGAAATGGAGATATTTTTGGAGTTTTTAAGACACAATCTGGTAACAAATTTGAAATTAAGGTTCTCCCAGAATTTTTAGAGCACATTAAGAAACAAATTAAAGATGTAGATCGGTTTAATATGCATAACATTGCTGAACAAGTCTTAAAGATGAATGAAAAAGAAATTTTTTCATTCTAACTCACATGAGTCAGTTTTAGCCGAGATTGTTAGCACAAGATATTATATATAGGTGATCTGTTGGATAACCAAAGCACATGGCGTATTAGAATACGTTCCCTTAAGGAGTTAAATTCTCTCAAACTGTTTCTTGGAACATTTTTGGTTTATGTTTTCTTTAATAACGGTCTATACTGGGACTCTGCGAGTGAAAGAACAAGATATGTACAGATTAAAGCAATTGTAGAAGACAATGTTTTGTATATTGATCGTTTTGTACCAACATTTCTTAGAAATGATATGTGGGATCTTGTCCTTGCCCCCTCAGGGCATTTTTACCCAAACAAACCCCCAGGTCTCACATTTTTGGGTGTTCCAGTTCTTTTTATTACCAAGGTGCTAGGGATCCCATATCCTCTTGATGGAATCATTCTTATTTCATTAACATGTGTCTTTACATCTGCCACTGTTACTCTCTTATATTTACTATGTGTCAACTCTTTAGGAATGTCAGAAAAGACAGGCTTGTTGGTAAGTTCAATATATGGTTTTGCTACCTTTGCCTTTCCTCACGCAGTCACCTTATATGCCAATTCCTTCTCTGCATTCTTTGTACTTTCAGCAGTCTATTTTCTAATTTCAAGGAATAAAGATGAGGATGTAAAAAACCAGATGATTCGATACTTACTTTCAGGAACTTTAGCGGGATATCTTCTCTTATTAGACTATTCAAATGTTGTATTCTTCCTGCCCTTTATCGGTTATATATTATTTAGAGAGAATCGACGACTTGTTTTCTCTTTTATCCTGCCTGCTATCCTCTGGTTGCTTGTTCTATTAACATATCATTATGTATGCTTCGGAAGTCCTTTTGTAACAACTTATACGTATGCAATATATCCTAAAAATGCATTTGATTGGAGCTATTCACGTCCGTTACATCTTGGTTTGCTCAGATTTTTATTGACACCTCGTCGTGGGCTCTTTTTCTATTCATCTGTTTTATTATTTTCAATTCCAGGTTTCATTTTAATGATAAGGGATTCGCAAGATAGAAAAGAAGGTATTCTCTTCCTCTCTATTTTTTTAATCATTCTGTTCTTTTTTGCCCCTCTTGCCTATTCAAGTGGATACGTATTTGGATCGAGACGTTTAGATCCAGTATTACCACTGCTCTGTATCCCAATAGGGAGAATCTTGACTGACCCTAGAAAAATCTTCTTTGGTGAGTATTTACAGAATAACTCAATTGTGAAAAAATATGGTGTATATGCATTTTGGACTGTCTTTAGTTTGTTGACCTTTGTTAGTATTGCAGTAAATGGACTTGGTGCTCTTACAAATGTCCATCCAACAAATGTAGAATATTTGGACTACAATTTACGTCTATTATTTGCAGGACAAATACACAGTTTTGTCTGGAATATTTCGCCACTGCTAGGATTCGCTATAATTCTTCCAGCAATAATACTAATTAGTTCTACATTGTATAAAGTCTATCAAAAACCCTTATCTACTTTGAATCTAAGATCTCCTTAGGAAAAATGTTTTGTTTCGATATTTCGACGATCGGAATTGATCTCCGGTTTGGGTCTATTTGTAGCTGGTCTGAAAAACTAATCTTTCCAGTCATTAAGTCATACACAACAAAGTTTTCATTAATTGCTTCAGGTAATTCAACATAGTAAAAAATTGTCTCCTTGAATCCTGGTTGGGATTGGAAATATATATGCCTTCCATTAAAGTCTATATGCAAAAGTAACGGCGCTCTAGAACTTACCATTGCTCTAATCATGTTATCAAGATCTAAAAATTCAACATATTTAACATATTTCATTTTATCTTCATTTTCATTAGAATTTTCTTCATCCATTTATTTCACCTCCGCAAGAAGACTCCATCCACAAGGGTGGAGTTGAATTGCGGTATTTTAGTTGTTATTTTCAAACGTAAATACTAATCCTTTTCCGTATTTCAACAACACCACGTGTTTGATCGTGGCGTTGACGATTGCTCCCTGTGAATCGCATAATCGTACCCATCTTCCATAATTGAATACGCCTTTGACTTTGTATGGTTTTCCATTACAGCTTACCACATCGTGGGGTTGCAACTGATACCTCTGTCTCCTAATTGACGGTTTAAATCCCTTTCGATTCGTCTGTATAGAACGATTATTACGCCTCACTTGCATGACCTCATAAGGTAGGCATCGTTCTTGGTTTTTGCCGCCGGCAATGACAAATGCGTCATTAACATGCGACTTTTCCAGCCCTAACTTATTGCGGTGGTATTTTGTTACGTATCCGTAAGTATACTCTGCCCCTAACTGCTCCACGATCCTCCAACGAATAGTATTCAGACATGCCGGTGCTTTAAGAGGCTGCTTTGCCTGTTTCTGAATGGTAGGATAGCCAAACTCCTCGGCGGTCTGATCTCCTTTTTTAAGGTTACATTTCCTACATGATAACGTCAAATTCGACACTCGGTCTGTTCCACCTCGGCTTTTCGGGACGATATGCTCGACTTCTAAGGGGATGTTTGTTTTACCACAATAAGCACATGCACGTCCCCACTTGTCTAACAGATATTCTTTGACTTCATAGCCTTGAAGTGTGCCCTGCTGATATGCGACTCCTGTAATTTCTGGCTGCTGCATTTTGTGAGCGTCGAAATTAGCCACTTCTCCCTTCTTGTAGCTGATCGGCAGCAGTGTTTCAAGTTTTTCAACTAATCGAATATGTGAGTCAAGTCGATGCTGAGTACTAGGGGTTAACCAGCCTTCAGGTCGTGTTCGGTTATTAAAGCGAGGTGGTCGATACCCTAGTCTACCTCTACGAGTTTTGCGGTACCTCCGTTTTTCGTCTAGCTTGTTAGAGACGTCTTGTCGTAAGATTAACGTGCCGCTGATGACTTCTAATTTTTCGGTCTTGGCACTAAATCCGATGTTCGTATATCCGATGTCCAATCCGAGTGTAATCGGTTGTTTGGTTTCTCCGGTTGCATAGTTCAACTGAATGGTAAAAGGGCATCGCTGAACAACCTTTGCCTTGCCTTCGTGTAATAATTTCTTTCCTTTGGGTTGTGTGGTAGGCATGAGCGGTTGCCCTCTCATGTTTAAGACATAGATAGGTACTCTCAAGTCCTATCTCCTCCTTTAACGAATATTAAAGTAGGTTGGTTCTCTTCGCCAAGGTTATCAGTCAGTACTGTACGATGATCACTGAGAGTTTCCTCTCTGTTTAAACCACCATTTACAGAGCAAGGGACTAGAGAAGCATCCCTTGGTGTGTTCTTTAACACTCCTGATAACGTAGATACCGCCATGTTTTACCACGACCTCTCTTAGGCTAATCAACTAATTGCTCTTGCTCCTCACGGAACAAGCCCCATCCGTCAGGGTGGGGTAATTGACTTCACCTATCATTCTCTTAAACGATTTTTACAGAAACATGACATCCTTTTTCGTCATCAAAAAATAGTATAATACTGCTTTTTATTGCAAATCCTTCTATAAAAAAATACCTTATATGATCACGAATACCACTAAAATTAGTATACAACTTTGACGTTCAATATAATATAATATAATTGATAACTCATGCACGTAATAGAGGTTTAAAGAGTTTAAAAATTGGAAAAAGAGGAGAATATCGTAGTTGCACGAAATTTAACCTGCTGACCCTTCACCAGCTTATTTACTAAAGTTCAGCTCATAACGGATCAATTTAACTTCAAATATTGATATATTTGAGCACATACAGATTTCTTGATCTGAACGCAAACAAGTTTTTAGATCTATTTTCTGATGGTTATTTCCTCTGCATTATACCCCTCAGCTTCTAGAAGCTCTGGAAGATCATTACGCCAATCGCCTTGAAGTTCAATAATAAGTTCTTGATTAACTTCGGTTACTGTACCTCCGCAACCAAGCGTCTTTTTCAATTTTTTAGCTATTTGTTTGAGCTTACTTTTTGAAATTCCAAAACCAGAAAGGAGAGTGACCTTTTTCCCATATTTGCGTCTAACTATGCTAATTCTCAATGCCTGTTTTTCTTTATCTAATTCTGCTAGAATATCATCCATTTCAAAAGCTATTTTCGTTCACCTTGTTTCTTAGTATCAACCGCCTAAGGTCGAGTTTTGAACTCATATTTCTATATTTTGCCTTATAAGATTATCTTTTTTACGAGTCTACTCGCCAGTTAAGTTATAAGTCAAAATACGGTTTAGTTATCAGTATAGATGTTCAAATACCGTTTCTGTGATTCAAATCGTATTCGTGATGGAAGACTATGGACTCTATTGCAAAGGACAAAGTTTTAAAAATATTTGCTCTAAAAGAGGATTCTTCTTTTTACATTGTCGTTCAATCTTTGCTTGCTTTGTTTGAATATCATCTTTATGATTCAAAAAAACTTCAAATCATTTTTACTGAATGGAAACTGTATTCCAAAGGAAAACTACCCAAAATAATACCTCGCACATGGAAAAATATAATAAACGATGTGGGTTTGAAGAATGAAAGTACGCAAAAAACACTTTTTTGTATTGAAACCTTACTGGTTATGTTATTCAAATCCATTCTAGCGATTTTCTCACAGAAATACAAATTACCTTTTTCTCAAGCAGCTTTCGCTTCTAAAAAGCAATCTTTAACTGATATCGTGCAATTCATTTTCGAAATAGATACTCATCTTCTCTATAGTGAACCCTACGAAAAACAATTCGATTGGTGGTTTGAACCTTTTGAAAAATTCGAAAACGAAAAAGCCGTACCCGAAAGAATGTTATCTCATTTAGAGAAATTGAGAACTGGTTTAAGTAACATGATGAAGTTCTTAGAAGAAACATCTTTATCTCAAGAAACTGACATTTTTGGTGAACTTTATCAACATATAATAGATAGACAGATTCGAAAAAACTTAGGAGAGTTTTATACACCATTATCTGTAGTTAAAATTATTCTAGATAGTGTTGGTTATCTAAAAGGAAATCAACTGAACAAAAAGAAACTGTTAGATCCTTCATGTGGTAGTGGAGTTTTTCTAATAGAGGCTTTGAAACGATATATCTCAGATGTGACAGAAGATGCCGAATTATTCGGATGGTCTCAAGTTTTAGAGGAGTTATTCAATAGCTCAAAGATTTTAGGTCTCGATATCTATCCCTTTTCTTGTCTTATGACAAAACTAAGGTTTGTACTCGAATTATTGCCTTATTACAAAAAAGCTCTTCAAGAGAAACCATCATTCGTACTTCCTAAAACTCCGATATTCTGTTCTGATTTTCTGACCGAATCAGGACTTGACGACGATTCTTTTGATTACATCATAGGAAATCCCCCATACGTTGGTGTTACACAAATATCAAAAGAAAAGAGAGAGTCTTATCAGAAAAAATTTAGAACTGCAAAAGGACGTCTAAATCTATATGTTCTCTTTATAGAACGATCGATCGATCTTTTAAAATCTGATGGAATGCTTGGATTTCTTTTACCAACCGCTTTTATGGTTTATAGTGGATATGGGAGAGCATTGCGTGAATACATATTAGAAAAGTGTCGCATCAAAAAAATGATTAACCTCGCATTATATGAATCAGTATTTAAACAGGACGTTAGTGTAGGAATTTACATTTTTCAAAAGACAAAGACTAATAAAAAGGTCGATCCGATAACTTCAGTTGTTCTCAAGACAAACGATTTACACTCGTTAAGTTCTATACCCTCTCCTGAGAAAGAAACACCAAAACATATTGTAATGATGTTCCCCCAATCTTACTTTTTTATGACGCAAGAAAACATCTTTTCTCCATTTTTAGGCAAAAAATATTATTCGATTATTAAAAAGATGGAAGATGAGGTATCTTTATTGGGAGATGTCTTTAAGATTGAGCAATGCATACGAATTGGAAGCCCAGAGACGCGAAAATTAGTTCTAATCAGTGAAGAACAATACAAATCCTTGTCATCATTACAACAAAAACGCCATCGAAGAATTATTGATGGTTTAGATATAGATCGATACAGAATTAACTGGAGGCATATATATCTTAAATATAAGCCAGAAACAGATCATGAAAGGCTCTATCTATCCAAAAAACCGTCTATTTTTAATAGAAAAAAACTATTTTTCAGAAATACAAGCAAATTCCTAACAGTAGCCTATGATGGTGGGGATGATTCAAAACCAGACCATGCAAAGTTTTTTTACGCCCTCAATACACTTTATCTACTTTTTTTAAAGGACAAATACAATGAGGATCGTGAGAATCTTTTAACAAAATACGCCTTGGCCTATTTAAATTCCCCATTAGCCGAATTTTACTATCGAGCAATGTTTTGGGGATTAGTAATTCCTGGAGGAAGTATAAAATATAGGGAAATTCTGAGATATCTTCCCCTTAAATTACCAGAAACCTCAACAGAAGAAAATATCATTGATGAAATTGTAAAAAATGTTAACAAAATTCTTGAAGCTAACGCTAATGATTCTGATATCCAAAACCACCTAAAGAGAATTAATACATTATTATTTACGCTTTACGATCTTAATTCATTGGAAATTGAACGGATCTACAGATTTTTGACAGATTTCTGCCCATCTTGTCCTGCAGTAACTAAGTCAAAGAAAAAGTTATTAGAAAAATGATTTGCATCAAAAACTCTTGTTTTTCCTCGAAATTTAGAAAAATAAAAAAGAAATTGGTGAATTTTTCACATGTATTATTGTTTTAGATTTTAGCAGCTTGCTCCGCATTTGCAAGCAGTTGCTGTTTTCTTTCTGATCTTTTTCATAATAGTCACCAAAAAAACTATAATTTATTGTTTGTATCTATAAAGCGCTTTTTCTTTAAAAAGTTTTGTAAAACGCCACTTTTCAATATTACGGATTATAAGATTGCGTAATACTTAAGGTAGTTACATCTACAGACACGTTGGATATTACGCAATGATAAATCAGTAATACTCAAACCAAATTGAATGAAAAGTGAATGAATTTCGAAAACTGCCTTTGAATTGCTTCAGTAAATTGTTCTTTCAATTCGAAACAACAAGAGTGAACTACCTCCAGCTGTCGGAAGGGGATTTCCCGCCGATAAAGTTAAAAAGAAAATTTCTGATACTAAGGACACGTGAAATACTTATGGAGGGTATTGAATGAAATTATTCCACTGGACTGATGTTACAAAAGAAAAGGCAGAAGCAGGTGCAAAAGATACATACGTACGCTGGCTAATCACGAAAGAAAAAGACGGTGCAGAGAATTTTGCGATGCGATTATTTGAATTGGAACCTGGGGGCCATTCGCCATTTCATGACCATAGTTGGGAGCACGAAGTATTTATTTTAGAAGGCGATGGTACCGTTACGTTTCCTGACGGGACTGAAAAAACACTAAAACCTTGGGACATCGTCTGGGTTCCAGGGAACGAGAAACACAATTTCAAAGCTGGTGAAAAAGGGCTCAAATTCGTCTGTTTAATTCCATATCTTGAATAAAATTCCATCCATAGCCCTATTACTCTTTTTTATTCCTTCTTTAATTTTTAACATCTCGGTGAACTACCTCTCTTACGGATGGAGCATCCTGCCGATAAAGTTAAAGACGCACCTAGCAAAAATCAGTCACTAATAGCACTATTTTGCAATGAAATTAGTTTGTAACGAAGAAGGCGCTGCAATAGTGGAAACACTTCAAAAGAGGACGTTTTGAGGTCTTTTGAAAGTTCATCTAAAGAAGAATCACCCTCAATAAGTCGCGAAACAATCTCCTCTCTTAAATCCAAATTAATAAATGGGTAATAGTCGAGAAATCCTTGTTGATCAGATATATAAACAGGTTTCATAATTGCTTGTGTTTGAATGGTCTGCTTATTTTCATTCATTTCGTCTGTCTGCAAAACCGAATCAAGAAAGTTGTATAGTTCTTTGAATTCCTCTTCCATTATTTGACCTGTATTTCTAATTCGTTGAACTAAGCTTTTAATTCGTTGAACTAAAGGTTCGACCTCTTTAAAGAAAAACCATTCGAACTCTGATTCAACAAAAACGGAAATAGTTGTGGGTATCTGACTTTTTGTTCCATTTTCTTCATGTGGGTGCAGGAAATAGTAAACGAGGACTGTAAGTTCAGGAAATTGAAGTATTGATGCCCCTTCATAATCTATGGAAAGATCTAATGTCGTTAAAACCAGCGTTGATGATTTTATAATTATTTTATGAATTAGATTCTCCTCTAATGTCGAGGGGTAAATGTATAACGGCTTTAGGTTTCCTTTCAATTCAGAGTGTGTAAAGATAATCCCACGAGTCATTTCAGTCTATATCCTTAGTCAACTACTAATTTTATCAATTCTTCTTTTTCAATACATTGAAAAAGGCAACTACTGTTTTCTGTTATATATAACCTTCATCTGATTTTTAGATTTACTATAGGTACACTTCGAGCAACAGCAATTACAATAATGTTAATTTTATTAACTCGTGACTATTATATGTTACTGTTTCTATCATTATTACATGTTTATGATAAGTTGTGCGTCATTCTTCAATTCTCAAAATTCAATAAGATCATGTATAGCATATAATTCCAATACTTGGTACAAAGAGAGAGACAAATCTATAATATGGAAAAAAACTAGAGAGAGACAAATCTATAATATGGAAAAAAACTAATTAGAATAAAAAAAAGTAAAGAAAGTTACCGCATTCTAAGAATTTCAGCAGTATTTTTCTTCGAGATTATACGAGATGGAATCCATGCTCCAATAGCACCTATTATAATTGATGCAACGATCACTAATCCTAGTTCCAGCCAAGGGATATACAGCGGCAACGGTTGTTCAGTGAATATGGACTGTTGTGCAATTAACGAAAGTCCTGTGAAATATCCTACAAAAGTACCTGATAGGCCAGCTGCCATCGTCAGGATTATGGACTCAAACATAAAAATGTTTGTTATGTGTTTGCGTTTAAGTCCTACACTTTTCATGATTCCTATCTCCCTTATTGATTCTTGGATGGTCGTATAGCAACTAGCTGTGAGGCCAAATAGAGCAATAACCATACCAAATCCTAGTGCTATCGTAAAGAACAATTGGAGAGTAAGAAGACTTCGTTGCACCTCTTCTATTTCTTCCACAACGACTATGACGTTTAATCCTTCCCTTGCTGAATAAGATCGTCTAAGGTTAAGAGCGACACTTCTTGAAGCCTCAGAAGTAGTCGTTTGTATTAATAGTCTATCGACTGGTTCGACATAGTCTTCTAGTTCCCCGCTATGGGTTCTATCGATATCTTGTTCCTCATAGAGGTTAAAGATCAAAGCGTAAGTAGTTTGAGATACCAAAACGTCACTAAAACCTGACTCTCTCTCTTGAAAGCCCGAGAAGGCAGGCATATCACTAGCAAGCGCAACAACAGTAAGCTCAGTAGTTAAAACTTCTCTTCCTGTAGCTAGATTTCTAGTGGATTGAATGCGGACTTTGTCTCCAACATGAACCTGAAGTCTTTTTGCTGCACCCTCGGAGATAATTGTAGTATTTTCCACCTCATTAATTGTCTTAAAAGCTTGAACGTCCCCTTCTGTAAATCTGGCAATATCAAAGAACGTGACGTTAGGGAAATCAGCATCTACTGCATATACGCTAGCGCTTACATCTTCAAACATTATCAGGTCACCCATTCTAACCGTTGAAGACCCATTTGGATGATTTTCTGGACTTACTCGCGTAATAGCTACTACACCGTTTATCTCTTTAATCTTAGGGACAAGATCTGTATCGTTTATCCAGATTGGAATATCGCTTGTAGTACCGGGTCCAAATCCTCCGCCAAATCCTGCACCTCGCACTGAACTTGTGGTTGAGACAAGAGCTAAATCCGTTCCAACTTCAGCTCGTACAGCATCTATATTGTACAGTGTCTGTACCGTTAGCATCGTTGAAAGGAATAAAATGAATGCAATTGAAACACTGTACATAATAGCGGTTAATGTATTTCTTCTGCGGTGTTTTTTAAGATACATTGCGACAACGTCATTAATTCGGCGGGTAAACGGGCGAATTATTCGTACAAGTAACTTTTCTACGCTTGGAACTAAGCCACCAAGGCCAATCAGGTCAAATCCTAATAGCAAGGCAAGCATCATTCCAAGGAATAATGTACCGATCACAGACAGATCCATAGTAATAAAAGCTGTAGGAAATATGAAGAAAACAAATCCCGAGACACCTGAAATAATAAACCCATATGTAATTAACTTCGAACTGACGCCCCTCTCTCTTACTACACGTTGATAGGTAGGGGTTCCCCGCATAGGCGTAAGGGAATCGACAATGTTAACCCGAGTGACTTTCATCGCGGGATAAATGGAACTAATTAGACCTACTGCAATTCCTGCGACTATACTCATTGCTATGGTCGTGGGTGTGACAATAATCTGCAATGTTACAGATCCTACCAGAAATTGAAGACCTCCCGCCGTTAATAGATAGAGAAGTCCTAAACTCAACAGAAATCCAAGAACGACTCCGACAACTGTACCTAAAACAGCTATTATCACCGCTTCCAATATGACAAGTCGATATATGTGCTTCTTCTTTGCTCCGATAGCCATAAATAGACCAAAATCATGCGTCTTCTCTTCAACCGAGATTGTTAAAAGACTGTACATTAGCACACAAGAAATGACCAGTGAGATTACTGCTACCATTCCAAGGATGATTCTAATAAAGACCCCTTGTTGATCGAGCTGCTGCAATTCTTCAGTAATCGGTAATTCCACGTTGTATTCAATACCCACTGCGTCTTGTATTCGTGTTCCCAATTTTACAATCCTTGAAACTGTCGCGTCAATTTCACGAATATCGTATAGGAAATCTCTGTTTTCAAAAACACCTACTAATTCAGTAACGTATTTTGAAGATCTTAATAGATCTCTCGCACTCCATAATCCGCATATCATTGCATTATTATCAGAATCTGCCAAACGATTTTCATCTTCGATGATTGCACTGACTTCAAAAAATTGCCCTTTTCGGCCGCCAGCATCTTTGTTCCACTCCACTGGATTAAATCTAATTTTATCCCCGACTTCTACACTTAGAAGATCAGCTGTTCTTCGCTGTATAAACACCTTTTTGCCTACCAGGTCGAACTCACCCTCAATTATGCGAATTTGTCCAATTCCAAGTTCTTGTTCTCTATCAAAATCCATACCGATCAGTTCAAGGTCGATTTCTAATTGTTCTGTACCTTTCTTAATTACTTCAACCTCTACGAGTGCCCTAAGGCGAGGTGAAACACCCTGAACGCCATCCACACTTTCCGCAAGTGAACGTGGCTTTGCTTCTAGGAATATAGCGTCCTCGAAACCCGGATTTACTTTGTCATACGTGTTTCGAGTAATCATAAAGTCGATAATGCCTTCGTTTTGTTCAGCCTGGTCAATGTAAGAATAACTGTATGAATCAACTGTCGCATTCATACCTGTAAGCAACGCAACTGAGACAATAATACCTAATATACCCAGAATAGTACGGGCTTTTTTACGACGCATTCCAGTGAACAAGTATCGCAAATAACTCATTGTTATATCCTCTTACTAGTTAGTTTTTTTGGTCTTGTTATTGATTTCTTCATTTAGAACTTTTCCATCGAGCATATTAATTACACGATCTGCATAGGTGGCCATTTCGGGGTCGTGAGTGACCATAACTAATGTTTCACCCTTGTCATGAATCGAGGCGAGTAGTTCCATGACCATCTGCCCATTTTTGGAGTCAAGATCACCAGTTGGCTCATCCAAGAAGAGAATCGGTGGATCGTTTGCAAGAGCTCTGGCAACAGCAATTCGTTGTTGCTCTCCTCCACTCAATTCGGAGGGTAGATGTTTTGCACGGGCTTTAAGACCTACCATTCGTAATAATTCTAAAGCTCGCTCTTGTCTTTTCTTTTTGGGCATCTTCAGGAAAGTCATAGGCATTTCTACGTTTTCTAATGCGGTCAATAATTCAAATAACTGAAATGTCTGAAAAACAAGGCCAATTTTACGTAAACGGATCTCAGCTAATTCATCGTCACTAAGTGCGGCGATATTTCGCCCTTCAATGAAAATGTCTCCCATTGTTGGCGTGTCTATAGCGGCTAAACAGTTTATCAAAGTCGATTTTCCCGAGCCACTAGGACCCATGATTGCTATAAATTCGCCTTTTTTAACTTCTAAATCTATGCCACGAACCGCCTGTACGGCAAGTGAACCTGAGACGTATGTTTTGTGAAGGTTGATTGTCTTTACCATCGTCGAATTTTCTTTATTCAACTTTTTCTACCTCTTTTGGAGTGGAGTTTTTGAAAGATATTTATTAGCAAATAAATCTTTCTAATCCAACACCTTTTTACTTCATGAACTTTCATGCATTTTTAGGAAATCTAACAATTTTTCTCGTAACATAACGTATTCTTCATTTTGGTTTAGGAGATAAAGGGTCATGAGCGAGAAGGCGTCTTTTATTATCGAAGGATCTTTATTTTTTAAGAGTTCAGGATTTTTTGATGAAATCTCTTCTTTTAGTTTATTTTCAAGGTTGATGAATTCTTTTATATGCTCTGCTGCTTCGACGTAATTTTCAGGATCAATATTGATATTATAAGCTTTTAACGTGTCTATTAAACCTGTTACACGGCTTTCAAGCCATTGAGTAACATCTCTATGAGTCTCATCTTTGCCTGTTAATACACTAAAATCAACTCTAAAATCTCTGGCTACGGCGCGGTAAAACTTCATAACTATATTTTTTTCAATTTCTTGGCGTGTTTCTTCAACTAGTCCTGCCTCCTGCAAGACTTTTATATGATGGTATACCGTACCAGGGTTAATCTTCTCTCCTGTCATCTCTATCAACATTTTTGTCAATTGTTGCACCGTATATTCTTGGACAATAAGAAGCTGCAGTATTTTCGATCTCCAGCTAGAGAGGAGTGCTTTCAAAACTTCTATATTTCTCAAAACCATAAGTTGTTTCAACTTGTTTCTACTCCTACGAACTTTTTTAGAACAGACTAATTGGTGACTCCTCTTCTGAAACCTGTTTCTTCTTTGGGATTCTGCAATTGTAGTAAAGCTTTGTGAAGGTGATTGACATCATCGGGAACAGCACAAAAAGGAAACAAACGAAGGCTATCACTGCTAGAATAGCTGGAGTGAATACAGGTATGAATCTATGTGTCAAAATAGCGTTTCTGGTCGTTAATGCCAAGGTTGGGCTAAGAAGTAAGAAGTATAGTATAGTAAAAAATCCAAGCACTCCCAAGACCATTTTTGGATCTTCTCGTAAGAAATTTAAGCTTGTTTTAATTGATTCAATAGCATTTGACTCATCAATGACAGCAGCAGGTATTGAGATAACAAATGGAGCTAGTAGGAAAAATATAATTATAAAAACGATAATAGTAAGACCTCTTAAAAGTTCAAAGTTTGTGCCTACACCCAAGAAGAGGCGTATCAGTGTCAATGGGACAACGATTAGGATTGCGATTACGAGACCAACTCCTATAAAACTTAAGCCTTGTTTTTTTAAATAATAGAGCGCGTTTTCTGCCCTAGTATCTTCGAATTCAATTAGTTCTTTTCCCAGTCCACAGAAACTTCCCATAACGACGCTATTGAAGGTTATACCGATTATTGCCATTATTGAAACTAATATTGGGTTTAAGAAGGCTGGCGAAGTTTCTCTCACGATTCCAAGATAATTCGCTGTAGCCATCGTGGGAACTAATAAGATTGCCAAAGCAAAAAACAACAAAATCTCTGACAGAATGAAGCTTAACCATCCTTGTTTCCAAATTCTAAAGCCTTCTTTTAGCAACTCTGTTATTGAGGTCGTTGCCATATCATCAATAACCTCCATGAAGTCTTCTAGTAAGATTTGTTTACATTCGATTTTCAAAAAAAGTGTTTGCACGCTAGTACACTGTCTTAATCCTTTCTAATGCTGTCTTCTCACTAATCTTTTAATCTCCATTTTTTTTAATTATTTATAAATAATTCATACGTTTGAAATAAATCAAACGTACAATGAACATCAATATATAAAAATCTTTTTATGAAAAAAAGATAAAAAATCTAGTTTTCGGTAAAAACAGTGCTGAAATCTTTCAGGTTTTTTCATATTTCCTTAGAAAAGAGATCAGTTTTTCTCGCGCATTGATTAAATCATTGTCTTGATTTTGATGATACATTTCCATGAGGGAAGAAATATCTTCACGTATGGAGGGTGCAATATTATTCAATAGTTCAGGACTCGTAGGTGAGATCTCTTCCTTTATCTTGTTTTCGAGGTTAACTAACTCTGTTAAATACTTTACAGCATCAGGAAATTTTTCTTTTGGGATTACAATATTATACGCTTGCAAACCAGTAATTATGCTTTCTACACGGCTCTTGACCCATTTGGTAACCTCTTCATCAGCCTCGTCAGTAATTATACTAAAATCAACCTTGAACTGCCTCGCTACCGCACGGTAAAACCGCATCATGATATTCTTTTCCATTTCTGTACGCGTTTCTTCAACGAGTCCAGCGTCCTGTAAACCTTTTACATGATAATATGCTGAGCCGGCAGATGTTTCTAACTTATTTGCCAATTGTTGAACTGCAAGTTCTTCGTTGATAAGAAGTTGTAAGATCTTCGATCGGATCGGTGATATAAGTGATTTCAGAACTTCCTTATCTCTTACAACCATAGTTTGTTGCATTTCAGGTTTCACCTAAGTCGCTTTTTTGTATTGGATCGTTTGCAAAATATCTTCGTTAAAGTAGCCTTATTGGCAGATCTTCTTCAGAAACCTCCTCCTTTTCTGGGAGTTTGTAATCATAGTAAAATTTTGTAAACGTGACGCACATTACCGGGAGAATCACAAAAATACAAACAAAGAATGCTATAACAGCAAATGTGCCAAGAACACCGGCTAATATCACAGCAAAGGGTGTTTGAACAAATCCGATTATTAAACCTATGATAGGAAGCGCAAGTAAAGCAACGAAAATTACAATAAATGACGCTAGCAATACTGATATTGTCTTAGGATTCTTTCTGAAAGCGTGAAAACTGGTTTTTATTGATTCAATTGGCCCTATATCCTCTATAAGGCATGCTGGTATCGAGAGGGCGAAAGGAACGAAGAGGAAAAAGGCAACAATAAACGATAAAATGCTAACTGCAATACCTGCCCACAGATTTAATGAGAGAGCAGGTAAGATGTTTATGAAGGCGAAGGTGATACCTACAACCATAAACGGTCCAATAACTACAGCTCCGATTATGATACCTATCGCAGCAAATCTTAAACCAAAACTTTTAATGTAGTGCAGAGTGTTTTCGGCTCGGGTATCTTCGATCTCGATGAGTTCTTTTCCTAGACCGCACATCGTTCCGATAACAATGAAATTAAATGCGATGCCAAAAACTGTTACCGTAAAAGCTGTTATCGCTACTGAAATCAAACTTTCTTCAAAATAAACTCCAATACCCGCAATACCCGCAATGCCAAAACTCACTGGGATCAATACGATTATAAAAACAAATGATAGCAAAATTACAGCAAGTATGAAGCTTAACCATCCTTTTCTCCAGATCTTGAATCCTTCTTTTATCCGTCCAATAACTGAGATCTCATTCATCTTATCTAAAACCTCCGGTGATAACCATCCATACATCAAGCACGATAACAGATAAATGTGGATATTCCTTATTATATAAGGTTTTATTTCTTCCTTTGATTGTTAGGACTCTTGTAATGACACAACCTGTATAGCTTATGGTCAAGAAATCTATCATGTACGAATTGGTTATGGTCAAAATTCCTCCTAAGTTTAGACATCCTTTCTAAATTAGGCCATATAAGATGACCAATACACATAAACAGAGCAATAGCAGAGTCCAACAAATATTTTCGTTCATAAGACTTGGCATATTTATCTCCTCTTTTTTGTCGTTTTTTGTTTGTTATTGAATAAAGGAAAGAAAAGGATAGAAGAAGTGTACACAGACTATCCTGTATATCTCAATGACTCAGCTGGAGGTATCCGACTGGCTTTCCACGCGGGAAATATCGCACCGATGACTGCAATTGCGAGTGCCACTACAGTAGTTTGGACAATAGCGTCCCACGGCATTACAAACTGCATAGGACCTACGTCACCCAATGCCTGAACAAGTGTATATCCTAAGATGTATCCATCGATAATCCCAAGCAAAAGCCCGATAAGAGCCAGGAATATCGACTCAGAAAGGATAAGCATTATCACGCCCTGTTTTTTTATGCCTATTGTTCGGAGTAAGCCAATTTCGCGCCGTCTCTCACTGACTATTTTGATCATAGTGGTTGCCAAAACTAGCAAGCCAACAACGATACTGGAATAGGTTATGATATTGAAGAATGTCCCTATTTGTTTGGCTTGTTCGTGAACTTCCTGTTTGATGTCTTCTTTCATTACAAATTCTAGTTTGTATTCGTCGCCCCACCTTTCGTCGATCTGGTCTGCCACGACTTGCGGATCAACTGCTGTGCCGTTCATATAGCGTCGGTCTAATTTAATGAAGAAAGTATGGACCGTTTTATCAACGCCAAATTCATAGAAACGATCAATGTCAATTAAGCAGAAGTAACCCGGTTGCGGATAGCCGAATAAATCTTCATGCATTATCCCAATAACTTTGAACTCCGTTGTGTTTCCATGTGCTGAGATTTGTATCGGTGTTTTTTGTCCCACTTTGACATTGAGTTCATAGGCAAGTCTATCACTTATGATACAAGCATTTTCGTGTGGATTCTTAAGTCGCTTAAATAACTTGAAAGTATCTGTACCATTTGGATCAATGATTTTAGACGGTAGAGTTTGTTCATTCACGACAACATAATTAGTGCTATTGATACCTATAAGCAGCGAATCGTAATCTTCATCCCACAGTTCGAAACGTGCACCCGCTCCTTCCAAGACAGTGCAGGCTGGAATCATTCCTTCACTTGTATTTGCCCAGTGAATACCTTCAATATTTCTTGTAATATTTCCGCTGAGAGTAGGGGGTGCTCCAACATCAGTACCAACGATCAGGTTACCTTCTAAGCTTTGGTCAACGAAATCCAAAATTCCAATTTCGAGTGCTGTCATGATTGAAGCTATTGCAATTACAAGCGCTAAACAAATCGTAAAAATTCCAAAGGTAAGAGTAGATCTGGTCCGCTTTCTTGCTATGTTCTTAGACGCCAAATTGCTTACATACTTTAACCCTGGAATACGTCCAACGATGAAATCGAACGCACCTCCTACACCTCTGAGGATGCCTGCAGTAAAGATGATAGAGCCTATCATGAGAGCAAAAATCGAAATAATTGAACCACCGAAGAACACATCAAAAAGACCGACTGCTAGTAGTACTACGCCTGCACCAATCGTTAGGTATTTTCGTTTAAGACCACCCAATAGGAGTATTATTCCAGTTGCCACCATTAACAGGAATATACTCGTAAGAAATGAAATTTCAAGTCCCAGAACAAACGGTAAAACGAATATAAGACTCAAACCAACACCGAGGAGTACGCTCCCACTAGCGACCCATCGAATCCTATGTTTCAAAGTGAGTTTCTTGCTTGATCGGGCTTCTGGTCGCAGTGCGTTTATGACGTTCAAATTAGTTATACTGAAAAGCGGATACAAGCCTCCAAGTAGTGTGAAGATGACGCCAAGAACAAAACCTTCTATGAGATATCCTGGATTAATAGCAACGCCTTTCATCTCTTCAAAGGGCACATCGATAGGTATTTGTATTAGAGTTTTGAAGTACCACGTTAGTCCATCTGATAGCCATATACCGGCGAATATACCAATTGCGGATCCCGCTATGCCGAATGCAAGAATTTCGTAAAGAAAGATCCTAAAGACATGCCTTTTCTTAAACCCAGTGGATCGAAGGACTCCTATTTCATACTTACGCTCGGCTATGGTCATATTTGCTGTATTAAATATCAGAAATAACATCGCAAGCAATGTTGCCGCTCCAGCGAAAAAGATACCTAATTGAATAAATGAAATGACAGCTTGGTTAGCTTCCAAAGTCGCTTGTTTTGGTGCAAAGACCTCAAGATCCTCTCCTACTACATCCTTAATTCTTTGCTGCACTTCTTGCCATTCAGTTCCGTACGCTGGATCCATTTCTACTATAATCTGATCAACCTTTCCCTTACACTTGGGAAAGAACTTTTGGGCGCTTTCTAATGATATAAAGACGCACGAACCCCAACCCACTTGTTGGGCTTTACCAGTAACTTCTGCAAAAGAGGCGATCTCCCAACGCTCCTTCTTTATTGTGCTTCCACCTCGGTATTTAATCATCATGCTATCTCCAACGGTGGCATTGACGATCTCAAACTCATCATCATTGACTTCTTCCTGCCAATTAATGCCATCCATCAGCGATTCACTCACTATGGCGACCTTTCCAGTAAGGACTTCACTGGTATCGATGGATTCGCTAGTGTTGTAATCAAAGAGCTCTCCAAACTCGTTATCGTACTGTGGATCTATGCCAACAACAACTGCCGTGGTCGAGTTTCCATCAGCTTTGACATAGATCACACTATATCGCTGTATCCGAGGGGCTGCTGCTTTCACTCCCTCCACCTGCAAGATGTCCTCGAGAAGGTCTTCATTAAAGGGTTCACCATCAACTCGACTGACTTCGAAATCTACGTTGCCTCCCAGAAGTTCAACCACGTTGTAAACAATTTGATACGTATTATCACTAGCTATGTTAAATGCTACATACAAACTGACAGAGGCCATCACTCCTACCACAGTGAGAAAATTACGAGTCTTTCTTCGCCCTAGGTTGCGAAATGCCATCTTAACTAAGCGCTTATCTTTCCAAAGAAGAAACACGAGTATAACAATAATCACGGGAATGACTAATACGATCACATTTGCTCCTAAGATTCCTAGTTGCATAAAATACCCCCTTCATTTAGTATACTCATCTAGAATCACTGATATACCCGGTGAAACCTTTGTAGGCTCTCAGTTCCTCATTGGTAATGGATAGTATTTCATGCACTGTCGGCTTATCTGATGCAATTTGCCCATCAACTATTCGAATGAGTCTATCACAATGTTCTGCAATGTTGGGATCGTGAGTGATAACAATGAATGTCACGCCCATGTTTTTGTTTAAGTCATGCATCAATTCCAAAATCTCATCACCGGTGCGTGTATCGACATCACCTGTAGGTTCATCTGCCACTACAATTGATGGTTTGTTCGCAAGTGCGCGTGCAATGGACACCCGCTGTCGTTGTCCACCGCTGAGTTCATCTGGTCGGTGATGCATTCGATCAGCGAGCCCAACCATTTCTAAAAGTTCTTTAGCCCGTTTCTTTCCTTGTTTTTCTGAAATCCCATTTACCATCATTGGTAATTCCACATTTTCAAACGCACTCAGTACGGGAACAAGATTATAAAATTGAAAGATAAAACCAATCTCCTGCGCTCTCAGTTCAGTTAAGGTTCCATCCGACATTTCTGAAATGTCCTGCCCATTAATGTAGACTTTTCCTGAGGTAGGATTATCTAGACCACCTATTATGTTTAGTAACGTTGATTTCCCACTTCCTGAAGGTCCCATGATAACGATGAATTCTCCCTTTTTCACCTTCATGTTGATTTCTCTCAAAGCGGGAACTGTTATTTCTCCTAAATAATATTCTTTGTTTAAATTGACTGCCTCTACTACTATATCATCCTTTTCAGCCAATTTTATGCCTCCATACATTAAATTCGTTACTTCAGAAAAAAAATTGAAAAAAAATGGGGAAGAATTGTTTGTCAAATTCACTGCAACAATCTAAGCCAAAACAAGCCAAGCGATACCTGCTAATGAAAACCCATAGGCAACAGTCATCAGGATACCTAGAATGCTAGCTAATACAAAGGCAAATGTATTCGACATAATTGAGACTCCAGTGGTAACACCGGTTATTTCTCTGAATGCTAGGATATTATTGATCACGACAAGAATGAAAATAATTCCGCCACCGATCAAGAAGATTGCAGCTGCTCCAATTTCAGCTCCCGCCACTGCAGCATACATTGTAGCTACAACGACAAAGGGTGCAAAGAATAACGGAACAAAAGCAAACGCTGAGCTCCTTAATACTTGCTTTATCTGAAGTTCTTTAACTCCCGCAAATCGCGCAATGATCGCTTGTGATATAACCCATATAAGAAATGTGCCTAAGAAAAATACTACCGACGCTGAAATAGCGATTCCGATTCCAGCAGCCCAATGTGCAGGGGTAATATTTCCTTGAATTTGTGCATTAGAGCCGTACATGAGCCAGAGTGGAATCGTTGCAATTCCCACAATGAAAAGAAATGCGATCTCAATTAGAAAAGGCATTATCGCTGACGGAATAGTTGCTTCTGGGTCATCCTTGACTTCATTGTATACACTTTTGTCAAAAGTTAATGCTCGATATGCTCGTTGATACAAAACTTTAAGATTCTCTGCTACTGTTTGAAGTACTGCTTTGGTTTTTTCTGTTGTTGTCATTTCGCTCATCTTTCAACCTCCATAATTTGTGTGATCGTTATCATTTAATCATATAATACGTTTTAATTTTCTAAAACGTACAAAAAATAAATAGGCGCATTAAGTATTTAAAACTTTCGGGAAAATCAAAACTTAAAAGGAGACTGGGTGCGCGCAACAATAATTAAAGCTTGTATCAAGAATGAAAGAGGAAAATTAGAAAATATTTTAGAATATGATTGTATATTTTTTTCCTTAACTATAGATGCTCTTTTCCGCTTCTTTTGTCTTTGTGGGTATATTCTTGCCACATCCACCACAAGGGCTTGCAATAGCACCCATGGTAGAAGCTATGTCCTTTTGCATGAATTTATAGACCAACATAATTTTTTTGAAGACTTCATTGCGTTCACATTTGTCTTCAACGAAGTCGTTTATAATGTTTTGAAGTTCTTTCAACTGTTTTACAAGGTCATCATCATGAGTAGATTCTTCCATTATAGTTCACCTCTTATCAACTTAGCATAGTTCCCATGTTATCATGATTTCTGTGAGTTTTTCAATGAATTAAAACTGTACTTATGCGATATTCGCATGGTTTCCTTATATTTATTTGTTTTGTGACAAAACTCTTTACCTGATGTCATTTAAATATCGCAAATTCCTCTCTGCGCAAAGGATGATTAATTAAGTGACAATTAGGTTAAAAAAGGCCTGTAATTCTTTTCCGCACGAGAGCATTTAGAGTAACGAAACCACTATTAGTTGTCCATCCGTGACTGAATATATTTTGTTATTCCCTCATCGCCTAATTCTTCGATTTGTTTAGTTGCATATTTTGCAACTTCTTTCCATTTTTTTGAAGGTTTCACAGCGCCATGAATACGAAAGTGGGTTAGGTTAGCAATGGTGACTTCTTTATCTTCAGCAAGTTTCATCAAATACTGTAACGGTATTCCAACGATTACGTTTTTGTGATGTTTTAATATATATACTGCATTCTCATTGTCGATCCAAGGAATGAGTTCAATATCAGGGCGGAGGGCTGCCAAACTATGACAGTAAAGTTCCGTTATTTCGCGACTTTCTGAACAAATAAATAGAGGTTTGCCTGAGGCAATAACTTCTAGTAGTATCTCGAATTTACTTTTCATTTGTTTAATGACCTTTGATAGATTCCTTAATTTTTTAATTTCTTTATTTGAATCAGAAATAAATTGTAAAATCTTGTCTGCATTTTCAGTATAGGATTCAAAAAGAGTATTGCTGATTGCACTATCTTTGATATTTTCATAGTGACTCTTAAAATCTAAAGTTAATCGCTTCAAGCCATGTTCCATGACAAAAACGTCATCATCCTTGTCAATAACACCTGCTGTTATTAAATTCTCTCCTGTATTAACAAGAATTATGCGATAATTACCGAAATCAAGCCTTTGAAGTGAAGTCGTTCCAATTTGCTCTCCAAAATTTGAAATCGCACTTAAGAAGCCCGTCACAATTGCTTCATCAGTCTCTAGACTTCCATATTTTCTTGTGAAAAGACAGACCCCATCTGCTTTAAATATGTACACATTATGAAGCAAAAGTATCCCTTCTAAACAGTAATCTCAAAATAGAAAATTGAAAGAATGAGATATAAATTTTGTAGTAAAAGTATACTGTATTTCTTTTCATTAATGATTATATTCCATTCAACTAGACATAAATCTCAAGTAGGAAAGAAATCCGAAATTTTCTTCTGGACTAGTACATCCTTCAAAAGTTGGCTATTATTTATCCAAACATCGAGATCGATGTGTAACCGAGCTCGCACATGATCTAATGCCTCTTTTAGAGTTTCGAATTTTAGAGGTTTTTGTTTCAAAGCGTTTCTGACGTTTTCTCTGACATTCCACACGCCTACAGGCATAATATAGCCCGGTCGAATTTCTCTAAGTATAATAACACTTGCCTGGCGTCTTTCCTTCTCAAGAAGTTCATTAACTGCCAGTCTAGCTGCGTAATAACATCCACCAATTTTTGCATAAGTGGTACGCCCATGATAACCTTCATGGTCGCTAAACATATGTATATTCTGATCTGCAGGATTCCAAATTGTGCCTGGGTACCACGCTTCCATGGTCTCGTATCTCCAGTTCTCAGGAAGAAATAGAATTTGAAAACAGTTATCAAGATAATTAGATTCATAGACACGAAATTCATTAATAGTTGGATTTCGCTTTACGTCCTTCATAAGTTCCTTTGACAGGATTGAGTCGACCGCCGTTATACTCCATCGAGTTGGCACCAACTTCCTTTGACCTTCCAGACCGAATGATCCAACAGAAAAAGCCTTCTGGATCGATGAGACTCTTACGTCGCTGTTGTAAAGATCAACAACAGCATTTGCCGCCTTAAGATCGGTATCATTATAGGCTTTCTCAAGATGACGTTCAGTTTTAATGTTTCCTTCAACTTCTAAATTGTTAATTAATGCAGAAGGACCCATAGGCTGTACTTCAGAACTTAATGTAAAAGTGGAACTAGGTTTTGTTTTTAAGGACAGATCAATGTCTACAGAACGTCCAGCAAGTCCTAAAAGCCGTGTATCATCTAAAATTCGTCCTCCTTCATCAGGCTTCTTGACATTCACACGATACTTCCCTCGCACCAGCTTGAATCGCATATCAACTATATCTTCTATTGATTTGCCAAACCAAAGTTCTGGCACATCTAAAAGACTGGTGTCACCCTGAATAGGAGGAACAAGTGGACCTGCATATACATAAGGATATCCTATTCTCCCAACAAAGACCCCAGGAGGTGAAGCCCCTTCTAAGACCTCTTGATCATAAAGTGGTTTTATTTTCAGATAGGAACGAATTCTAGCAAGAAGTGGACATCTTATTTTGCCACAAAGCATTTTTCCTCCTTTGCAAATACTGCATCTGCTTGAAGAAGTAGCTGTTACTCGAAAATCAGCTATATTAAGATCAGATGCTATTTCAGCAGTATTAACCACTTCGGATAACCAAGGAACCTTCTTTTGAAACCTTTTAACTATCTTTTGTGGGTTTTGTCGAGGCATAATTTAGCACACCAAATCAGGAATGCCCGTTGTCGAGTCTTTTGTGGATAGTATTTTTCCGTAGAATTATAAAATATTGACATTTAAAAACAGTGAGGTAGTAGCAGTTCTTCTTTTCTCTTCACTCTACCCATATTGAACCACAGTTCTCACAACTCAATTGTACTTTATCTAACGAAATTTTGCGGACTTTTATTGGGCCACCACACTTTGAACATTTAATGTCTGCAGTGGGTACCATCTGGGGTTGAATTACGTCTGCAGGGGGTTCCATCTGGGATTGAATGTAAGTATAAATTCTTTCATCGCCTAGGTCTTTGATGTTTTTATTTGCGTATTTTGCGATATCTTTCCATTTCTTAGTAGTGAGCACCTTGCTATGTATTCGTAGAAAAACTAAATTTATGATTGTAAGATTTTCTTCTTCAGAAAGTTTCATCAAATATTGTATTGGAACTCCTGCAACTATATTATTTCTATCTTGTAAGGAAAAGATAGTATTCTCATCCTCCGTCCAAGGGATAATACTTACTCCAGGTCGAAGTTTTGCTAGAGTGTGTACATATAGCTCAGTATCTTTACGAGATTCGGTACATACAATCAATGGTTTTCCAGTGGCAATCACTTCTAAGATTATATCGAATTTATGTTTCATTTGCATGATGACGCGTGTTAGATTTGTTGTATTGTTGATAGTTTGCTTACGGGAAGTCATCGTCATCACTGGATGCAGAAAGTACCTTGACACGAATATATTTTTTAGTTTTATACTTGATATATGGTTATTTAAATTTAGCTATATTTTAGATATTTTGATAAATAAGAATGGACCTCAAACAACACCGATGCATTTCTTATGCCAAAATATCTTTTTGATTCTCAAGTGTTTGACAAGTTTATTTAGGCGCAAAAAATTTTGTTTTTGTCCTTGAAAAACTATCGGTTGCTTACAGAAAAACAGTTATATTTTCTTATAACTTTCTTTAACATGTTAAATTGAAGTTAAATCAATTTTTATGGGTTTTCTAATGTCGCTAATTCAAGAGATTATTGTAAAGTCAGCTTTGGTAAAGAGTCGGATCTATGATGTTGATTATGTGATCAATCCTTACATTGGGTGCACTCACGGTTGTAAGTACTGTTATGCTCGGTTTATGAAACGATATACGAAGCATAAAGAGCCTTGGGGCGAATTTGTAGATATAAAAACCAATATTGCGAATCTTCTTTCTGGGGAACTCGCCCGTAAAAAAGGAAAAGGGCTTATATTGTTGAGTAGTGTGACAGATCCCTATCAGCCCGTTGAGGAAAAATATGAACTCACAAGAAAATGTCTACAACGTTTATTGAGATATGATCGAACAATTTCAATTTTAACAAAATCTGCATTAGTTACACGAGATATCGATCTCTTAAGTCAATTTAGTGAGTGCGAAGTAGGTTTCACGATTACCACTTATAATGATAAGATAAGAGAGGTTTTTGAGCCAGAAGCATCACCAATAGAACAAAGAATTTCTACATTACGGAAACTACACGATCAAGGCATTGCAACTTATGTTTTTCTGGGTCCAATTATTCCAGTTCTAACCGAACAATCATTAAGTCAATTATTAGATGTATTTAGCGAGGGGGTCATCGATCGTCTCTCGATCGATAAACTCAATATAAAGGCAGGAAACTGGCCTCTTATCAGAGATACCTTAAGAGAAAATTTTCCGGAGAAATTAAGCCAGGTGAGCGATTTACTCTTTGATAAGCAAAAAAACAATAATTATTTCACAAATATTAAGAAAACGCTTCTTAGATTTCAATCAGATTTTAATATCCCGTGTGAGTTCTGTTTCTGAAAAATATAAGATCACTTTTAATTAATTTAAAATAAAACGTCCTTTAAAATACATACAAAAAAAGGTATATATATAGGATAGTTTATTCTCGTATTCCCCACCTTTTTACAGGTAGCATTCTTTGGTAGTATAAGATGATAGTTGGAATTGGATCGCTAGCACTGGATACGACCACAACGCCATTCGATACAGTTCAAGAGGTGTTAGGTGGAGCTATAGTGAATTTTTCTCTCGCTTCTAGTCTTTTTGAGGAGACAGGGATTGTTGGAGTTATTGGGACAGATTTCCCAAAGGATTATTATGATATTTTAGACGAGCGTTTAGATCTTCGCGGTTTGAAAATAGAGGAAGGTAAGACGTTTCGGTTTGAATCGACCTATGATTACAGTCTTTGCAAACGTTATAATACAAAAACACACCTTGGAGTTATGGAAGATTTCACCCCCTCACTACCAGAAGCATATAAGGACGCTGAGTTTGTCTATTTAGGAACAAATGAACCCACTCAGAATTTAGAATTGTTGAAGAAAATAAAATCGCCGAGACTTACAGCCTGTGATACCATTGAGTTATGGATTGAAACCATGAAGGATGAAACCCTCGAAGTGATGTCTAAAGTTGATGTTGTTATTTTGAATGATGAAGAAACAAGATTGTTGTGTGGCACTCCTAATCTGTTAAAGGGCGGTAAAACCCTTTTGGAATGGGGAACAAACACAAAACATGTTATTATTAAAAAAGGAGAACATGGGGCATTACTGGTATCAAAAGATGGAATATTTCCCTCATCAGGTTATCCCTTAGAGGAGATTGTAGATCCAACAGGAGCCGGCGACGCTTTTGCTGGAGGCTTTTTAGGACATATTGCACGGAGTACTAAGAACGAAAAAAGTATTTCTATTAATAAGATAAAAGAGGCGATGGCGTACGGACATATAATTGGCAGTTTTGTAGTGGAAGAATTCAGTGTAAAGAAATTATTAGATCTTACTCTGGAGGAAATAGAGCAGCGATATAGCGCGTATAAAGAAATGTGTATGTTTTAAGCAGCAACAGTTTTGGTATATATGAAATATGCGACTAAGAAAACTAAAGATTAAATAAAAAGAAGAAGGGAATTTTTAGTTATCCTCTTCCTTCTCAGACTCTATAAAACTACCGTCTAACATTTCTGCCACGAAATCATGGAATCCAACTCTTTTACGATTTCTCTTTGTGCTGTTTTTTTTAGCCAAGTTTAAGAGCCTCCTTTAGATGTGGAAAGACTAGACAAAAGTCTCTAAAATTTCTTACAGCGGTTTTGTTTACCAGCGTCATCAGAGGTTTTGAACGCTCCTCGCTTACCAAAAATCCAAAGAATGCGTAAGATGATGATACATGATCCATCTCTTATTATTTCACAATCTAAATGAATCTCCAAATTGTTGGAGTTCATGTACCCTCCGACAGATCATATATAACACCAGTTGATTGTTGAGTCTGAATATATAATAAACATACTCAGTTAAAAATTCACAGCTTTACGTACATAAAAGCTAAAAGTGGATTTATAAAAGATGAAAATAAAACTCATTGCGCATATCCTATTTGCACCTAATAAAACGTTGAGTATATACTTTAAGATGTTAAAAATGTAGAAGAAAAACGTTTAAATAACTAAGACGAGTTGCTGTGGCAAAGTAATGATTCTTACTTGATGGACGTGATAGTGATAAGAAAAAGAATTCTCTTTGTAATATGTATTCTTCTTCTTGTTCCATTAGTAATTCCAGAGCCGACTTTAGCAACCTCAGATTCGTTTTATTATTATGAAAATCTTCAAGTAAATCTCTATAGAGACTCAATAAGAATTTCTGCATCCTTTGATAGTAATAGATTGGCAATTTCTGGTTTTGATCCTCAAATAACGTCACTTTATAAAATGCGTGATTTGCATATTTACTTCTCAACTAATCAAGGTGGAAAAGAGGGTGGTGAAGGACTAGGTCCAACATTAGGTTTATGGAGTGAAGTTGCTTATTCATCAATAGAAGATGATGAGGCAAAAGACAGGGCACGAATAATTAACTACTTAATTGAGCAACAATTTGGTGTGGAAGTAGAAATTCATGGAAATACAAAACAATCAGGTGGAACACTGATATTTTCCTCTTTTAATGTAACCAACGTTGACTATTCTGCCGTTCTAAAAACGTTTCAAGAGATTCTTCCAGACACGTCTTTTGGAGCACTATTTACAGAAGAAATGATCCAAACAGCTCGTTTTTCTCAAATACATCTTTTCTTACGACCTAAATCTGATGCGTCTCCTTATTTTCAATCATTTATAGAAATTACATCGTTATTAGATTCCAAAGCGATACCAGTCATTGAGGGGAAACATTTATTCGATTTAGGAGAAGTAATGCAACTAGATGATCAGATTTACAGATATGAACAGTCGGACAAATCAACCATCTCTATTTTCTTTCCAGGTAAAATAGTTGAAGATGAAATTCTTCCAAAATATCCAGGTACGAAAACTGAAAACATCTATAGTTTTTCTTTTCCTGAAAAAATTAAATCAATCTCGTATCTAAAAGCTAATTATACAATGAAGAAGTTTCCAATTCTCAGAGCAACAAAGACTGTCAATCAATATTTGGTAGAATCTAGTGACCAAATTATTGTGGAAACAGTGATAGAAAATGTTGGGATAGATACAGCTTATGATGTCGAAATTGACATCAAGATTCCAGAGGGAGTAAAACTTCATTCTAATTTTACATCAGAGCAATCTTGGAAGAAAATATTGCCTGGAGACAATGTTACATATTCTTATATTCTTAAACTTTCAAAACAAAGAATAGATACTCTAATAAAACCAGATCAAATTACTTATGCAAGCACAAATAAAAGCAACGATCAGACAGAAGAAAGGATATATTCAAATGAAATTTTAGTCTCAACAAGAGAAAATGCGTCCTTGCTTGTTATAACAAAAGAAAGTGAGGCATCGATCATCAGTAACACTACGACAACAATAAGACTGAATGTAAAGAATGTTGGAAACACCGAAATTAAAGATATTGAAATTTCTGAAGATTTATGGTATGGTACTATCGTAAGAACTCCCGAGAATTCAACTACTAGTGGAACTATTTTAAGAACTACACTCCCGAAGCTTACTCCTGGAGAATCTGCTACCATTGAATATGTTGTAGCTATAAAAAATGATGCTGTATCCTTTACTACAATATCTTATGGAGATATATCACTTAAGTCAAATGAAATTTCACTTAAGTTCGATCAGACATTTGCAAACGAGTTAACATGGACGTACCATCTTGAAATTGAGAAAAACGCTTTTCCTTCTACAGTTATGCCAGGACAAACAATATTCATAAATGTCACAATTTACAATTCAGGCATAGAACCAACGCCAACCTTCAATGTTATTGATCGAATTCCAAGTATAATTGGTTCAAAGGACTTGAAATGGGAGAAATTACAATTAGGACCTAGAGAAAGTCTAACACTTAGTTATAAGCTAGAAATACCTTTTAAATACCATGTTGAAGGTTATGATCTACCACCAGTTGAAGTATACAGTAGTAATTACAATGAAATTTATGGAACTTCAAACGTGCTTCACTTAAATCAAAACGTACTTATTCATTCTTGGGTTCTCGCAGGAACTACTATTGCATTTACTGTTGTTCTTGTTGAATTAATTTACATAAGAAAGAAGTATGTTCTCGTTAAAATATAGTTCTTGTCTTAAGCGTCTTCAAAATCACTGATAACGTACTAGCTATATCAGGTTTTCATATAAAATTGATAAAGTTTCGCAAAACAATTTTAGTAACAAATGAAATACATTAATAAGAAGGTGTATATATCTCCTTGGTTAGTACGTCTTTCTCTTTAGGTGAGACCTTCATATTTTGAAAAATATAGCTATGGGGATTCTTATGCCAATTTATGAGACAACAGTAACACTGAAAGGAAAACTAAATGAAGAACTAGATCTCGAAAAGCATACTAAACAGTTAATTAACATTTTAAACAAAGTTCCTGAACTTGAAAACATCTCCACTAAGAATCGGAAATCTTACTACGGCAATTGGACTGAAATTAATGGTAATATCGATATGTTCGGCTCTCTTTCAGGTATATTAAAGAAAATTGAAGAGGGAGCACCTTATAATCTTATAATAAGAACTTCTCGAAATCTTGATGCTGGTAGTTTTGAAGAAGCACAAACAACTGCTTATGAGTGGCTAAAAGAAATAGGGAAACTGCTTGAGAAAGATATGAATTTGAAGATTTCTATTTGATCACCTTTATCTTCCCTGTATCTGTCATTCATTCAAATCTTCGAAAGCGTAGGACCTCTCGGATTTTATAAGTTACTTTTTAGTGACTAACAATACTCTTGAGATAGATCTATTTTCACAAAAGAGTCTTTTAATTAAAAAGCGTTGATATCTATTATTTTTCAGTCCAAAAGCGAATTATTTCCGTTTTTACATCGAAATCTATAATCTTTTTAGTCGTTAAATCAAAAATAATTTGTGAAAATGCATGAGGATATAAATTTGATTTATCCACAAGAGCGTCATATTTTATTTCTTGTGGATTTTGGTCAACTAGGATTTCGCAGACTCTATAATAATATTCATTGACCCCTCGAATTATTCCCACATCGTCTAATCTTTCCATGATTTCATTATGCGAAATTAACTTGGGTTCTGGTTGCTCATTTAACACTGACCCTGTTTCGGAACCAGTCTGATCGGTTGAGACCACTGAACTTGAACTCGATTTTTCTGAAGTATCTATAATTATTACTGCGTTATCGTCCTCTTGATCGAGTGAATTTAATTCTTTTGCATTCGAACGTGCAGTTTCTAAGGTATCGATAGATATTGACCCAGAAGGTGTATTGTCTGACTCAACCATTTCAATTTCTGCAAGATCAAGATCGCTTTTGTAGTCCTTTTCTGCTAAAATATCATTTAATTTCTTATCAATTTTGTGAACCCAATCTTTAAGTGTCTTAGAATCATTCTTTAATTTAGTAATTTCACCCAAATATTTTGCAAGTTCATCATAAAAGAATTCACCATCTTCTTTCATAGTCATTTTAACTTGGTCTAATTTTTCTTTTAAGGGTGATATCATTATTACTTCTGAATATTCTTCCTCTAGTGATTCTAGCTTTACTTTTTCCAATTTTTTCTTTAGTTCTTCTTTAATTTCTCTTCCAAGATGTTTTCGTGCATTTTTGATTAAATCATTAAACGATTTTATTGAAACTTTCATTGTCTTAGATATCTTATCTTCTTTAAGCGCGGCTAATTCTTCAATTGAATTAATATTTAATTTTACTAGTTTTTTAGCGGTTTTTTGACCAATTCCGCGTACTTTCATAAGTTCCTTGCATATTTCTGCATGATCTACCTCTATTAATCCTTTTTCTGGGAGATCCGATATTAATTTTTCCTTTTCTAAATCTGACACCGATTCTTCTACAAAACTTCCTCTTTTGATTTTCTCTAGGACTGGATTAATTACATCTTCTAATTCCGTTTTTGCACGTTTATTTGGCGACTGGGCTTCTTCTCCTTCTCCTTCCATAGATTACATCCTCGATCCATATTTATATCATAGGTGTTATGAAAATCTATCTTAAGCAATACGTCGCAAAACTTGCTAATTAATCTTTTCAAGAAGTATTCATAATACTATAAATCATCAAAAATAGACCTGTTTCAATACGCAAAGTCAAATGTTTTATTCAAACTAAATCTGCAACCCATTCATTTAAAAGTGACTATATAGTTGCGTAGATCAATTTTCCATCCTCATCATCGAAGGTGATGAACCTCTCGGGTTATCTTTCATATACAAGATTCTACTTGAAATATTTTGAAAACCTTATTTTCAGGCAGAATTGATGACAGAATTTTACTAGAATAATTATTTTTCACTTCTCTCTTTTATTGCTCTGTTAAACTCAATAAAGCCGAGTGGAGCCTCATTTGACGGTTTCGCAAGAAATGGCACCAAAATGCCAGTAAACTTTTCACCTTGTATCAATTTTGTAGATTCTTCCCCGACGGGTTCTAGAATAAAATAATGCTCGCCTGCAAATAGGAATCTAGCCCACATTTTGCTCTTCCAACGAAATTCTTCATTGGGATTTGCTTTGACCACTACTGGATTAAAGGTCATGATATCTCTGTTTGGTACTTGTATAGTGACTTCAAGTGTAGAACCAACGGCCAGTTCACCTTCAATCTTGCGCACAAATGGGTTCCATTCTGGATACGATGCAAAATCAACGAGAATCTCCCATACTTTTGCGGGTTTTGCCTTTATTTCTATTTCAGAAAAGATTTCCCTCATTTATTTTGTATCTCCTTTTTTCAGTTAGTTTTTGAAGGATTTTAACTTATGCGGCGGGAAGTCCCCATCCGAAAGGGTGGGGAGGATGTCACTATCATTCTCTTACTTTTTAGAAAATCAGTTGCTTATTTACACTTCTATTGTAGAAATAGAGCACAACGAGGTAACTTTTACATAGCGCTTGCGTCAAGTGCTGTAGTTCCATTTTAATATCTTTAGAAGTCCGTTTTCCAAAACATTTACGATTGCACTAATCCGGAAAGGAATTGTTCTACTGTCATAACATTTGCACAAGATGTCAAATCTATGGCTAAATTTGTAATTTCGGGAACATTCAAATGTGTCTGTTCTAAGATAGCTCTTTTGGAGAAGACTTCAGAAGTGGGACCATCTGCAATAATTTTTCCTTCATGCATGATGATTGTTCGTTTTGCGTGTTCGGCGACCAGTCGCATATTATGAGTTATAACAATAATCGTACGCCCTTTTTCATTAAGTCTATCGAGCAATTCCATGATTTCCTTAGATTGAAGAAAATCTTGGCCAGTAGTCGGTTCGTCGACTATCACTACTTTTGGCTGCATTGTCAGAATTGTGCCAACAGCAAGCCTTCTTCTTTGTCCCTTCCCTAGGAAAAAGGGATATTCATTTGCAAAGTTTTGTAGCCCAATAACATTCAAAACATCATCAACACGTCTTTCTATTTCATCTTTTTCAAGTTTTAGATTCTTAGGACCAAATTCAAGTTCTTCACGAACATCATATCGTGATAATTGGTGATCTGGATTCTGAAAACAGTAACCAACCTGTGTAATCTTAGTCGCAGAAACTTTCGAGGTATCTGTGCCAAAGACAGTTACCTTTCCGTTAGTGGGTTTTAGCAAACCTTTCAAAAGCTTTGCTAAGGTTGTTTTCCCAGATCCATTTTGACCTATAATCGCAACATATTCTCCATCATGTATCTGCAGGTTTATCTGCTCTGCAGCTTTTGTGCCATCGGGATAGTGGAAATCTACATCATTGAAATCAATTACTTCATTTCCACTTTTTTCGAGAATAGTATTGCAAGGAGCAGTAAAACTTAATTTGCCTTGGCTAAAAGCATTTCTGAATTCATTAAGAATCCTATCGTATTCAACAAGAAGACGATCTTCTTTTAGACCAAAGGTTTGTAGATAGGCATCAGCAGCTTGAGGTAGCACTATGCCATTGTGACGTAGTTTTTCATATTCTTGAAAGACGTGATCCGTATCATCATCTAAAATAATCGTTCCATCATTAATAACTGCAATTCGATCAGCAAATTTTGCTAGTTTTTCGCTATCATGCTCAACCATTACAATAGTGAGATCAGTTTCCGTTCTCAAAGATTCCACAATTGAAAACACGGATTCCTTCCCAACTGGGTCTAAATCAGACGTTGGTTCGTCTAGAACCAATATTTCAGGTCGCATTGCAAGAAATGAAGCGATTGCAATTCGTTGCTTTTGTCCTCCAGAGAGTTCATGAGGGTATTTTTTGAGCAAATGTTTTATATCCACTAAATCTGCAACCCATTCGATTCTTTCTGCGATTTCATCGCGTGAGAGGTTTAAATTTTCAAGTGGAGAAACTAATTCATCCTCAACGGACATCATTATAAATTGTGAATCAGGATCCTGTGAAACTAGACCAACCTTTCCAATAAATTCAGAGATATAGTCCTCAGAGGTATCCATCTCCCCGATTTTCACTCGACCCTTGAACTCACCTTTTGCAGCTTGTGGTATTATTCCATTAAGGCAAAGGCAAAGAGTAGATTTTCCAACACCTGAAGGTCCCATAATACCATAAAATTGACCTTTTTCAACTTGAAGTGAAATACCTTTGAGAACCCAGTCTTCACTTGCTTTATATTTCCACCAGACATCTTCTATGATAATTTCTTTAACCACGGTATACCACCATTTAGCCATGATACGCGCTCAGATACCATAAGCAAAATCTGAGTGACTGTTATATCGAAGAGAAATCCAAAGAAAAAGATTCCGAAGAAAGTAACAACGAGAACAAGAATAAAATAATCTGCTTTCTTAAAAGGATAAGTCCAATAATAAGAACGTTGTCCCTTAATTATATAGCCCTTACTTGTTGCTGCAAAGGTCATTTCTTCGATCCGTTTGATGAGGAACATCACTAAAGGATTGATTAAAGATAAATATTTCTTTATACGAGAGATTGGGTTTCCTCTGTTAAAATCAACGCCTTTGCAAATATTTGCATCTCGAATCGTAAAGAAGTCATCGACAAACATACTCATCGATCGAAGTGTAACCACAAGAACAAATATTATAGCGTAAGGTATCTTCAATAACCGTAAACTATAGATGATATCTCGATCTTTTGTTGTTGTGAAAAAGAAAATAGTGAGGATAGACATAGCTAGAACCCTTAAATAAATTTTTATAGAATGAATAATTGTGTTCTCTGTTATAAAGATCGCCCATTCAAGTGGCCACAACAAGAAAACAGTATCTATGACGGTTGTATCCACTAAAATTATTGAGCCCTCAATATGACTAAACAAAAGAAAGCCGAGAAAAATTGTATTGAGCATTAAAACTAGTCCTACAAGGAATTTTTTCATAACACCTATCTGTACTTTTGAAACACCCAATAAAAATATTCCAAGTAGCACAACAACAAGTCGTCCAAGTAAATCTTCAATAAGATAGGGAACTAAGCTAATGACAAGTACTAATGCTAGCTTCGTTAAAGGGTTCAGTTTATGCATAAACGAATCTTTTGAGATATACAAGAAGAATGAACGTGATGACATTTTTGTATCTCCTCTAAAAAAAAAGGTAGAGGGGGTTTTAAATATAGCCCTCGATATAGATCTGGCTTCTTTTTATTGGCTTAGTTAAGAAGTACAACATGGGCGTAGCAATCACAGCTAAAACAATGATATCTCCTAAGAACCATCCAAGGAAGACAATATACGCTGCTGCAGGTGGTAAGCCTAGGAACCATGCAAGGGTATAGCCACCCCACAATGCAGAGAGAAGAGAGGAAAGGATTACACCAAAGATTAAATACATTGCCCATGATTTCCCTTTGTTTTCACTCTCACGTAAATCGGGATCGGCTCTAAAGGTTCTAAACGCTATCAAGGGAACAGCACCTTCAATGATATCAGCTACTGCCCATAAAGCACTAAACCATAAGGGGAATCCGCTATAAATCCCTAGAATGAAACAACTGACAAAACCTGCAATTGGTCCACCCCATATCCCAAACCAAAGTGCAAAGGGAACATATACCGCCGCTGCAATATAGAATGCACTCACACCCGGTGCAACAGGCACAGGCACTGTAATGACTGCAAATATAGCTAAGACCGTGCAAACACCAGATACTACACCAGCAAGAATTAACCGCATTAACCACTCATGTGGTTGAAGCCCCATATCAATTCACCTCGTGCGCTCACTTTCAATAGTATTTCAACCGCAATGAGGTATGTATCTCAGACTTAAATACTTTATGTTAATTTTGTCGAGACAAGATTTATATAATTGACACGATCATGTTAAAAAATTGAATAATTTCCTGCTAAGTTTAGGAATCCTTATGGACTGTATGAATGTCTTATTGACTAACAATGAGTTATCATGACTTTCTGAACATATGAGTTGAAATCATCTTACCTTGATTTCGTTTAAAACAAAATTCTAACATTTTAGTGAGGATCTCGATTTAGTCAGCAAAAAATTTCCCGAAAAGTCGATTCTTCTTCTGAGTAGGGGTAAAAAATTAACTAAGCTTTTATGTCGGCATTGAAATTTGCTTTCATTTTGAATGCTCAGGAAAACAGTTATTTTATATTAACAAATTTGTAACCATGTCGACCGCTTTCATAGCATTATCAGCGTAACCGTCTGCACCGATTTTGTTTGCCCATTCAGCTGTGACTGGTGCACCACCAACGATAACTTTATAACTTGAGCGTGTTCCAAGATCATCTAAAAAGCGTATAATATCCTGCTGGTAGGGCATTGTAGTTGATAGCAAAGATGAAGCTGCGATCACATCTGCCTTAACTTCTTCTGCTTTCTCAACGAAGGTCATTGGAGGTACATCAACTCCAATGTCGTATACTTTGAAACCATTTCCCTCCAGCATGGCAACAACAATATTTTTGCCAATATCATGGATATCACCTTTTACCGTTCCAATCACAACAGTACCTTTTTCAGTTTGTGTTTCGTCTTGTAATAGGTGTGGCCTTAGAAGCTTAAAAACGGCTTTCATTACCTCGGCAGAATGCATCATGTCTGAGAGGAAGAGCTCCATCAATGCAAATTTTTCACCAACTAGTTGAATGGCTTTTGTTGCGTGTTTAAGAATCTCTTCAGTAGCGATTTCATTAACTATTGCTTTTTCTATTGTTTGAATTGCAGTTTCTTTATTTCCGTTAATTATTGCCTCTTCTAGATTTTTTAATTCCTCAGCAGACATAAACTCACCCTATAGTTCTTATAAATATTAGAAACGATATTATTTCATTTCGTTTTTTATGCATCATTTATAAAATGGATACATTATTTCGAATGTACATTCAATTGGAGGTCGTATTATTGGTTACGATTTGGGAAATCTTAGATCGAGTTGAAGAAGGTCCAGCCTGTAAGGAAACTGATTTTGATTTAAATATATTCTCAGCGACCGTAAACAGGTTGGTGAGTGAACATAACCTCAAATGCACTCCAGAAGAGCCTATCCCAAATGACAACACATTGGCTGATGAAGTTTTTGAGGCAGGATTAGAGTTAGCACTTGAGGTTGGCATGCTATGTACTTCAACATCTCGACGGATCATTTTTGAAGAGGCTGAAATAAAAGAAATGCTAAAAAGATTACCTGGCGAAGTCGTAATGGGGGAAGAAAAGGATACACGTGTTATGAGATGGAGAGCCATAAGCGATTCATTACCTCCACTCATGCAAACAGGTGGATTAGGTCAGCCCACTAGTGAAGATATCTTTCTGGAAGAAGCAGTTGCCTTCGCACAAGATCCTTTAACTGATTATTTCAATCAAGGTTCTCTTACAACAGTATATGGCAGACCAATTAAAGCTGGCGCGCCTTTGGAAGTGGAGGCTGGAAAATACGAAATTGCACTAGTTCACGAGGCCCTTAGAAGAGTAGGAAGACCTGGATTGTCTATTCTTGGCACCGAAACAAGCGTTACATGTTTAGCAGAAATTGCAGCAAGTTCTACAGAAGGTGGCCTTCGCAGGACTGACTCACATCTGGTTGCAATTGCATCTGATTTAAAAACAGACTATCAGGTACTTTCAAAGGTAGTCCATCTTGTTGGATATGATGCTCTTATTTGCGGTTTATATACCGCTATTATGGGAGGTTATGCAGGAGGACCAGAAGGAGTAGCTATTGCAAGGGTAGCAGGATCAATATTAGGACAATTAGTTCATAGACATTCTTTTGCAATCACTGGCACGCCATACAATATGCGTTATGTTGACATAGTACCAGAGATTTCACAATTAAGGAAAATGCTATGGGCACACTCTATCGCAATGCAAGCTTTAAGCAGAAATTCGAAGTTATTAATTGGTGGAACAGCGGGCGGTGCTGCAGGTCCTTGTACAGAAATGTTATTCTGGGAGATAGTTCCTGTCACGCTAATGCATACAGTTTCTGGATGTGCATTTATAGAAAGCTGTTTTGCTGCATTTAATAAATATCAAGATCATCCTGGTGTATTAGAAGCCCGATTTACAGCTGAACTGGCTCATGCAATATCTAAGGCACAAATAACACGTGAAAATGCGAATGATCTCGTTAATAGTATTCTTAATGAAAAGTTTTCAATTTACGATGGAAAGGCAGCACCAGAGGGTAAGGCATTCAAAGAGTGCTTTGATATAAGGACAATTAAGCCCAATGACGAATATTATAACCTATATAAGAGCGTAAAAATGCAGGCAGAAGATACATTAGGTATTTCGATTTAATAGCGCTCTCTACACAGAGGGTGCGTTTTTAAAAGAAGCACCTTTCTTTTTTTCCATTAATATTTTAAAAAATGAAATCTAAATAGATCAACATTTGGAAACGAATTTAAAAACTGGTAGACGAAGAGGACTCAATCGATTTAAATTAGTCTACCAAAATCAACCCTGTCCATCTAACTAAATTATCCTTTGGTGGGCTTAGTTCGAAGCCAATGTTCTTTGCAGTTTTAAAGGCGTCAATGCCAACAGCTTCTATTGATGGGCGAGCTTGAAATGGATGCTGACACGCTTCTCCTGATTGTTGTGTTACACATTTAGAGCATAGTTTACAACTTCCACCAATAAATCCTGTCGCAAAATAAAAGCCCATTGAATACGCTTTTGCTTCTACTTTATTCACAATTTTATGTAGATTTATTTGGCCCTTGTCAAGAGTATCTTTTCGGTTTTCAAAATATGATTGATTTTCGTAAATTTCGCCCACACTTTCATTACTTTTAATAATCGTTGCAAGTTCTTCACTCAGGGGAGTATCTACTTGGATTAGTATAGCATAATTATAGTTTGCCAACATAGCCCGAAATTCATCAACGGAAGGAGTATTTTTAGGTGGGCAACAGAGATTTATTCCGAAAGATGGGCATAATGGCACCTGACACTTAAGACGGACTCTCTCATCTACGACAACGGCATCTGTATCAAAGAACTTTGCCCTAGAGGCACCATTTTCAATAGCATAATCACATAACTTCTGAAGATCATTAATAAGATCTTCAGTTCTTATCTTAGACATCAAAATTTCCAACTCGAAACAGGATTTTTTAATGGAATTTTATAAATGGTGTTACTAGATAGTATTTTAAATTTCCCCAACCGTCGCCTAAAATATCCTCATTCTTTCCGCTACACACCATTCAAAAAACTCAATTAAACTAATAAAATTGGGGAAACAGGGCGCTAGATGAGTTTATCTCAGATGTTATTTCTATTGAGACTTTAAAATGAGTTTGAATACAATTATTCGTCTTGCATACATGCAATTAAAGGAGATTTATAAACACTCCTCGTTTTCAAGAAAAAGTTTTAGTTTTCGCGATATCTCATTGTAGCTTTGCCAACAAATCAAAATACTATTAATGCGTGAAAATTTTTTAGGTGTGAAAGATTTCAAAACAATCATTGAGATTTTTATATATAATGTTTTTATCATTAATTTGTTATTTTTGAAGAATATTTCATGAATATTAAATATTTATCTGTCAAAATTTAAGTAAGATTTTACAGAGATGTTTTTCATAAATTTCACTTATTCTAAACAAGATATCGAAAAACGAAAATTATTTATAAATTTTAATGTCGTATTTTATATGATTGTTATGATTAGTGAAAAATCTTTTATGAAACTTATAGATGAAGTCACTGAAATCAGGAAACTTGTCGAGTTATTAGCGAAAGAAACAATACGGAAAGACTTAGAGGATATTGCGACTACAGTTGATAGACAGAGAATATGGACTCACTGTGACGGATCGTTAAATACAGAAGAAATTGCACAAAAGGTGAATGTCAGTCAGAGAAGTGTTCAGAGGTTTGTCAAGGAATTACGAGAAGCAGACTTAATCAAAAACGAAAGAAGAGGATATCCCAAAAGACGATTTGACTATATTCCTTCAGATTGGCACATTGAAATGGAGTGATAACGTGAAGAGAGACGAAATAGAACTTCTTGAGGAAATTTCTAATAAAATGGATCAGATGATAATTCTTTTGAAACTGAGCAATCGAAATGAATTGAAGGCATTTGAAAAAGAGATAAAGAGGGATAAAGTATCCTCAAGAATCTTGGAACTGGCGGATGGAACGCTTACTTATTCGAATTTATCAAAGAAAATAGCTGAAGAGATGAAAGTGGCAGAAATAACGGTTAAAAAGAAAATTTCAACGTTGAGAGAAATGGGATTTTTAATAACAAGGAGGGAAGGGAGGGAAGTATACTATGAAAATTCAGGTCTGTTCGAGTAGGCGGCTTAGATGAGCAAAAATAAGACGCAAGGAATTATGTGCATCGTGGAGATAGATATAAGAGAATATTTTCAGAAGCGAAGTTGAAATATAGATTAAAAGATCAAATGAACTCACAGGTTGAAATTAATGAGTGAAAAGGTATCGCTTAAAGATGTTGTTAATAGATTAGATCAGTTAATAATCCTTTGGAAACTGGCTAATAGGTCAATTATTCAGAAATTCAAGGAAGAAATTACAAAGGATCCTATTTCGAGAAAAATTTTGGATTTAGCTGATGGATCAAGAGACTATACGACATTAGCAGAAGAAGTATCACAAGCTACAGGTAAAAGTAATAGAACTGCAAAGGGAAGAATATCTGAGTTGTCCGAAAAAGGAGCGATTCGTGGAATAAAAAAAGAAGGAAAAGTTTACTATCAATCTACTGGATTATATGACTGAATTGGTTGTTAATTGAGATCTTATTAGAAGTGTGATACAAAGTATACACTATGCTAAATAATACAGATAGGTAGAGTAATGATGGATAATAACCAGTTTGAGAAATTAATAGAGAAATTAGATATAATCATCAAACTGACTGCTTTATACGTTGTTAAAGATATGAAAGTGAAGGAACAAGTTCAACTACTTGATGATTTAGGAATCAAACCAAGCGATATTGCACGAATACTTGGAAAGACTCAGAACTATGTCAATGTCACGTTACACAAGATTAGAAAAGAAGAGTCAAAAAAGTTGAAAGAAGAAACTAACCCAGGTGAATTTACTGACTAGAATTAATAAAGACGTGTTTAATGCTCTTTTAAAAAAAACTGGAAAGAGCAAAAGCCGCATTTACAAAATAATACAAGAAAAGAGGAAAGAACATGATTACACGATCTCAAATAAGACAGCTGCTAATCTTCTAGCTGCACAAATGAAAATAGATGTCTCTAAATATCTTAAGAAGGAAGAAATAGATGAATTAATAACGTTAAGAAAAACGCAAGCTGCAACTACACCCTTGACAAAGGCGAAGCAAACCAAAAGAAAAACAGCGCCAATAGTCTCTATTAAATTTGGGGAAAAGTTGCTCCAAGGTTTTTTAATACCCAAGAATTTGGCTAACGAAGCAAAGCGAATGGCAGACGTCTATCCAATGTTGTATTTGCTTGAAAATGCACTTAGATATTTTATTACGAATGTACTTAAAGCAAACTATGGAGAGAAGTGGTGGGAGCAACGAGTTTCCTCATCAATAAACAGAAAAGTCAATACAAGGTTAAATAGAGAGGGAAAGAATAGATGGCATAGCCAGAGGGGTTCAGACAGGATTTCCTACACAGATTTTGGTGATTTACATTCAATAATTACTAAAAACTGGGATGACTTTAAAGAGCGTTTTCCAAATCAAGGATGGATTAAAGCAAGGCTAGATGAGATTGAACTTTCAAGAAATATTATTGCACATAATAATCCATTACCAAGTAAGGAAATTCAAAGATTAAAGCTGTATTTTGAAGATATTAGGAAACAGTTATCAAAAACAAACTTGAACTAGAAGAAGAGAGGTAGGGGAAAACAAAGAATGATTCAAACCATTAAATTCAAGATCTATCCTGACAAACTACATGAAGATGCGCTACATGAAATATTTACAATCTATAATCGTGTGAAACGAATCTGCTATAACCTTCTTTTTTATGGTGAGGAATATATTGCTAAACGCTTTGGCGAGGATAAAAGCATCCAGCAGTGTTTAATGTCCATTTGTCAAAACAATCCCTATGTCAATACCATCATTATTAATAATAGGGCGAAACTGGAAGCACAAGAAACTTGGCTTGAAAAAAGACGGAAATACATGAGCAAGCAGCTAGAAGTCATTAACAAGAAAATAAACATAATAAAGGAACAAGATACGCATGATAGGCGATTAAAAGGCTTATTCGCCCGCAGATCCTCGATAATAGCTAAACTACATAATTTGCAACTAGAACCCATTGTATTTGGGACAAAGAAATTATTTAGAGACAGATTACGCAGTAATATAAGCAGGGAAGAATTCAGGATACGAAGGGATTCCTCCTTTGGTTGTATCGGAAAGAAACAAAATGGTATACAAAACCATAACATTAAGGTTTTACCTAATAAAACAGTTAAGATACGCACTTTCTCTAAGCAAAAAGGACGCAAATGGTTGGTCATTCCCATATCCGTAAATTCTGTACAGGAAAAGTGGTTTCAGAAGGTTTTTAATGCCGATAAATACACGATAACAGTGAAACGGAACATCTTTAAGGGAAAAATACGTTACTTTGTCCATGTGTCTTTTGATATCCCAAACCCGACGACATTTTACAGATACAAAGATGGCGCTATCGGCTTAGATTTCAATTATAACTTTCTAGCACTAACAAATGTGGACAAGAACGGTAAATTACTTTCCTATCATAGTATATCGTTTGGCAACCTTCACACCTATAGAAAAGATAAACGTAAGGATTATATCTCCTATAAGATGGATAAAGTCGTTAATTATTGCATCAATAAAGGCAAAGGAATCGTGGTTGAGGACTTACAATTCGACCAAGAATTTTCATATAATACGAAACGTAATCGAAAAATAAGTAATTTAAAGACTACTGCGCTGCAATTATTGGAGCGAAAGTGTGAAAAGCGTGGTGTATCAATTCAAAAGGTATTTCCCGGATATACTTCCCTCATTGGGAAATACAAGTATTCAGGATTACATAATTTGTCAGTCCATCACTTAGCAAGTTATGTAATAGCTCGAAGAGGGCTGGGATTCAAGGAAGCAATTCCACCCGTTTACAATTGGGTGCTCTCACACGTCGGGGATTATTTAGAGCCCCGTGTGAAACAGGGCAGTCCTTACCGTACATGGTCGAGGATCCATGACCTTTTTGAGCACAGCGGGATAACATCCTTCAAGACTATCGAAATATTGAAAAAAACGATATTGATGGAATATGTCTTGAACTCGGTGACGAGCGTACAGCCTGATAACCTTAGGGCTGGTCTTTCCTTTTCCAAGAGAAAGATTAATAATTATCATAAAACGTGGAATAATATCAACCATTCCGTTGTTTTATAAATAATTGTAAGGTTTTAAAGTAACTTTTCACGCCAAATTAACCTGGTCGGTGAGGGACACTAAATGTCATTTTGGAAAGAAAACAATATGGAAAAGCTTATCACATTTAATGACGTCATTCTTTTGCCAGGATGGAGTTCAATTGAACCCAAAGATCCTGATATTTCATCAAGAATCACTTTAAACCACAAATTAGTTTTGCCTTTTGTTTCGTCTCCAATGGATACAGTTACTGAAGAAGAAATGGCGATAGAACTAGCTAGACTTGGAGGACTTGGAGTTATACATAGAAACTGCACAAAAGAAGAAGCAGTAAACATGACACGAAAAGTCAAGCGTGCAGAATCCTTCATCATTTCAGAAGTTTTCACCATAAGACCTAGTGAATCTGTGAAAAGTGCCACTGAATTAATGAATCAATATAATGTCCATGGTTTACCAGTTTTAAATGATAACGAAAATTTAATAGGAATAGTTACATGGCGCGATATACGATTTGCTGATGACAATTTGAAAGTTGAAGATGTAATGACTAAAGATGTGATCACAGCAACTGAAGAAGTAAGCCTCGATGACGCTAAAACATTGCTCCATAAGCATCGAATTGAAAAATTGCCAATAGTTGATTCTACAACTGGCAAGTTGAAAGGACTGATTACAATCAAAGATATTCTCTTAAAAGGTAAGTATCCACATGCAGTAAGAGATGAAGAAGGGCGATTACTATGTGCAGCAGCTATAAGTCCATTTGATTTAGAACGTGCTAAAGTGCTTGATAAATACGCTGACATTTTGGTAATCGATGTAGCTCATTTTCATAACGTCAATTGCTTTAAAGGGGCCAAAGAAATCTTGAACAATGTAAGTGCAGATTTAATAGTTGGGAATATTGGAACATATGCAGCAGCAGTAGATGTACTCAGCAGGCTAGATGGTGTTGCAGGACTTAGAGTAGGGATTGGATCAGGAAGTATTTGCTCAACAAGCATGGTAACACGTGCTGGTTCCCCAACATTGTATGCAACACTTCAAGTTGCAAAGGCGACTGCTGAATTAGGAAACAGCATTCCGATCTGTGCCGATGGTGGAATAAAAAACAGTGGTGATATCGCCGTGGCTTTAGCTGCTGGCGCTTCAGCTTGTATGATGGGAAACATTTTTGCAGGATGTCGCGAATCTCCTGGACGGTTAATAGCGTTAGAAGGAAAATACTACAAGCAGTATTATGGAATGGGGTCAATTGCAGCTAGGAAAAAGCGATTTTCATATGATAGATATTCTCAACCAAGCAAAGATATCGCAGAAGGTGTAGAAGGCTTTGTTCCATATCGAGGAACAATAAGTGATGTAATTAATGAACTTGCTGGCGGACTTAAAGCTGCATTAGGTTATGTTGGCGCGAGAGATCTTAATGAACTTAAACAGAAAGCTAATTTCGGAATATTAACACCAGCGGGTATGCAAGAAATGCAACCTCACGATTTAATTACGCCAAAATAATCTAAATTAAACAAACATAATCTAGATCGAAAAAGATCGCTCAGTTAACTTTGTAAATGCTGAAAGAAGTTTATAGAAAACTCTTCAAGAAGTTCGAAAGCCTGAATTAGCCTTTTTGTCCGTTCTTCTGTCACACGTTGAGGTTCGTGTATAGCAAATCGAATTTTTCCAATTAAATAATTCTCCCATGATTCGATGCAAAACCACGACTTTTTCTCATCATCAAGGAAGAAGTCGGATATTTTTTCGATGTTCTCTGAGTTAATAACTCTCCGAAGTTTTGAGGATATTTTTGATTTTTGTTTATTTACCATGAATAAGGCACTATTAAGGGCATGATCGCATGTTTTTATTGCCCTAAGGCCGACATATAAAGTCCATGTAGAACTTACTCTGTCATCTAACGTTAATCGACTCTCACAAGACACATATTCAAAGAAATTATTCAATTCAACTTGATTTGCAAAGAATGTATGTGAAACAGTTAGATTCTTATTCCTTTCATCTAATCGCATTTCGTTAAGTAAATCGTGTCCAGAGAGATAACTTTTTGTAAAACCATATTTTGACATGCGAATCGCTCCCAAGATTGTTATAACAAGAACACCTATTAGACCTATGAAAGGAATTGGCCAAAACAATGGAGAGTACAAAATAACCAACAGAGTGCTAAGAAAGAAGAACGGTAGAAAGAAAAGAATCCATCTTATCTCAATCATTTCCCTTTCGGTCATTTTGTTAAGATCTATTATTTTCCCTTCAAGAGTTAAGGCATAACTAGAAGATTCTTTTATCTGAAGATTCTGCTGATGAGTCTCGATTAAAAGAAATTCTTTCCTGCGATTTCGATCTCTAACTTTACGTACCTGAATTATAACTAATATCATAAAACACAGCGCAATGACTATGTAGGGTGTATATGGTGAGTTTTTCAGAAACTGAAACAGTTTGATAGCGTCTGATATTATGTTCTGCATTACTGGCTCACTCATTATAATGAAAAAGGCCAATCAAGTAAAAAGCTTACCTTCAAATATGAAGAACTTTGCCTATCTCATATAAGTGGTGTTTAAATGAATACTGATTCAAATATCAGCTTCATTCTTATTTGCTGCCTTTTTATGTATTGTATTTAGCTATATTTCTAGAATTTTAATCTTTGTAGCGTTTAAGGTAATAATATATAAAGAAGCGCACAATCGCGCACGTATATATAAAGGGAGAGGTTATCGCGCCCGCATATTTAATAAAACGCGCCATCGCGCCCGAAGAGCGCCTATAATGCCTTTAAAAAGGAGGGCAACAATTATAAAGTATTTTGTCGGTATTTTACTATATAGACAATTGGGGGTTAGAGAGATTTCGCTGGGAAAGAGAGCTAGAATGCCGAATGAACTTCGTTGGCTTACTAGAACCTATTTCCAAAAAAAGGGTTTAGTACCAGTTGACATAGCTCATTGGAAACCATATAGGAAAAGCCATATCAGAAAAATGTTAGCAAATAATAATACTACGCTGCTTTTGAAAAACTCTATTGGCGATCATTTAGGGTTAGTAATTATGAAAGATTGGAACAGAGTTGTAGGAATTGATCAGGGCTATCAAATAAGTCGGCTGAGGAGTCTTCTTGTAAACGAAAAAATAGCAATAAATGGATTTAGATTTATTATGGTAAGTCATAGAGGTTTTTCAGAAAGCATCAAAGGATTTGCTCACAAAGAAGAAATTGAATTGATTGCTGAATATGAGATGACGTATGAATTCCCCACATTGGGAGAATTTATACGAAGGCGCAGGAGGGCTCTAGAAATCGTAAGAGAAAAAGATGAAGACGATGAACCAATTGAAGCTATTGTAGACGCAGTAAAGCCATATAAAATAGAAGCTTTAATAGAATGTATTATGTGAAAGGGCATTATTGCCCTTTTTTTATTTTTTTCAATGTCACTGAAAAGTGCATATCACGCCTTTGGAATTAAAAAAAAGTGGTGTAAACAAATGGCTAAAAGCAAGAAAATCAGACCTAGAATCCCAGAAGGAGAGGCAATACTAGATACTCCAGAGTTTACCATGGAAGAATATAGTGAAAGGATGAAGAAAAATATGGGTTTTGAGTATCGAAATATTATAAAACATATCATAAAATCAATAGATCCACCACAAGGGGCGATTATTCTAGAAATAGGTCCAGGCCCAGGCTGGATAGGTATCTGGTTGGCAAAAGAACGTCCTGATGTCAGAGTAGATGGTCTAGAACCATCAGCCGATATGCAAAGAGTAGCCAGAAAGAATGCAAAAGATGAAAATGTAGCAGAACGTGTAAATTATATAACTGGTTATGTTGAAAACATGGAAATGATTCCAGATCAAAAATATGACTTGGTTTTATCCAACGATTCTCTGCATCACTGGGAAAATCCCTTAAATGGTTTCAAAGAGATTTCTCGGGTATTAAAGCCAGATGGGAAAGTATATATCAAAGATGAACGCCGGGATTTAGGGCTAAGGGCAAAATTCATTGTGCATGTGTTAGGACGCCTTATTGCTGGAAACTGGTGGAAATATTGGAAATCATCAATCGATGCGAGTTATACACCGCAAGAAGTCCAACAATTCTTAGAGCAAGCTGATATTTCTAACTGGTTCGTTAATACAGATTTTTTAGGGATTTCTATTGAGACCAAATAATTAATTACTTACTTCGTTTTTACATTTTAGAAGCTATAGAACGCATCTTCTTTTGGTGATTGAAATTCTCGATACTGCAATAGTACTTGCAGCTGGTAAAGGAACAAGGTTCTTGCCTCTGACAGAACATATCCCTAAACCACTGCTATCGGTTGCTGGAAAGCCAATCATCGAATACGCGCTCGATTTTTTGCAAAAACTTCATATAAGAAAAATTTTCATGGTGCTGGGTTACAAATACCAACAAATTCAAGTGTATTTGAACAGCACACACTTTAGAGGATCCATCAAATATTTATTTCAAGAAAAACAACTAGGATTAGCTGATGCAATTAATCTGGCGAAAGAAATCGTCAAGAAAGATTTTGTAGTGTATTTAGGAGATAATCTATTTCTAGATTTGCCGCCTAACGATTTATTTCAACACCATTTAAATCGCCAAGCGAATGCCACACTTCTTTTAGAAGAAAAAAGAACTCCAAAAGAAACAGGAGTTGTTCTCATTGGAGAAGATAACAAGATCATTAAAATTGAAGAAAAGCCATCCATAGTATTCTCTAATATCATTACAACCGGCATCTATATTTTCAGTCCGATAATATTCCGTGCTATTCAGGAAATAAAGCCCTCACCAAGAGGGGAATTTGAAATTGCTGATGCGATTAAGAAATTACTTAAACAAGACAACGTAAAAGTATATGGATCATTATTTGACGGATGGAGAAAGAACATTTCTCGAGCAAAGGATCTTTTAGATGCTAATCGTGAGGTTTTATCCCGCATTCAAGCTGGAATAATCCCAATTACGCCAGGATTTAAACTAATAGAAAATGGAAGTCAAATTGGAAGTAATACAAAGATTATTCCTCCTGTGCTAATTGGAAATAATGCAAAAATAGAAAAAAATACTCAGATAGGACCTTATACAACAATAGGAAGAAATACAGAAATCGGTGAAAATTCTATAATTGAAAATAGCATAGTTTTTGATGAGGCATATATTCAAAAAAATGCAAGATATAATAGAGTTGTGTATCTGAACGAAGATATTTTTATACAAGAATAAAGGAGGGGAAATGAGGATTTACTCAACAGTTACAGGATCCATCTTGTATTTTTTAATCACGTCTTCAACGTACGCGTCAAATCCTTTTTCTTTAATAAAATCAAGATCTTCTATCAATGTTTTATGACCTGGTTTTAGAAAATCAAGTTTTACACATGTTTTATAATCTTCCTCACATTCTGCACAGGTTCTTATGTTCTTTTCTTGTATACAAACGCGAATTTTACAGTCTGGATCTCCACATGGATGTTCTGTTGAAGTGCAACATGTTTGCATGTTTGACATCATCGGTAAAAATTCAAGAAATTCCATTACTTCATTGATAGGCTTAAATGGTGGAAAGACTTCACGGAATAATTCTAAAGGTAACTCTTTAAGAGCTTCTTTCAACAAATTAGCAAGGTTTCCTCGCCTTTTAGCCTTTGCCTTACATTCTTTACAATTAATGCCGCAATAAGCGACTAAATCTTCGTTTGAATATAATTTAGATTGTTCCATCTATTATTAACCCCCTTTTTAACTTGTCAGAATTTACTTTTACGCCTAATATAAAATTATTTCTTATTTGATACAATTCTTACTATTAAACTTCACAAATACAAAGAGACAGAGACTTCTATAAAAGTGGAAAAAGCTTTCTAAGCATAATCAATCAGCTAGAGAACTTCATAAATTAGATAGACGTCGTTATTCTCTGGAGATGAGATATATAGATATAAAGCGTATTTCTCGGGATGTTCTTGAATATATGTTATTGTTTGCTCACACCAAGGTGAATGCTGCCCCCAAGCAATATAATTCACGTTATAATGATTTATAATATCATCCAACCTCGTAGGTGTGTGTGGCATTCCTATGATCTCCTTTGAAGTAAGATACGCTACTTCTTGTGAGTAGCCAAGTCGCACCATTGTCACCCCATTCAATTCCTCAACCTCAGCTGCAAGATCGGCACCTTGAATTTCGTATCGCTGAGTAAGAATAGTTCCTCTCGCTTGAAGGAGTCCAAATATGATAAAACTAACCGTTAAAAAAGTAATCAAATAAGAGAGTACATCTTGATGGCGTAAGAGTTCTATAATCTGCCTATTTGCTCCAGGTTTAAACTTTTCTAGAACCCACTTTAAGATATTTTTACATGTGACTAACCCATACACATATAGCATGCTAAAAGCAGGTAGAGTGAAATCGACGAATCTTACGTCAACATTTGTTAGAAACGATAGGGGAACAAAAAATATCAGAATCCATGATAGAATAAAATATTGGCGTGATTTTAGAGCTCCTACTACTCCCGGAATCAAAAGGAAGAAATATAATGGGACAAGATGTTCATTTCCACCAAAAGGACCATAAAGAACAATAGAACTGTTAAGTGGCCATGGCAGAAAAAGGCTAGTAAGATGAGGGAGGGTAATAATGTAATAGGTATAAGGAGCAAATAAACCAACGAAGGCTGCTGAAATTTCTGGGAAACTAAAAGGAGAAACAAGCGTTATAATATTGAAATTTCCGGTATAAACAGGAAAGCCTTCCCAGGCGCAAATATAACGATGTGAAATATAGTTTAAGTAACGATATACTGGCCAAACGGAATAGACTGCTCCTTGTGTCAAACTTGCCAATACCGGCATTCTCCAAGTATTTACAAGTTCTGTGGTCAAAATCCAATATATGAAAAAGAGAAGTATCAATATGATGCCCAAATCTCTTGTAAGGGCGCAAAAACCACCTAGAAGACCTGCCATGATTAATTTTGGATAATTTCTATTGGATATCCCTTTGCAATAGCAATATAGACTAAGAAAACCCATGAACATGAATGTGTTGTCTGTTAGAGAGAGTTGTGCTAAATAGATGTGAAATCCTGAGATAGTAAATAGAAATGTTGTAAGAATGCTTTCGCGATAATTCAAAAACAACATACTCAATAAAAACACGATAGGGATTGACATAGTTCCAAATACAAATGAGAGTAAGCGATCTGAATAGATAAAATCAAGTCCAGTAGCAGTATGAATAAGTGCTCCAAGAATTGGGTGAACGGGTGGGTGGAGTATAAAGGGATCATGCGCATACAATGAATATACTCTCTGTTCAATAAGATTTTTTGAAAGCCCAGCATATCTGCAGTCATCTCCAAAGATAAACCATAAATCTGAATAAACTAAAAAACGTAGTAGGCCACCCATAAAGGTTAAGAGTACAATTAATGCAAAATTCCTGCCCTTTGCATTCATAGAAGCCACTCGATAAGACGATATTATTATGCCTAAATATTAAATGTTGTTTAAGATGTTTTCGTACAATGGAATTGCTTTAACTTCTATCTCAGGCATTTAAGAAGAGGACTGGATTTCGGCAAATTATAGATCAGAAAAATAATGAGAGGAAAACTGTAGAAGAAATTAGGCTAATAAAGAATTTCTAACATTTTCATAGAATCATAAAATCTACTTCAAGGAGTCTATTAGATATTCAAAATGTAATGCCTTTACTTCTTTTAGTCCATTTATATAATTCAATTCCAACAACTGAAGGAAGGCATGCTATAATGATTAGTACCCAATCAAGCCAAGTTAGCCACATGAATTCAAAGACAATCCCAATATGTATCACTGCTAATTGGACTATAGGGGTATAAATAAGACCAACTGTCCCGAAAATAACCATTCCTATGAAAATATAGGTTCTAAGTGAGAAATCTTCTCCTTTGTTGGATTGAATGATGGACATATTAATTCGGCGAATAGCGAGTACCATAAAAGATTCCACAAACACAATTGTAACAATTGCCATTGTTCTAGCCTTCTGTTGGGCCAAAGGCCATTCAGTTGATACCAATCCTACATTGTTACCCGGAAATACAGGATAGATTCCCGTAAACGTTATAATATAAATAAACGCGACTCCGATAGCCATCAAAGCTGCATGGAAAACCATTATCTTAAAAAGTTTACGATCTATGATTTCTTGAGTATCACGCGGTTTTTCTTGCATTATATTGCTTGTACTTTTATCAAATACTAGTGCAAAACCTGGGAATGTGTGAGCCGACACATACAACCATTGAAGTTGGAACGTCAAAAAGCCAAAGAAATTCGGTATGAATGACATTCCAAATAAGATAGCTGCTTCCATTAAGTTTATGCAAACATAGAAATAACACATCATTCTGATTTTTTGAAAGAGATTTCTTCCCTCTCTTATCCCTGTTCTAATTGATGTAAAAGAATCATCCGTAATAATAATATCTGATGCCTGCTTTGCCACATCAGTCCCTGCGATGCCCATTGCAATTCCAGCATCTGACAAGCTAAGAGCTAATGCATCATTCACACCATCACCAGTCATTGCGACGACTTTATCACGCTTTTGATATCTTGCAACGATGACTTGTTTATCTTCTGGGCTTACTCGGGCAAATACTCTTGTCTTAAAGAAGCCTTCATCAGTAAGTGATTTAACCTGATAACCTTCCACACTCATCTGATCTGAACCTTCTTCGATGATATTCAATTCACGTGCAATTGAGGATGCTGTAACTGGGCTGTCGCCTGTAATCATTGTGACTTGTATTCCAGCCGACTGGGTTTCCTTTATAGCTTCATATACGCCAGGACGAGGGGGATCAACAATACAAACAAATCCATCAAAGGTCATGTTGCTTTCAATTTCGTGACGCGATTCTTTCATATCGTTAGGAAGTTCTTTTATGCTCTTATGTGCTAATGAGAGTACTCTGAACCCTATTTGTGCAAATTCGTTAATATGTGCAAGAATCTTTTCTTTTTCTTGTTCTGTAAATTTTTCCTCATTATTTTCACGTGAAATCTGTGAGCAACGAGGTAGAATTACTTCACTAGCACCTTTACAAAATACAATATCAGTGTGCGTTCCATTAAACATTTTTGACATTCTTTTCACGTTCGAGTCAAACGGAAATTCGGCAATCATATTATAATTCTTCAATATCTCGCTTTCCTGTAATTTTGACTTATGAAAAAGAATCTTAATCGCACCTTCAGTTGGCGTACCAATTAATTTCCCATCGCTTATTTTAGCGTCATTATTTAACAGGCTGTTTATCAACAGAAACTCTAGAGATTTTGGGAAAGAACCAACAGGTTTTTGCAGAGATGCATCGCGAGGTAAATCCACAGTAGCTCTATCTTCAATCTTAAAAATGACCCCTTCTATATTCAATCCAGATCCTGTGATGCCATATAGATTTCCATCACCATCCCAAATGCGCTTAACAGTCATTTTATTCTCAGTCATTGTCCCCGTTTTGTCAGAACAAACCACGCTAACCCTACCTAAAGTTTCTACTGCACTGAGATCTCTAATGATTACCTTTTCTTTAGCCATTGCAAGGACACCTGTTATTAAGACAATCGTAACAAGTAACACAATATTGATTGGCATTATGGCTAAGGCAACAGTTAGGCCGTTTATCAAAACTGGTGCTAAATCCACCCATTCGATCATCCCCCCTTTTGCCTGAACTCCCGGTGGAGGAAAAACGAATAAGCTCAAAATTCTAAAAGATACAGAAATTGCTAGAAGGATTCCAACTGCTGTACCCAAATATTTTGCTAAAACATTCACCTTTTTCCTGATGGGAATTTCCCCTGTAGTTATTTCCTCTAATTCTCGGCTCAATTCTCCGATAACCGTCCTAATACCTGTGAAAATGACAATGACTTTGGCGGTACCTTGTGCAACATATGAACCCAGAAAAACCATATTTGTTGTTTCTTGTATTGATAATTCGCCATCTAATCCCTCTGGAGCCACATTTTTTTCAACAGGTACACTTTCTCCTGTAAGACTAGATTCATCCAGAGCAAGATCTGCAGAATCAATTATTAAACAATCAGCGGGCACCCTCTCACCTTGCCGTAACAAAATCACGTCGCCTGGTACTAAATCGCGAGTCATAACAGTGATTTGTTTGCCATCTCGCAGTGCAGGAATGTCGTCAGCCATCAGTTGTTGCAACGCTTCAAGTTTTTTCTGTCCTCTAAATTGCTGAACGACTGCTACAACAACGTTAGCACCTATTACTACAAACCAGGGAACAACAAGTGGGAGAACTGCCCCGACATCTTGTGGCCCAAGAGATAAGGCTATTAGAAAAATAGCAAGAGCGGCAATCAAATAAATATTAATGAGCCAATTGGAAATAGGAGCAATATAGATTTTCCAAAATGATGTCTTAACCTTTGGAAGTTCATTTTCACCATATTTCTCTAAACGATTAACTGCCTCTTCTGAAGGAAGACCTTTTTCTCTATCAGTGTTGAATATATCAATTAATTCATCGGGAGAGAAACTATAGGCAAATTTTCCTTCGAATAGCTCATCTTCGACTGAAGCTTCGACTGAAGGTGCTTTTCTGCTCAATTATTTTTCACCGATATCAACTTGAATTGAAAGTAGCATTTCCTAGTACTATAAAAAGTCTAAGTTATTTCATTGAATCGCAATTTAAATTATTTTTCATTTAAAAACTGGCTTTTAGTTAACTAACTTAAAATTAGCAAGTTATTTCAATATTTCTTTTAAATCCGCGAATAACGAAACAAATATTGTTGTCAATTATGGTCAAAGACAAAAAGTGTGAAACTGATGTTCTTGCGACTTTTCTTAAAGCATGTACTTTTTAAGCAAAAGGCGCAAATATAAACTACGAGTCTATGATTTTCGAAACGCCTAGGTGAAGGATTCTGATGGTATTATGGACAGAAAAGTACAGACCAGTTACACTAGACCAAATCGCAGGCAATAAGAAGGCAGCAACTGATTTATTGAAGTGGTATGAGGAATGGACAGAAAAGCAAAGAGTTGAAGAACAGAAAAAGAAATCAGCAATCAAGTTCCCACTTCTTGTTGGACCTCCTGGTTCAGGAAAGACTTCAGCAGTTTATGCTTTAGCAAATACCTACGGGCTTGATGTAATTGAAGTGAATGCAAGTGATAAAAGAGGGCAATCTCAAATTCAAGATATTGTAGGATTAGCAGCAACAGAAGGTTCACTTTACTCCGGAAACCGTCCTAAGAAACTAATTTTGATCGATGAAGTAGATGGTGTCTCTGGTCGAGAAGATCGCGGAGGAATAGCAGCTCTAATAAAGATATTTAAAGAAGCAAGAGTTCCAATTATTGCAACGGCTAATGATCCATACAACCAAAGATTATCATCTTTTAGAAGATATTGTACAATAATTAAATTTCAACGTCTACGTGCAGCCAGTATAAAAAATGTACTTAAGAAGATCTGCAAGAACGAAGATATTGTTGTTGACGATAGTATTTTACTAAAGATAGCAGAAAACTCTGGTGGTGATCTGCGATCTGCAATTAATGATTTGCAGGCAATAGCTATGGACAAAAACCAACTTACAGAGAATGATTTGTCTACATTGACATCGAGAGATCACGAAACTGACATTTTTAATGCGTTGAAAGGTCTATTTTCTGCGAAAACTGTAAAGGATGCACGTATGTCAGTAAGAGATCTAGATATAAGACCTGACATGCTTCTGCTTTGGATTAATGAAAATGCAGCAAAACACGCCATAGAGCCTGAAACACTTGCACAGGTGTATGATGCAATTTCAAGGGCTGATCTTTTTAGGGCTAGAATACGCAAACGACAGCAATGGACTTTGTTGAAATATGTATATAGCAATATGATAGAGGGCGTAGCAAATCCACTAAAGGGACAGAGATATACCTATCAAAGATATGGATTTCCTACTTGGGTATCGCAAATGAGCCGTACAAAAGAAGTTCGGGGAGCAACCGGAGAACTTGCTGCAACTATCGGAAAAAAATGCCATACTTCCAAAAGAAGAGCAACAAAAGATTATATACCCTTTATAAAGTGGATGTTTAATGATCTAGAGATGTCGGCTAAGCTTACTAAATGGTTCAATTTTTCAGATGACGATCTTGCTTTGCTTACAGAAAAAAAGAACATTAAGGAAATCAAAAAAGAAATGGAAAAACTTAAACCTCCTCCAAAACCTGCAAAACAAGTGAAGAAAGAGAAGAAAACAGAAACAACAAAAAAGATAGAGAAAAAGAAAGTTACCAAAGAATCAAAAGAAAAGATTGAAAAAGAATCCAAAAAAGAAACTAAAAAAGTTGTAAAAAAGGTAAGAAAAAAACTTGAAGAACCTTCAATAGCGGACGAGGAAAAACCTAAACACACACAGTTAGACAAATGGTTTTGAGTTTTATTAACAAAGGTGACACAAAAATGGCTCGTAGGAAATGCGTATATTGTGGTGCAGTCATTTCTGACTCATCTTCGGTTGCTAAGTTAGTGGAAATTACAACTCGACGAAGAAATGTCATAAAACGATGGGCTTGCAAAACATGCGCCAAAGAGCATAAATAATTGGAGTTTTTTCCTCTTCAAAAGAGAGGATTATCTAATCTGAATGAGTTCAGGAGGAGTGTATGAGAGCCGTTTACACCCTGTTTTTGTTATTACAATGTCATCTTCCAATCGAACTCCACCAAGATCCTTAATATAAAGTCCTGGCTCAACAGTGAGTACCATATTAGGTTCTAGTAGCTGTTCAGAATGTGGTGACTTTTTGGAAATAATTGGCCCAACATCATGCACTTCTATGCCGAGAGGATGCCCTGTTGCATGAATAAACAGTTTTTTTTCATCAAAGCCGAATTCCTCAATAGTAGCCCGGGTTATTTCATCAAGAGTATATGCGGGAATTCCTGGTTTTGCTGCTTTTATTGCGCGTTCTTTTGCCTCATAGACAGCCTCATACATTCTAAGTGCTTGTTCAGTAGGTCTACCTGTATAGAAGGTCCACGTTTGGTCTGAGGAAGCTGGTGAAGGATCTGTTATAAAAATACCCATGTCAATTAAAAGTAATTCATCATTTCCTAGTTTTTCAAAGGAAGATGGAACGTGGTGAGGACTCGCTGCATCTGGACCTATGCCTACAATCGTGTCAAATGCAGATTCTCCAACTTTTTTTGATCGGCAATCTATTTCGGAAAGTATATCTCGTTCTGACATACCAACACTCACAAAATTTGGAACATCTTCTAAAATCTCCATTGTATATTTGCATGCGATTTCGTGAGCCTTTATTTCAGCTTCAGTTTTTTTTGTGCGTAATTTTTTTAGAAATGGCGCTGCAGGTTCAAAATTAATTTCAGGAAACATGGTTTTTAATTTAGTTACTTCTCCATAAGTCATAAGATCAAATGTATCATCACGTCCCAATGGATCATCTACATAGTCAAGAATGATCTTAGAATTATCTGAAAACTGAGAAAATTCATTTTTTATCTGTTCAACTAATTGCTTTGTATCACTGTACGAAGATACTTCTATGCCTATCATATCCTCGAAAATTGGCGCTTCCATCTGCGATACTATGATATGAGGATTTTCGTTAGGTGTAACAATGACAGATAGTCTTCCTGGATTTTTTTTCCCAAGCAATAGAAGAGCATGTAGATCCTGTCCGTGATTTGTTAAAATGACCCATCCATCGTAATTCATTTCCTTAAGTAATTCTTGAGAATGTTTTATTCTTTCTGCAGTCATAGTTAGACACACCAAGGTATCTTTTAAAAAATTGAAGTTCTATAAAAGCTTAAGTTGGTTTAGTAGTTGAAATGTATGCGTCCGTTTTTCGGTTTCATATTTTTTGATAAGGGCAAGATCTTGAGAAGTATCAATATCAATCATCAATTTTGGTGAATTAAATATGGTATAAGAAACATGAAAATAGCGAGCAATTCTGGTATGTATTACGCTGCTATTTGATCCATAATAAACATGTGGAATTACTTCTGGAGGAGTTCTTAGCAAAATATTGGTACCATTGTCTTTTGAAGGCGCGATTACCACCCATGGACGACTTATTGCCTTTTTAATAAGAAGATCAAGAAGACGTGGTGTAATTAGAGGTAAATCTCCAAGAATAACAATCACACCCTCAGCGCCCTGTTGTTCTAACTTGTGTGTCCCCTCAGAAACAGCAATATTTAATCCTTGCTGTTTTCCCTCAAGGATTGTGTTAGCACCTAATTTCTCTGCAAGCGTAACTATCTCCTGATCTGGTGACATCACAAAAGTTTCGGTGATATTTTTTGCTTCTAAAGTTGATTGAACTACATCAGTTAGCATAGCTTTGGTAAGCATTTTTCGAGATTCAAGAGATAAATTGCTTATGCGAGTTTTTGAATTCTCCAATTTTTTCAATGGAATAAGCGCATATATGTTCAATAGATCACAGCTTATAGACGTCAAATGCCATTATGAATTTTAATCTTATTTAAATAGCGATGAAAGACATACATTTATAAAGATTGCATTACCACTTTTAAGCTATCATCATTTAATGTGATGAGTATGACAAAGACATTTGAAATCGCCGTTATTTCAGGGGATGGAATTGGACCTGAGATAACTACTGCTACAAGCAAAGTGCTTGAGATATTATCAGATAAATATAGTTTTTCCTTTCGGTTTAAGGAGATACTTGCAGGAGACAGGGCTCTAAAGGAAACTGGTCATGCATTGCCCAGTAATGCCATAGATGAGATTAAAAAGTGTTCATGTTGCCTAAAAGCGCCGATTGGTGAAACAGCTAGATATGTAGTTTTGCCCCTTAGACAAGAACTCAACCTCTTCGCAAACATCAGGCCCGCAAAAACTATCCCTGGCATTCCGAGTATTCATTCAGGAGTTGACTTGGTAATTGTTAGAGAAAATACTGAGGGGCTCTATAAAAAAATAGACGATATATCAAAAGAATGCGCAATTAATGTTCGAATGATCACAAAGGAAGCAACTGAACGTATCATGACTGTTGCTTGTAAAATGGCAAAGGAAAGGCGAAAAAAACTAACTATTGTTCATAAGGCTAATGTGATGATAAGCTGTGTATTCTTTCGAAATGTCTGCTTAGAAATTGCTAAGAATTATAGTGAGATTGATATAAACGAAATATATGTAGACAACGCAGCATACCAACTAGTGATCAATCCTCAACAATTTGATACCCTAGTTACTACTAACATGTTTGGAGATATTCTAAGCGATGAAGCCGCAGGGGTGACTGGAAGTTTGGGCATTCTTCCTTCTTCAAACCTTGGACAGGATATTGCTATGTTTGAACCAGTCCATGGTGCGGCTTTCGATATTGAAGGAAAAGGTATAGCGAATCCTACTGCAATATTGTTAAGTTGCTCGATGATGCTAGATTGGCTAGGTGAAAAATATTCAATAAGTGATGCAAAACAGGCAGCAAAAGACCTAGAAAACTCTATTTTAAAAATATATGAAGAAACCAACATTAGAACTCCAGATCTTGGCGGTAAAAATACTACTAACGACTTCATAAGAGAGTTACTTTCCATATTTTAATTTCTTCCAAAAGATTTTTCTAGGTCGAAAGGTGAGATGACATAAGGACTAATGGTTATCTCACTTTTTGGAGTTGGGAATATTGGAAAAGGTTAGAATGCCAGAACTTGACAGGGTTGACCGGCCTAATTTAGGCGCAACAATAGATATTCGACTATTTAGAGCATTAAGTTTATTCAGCCTACGTGATGTCGTTGGAGAGGATGCGTCAAAAACACTGGCTTATGCTGGTGGCAAGGCGTTGGGTAGGAGAACAAAATTTAAGGAATTCGAAGAATTTTTGCAGTGGATGGAAAAGAAAAGTATTGCAAGAACAAAATCATTTACATTTGATTCAGATAAAGGGATCGGAAATCTGATATTGCTGGAGACCCTATCATCTGCAGGTCTTCCAAACCTAGGAAAGCCGGCATGCAGCTTTGAAACGGGACTCATTTCAGGTGTCATTGAACGATTAAAAGACAGACGATGTCTTGTACGCGAGATCAGGTGCTATGGAAAAGGGGATCCTGAATGTGAATTCTACATAGAAGTACTTGATGTACCAGCATATTTGAAGAGAATGTAACGTTTTTTTATCTTTTTCCCTCTCAAAAACTGACATTATATTCAGAGAAAATGATTTTTGATCTGTAGTAGTTCGTTCACAACAATTGATTACTCTAAGACGCAAATGAGTCTAAAAATTTTAGAAAAAGTCTTCAGCAATAAAACGTGGAATTACATCAACTATTCCGCTATTTTATAAATAATTGTAAGGTTTCATTGTAGCCTTCCCAATTTTTCCAACTATTTCAGGATTTTTTATAGCAGCCCTAGCAATTGAAAATGCATCGGCACCGGCGTTCAGCATTTGTATTGCTGAATTAATGTCTTTTACAGAATTATTACCTATCAAATATGTATCGATAGAGTTGGATATCCTTTTTATAACGTCTAAATCAGCATAAGGAGATCCAGGTTTCATTGCATCGACATGAATAGCATCTGCACCTGCTGTAACCATATTTTTCACTAAAGTCACTTCATCGACGATGTTGGCCCGAATTTTAACAATTAGGGGAATATTCACATTATTTTTGAGGATTGTAATCCACTGACACAATTTTTTGGAGTTTTTTAGCAGTGCCTGTCCAGTTCCTAGATCCATAATTTCCGGTTGTCTACAATGTGCATTTAGTTCAATAGCATCTGCACCTGCATCCTGTGATATTTTTGCTGCCAGAAGTAACCCATCTCTTGAGGTAACACGTATATTTATATTTACGAGAGTTTTTCCTTCACGGGCAATAGAAACTTGACGTTCAGTATATTCTGGCAGTTCCTCAAGATCTATAATAAATTCTGGCCTTTCTCTAGTTGTGATAAGTTTTGCTGCGCTAAGCGTTGCCTTATCAAAATTAAATCCGCCAAGAGTGATCATGCCAGCTCCACCTTTCGCAACTCGTGCACAAAAATCACCATTAGTAACACCCGCCATTGCGGATAGTATTGCAGGATTTTGCAATTTTAACATGTTTTTTCCTCAATTAAACGAAGGATTTCTTGAGCTAGAGTGATTTTATCATCAAGACTCTTCATTATGATGTTAGTAGAAAATACAGATATTCCAAGTTCTTCAATTTGAGGAACCAATCCTGTATCAGTACTATGTATAATTAGAACGTCTAAGAAGTTAGAATAAATCTTTGCAATAGCGTACGGAGAAACACTAAGGTTTTGAGTTTCCATGAGTTGACCAGCAGGACCGCTCAATGGTTTTTCTCCGATTATAGGAGAAATCGCGATTTTTATGCCTTGTGTCCTTTCTAAGGCTGTTTTGATACCTTTTACTTCCAGAATAGGTCCTATTGAGGTAACAGGATTACTTGGTCCGATAATTATGGCATCACTTTCCATAATTGAATCAATTACATCTTGGGTTGGTTCTGCTCTCTTAATTCCTTCAAATTCAACCGAAAATACCTTTACATTTGCATGTTCCCGTACCCAAAACTCTTGAAAATTCAATTTACCCTTGTCAGTAAAGACCATTGTTGTGACTTTCTGATCAGTCATGGGAATTATATGAGGCTTTATATTCAAGCGCATGCAGGCATCATTGATAATCTCAGATAAAGAAAGACCTTCTTTCAATAAACGCGTCCTATGGATATGAAGTGCGAGATCGCGATCCCCTAATTGAAACCAAGGATCATAACCATACAGTTTTAACATATCAAGGCAATTAAAAGTGTCACCTTTTATTCCCCACCATTTTTCTTCATCTAAAAAACTTTTTAGGCAGTAGAGGACAGAATCAATGTCCGGGCAGACATAAAGACCATAAAAATAGTAATCATCTGCAGTATTACAAATTATAGTCAAATTTTCCTCAGAAACAAGCCTTACAAGACCTTGCAGTAATTTTGGAGTACCAGTCCCTCCACTTAACAGCGTAATGCGAATTAATGCGCACCTCCTAATAACAACAAAACAATAATCCGCGGAAATGTAAAAAAGACTATTCTACAACGACTCGATAGACGATATGTAAACCAGCAGTAGGGCTTTCTCGATATATTTTTACTATTCGTCCAGGTTTTGCCCCTATAGCTTTTGCTGCGGGATCCGCGGCTTGAATTGCGGGAAGTTGATGTTTGCTAATATTATAGTGTTTTAAAACTTCATTAGCTTCCTTTTCAGATAATAATTCATGTTTTGGAACAAGAACATGTTCAAAAATATTAAAAATAGGATACTTTGTTGGAAGTAATTCAATATTCTTCTTTTTTGATTCAGCTTTTGCGGCTGGCGTATATCTTTCTAAAGTTGCAAGTAGCGCCTGCTCTACACCATGTTTTTTCATTGCTTTATCTAATGCTCGTACTAATGCAACACCGACAACATTTTTGCTAGGAATGCGTACTAAAAAATTCAGGACTTTTTTATCCTCTTTCTTTTTTGCAAGGATATCGATTTCTGACTCGGTCTCTTCGATCGATTCGACTTTATATTTTCTATTTTCAAGTAGTTGTAATACTCCTTCTTTCACACGTTTCATCGTTTGACTCAAGGCCAGCGCCTCCCTCAAAACTCAAATGTATTTTTTTCTTATAAATGAAGCAAATACACTTCACATGATAAGTTTAAAAAGACTTAGCAGATTTTATAAGTCTTATTAGCAAAATTTATCCGTCGTTAAAAAACGGGGGTCCAATTTAAATGTACCGAAACAGGAAGTTGATGATTTTAATTTCAATCTTGTTTGTGCTTACGATCTCATTAAGTATATACCCTAAAGAAACTCATGCAGACGTTGTAGTCACCGTCACCCCCTATCAAAATCAAGTTGTCAAAGGCGATTTGCTTGAGGTCAATGTAACTGTCTTTGATAATGGAGATCCGGTCGGAAACGCTAGAATTAAATTAACTTTGAGTCAACTCTCAAGAGAGTTTGAAGTAACATCTTCGATGTTTGCAAAACTTCAAACTGGTATTTACAAAACGACATTCAACACATCTTCACTAGCAATAGGAACGTGGAGTTTGACAGCGGAAGTCCAAGCCAGAGGAGATACACATTACGGACAATCTAGTGTTACCATTATTACATCTCCAGAGAGGGAAACATCCGAAAACCCTGTATTTCTGATTATTGCGGCTGCAGGAATATGTATTGGAGCAATAGGACTTGCATATGTGTCTGTAATAGAATTATTTGGCACAAGGAAGAAGAAAAAGCGCAAACGAAAATAATAGTCTCAAAATAATGGACCATATAAACTTTTTTTTAGCTAGGAAGTGATCAACATGACAGATATTATTGTATGTTTGACTTTTGACTATGATGCGGAAAGTGTCCAAATCCGAGCGCTTGAAGAAGCTGTTAGGGTTTCGAAAGGGCAATTTGCCGTCAAAAGAGGCTTATCCCGAATTCTTGCCCTCCTAGAAAAACATGAGATTCAAGCGACCTTTTTTACCTGCGGATGGACAGCAGAACAATATCCAGAAACTATGAGCGAAATCGTTTCACACGATCACGAAATTGCGGCACATGGCTATCTACATGAGAATTTTGATACCCTCTCAGTCTATGAGCAAAAAGATGCACTTCAAAAGACTCACAAGGCTCTGGAAAAAATTGGAGGTTCAGGTTCAGTAAAAGGATTTAGAGCCCCATACTGGAGACTGGCTCATAATACACTTCAGTTGATCACGGAAATGGGCTATATTTATGATTCGAGTCTGATGGCAGATGATCGACCTTATGTTTTGCAGTTTTCAGACATTGCCGGAAAGTTAGTTGAATTCCCTGTAGAATGGTTTCTCGATGACTGGCCTTTGTTCGAAATGAAACAAACATCACCTTCATCAGTTTTTGAAATATGGAAAGCTCAGTTTGATGCCCTAATAGAAATGGAAGACATCCCAGAGGGTTACCGAGTTTTTAACCTTACACTCCACCCCGCATGTAGTGGTCACGCTTACCGAATTCGATTGTTGGAGCGTCTTATCGAGTATATGAAAGCTGCTGGAGCTATGTTTTCTAAGATGGCTGACGTTGCAAAATCCATCTTGGCAAAAGAAAGATAGTATTTTCAAATTTGTTGGGCGATCTTAGATACATTTGATGCTAGACAAGGCACAATTAATTCATCAAGCGTTAGAGATCCGTGTGAACCGAACTTGACTGTGGGACTCATTAGTCTATCAATCCAATCCATTTTTTTCTCTTTAGTTGGTTTTGGAAGGTCTAGATGATAGCCAGTTTTTAAGAAGACTATTAGATCCCCAAATCGTTCTTGTAATCTTTTTATGTTGTGATTATTAGACGGGAGACATCCTAGAAAGTCTACCACATCTGAGAAATTATATACAACGCCTTTATCTCCAATGAAGTTAGAAAGGAAGTTTTTAGCCTCGTCTAAAAACTCTGATTTTATGTAAAAATGGATTGCACGTCCACTCCTTCCAGGTCTAAAAGAAAGATATTTGCCTAACTGTTCGATGTCATCCTTCGTAAAAGCAAGTATTTTATCTATCGGAACTTGACCATGATCAGAAAAAAGAAAAAGAGTAGTCTTTTCACCCAAGCCATTTTTTTCTAAAGTATTAATAAATTCACGAAGTCTAATTTCAAAATAATGAAAACCTGCAAGATATTCTTGACTATTCGGTCCGTATAGATGAGAGAGTTCATCCAAATATCCAATATAAATGTTAAGGAGCATTTTTGGCTGCTGAATCTTCTTATTAGTCTTATTCTTTATTATCTTCTTTGCTTTTGCGAATAAGTCTATCATGTTTGCATAGCCAATGTCAGTCCGTATTTTGGGATCTACAAGCAAGTTAGATAGTCCTGTGCCGAGAATTCTGTGGTGGATTAAACCTACATGTGCAACCAAATCACGATTCATTAAATCATAAAGCGAAGGATTCCAAGCGAGTTTTCGAAAGTTAATTCCGCTGCTCATTAAGCTATCTCGCGTTTTAAAGTCAATCGGACTCATCTTAAGGAAATCTATTATGTTATCGTACTCAGGAATGTATATCTTGTGTCCAACGATTCCATGTTCGCAGGGAGTTAGCCCAGTATGAGCACTCATTAAACATGTGGATGTTATCGTGGGACACGTTGAAGATAATTGAAATCCATGACTTTTAATAATAGGAAAAAGCCAATTTGACATCTCTTGTAGTTTTGTAAAACCTAAAGTATCCACTAAAATGACGACAGCAGTTTCAGCATCCATACATTCGTTAGCTTCCAAAACCCGTTTTGTCTGTGGTAGATCAAAAAGTGAACGCCTTCCAAGATCTTGATCTAAACATTTAAAAGCTGAAGGGACTACCATAGAAATATTCTGGTGATAGTCAGGGATAGAAAAAGGTGTATTTGATATTGATTTGAGATCTAAAGACATGTTTGGTGTTTCCCAAAGTTAATTAAGGTTGTTTAAGCGCTCATTTAACTCAAATTCCGAATAGAATCTCAGGTTTTGCGTTTTCAAATTAATTGAAAAGACTAAATAAGCGTAAGTGTTCTAGTTAGGAAATAGTGTGCTTTAGATATACATCATGTTTTTAACATTATCGGCGGAAAGTTCCCTTCTGTCAGGTAGGGGATGAAAGCCGCTAGCTTTATAAAGTGTTTTGCCCAGAAGGGTGGTGATGAATATCGAGAGGAAGGCAGGGATACAAAACTCCCGGTAGGATGATTGAAGAGGCGACCCTGTGAGCGAGGATTCGTACAGTTGCTAACCAGCGCGGTTAACTGCGAAGGTAAAAGGACAATAGCATTTGACGAACCCGTATGATGTGATGCTGGAACTGAAGGTTCCTATCACAGAATGCCAGGTGGACAGGCCATCCTCACAAGAGGATGATCTGCGACACACAGCCGATCGTAAAACGAGAGTTTCCCGCAAGGGTTGGGAGGACTCGCAGGAAACTTCATCCGTCAGGGTGGAGTAGTTCACGGTTTTATGATAATACTGCCTCTCAAATCATGAAAAACTGGAATGCTAATAGAAGAAAGGTATCGTATTGAGTGTTTACTAAACTCTGTGATAGCTCTCATTTGTATAGCAATTTCCGTGTATAAGTGGATTATTCTTTAACTTCGAAAAAATTATTGAAAGGACGCGACTTTAATGCACCCATGGCTTATTAGAAACAAAATGAGATTATTTCGATCAATAATTCAACTGTGTGTCTTCCTTATAGTATTTGGAGTCCTTTTTGATTTGGCTTTCGCAGCAATAATCGTTCCTTTTATACAACCAACAGGAGCGCCTTATACAACGGTTGCCGGGGCCTATGACATCCTCTTGACGTCACTTGCATTTGGTATTTTTCCTTTACTCGCAATAGGAATTATTTTACTTACGGCTGTATTTTTAGGTCGCACACCCTGTGCTTGGGCGTGTCCTTTTGGATTTGTTGAAGACCTTCTTTCATATATTCGACCTAAAAAGCATGTCAAACCGATAACTCGGCAAAATGACAACTCCTTGAGACAAATAAGACTTTATATTTTAATTGCTACAATTTTGATATCAACTATTATTGGAATTAGACGACTACAAAGAAGTAGTACAGGGATAGTAGGGGCTTTTGGTCCTTTTGCAAATAATTCTTTTGCGCCGATTGATCCTGCTGCTACGCTATTTAGTTTTTTACCGCATTTCTTTGCAAATATCCTATTTTTCCTTCCTCCCTCTTATGAAAAACTTTATCAATTAGGTGGTTGGCCAGTTCTTCTCTGGATTCGTGTCGCAGTCCTTGTAATCATTGTTTTGGTTTCAGTATATGTGCCTAGGGCATGGTGCAGATACTTCTGTCCGCTAGGTGGAATATTAGGATATTGTGGAAAATATGGTCTCTTAACGCTTAAAAGAAATCCAATTCGATGTCCGAAAGGAGAATGCGATGATTGTATGAAGGTATGTCCAATGGGTGTACGTTTATTGGATACCGGCGCAGGCGAAGAATTAGAAAAGGTTCGCGATGATAACTGTATTTTGTGTCTTGAGTGTGTCAACGCCTGTAAACATGATGCTTTGTCTTTGTCATTTATCTAACACCTTTTAATGCGCTCTTCGTTACCTTCTTTTTTTATTTGAACGAGCCATCCATCAGAAAGGGAATTTCCTCCGCATAAGTTAAATTTTTTAAAAGAACCAGCACTTATTCAGTTAAGATAATCTACCATTGATTCACTGATCAATGAACTCTGAAATAAAGGTGGATTAAAGAATGTCATCTGTATCAATAAAAATAGATCATCCAAAAGGAAAAATTCGATATCCAGACAATTTCCCAAACAAAGAAGAAGCAGATCAATATCGCTATGGATTCACTTTATACAAAGACGTTATTGTTCAATGGAATAGAGACAGAGACGAAAGGATATTCAAATGGTATGACTCACTTCCAGAAAAATTACGAAACCACATTATGATCGTTCAGAAGCATGAGGATAAGATATATCTTGTGTTAGACAAAGAAATGAAAATCAAAGATATTGGAACAACGTGGGATGTCGAGGGCGAGGTATGGAAACTAGCTGAAGATGAATTAAGAGTTAAAGGTAGGGGCGTTGCTTATTGAGCCCTAGTATGTGAACTGGAGGGTTGTATTGTAGTTATAGCTCAAGGCATTCACGTTCGTCCTCCGTGTGAAGTGTACAGTGCGTCAATTGAGATTACTGAAGGATGTGCTTGGAATCTATGTACATTTTGTTGGCTATATAAAGATCCAAGAGCACAATTTTTTAGAAAACGCTCTCGAACAGATATTTTTAAAGATTTAGAAAGAATAAAGTCATCGTTAAGTTTTGCTACTAACTTCTTTTTAGGTGGCAGCAGTGCTATTAGCTCCGAAACAAAAGTGTTGTGCGATGTACTTCAATTCATTAATCAAAACTTCCCTCATCCTCAACACATAAGCAGTTACGCTAGAGCCTCGGATATACTGGAGAAAAAGAATGATGAACTGATAAAACTTCATGACTATGGATTACAAACAATCTATATGGGAATAGAGACTGGGAGCGCTTCACTTCTCAAAATGTGTAAGAAAGGAATAACTCCAGAGGAAATAATTAACGCAAGCAAGAAAGTTATGCATATGGGATTCAAGCTCTCCGTTAATGTGATTCTAGGTCTCGGAGGCAAGAAATTCTCTAAAGAACACATTATTGAAACAACGCGTATTCTAAATTCAATCAAACCTCATATGATCCGCTTCAGGACATTACACATCTTGCCTAATTCACCACTCTATCTCGATATGTTGTTAGGCATTTTTAAGGAGTTACGACCACGTGAAGTTTTGAAAGAGGAATATTCGATATTAAAAGAATTAAGAGTAACTAGTGATGTATTTAATGATCATCTCTCAAATTACACAAACTTTTGCGGGAGTCTTCCAGAAGAAAAGAACGAAATGCTCTCAATCTTAGAAAACATCATTAATAATCCGCATAAAATGTTATCTCGTAAAGACTTAACAGTTGAATTCCTTGAAAGATAAGTCACGGAACATCATTTTTTCTGGTGGAAACAGATTCTCGTATAATTATAAGTCTGTTCTTAAGAGAAAATAGTTCATTCTCTAAAACCATAGTAGACATTAATCATTAAAAACAAAGTAGAACGTACTGTAAACGCATATAGCGGCAGAATTAAAAGATCATAATCCAAATCTATTGTATACATCGCTAATGCAGTAAGAATTGCAAATAGTGTTAAAATAGAAACAAAATTTTTGAATGATTTTTGTATCCAGCCTGACTCTTGTTCCTCTATATATTTTATCATTGAAATATCAGAGATTCTAGGTGTTTCTTTTAGTTTCATCCTAACCTGGTCTTTGAACTCTCTTTCTTCTCCGCTTGATCCAATTCTTCGAAATATTGAACCTAGTATGAAGAAAACAATAATAATAAAGATATCTATTAACGTATTAGTGACTTCAAAGGTGACATTAGGTCCGTAAAAATTAACATATAATATGGAAGCTAACATAAGGACTAATAAGCTCCTTACAGAATATTTCGGAATATAAAGAGGATATTTTTCTTTTCTTTTTTCCTCCTCAGCTTTTTCAGGGTGTTTCACTTCATGAATAAGTAGTGATAGTCTCTCTCTCTTAGTTTTACGTGTTTCAAAATAAAATGCTACCAAGATAAAAATTGCACTTGTTACAACTCTTGGGATCTCTTGATTTACAATTAAATAATTAAAAGGAAACGCTACAACAATAATAGCAATATAAGCTCTCACAGTACCTCGCGGCATTCCCAGTGGATATTCACTAACTTTACCATCTTTCCTAAACCGTTTAACTAAACACCAAATAGCTATAATAAAAGCCAAAATCCAAGAAATCATTTCAATTTTCAATAAAAATAACAAGTATATAAAATTAGTTATAGTCGATTATGACCGTTCTAGGTTACTTAAATACATCGACTATTTTTTTAATTCTAACTACCCCATTTTTTAGACCACTTTGTGAAAGTGGAGACATATAGGATTCATAACAATGTTCATGAATCGTTGTAAGAATAAACCGTACTTGAGTAGATTCATCACGCTTTACGAGAATTGGGATTCGTTTCACAGCAAGAAGATTGTTTTCACGTTCATTTTCATTTTCAATTAATTTGTGATGTCTATCTTCTTCCATCAGACAAATTGGACATACATATCTTGGTGACATTTGAGCAAATCCTGTACTGTTCTTTTTTGATTGAAATCTCTCATTATTTTATTTATAGAATGTGGAAAATCCTTCCGCTTATGTAGAAAATTCTTCCGCACAATAATTTAGAAAAAAAGGGCTTTAAACGAGTCAAAAAAAGGTTCCCATTAAAATAAAAGTTCAAAAAAGAATTTTGAAAGAGCAGCTTTGCTTTGCTTTGCTACTCTATTTGACGACCAATAAGATAATGTGCGATTCCGTGGATGATAAAGAAAATCCATGGAAGGATCAGAAGTGCTGCTATAGCATAAAAATATTCTGTAGGCACAGTAAAACCAGTAAAGGCCGCTATAACAGGTAAAAGATTCTGTATTAGCTGGACGAGAATTACGCCTATTACCATTAAGATTATACCCGCCATAATGTAAAGTATGCCTGTAATTTTATTGATAGTTCCAACAACCACATTTATCACCTGTCTATATGCTTGTTACTACATGTATTAACTGCAAAACAGCTTTTTCTTTGTTTCTATTTCTGTTTTTTGTGACATTTTAGAGGAAAATATTATTTCTTATATGTTAATATTTGCTTCATGACTGCAAAGGGAAAGCACTACTTTATTATTTAGGCTTTTTCATAATGCTAGAACTGTTTTTTTGAACGTCTGTAGAGATAAATGCTTACAAGTATTATTGGGACAACGATAAGAACTATATAAACAATTAATAGCGTAGACGGAAATGTTAACCATGTTACGGTGTTTTTCGCCAGTTGAGTATGGGAGAATCCCTCGATATCAATCAGAAGATCCCAGAAATCCAACTCCGATCCAAACACCAACACTTTGCTAAGTCCACTCTCCCAAACTGCAAGAACGTCATATGAACCCGCTTTTCCGATTGATTTGGCTGGACTGTTAACACTTAATGCGCAACCTAAATAAAATACTGATTGAACATTCCTTGTAATAGTGTGATCTGAAAGTGTTAATTCGTCTGCCTCCACAACTGTTGGAATACAAGTGATTCCATAAACCTCAGTTAGTTGATTTAAACTTGAGAAATCAAGTATTACATCATTTATATCTGTATCCCCCACAACAATACTGCCCGGAGGATTCGAAAGGACAAGTAAATCTCCTCCTGAAGAAACAAAATTCTTAATTGAAGAGATTTCACTGCTTTGAAGCATTGTTTCTGGGTCAGGAAGTATTAATGCATCATATCCACTTAATGAACTACTAGTTAGTGTTCCAGTCGTTACATCCAAATCAATTCCTTGCTTTGTGAGTATTTCATAGTATTTGTAAAACATACTATAAGGACTGTCGCCATAATAGTATCCAAAATATCCATCTGCATCATGTGATTGATCCCACAGAACTCTAGCAATAGGAGCTCTAACTTCCAAGTCAATTTGACTTGACGCAACTGTCGTTCCTGCCTCTTTAACTACCAAACGTCCTGAGTAAGTAAATGGAACTGCCACTGGCGGAATTATGACTGATACAGTAACAATGGCATATCTGTCTACACTACTAATGGAAGAAGGTGTAGCCTTGACAAAAGACCACGCAAGACCTTCAAAGCCCACAGTCACGTCGGAAAGTAGTTCATTTGATATTATCTCCACATCAAATGCAAATGCATCTCCAGGAAAAACAATTCCATCAGGGGCATAAGGCGCACTTGGAAATACATTAGGCGTTATTGTTACCAAATTATCATTATTTTGTATTAGCTGATAAGCGGCCTCTACATTAACAAGACCAGCTCCCTGTGCATTAGGATCGGTATCCAAATCCGTTGCAGATTCAAGTAATGCTGCTTTAACGCCCTCAGGAGTCAAATTGTCCGTAGCATCAAGTAGTAATGCTGCTGCCCCAGCTACCATAGGTGTAGAAAAACTTGTTCCACTCCAAGTAATATAATCTGAAGAAGTGATTTTACTAGATGCTGTAGAAGTAATTTGATACCCTGGTGCAACGATATCTGGATCACTCCTTCCATCAGGGGCAATGCCTTTGCTACTAAAAGATGCAACCTCTAAATCCCCAACTGTAGCACCAACAGAAATCGCTTTTGAGGCAATGGCAGGAGTCATAGCGGTCATATATCCCAAGTCACCATCATTCCCAACAGCAGCACAAACAATAACTCCGTTTTCTACCGCTGTATTTACTGTTTGTGCAAGTGGATCGTTTGGAGACCCTGGTGCGCCTAGGCTTAAACAAATTATGTCTGATTTATCTGAAGCCCATTCAATCGCTTCAATCACATCAGACACTGTTCCTGCACCCGTTTTATCCAAAGCCTTTGCATTGACCAGTGAAGCTCCGGGAGCAATTCCTTTATAATTCCCAGAAGACGCTACCCCCGTTCCCGCTACAATTCCAGCTACATGGGTACCATGACCATCATAATCTTGTGTATCTTCTCCTTGAACAAAGGATTTTGCCGCTGTTACCTTTCCAGATAAATCTGGGTGTGTAGAATCGATTCCGGTATCAACTATAGCAACTATAATCCCATTACCATCGAATCCTTGCGCCCAAACTTCCTCAGCACCTATTAAACCTGTGCTTTCATCAAGATATGAATCGATTTGAGAATCAATTATTCTATCTGCACTTTTTAGAGCAGTTACTTTCTTATCTTCCCAAATGCCACTCACAAGATTGTTTTCTGCAAGACGGGGGACAATATTAACTGGAGCGTTGACAAGCACAGCATCAATTATTTCAAGGTCATATTTTACATCTAGTTTGGCAAAATCATCACCAAGTATCTGTTTCAGTATTTGCTTAGGTTTTGTGTGTGAATTATCTCCACCAAAGGTAATGATTAAATCGATCGATTTATCTGCATCATTTTCTAGCATTGTTAAGAGAGAATCATCGATTATTGGCATATAAGAGTGGTCATATATACTTTGACTATTTTCTATACTTTTAGGAGGAAGCGTTGAAAATTGATGTTCAGATTGAAAGGGAAATATGATGATAAAGCTTAAAAGAATGAGTATTATAAGAGAAGAACCTAGAAAATCTTTTTTCAAGTTAATCATATGAATGCCTCTTTTACATTCTTTATAGATACTCTAAATACTGAATTATATATTGTGTGATAATTTCTAACAACACTTAAAAAACAGAAATGACTAAGGTTTTAGAAGTTTACATAGGCTTAAATAATGCAATAATATAAGTTGATGGTATCAAAAATAGTGCGCTATCAGAATACATCTAAATCAATGTAAAACACGGAGGAATGTCCATATGTCCGGAAGAGACAACAACATATACATCGGGCGCAAGCCTGTAATGAACTACGTCCTTGCAGTCGTCACTCAACTCAATCAAGGATCTGACTTCTGTACGCTTAAAGCTAGAGGTCGATCTATATCGACAGCAGTAGATGTCGCCGAGATCGTGAGACAGCGTTTTATGAAAGACATCGTTTTTGTCGATAAGATCGAGATTGATAGTGAGGAGTTAGCCGAAGAAGGGGGAAGAACTCGAAGCGTAAGTACTATGGAAATTACGCTTACTAAGAAGAAGTAAAAAACTCAAAAATACCTTAATACACAATAAAAAAACAAACCTGTTTGAGAACGGAGGAATGTCCATATGTCCGGAAGAGACAACAACATATACATCGGGCGCAAGCCTGTAATGAACTACGTCCTTGCAGTCGTCACTCAACTCAATCAAGGATCTGACTTCTGTACGCTTAAAGCTAGAGGTCGATCTATATCGACAGCAGTAGATGTCGCCGAGATCGTGAGACAGCGTTTTATGAAAGACATCGTTTTTGTCGATAAGATCGAGATTGATAGTGAGGAGTTAGCCGAAGAAGGGGGAAGAACTCGAAGCGTAAGTACTATCGAAATCACGTTGAAAAAGAAATAAAGACACCAGTAAGCGTGGCGCCCCATTTTTTCCACGTTAAGTGAAGTGCGTCGAACCTATTGGCAATAACAAAACTAAACTATCTATCTTATACAATAAAAGCTAATTCATTTTCTTTTTTCTAATAAAACAAAATGTGTAGAATTTTTTCACAAGATTTAAAATAACTTTTTGACTCCATGGATATTGTAAAGAGCATATTAAATGCTTTAGTTCTTATGTCGCTATTTTCTAGAGACAAAAATCTAAATTCTCATTTCTTAGCAAAGGTTATATGTGTAATTAAAGAAAAAATGATAAGACTACTTGGATGGAGAGTATGTGTCACAAAGCAACGTAAAAAAGGTTCTTCCTTTAGAAGTTACAAGATCACTCTCGACAGATATGATCCTTCCAGGCAATACTATCAATGTACAAATCTTGGTTACAAATACAACACAGCATCCCATAGAATCACTTTATATCACTGAGGGAGATATCCAACCCGCTCATGAGGTTGAACTTTTCCCAGTTACAGAAATTGACTCTATGCAATTCATTCATCAAGGTATTACTCCCCCCACGAAACAACATTCTTTTCAGTATTCAATTACTCTCCATCCATATTCCACTTGTGAACATGTTTCAATAGGTGATATGCAGGTAAGCTTTTCTGTAAATAGATTGCCGACTCAAATGACAGTTCCTGGGGCAACGATAACTGTAGAAAGCATACCAATCGAAGAACTTGAAATATCTGAGGGATATTATTCATGTCCAAATTGTGCGGAACACCTTGAGCTTGATACTGTATTATGTACGCGCTGTGGTTTTGAAATCAATCAAGAGACGTTACATAAAATTTGGTCAAATCATACCGGTCATATGAACCTTATTGAAGAAGAGCTTATCCAAAGAGATAAAAAACAAGAAATCCAAATGGATGAAATGGTCAAATCAGAAGAAATACCTGACCAAGTGGAAGAGAAGCCGGTTCAAGCTGAATTACCTGTCCAAATGGAGATAATATACTTAAAACAGGCCGCACAATCTTTTCAAGAAGATAACTGTGAAGAATGTCTCTTAAATCTCAAAATTGCAGTTCAGATCATAAAAAAAACTCATCCAACTGAACTTCAGAGTTCGAATGGCGTTGTAGAAAAACTATTGACGAATATTGTGAAATATGATGGAAAATCAGTTAGCAAAAGAACTGCTGCAACAAGCTTGAAGTTCATAATTAATTTTATAAAGTCGTTGAAAACTGCAGCTAGTGAATAAGCCCATTAAAACTTCAACCTGAAGAAAACCTCCCTTAAGGGGAGTTTAAATGATTTAGTTTTTATGTTCTTATGATAATTAATATACAAAACTAAAAATGTGAGCTGCTGCTTTTGGATTCTTATGATGTTTCTCTTAAGTTAATAAATTACGATCTTATTCTTCAACCTCACGTTTTTCTCGATGTAACCCCTATACAACATCTGTTAGAATATGATGCAAAATTCAAGAATTTTAAAGCACTACCTATGTTTTTTCCAGAGATTATGCAATTTCTTACTTCAGAATATGCTGTGAAAATCGATTTTACTTATGGAGAAAAACTTAGTTTTGAAACGGTCTCTAAATATTCTCTCCGCCCTTATCAGGAAGATGCGTTAAGTAAATGGATTGAAAACAAGTTCAGAGGTATAATTTGCCTTCCTACAGGTACTGGGAAAACATTCATGGGTCTTGAAGCGATTCACTATACAAAGAATAGAACGCTGGTTATTGTTCCGACCATAAATCTATTGTATCAATGGCGATCAGCAATTGTTGAGCATATAGGAGTATCAAAGGAAAATATTGGTATTTGGGGTGGAGGGAAGCAGGAATTAGGCGACATCACTATTACTACATACGACTCTGCTCACATATACGTGAAACGCTTTCAAAACTCTTTTGACCTCCTTATTTTCGATGAAGTGCATCATCTGCCTGCTCCAACTTATCGTGCAATTGCAGAAGGGACAATCGCTTCAAAAAGATTAGGACTGAGTGCAACTCCAGAAAGAAGTGATGAGTTACATCTTGATCTTGAGATTCTGGTAGGAAAAGTGGTTTTTAGACTTGAACATAAAGAATTAGTAGAAAATGGGTATGTCGCACCTTTTGAGCTAAAAACAATAACAATAGAATTATCAGAGGATGAACAAAGAAGATATAATGATTTAGACAAAATATACAAGGATTATGTTAAAAAATACCATGTTTTTGATTTTGAAAAATTAGTTCTAAGGTCTGGACGAGACAAGAAAGCTAGAGAGGCACTTTTAGCACGCCAAGAGGCCAGAAAGATTTCATTTGGCAGCGGACGAAAATTGGATGTACTTGAAGGACTCTTGATACAGCATCAACATGATAGAGTCATTATCTTTTGTGAATTTAACGAGATAGTTCACGAGATAGCAAAGAGGTTTCTCATCCCCGAAATCACACACAAAACCAAGTTTGAAGAACGAAAAATATACTTGGAGAGTTTTAAAAACGGTCAGTACTCTAAACTTGTTACTGGACGAGTGTTGGACGAAGGATGGGATGTTGATGCTAACATAGGGATAATCATTAGCGGGTCAGGTTCAAAAAGACAGTTCATTCAGAGGCTAGGGAGAATTTTACGACCTTCTAACACACATTCAAAGGCAATCCTATACGAACTTGTAACAAAGGAAACACTTGAGGTCTCAACCGCATCCCGAAGGAAATAAAGAGACTATAAGATCTACTCATTTTAATTTTCTTTGTGGTTCTATCGCAATTAAAATAAGAAGTAAAATAATATATGATAAAATAATCTCAAAACAAATTATATCTTGAATGATTTGGGGGCTAATGGAAATGTCAGCGGATGACACACGTGTTTATATGGATTATACTGCTTCATCACCAGTTGATCCTAGAGTTGTTGAGGCTATGATGCCTTTTTTTACTAGAAAATATGGAAATCCCGCTTCTTTTCACTCATTTGGCGCTGAAGTGAGAGAACCAATGGAAGAGGCCCGAAACAAGATAGGCCAACTAATCGGTGCTGAAGATCCGAAACGCGAGATTATCTTTACATCAGGCGCAACCGAGAGTAGCAATATCGCAATAAAGGGTACTGCATATCGCTCTAGAGGTAAGAACCATATCATCACCACGGCTGTAGAACATATGTCTGTAATAAACATCACTAAAGCGCTTATGAAAGAGGGTTTTGAAGTAACTGTAATACCTGTGGATGAATATGCAATGGTAGATCCCGGTGCTATTAGTGACGCAATAACTGAAAAAACATTTTTAGTCTCTGTAATGTACGCAAATGGTGAAGTCGGTTCAATACAACCTATTAAGGAAATTGGGAAGATAACACGAGAAAATAAGATATTCCTTCATACAGATGGCGTAGCCGCAATTGGAAAGATCCCAATAAATGTTATAGATGAGAATATTGATCTTCTATCTTTTTCTTCAAACGATCTCTATGGACCTAAAGGAACAGGAGCACTTTATGTTCGAAAAGGCGTGAGTATTCAGGGTGTTCTGCAAGGTGGAGGACAAGAAAGAGGAATTAGAAGCGGTACTGAAGATATTCCCAGTATAGTTGGATTTGGAAAAGCAGCTGAACTTATCCAAGAAGAAATGACGCAAGAAAACAAACACATAGAAAGAATTAGGGACAAAATTATTTCTGGAATTTTGGACAACATCCCCGAATCATATTTAAATGGTCACCCTACTAAAAGACTTCCAAATAATGTTCACGTAAGGTTTAGTTATATTGAAGGTGAGTCTCTTATCCTTGACCTAGACGAAAAGGGTATTGCATGCAGTTCGGGCTCAGCATGTGCTGCTAAAACTCTAGAACCTTCTCATGTGCTTAGAGCTTGCGGCTTACCTCATGAATTGATTCATGGGTCAATTCTATTTACGATGGGAAGATGGACGAAAGAAGAAGATGCAGATCGCGTAATTGAGGCTTTGCCCCCTATTGTCAAAAGATTACGGACTTTATCACCGTTAACTCCGAAAGAGCTGAAGGAGGCTTAAAAAGTGGCAGGTATTTATTCCGAAAAAGTTTTAGATCATTTTAGAAATCCAAGAAATGTTGGAGAGTTGGCAGACGACGAGGACGTCGGTATCGGAAAAGTTGGGAACCCAGTCTGTGGGGATTTGATGGAGTTTTACGTTCGCGTCGATCCAGAAACGGAAATAATTAAAGACATCAAATTCAAGACGTTTGGGTGCGGTAGTGCAATTGCGACCTCCAGTATGACTACTGAGTTAGCAATAGGAATGACCCTTGATGAAGCAATGAAGTTAACACGTAGTGATGTTGCTACGGAATTAGATGGTTTACCACCAAGAAAAATGCACTGCTCGAATTTGGCAGCAGATGCGCTTCACGCGGCTATCGAAGACTACCGAGCTAAAAGGGAAGGAAGACCCAGACCAGGCCCCAAAGATGAAGATCATCATGACCATGCTTGTGAGCCTTAAATCATTAAAACTCATGGGCTTTGAGCTCTATGGGATTTCCAATTCGTCTCCTCAAATATAAACTAAAGAAAATACACAATAACAAGTATCTACAGCCCTTTTTTCTTTCAAGCCAAGATCATGATTTTACTGTCAAGATCAAGGCGACAATTGAGTTTTTCGATAATTTTATCACTCAAGGTCTAAAAAGAGAGTTTTTCGATAGAAATAAGATCATTGAGTCTTTTGAGGATTACAAAATTGGCAGTTGTGTTTTTCTCACCCTTGGACGTTATTATGAGTTTCAAGCACCGGCTTTCGATGCTTTTGAATCCAAATCTTCAAATTTCTTAAAAGAGGGTATTACTTCACCGGATAAACTTAGAGTTTTTCTTTTTAACAAAATTAATTCTGATAAGTCAGGATTTTTATCGAAAGAAAACAAAGACGCATTTTTAAAAAAGATAGCAGACTTCTTTGCTGTTGATATCCAAATACTGGAAGAACTACTTTGGCTTGATGATGAAAATAATCAAAGATTAATTTGTACAAAGGATCAGCCTCCTACTATAATAGATATAGTAAATACTTACAATTGGAATGTGATTGATACTCTCGTTAAAAATTCATTAAGTATTAAATTTCAAGTGAAAGATGCTACAGGTACTTTTGCGAAGAGACTCCACTGGCTCTGCAAAAGATATGGATTATTTTATGACATGAACTATGATACGCAGTCGATTCTACATGTACGCATATATGGGGTTTATAATGACGATCCACAAGATTAAATGTAAAAAGAGGAGTGAAATCTCTTTTGATGGGATTATCTAAGAAGAAATTTCATAATTATGGCGAGAGGCTATCAATCATCTTTCACCAGATAATTAGATCACTGTTAAAAAGCAAGAATGAATTTAATTTTGAAATAAAAGTTCTTCATAGAGATAGGTCTTATCTTGTCTCATCGGAGGTAAATGAATTCCCTCTTCAGGCCACATACCTGAAGCCCGAATTTGTAGAAAAATTTGATGAAAAACCAGTGTTTGATAGCTTAGTTGAGGAAAAATTTTTTAATTTCTTCGAAAAAGAAGTTCCAAAAGGATGGGAAGTGGTTCACGAGCCTGAACCGATCATAGTTCCTGAGACTGGCACCCTCTTTATACCAGATTTTGCGTTGATGAGAAGTAATGTTAAGGTTTATTTAGAGATCATTGGATTCTGGACGGAACGTTATAAGAAGAAAAAAAGGGAAAAATTAAGGATTCTAAAAGAGTACACATCGCCAACTATTAAATTGATTTTATTGATCGATAAGAAGTATAAAGACTTCTTCAAAGAGGATTTGGGATTTCCAACTGTTTTTTATTCATCAAAGGGAATCAAAAGTATAGAAATTCTTAACATCCTAGAAAAGAGTTTCTCTGATTTTAGCAATCGACTGAAACTTATAACTAATCAAACTAATGAAATAGCTAAAAAAATTGAGAACGCATTAGAGAATAAAAAATATCTTTCAATGGAAGAGTTATTCAGCATTCTAAACTGCTATTCGGCTGAGGAATTGCAAAAATGTCTAGAAGTCCCAGCAATAGTTGAAATCCTTTCACAAAATGAATTGATTTGTATACCACATCTCCTCTGCCTTAAAAAGGCAACTTTAATCCAATTTAGGGAGTCTCTGATCTCATTATTCTCAAAAGATGATAAAGGAGAGTTGCAACTTAAGTTTATTGAAAATTGGATGAAACAAAACTATGATTTCCCAATAAAACTTACAGGTATATTAGATTACTTTGGAGAATTTGAAGTAAATTGGAAAAGTATCCATAATCCAACGGTTAAATATGTTGGAGAACATGATTGAGGCAGAAAATTAGAAAAATTAAAAGTGGTAGTTGAATCTACTTTAGAAACCGAACCTTCCACTCTCTGATTTCGTTCGCAATGTTTTCCTTTTCCTCTTGAGACACTTGATCAGAACCCATTGCTTTGTATTTTCTTATTGTGCTATTTATTTCGTACATTGCGGGATGAAATGTCTTCATAATACCAGATTCTTCAATATCATCCCTTAAAGTTTCGAGTGATTTATTAACTTCAAGGTAATTTCTTGAATCCATAATAACGTCGATATTCTTATCGAAGATCTCAGAAATTTCTTCATATTTCAATTTTGCTTTCCATTCAGCTGGAGGTTCAGGTACTTCAACTACTTTGGGTGGAGGTGGCGGTGCCGTTTCTTCCATTCTAGGAGGCGGGGCTGCAGCTCTAGTTGTTTCTGCTGCTTTTACTCCCGCTTGTATTGTTTCAGAAGCCATTCCAAAGCCAATTATTATACCTCGAATCTCTTGTAATTGTGAAATCAAAGATTGTAGAGTATCAATCATTCTATCGATCTTTGGAGTAAGTCTCTCTGCCATATGTATCAACCTAGGTATTTCTTGTCGACCTATGTAATTAAGGTTTTGCTATTTCTTGACATCGATCCAAGCTTGTGTTCGTAGATTTTCTGGTTTTACTGTTCTAGGATCATCGAGATACATTTCAAGGCTCCAGAAGAGTATTTTATATTCATCTTTAGTGATTTGTTCTTCAATTAATGGATAAGTTTCTGCAAGTTTGTCGTATGGTCCGTAGATAGTAGCCTTAGCTACAAATGATTCTTTGCGTTCTTTAAGTTTCAAAGGTGCTTTGAAATTTGCCATTTCAGCGCATGGATATCCCACAGCCCAAAAGTATTCATCTACATTAGCAACTTCTCTAGGATCATTATAAAAAATAGCAAGCACTGGACCCCTCATTGAGGGAAAGAGGTTTTGTTCTGCAGTTAGTTGCATTAATTGCGTTATTTTGTCTGGAATTTGGCTATAAGCGCCCTTGACTTCTAATGCCAGATATTTGAATGCTGAAGCGTTTTCGTATTTGATATCAAACTTCACCAATTTCTTTACCTCCAAAAATTATCATTTATGTGAATATCTAAATGTTCTCCCTTTGAAACGTTTAGGAGTTAAAAATACTCTTAAGTGACTACCAACTCAATCAGTTTCTTTTCAGCCTTTCTTAAATGTTCGAGTAAAGTTGACGTACTTATCCCGAATTCCTGAGCCAATTTCTTTGAACTGATTCGTCGCGGGTTGTCGTAGTATCCTTTGGTTTTAGCGGTAATCAAGATCTCTTTTTGTCTTTCTGTTAAAAAGGATAAGCCACTCTCTTGAATTGGCTTTTGGAGACTGACAACTTTAAAGGATATTCCAAAGTTCTTCAAAGTATCCAAAAATGATTTGATATTTTCACTGTCACCTAAAAATGAGAGTATTACTTTCTCCTCAGAGAGATAAAACGGAAGCGAATAAATTAGATCAGCATTAATTGACTTAAGGAGCTCAGCTGCACGATCTTCGAGTTTCGCTTTAAAAAAACAAACAAATATTCCATCCTTGTCTCCAAGTGGCTCGATTGTCATGCCTAGTGCAGTTGTCACAGGTTCTAAATCTCTAAAGTTAATACCTCTCCTTAGTTTTACTTTGCAGATTCCAGATTCACTTGCACTATGCGTTTCAATTTTGAAAGTATCCATACCTTCAATATATTCTATCTTCGATAACAGGTCTTGGTAGCCCATCATTTTTAGTAGTGCCGGATCAAGTTCTAATATCACTTTTCTGTGCATATTTATCATTTTCTGTAGATTTTATTCAGTAACAGCACATAAAGTATCGATCATTCTTTTTTCAGCCTTTCGTAAATGCTCTAACATTGTTGATTTGCTTATACCTAATTTTTCTGCAAGTTCATGTGATGAAATTCTCCTAGGATAGTCATAATAACCATATTTTCGAGCAGCGAGCATGACCTCTTTCTGTCTATTAGTTAAACAAGAAAGATCGCTTTGAAATTGATTGGGGGATTGAATGGCAGCCTTGTAAGAAATTTCAAGGGATTTCAACAAGTTTAAGTAAGCCTTAATTGAATCAGAAGTACCCAGGAAAGATACAATGTATTTTTCTGGTGAAAGATACAACGGAAGCGAAATCAGCATATTATCAAAATTTAGGGATTTTATAAGTTCAGTCGGCAGCCCATCTACTTGTGCCTTAATAAAGCAAGTAATGACTCCATTTTCTTCTTCTAAAGGTTCAATTGTGCCCATTTTAGGGTCAATTAAATCTGATATTTCAAAACCCTCTTTTAACTTGACTTTGAACACCCCAGTTTTTTTAACTGTCATTACAGTTTCAGAAATTTCTTCAGGGTCGATATTGAATAGATTAGTTCCTTCTAGCCATTCAATTTTTGATAATACGTCTTGTAACCCTTTCTTATACGGATTTTTAATTACAGTAGCGGGATCAATTTCCAGTATTACTCTCCGCATTATCCTCAACTCAGTAAATACTTGTCGCCCAGCTTATAATAATTTATATATACCCGTCCCAGTAAGGCATAAGACTTTTTTAAGACAGGTTGACCTAACTTTATCTGTCAATAAACCTATATCATCAACAAAAGATCAGAATCATTATCTTCTGAACCCCTCAATATATGGAAAAGAAAAAAATGAAAGATGTCATAAAAGAATAAACAATTTCTTAAGATGTGAGTGAGAGGATGGGAGAAAACTTCTGGTGGTTCATTTTATTATTAGGATTAACGTTATTGTCTATTGTGTGTATGAATTAGATACAATGATGAGGGAGTTATATCAATTTTGAAATAATTTATTATCATTGTTCAAAAATACAAATGTTTATAAGTTTCGAAAGATGTATAATTTGCGTAAGTTATGCAATTATCAACCATTGTGTTAATGATTCAAATTATGGATCTAAGATATATAGTCAAAATCTTCAACGTTAACGTTTCATAATATGGGTGCTAAAAAAATGAAAAGTATATCAAGTGGCCTGAATGTTATCGAGGCAGATGACGTTTGGAAGGTCTACAAAAGAGGAAAGACAGATGTTGAAGCTCTTAGAGGTGTTAGTTTTCGAGTGAGAGAAGGAGAAATAGTGGCAATTATGGGAAGCTCAGGCTGCGGCAAGACTACACTTCTAAATATCATCGGGGGACTTGACACACCAACTAAAGGTAATATTAGAGTCAATGAGATCGAGCTTTCTAGTTTGGGTGAGACTAAACTGACAAAATTCAGAAGAGAAAATATCGGGTTTGTCTTTCAGTTCTATAACCTTCTACCATCTCTAAGCGCCCTAGAGAATGTACAACTGCCTTTGATTGCGCAAGGAAAATCAAAAAAAGAGAGACTTGAAAAAGCTACTGAATTTCTTCAAGCCGTCGGATTAAATGACAGATTGTATCATAAACCAGGAGAACTCAGTGGTGGAGAACAGCAAAGAGTCGCAATTGCTCGAGCGATAGCAGTTCAACCTTCGATCATATTGGCAGATGAACCCACAGGTGACCTTGATTCAAAAACTGGAGAAGAAATCATGGAATTACTTAGACAAATCAATGATCAAGGTCAGACCGTTATTGTAGTTACGCATGATGACATGATTGCAAAAACTACAGATAGAATAATTAAATTACGTGATGGAAAAGTTATAGAAAATTCTGGAAGTTAGGAGAATAGCAGGTTGAAGTTAGGGTTTCTTTTCATTTCCATTCGCGATTTGAAATCAAAGAAACTAAGAAATGCGATTACCGTTATAGGGATCGCAGGAATCATCGTCAGCTACATTGTAATGATAGCAGCTGCAAATACAATGGACACCCTTGTTGAGCAAACATCTGTAGCCTATGATTACCGTCTCTTCGTAATGAAGAGAGGTAAAGAAGACCCAACAGTCAGTCAAATGCCGGAATGGTATGTAAAAAAGATTGAAAGAGTAGTAAATCCTGAATACATAGACGGCGTAAGTGGATTTTTGTGGTGGATGGTCGACAACTCTACTAATGATGATGATAGTGAATTTTTAACCATGCGAGGACTTCAAGTCGATTCTTATAAACAAGTTATCGAAAAATATGAGATAATAGCTGGAGAGGAATTAAGCGATGCTCAAAAGGACCGGAATTACTGCATGATCGGAATCAATGTTGCAGAAAAACACGGGAAAACGGTGGGCAACACGATAGTCCTAAAGGAACATACTTTCACAATCAAAGGTATATTCTCGGCATCAACTATAATTGACTCTGAGATCTGGTTAACCATGCGGGACGCGCAAAATCTCGTTGGTAAGTTGCATAAAGTAAGCTTGATCGTTGTAAAAGTCACAGATCATGATTACGTGGAAGATGTAAGAAGACAAATCGAAGACAATATTCGTGGAGTTGTTGTATTCGAAGCAGATGAATATATGGATGCTAATGCTGAAGCTCTTGATAGTTTTCGTGGTGTAATACTTGCAGTTTCAATGATAGCCTTGGTAGCGGCTATTCTTGGCATGATGAATACAATGACAATGACACTTCGAGAGCGCAGACATGATATTGGCATCATGAAATCAGTAGGTGTTTCAAATAAGTCAATTGCGCTGATATATGCAGTAGAAGCAGTGTTTCTTGGATTCTTAGGTGGAATTGTAGGAGTAATTCTAGGGTTCTTTATGCTAAATATTTTTGGAGTATCAAACGTTGAGTTGGCAGGCTATCTAATTTCTATTAACCTCACATACCAATTAGCGTTTGAATCTGTTATCATATCCACAATTCTAGGATTGATAGGAGGTTTATACCCAATAACGAAAATTTCCCGTAAACGGGCGTTAGATATACTACAGAAATTCGGCTAGGTATAGAAAATGACCAAAGTATTCGATGTCTTCCGTTTAGCATTGAAAGATATTCGTTCTTACTGGAGGTCATTAGCTACTCCAATCATCGGCGTTGCCATTGTCATTTTGATTTTTACGAGCATGATGGCTGCAGCTGATGGCCTGCGTGCGACATTTTCTAGTGCAGGAGTTGACAACATTCTTGTTCTTGAAGAGGGGAGTGCTACCCCTTGGAGTTCCGTCCTTGCTCGAAACATGAGTGAAGAATTAGAAGAGATTCAAAATGTAGATGTAGTTTCTGAAATGGTTACAGGATTCACCCTTGACGAAAATAACCGCTTTAATCTTATAAGAGGTGTTGATGTAGACACGTATGAAAATGTCACTAATGTGAAGGTATTAGAAGGCAGAAGCCTGAATATCAACGACACTATAGCTCTTACTTCACGTATTATGGTGGGTCAATACTTGGCGGACGAGAAAGACCTCGAAGTAGGTGAGTATTATAAAATAACGCTTTTTCATGGATTGGAAAATGAGACTGAGGATGAAGTTACGCTAGAGAAATACAAATTTCAAGTGGTGGGTATTTTTGCTACAGATACAATGCAGGACAGCGAAATGTGGATGCCTGCATTTAAAGCTCGTGAAGTTCTGGAAATGGAAAATAATGAGACTAGCTATTTCGTTGTAAAACCAAATGATCCTTCGAATATTGATCAGGTAATTCAAGATATCGAAGCAAGCATTGATGGTATTGATGCCGTTAAGGAATCAAACGTTTGGAAGTCCATGACAGATATGCTTGACCAGTTTTTGGTTATAATGGACTTAATTGTAATAACAACAGTCTTGGCAGCAGTTATGGGCATATTAAATGTCATGATTAATTTAATTGATGAACGACGTCACGAAATCGCAATTCTTAAAGCAATCGGTTTTGAAAACTCTTCAGTTCTTTTACTGTTTATGATGGAAGTCATACTTGTAGGTTTTCTGGGTGGATTAATTGGGAGCTTTGGGGCGATTATAATCTTTCGAGTGATCGGTTTTACAGTCAGTTCTGCTGGATTTACATTTAAAGCCGTCTTGACAACTCGAACAATTATCAGTGCTATTCTACTTTCGACAGGAATTGGAGGACTTGCAGGATTATATCCAGTCATTAAAACAATTAGAATTAAGCCGGTAGATGTTTTAAGAACGTGACAGTCATAATATTCTACAAGATCGACATCTGTTAATAGAGTTGAACACAAATAGCAAGGTTTTTATAGTCTAGCAAATAACGATATTTCGGTGTCATAAATGGGGTGTCACCTTCCATATTAATCAAATTTTTATTAACCCCAGACAAGATGCCATACGACAAACGCTGACTTTTTTTGACCTTTTGAAACAGTCGCGTTGGAGGTGCTCTTTTTGAGAGGTGACTTAGTTCCAGAGTGGATTAGCTATTAAACGTTCCCGATATGGAAATAACCTGTATAAACAGAAAAAGAAAACGCTTAATAACATTCTATTTGCGTCATCCATCGGAATTGACTATATAGTTTTTGATTTTGAGGGAAATGCATATGACATAACACCCTCAGAGTTGTCAAAAGTTCTTCAGAAATTAGAAAAGATCGATGGATCCTCAAAAATTATTGTAACACTGGCCGCTAGAGCCGATCGCTTTGGCATACATACTGCACACTCTGAGCTTGATGATTTTATTGAGTTATCAGAGTCATTTACTAACTTGGGTTTCTGTCTCGTTGCGGGCAATTCAGCGTATTTGAATGAAGTTGAGAAATCAAAAAGTGTATTTGAAATTGTAGACCTTAGCCAGTATATATCTGATAGATCAAGCAATAGTCTAGACATATTCATCGGAACTGAAAGTTGCATGAATCCTACACTGGCAATTCTTCAAAATCTTTCAGAAAACGGGTATAAATACAATTATATTCCCTTTGTACTCAAATCAGAGACATCAGTCAAAGAAACTGAAATAATAAGGAATCAATTCGATAGAGAGTTCAATTTTGCGCTTTACGCACCGTATCTTTATACAAATTCGGAAAATGGTATCACAAAAAAGCTTTGCGAATATATTTTGAGAAGAAAAAAAGCACAATGTGATTTAGGATTAACTCACTTGAATTGCGATGAATTAACGAAGCTAGAAAAATCTGATGATACAAATAATTTGTTGAGAAATTACGCTGAAAATCTGTCTTTATACGGGGATTTCAATACTATTTCCAACGAAATAACAACTCTTCATAAAAATGGATTCAATATAATTGTTGGCTTAACTCTTAATGATGACTTAAAACAGATTCTCACGCTAAAACGAGCATGTCTAAGGGCAAATAAGTTATTACGAGTAGCTAAGCAAGAAAGCACCACCACTTCAGCGTGGTGATGAATGGCGGTGGTGAGTGTTCACTTTCATCATTTGCATCAAGGGGTTTCCCTAAGAATTATATAGGTGGTATGACAGAGATAACAACAGCAATTGGAGGGATAATACGCACACTTGTAGACAAGGTGCATACTCCGATCGCCTCACCATCGTTAACAGTACCTACGGGGCGTAGGGATGTTAAGCCTGTGGAGATAAGACCTCCGTAACCCGCCAGGGGATCGAGTCTGTCGTTGAAGCAGGAAGCCTCGAGGCTTTAACACGAGGTAGCTCACCTGCTTGATTGCATGTATTCCTTGAGAATGATATCTGCCGCTTGGTAGGGATCTATTCTCTTTTCAACAATTTTTTTAATAAGTTCATTATAAACGGGACTTTCCTTCGCTTTCTTAATAGCTTCATTCTCGATTTTAGTTATTAGCGTATCAATTAACTCCATGGCCGCTCTTTTTTCATGGAATTCCTCTGAAGTCATATTTGCTAGAAATTCTTGGTGCTCCTCAATTTTATTTACAAGTTCATCAATACCAGTATTCATGGTTGATGATGTGCTTACGATTTGTGGCATCCAACCTGCTTTGCCCTCATTTAATCCCTCATAATCCAACATTCTCTCTAGGTCATTGACAGTTTCTATAGCTTCTGGTTTATCTGCTTTGTTGACCGCAAATATATCTGCAATTTCCATTGCCCCTGCTTTCATAGCCTGAATTTCGTCTCCCAAGCCCGGGCATAATACCATTACAACAGTCTTTGCTACCCTCATTATTTCAACTTCAGATTGTCCCGCACCCACTGTTTCAACGATTACAACGTCATACATGCCAGATGCATCCAAGATGTTGATAGCATCTCGTGTAGCTCTAGCAAGTCCTCCCAAAGATCCCCTTGTAGCCATACTACGAATGAAAATTCCTTCGATGCCTGTAATTTCTCGCATTCTTATTCTGTCTCCCAGTAACGCTCCACCGCTATAAGGGCTTGACGGATCTACTGCTATTATTCCAATTTTTTTTCCCCTTTTATTCCAGCCAAGTGCTAGTTTATTCACTAAACTGCTTTTACCGACTCCAGGAGGACCTGTTATTCCAACAACATGAGCATTTCCAGTATGTGGATAAATCCTGCGACTAATCTCTTCCGCTTTTAAAAAATCGTTTTCAATTAGAGAAATTAGGCGGGTTGTGCTTATGATATCGCCTTTGAATAAACCATCAATAAGTGTTTCTACGTTCATCTATTTTTCCTCTAGTGAACTCTTTCCTTACTCACGTTCTCTCTAATATACTTGACAGCGTTTTTGAGTGGTGTGCCGGGTCCAAAGATGGCAGCAATTCCGTGCTGTTTGAGAAATTCATGGTCATCTGTCGGGATTATGCCTCCACACACAACAAGGACGCCAGTAATTCCTTTTTCTTGCAAAAGTCTCGTAACTGCTGGTAAAATAACTCTGTGGGCTCCGCTTAATATGCTTAAACCAATAACATCTGCATCTTCTTGAATCGCAGCATTTACAATTTGCTCTGGAGTTTGTTCAAGGCCAGAATATACTACCTCCATTCCCGCATCTCTTAAGGCTCTACAAATAACTTTAGCTCCACGATCATGCCCATCAAGGCCAGGTTTTGCAACTAGGACTTTTATTCTTTTCATTATTAACTCCTCAAGCAAACAGGCGTTCCTCTCTCCAAACTCCATAAACTTCCTTAAGAATGCTTATAATCTCGCCTAAAGTAGCATAAGCTTTAACACAATTAACTACGTATGGAATGATATTTTCATCTCTTTCAGTAGCGTTCTTTAACTCATTTAAGTATCTTAATACCTTCTCTTGGTTTCTATTTTCCTTAATCCGTTTTAATCTTTTTAATTGCGCTTTTTCAACTTCAGGATCAACTCTAAAACGAGGTATTTCAAGTTCTTCATGTTCATCCTTAAATTGATTTATACCAACTATGATTTGTTTCTTATTATCAACTTCTTTTTGGAATTCATAAGCACTATTAGCAATTTCTCTCTGTGGATAACCTTTCTTTATTGCTTCAATCATGCCTCCCATATTGTCAATCCTATCAATGTATTTCATCGCTTCTTCCTCGATTTTATCAGTTAACCACTCGATATAATAACTGCCAGCTAGCGGATCGACTGTAGCCGTTACGTTACTTTCATTTGCAATAATTTGCTGCGTTCTTAAGGCTATAGTGACTGCTTTTTCAGACGGGAGTTGCCATGCTTCATCAAAGCTATTGGTATGAAGACTTTGTGTTCCTCCAAGAACTGCTGACAAAGCCTGAAGAGTTACACGTACAATGTTATTTTCTGGTTGTTGAGCAGTAAGTGCCACTCCACTTGTCTGTGTATGAAATCGCATCCACATGCTTCTATCGTTCTTTGCTCCAAAGCGTTCTTTCATAAATCGTGCCCACATTCGTCTTGCAGCTCTGAATTTTGCTACTTCTTCGAAGAAATCATTGTGAGCACAGAAAAATAAGGATAATCGAGGTGCAAAAACATCAACATCTAGCCCCCTTTCAATCGTTTTACTAACATACGTAAGACCATCTGAAAGTGTGAACGCGAGTTCTTGTGTAGCTGTAGCTCCTGCTTCTCTTATATGGTACCCACTAATACTTACGGGATTCCATCTTGGTACACTTTTTGTACAAAATTCAATAACATCAATAACAAGTTTAACTGAAGGCTCAGGAGGAAAAATGAAAGATTTTTGTGCAATAAATTCTTTCAATGCATCATTCTGAACTGTTCCACCAACTTGATCCCACGAGATACCTTGTCCTTCTGCAACTGCTAGATACATACTAAACAGTATGGGTGTAGGAGCATTAATTGTCATGGAAGTAGTAACCTTATCGAGAGGGATATCTTCAAAAAGGAGTTCCATATCCTGTAATGTATCGATTGCAACGCCACACACTCCGACTTCACCCAAAGATATTGGATCATCTGAATCATAGCCTTTAAGAGTTGGAAAATCAAAGGCTACACTCAATCCAGTTTCACCCTCTGAGAGCAAATATTTATAACGTTGGTTTGTCTGTTCTGCTGTCCCAAAACCCGAGAACTGACGCATTGTCCAAGGACGACCTCGGTACATAGTTTTATGAATACCTCGTGTGAAGGGATACTTTCCTGGAAATCCCAAATCCTGTTCGTAGTCTAGATGATTAATATCAGCAGGCGTATAAATTAACTTAATTGGAATGCTCGAAGAATTTGTTTGTTCATATACATTTTTTGGGCTGTCTTCTTGCCATTCTTGTTTTTTCTTCTTAATCTGTTCAATAACACTAGAGTCAAACATTTTCATTCAATCTTCACCCAACGATAATTTCATTCTCCACTTAAAAAAAATTTTTATGCAGATAGCTAAATAAGTCCGCTTATTTTTCTTAAAAGATAACTAGATGCTTTCTCATATATTACTCCCAGGTCAGAAACATTCAAGAAATCAGCGATTATCAAATACCAAATAAGGAAAATGTTAATAACACATAGAAATGCAATTAGAACCCATAATTTTTTAATGCTTATTGAGTTCAAAAATCTAATGAGGAGTAAAACCGCGCAAAACGGTAATATCAATACAGAAAAGCGGCTTAAATCACGAGGTCTTGGTCCAGTCATCAGTTGGATTAATAAAAAATACAGGCCAATGATGAGATTCAATCTATCAATATCTTTGTTCTTAAAGTATGTCAATAAATATGAAAGTATAACAATAATGACCCAGAGTTGTGAAATGTACATTATCGCTAAATACAAATTCTCGATCGGATTACCCCAATGAGTTACCATTACATTAAACGGGTAAGAAATGGGGAAGTATGAATAACCCCAATAAGCTTGTTGTGCATGGAAATACAGGAAGAAATCACCTGTTCTAAGGTAAAAAAATAAAAATTGTAACAACACAAAAAATGTGGGGATAATAAAAATCAGATACCGCCTGTTTCTATAGAAATACAAAATCAATATATTGACGACAACCCATCCGAGTATGTGTGTTAATGAAGTTAAAACAGCAAAAACTAGTGAGAAATGCAGATTATCTTCAAAAATGAAATATATGGTGAGAGAAACGAGCATCAACAAAAGTCCAAATGCCTGATTCCATTTTAGATAAGACACAGGGAATAAAAGATTAGAAACGATGTAGAGTTCGAGTAAGTTTTTCGGTTTTTTAATATTCCATGTTTCCATTCGCTTATCAAGCAAATGAAAAATAACAGCAAATCCGACTGAATATCCAGTAATGTCAATTACTAACCATGTAAGGTACGGACTGATGAGAAAGTTCAAGGAAAATACTTGTATTAAAAATGGCATAAAGATGAATTGCCGTGAATCTTTTAACGGCATACCAACGTACCAAGTCATTGCTATATCCGCAAAACGGTCGATCATGGAAAAACTTTCATCATAGACAAGAGAAGCCATTACATATATTGGAAGTTTGATAATCAACCGCAACAAAAAATTGAACAGAAACACAATGACATATTTTCTTCTGGTAAATTGAATTATGATTTCTAACGGTTTTTTGCCATCAATTGCGAAATTCATCTCTTTCACAGACTTAATTTTAGATCAAACCTTCGACTGTAATAAAGTTTTAAAAAATTTTGTTATATTTAGAATATCACACAAAATCCATTACGTTAAGCTCGCAACAGTTTACGAACTTTTGTAAAAGGTAAATGCAATTCCTCAAGGATCTGGAGAAGCACTTCTTTATGATGGCTTTTCATACCTTTCCAATCCAACACACATAATTCAATTTTTTCAAAGGATCGCTCGATTGCTTGTTTAATCATGCTTTCGCTAATTGTATCTAAAACATACTTTGGCGCTATGTGAGATATTGCATATTCTGTTTTCAAAAGTAGATGATTAAATTCCGGTGCATAATGCCCGCCTCCGATGCCTATAACTGTTTTGTATCTTTTTTTTGTAGAAGCAACACGCATTGCCGCATTAACTACTGCTTCTGCTGCTTTTTTATCACTCCATTGATCAGGAGTGCTTCCAACTTCAATAAAAACAATTGGGGCATTCAAATTAGTAGGGCCATGATGACTAACTTCTAAAGATACATCATATTGTTCTAGATCTAATCGAGTCTTCTGATTATGAAGTTCAAGTAATGCTTCTTTAATCGCAAAGGCGGGTGCAATACCAAGTTCATTAGGATGACCACCAAATTTAGCTTCCATAGTCCAATTACCGGTAGAATGCGTTAAAAGTGCAGGTACTTTAGCTGCAGATTCATGTTTACTGGCGAAAATAAACAAATCTGTAGTAAATTCGTTCAGGTGGTCAGCTTCAATAATTTTCCTGCTCGTTATTAAGAGTTTTATCAATCTATCTTGAGTTTGGTACTCGTATATTGGATTATTTTCGAAATACTCTCCTGTTTTCTCAAAAGAATAATGTTCAATGAATTGCGTATGAAGCGTTCTACCAGCGATTGAGGCAGATGAAGTTACAATAATTGGCATATTTGCACCTTGTTTATTATCTTTCAAAATTGTTTTATTGTCAAAAGCAAGGTTTTTTAAGTAATTTTGTCGCCTATTAAATACAAATAATATATAATATGAATAGATATTAGGGTAATTTTGGAGGTCATTATGTGGTTAGATTGATTTTCTTCGGTGCTATGGCGTCTGGGATAGGAGGCGCTGTATTAGTCTTTAGTCTTTGGCTTCAGAGCTTAACTGTATACTATGTCACATTTGTATTTCTTGCGATAGTGTTGTTCGTAGCAATCATCAATACTTTCTTCAAGGAGAAAGGAAGAGTAGGCTACGTGCACCCTGACGATTTGCTATTTGGAAACATTTTTGCCTTTTTGTTCGTAATTGCAGCAATCTTAGGTGCGGGATACTTCTACAGTCTAGGAATGTTGCCTGTATGGCCTGGAACTAGTCAAGCAGAAATGACACAAGCGATGTTCAACTATGCGACAGTGATTTTTGTGGCATTTATATTTCTGTGGGGATTAAGCCAACTCGGGTTCATCGTAGATGTTTTACAAGGCAAGGGACGAGAAGTTTCTAAAGAAACAACTGCTAGATTTATCTTGTTCTCGTTGATTTTAGGTGTGTTCTTAAGCTTGATACTCGCTGGCTTCAACAGTTTGTACATAGCTGCCGGCTTTAATACGTCGGCGTGGGTATTAGGAGCCATTTCAGCTGGGCTACTCATACTCCTAGGCGTTGTACTTCGCGGTCGATATGAAGAAGTACCGAGTTAGACGTGCACCCTGCAAGGGGTGCTCCCGAATTCTTTTTTTCTTTCTATTTTACTTTTACTACTATAGTTAAATCTATCATTGCCGACTTGCTGTTCTTTGTCCACTCACACATAGAATAGACGCTAATAGGGTTTAGATTTGTCCTTAAACTGTAAAGTTACAATAAATTAGTGTTTGCATTGATTATTGAGTTTTCGTCGATTTTACAAGAGATTTTTAAAACTTTGTGAAAAGCTTTATTTGAGATCGTGAGTGATTTTTCATGATTCAATCGGTATTCGTTTAGCTCTCTAATGTGGTAAAAAATGTCACTATTTATAGGTTATGAAGTAGATAAGGATGGAAATCCTACAGAAAAGCATTTGGAAATACCTGCCAAAATTTTAGTTAGACATATGGCAGCTTTTGGATCGACAGGGTCTGGTAAGACCGTTTTAGCAAAAATTATTATTGAAGAAGCAGCTAAAGAAGGAATCCCAATAATTGCCTTGGACCCTCAAGGTGATATTGCTTCGTTGATTAAGCTTGCCGATCCAAAAGTCATAGAAGAACATGGACTTCCATTAAAAATGCTTAGAGAATATAAGGACAAAGTTTATGTAAAAATATTTACTCCTGCTTCAACAAAGGGTCTTCCAATCTGTATAGATCCCATAGTATTTCCTGATGTGAAGGCAGAACATGAAGATGCTATCAGGTTACTCGACAATTCCAGCCGTACACTGGTAAGGGTTCTAATAAAGGTAACTGGGCTGCCGAGCAGCTATGAATCAAAAGCATTTGCGGTGATTTACGAACTTATGAAAAACTACTGGCAAAAAGATAAAGAAATTAAAGATTTGAAACATTTAGCAGATCTTCTTGTAGAAGATCCATTAAATTCAGTCGACTATGGAAAGTATCTAAAAGATGCTGAAAGAGAACGACTAAGTCAATCCATTAGAAGTTTAACAATTGGGACGTCAGAATTGCTTTTTGAATTAGGAGAGAGACTAAATATCACGAAGTTAATAAAGAAAGAAAAAGGGCGTACACCTATCAATGTTTTCTTTCTCAAAACCCTCACAACAGATGAAGAAAGGCATTTTTTCATTTCGATATTAGTGAACCGCTTGTATGATTGGATGATAAACCAAGGCTCCTCCAAAAAACCACGATTGATTTTCTTCATTGACGAGATTGCTCCTTTTTGTCCTTCAGGGACAGTGAAACCTGGTCCAAAGGAAGGGTTGAAACTTATATTTCGTCAGGCACGCAAATATGGAGTTATCTGCATTATTGCGACCCAAAGCCCTAAGGACGTGGACTACAAAGCTTTTGAGCAGATGAACACTTTTGCGATAGGAAGAATTACCGCCCGTCAATCTCGTGAAGCCATTGAACACATCGTGACTGCAGGTGCCGGTGAAACCCGAGCAGCAAAAATCATCAATAAATTACCACGGCTCGAAGCAGGTAATTTTGTACTTGTGTCCCCAGACTTGAAAAAGGATATTCAATTTTTTAAAACGCGCTGGTTACTTACAGAACATGAAACATTAACAGAAAATGATGTAAGAAAACTGAAAGAAGCACTTATCTCAGCAGGAATTATCGAAGAGTCGACTCCCGAAGTCACCAAAGTCCCCGAAGTGAAACCTGAAGAAGTTCAACCCCCAACCGAAACAATTGAACCAAAAACCGAAATTGAAACACCAGTGGGTATGAAACCAAAAGATAAAATTAAGGACAAAGAGATAATCAAAGAAGAGGACATTTTGGATGAACTACCAACACCGAAAATGAGTGAGGAAGAATTAGAAACTGCATTAAAGCGTCCACGTATCGTTGGAGTTAAGACACCCTCGTCAAATGAAGATGTCATCGCCGCATTAGCAGCACGTTTAGAAGAGTTAGGACACACTGAATTTGGCTTGGAATTCCTTAGAGATTTAGTAAAAAAGGGGCATCTAAAGTACCCAGTTGCTCGTGAGTGGTATTACATAGAGGTGAATACCGCCCTTAAAACGGGTTTAGCCCACTTGGAGGGCGAGAAACTTGTCTATGATTTCGAAAAACTTCTTAAAAACGTTATGGACGAAATAGATGTGTCTGAATTAAACGTTGATGAAAATCGGGTTCGTAAGAAATTTGAGAAAATTATAAAGAGCGCTAAACGAGCTAATTTCATAGAATACATTCTTCTGGGTCGTCCATTTCTGAAATACTGATGGGTATCACTTTTATCGTCCCTGTGCCTGTCATACATTCCCGTCGAAGAAGGCGTGGGACCTCTCAGGTGCAGTCTCATGCACAAGAACGTGCTCTGGGCGTAGAGCGAAGAGCATTCCGTCTTGTAGTTGATGCATTTACCAATGAAGAGAAACAATAACACCATAATTTGGAACATAAGAACTCAACTCGGTAAATCATTAAGATAGAGGTTCACCATTAAGAGTAGATGGTTCTTCAGAGAAGAAAAGCCAAAAGCGAGTGCTTCATTTATTTTGCCAAGAATTTGTGATTTACGGATAGAGGTATAAAGGGGATAAATAGAATGTTGTCGTGATTCAATTTCCCTTTTTAGAACTTGAAAATCAATTTTTTCTAATTCTGTGACGCGATACCGCGAGTAAGCAGACCACTTGAATTTTCGAGAAATAGAGGAAGATAATCTATCATAATATTGAAGGATAGAAAGAAGAGGAAGTTGTTTTTCGTCGGTATCATAGTTGTGGTGATTTTTTACTAATTTGTAGATTTCTTCATCAAGAATATTGATTTCAGTATAGATTTTACTTGAGTGCCTTTCGGTATTAACGAAGTCATGGAGAAGCATAGCGATCATGAGTTTTTGTTGTATTTCGGTAAGGTTGGAAGGGAGCATTTTTCGGATGATGATATTTCTCGAGAAGTAGAGAGGCTTATTGTGGAGTTTTTTCACTTCGTTCCATTGTATGAGTCCCATGCCTTCATGGGTGTAGCGTCCGAGGCGATCAATGGAGAATGCGGTCTCAAGTTTATGTTCTGGAACAATAAACTCAACATGTCCATACCATGCTCTAAAAGTCATGGGTGCCCGTCTTTCTCCTTTTGTCAGTTTGCCGAAGGCTCTAGGACGACCATGAATAGTAATCACTCCTATGCCCTTAATTCCAAATCGTTTTCGCTTGGAGATCACAGGTGTTTTCGTTATGCCCGTCAATTTAACCCAGTTTTTTACCATTTCTAACCCTCATTATAGTGTTTATCCCGTTAGAATGAATATAACGGGATATCTAACCATATCGGTTTCTTTACCTTTTATTCGTATATTGGATATCACTTTTATCGTCCCGTTGCCTGTCATCCGTCCCCATCAATACTGGAGGCGTGGGGCCTCTCAGATGGTTCGGTCTCATGTACCAGAACGTGCCACCCGCGATATGCAAGTAGCAGACCGTCATGGATGAGAAGAGAAGAGAAAAAAGAAAAGAAATGAAATAAAGCCTTTTCATGAATCATTTAATCCCCTCATGTGTCTACTGAGACTATAGTTTCCCTCCAATCCTCAATACCGTCAAGTACAACTGGTTCAGCTTTTATGTCCTCAGAGAACTTATAGACGCCATCTTCTCGTTCTATTTTTTTCTCGACTTCAATATTTTGGAGATCAAAGTCTAATAATTTGACCTGCCCATAGCCTGCATTTTTACCGCCGCCAAGTGTCTCGATATAGAGCAATGATTCAATAAGAAACTTAATTTCCTCTTTGGTTAATTGAGTCACATCAATGGAGAAGGTAAAATAACCGCTGAAATAACTTTCACGAAAATCCTGTATCGGAATCCGCTCAAAGCTCATGGCTATTCGATTTTCGCTGGCAATATGGACTTTTTGCACCGCTACATCGGTTGTATAGTCTTTATGAGAGATAGAAGTAATAGGATCCGCCGAAACTGAAATTCGAGACTCTTTGCGAAAACTGCCAAAGATACGCTGAAGAATACAAGGAGGATCACAACTCCCTAATGTATGAAATCCCACAGGCATCAGTTTTGTACCATCTTTGAGTTCGGTTTTTTCGCTAGTATGGCAAACTTCAATCCCACAATCATACGCAAGTTTCATTGCAGCATGTCGTAACATGCCACGCAGACCCTTGATGTAATACACCTTAGTATTGAAGGTCTTTCCTCCATTTGTATACGGAATTTCACCGAGAAGCAACATAGTAGAGTTTTTCTGGATGGAGGCATTCAGGGGCTTGGCAATCGGAGTATAGGCACGAACTACAATTTGTTTTTTTGTGGTTTTCATTTGACTAACCTCGTTGATTTTTCAAATATACCTTTTGCAACCAGATATATAAACCTATCGCTTTCTCTACCTTTTTTTAGTATAATGAAGTATTTTATACACTTCTTTTTGAAAATAAAGCATTTTAAAGACGTTTTCAACTATCTTTTTGGAAACATAAGAAAAATCCTTTATACTTTAGTAAAAAGTTGTTTTGAATCAATAAATTTTTAAGAAAAATGGCTAAAAATTCATGAAAACTTTAAATTTCTGCCATAACAAAAAGGGTTGCATAAATGGTCAACACTAATCCAAGTCAAAGGAAAAAACAGAAAATGATATTTGATTTATGCCATAGCAAACACATTAGGAATCGGAGGTCCTTTTCCTAATGAAGCACAAAATCGTTCTATATTTTGAAATCGTTTAGAAATCTCTTTAAATTGTTCTTCATCCAAAGCACAGATAAAAGGAGAAAAAGGCGATTTATGCAATAGAAAGTTGCAGAGAGACTTAGCGCATTGCTTTATAGCGGTATGTAATGGCATAAATGTGTTCAGATAATAAACCCGTTCATTCATTATTCTTTCAAATAACTTGCTAATCTTCTCCTCTCCCTTCTCGGTAAGCGAATATATTTCTTCTCCCCGATGGGTGTTTGATCGTATGAAATCGTTTTCATTAATTTCTCTCTCTTTACATGCTTTAGCATACACATATCTAAAGAGTGGAAGAAACAGTTCGCGAAAGTCGAGGATAGCACCTATGGAAATTCGTTGTCCTTTCCCTCTTTGAAAATGCAAGACAAGTTCCCCGGGATGCCAAGAAAAACCCACATTATAGAGGGCGTGTCGACAGAATTGAAGCGCGCGACGGTATATAGCATTAAGTCCTGTGCTAAAGGGCGAACGTGCCTTCACCATTCCGATAAAGGGAACAGAAAAGATATGCCGCTCCTGAGTCCGACTACCACATTTCAAAGCAGTATCTTTCACAATAAGTTTCAAACCTTCCCAGGCGTAACGTTCACCAATTCCTTCAAAACTGAGAAGATTATCTCTATTCCCAGTCCAATGCATAACAGTGTGGGCGACAACATTCATTTGTTTGAAGAATAACCTTTCGACGTCTCTTGAATTTAACAATTCATCCTTTTCAGCTTGTAGTGTAAGAAGAACATTACTTAGTTTTTTACTCGTTACAATTATCCTGGCAAAATGTGCACCCTCGACTGTTCTTCTTAGTCTTTCTGCACGTTCTTTAAGTGTGTCAGTTATCTGGAAATTAAAAACGTCATTGTACTGATCAGAGGGAACTCGTGGCGCTTTCTTTAAATGTCTCTCAGGAAAAATTCTGTCACCAAGTTTATTATAGACTTGTTGTTTGAGTTTTACGCCATCACAAACCCCAATAAAATGAATAGCATCTAATAGATATGAGCGTGCTTTTCCTTCCTTTGGGATATAAAAGAGTTTATTTTGGTTAACATAAGCATTTTCACCTTTCTTGATTATTAGTTTCATATAGTGTCGCTGTATATCGCCTTCTCTTTTTTGCCAAATTTTCGTAGGCTTAACAACCTTTCCTAGAATATCTTTGAGAGCGTCTTGAAGAAGATCTCCTACACCAGGTTTAACATTGATCCTTCCATCCCAGCGGTAGTAATATTCTGAATCACAATTCGGACATCGAGTGTAACGATTATAAGTTTGTGGTATCTGAACTACTGCTGCTTGACAAATATGACAGATCGCCTCAAGTGCATTGATTGCTTTCAAACTCTTAATTGAACGAAGTTTCCTCTTTCGCGAAGAGTTGTGATATCTACATGCTCCATATTTTTGTGTGACATAGGAACTTAAAGTATTGGTTTTCGTGTGTTTATTATAGTCTCTGCGTAATTCACAGATGTACCGTTGATTTTCGTGTTCCTTTTCGCTCTCATCCGTTATAGTAATACGAAAAACACATGAACCACAGGTCTTGTGAAAATACTCAGGAATTTGTGCTTTAGTACTGCAAACTTGACTTAAAGGGCGCCCTACGCCTTTACCTCGTGAGAATTTTACAAGTTTCCCATGCACCGCTAAATCAAGGACGTTCCTAATAGTCGTTATACGGGCAATAGAATCGCCATAACGGTCAGTAATTACTTCATGGAGGTCATCATACGTTACAATCCTTCCCTGTTCAAGAACAGCATTAATCGCTTCCTGAATACCTGGATATGGTGGCGCTTTTTCTTTTACATATCGTCGCACCTTTTTACGGGGATCATCCCTTTCTCGCAAAGTAAGTGATTCAACAATACTCTTCGCCACAGGTATAATGAACGGGATATTCATTTCCACGTAAGCCTGCATCGCTTCTGCCATCCATGTGGCAGTCTTTCTACATCCTTCAGCATCCCCCAGTCTAATCCCTGTTTTTTTCGCGGCCTCATCTAAATCAAATCCCAGTACCAAAAACTTTATGAACCCACTATATTGCTTCACCCCGTATCGCTCATTATCATGCTCACATACACGTTCACCTATAAGGTTAGCCAATTTCTCGAATGTATCATCATCTGAATAGAATCTCCGGGTTTGAAAGAATTGATGGATTTTAAGAGCATCATTGACTCGTAATAAAAACTGACTTGCCCACCGTCCCTCATCCGTTGCCCTGTATTTTCCACTCTTTATTGCGTCAACTTTGTTATATTTCCTCTCCAGAAAACCCGCATGAATAAGATAAAGTAGATGTATTTTAACCTGCTCTTTAAGTCTTTTCTCAGAGCGTTTATGTTCAATATGAGAATATTCTTTTAGAAGATCGCAAACTACTTCGCTTTCAAGTTTATATTTTTTCTTCCGCTTTGTACGTTTCTTTCGGACCTTTACAGCTTCAAATACGTGGCTCAAGAAACCCTTTACAAATAATTGAAAGTTTGCTTTGTCTTCTCGTCTGTAACGTTCATTGCCATTGATTAAGGAAAAAAGCTTTTTATCATTCTCTTTTGTGAGTATGAATACTTCTTGTTTAGAAATCGCGGTGTGTAAAAGTCTATTCCAATTGCTTATTCGCCTTTTTTCCTCATAATAGAAATAGAATTCTTTAAGATACCTGATGAGTTGCCCTGTTGAAACCGCCCCTCGTGCCACTCTATTGAGGATGATCCCGCTCAAATAACGTTTTGCCTGACTTTTCAAAGGTTTTTCCTTAAATTGAATTGCTCCATTCTCTATTGATATCTCGTTTTTACTCAAAATAACGTTTACATTCCCTTGAATGATCAGATTTGCATATCCAATCTCAAAAAAACGAGGTCGTGCAGCCCTCCCTATCATCTGTTCTAATTCCAGTGAATCAAAAACCTCTGTATCCGCTATAATAATCCGCAGAACTGGGGCGTCTATTCCTTCTCTATATTCAGTTGTAGTGAAAAGGACATCAATCTCTCCCTTTCGAAATGACTTCATCCGCCTTTGTCGTTCTATAGCTTTTAGCCCAGCATGGCTATAGGAAACGGTTAGCTTGTAACACATGTCCTCACATTTTTTTGTCAGTTCCCAAGCTCTGAGTTCGGTGTCCTGTCGCCTTCTACAAAAGATTAATACACATCTTTTATCTGTCTCCTTTGCCCCTACCTCTAACTCATAGGTCTCTTTAATCAGTCTAAAAATGGTTTCTAACCGTTCATACTCATCATAGACTTTGATTGGGGTTCCAACAATTATTTTTGAGTGGCGTTTTGTCGTTTGGATAACTTCGGCTTTTAACCACTCTCCGATTTCTTCTGCATTTCCTAAGGTAGCCGCCAGATAGATCATCTGGGGACGACGACGCAACCATAGTTTTGCCTTGACAATGGCATCCTCAAGCCGTCCTCCTCGTTCCGCATCGCTGATGTAGTGCATTTCATCGACTATTACGAGTCCTACTTTCTTCAGGAGAGCGTACTCATACTGTTTCGACAGTAGTCCATTAAAAGATTCATATGTGGTTACGATGATGTTAGCCCTTTTGATTTCCCGGTGAGAAGGTCTCTCGTCTCCTGTTACCTTGACGATACGATATTTTTTCTGATATCGTGGTAAACTTTTAAACCAGTCTTCAAGCTGGTCGTAGGTCTGGTCAATTAATCGCCTTGTTGGTACGAGAAACACACAACGCAATTTTTCTCCAAGAACAAGTGTAGCACAGATAAGTGGAATAAGCGTTTTTCCAGCACCAGTTGGAGCTTTTATCAATATATCTTTTCCTTCCCTGAAAGCACGCACCGACTTATCTTGGAAAAACCAGAGCTTATGATAATTAGCTTGTATCAATCGTTCAATCACTGAATATATATCCACAATACGTGGCAGCGTCAGTACCCATATATGAAAGGGTAAGAATTAATTTATAAAGCGAGTATATTAAAATTATACCGAAAATTGCAGGTTATGTATCTTGAGCGTCTCTAAAATTCAAACTGTTCTTCTAGTTTAGAAGTATGAAGTTATCATAGAAGAATGAAATCTCTAAAAAGGTTTGATTTTGAACCAAGTAGATTCCAAATGTATTTGTAGCAATACCTAAGCATTCTTCAACTGTTCTTGAAAAAATGGAAGGTATAAAACTGTCTATTCTACCTGAAACACTTTGGAAAAACCTATTTTCAGGTAGAATAATTGGCATCTTTGAAATTGTTTAGACGTTTTTGTTTTAGACATATACCTTACTTTAAAACTATTAGTTTCCAAATAACAAGTATCAATTGAATAACTGCCATTTTTGAAATAGATTCTCCCGCTAGATATATAGATATACGGGGCAGATCCTTGATTTTGTATCTGATTAATTATCGAATCGTTCTGATTAGCGCTCTTCTTCTTCATTTAATGCAAGTCTTGATGATGTTTTGATATTAAAGAGAAAGAGATGGATGCGATATAGTTCTAGTTTTGTTCTATTAAAATATTAGACTTATGAAGGTCGATTTTCCAATATCACAGAAAAACGTCACGGAGAAACGGCATTTTAGAACGTGATAATAATTTGTAGCGAATACGCGTAGAACTTATACTGCGAGACTAGAGAAAGGTTTATTATCATATCAGAGGGGTGAATAACTTTTAACTCTAAGGATGGAGTAGTTCACTGAAAACTCAGAGTTTTTAAGCACGGTTATGAATAATATTCAAAGCAGTCAACAAGTATTTTAATAACTAGATGCAATATACGGCTTGGTGAAAATGTATGAGCAACGTGAAATCCATTCAAACTGAAATAGATGAATATTTACATAATTTGCTTAAGAACATCTCATTGCGCAAGAAAACAAGCATCGAACGCATTATAAGAGACGCAATAGAGGAATATGTTAAAAAATATGTGAATGAACTTGAGCATGATCCCCTGTTTGACATAATTGGCAGTTTTGAAACTGAAGAAGGAACTTGGAGCGAAAGGGATGAATGGAGGACATAACGCTGGGGGAAAAGAATGCAATACCTCGATACAAGTGCATTGATTGCTCTTGGTGACAAAAAGGATAAAAATCACGCTACGGCTGTCGAATACCTTAGACACGCTGTAAAGAGAGGACTACGATTCATAATTGGAACGCACTGCCTGATCGAGTTTATAGACGGACTTACTAAAAGAGTTGAGAAACAGTTAGCGATATACGAACTTGATAAGATTCTAGCTAGTAAAATCGTAGAGCTTGAATGGGAGACTAAAGAAGATTGGAGTAAAGCGTTAGAATATTTTAAACGATATCAAGATCAGAAAATAGATCTGACCGATAGCCTCAGTTTCGCAATGATGGAGAGGCGGAGTATAAATGAAGTCTTTACTTTTGACATCGATTTTAAAATCCATGGATTTGTTATGAAGCCAGAACTAAGATAATTAGTTAAGAAAGAAGAAACACAAAAATAGAACTCAAACATAACTGACGTAAGTGTTATGGATTGGAAGATGTCACAGACAGATACAGTATCTAAAAAATAGGTGTCTTTCTATTTTTCCGTTTTGAACGTCATTCACTGTGTGTTTTGCTCGCCTTTTCTTGGCAGTATTTCACGACTTCCTGTGCACTCCTGTCTATCAAATGTGTCTCATACTCTCTTATTGGATTACCAAATAAGTCTAGTTTTTCTAAATTTATAAGGTTCTCTAGTCCTTTAATTTCTTCAATTTGATTTCCACTAAGATCTAGTTCTTTAAGATTAGTGAGATTTTCTAGACCGTTGATCTCTCTGATTTTATTCTCATTAAGCTCCAGTTTTTGAAGATCTTTAAGCTGGTCTAGTTTACTAATAGTTGTTATCCTATTTGCACTAAGTTTTAGACTTTTGAGGTTGATGAAATTCTCCAATCCTTTAATTTCAGCGATATTGGTTAGTTTTATACCCCAAAGGCTGAGCTTATCATCGTCAACATAATAATTTTCCCCTCTGACTGTTACAAAAGGTAAATGAAGCAATGTATCTTCCTTTTGGTGTTGACAGTACTTTACAACCATTTGAGCGTTATACCTAAGCAAATTTTTCTCATAACCACTTAGTAGATTAGTATTAAGTTGCAATACTTTAAGATTCGTAAGATGTTCTAAGCCTTTAATTTCTTCTATCGGATTGCCTTTAAGCCGCAATATTCGAAGTTTGTTGAGATTCTCTAAGCCTTTAATCTCTTTGATTTGATTATTGTAAAGGGATAATCGTTCAAGCTTAGAAAGTCTGCTTAAGCCTTTGATTTCTTCAATTTCATTGCAGTGAAGGTTGAGTTCTTTTAGACTTACTAGGTTCTCTAGCCCCTTGATCTCTGTTATCTGATTCCAGTCTAAGTGGAGTATTTCAAGGTCTTTGAGCTTTTCCAGCCCTGTGATTTCATCGATACTAGTGATTTCTTTGCCATTTAGGTTAAGCTCGCCTTCATCAACATCTACATAATATTTCTTTTTCCTAATTGTTACAAAAAGATTGTGCGATTTTAATCGACTATATTCCACGAGTCTCCAAACTGGCGCTCCAGATATTAACTTACCATCCCATTCATGTTCGCCATATACAAAATTCCATTCTTCTTTTTTTATTGGATTCTTATCAATCAACAATACTTCTAGGTTGGTAAGATGCTCCAGCCCTTTGATCTCTATTATCCGATTTTCTCTAAGGTCTAGTATTTTAAGTTCAGTAAGGTGTTCCAGTCCTTTGATCTCACCAATCTGATTATTGCTAAGATCTAAATCTCTAAGATGGGTAAGATTCTTTAAGCCTTTGATTTCAGCGATATCAGAAATCTTTTTATCGTGTAGGTCCAGATTGCCTCCAATAACATAGTATTTTTTACCTTTAACTGTCACAAACTCCTCTACCATGCGCTCCCTCCCTTATTTGCCTTCAGTCGCCTTTTTTTTGGTCACTCTCGCTTTTTCTTGGCAGTATTTCACAATCTCTTGTGCACTCATCTCTACTAAATGTTTCTCTTCATCTCTTATCGGATTATGATTGAGTAATAGTTCTTTGAGATTGGTAAGAGTTTCCAATCCCTTGATTTCTTTTATCTGGTTCAAACTAAGATCAAGATATTCGAGATTGGTGAGAGTTTCTAAGCCTGTAATCTCTTGTATAAGATTCTTACTAAGATCTAGTTTTTTCAGATCAGAGAGAAACTCCAGTCCTTTGATCTTTTTTAGATAATTATTCCTTAGGTTTAGTATTCGGAAATGGGTAACATGCTCTAAACCTTCAATCTCAGAGACATTCTTAATTTCTTTATTGCTTAAGTCTAGTGTATCATAAACACCGTAAATATCTTCTCTGAACGTAACAAGATGCGTGCGTTTCTTTTTTTCTTGGCAGTACTTAACTACTTCCTGTGCACCCTTTGTCCACTGTAAGATCTTTTCTGAGGCACCTACTGGATTATAACGCAGATCTAGTTTTTGAAGATTAGAGAGGTGTTCCAATCCCTGGATCACTTCTATGTTATTAGAATTGAGAGTTAGGTAACGGAGATCAGTAAGAGTTTCCAGGCCTTTAATTTCTTTGATCCTGTTAGAACTGAGGACTAACTTTTGAAGGCTAGTAAGGTTTTCCAAGCCCTTGATCTCCTTGATTTCATTATCATGGAGAGAGAGTACTTGGAGATTGCTGAGATTTTCCAAGCCCTTGATCTCTGTTATATAATTGGGACCAAGAATTAATTCTTTAAGGTGAGTGAGGGTCTCCAAGCCCTCTATCTCGGCAATATCTTCAAAAGGAGTCTCATAATGATCATAATGTTCTTTGGCGGAGTGATTTTTGTTGATACCAAGGTCGAGTTCGCCATTTCCTTCAACAGCATATCTTCGTCCTTTAACCGTCACAAACTCATTTCCCATCTATCACACTGTCCTTAACAGCAAAAATACTGCTCATACATCTACATGGATTCTCAACTACATAAATCTTTAAACGATAAAAACTCAAGCAAAGTCAGTACATACAATCTTTCTTTGACTCTTTACTTGATTCTATAGTATAGTTCGTTTATAATAAGACAGAAACTCTCTCTGGAGTATGTTTTCTTAGTAATATTCAACGATAAGAATCATAACTGTCATTTTTGTTTGTTTCAAATCAATTCCCAATTATTAGTAACATTCCTATTTTTTTAACTCTGTTCAATTTATTCGTAACTACTCAGAATGGCATGTTTCTCCGATTATATGAAATATAGTCTAATCACTTTTAAGGTGTAACCCTTGTCTTAAATCACAATAACTCCTTTTAGGAAGCGTTTTGCTCGTTAATTTCGTGAATGGATAGCAGGATTCTAATTTTGTAAGGAAAGTCAATTCAAAGTTTCTCTTAAGAGTTTTATGAATTCTATGAATAAGGCGGTTATGGACTCGCCTTTTCGATGAGTCGAGGTTGAAGGTTATTGGACTAAAAGAGTTGATCCAACAGTGTTTATGATCTTTTTCGATGAAGAGAGTTTTCATAACGTTGAAGAGATGTCTGGCATTCTTAAAAGTCGGGTATTATGATCTCTACCACATTGGCTTACGCCATTTAAACTACGATAATTTGTTTTGTGAAGACGTAATTGAGAAAATTACAAAAAATGGGGATGAAATACTGAGTACGATGATAAGATTCTACCTGAAACACTTTGGAAAAACCTATTTTCAGGTAAAACAAAAAAATTGAAGTTTAACAACATTAACGATCTAGTTGTTCCGTCAAGTCTTCAACGACCATTTCATCATCGATAAATAGTGCTGTCGTGGTTGTTGCCTTCAATATAGTTTCTTTGTCGAATTTGAGTTCTACCTCTTTATCTGATTCGATAGGCTTGAATAGACCACAGGCGGAACAGTACCAGCCGCGAAGTTTTTCTCCATGAATATCAGTGAGAACAAAGCGCATAGGAATGGCACAATTTTCACAGTTTGGTCTGTCAGTCATTGTATCACCGTAATAAATTACATAAAAGATCGATCTCGAACATCAAAAACTTTTTCCAAAAAACTCATAGTTCTGGTATATTGCAATTTCCTCTATTTTTATTGTAGAGAATAAATGCGTACGTAGATTGTATAACCTTCTGTTATTGGCACATAATTATTCTCCAGAAACTCTAGAAAAACATCATACGTCTCATATTCTCCAAACAATCTTCCGGTGACAACAACAACTCTAACATCAAATGCATAACATGCTTCAATGAACATTTCTCCAGTAAGTTCGCCAAGGAGTGTTCGATCTATTGAAACTTCGGCAAACGGGCTTCTCCTTAATGACCAAAAATTGATTTTCAAATTATCAACCAGAACATAATCATCGGGGGAAGTGTTTGCTTTAATCCATTCAACAGTTTTCTTCTCACTTTCAGAACGAGGAAAGTATGAAATATAGGTTGTCGCAATTAGAACAATAAAGAGTACCGCAATGATTGCTTTTATTCCATCTTGGTCAAAAATGTTTCTCAGGCGTTTCCAAATCTGGTAAGGAAAGGAAAGTGCATTTTTTACTTGATCGTTAATTCTACCATCGGAATAGTGCCCTTCTTTGATTAACATAACGATGAAGGCAATTAACGCGATTGAGGTTGCTACAAGAGCGATTTGTGCCGAAATATGACTAAAATAGGTTGCTCTTGGGATGTAAAGATTAAAATAACGATAAATCTTGTAGAATAATAAATTTAGAACAATAATGAAATTCAGGATTACCAATTCTGTTTTTGACTTTAATGATTTCAAATTTGGCAGGGGAAAGAACCCACAGACCATGGACATCCACAGGATGAGGGCGTGGTAATAATTTACATGTGCTCGTGGAACGAAGAAGAATATAGAAAAAATCATAACAAGAATGCAAATGATTAACCCCCTTCCATAGGGTCTTCGTATCGCGAAAAAAACGCTTAGAGCAAAGAAAACGAAGAAATAGGCATTTCCTAAGATTAAATATTCCACAGGATAAATCCAACGCTCTCCTGGGGATGGAGGTTTCGCAAAATGCTGCCCCAGGACTTGCTTTGTAAACTCGTCACCGATTAGTAAGTAAAAGGGCGAACACACAACTAATAGAGGAATAATGAACCCGAGAATTAAGAAACCAACATTTTTTGTCTGATTGCTAATTCCAACACCATTATATCGTCCTTCAATGATTAAAATAACGATAAAAGCAAACAGTATTGGTGCCACTATAATTTTAATCAGTACTCCAATGCTTACAAAAAGACCTGCTAAAAGTAAACTGTTTCTTTCAGCCGCGGCGTCCATTATTTTGTCTTTATTCTGTACAAAGACTGGTGTTAGAAAATAGTATCCTATGATACAGAAAGTTATGGCGATATGATCATTTACCGCCCTCATGCCGTACACAACGGACCACGGAGTAACTGCATAGACTAAACTCCCTAACAACCCTGTTTTATAATCAATCCTTTTTCCGGCTAAAAAGATCACGAAACTTGTAAAGGTTGTGAAAAAAACTAAGAATAACCTCGCTTGGATGACGCCAACACCAAATATCAGGAATACAAAAGCAAGTAAATAGGGAGAAAGTGGAGGGTGTGAATGATAAAAATCACGGTAAGGCATATCGCCCTCAATGATCCTCCAAGCAGCCATACCGTAAG
>JAHQJS010000004.1:662507-740961 GCA_019057385.1 Candidatus Borrarchaeum weybense | reverse complement strand
AAAACTAAAATAGGCGCTGATCGTGGTTTTCCATGAAGATATGACCGAATACTCTCAATTTCCACGTCACCTAGTAGAAAATTTCTTTGTGTTGTAAACTTTTTTTCCAAAACTTTTTTTTATCAGCCTTGCGAGTTAAAATTAGCAATGAAAAAAATTAACTGCTTAATACGGAGATGACAAATTTGTCTTATGGGGAAGTAGCTTGGGAAAAACTCCTTGTAGTAATACTGTTTATAGGCGTGATCATCTATTTTCCAATATTATTTTTCCTTCTGCCTTCTGTTATGAACGGCGAGGCGGTTCAGGGTATTCAATTCACTGCCTTTGGTGGAGGGTCGTTGGATGTTCTTTTCTTAATTACAAGTTTAATTACTTTCATTCTAGGATGGATTCTACTTATTTATATTTACAAGGATTCAATTGCTAGTGGATTTTCAGGTATGGGAAGGGCTGTTGAACACGTTCCAAAGGGTGTACGGCTTTTTTATATCGTCAATATTACAATTGCATTTATTTTCTTCTTCATGCCGCTTTTTACCCCACTTATCGTCATTGTTGTTGCATTTCTTGTTGCAGGACGAATTATGTATCCTAGAAGTGATGATTATGGCGAAAAAAGAGGCCGGTTTTGGATCTTTACTTTATTACTTTTCGTAATCTTAATGATCATTCCTATCCTGCAGGCCTATGATTTTTACGTTGCATATTTTTCAACCATTGCTCCAGCAATCTGGAATATCTGGACTCGTGCACTTAATCCAATTCATATCGGTGTTTTATGTGTAGCAGATGCGGCAGCCATTGGCGCTTTCATTACTCTGATTTATGAAGGTGCAAGACAAGTTGATCCGCACTACGTAGGTGAAATTCCCGATAGAGCCATATCACTCTTAGAGATCCTGATAATGCTAATGTTTGGAGCCCTTTGGTTCTTAGGTGGAGGTTTGGATCCTGCTGTGATGGGAGCAGGTCAATGGCTTTATGAAAGAGTTCTCCACTTCTTCGCGTTAGGATTAGCAATTCTTACCTGGCTCATTCGTTTCTTCAAGGGACTTCGTACCAACGCTACTAGAGACCGCTACTATATTATGGGCATTCTAGGAATGATAGTTCTTTATGCAGCAGATTATATAGCAGGACTTAACCCAGGTAGCGCTGATATTAGGACGTTTCTAGGGATTGGTCAAGCAGATCCTGCACTCCTGACAATCGGTTTATTATTCGCCAGCTTTTGGTTTGGCTTAATATTTTTTGTAGGACTGCGGTCAGGAGAAAAACAGTATTAAACCCTTCTAATAGATGAACATCGCATCCACTCTATTTTTTTAACTAAAGATCCAAATTCTGTTAAAATCTAGGGATTAGAAGAGAAGTGTTAGAGAGTTGAATTTACCAAAATGAGGAACGATAAATTTTTACCATATCAGTGCCGGATCCAAAGGTCGCCTCGATTTCGTAATTAGCAATAATCCATTCATATACAATCTTGACTTCTTCAGCTCTAGTTTCATCATTAAAAGTTGTACGATAATGTTCCTCGTTAAAATTCCAAATTTCGATGTTATAGTCAATTATAATATACCTGATTTGCTCGCCCTCTAAATAATGTGGTAGATCACTAATACCAAATGCTTCTATATGGCCTGCAGCTAAATGTTCAATCCGATATTTGTTTTGTCGATCAGTGAGAAGATAATAAGCAGAATCAGGTGAGAATATTATTTCATCTGGAGCAGTATGAGTTTTAACATACTCCGCTGCTTCAATTTGATATGGTAGTCCATGACTTGTTTTCATATCAAAGTATAATTCTAATCCAATTGTCCCTATTCCAATGAGTAATAATACCACCAAAAGCCAGTTTATGATATTTGGATACAATAGACTTTGAGATGCGCTGTCTACCAACTCCCCACTTAAGACAATTAATCTTTCAACAAGAATTCCACCTAATAGTGAAAATGCAGGCATTATTTGGATGTAATAATGACCATATGGGGTACTTAGAGAGATGACCAAAATAAATGACGCGATAAACCATCCCGCTAGAAACACTTGCCATTCTTTTCTTTTTTCAACTGTTAGAAGCAGCCCTCCTAAACCAATACACCAAAGAATAGGATCTTTTAGGAAGACGTCAAGAAGATTATCTACTCGTCTAAGCAGAGTAAATCCATATGAAGGTGATAGATTAAAGAAAAATATAGAATAGATAGCATCATTTAAAGCATTCACTGCTACAAAATAAACCACAATCGGTATTATGCACATTAAAAATCCTGCAATTAGTATTCCCATTGAATGAAGTAGATTTTTCAGCGGGTATCTAATGTAAAGACGGTGAAAAATGATAACAAGAACCAATATAATCCCAGTCTGTCTCATAATTGTAGAAAGTCCTATTAAAATACCCATAAGAAGATAATGCCAAGAATTGTTTCCCTTATGAGCCAAGATGTAAAAATAGACCGCTAAAGCCATAAAAAAAACCATAAATGTTTCCGAAAAAACCATCGTGCTACGTCGTAGAGTGACTGGCTCTAATATAAAAAATAAAGAAGCGATTATACCTGTTAAGGGATTACTTATCTTATAACCGATTTTAAATATAACTAAGGCTGTAATAGTGCTTAAAAACATAGATACTATACGTACGAGTAATATTTGTTTTCCAACAAAAAGGAAAATCAACGCAACAATGAAATAGACTCCAGGTGCCTTTTGATTAAACAGATCACGATACAGAACTTTTCCTTTGACTATCATCCAACCATAATACAGAAAGGCAGCTTCATCTCTTCCTATTGCTCTAGAAATAAATCCAATTCTCAGTAAAAATCCCAATATAAGTATAATAATCATTAAATAGTTATATTTTCTCTCTATCAAAGTCCGAAGTCGAGTTACTGACCGATTAAACCACACTAAGCCCGTAGACTGCATTTTCTAAAACCTATCGATCCGTATTTTCAAAAGCGTTTTTATAGCTTTTGTTTTGAACTGAAACTAGTTCTGGTGAGATTGTATTAGTAAATGAACAATCTTTCACTTTCATCATTGTCTCTCTCATAATATTAATTAGAACGACGATATTTTTTTAGGAATACACGGCGACATAATACAAGAGGCGGGAGACGAGTTGTTTCGTCTATATTTTAAACATCTTTTTCCATCATTTTCTGAATGGCAGGACTTACCATTCGCCCCTTGGCAGTTCAATGAAGGTGTTTTATTTTCCATTGTAGGCTTTTTTGAGTCTACTCTTCTACAAGAAGATTTTTATTTGAATGAAAAACTTCAATGTGAAACTTTTATGGATTCGGGGGCTTTTGCCGCAGAGACTATGAACTTTAGTTTAGATCCGTATGAAGTCGCCGAATTACATGCAATTCTTGCAGCCGATCTCATCGTACCATTAGATCAAATAATTTTCCCAGAAGATACAGATAAAATCATAAAGCAAAAGGTCGAAGAGACTATCAAGAACACTGAAATATTGTTAGACTATCGACCAAAGAAAAGTGAGGTTATAGGACCACTTCAAGGTTATTCTTTGGATGTTATCAAAGAAATGTTTGAAAAGTATCGTGAACTTGGAATACAGAAATTTGCTATTGGAGGGTTAGCAAGCCCCTTTCAATCCGATCTCACTATGGCGCTAGACATCATTAAGACTGCACGTAATATCACCAAAGGTTTTTTTCTCCACGTCTTCGGTAGATTCTTACATCCTAGATTGTTAAAATTAGTGATAGAAACAGGTGCAGATTCTGTAGATGGTTTTGGCTATATTCTATCTTCAGTGCGGGGATTATACACTTTGGAAGGACGATATGAAGTTATAGGGAACATAACTGAGGATCAACTTAAAAGTTGCTCTTGTCCGGCATGTCAAGAGAATTCACTGCAAGATTTTCAGCGAGGGGATGAAGAAGCGCAATACTTATTGATTATTCATAATATTCACTCTCTAATTCAACTCAAGGAACTATATATTCGAGAAAAAAAGGAAAACAATAAGAAAAAGGAATGAAAAATGGAAGCGTTATCAACTTATTTGGTATTATCGGGGTATTTGGCACCAGGGGAGGCCCTTCTACTTCAAAAAATATTTGAAGCACCATTAAAAAAATCGCAGGTTATTAGATTTCTTGCCAAGCAGGGTTTTTCTGATTATGAAAACATAATTGCTGGACTTCAAATCAAGCAGCTCATTAAAACTAATAATGAAATTCATACCGACTGGAAAGGCATTAGTATTTTTTTAAAAGAAATCGAACAAAAAATGATGACCATTGCTCATGATCTCTTAGAATTGAAAAAGTCAGTTGAAGAAGGTATTCAAGAGCCAATTGAATCACTAGGTGAGGATTTTGAGAAACTTTCAATTGAAAGGTTTTTTATGCAATTCAAAGGAAATAAAATCACCAAATCAGAAAACAAATTATTGGAAGGAACTTCTCTTGTAGAAGGGATCGAGCTTATAGAAAGACTTGCTGATTATGAAATTATTAAAATTGCTACCAAAAAACGTAGTCGAACTGTGTCTCTAACTGCCGAAGGCGCAGCATTAAGATATTTGTTTCTAAATAAATCTCATCTTAATGATGCAAACTACGAATGGCTAGAGAATATGTTTCTGGTGCCACATGACAAATCTTGGGATAGTTTCTTAGAGATATTCTCCAATGCTGCAGAGGAAAATATCCCGAACTGGTCCAGATTTCTTTTAAAAATGTTTACCGAGCTTGAAATACTTAAACAAACAGAAGAGGGCATCTCACTTGTTGAAGAACGGTATTCTTCACCGTTTTCGAGGTCAAGAAGGAAGAAACTTGAAGATAGTGTTTCTGGTTTCATTCCAGTGTATGTTTCTCATCTTAGGGATGTGTTAATAGGACTGAAAACCCTTCACCGACCTAAAGAACTTCAAGAAAAACTTGAATTCGCGAATTCCACCATTGGCGGAATATTAGGCATGCTCGTTAAATTTGACTTGGCTATCAAAGGAGAGAAAAAGATCTGGTTAACTCCAGAAGGGGAAAAACTGGTCTCCTTATCAGCAGAGGATGAATTTCAAAGTGAATTTAAAGAACATATAAAGGACAATCCTATTTTTTCCGAAACCCTCACATTTGTAAAAAGAGCCCCTGAAGGAAAAGTCGGGTTTATGGATCTTGTGGGCTTTTTTAGGGGCTCAGGAATAAGTAATTTTAATCCTGCTAAGGCATTGTCAGTATTAAGGATAATGTCAGAGCTGCTCTTTGGAATTCAGGAAGTTGAGGGAGAATCGAGAAACTATCAACTAATTGAAAGGGAGTAAGGGGAGGGGCTGCAATGTTAAAGCTAAAAGATTTAAAACCTGTTCGAAAGAAACCTGTTTGTTTCTGTGGCAGAACTTTAGTGAAGAGTTCATTAGGAGAATTTTGTGAAATTCATGGAACTGACATTCGTATAGATCCTATCTTTGTTGATGCATCGTTTCAAATCACTGATTTAGAAGGTGAACCTTTACATGATCACTTTTTGAATGAATCTTTGCCTCAAAATCAGTTTCTAAGGCTGTTTAGTTCGCCTAGGCAAAAAAACCTTGGTGTAACACAAGAAGAGGTAATTTATGAAGTCAGAATTTCACCAGGTACGACTAAAGAAACATTATTGGAGTTAATTGAAGATTTTCTTGGTGAATTAGAAGTAGATAATTATTTTTTCGGATACATTCCTTTTCGGAGTTTTCAGATTAGACGTTCGGGAATAGCAATTTACTATTGCTTTAGATTTGAAATTATTTCTTCACAGAATCTTATAAGGTTTTATTTCACAGTATTACCACTACGAAGACTTTCTGACTATATATCATGGCGCTTAAATCATTGTAATGGAAATATTGAGAATATCAAGGCTTCGCTTCAAACAAATCGTTCAAACGTTTTTCTTTCTAACGGAGAACTTAGGCATATAAAAGATATTCAATGGGATTCTAGCAAAACATTTCCTTCGAAGATTTTCCTTGATGATCCAAAAAATCAAAACCCAGAAATAGTTGAGATCCCATCTCGTCTTTACCAAAACAGAACTCAGTTTTTTCTAGGCACAAAAACAGAAAATGAGATGTTTTTAAGTCTGAAAGAGATAGCGTATCAATTTGTTAATGATTTTATACGCTATTTAAGATTTCAATCGATCACTGCTGATTGTAAAAAAGTCAAAAATAAAGTCAAGTTTGAAGATCTCTTAGGTAAATTTATTTACACACCGCGCCAATTTCTCAGGACTGTTGGTGAAAAACAAAACAAAATAATGACAGAAAAAGGTCTCCTAAATAAACTATTATTGAATCCTAAAACTAGAAAAACAAGAGCATTACTAATCGTTTCATGCTCAGCAACGAAAAGTTCTCAAATAAATTCCCCAGCGCTTCTAAGATATCTTGGAAAGACATTTCTTTTCTTAAAACATCTTCTTTTAGAAAACTCTTGGCCAACTCATGTTGACCTGCTCATTGTATCTGCAAAATTTGGGTTGGTCAAACCAAAAGAGCCTATTCCTTTCTATGAACAACAACTTACGCATGAGACTGTTTCAAAGACTGAACAAATTATTGATGATCAAATAGAGAATCAAGAGTTTAATTACATTGAATGTTTCCTAAACCTTTCAAAAATTTATTTAAAGGCAATAAACAACTTGGAAAATGTTTTACAAAGTATTGGCTGTAGTATCAAAAAAATTGTAGAAAATCAAACAAAGCGAAACATTGCTATGATACGTTGGTTGTGCCAAAGAGTAATGGATGATTAAAGTGAAAGAAAAAATATTTGCAATTAAAAGAAAGCAGTATCACATTCAATTAATTGATGACGTAGACGATTGGGAAATACTTGATAGTTTAAAGAATCGTGAAGACCCTCCTATTCGATACAGAATAATCGTCCGTAGGGGAAAAAACATTCTTGCAGAGTATGTGAGAAATTTTAATGTAAAACCATCGTCTGTACATTTAACTAATTTTTTCAAGAAAGTATTGCGAAATGAAGATTATAGAGGACAATATCTTGATAAAGGTAATTGGGAAGATGTTATTGAATGGCACGATCCAGTTAATCCAAAAACAAAAGCTGATATTAATCGTTTAAATTCAAAACCAATGAAAAAATTACGATTCAAAGATTTTGCCAACCTTAAGGTAGGAGGGAGAGATGGATTTTCCACCATGAAAGAAGAGGAGTTAGATGCTATAATAAGTGATAATGATAAAGAATTTATTGAAGGTCAATTAAATAGGGCAAATTCAATAATTGTAGCTAAGAGATGGGCAGCCCGTGGATTACAAGCAAGAAAAGCTGTGCGAAAAATCAAAACCGATGAAGAAATTCGAATCAATTTTGAAAAAGGTCGATCTCGATAATCCAACAAGCCTCACTGTAACTACCCACCAAAATAAGTACCGACTAATAAACTTTTATGATTCTAAAGCTACAGCGCAGTATTTTTTTGCAGCTTTTCTTATATCAGATGCCGCATATATAGCTCTCCCGACAATTCCATATGCAGGTAGCCCTTCGGTTGCCTCAAATGCGGATTTAATATCTCCACCTTGACGCCCGATGCCAGGCATACAAAACATAGGTTGTGGGATTTCATTTCTTAGGAGTTTTACGTAATGATTTATTCGTTTAGGTTTATTTCCAGGACCAATAAAATATGTCACACCGTTTCTTGCGCCAGTCAAATACATTTCTTCAATCGATTCATCTCTAATGAAGCCTCCCTCACTCGCTAAATACTTGGGATGAGTCATTTCGCCTCCAACCAAAGGTATGAGACCTTCACTAATTAGAGCGCTTATAAAAGCCTCCTCGGTTACGGGTCCAGCTTGTGGGAATATGATAACTCCAGTAATACCACTCGCTTTGCATGTTCGTGCAAAAAGCCCCCCCATTTGAGGAATATCTGTACCTGCTTTTTGATGATCATAAATTACAGGCAAATCAGAATGTCTTTCGATAGTATCGACAACAGTTCGTAACCCATGACTTAAACCTAATGAAAAACCTATTTTGTAGCCTACAATTCCTTCAATACCAGTAGTCAATTCAACGAGATTTTCTAACTCGGATACACTCTTAACATCACAAGCAGGGATAATCCCGTATTTTAAATGAAAGAGATTACGTGTCATTGTATAAAAACTCCTCGAAAGATAAATTGATCAGTGATTAATTAAAAGAAACCATCTTTAGATTTTTCAGCGGCAATTAAGAACTAGGAGGTACCCCTTTTTCCCATACTTCTCGCTTCAAGAGATCTCTGACTGCGACACGAATCGCTTCGCTCCGTGACGGATACACACCTATTCGAACTAAGGTATCAAGCCCCTCAAGATATTTCTCTGGCAATTTAACCGAGATAAGCTTCATTCACAACCCTCCTCATGAGGGCTGTGTATAACTTCCTTATAAAGGCTTCGCATACAGAAATATTACTATTGTAATACCGATTATATTCGTACAAAATTGAGAAAAATTAGTTAATAGTAAATAAAAAATACTTTGCGATTAGACATCTTTATAGGTTTTACGCGATTTTGGTGCGCATTTTGGACATAATCGTAAACTCCTTAGCCTACGAACCCCTCCTTCCGATACATACATGCTAAGGTGCTTAGCGCAATCACCACATACGGGCTTTCCGCAAAGATCACATGCTAAAACTTTTGCATCGTCCCCTGAGATGTCTTCAGGGCCTCCAATTACCTTTCCGCAATTCACACAAACAACTTCTTCCAACGATCGTCCTCCTAGTAGAATATGATAAATTCAGTTAAATACAATCATATTAAAATATCTAACTTCCGAATGCCGCAAATGTCATATTTCTTAACAATTTCAATACTACATAGTTTTGCTCTAAAAAGATTTTCTCACTATATTAATTCAATTATATTGTTAATAAATGATACCTTTTTGACCAAAAAGGATGAGGTTTTTATAAAACGGGTTTATTATGAATTCAATATGGCTCTGCAGAACTCCAGAGGAATTCAAAATAGTCTTCTGCAAATCTCGATAATCCTACATGTTCTGACCAAATTCCAAAAGTAGGCTGTATATCTTTACCTGTAATTTCTCCGAGAATGATAAGTACTTCACGACTATCACTGATGATCCCTCCACCGAATAGGGCATCTCTAACTCTTACTTGTATCCTTTCTGCCAATCGGTCTAAGGCTGACAGGGGCAATGAGCCTTTGGAAATAAGGACTCGGAGGTTCACTCCTCTTTTTATAAGCATCTGCATTGCTGGCTCAAATAACTTGACTAATGCGTCTGTGATAAATGGCAAAGTTACAAGAACCGTCAATCGTGAATTATCAAGTGTCTCAAATGCTTTTTCGAGTAAGTTCGCAGTTCCGTTAATTAGCGTTACCTGATGATATTCGGGCTCACCACTTTTTTCATAAACAGGAGTGAGTTCGTCAACAACAACTTGACCAAAATCTTTGAGTTCTCGTTCAATGCTCTGCAATGTAAATTGGACTGCCTCATTTGGTGCTAGAGCACTATAAATTTTTGTTTTATGCTGCATATCACCTTTTCTTACTTGAATAAACCCCTTTTCTTCCAATTTGCGAAGAACTTCATAGATTTTTGAGAGAGGTACATTACTATCGTCGCTTATTTCACTTGCGGGAGATGGTCCTAAGTGTAATAATGTCATATATACACTGATTTCATAGTCTGTTAAACCTAAACCTTTGAATGCGTCTCTCACTCGCGAGCTCATCTATAACACCTAATATCAAGAACTTAAAGGGCTAACTAAAATCATAAATTGCTACTGAGAAAGTCATATCTTAATCAGCACTGATGCATATATATAAACAATACAAAAAGAATCAGTCTTATCTTTAGAAGAGATTGATAAATTTCAAAACACTGTTAAACCAATTCAGAAAAAATCGTGAAAGGAGAATGTTATTGAATGAAAGTCCTTATGAAAACTGCTAAGGGAGAAGGTAATGTCGAGTTTAAGGACTTAGAACCTCCGAAAATCAAATCTGATGAATTACTTGTAGAGATAAAGGCAGCAGGAATCTGTGGAACGGACCTTCACATTCTCCATGACAAATCCCATTATGTGCCTCCTGTGACTTTAGGTCATGAATATGCGGGAGTTGTTGTTGAAGCTGGAAGTGATGTAACAGATTTCGCAGCTGGAGACAAAGTAACATCACCAGCAACAATTAATTGCGGCGTTTGCCATTTTTGTCGAATAGGTTTTACAAATAGATGTATTGATCCGAACAAGAGAATTCTAGGTGTTGCTCGAGCTAATGGGGCATTTGCTAGATATATGGCAGTACCAGCAAAAATTGCTCATAAACTGCCAAGAGATATCCCTTTCGAAGAAGCTGCAATAGCTGAACCTGCTGCTTGTGCAATCCATGCCACTGAGATGGTACCAGTTAACATGGGGGACACTGTAGTAATATTGGGACCAGGACCAATGGGATTGTTAATTCTTCAATTAGTAAAACTTGCAGGCGCCTCCCAAACCATAGTCACAGGTATAGCTGCAGACCAAGATAGAATGGAAATTGCCAAAGAGTTAGGTGCTGATCATATCATTAATGTTGAACAAGAGAATCCAACTTTAAAAATAAAAGAAATAACAAATGATTTAGGCGCTGACGTTGTTTTTGAATGCTCAGGCGCACCACCAGCACAAAAACAAGCTTTTAATATTGTCCGAAGAAGAGGAAAGATAGGACTTGTTGGTCTTACGGGACGGGAAATAAATATAAGCCTAGATAAAATTGTAGAAGGAGAATTGGAAGTAAAAGGTTCATGGGGGACGCTCTGGACAAGTTGGAAGTTGGCAATTAAGTTAATTTCACTCAAAAAACTTAAAGTAAAAACCTTAATCTCTGCAACACTACCACTAGAGCAGTGGGAAAAGGGCTTTCAACTGATGGAAAGTAAAGACGCTATCAAGGTATTGTTGATCCCTTAAGGATGCATGTATGAATTAAAAGAGGCGATTAATTGCACCCTGTTGCGATTTCAAGCACTGGCAACATAGAACAAGATATAACTAAGGCACTTGATGAAATAGGCGGTCTTGAGACTGTTATATCTAAAGGGGATATTGTATTATGCAAACCTAATGTGCAGGGCTCATTTTCACCAGGTTCAGGTATCATCACGGATGCAAAGGTAGTTCATGTTATAGTTAAAATGGTAAAAAAGTTAGGAGCAACACCAGTAATTGGTGAGAGTTCGGTACATGGGAGAGTTACCGAAGAATGCTTACATGCCTCAGGAATGTACGAAGTAGCAAAAAAGGAATCTGTGAAAATTGTAGATTTTGATAAAGATGAAGTTATAAGAGTCCCTATTACAAAAGGAACTGTGCTAAAAGAAGTACGAACTGTTAAAACTGTAGTTGAAAGTGATGTAATTATCGATATTCCTGTAATGAAGACCCATGTTGCAACGGGCGTCACATTAGCTTTGAAAAATATGAAAGGTGTGCTGCCTAGGAGAGAGAAAGCTAAAGTACATTTTGCTGGGCTGGAAGAAGGTATCGCCGATTTGAATGCAACGTTCACTCCAGACATCGTCATCGCAGATGGTATTGTAGGATTAGAAGGACTTGGACCTTCAAGAGGCACTCCAGTAGAAATGGGTTTGATCGTTGCAGGATTTGAACCAGTAACTGTAGATAGCGTTTGTACAGAAATCATGGGAATGGATCCAAACGAAATTAAACACCTTGAATATGCATATTCAAAAGGGTTGGGTGAAATTGACATTGATAACATGGAACTGTACGGTGCGCCAATAGATACAGTTAAGAGAACCTTCAAAGAGCCTTGGTTGCAGTTAAAAGAATTTAAAGGAATTGAACTTATAAATGGGAACGCCTGTAGTGGATGTCTTACAGAATTGTTAAGAAATTTGGAGTACGCGAAAATTGATGGAAGACTTGACGATCTCAAAAATTCTACTTTTTATATAGGTCCAGATGTTCAATTTAATGAAAAATGTAAAAAGAATGTTTTGGTAGGTAACTGCTGCAAAAAACTTGCAGAGTTTGGAATATTCATCGAAGGTTGCCCGCCCCCAGGTTATGTAATCCGAGAAAAAATAGATGAAGCGAGAAGAGTACTAAAAACTAAATCATGAGATTACATATATTATTCTCTGAAGTGCTTTTTGTCCCATCTGTCTTAAAGTTTTTGCCCAAGAGTCAGATCTAGAGAGATTTACAATTTGTAATTTGTAAAAGAAAATTCTAAAAGTATGAATAGCCCATACAAACATTTTGTTCTTAATTTTACGATTATTTTCTTGAATTGGGGTCAGAATAAGGAGGGAAAATCATGCCTATGACCTGGGAAAAAGATTTGAAACCGATATATAGTCCAGATGATTTTCATTGGGGAAAATTGAAAGCGGATCCTGATAAATGTACCGGAGAGAAATGTGGGTTGTGTATTGAGAACTGTCCTTTCGATACATGGGAAATAGATGAGAATTACATTCCAAAAATGAAAGAAAACTGGCCATGTTTTAGCTGTTACAACTGTATGGTAGCCTGCCCAGAGGATGCTATCTCTATCATTGAATCATACCACGTGGACTCAGGGTTCTGGAAAACTCTTCCTGGCCCCTTGCCAGCTAGAACGCCCCTAGAACCTCGGGATGCTGAAGGTAAATCCGATCAATGGAATGCTGGCGAGAAAGTGATATTCATGCGGCGTAGCGTGCGAAACTTCTCGGACAAGCCGGTACCAGAACATCTCATAAAGAGGGTGCTGGAAGCAGGTCGGTTTGCTCCTAGCGCTGGGAACACTCAACCCTGGAAGTTCATTGTTGTTACCAACAAGGACTTTAAAAAAAACGCAATTTAAAAAACATAATTAAACCAATGCACCAACCTATCAATAGCACAGCAGGCCCAATTCCTAATTTTTTGTCTGATGACTAAAAAGAAAACGAACTAATTAGCGATGCATTGCAGTTTCTCATTATCCACTACTGCTATTCTTTTTACCATAAGAAGACAGAATATTGATGGTTTTTTAAATTTGTGTATTTGGCTGGTTAAATCCAGAATACTCAACACTTATTTTTTTTCAACATGTGCTGCAAAAGTTTGAAGTCCTATCTTTCCATCTTTGATAACAAATGTATCAGTTCCGATATAGAATTTATGTGATTCCGATTCTGCATTCCATGCAATGTATGCTACATTTTCTTGTATTTGCTGTTGCAGCAGCTTAAAATCGCACCCAGGTGGCAATAATTCGGTGGTGAACATTTTAAATAGGGCTCGTATCTCTGAAAGACCCTTAACCACTTTATCTGGTGTAAATATCACACTATCTTCAGTGTAATCTTTTACTATCTCATCTACATTCCCAGTTCCAAATGATTCTAAATGGTGTTTTAATATTTCTTCAGTTGTCATGCAATATCCCCCCATATGATTTAATCTAGAAATTATTTTCCTTATAGGTTGGTGATCAACTTTCCAACCTAAACTTATAAAAATATGTATGTATAGTTCAAGTTTTTATATTTTTTTTATTTACATATTTTTAATATACATACATTTGTAGGAGGATCGAGTGAACTACCTTCTACGAGGTGTGTCGCATCTTTGGGGCATGTCGTAACACAGAGCCCACATCCATAGCAATTTCCGCGATCACTCTAGATTTTCCATTTTGCGATACTTTAGCACCGAAGACGCATCTTTCGATGCAGACGCCACATCCGTCACACAGATTTATATCGACGATACTCCAGAAAAATAAGTTCTCTTACAGTTTGAATATTATATTGTCACTTCTGGAGTGGACATCTCGGTATTCATCCAAGCTCTTGGCATTTTTGTTGTGTTATAAGATAAACCCACATTTCCGTTTTTGTCGATCACGATAACTCCGCCTTTGCCACCAATTTTCGTCCATAGAAAATCAATTGCAACATCTGCAGCTTTCTGGGCGTTATGCCCGCGCTCTATTAAATCGCAAGTAGTTTTCGCGAGAGTTGTTTTGATAATTGACTCTCCATGCCCTGTTGCTGAAACACCACCAGAGTCATTATCTGCATAGGTGCCACATCCGATCAATGGAGAGTCACCAATTCGTCCCGATAACTTCATCGGCATGCCACCAGTACTAGTTCCAGCCGCTATATCTCCGTTTTTATCAATGGCAACTGCACCGACAGTGTCTAAGGGCACGTTTTTGAGAAGAGGATATTTGTCAAGTAGTTCCACCTGAGCTTTGAGATATCCATCAACGAGTTTATCGCCCATACGCTCATTTATATCCTCCCATAATTTTTTCCTTCTTTCAACAACTAATTCGCCAAAAGAACAAACTTCTTGTGCGCAAACAGCCCTGGCAAAGTCATCGGCTCCCTTACCAACAAGAAACACATGGATCGTTTCTTCAGCAATTTTTCTCGCTAAAGAAATAGGATGGCGAACATTTGAAACAGATCCTACAGCACCCGCCTTCAGCGTTTTTCCATCCATAATAGCAGCATCCATTTCAATATGTCCATCTAAGGTCAGTACTGAACCAATTCCAGCGTTAAACGAATCGTCATCTTCTAAAATCCTAATCGCTGCTTCAACAGCATCTAAAGCATTGCCTTCGGCTTTAAGGACTTCAATTCCAGCTATAGCTGCGTGACTTATTCCAGTTTTATTTGGACCAACTAGTTCACGACTTACATCCCACGCTCCACCATGCACAACTATTGCAGGCACATTTTTCAAAAACTCACCTCAAATTCAATTCATACGCGAATTGGTGCTTCAAAGGGATCTGTAATGAATTCAAGTACCGCAGGGATGCCTTCTTTTGTTGCATTCAATGCGTTCTTCAATGCGGGTATGATCTCGGATGGCTTTTCTACCCTTTCGCCATAACAATTGAAAGCCTCAGCAACTTTTACAAAACTGGGATTTGATCCTTTAAGATCACATGAAATAAAACGAGAATCATAAGTTCTACGTTGAAAGGTTTTAATCACTCCAAGGCAATCATTATTTAGCACACAACTTATTACCGGCAAATTATGTTTCACACAGGTTGCCAATTCCTGAAGTGTCATAGAAAAACCTCCGTCTCCGGCTATGACAACAACATTATCATTTGGTCTGGCAACTTTGGATCCAATAGCTGCTGGTAGTCCGTACCCCATGGGTCCAAATTCTCCAGAATTAATCCATGTGCCAGGTTCGTAAATATCTAATAAGCCATTGGCAGCCGCTAGCATTTTGTGCTCACCTGCATCAAGCGTAAAAACTGTTTTACGGTCGAAGAATTTACGAACCTCTTTTATAACTCGTTGGGGCTTCAAAGGGACATCATCCGATGTTATCTTGTCATGTATTTCATTTTGCCACTCTTTCTTTCCATTTTCTAGCATTTGCAACCAAGGAGTATCCTTTGCTCGTGGCGTTGTTAGATGCTGTTTGAGGACATTTATAAGATCGGACAGCGTGGCTCCTGCATCTCCAACAATACCTATTTCAACTGGATAATTCTTCCCAATTTCTGTAGGATCTATATCAATGTGAATAATCTTCGTTTCTGGATTGATAATCTTCCAATGATTCATACTTAAGTCAGCAAAGCGGCATCCAACTGCCAGAAGTGCATCCGCCTGATAAACAAATTTATTAACGTATCTTGCGCTAAAAACTCCTGTCCTGCCTATAGAAAGAGGATGATCCTCAGGAAAACATCCACGTCCATTCAGAGTGCATGCAACTGGGATCCATAACAGTTCTGCTAGTTCTAGTAGTTCTTTATAGGCACTACCGGGAGAATAGTGGCATCCACCACCCGCCAAGATTACTGGGCGTTCAGCCTGTAAAAGTAGATCAATAGCTTTCTTGATTAACTCGGGATCGGCCCTTGGCTTTGCAAAGGCTCTATATATTCGTTCAGATTTTATATCTTCTTCACCACTTATTTCTTTACGAAGTACGTCCTCAGGTATCACTATATGTACCGGACCTGGACGTCCGCTTAACGCAACTCGATAGGCAGTCCTGATGGTATGATAAACTTTATCGGGCAGTGAAAGAACATTAGAGAGTTTAGTGATGGGGTGGAAGATGCCTTGCATTTCAATATGCTGAAATGCGCCTTTCCCTATGATTTCTGCACTTCGGTCTCCAGTAAATGCGATCATCGGTGTAGAATCAATCCATGCCCCAGCAATTCCAATTCCTAAATTCATCGCACCAGGTCCAAGCGAAGCATCACAAATACCTACCTTACCTGTAATTTTTGCGTAAGCATCTGCAGCTTGTGATGCAGTCTGTTCATGTCTGACTAAAACGTGATAAATATTTGAATCATAAAGAGCGTCATAAAGAGGAAGTGTCTGTGTGCCAGGATGCCCAAAAACGTATTTTGTTTTTTCAGACTCCATAATCTTAACAATCGCATTTGCAACATTCATTTAACCACCTTCAAGTTCTCTTCTAAATAGCAAATAATGAAATAAACATTCTAATACCAGCAAACGCCATTAAAATAGCAAAAATTTTTCTGAGTTTCCTTCTTTCTATTTTTTGCGCCGCTCGTGCACCAATTTGTCCACCGATAACCGTACCAATAGCCAATAAAATGCCTATAGATAGGATTACATTTCCCAGCAATAAATGAGTGGTCATGCCAAAACTTGATGTGAAAATGATAATAAAGAGCGATGTTGCAATCGCTATATGAATTGGTATTCCAAATATCAGATTCAGTACTGGAACTTGGATTATGCCACCCCCCACTCCCAATAAACCGGACACTAAGCCTGCACAAAAACCAAATAATGCAATTAGAGGAATGCTCACGGTATACTCAAATTGAGTCCCATCCGGTTCAGTGCATATTCGACTAACACACAGAAACTTTGAGCCAGATACGTCCTCTTCTGTATCAGATTGTAGGCCTAATTTATCCTTGTTATTCTTTTTCAGGAACATCCGAACACTTGCGATAAAGAGTACAACACCAAAAATAGCCTTGAGAATGTCTTCAGGTATTAGTACTGAAACATTCGCCCCTATCACAGCGCCAGTAATAGTAAAGGGGATCATCATTGCCCCTAATTTAAGATCAGTGACCCTTTTTCTTACATACTCTACACTACTACTAGAAGAGGTAAAAACGATCGTAAAAAGGCTTGTCCCGATAGACTGGCGAATTGGAATTCCAAATACCAAGTTCAGGAGAGGTACCATTATGAATCCACCGCCAAGCCCTAGTAAAGCTGCTATAAACCCTACTCCAATCCCAGCTAAAGCGTATAAAATTATCATTAAATCAGCCAAAGAAAATTCCTCCAAAAATTGAAAGGCTTTAAGTGGGCTAGCTTTAATAAGTTTTTTAAAAATAAATAGAGCTATAAAGATTACAACATTAATAGGAAGGATAGTCGTTTCTATTTACCATATCTTTTTTAAAGTGAAGCATGCAACACATGCATAACAGGAGGATTGTGATGAGTTCAGAGCAGCAGGCGCAAGAAACCAAGGCTTATAAAAGATTGATAAAGAAATTGACAAAGGAGAATCTATGGATTTACGTCCTGCGGCTTCTCCAAGAGCGTCCAATGTACGGATATGAAATCCGGCAAAAAATTCAAGAGAACTTCGATTTCTCGCCGGCTAGAGTTAGTTGCTACGTTGTTCTATACAAAATGAAGAGTGAGAAACTCGTGGACGAGTCTTGGGAAGAGTCCCCAATGGGAAGACCTGATAGAAAATACTACCATGCAACAGAACTTGGTAAAAAACAAATGCTTAATGCGAAAGAATTCTTAGAAAAACTATTAACAGATGTATTTTCAGTTAAGGTACAAGGGAACTCAAAGAGTTAAATTAAGAGTCTCATTCTTGTTGATTGGTCTTTTGCCATAGTATAGGTTCAACTAGATTCTTTTTCATGGGATATAGGTTCACCAGATAGGTGTTTCCAGGCATACCAAATCCTTTGCAGTAATGTAATTTGTGTGAGGATTGTAAGGATAATCATGCCAAAGTTAAGGCCGTATGTTAACATACTGATCCGAATAAGAATGTCTCCCTGCGCATTAAATAGGTCTATATAATTGACGGTATTGAAAAGTTCATGGTGAATTGAATAATTGAAGAATGAAAAGAATGCAATTATAGCAAGCCTTTCTGGTCTTTCCGCGAGACCTATCCCACTTAGTTTTGCTCCTGCAACTTCTGCACGAGCCCTAACGTAACTAACTAAGAGTGAACCAAAAATCGCAAGAACACCCCAAATTGGGTCACAATTACCCGAAAAAGTAATTGCTCCGATAATTACAGCATCACTATATCTATCGAAAACGGAATCTAGAAAACCGCCTCTGATCGTAACGGTATTAGTAATACGGGCAACTAATCCATCAAGAAGATCACATCCACCTGCAGCAAGCAATGTTACTGCAGCCCAAGCGAAATCATGAACTAGAATTAAATATGCTGTAAGAACTGAAAGTATGAATGCAATTACTGTAAGATGATTTGGCCTGAGTCCAAGATCTGCGAGAATTTTTGCGAATGGCTTAAAGACTTTTTCAGTTATTTGCTTGAAACGACCTAACAGAGATGTCAACTCCATAAAAATGGATTAAAATCATATTCAGCAACTAAATGGGACACCATTTCACCATTATTATTTTTGCGCGCATAATTATTCCTAATTTTATAATGATTTAAAATTCTAAAGGGATGACTTACTCAATGTTTTTAAAAGCTATCGTTTCGAAAGCCGTTTTCAAAAAGTCGAAAATGAGTTTACGCTTATTGCTGGAGTCTATACTCGTATAAATTAAGTGTTTTTCTAAGATTTGAATGCGAGAATACTGAGTTTGGGAATTTTTGAAACAAGAATACTGTCTATACAATTCTAAGGTAGTATCGCTCTTAAACAAAAGCGCGCTTCTAAGAGTTTTAGAATTATTGGGTGAAGTGCTGAAAAGAGTTGTTATTTCAAAATATGCTAATTTTGGCTGCCTTAATTGATCTACAACGCCTTTTAGGTTATATTTTGGAATTTGACTATGTATACGTCGCGGGCTCTTAAAGTCTGCAAACACCCACCAAGCGGCTCCGACAACATAGCCTGTGTTGGTGGAGCTTCCACTCATTCGTTCTTCTATTTGACTCCAATAACCCTTCAAAAAGGTTACTTGAAAATCTTCGGTATATTTCCCTTCCCCTCTTTTCCCTAAAACCGCACCAGCACCAAATTCACTTATCAGAATAGGTTTATTGGGATTATATTTGTGGATATCATCTAATATTTTTCCAAACTCATTAATCTCCGCAGTATACCAGCCCATGTACGCATTGATTGATATAACATCAATATAATCATAACCAAGATCTCCTTGATATCTATTTGTAGCATAAGTAATTAGACGTGAATTATCTAAACTTCGAGTATAATTGACCATCTTGCGAACGTAAATTAACGAAAGAGCGGACATAGTATCAAATTCGTTACCAATTGACCAAATGATGATACTTGGATGATTTTTATCACGTTGGATCATTTCCTTTAGCTGTGGTTTAGCCCACTTTTCGATGGTTTTAGGATTCGATAAAGTTTCGGGAGGAATATGCCAAGCAGGAATTTCTTCCCAAACTAAGAGCCCTAGCTCATCGCAGATTTCCAAAACAGAGGGATGATTAGGATAGTGAGCAAGACGAACGAAATTCGCTCCGCTTTCCTTTATCATTTTAAGGTCATTATACTGGATGTCGGATGGCAAAATGTTCCCATAGTCGGGGTGATCCTCGTGACGCGAGAATCCGCGCAAAAAGATCATTCTATTGTTTAAATATAGTGCATTCCCCTTTCTCTTGATCTCACGTATTCCAAACCGCTCTTCAACTCTATGGTGTACTTTATTCTCGACACTTACACTAACTACTGCTTTGTATAAATTTGGATTCTCTGGAGACCATAATTTAGGATTATTCAGAAATAAAGTCTTAGACCATCGATAATGATCATTAGAACTAATTAAAATGTCAAAAGAAGAAGAATAAGTAAGGATATTATCTCTCAAAAGTTTTAATTGGATGTTGCTCTCGAAGTCAGAATTATAATCATTATTAATTGTGCAAGTCACATTTATGAGTGCAAGATCATTCATTAATACCTTTGTAGTTATTGAAATATCTGAGATCTGTAGTCGAGGACGTTTTTCTATGAATACTTCCCTAGTTAAACCACCCCAAAACCACCAATCAAATGATATAGCTGGAATTTGAGTATTATATAACTGATTATCAACTCGGACAGCTAGAATATTTTCACCTTTGTAATTAACAATTGAAGAAATATCAAAAGAAAAATCAGTATAACCTCCACGATGATTTCCAAGATAATAACCATTTAACCACGCATCGCATTTAAGAAATACAGCAAGAAAGTGTACATTTATCAATTCGTCACTTTGCGACGCTTGCCAAGCATCAGGGATAAAAAAATGGTTGCGATACCAGCCAAGACCTTTATACCATTCAAGATCTGGCTCTAAATTCCATGTAGAAGGCACTATTACATCTTGCCATCGTGAATCCTCATAATCTACCTCAAACCATTTTTCCTCCATTCCATCTTTATTCGGATCTATCTTGAATTTCCATGTTGTAAGAGGAACTCGATCTTCGCCTTTTGGCGAAAAACGATCTTCATCTACGAGCGGTAAATATGACGACAGTATAGCAAAAGAACTAGTTACTAAAATCAGCAAGAGAATAAACGATGTTGCCCTTTTCTTAATGAATTTGTTAAGACTAGTCTGCATAAGAGACAAACCTCGCTTAAAAAATCATTTAAGGCTATTATTAACAATTTTTTAAATATAAAATTGACTAAGAACGACAAGAATTCTCTTCAACACCAAATTTATTAAAAAAGATTTTAGTTTCTTTATCACCATTGTCAATTTTAGTCGGAAATTCGTCAGGATATCCTATTGGAAGAATAACTACAGGTTCATACACTTCTGGCAATTCTAAAAGCGGCATGAGAAACTTCATTTGACCAGGTGTATATGTTAATGTGGCCAGGCCTTCCTCTTCGGCAGCTAGAATGAGATATGCTATTGAAATCCAGGTTGATTCTAACCAATAGGGCATCGTGGTATTTCCAGCTAATACAACCAAAAACGGAGCGTCTGTAAGGAACTTTTTCTCAGTTGTGATATTTTTTTTAGCAAACCACTCTTTTAGCCAAGCAGGGGACCCCTCATGGAAATCTTTGTCTGCAACTTCACATTCAGTTCTTATCTGTCTTTTCAACTGCTCATTATCAATTATAATCAAAGTAAATGGGCTTTGATCTGCACCTGAAGGTGCCAGTAAGCTTGCTTTCAGAATTGAACAGAGTTTTTCAATTCCAAACTTATCTTTCTTGAATTTTCTAATGCTTCTTCGTCGCTTCATAACATTTTGAATCACTTTAATCACTTTTCATCGATCGTTAAGACTACTTACAGATTCTGTAGTTGAATTTTCACAGAAAATTCGATTAACAACTTAATTACATTGACTGCAAGTTCGGTAGGTATTCCAAGACTTAAAGCATGATTTTTCGCATGCTCTATTACTTTTTCTTCTACCTTTACATTTTTAACTGGATATTGGTGTTTTTTCTTATACAAACCTATCTTTTTAGCGATATCCAGTCGTTTTTTAATAAGATCCAATATTTTAAGATCAGTATCTCTAATTTCGTCTCGGAATTCTTCTAAACTCAAGAAGTCATCCTCCTGATTACTGGCGGAATTACATTATATCTTATCGCATGATCGGCTAAAACCATCGCTGTCATGGATTCAACAACTGGTACAGCTCTTGGGACTATACATGGGTCATGTCTTCCCTCTATTTGAAGTTCAGTTTCTTTTTTCTCTGAAATACTCACGGATTCTTGTTTTTTCGTGATTGAAGCTGTGGGTTTGATCGCTATCCGAAATGTAATAGGCATGCCAGTTGATATACCGCCTAAAATTCCACCTGCATTATTTGTTTTTGTGAGAATTTGCCCATTTTTAAAGGTAAATTTATCATTATTTTCAGAGCCTTTCATTCTTGAAACACGAAAACCAGCACCAAATTCTATTCCCTTAACTGCAGGAATTGAAAAAATTGCTTTACTAATGTCTGATTCTAAAGAAGAAAAAATTGGTTCACCCAAACCAATTGGAACATTTGTTACTATACATTCGATTATTCCTCCTATACTATCTCCTTCATTCTCTGCCTGTATTACTAGTTCAATCATCTTTTCGGCAGTTTCTAAATCAGCAGTTCGTATAGGAGTTTTTTCAACATTTTTCTTAATTAATGATATATCCTCTATTTTCTTTGCTTTGATCCCGCCTATTTCAATAGTATGGGCAGTAATATCTACATTTAAAACATCTCTTAGGAGTTTTCTGGCTACAGCACCCGCCATCACGAAACTAGCGGTTATTCTACCTGAAAATCTACCACCGCCTCGATAATCGTTGAATCCACCATATTTTTGGCGTGCAGTGAAATCGGCATGACCTGGTCGAGGTACATCCCTAAAGAGTTCATATTTAGTAGAATCAACGTCTTTGTTCCAAATAAGCATACAAATTGGTGCACCTGTTGTGTAACCATTAAAGACGCCAGATAGAATTTCTACTTGATCTTCTTCTTGTCGCTTAGTAGTAATCTGGCTTTGACCTGGACGTCTTCTGTTTAATTCAGGTTGGATATCATCTTCGGATAACGATAAACCACTAGGGCAACCGTCAATCACGACACCCACACATTTTCCGTGGCTCTCACCAAAACTTGTTATCCGAAATTTTTCACCTAAGCTATTACTCATGTTATCTCCTCAAAATTCATACCTAAGTGTTTCATTACATCCCAAAAATTTGGAAATGATTTTGATACACATTCTGCATCTTGGATTAAAGTCTCACCCTCTGCAACTAACGATAAAACAGCAAATGCCATTGCTATCCTGTGGTCGTTTTTCGGATCTATTATCGCTCCCTTAGGTTTTGAGGTTTTAATTATAATACTATTTTCCTCCTCGCTCACATCTACATTCATTCTCACTAAACCTTCTTTCATTGCAGCAATTCGATCCGATTCTTTTATCTTGAGTCTTTTGATCCCCGTTAATTTACTTTTACCTTCAGCAACTGCACAAAGAACTGTAAGTATTGGAAATAGATCCGGGCAATTAGTTACGTCAAATTCGAGGGCTTCTAATTCGGATTTCTTTAGTTTTATACTCCCATTTTTTGAAATAGCTTCTGCTCCCATTTTTTTTAGCACATTCAAGATCTCTCTATCTGCTTGTAAACTTTTTGCATTCAAATTTTGTGCCTCGATTTCCCCAGCCAATACACCAGAGGATAATAACAATGCTGCACTCGACCAATCCCCCTCAACTTTGTAAATCATTGGTTTGTAAGCCTGTTTTTTTATCCAAAATTTTCTTAAATCTTCAGAAGCCCCAATTTCAACACCAAATTGTCTTTGTGCATCTGTTGTCATCAGAACATATGGCTTAGATTCTAAGGGTGTTGTAAGTATTATCTCTGTATCGTCTTTTGCTAGAGGTGCTACTAAAAGCAAAGCAGAAATAAATTGAGAACTTATGTTACCCGGAATTTTTGTGCGCCCACCTATCAGCCCTCCTTTAACAATTATAGGAGGAAATCCTCTTTCAGAGGAACATTCAACGCCTAGTTGTTTCAATCCGTCAATCAATGGTTTCATTGGCCTTTTTGATAGTGAACTTCCACCAGTCAATCGGCAGGTTCCGTTGACTAGTGAGCAAATTGTTGTCATAAATCTCATAGTTGTTCCAGATTCTCGACAAAACAGATCTCCTTTAGGTTGATGTAACTGTCCACCATTTACATTCCAAAAGTCTTCTTTAACACGTATTTTAACACCGAGTTTCTCCAATAAATCCATCGTAGCTTCTGTATCATCGCTGTTTAGTGGGGAAATTATTTTACTCTCACCGTTAGCTAACGCTGAACAAACTAGTGCTCTGTGAGTGTAACTCTTGGAAGGAGGCGCTACAACTTGTCCTTCAATCGCAGAGGGGGTTATTTTTATTTTCATGCTTTATTAACGTCCATTATTTTAAGAAATCCAAGATTTGTGCAACAATATTATCAATACTAAGGTTGTTTGTATCAATAATCACATCTGCAGCTTTTTCGTAAAAAGGCTCTCGAAATTTCAATAGTGCCACAATTTTTTCCCTTGTATTTTGAACGTTAAGTAAAGGTCTTTCTGTACTCGAAGAAGACCTTTCCAATATCCTTTCCACAGATGCTGTTAGTAAAACTATAATTCCCTTCTCTTTCAACCTTACAACATTTATCCAATTGAGAACAACGCCTCCACCGCAATCTACAACGATATCGTCCATTTCTGAGACTGTTTTAACTATTTCTATTTCAAGTTCCCTAAACTTGATCTCGCCATCATCTTCAAAGATTTTCGGGATATATTTGTTAGCTTTTTTTACAATTAAATCATCCGTGCTTACATATTCCTTTCCTAATTTGCTAGCTAGAGCTTGTGCTACACTGGTTTTTCCTGTCGCCATGAAACCTATGATTACAAGATTATTTTTCATTTCTGCCGCCTTTCAATTTTTCACTAACAATTTCTTTCATCTTTTGAATAGGAGCTTTAGCTCCCGTCCACAACTCAAATGCTATAGCACCTTGCCATACAAACATGGCTAAGCCAGAAATTGTCTTTGCGCCTGCCTTTTTTGCATCTTTCAATAGTTGTGTCTCAAGAGGGTTATAGACAGTGTCAAAAACTGTGATAGTTTCAGGGATAATTTCTCGTTTAAGTAATGTTTGGTTTGCATCGGGCCACATTCCAACTGATGTGCAGTTAACGAGCAGATCTGCATTTTGGACCTCTTCTCTTAGAATTTTTTCTGATAACTCACGAGATCGGGCTTCAACAATCACACTTTCCAATAAGTCGTTACAAAGCTCATTAGCTTTTTCTATTGACCGGTTCACGATGACGAGTTCAGCTGCTTTTCTTCCGATTGAAAATGATGCTGCCCGTGCTGCACCACCAGCACCTAATATCACAATTTTTTTGTTTGTTGGATCAAATTCGGCTTCCTTTAATGCATTTGTCACGCCTAGAAGATCTGTGTTGTATCCTCTGAGAAATCCTTGATTATTTACAATTGTATTAACAGCACCAATGCTTTGTGCTGTCGTATCAATAAGATCAAGGTATTCCATTACAGCAAGTTTATGAGGGATAGTGACATTCAATCCTCGGATGTTTAAGGTTTTAACTGCAGTTATCACCTGTTTTAAATCACTTTCGAGGACGTTAAATGCTAAATAGCAGTATTTATCATCTATGCCAACTTCTTTGAATGCTGCGTTGTGCATAATTGGAGAAAGAGAGTGTTTGACTGGATGTCCAATTAGTCCACAAAGCTGTGTTTCTGACGTGATCATTTCATTCACTTATCAATTTCTGAATCCGTCTCATTTTTTGAATGCTAATTTGACCCGGCGCTGTAACATTCGCCCCGAATGATGCAAATGTAAATTTTGAACCGAATAAAGGACATAATACCCTAGAGATTAAACCATTTTCGCCCATACAGAATGTTACAATTTCCATTTCTCTGAGATATTTCTCCGCCGCGCTATGTAAACTTAAAATTATTAAGTTATCTTCAATTTCTTTTGCATAAGTTACTATTTTCACTACATCAATACCCAATCTGTACGCCATATCTATTTTCTTTAAGAGAACATGGGTTGGTGGAGTATCTTGAAATGAATGATATGAACCAATGATTTTTACTCCAACCTTTTTTGCAGAATCTACGAGATCCTCATTTAGAAATGGACTACTTAATTCGATGTCAATGAAATCGGGGCGCAAATCAATTAAGTTATTAAGAGTCTTGAAACGATCTTCTTCACTCCCCTTAAATTTACCACCTTCGTTCTTACGTCTGACAGTAAAAATTACAGGGAGTTTCATTTTTTCTAATAGTTTTTCTAATTCACCATAATCGAGGGCCTCCAAATAATCTAGACGAAATTCAATGAGATCTGCTTGAAACTCAGCGTTAGATATCAACATGAAAAGTTTGTTTATACTTTTTTCTCCGACAGCTACACAGATTTGCACAATAGCCCTCCTGTTTAGTCCAATTGTATTTTTCGGTGTTTGATAATTCTGAATTAGCCTTTAGTGAAATAAAAAAGATTACGAAATAGAATAAAAAAGTTATTTCTAGAAACGCTCCAAAAAAGTTGTTAACGCCCTCATTTTGAGACACATATTACCTTTATACATAAATATGTATACTTTTTATGAGTCGTACGTAAGATTTATAAATAGTATACACTTCCAAGTGTTTAATTTCACATTCTAAAGTACCAAAAAATGGACAATGTCAGTTAAAAAAACTGTACATTGTATAATATCGGATAAAACAATTGTACAAAAAACTGAAATTACCATAAAAAAAAGAGGTAAAAAAATGAAAACTATAGAAACTAACACAGAGAAAATTGCAGAATTGGCTGCACTCGCAGAAAAACATAATGTCAAATTTCTGCGACTCCAGTTCGTAGATATTTTCGGGACGCTCAAGAACGTTGCAATTCCGATCACTCACGTTGGAGATTCATTAACTAATGGTACGGGGTTTGATGGCTCTTCCATAAAGGGTTTTACTCCCATCTATGATTCAGATATGATAGCTATGCCCGACCCAAACACTTGGGCTATTCTTCCATGGAGACCTAAGGAATTAACAACTGCGAGAATGATTTGCGATATTATGCGTCCTGGCGGAAGACCGTTTGAAGGCGATCCGCGTTATATTCTAAAAAGAGCAATAAAGAAAGCAACAGATATGGGCTATAATTTTTTAACAGGGCCTGAACTCGAATTTTTCTTAGTAAGAATGGATAACGGCGGTTGTATGAGCCCCATGGACTCTGGCGGCTATTTTGATATGATGCCAATGGATATGGGAACTGACGTGCGTCGAGCTGCAATTCTTGCAATGGAAGATTTCGGATTGGAAATCGAAATGAGCCACCACGAGGTTGCTCCCGGGCAGCACGAAATAGACTTTCGATACGCAGAGGCATTAGAGGCAGCTGATAAATCCATAACCTACAAACAAGCAACAAAGGCGATGGCGGTGCAGCTTGGGATGTATGCGACTTTCATGCCAAAACCATACTACGGTGAAAACGGTTCTGGAATGCATGTTCACCAAAGTCTTTTTGCAGTTGACACAGGAAAAAATGCGTTTTATGACGCTAGTGCTGATAGTTCTCTTAGCGATGTGGGTAAATGGTATATTGGTGGTCTATTAAAACACGCTAAAGCTTTAACTGCAGTTGTAGCACCCACTATTAATTCATACAAACGCTTAGTACCAGGTTATGAGGCTCCTGTCTATATTAGCTGGGCTTTCGCAAATAGATCTGCCCTCGTTAGAGTACCAAACTATCATCCAAATCTGGAAAAAGCTATTCGCGCAGAGTTTAGGTGTCCTGATGTTTCCTGTAACCCATATTTGGCCTACGCCGTCATGTTGAGTGCAGGCCTTGACGGAATTAAAAACCAAATTGAGATGCCAGAAACATTGAACTGTACAGGGTTGAATGTTTATGATCTTACTGAGCAAGACTTAGCAGACAGAGGCATAAAAACGCTTCCAGGCTCATTAACTGAAGCTTTAAATGAATTAGAAAAAGACACAGTGATAAAAGAAGCGCTTGGCGAATATACCTTTAACTTATATCTCAAATTGAAACGTGCTGAAGTTGCAGAGTATGAAGAGTTTGTGAAGGGCGACCCCGATCACAAGCAGAAAATTACACAGTGGGAAATTGACAAATATCTTATCCGTGTGTAATTCATAACCATGTGTAATGCGGAAGTCCCTTTCCTCATTTCTTTTTTTAATTCTTTACGTTGTAATGAGTTAGAAAAGAAAAAACCCGTGTTAATTACTATCTCAGAAAGTATACATTCGATCAAACATTTGCGAGAATTTGTTTGTTTGTTTGTTTGAATATTTTGCTGAGTATTAGAAAACGTATCAAACGTTCAAAAAAACAAGCTCGGAGTGAACATTTCTTCAGTTCAACATTTGTGAATCAACGCAAAACATTTAAAGCGATATCCTTATTGTAATTGATCGATTTGGGACAAAAGCAAGTTATTGAATCGATCTTTGACAAATGTAAACTATTGAATCTATGGACGATGTGTCCTATGAATTATTACAAGTACATTATCATTGGAAACTCAGCTGGTGGGATAGGAGCTATAGAAGCAATAAGAGAGGTTGACAAAACCAATGAAATAGCAGTAATCTCTGATGAGCCCTATTCGGCTTATTCAAGACCTTTAATTTCATATCTACTAGCTGAAAAAATTAAACTAGACGATATTTATCTTAGAGTGCCTAATTTCTATGAGGATAACGGCGTAGCTACTTTTTTTGGCACTCAAGCAACAAATATCGATTTTAACGAAAAAAAAGTTACGTTAGATAATGGAAAAAAATTATATTATGAGAAACTTTTACTAGCTACTGGTGGCACACCTTTCGTCCCAAATATGCCCGGTCTAGATAAGACAGGAGTTTTTAGGGGGTTCAACACACTTGACACTACACTTGAGCTCCAAAAAACCATATCCGAAAAGAAAGGCAGAGCTGTTATTTTAGGCGGAGGGCTTATTGGACTCAAAGCAGCTGAAGCATTAAGAATGAAAGGACTTGAAGTTACTGTTGTTGAACTTCTAGATCGACTTATGCCACTAGTAATTGATCAACCAGCCTCTCAATGGGTTGAAACAGTCCTGGAAAATCAAGACATCAAGATAATAACTGGTAACACTATCTCAGAAATTACTGGAAGTTTCTCAAATCCTAATGAAGTAGGGGGAGTCGTTCTAAAAGATGGAACTACAATCCGATGCGACATTGTAGTTATTGCGATAGGTGTGCGACCAAGGATAGAATTAGTTAGAGAAAGTGAAGTAGAAGTCAACCGGGGAATTTTAGTTAATAAGAAAATGGAGACTAGTGTGCCCAATGTTTTTGCGTGCGGTGATTGTGCAGAAGTCTATGATTTTATTATGGATTCTTTCAGATTGACTCCGTTGTGGCCAACCGCTTTTGTAGGTGGGAGAATCGCAGGATTCAATATGGCGGGTGATTGTAAAGAGTACTATTGGGGCACCAGCATGAATTCTACGACCTTTTTTGGATTTCCAATCATCTCTGCTGGAATAATCAACCTTTCAGACGAAGAAAAATCAGATTACGAGATTTTAAGCCAAAACACAGAGAGTTTTTACAAATCAATTATTTTAAAGGATAATAAAATAATGGGATTCGTTCTAGCTAATGAGATAGATCGTGCAGGAATTTTCCTTGGGTTAATGAGAAACAAAATTGATGTCTCGGAATTCAAGGATGATTTACTTTCTGAAGATTTCGGTCTTATCCACTTGAGCGATCAAGTAAGAAATGATTTACTGGCAAAGGAGAACCTCTCATGCATGACTTGAAGAAAATAGCGAATCCGTATAATGATGATAAAGTCATTTCTAATTGTTCTATCTTCGGAATGATGAATGTTAAAGGAGATTTGTTCTATGGAAATGACATACTTCATGCGATTGCTAACATGCACGAGAGAGGCAATGGCTTAGGGGGAGGCTTTGCAATTTATGGATTATATCCCGAATTCAAGGATTATTATGCATTTCATATCATGTATCAAACTAGAAAAGGAAAAGAACTCACAGAAGATTTTCTTAAGCATAATTTTGAGATCGAATTTGACGAAGAAATTCCCACTAAACCAACTCTTAGCATTGATCAACTCCATGCACCAATAGTCTGGCGTTATTTCGTAAAGCCTCCTGTTGAAAATCCAGACTACATTGTGAAGAAAGTAATGGAGATCAATACACAAATTCAGGACGCTTTTGTTTTCTCAAGTGGTAAAAATAGTGGCATCTTCAAAGGTGTTGGATTCCCAGAACAGATTGGCGAATATTTCCGTTTAGAAGAGTACAAAGGATATCTTTGGACTGCCCACGGTAGATTCCCGACAAATTCACAAGCGTGGTGGGGTGGAGCGCATCCTTTTGGTGTTTTAGATTGGTCTGTAGTACACAATGGAGAGATTTCCTCTTACGGCACAAACAAACGTTTCCTTGAAATGTATGGCTACATCTGCACATTGTTCACGGATACAGAAGTTATAGCCTATGCTGTTGATCTGTTAATGAGGAGACATAATTTACCGATTGATTTAGTTGCCAAAGTCTTTTCTGCGCCTCTTTGGAGTGAAATAGACGCATTAGAGGATGAAAAACTTCGCAACCAATATACAACGCTACGAAAGGCTTTCGGCGATCTCTTACTTAATGGACCATTTACAATAATTATAGCACACGAAGGTGAAATGATCGGACTTACCGATAGAATCAGACTTCGACCTTTAAGTGCAGGAATTAATGAAAAGAATGACATGCTTTACTTATCTTCGGAAGAGGGATCTATCCGCCTAGTTTGTCCTGATATTGAAACCACATGGACTCCAAAAGGCGGTGAACCGATTATCGGTCGATTAAAAGATCGTAAAGTTCTCTATAATAAAGAAGCTGTTTATGCGGTAGGTGAATCATAATAATGAAATCACAATTACTCCCAGAATTTCTTATTGAAAGAAATGAAGACAGATGCATACGTTGTGGCGTGTGCGTTCGACAGTGTGGGTTCGAGGTTCATAGACATGATGAAGAACTTGATCTTATGTTTGTGAAAGAAGAAGACTGTGCTGGTTGCCAAAGATGCGCAGTCCTATGTCCAACTAATGCACTAATTATTCGACCAAATCCAGCTGATTATCGTCCTAATGCTAGTTGGACAAAAGAAGTTATAAACAATTTAAAAAAGCAGGCAGAAACTGGAGGCGTCTTACTTACGGGATGTGGCAACCCACAACCATATAAAATTTATTTTGATCATTTACTTATCAATGCATCACAGGTAACAAATCCAAGCATAGATCCTTTGCGGGAACCGATGGAACTTCGCATATATCTTGGTAAAAAGCCTGAGGGGCTCTCTTATAAAAATGGAGTCCTAGAATATGAAGAAACAGAACAAGTAAGGATAGAAACGCCCATTATCTTCTCTGCGATCAGCTTCGGTGCGATAAGTTTTCAAGCACAAAAGGCATTAGCACAAGCTGCTACAGAATTTGGAACGCTGTTTAATACAGGAGAAGGAGGATTACCTCTTGAACTGCGAAAATATGGTAATAATGCTATCGTACAGTGTGCTTCAGGACGATTTGGCGTTGACTCAGATTACCTAAACACCTCAAGGATCGTTGAAATTAAAATTGGACAGGGAGCGAAACCAGGTATAGGTGGACATTTACCAGGTGAAAAGGTTTCAGTTACAGTCTCACAAACCAGAATGATACCAGAAGGCACTGATGCCTTGTCTCCTGCTCCTCAACATGACATTTACTCCATTGAAGATCTTTCTACTCTGATCTACGCTCTGAAAGAAGCTACAAATTACAAACCGATTTCAGTCAAAATTGCAGCAGTTCACAATGCAGCGGCAATAGCGTCAGGTATTGTACGTGCAGGCGCAGATATTGTTGCAATAGATGGGTTCCGTGGAGGCACAGGTGCCGCCCCTCAAATTATTCGCGATAATGTAGGGGTTCCAATTGAACTTGCACTTGCATCGGTTGATGACCGATTGCGTGCAGAAGGCATCCGAAATCAATGTTCACTTATATGTGCAGGTGGTTTCCGGAATTCTGCAGATATTGTTAAAGCAATCGCTCTGGGTGCAGATGCAGTCTATATTGGGACCGCTGCTCTTGTAGCTATGGGATGTACTGTTTGCCAGCGTTGCTATACAGGAAAATGTAATTGGGGCATATGCACACAAGACCCCTACTTGGCAAAACGATTAAACCCAGATATCGCAAGAAGACGATTGCTCAACTTACTAAAAGCTTGGAGTTTAGAAGTTAAAGAAATGCTTGGTGGAATGGGTATCAACGCATTAGAAAGCCTTAGAGGAAACAGATTGCATTTACGTGGGATCGATTTAGCCGATTGGGAACTAAAGGTGTTAGGTGTAAAGGGGGCTGGACAATAGATGAGCACTTATGCTAAGGTAATTAATGCTGCGGGCATACCTTTCCGTGAATTAAATGAAAAAATAAGACAAGCAGCAACCAATGGAATTAGGAAACTCATTCTTGATAATGTATATGGACATCGCTATATTGGTACTGGTGTTTACGATCGTCAGATAGAGATTGAAATAAATGGTACACCTGGACAGGATTTAGGAGCATTTTTGAACGGACCTATTAGCATTCAGGTTTATGGAAATGGTCAGGATGGAATCGGAAATACGATGAACGATGGCAAAATCATAGTTCATGGCAACGCAGGAGATCTGCTCGCTATGTCAATGCGTGGTGGCAAGATTTTCATACGAGGAGATGTCGGGTATAGATGTCTTTTGCATATGAAAGAATATTTACTGAAAAAACCGGTTGTAGTTATCGGTGGGACTGCACAAGACTTTTTCGGGGAATATATGGCGGGTGGAATCGGAATTTTACTTGGATTAACTTTAAGAAAAGGTCAAACTCACAGAGCTAATTTCATAGGAACTGGTATGCATGGAGGGACGCTTTTCATCCGTGGCGATGAAGATAACATAAAAGAGTCTCAGTTAGGAAAAGAAATCAGCCCTGTTGAAATGGACGAAGAAGACTTTAAATTGCTAGAAAAAGCTATTAGAGAGTTTACATGGTATTTTGATGGTTTCAACGATCAAGAAATCTTAGATATGCCATTTACCAAACTCATTCCTGTTCATAAACGTCCTTATGGAAAATTATATGCATATTGAATTAATGTCATTTGAAATTTGAGGCAGATGAGTTTTATGAAAAGAATTTATGCTAACGAAGAAGTATGTATAGGCTGCAAACTGTGTGAGATTTGGTGTGTAGTTGAACATTCTAAATCAAAAGACATAATCAAAGCATTCAAACACGAATTACAGAAACCAGATCCAAAAGTAATAGTAGAAATAAGTAAACCAATTTCATTTGCACTGCAATGCCGTCACTGTAATGAACCTGATTGTGTGTATGCGTGCATTAGTGGTGCTATGTACATTGATGAAGACGGGACAGTACAACATAACGCAGATAAATGCGTCGGATGCTGCAGTTGTATCATGGTGTGCCCGTATGGGGCTATTACTATTGCTCGAGATGAAAATAACAATGTTAAAGTGGTTTCAAAATGTGATCTTTGTCCAGATAGCGACGTTCCAGCATGTGTGGCACATTGTCCAAATGAAGCTTTAGTCTATGTTGAAGAAGTAATCGATTAAATTTGTCTGACGCACCATTTTTTGTTTTCTAGTAATTTCATTCTAATTTTGCGTTCTTCTATCTACTCGCGATCCAAGTTCCAGCCCAGATGGAAATCCTTTCAAAGATATCTTCCAAATCTTTTCCAGGTTTTGTAAGTGAATATTCAACCCTAGGTGGAATTTCGTCATAAGTCTCTCGGTCTAATAACCCGTGTTCCTCTAACTCTCTTAGACGTTTAGTAAGGGTCTTAGGGCTGCCTCCTACCGCGTCCAGTAGTTTATTAAAGCGTAATTTATTGTGACGCAGAAGAGCCCGAATTATGGACATAGAATGCTTCTTTCCAAAAATTTTCAATGCATTTTGAAGCACACATTCACTTGTACAATTAAGATTTCCTTCATGCTGCAGACAATGCCAATGAAGGCGTTCATTAGTATTGGTAACTTTATCCGACTTATTAGCATGATCTAAACTCTTACATTCATTTTCTTGAATCATATAATCACCTTTCTGCCGCTTTACTTTTGGGAAGTTATTTCCATAGCATCCTCTTTGCAATTTATATTATCAGATACACTATATTTTTTGAAGTAATAAAAAATTTTCTCTAAAAACAAAAAACATCACTAAATAAGTTGCAATGCAGAGAAGTTCAAGTTATAGTATTCTCTGTGTTTGTAAAACTAAGAGGTGAACAGTATGGTTGAAAAACACGCCGAAGAATGTGAATGTGACAAGCCTGAAATTAGGGATTCATTTAAAGAAGGAAACTGCTCAGAAGAGCAGATAATCAAATGTCACGGTCGAGAAATGCTTGATAAATTGAAAAAGGAAGGTAAGATTTAGCTAGAAAATTATTCAGGCCTCTTATCGTTCTCTTTTTTCCTTTTCAGCTTCTTTTTTTCAATTTTGAATTTCGGGTTTTTAAAAAAATCCGTGAATTTTGAAGGGGTCCGTCTTCTGCTTCACTTTTTTAGTTACAGGTTGGGGTCTGTCTGTTTATAAGAGTGGTGCTCCTTACTAACTTTCTAACTACTGGAAGCGACGTACTATGGCCGTGATTACACTTCCTGGGGTTATCACCTCATTCGCAGACACACAGGTGCTGGACGACCTGATGAGACGATTCGGTAACGCTCGAAGACGCGCCTTCTCATGAAACGCAAAATCGATCCCAAATTAAGTACGGAGATTTCTCGTGATCCCAACGTAGTTACAGTGTATGAAGACGATCCATTAGTTCTTTCTAAAATCACTTTTAAGTTAGGCACAGAATTAATAGCAGCAAATATGCAAGCCAAGAAATTGGTTAGTCAGATTAGGATTCCTACTTTGGTTCAAAGCAGATCTTCAGATTCATTAGTGCTTGGTGCAGATGAACTTGATGAATTAATGAGTATGCCGGATAAAACTGTCAACTACCCCTCCCTTTCGGAAGGGGGTTGAAAGAGCTCCTGTAGAGGGGTAGGAGATTAGCCTAAGTGAAGTCTCCTGTAGGGTGGAGGCAGATGAACTACGTTCGGGGCTGAGTGTCTGAAAATCACCCTGGAATGCTCCTCAAGTTCCAGGCTCTGAAAGACATGGTGGACGACCCAGATCGGTATCCCGAGACCTGTACCATCATCATGTTCCGTGCCTGCCTCAACATTGGTGATGAGGACAAACCCGCTTCGGCGGAGCTGACCTTTACAGGTCGTTAAATATAGTTTGGTATGGGCACACTATCCCCTGTGCTCGCAGAAAGGGATACGTGAGACACAACCCGTACCGCAATTCATCTCCACCCTGTCGGATGGAGTCTTCTTGCGGAGGTTAGATAAAAATCTACGAGGGGCTCTACCATGAGGTTTACAGTCAATTACCCCACCCTGAAGAGTCGGGGCTTGGGTCGTGAGACCTGAGAGTAATTAGTTGATTAGCCTAAGAGAGGTCATGGATATGGCGGTATCTAAGTTATCAGGAGAGTTAAAGAACACACCAAGGGATGCTTCTCTAGTCCCTTGCTCTGTAAACGGTGGTTTAAACAGAGAGGAAACTCTCAGTGATCATCGTAGAGTACTGACTGATAACCTTGGCGAAGAGAACCAACCGACTTTAACACTCGTTAAAGGAGGAGATAGGACTTGAGAGTACCTATCTATGTGTTGAACATGAGGGGGCACCCCCTCATGCCGACCACACAACATACAGGAAAAAAGTTGTTAAAAGAAGGCAAGGCAACAGTTGTTCAGCGATGCCCGTTTACCATTCAGTTGAATTATGCCACCGGAGAGGCGACACAATCGATTAAACTGGGAGTAGACCCGGGATATATGAAACTCGGATTTAGTGCCACGACCGATAAATTAGAAGTCATCAGTTGCACGTTACGCTTGCGCAAGGATGTATCTAACAAGCTAGCGGAAAAACGTAGGTATCGTAGCACTCGTAGAGGCAGATTAGGGTATCGACCACCACGATTTGATAACCGAACACGACCTGAAGGCTGGTTACCCCCCAGTATTCAACATCGGCATGACTCACATATTCGATTAGGTGAAACACTTGAAACGATGCTACCGATACCCTTCAAAAAAATAGAGGTGGGCAATTTCGACGCTCACAAAATGCAACATCCGGAAATTACAGGCGTAGAGTACCAGCAGGGCGAACTTCAGGGCTACGAAGTCAAAGAATACCTGTTAGATAAGTGGGGACGCAAATGTGCCTATTGTGGTAAAACGGGCGTGCCCCTAGAAGTCGAGCATATCGTTCCGAAAAGCCGAGGTGGGACAGATCGAGTGTCGAATTTGACGATCGCCTGTAGGAAATGTAACCTTAAAAAAGGAGATAAGACCGCCGAGGAGTTCGGCTACCCTCACATCCAGCAGCAGGCAAAGACGCCACTTAAAGCAACCGCCTGTCTGAATAACATTCGTTGGAAACTAGTAGAGCAATTAGATGCAGAATATACTTACGGATACGTTACTAAATACCACCGCAATAAGTTAGGTTTAGAAAAATCTCATATTAATGATGCATTCGTCATTGCCGGCGGCACCAATCAAGAACGCTGCCGCCCGTATGAGGTGATACAAATCAGGCGCAATAACCGTTCGCTACAGAAGAATAGAAAGGGATTCAAACCGTCTATTAGGAGACAGAGATACCAGTTGCAACCCTATGACCTTGTCAAGTATAATCATAACACATATAGAGTAAAAGGAGTTCATTGTTACGGAAAACGAGTTGTGTTGGACAATCCTAAAGGAAAAAATCCCAGTGTCGCAATTAACAACGTGGAGTTGATAACATATGGAAAAGGGTTATTATTCAGTTTATGTTAGTTTTTACGCCTCTTTCCTCTCCACCTTAAAAGGAAGGAGTCTCCAGAAGCGATTACAATGAATTAATAGAGGATAGGAGAAGAGTTCTTACAGACCTCGGCGATTGGCTAGACGATCACATATGAGAATTGAACTTTTCACCAAGAATAGCTGTTCTCCAGCGTTTTGTAGACGAAATGAAACTTATCTAAAGCTTAAGTGATTAGATGACAGCTTCAACCTCTACACAAAAATTTAAATTCGAATCAAAAACATCGAACGCGAGCAGAAATGATTCCTTTGGATCCAGAAAAAGAGGGTTTTTCGAAATCATTAGTACCGATAAGCACTGTAAATTTGCTGTTCTCGTTCGCAATAATAATACCATTGGTCGTAATGCCTCTTTATGCGAGATCTTTAGGAGCAACACTACTTCAAGCGAGCCTCCTTTTAGCGACCTATTATGGTGTCCAAACAGTGAGTTTAGTATTTATGGGGGCTTTAAGTGATATCATGGGATCACGTAAACCGTTTATCATCTTTAGTCTATCTGGAATGGCAGTTATTCTTCTATTCATCGCCTTCATTAATATTCCAACGCTTTTGATTTTGCTAATGGGGATTATGGGGTTTATTGCTGCAGGATTTCGTCCCACGTGCATGGGGTTGGTCTCTGCAATTTCCTTGAAGCATGAAAAAGGCAAAAGTCTAGGTATTCTTAATACATCAACTTCCATAGGCTGGGCGTGTGGCTCATTTCTAGGAGGATTAATTGCAGATCTTTTCAATTTTGCAGTGACATTTTACCTTGCATGTTCCATTGCATTTACTGCAGTAATATTGACTATAATTTTCCTTATAGAGATTACAACCAGTACTAATAAAGAAAGAAACTTCAGAAGGATAATCAGTTCATTGAAAAATCGATTTTTACCAAATAGTGACGAAAACTCTTACCTAAAAGAGCATGGTTTAAGTTGGCTGTATGTAGTATTTTATTTACGTTATTCAGCTTACGGAGGTGCGTTTTCTTTCTTATCAATTTTCTTTGCAGGATTGTTTTCGAACTCGTGGGCTGGAATTCTTATTGGCATCTATTTAGGACTGTCGGGATTCCTAATGGCACCCATTGGAAAGCTTTCAGACAAAATAGGAAGAAAACCAATTTTAATATTAGGGTCACTAGGTACTAGTGTTACCTTGATAATCTATGCATTAGCATATGATCTCTTCTTATTGCTTGCAATTCAAATCTTTCTTTCCGTGGTTTTTGCGGCGATTTATACTGGAGGAAGTGCCTTTGTTTCAGATGTTGCTCCTGAATTTAAACATAACGAAGCAATGGGGCTCCTTAATTCAAGTTTATCTCTTGGTGCGGTCACCGGGTCAGTCTTAGGGGGGATTACGGCACAATTATTTGGTTTACGTGTAATGTTCGTGTTTCTTGCAATTTTCCCCATTATTGGGACAGTAATTGTTTTACTGAAATTAAGTGAAACCATTTCTTCAAAAACTCTTTAAAAAACAAAACTTATAGTTGATCCACATATCAGAGGGGATCATAAATGAAAAAATCTCTAGGTTCGAAAACTATCGTTTACCCAACTCCAGTTTTCATAGTTGGAACCTATGATAAATCTGGAAATCCTAACGTGATGGCGGTCGCTTGGGGAAGTATTTGCTGTTCAAAACCTGTTTGCGTCTCTATCGCCTTAAGAAAAGCCACCTACACCTATGGGAATATTTTAGAACAGAAAGAGTTCACGGTAAGTATTGCTTCTCAAGACTACGTGAAGCACGTTGACTATTTTGGCATTGCTTCAGGAAAAAACACAAATAAATTTGAAGACACTGGGTTTACCCCTGTCAAGAGTGATTTAGTAAACGCTCCTTACGTAAAGGAATTTGCTCTTATTCTTGAGTGCAAACTTGTGCATTCTCATGAATTAGGACTGCATACGCTGTTTGTGGGCGAAGTCTTGGACGTAAAAATTGATGAAGAATGCCTTAGAGAAGACGGAAATCCCGATTTTAAAAAGATTGATCCGATTGCTTATGCTCCCGGAATTCGTGAATATTATTCTATGGGAGGATTTCTAGGAAAGGCGTTTTCCATCGGAAAAGAGTTCAAAAAACCTTAGGTTTCCGACATTCACCAGAGAACGTTTCCTCGAATATTTCGCGGAAAATCGTGCCTAAATAATCCTCCATTTGATTCATTTTTTTTGTCTAAGAGGAAAGAAATATAGTATATACTGTCCTAGCTTCTACTGAAAAGGAGGCTATACAGTGAGTATAGTTTTAGGTAAAAATAAAGCAACAGAGGAATTTGTCGAACTTAAGAAAAAGACCTTAAAACGTCATATTTGTACCCTAGGCGCCTCCGGGTCTGGAAAGACTGTTTTTTGTAAGGTATTAGTGGAAGAAGCTACACGACAGGAAATTCCTACCCTAGTAATCGACCCACAAGGAGATATTGCAAGTCTGGGGCTACTTGGTGATCCAGAGAAACTTCAAGAGATGGGAACTCCCCTGGAATTTGCTGAAGAGTATTGGGAAAATGCAGAAGTTCGTATCTGGACTCCTGCATCATCAAAAGGTATTCCTTTATGTATAAACCCGTTAAAATTTTCAGAAGAGGAAATGGATGTTGAAGATATCATAAAGGCAGTAGACAATATAGCAGTAACTTTAATTCGTTTCCTAGGCTACGATCCTGAAAATGATACCGGGAAAGCAGCACAGACATATCTCTTTCAACTTTTGGATTATTATAGGGAACAAGGGTCACCTTTAGACCATTTAAAGACTTTAGCTGAATGCGTGGAAAATCCTCCTGAACAGCTCAAAGAAAGATCTTCTGGTGTGATCGATACGAGAGAAATTCGAAAGCTAGCAAAAAAGATTCGATTTTTGGCGACCGGAGCAACTAAACTGATTTTCGAAATGGGTATAGCTCTGGATATCGATACCTTCTTGACGCCTGTAGAGGCTGGAAAGACCCCTGTAAACATTATCTATCTTAACACGCTGAATAAGGAAGCCGATAAACACTTCTTCATCGCAACATTAAGCCGACAATTATATGAATGGATGCTTCGCCATCCAAAGAATGATCCTCAACTCATTTTCTATGTTGATGAAATTGCACCTTATTTGCCACCACATCCTTATAATCCTCCCCCTAAGAATTCTTTACAACTGCTTATGAAACAAGCACGGAAATATGGCGTAAGCAATCTGATTGCAACTCAAAATCCTGCAGACATTGACTACAAAGCGATGGCACAAGCAAACACCTGGGTATTAGGACGTATGATGACAAAACAGGACATCTCAAAAGTGCATCACCTATTAAAAAGTTTGAATCCAGAGAAAGCCAATGACATAGTAGCTCAATTACCTAAACTCTCTGCTGGTGAATTTTTACTGATATGTCCTGACGAATTCGAAGATAATGTGATTCAATTTAATGCACGATGGCTGGTAACCGACCATAAAACAATAGACGAAGATGATATACAAGATGCTATGACTGAAACAGTCACTAATTACTTTAGGCAGAAAGTAGAGGAACAGCAGGCTAAAAGAAAGGAATTACATGCAGAAGAAGAGGCTAAACTTGAAAAAGTCGTTGAAGACTCAGAAATGGTCGAAGAAATCATCCTGCCGTCAGCAATAGAAGAAGTTCCTACGGATGAAACAGCTGCAATGATAACTTCTGAAATTACGGAACCTATCGCTGGCGAAAAGATCGATAAACTCATAGAAAACGATGTCACAGACAAACAAATTAACATCTACTTCATGTCCACAATTGGACCTGGCGAAAAGAAACAAAAATTACTCATTAATCTCGATCACAAAGTGAATGATATCAAGGAGACTGTGTCGAATTCATTTGGACTGAACCCTATAGGAGTTCATTTATCTTATAACGGAATTACATTGGATGAAAACAGTATTTTTGAAGAGTTCAATATAAAGGATGGAGATACAATCCTGTTAATCCCGTCAAGTAGAGCGGGTTAAACCACTTGCTTTTTGTCAAATAACTGTCATAAAAATAACTTTCAAGGAGTTTTAGTCCTTATTTTTTCTTTTGGTATACTCTTCAGTTTTCTAATTTCTTCTTCTAGTCTCTTTCGTTCTCTTTCCAGACTTTCTTTTTCTCGTTTCAATTTTTCCCGTTCATTTTTGATGCTATTTTTTTCTTCTCTAATCTTTCTCTTTTCATGTTCTATTTCGCGTTTTTCCTTTTGAACTTCCGCTTCTTGTCGTTTTAAGTCTTCTAATGCTTGCTTTCTGTCTTGTTCTAATCGCTTTTTCTCATTATTCAATTTTTTTATTTCATCTTTTAAATCTCTAATTTCTCGTTGCAAAGATTGCCTATTGTTTTCTAAATTTGATGTCGTTTTATTCAATTCACGAAGTCGATCATCCTCTTTTCTTCGATGTCGTTCTAGATCTTGTATGTCGTCATCAATTTGTTTTTTCTTGCGCCATAATGCTTTTTCATTCCGATCTAGCTCTTTGTCTTTCTTCTGAAGTTTCTCTTTATCTTTATCAATTTGTTTTTTCTCGTCAGAAATCCGCTTCTTCTCAAGTTCAGAATCTTTTTTAATTTTATCAACTTCGTCTCTTAAATTCTTCCTATCTTGTTCTAATCGTTTCTTATCGGTTTCAAGCCGATTTTTTTCGTTTTCTAAGTTGTTAATTTTGTTTTGTAAAGAATTACTGCTATTTTCCAACCGTGAGATTTCTTTTCTTAACTCGCGTATACGATCCTCCTCTTTCCGACTTCTTGCTTCAATGTTGTGTAATTCGGTATTCTTCGCGTTGATTTCCTTAGCAAGTTCTTCATTTTGCTTTCTAAGTTCTTTGGCAAGGTCTTCATTTTGTTTGTGGATCTTCTCCTTCTCAATATTAATGTATCTTTTTTCATCGGAAATCCGCTTTTTCTCTAATAAAACCCCATTCTTAAGCGTGTCCAACTCACTTCTTAAGCGATCCCTTTCTTTTAAAAGATCTTTAAGTTCATTCTCACGATCTTTTCTCTTTTTTTCAAGATCTTCGATAGTTACGTGGTAACTTTCAAACTTCTTGATACTTTTTTCCAATTCATTTCGTTCCCTTTCTAACTTTTTACGCTCTTCTTCCAGTTTTTCCCTTTCTTTCTTAAGTTCCTCAAGTACCTTTTTATCTGGTACTTTCTCGCTGATTTGGGTTTTGGGAGGAGTATCATCAGTCAATGGGGTCACGCTCTCTTTATCATAACTAGACTTGTTAATATAACGATTGATTTAATATCGTTCTATGTGTTTTGTGAAATTGAAATCATTTTCGAGAGTTCTAGAGTATTGAGTTGTAAGAGGGAACTTCAAGTAGTTGTGAATTTTCAAATGCTAAATTTTAGGAATTTAAAAATATTTAAGTATCTAGGTGCCATTTTCTTCTTGGGCTGTGTTACAAAATAAGGTGGTATAAAATGTCTGAAGAATTTGATGAAGAGCTTGAACCAGAAGAGAAAAAGCCCGAAGATATCAGTTCAAAAACGCCATCAAGCCCCATTGTTGAAGGGGAGAAAGTCAACGTCTACTTCATGTCAACAATTGGTCCCGGTGAGAAGAAGCAGAAGTTGCTTGTAGATACCGGGTATCGAGTGGGAGACGTTAAAGAAACGGTTTCTAACATGTTTGGATTGACCCCAACAGACTTTCATTTAAGTCATGACGGCGTTACGATGGATGAGGATAGTGCTTTAGTTGAGTATAAGATCAACGACGGAGATACCGTCCTCTTAATTCCAGCAAGCACAGCAGGTTGAATTTAATTCAATCTTCATTTTTCAAAAAACTACAGAGCACTTTCTTTTAAACATTTTTTTATATCTTCTCAAGAAAGTACGAATATTTCGTACTTTTCAATCAAAATAGAGACTGGTGAAAAAATTGGAAAATTCAGATTTCTTTAGTGAAGATTTAACTTCAGAAGAACGGGAATTATACGATCGGCAATTCAGGCTCGATGGTTGGGATCAGAAAATTATTAAGAATTCACGAGTTCTGATTGCAGGGGTGGGCGGTCTCGGTTGTGAGATCGCCAAAAATCTCGCCATGCTGGGTATCGGGCATCTAGACCTCATTGACTTGGATGTAATCGAACATTCAAACTTAAATCGACAGATCCTCTTTGTTGGTGCCAAAATGGGGGAACCTAAAGCTACAGTCGCCGCTAAAAAATTAACCGAGATCAATCGGAACATCAAGATCAAGGGTTACCACACCTCACTTGAGAGACTTGATCCCGCAATCTATGACGCAGCGGATGTTGTTGTCGGTGGACTGGACTCAATGAATGCCCGGTTTAACCTGAATGCACAGTGTGTGCGCTTCAATAAACCACTCGTTGATGGAGGTGTTGTGGGATTTCATGGTCATGTTTACACGATTTTCCCCTATGAAAACGCATGTTTTGAGTGCTACCCAATGCCTGAGGCTGAAATGGATGACATGGCAGCGTGTACGGTCGTTGGAGTTCCACGAAAAAGAGTCCATTGCGTTTTTAAAGCATATCTATCCCTTATGGAACAGTTCGAGCTTGACGAAGCAGATCCTAAAAACATTGAACACATCAGTTTTATTCAGAAAGAAGCGAATGAACTCGCAGAACGCCATAATTTCCTGCCGTTGTTTTCACGAGCCGAAATCGTTCAGCTTATCGATATACATGATCCTGGCATTATAACTATGAACGCCGTGATTAGTGCCCTCCAGTCTCACGAAGTTATCAAAATCTTACACACAATAAAAGGAAATAAAAGTCTTGGTGAACCGGTTAAATCATACAAAATATTCAATGCAATGACTATGAAGTTATATTCAATAGGAAAGAATCGAAATCCCCAATGCAGACAGTGCGGTGATAATGTTCGAAGAATTGATATCACAATGAGCCGTGCTGACCCTTGCAGCGAAATAATTAGTTCACTTATTAAAAAGGGGTTTGTAATAGACCCTGAAATGGAGCCTATTTTGACAATAATGGATTTTGACAATGTATTAGAAGTAGATCAAGATGGTACGCCTTATCAAAACGAATTAAGAGATCTTGAACTCGTTACTGCTGCGGGATTTAAAAATGGGGAACTTTTCATAACGTTACATATCAGTTAAATTGCAAATGGTTGTAAAAAGTCTCTATTTGATGTTTTGACAGCGTAGAAAAACAGATATGATTATTATAAATGGTGAAAAAAATGAGTGTTAGAAGTAGTCGAATTTCGCAAGATAATGCAGCACTTAAAAAAATGCTGAAAGAAGGTGTAATAGCGCAATTAAAACCGTTTCCAGGTCAAAAAAGCATAGATCACCTTGCTATCACGCTAATTGGTCCCAAGGGAACCCCATATCAAGGTGGGTTATTCAAACTTGAAATTAAATTCCCTCCAGATTATCCACGTCACCCTCCATTTATGCGCATGCATACTGGTATTTGGCATCCGAATTTTTGGCCTAAACCTCACGAATATCCAGGACAGCGAAATATCTGTCTTGGTCTTATAGATCCGAATTATGTTGGGAAAAAAGGCGGGTGGAGTCCATCAAAAACCATTGTAACTGTTATACAAGCAATTCGTGCAATGTTGAATACAAAGGGGTATTATGTTAATCCAACAGACGTTTTTAACAAGAAGGCTGCACTTGAGCTTATAAATGACCCAAAGAACTTTAATAAAAAAGTAAAACATTTGACCAAAAAATTTGCCAACAAAAAATGGTAGAGGCGATTTAAATGAATAGTGACGGACCAAAAGACGCTTTGGATTTAGAAGACTTGAAAAAGAAAATCAAAGAAGAATTAAAAAAACAACTTCTTGAAGAAATCCGCAGTGAACTATTGATGTCCGAGGAACTCCGAGAAGAGATTACTGTCCGACCTGATGATGAATTAGAGACTGAAGAAATATCAACTCAAGAACTTGTCACTACTGAACCTGTAAGAGATAAGGAAACAATAACCATTTCGGTCACGACGATTCTCAAAATTGCAAGCCATTCATTCAAATATGCCAATTCCAGAATTCCAAAGAATCAATGGATAGAAGTTATTGGACTTCTAGCAGGTAAATTAGATGATAACGGTCTTATAGTTCAAATAGAAGACGCTTATCCGATGGGACATGGATCAGCCGTTTCTGCTGAAATCAAGGATTATAAAAATTACGTGAGGGCTTTCAACGATATCAAAAAGAACAACTTATTCATTTGCGGTTGGTATCATTCTCACCCATCTTATGGACTTTTTATGAGCACGGATGATTTCGATACCCAGATCAGATACCAGAAACTATGGCCTAAATCGCTTGCTCTCGTAATTGACCCTTACTTAATTGACGGCAAATCATTAGGCTTCAAGATCTTCAAGGCGGATTTAAAATCACGTTCGTGGTTTGAGGTGCCTTTTGATGTTAAAGGCCAGTTGGATATGCGTTTACTACCGGAACTTTTGGAGTTTATAAACCCGATATCAGAGGGAAAAGCACTCTATCTTGAATATGATGATGATTAATTAAGAAATAATTCATTAGAAGAATGGTGGTAAAGGAATATTGGTACAAAAGCGATGGTATGCCATCATATTACTGGCGAGCCTAATTACTGCAGTTGTACATGGCATGGGAATTGAAAACTCAACAGATGTGTTCGTTTCTTGGCTAGCTGTTGGATGTTGGATATGTTTTACCTTAGCATTCGTAATTAGGGTAAAATATGCTCGTGAATTTCGCTCACCGCATAATACTTCGTTCTTTGTTTTTGGTCCTCTGTTTATAGGAATACTTTACAGTTTGTGGGGACGTTCTACAGGTTTACTCAGAGGGAATCTTCTGGAGACTTCAACAGTACAATTGAGTCCGTGGACATTCATTTTTGCAGTTCCGTATCTTATGTATGGCTTATTCATACTTTATTCTTGTCTCCAAAGATATGCAGTGGTTTATATTGGACAGAAATCATTTAGTGCCCGCAAATTTGGCATTCTTCTAAGTTTTTTAATTACAATCCTTGGATTTTATTTCGCGTTGGAATTCTTCTCTGGTTTAATGTTTTGGCTACTGGGTATTATCTCATTGCTTTTATTGATCGTATTTGGGATATTCGGTGGAAAATCTGCAATCCCTGACATTTCAACAGTTATTCGCAGAGACATACCTGAAAGTAGTAGTACCGGTAGCACGACAGGCAGTTCGTCAACAACTCCTAGGGGTGGAAGATCAACTACCATCACAACTACCACCTCAACAACGACAAGAACTCGTAGTACCTCACCAACCACCAAGAAGAAAAGATCAACTACCAAGAAAACAACAACAGCAGTTACAACTCCAACTAGGAAGAAAACTAAACGGAAAACAAAACCTAAAATGAGTGAAAAATTCGAAAAACTCAAACCGAAAGCAGGGATACTGACATTGGAAGATTTCAAATGCATATTTTGCTTTCAAGATTTTAAATCCGAAGATAAGGATCGTGGCGTTGTTCTTTGTCCTCATTGTCGATATCCAGCACATGCTGATGAATTCAAGGATTGGCAGAAAAGTTCAAACCTCTGTTCTCGTTGTGATGCAACCATACCTGCAGGGTTTCGTCGGAAGCCAAATGTCATTCCCGTAAAAGAGTATATCGAAATCGTTAAGGAATTTAAGAAGAAAAAGAGAAAATGATAATCCCCTTAGAAAACTATTTAAGGGATAACCTAATGCGATATTTCTGCTGTATACGGAGGATTGAATATGCAGGGGTATCGTCTTTTCTGAAAATGAAAAAGTTGGGGTTTTCGGCCCTAGAGGAACTTATACTGAAGCTGCAGCATTAACGGTTTTTGATGAGACCCATTTCAAGTTTTACAGAACAATTGAAGCTGTAGTTAATTCTGTTGCAAAAAACATTTGCGAATTTGGAGTAGTCCCCATTGAGAACTCTTTACAGGGTTCAGTTACTTCTACATTGGATTCACTTGTTAACGAAAATATCAAAGTAGTTGGAGAGATCTTACTTCCCATTGCCCATGTTTTAGCTACAGATCTATCTGAGAGAATAACGACCATTATCTCACATCCACAGGCACTCTCACAATGTAAGTCATACATCAACAAAAACTATCCAATGGCAGAAGTATTAGCAGCAGCTTCTACCACTGAAGCGGCACTTAAAGTGGCTGGAGGCATCTACGAAAATGCTGCGGCTATTACGTCAAAAAGAGCAGCGATAAAATATCAACTCAAGATTTTAGACGAAAATATTCAGGATGCGGAAAACAACGTTACGCGGTTCGTTATCGTGGGCAAAGAACTAAAGAAACCAACAGGCAATGATAAAACATCTATTGTATATGGAATTATCAATAGACCTGGCGTTCTTTTCGAGACGCTTCGTCCCTTTGCGGAAAGGAATATAGATTTGACAAAAATCGAATCACGCCCTTCAAAAAAGAAATTTGGTGACTATATCTTCTTTCTGGATTTTGGAGGACACATTGAGGATAAAAAATTTAGTGATGCTCTTGAGGAACTCAAAGAACTGACGTCGTTCCTGTATATCCTAGGTTCATACCCACGGGCTCAATAGAACATGTTGTCATTTATCCTTTTTTTCAATACAACATCTTAAGTAATGTGCGCTAGAAAGGAATCGTATGTCGCTTCCATTCTTCGAGAAGTTTTTTAGTTTTTTGCCGTAAAGGTAGCTTTCTTGAAAGATAGTCCCCTGAGATGGGAGTGAGAGGAACAAATTTAGAAGATATTTGATTTCTTTTGGAATTGCGTCTCTGCCGTAAAATGACAAGTGCATATCGTTTTGCCTTCTCAAAAGACTTAGCGTCGTAAGTAAGTCCTTTTATGAAAACCTCATGCGCTGCATGTTTCGTTCTAACTGTAACTACAAGCGTGTCTCCAAATGTAATAACGAACTCTGTGCCCCCTGTGAATTCTTTCTTTACTGTAACGTTCTCGATTGCTAATATATGTCCCTTTTTTATCGCAAAAAGTGGCTGTTCTGCACCTTCACTGCTCTCTGTCTTTGTTAATACTTTGATATAGCATTCTGACGCTTTGGAGCATGCTGCTTCTAATCTTGTCATAAATTGAATTGCCAGTTCCCTTCCCTTTTTTGTGAGGATGTATCTCATTAATAAAGAACGTTTTCTTGCACAGTCCTTCCTTTCAATGATTCCTCTTTCTTCAAGACTCTTCAATGTCCTTAGAAGAGTTTTTGTTCCGATTTCAAGTTTTCCAGCGTACCAGAAAATCAATTTACCTAGCGAAAGCTCCGTCTTGCCAAAGTCCATTCGTTCATAAAGCGGAAAAATACCTGCGTTTTTATATAAAAGGACCAGAAATCGATCTTCTAATTGTGATAAATGATCATTCATACAATCTTCTGCCTCAAACACAAATTATCGTTATTTTTTCATATAGACAGACATTTTATGCCTCTATTCGGACACAACTTAAGGAAGGGATTCAAACAACTACACATCGATCCTTCAACGCCTTCCATTGGAACTCGTATGACGTTGCATAACTGCCCCCACTTTTTATTCCAGTTGATCAGCGTGGCAACCAGTTTTTCTGAGAGATGGTCAAAAGAAAGAGGACCTTCTGTAATCTTTAGTGTTGATGAGAGTTTCTCTACTAGATGTACTCCAATTTTTCTCGCGTCGTCATGATCACTACAAACAATAACATCACATGTTAATTCTTCATCCAGATTGGAGAGACACTCAGCTCCAAGAGGTTTAAAGGCGGAAACAACTTTTACGCTATCTCCCACTATCTGATTTGCCTGTTGGGCACAAGAACCTGCCTCAACTTGCACAAAAACCGGTTCACCGTCATCATCCACTTCTATTGGGAGCGTTGTATCTATCAGTAGGGTATTCTTCTTTAGATAGTCTTTTACTTCTTCGAGTGTAGAAATTTGTTCTCGAAATGGGACTGTTAAAACAACTATATTTGCATTTTTTGCAGCGTCAATAATTGACATGGCAGTAACACGATCTTGGGACGCACCTGTAGTTTTTCGAATTTCTGCTGCGACCTTAATTGCAGCATTTTCATCTTTGGATCCGATAAGGAGATTTATATCACTGTTTTTTGCCCAGCGTAAAGCTAAACCTACTCCTCGTATATCTGTTCCATCAATTATTGCGACCTTCATTCAATTTTTTCCTCCATTCGTATCAAACATCCACAATATTCTTAGAATAAAAGAAGCCTATTGAGAAAAGAAAACTCCTTTTGCAGCCTGTGTGTTTTGAACCAAGTATGTAGGACTATTCAGTTTTTTGAAGCGCGATGAGTGCCTGAAGCCCCCTTTCCCCAAGACTTCGTTCACCTCTAAATAATCTGTTGGATTATCCATTTGTTTGTCAAGCGTGGATAGGATCTCTTGAATCAATTCGAGTACATTTATCTTAGGAGCATCAGATTCAAATATTTCTTCTTTAAATCCCTGATAAAGCGTTTCAAGAGTGTCGGAGATCGACTTGAGTTTCTCAGCGGGAGTAACTATAGGTTGTGCATCTATCGACATATCAGTTACCTTATGAGTCATTTCAATCATTTCTTTGATAGAAACTTCTTTGCGAATCAAATAGGGAATGAGCTTAAAGAGATGCATCCAGCAAGTATGATTTGATACTGACTCAAGTATATTTGCTAACGTGAATAAGGGGCCCTCATACATTAACTTAAACTGCGTGAGTTCATCTAACGACTTATCTCTTAATTCAATTAATCGACCTTCCTCTTTCAGAACGTTCATGTCTAAGCGAGGCAAAAATCGTAAGTATTCTAATTTTTGAGCAATTCCCCGAAATTCTTTTAGTTTGGATCCGAAATTTTCAGAATCCGAAGCAATTATTTCATTCTTATACAGCTGTTCAATTGCGGAACTAAACGCATTGTCAACCATGAATTGGATGTGCTCGGCAGGGACGTGTCTAATTCCGAATTCTGCATGTTCTTCGCGCTTAAGAATATCTTGTGGTGTAACTTCATTATATCGATCCAAAAATGTAGAAATTCGTCGTTCCTTCTCTGATAGTTCTTCTCTATTTCCAATTTTTCCCTTTTTGATTACGAATGTTGCGAGTGAGGGTAGAAGAGCAGTTAGACCACCAAGTGATTCTACATGCATTTACGATCACCTATCCCCTATTTTATAGTTACAGCGCATAACTTCAGGGTATTTGAACCCATATTCTTCTCTGCATATTCTTTTCAAGTATCTAGCACTTGCTTGGAAATCTAGCATCCACTTCATGCCGATACCTGTTGCATATTGCTCAGGATGCCGCCTGAAAAACATGTCTTTATGTTTAGCGTCTCTCTCAAGTCTTTGTTTTGTTGGAGAATAAAGTTCTAGCGGAAGGCAACGCAATTTTCTTATAGCGTTAGAACCATACTCTTCGTCAAGCCGTCCGATAAAAGAAGGTAATGTTACAGGGTTGGAACTATATAGGTTTAAGTACACATCGAAATCATTAGATACGTAAAATCTTAGAGTATTAAACTGATCATCTAAAGTAAGTTTTGATTTTGTTATCTCCTGAATTGTTTTATCATCGGTTCCTTTAAATGCAAAAAATACCATCGTGTGTTCGGCAAGGTCTTGAATCATGACATCATCCCAATTGGGGTCATGTTTTAGCATGTGTTCAATATAAGAAAATGTTGAACCATTGGTATCAAGTTGGATAAGAACAGGCTTGTTTTCTTCCTTGAAAACTCTAATAACTTTGTGTATGTGATCCAAATATAGACTTGGTTCACCTCCACTACAGCGAATGCCTTGTACTTTTCCCTGTTCATTATAAAATCTGTAAGAATCGAATATATCTCGCGGAGTTATATTAGAACAACACCCTTTTGTGGCGGAGTTGTCAATATCACTAACGTAACAATACCGACAATTAAGATTGCACCCTTTATACTGATAGATCATTTGCATATTCCATTTCTTTAAAGCATGTCCTAAAGGCATTAAATCAAGGTCACCAGATTTTTTAGCGAACCAAAGAGGAATATCAACAGCAAAAGAAGAATTTCTGAGTTCATTTAGGAATCCTTCATTACTTGTAGTGTTAGGGTCTATGAATTTTATACTGTGTGCTGGTTTGTAGGTGATAGTTCGTCCTTCTACTACACCTTTTTGGCAGTACTCCAAGTCTATTCTTCTTATGTTTACCTTTCTACGAAAAGGATATTCTGTGGATTTATTAACGTTATACATTAAATCTTTTGTAATATCACTCCTCTGCAGTGAAGCAGCAAAATTAACACACTTGGCAGGAGTATCCCAATAATGCGCACCATTTCCCACAATCTGATCATGGATTTTGATCTGCATAGGAATTTGGTGAATCATCGCAGACATCTTTTCACCTCGTTTATATTCTATTTTAAGATGTCTACTTCGCCAAATGTGGCAATTAGATTGTTTGTTAACTGTCGGATTGCTCTACTTGGTTGTCAGATATGGCAATTAGGTTATGTCACCTATATGCCAGATGTGACAACAAATCCTGTTTTAATCACTAGATTGGGTGTTTCTGGTTTGCCAGATATGACAACTAGATCGTGTTGACCTATTTGTCAAATTTGGCAAATAGATCTTTTGTTAACTGCTGAATAGTTCTACCTGTGCTAGGTACGGCAACTAGATTTGTGTTGTCTGTTTGCCAGATGTGATATAGATCATGTGACCTATTTCATATGTGGCAATTAGATTTTCTATTGCTTGCTGAATTGCTCTACTTGGTTGCCAAATATGACACTAGATCGTGTCATCTATTGCCAGATGTGGCAAAGTAGACAATAATACTATATATTTAAGGATTTAAAAAACTTATTAGGATCAGATTTATAATATGCAAGATGAAAGTCACGCGTAATTCAGAGGAGGATAAACTCTTTCAACAAAAGAAAGTGGTGCCGTGTATGAGTCCAGATTCAGATTTTGTGACGGTTAAAGGAAGGAAATATCATGTCAAGAACGGCACACTTGATCTTAGCAATATTGGGATTAAAGATATCACTGAGATTGAAGGGTTGGAGAATCTCAAAAATCTCAAAGAACTCAACCTCCAATATAATCGAATAAGAGAGATCAAAGGATTGGGATCTCTCATTAACCTAAAAAAATTGAACCTTATGGATAATAAAATAGAAAACCTCAAGGGATTGGAGAGCCTCACTAACCTCCAAGGACTCTATCTCTGTCATAATCGAATAGAAGAGCTTGAGGGATTGGAGAACTTCACTAACCTCCAACATCTAGGTCTTAGTGAGAATCAAATAGAAGAGATAAGAGGATTGGAAAACCTTACCGAACTCAGAGAACTCTCCTTTTGGTCAAACCGGATAAAAGAGCTTAAGGGATTGGAGCACCTCACTAACCTCAAGGGTCTAAACCTTCTTTATAATCCGATAAAGGCTGATGAACAGCAGTTAGTAGGGAAGAGTGCACAGGAGATTGTAAAATACTGTCAAAAAAAGGTTAAAAAGGATTAATACTGTTTCTTCACAGTTTAGGATCAGATAGTGGCCGATGATAAGCGTGGAATCCATTTTGGCACCCTGCTCTTATATTCTAAATACTCTTCACCGAATATCCGCTCAAGATCCTGTTCTTCATAATTTGCCAATTTATTATGAATTAATGCAACTAATACGAAAACTGCAACTGAAATCAACGAAAATGTTCCCAGAATGAATCCAATATAGACTAATAGCACTCCAAGGTATAAAGGATGCCTCACATGACCAAGTATCCCTGTATCAATTACATCCACTTTAGGTGACTCAAGTTCTTCTTGAAATAACGCCTTTTCCGCTGAACGCGCTAGCATAATTCCAAGTATGATCACACATAGAGCCAGAATTAATCGAAACACCCATGGCACAAAATTTGCAAACCAAACAGAGAATTTGAAAATAAAAGAATCTAATGACCAGACTAGTAGAAACACTACTGCAGAACTTAATTGCAGCAGATGTGAATAAGGCATTTCTTCGCCTACGAGATGTTCGTGTTTATCATGTCTTGAACTAATTTTTTTCACCTCCTGCCAAATTTTTTGTATATTTCAAATTAATGATTCGTAAGAGTTCAGTCACTTCCCAAATCTTTCCGGATCAGATCAATAGTCCTCTTTATGATGTCTTCGACGGATAAGTTCACCTTTTGCATCATTACTCTTTCCAAGTTGGCACGATCAACAATCCCAGAAATGATCATAAAAAGGAAATGCACTAAATGATCGGGATTCATATCCTGGTGGATTGATCCATCTTTGAAACCCTGTTCCACTGCGATTGCCCAGGGTTTCTCGAATTTGCGGATTTCTTGTAAAAACCTTGCTCGTATTCTATCAGAAGGATTCTCCACATCTTCCCCTAATTTCATTTTCCTCAGGATCTTATCAGTGGTAATTTCTGCTTTATTTTCCGTAACAAGGTAATGGCGCATGATTTCATGACTTAATGGATTTTCAAACAAATATCTAAGGATAGTTTCGCTTAATTTTAAGATTTTATCGAGTCCTGAAGAAGATTCAGATTTGATTAGTGCTTCTTGCTTTTTGGAAATAATTCTAAAACCTTGAATACCGATTTCGAAGTAGATGCCTTCTTTACCACCAAAATATTTGTACAATGTAGCTCTGCTTAACAGCGTTTGTTCTGCTATATCATCCATCGTTACATCATCATAGGGGGCTTTTTTGAACAGTTCCGTTGCCGCATCAAGATCATGTTGTTTTTGAAACGTTTTTTTACGTTCTTTCCTCGTTAATTTCGCACCTGTTTTTGTTTCAGCATTTCTATCATTTGACCCTGTCATTTTTTACACCTTCAATTACCTAATAACGAAATTCTTTCAAATTTAAAAAAAATGCTATCCGTAGATAGCAAAATCATCTACTCTCAGCAGAATTTTACAGCATCTACATTGCATGTTCGAACACATCGTCCACAGAGATAACATTCACCATACTTTTCGTTTAATTCTCCTGTTGGGCAGTTCATATCACAAAGTCCGCACTCCGTACATGAATCTCCCTTCCCTGGTTTGACTTTGGAGAATTTCGCCACTAATGCTGCCAAGGCACCATAGGGACAGAAAAGCCTGCAAAAGGGTCTATATACGAAAATTGATGCTATAATACAAACACCTATAATGAACGCCACAGGAATTACCAATGGAGACAGTGCTGCTATTTGAATAAGTCCAAGACCAAAGACAAGAACTAGGACAACTATCAGACCTAGTACTCCCAATCTTATGAAATAACTGATTTTTGTAGGCAAGGTCAGTTTGTTTCCGCCATTTTTGCCAGTTGGGGCTTCATAGAGGAGTTCTTGAACTACACCGACAGGACATCCATAACTACATAATGCACGTCCTACAAAGAAGGTAAGACCAAGTGTTACAATGAGTGCTAACAATGCTAAAGGGAAAGAATACGCTGTAACGATACCTGATCCAACGTCTCCTGTTTCAGCCATTACACCGTTAGAACCCAATTTAGGCATTAAGCCGATCAAATGTCCAGTTGGAAGCACATAAAACGCAAGCAATGCTGCAATTAAAAGCCCAATTCGCAACAAGTTGTTGAACTTTGTTTTAACCATAATAACTACGGATAAAACCGAGAACGCTATGACATACATTATACCAATTATTGCCGGATGCATATTCACACTTCCTATTTTTTGTACTTTGAGTATAATATTAGACTTATAGTATATATAATTATCTGTTATCTAAAAATGGACTTTACGTATATTTATGACATTTTGATTAATTATTTAAAAAGACCCCGTAGTGTTGAATATCAAAATGTTCAACAAATACGTTCCAAAATCATCAAACGTTCAGTATAAATAGCCCTACTCAGTACAAATAGTCAAAATAACAAGATTTATTAACACTTTGTCTAATACCTTGATATATGTAAATATGTTGTCAGATGTAAACAGGAGATCATGCTCACATGAAAAAAGACAAACAATATGCTGCGTTTTACGGTTGTTTGATCCAAAATAAATATCCCTACATCGAAATATTAGCGAAACGCGTCCTTGAGAAATTAGGAGTCGATATTATTGACTTAGATGACTTCAGTTGCTGTCCTGATCCCCTTAGCATAAGAGGATATGATGAAAGGACTTGGTACGCCATCGCTGCCAGAAACCTCGCGATTGCCGAAGAAAGAGGTCTTGACATTATCTCCTTTTGTAATGGGTGCTATGGCACGTTAAAAAACGTAAATATGGAACTTAAGGAAAATAGCGCCCTTAGAAACGAAATTAATAAACTACTTGCTGAAGAAGAAGGATTACACTATAATGGCTCTGTTCACGTAAAAGATATTTTAGAAGTTTTGGCATTCGATATTGGTCCAATAGAAATTGAAGAGCACATAACCCGCCCATTAACTGGAGTAACAATTGCAACGCATCCAGGCTGTCACCTTCTGAGACCAAGCGATAAGATTCTGTTTGACGATCCTATTGATCCTAGTGTCTTTGATAGGTTGATAGAAGCAATAGGTGCAACACCATTAAATTATCCTGAAAAAATGTTATGCTGTGGAGGAAGTCTCTCTTCGACTTCTGAACAGGCAGCCTACGATCTTGTAAGATTAAAACTTGAATCGCTCCAACATCGGGGCACAGATGGTATTGCGGTTGTTTGTCCATATTGTTTTAGTCAATATGATTTAGCACAGTTTCAGGTAAATAGAATTGATGAAACCAATTTTGAGATCCCTACATTCTACTTCTTGGAACTTCTTGGAATTGCACTTGGCATGGAGGATGTTGTAGAAATTAGTTTTCCGTATCATGTTATTCCAACTGATAGTGTATTTCAAAAATTGCGCATGAAACAGATTGCTCTTGATGAAATAAAACGTCATTTTGACTATGAATCTCTACGAATATGTGCTTCATGCGGTGCTTGTGAAGAAGATTGCCCAGTTGCGGAAGTAGAGGACTTTGAGCCTCATAAGATAGTCCAGGACGTGTTAAATGGAAATTTAGAAAGTGTTATCGATGCAGGAGAGTTTTGGAATTGTATTGCATGTCACACCTGCTACGAATTATGCCCACAGTGTTTTGGGTTGACAGATTTCTTCACTCAATTAAAAAATATGGCTTCTAAGAGAGGAAAAATCCCAGATTTCATAAATAAAAAGAAAAACATGTTATTAGCCTCTGGACGAGGATTACCCGACTCAAGTGTTTTTAGAGAAGAATTAGATCTTCCTGAATTGAAAAAAATAAAACTAAAACTTTTAAAAAAGAAATTGGATTGTGAAGATGATGGTCCAATATCATGATGATAAAATTATAGATGGCTGCGGACTTGCAGGGATCTTAAGCAAAGAAGGAAAACTGATCGAAGGCAAATATCCAATTAAAATGATTAATTCAATGAAAGTTCGCGGTAATGGTTTAGGTGCTGGATTTGCAGTATATGGAATCTTTCCAAAGTATTCTGATAAATATGCTGTGCAGGTAATGACAAAAGATGAAACGGCCCTGACGAATGTTGAAAGTTATCTTGCAAAGAATGCAACAATCGTTGCTGACGAAAAGATCCCCATTAATAAAGTGAGCGAAATAACTAACCCTCCCATCCTCTGGAGGTTTTTTCTAGAAACCCCTGATAAGAACATGCAGAAGACAGAGGAAGATAATTACATAATAAGATTAGTGATGCATATCAATGAAAATATCGGCGATGCATTCGTTTTGTCAAGCGGAAAAAACATGGGTGTGTTTAAAGCTGTTGGACATCCAGATGAGGTCGCAGCATTTTATAGACTAGAAGAATACAAAGGATACCTCTGGTTAGCACATACGCGATTTCCAACGAATACGCCTGGTTGGTGGGGCGGTGCACATCCCTTCAACATACTGGATTGGTCTGTGATTCACAACGGCGAGATTTCATCTTATGGAACCAACAAGCGATACCTAGAAATGTATGGATATAAGTGCACTCTCCTAACAGATACAGAAGTCGTCGCATATCTCTTTGACCTGCTAGTTAGACGCCATAAGCTGCCTCTTGCGTTAGCTTGTGAAGCACTTGCTCCTAGATTCTGGTCACAGATAGAACGGGAACCTTCATTACAAAAGAAGCTAATTTTAAAATCAATTCGCATTACTTACGCTTCTGCATTACTTAATGGGCCTTTTAGCATATTGGTAGCGAACAATACGACCCTATTAGGCCTGAATGATAGAATAAAACTTCGTCCGCTCATTGTTGGAGTAAAAGAAGACAAAGTTTACATGTCAAGTGAAGAACAGGCGATACGTTCTATAGAAAAGAACCCAGAAGACGTATGGGCGCCAAAAGCGGGGCATCCAATAATTGCCAAACTAGAAGAAGAAGCCATTGAACGACATAGAGGCATTGAAATGTCAATTACTCAAAAGACGTGATAGTGATGGCGGGTGTATTACCAGAGTATAAAATAACTGTAGATTATGAAAAGTGCAAACATTGCAAACGATGCATGATTAACTGCACGTTTGATGCCATGACATATACAGATAGACCTAAACCGATAGATGAGAATTGTGTTGCGTGCCAAAGATGCGCCATTATGTGTCCACAACAGGCTATAACCATTGAAAAGCATCCAGGAACTCTTCCTTATCATTACGTATATAATGATGATACTAAGCGTGCCATATGGATGCAGGCCAATACGGGTTCTGCGTTAATTGCGGGAGTTGGCACACCCCTTCCCTACCCTCGACTGTTTGATCGTTTAGTAATAGATGCTTGCCAAGTAACTAACCCATCAATCGACCCTTTGCGGGAGCCCATTGAAATTAAAACATTTCTTGGCAAAAAACCTGAAAAACTCGAATTTAATGACATTGACAATAATGTAGAATTAAAGACGAGCGTTTCACCTCAACTGGAACTTGAAACACCGATTATGATCAGTCATATGAGTTATGGTGCACTTTCTTTCAACGCATTTAAAGCACTGGCGATGGCAGCGAAGGAGGTAGGCACTATATTTGGCTCAGGAGAAGGAGGGCTTCCCGTCGAGTTATACGAATACGGCGATTATATTGATGTTGAAGTGGCAAGTGGACGATTTGGTGTTCATGCAGATTACCTAGATGTCGCAGCATCAATGACGATAAAAATTGGCCAAGGTGCAAAGCCCGGTATAGGTGGCCATTTGCCAGGCGAAAAGGTTAGCCAGGCGATATCTCAAACGAGAATGATTCCAAAAGGTTCAGACGCCCTCAGCCCTGCACCACATCACGACATTTACTCAATAGAGGATTTATCACAGCTCATTTATGCGTTAAAGGAAGCTACGCGCTACAAGAAACCTGTCTTTGTAAAAATTGCCGCGGTTCATAATTCCGCAGCGATTTCAAGCGGTATCTTGCGTGCAGGAGCAGACGGGATACTTCTTGATGGATTAACCGGAGGCACAGGAGCAGCACCTACGGCGATACGGGACCACTTGGGTATACCAATCGAGGCTGCCATTGCTTCAGTAGATCAGAGATTGAGGGATGAAGGCATAAGGCATTGGGGTTCAATCATCGCAATGGGTTCAATTAGATCTGCTGCTGAAGTTGCCAAGGCAATTGCGCTGGGTGCGGATGCAATACAAATTGGAACTCCGGTGTTAATAGCTATGGGTTGCCGTGTATGTCAACAGTGCTATAGAGGGATATGTCCATGGGGTATTGCAACTACACGTCCTGATTTGACTAGGAGGTTAAAAGTTCAAGAAGCGGCGCAAAGAGTTGCAAATCTAATTAGAGCATGGAATGATGAACTAAAGGAGATACTAGGAGCACTCGGATTAAATTCCATCGAAAGTCTAAGGAGCAATCGAGATCGTTTAAGAGCGATTGAATTGACACAGCCTACCCTCGATGTACTCGGAGTAAAACCAGCTGGAGCGTAATAATATGGAGAAAGAAGAAAGTGTTATTGATGCGGAGTCATTAACATTTCGAGAATTAAATGAATTAGTATATCATGCTGCCACGATCGATAAAGTTGACTATCTTAAACTTGAAAACGTAAACGGCCAGAGATATATCGGTACGGGATTAAAGGACGTTAAATTAAAAATAGATGTCTTTGGGACTCCAGGACAGGATCTTGCCGCCTTTATGCGAGGTCCAACGATAGAAATCTTTGGGAACACTCAAGACGGCGTAGGAAATACTATGGATGCTGGCGAAATCATCATTCATGGCAATATTGGAGACATTGCGGGCTATGGAATGCGTGGAGGAGAAATATTAGCTCAAGGTAATGGAGGATATAGAATAGGCATCCATATGAAAGAATATCACAACAAGAAACCAGTAATCATCATAGGAGGATCCGTTGGCGATTTCTGTGGCGAATATATGGCAGGTGGGACAATTATAGTCCTAGGAATGAACCGCAAAAATGGATCACCAGTGGGTGAATGGGTAGGTACGGGAATGCATGGCGGAAAAATCTTCATTCGAGGAAAAGTAACTGAAGACCAACTCGGTGTTGGAACAAAAATGCATGTGGCAAAAGAACAAGATATGAAAAAAGTAGAATCTACTCTACAGAAGTTTTCAACTTTGTTTGGTATACCATTGGAAAAACTATTAGACGGGGAATTCATTGTGGTGAAACCAGTATCTCATCGACCATTTGCAGGCTTGTACATGCTTGGATAGAGAATCAGTTTTGTGCTTGCCAATATAGAATTTATTTTTTATCTAATTTAATTTAAAAAACTAGATAACTTCATTTGAAAAGAAATGAATGATAAAAGAGTAATATCAACTTAGATGCGTGTTGAAGTATACAAAATGACAGAAATAAGTATTAACACGAAAGTGAAACTTACATACAGGCCGGGATCCATCTAACGAGCCATAGAGCTTTGATTCATTTTTAAATCCTAATCCCTCATAACTTCTAGGGAGTCCACTATTAGGATTCTCATTTTCCGTCCTTTTTCTATTTTTAGAGCCTAAGAGTCGGCTTAAACTTCAGCAGTTCATAATTCTGCTCCTTTTATTCAACCTTTGTCCCACAGAAGTTACAATATTCACTTGTCGTTGAAATAGGCTTTCCACAAGACCTGCAATACATTTCTGAAGGTTCTGGTTCTGCTTCAAGTTCTGGCTTGAGTTTTCTCTTTCTTCTAATAACCAGTGCTACTGGAATAGCCACAATAATTACAAGAACAACAACAAGCCAGCCAAATCCGTAATATAGATGATAGTTTTGCATTCGTGGACTTTTTAAATCACCCATTTCATTCCACTCGTTGAAAAGGTCTCCAATTCCTACAAGATCCAAACCAAAGCGAACCTTCCATTCATATTGCCATGTTGCTCTTATATCTCCATCACCAATACCTGATGGAGCGGTTACACTGAATGATTTGCTACCAGCATCATTCCAACTTAATGTTCCACTTGCACTAAGCCTCCCATCATCTGAATAACTTACATAAGGAGTACCATCAACACCAATCAAAAACGCTTCTATTCCGTATTGATCTCTCAAACTTGGTGTTTCAATTCTAAATGTCTCTTCTCCTATTGGTGCTTCGCTCTCAAAGGTTACGTCCCAGAATCCGTATCCATTCATTACCAACTCAAGACTAAGTTCTGTACGAGATGGTTGAAGGTCAATGTGGAAGCGTTCAGTCCCACCAAACAGCAGTGATGGGCTTGTCGTTGTTACATCAAACACAAAGTTAAAGTGTATTTCAGTGCCAGTTTCTTCCTCCCACGTATAATTGAATCCTATTTCACTTGTGGACGCACTTACAGGAGGAATTAAATAAAAGCCTGTGGCAAGTAACATTACTAATAACATTGTTTGAACTATTTTCCTCAACTGATCACCTCCGTTATTTTAATGACTTCCTCTCTTTTTGTACCGTCTTTGGAAACAGCTTCATTTAGACCAAACCTCAACAACAACCTCAACAGTGAGATTATTAGAATAGAAGAATTGGATTAAACAAGGACAGTATCCATACCTAGAGTAACTAAAATGGATGAAAAAAAGAAATGTGGACTTAGGTCCTTTTCTTTTTCTTATATCGTGCAATGCTATAAGAGACAAGTGTTGAAACAGAAACGAAAGCAATAAGGATTGTACCTAGACACAATCCCTCAGTTTCAGTTAGATTGGCGGTTGTCCTCTCCAGTTCAACATATGTATAAGTTGTTCCGCCAATAGTCCACCATATTTCAAAGGAGATTCCCGTGCCCTGATCCATCCAACCTTCAAAGATACCCCCATCATCAATTCGTTTCAAGTAGTATGCCTTGTAATTAGTTCCCTTCCAATTAAAATCGGTCTCTGTCCATGTCATATTCGGATCATCTTCTGCATACGCTTTCATTTTTTGCAGGTAACTCTGTGAAAATACATACCATGCTTCCTCGTCGGCCGTGCCTTGAGCATCAGTATGAATAACATCGGTGGACGAATCATTAACTGCAGTCATACTATATCTATACGCCATGTCTGCCTCCCTAAAACCCGTAATCTTTAATTCCACATATACTGCTAAGTCAGGGAAGTCTACTGGATCTGGCACTATTTTCCATTCTATTTCGTCGCGAACCTTTAAATTCCCCCAGTCTCCAGCCGCAACTGTTGTTGTTGCGGTACTAGCTAAGAGAAAAACTATGAGTGCACTAATGAAACTTATGAGAACTTTTGCTTTTTTTCTCACCATCTATTTTCCCTCCTAGTCTGTTTAGATAAACTCCAGAACAGTTGGTAAAGTTATGTTATTACTTGAAATGTTCTCTGATGAAGAATAGATATACCAAAAAGACTATCGGAATCCAGAGTAAAGAAGCTATCATAATCCAAATAAAAGGCCGGAGTGGCGAACCAACAAACCACTCTACAAACAAATGGTCTCCTATCCAAAGAAATACAGGTATTATAAGACCGTTTGCAGTTATTGACCCAAAAAAGCCCCAAGGCTTGAGTTTCCAAAGTCCATATGCCGTAATACACCCTAGAATGCCTACAATAAGTAGCGTAATTCCGAACATCGTTGCAAATCGTATAAATCTAGGCGTTACTATAAGGTCATAATCGGACCAATAAACATCTGACATCATTCGGCGTGTCAAATATATTGCGAGGAAGAAGGCTAATGAAGAACTAGCAGCAACAGCGATTCCTCCAATGAATTGTATGGTACTAACAAGACGTAAACCCTTTGGTCTTTCAGACATTTCCTTCACTCCTTTAAATGCATTCCAATTATTCCAATTAAGCGAACTAATTACAATTTTCAAAGAAAGAAGGGGGGAAGGGAAGGAAAGCTAAGATAAATAAGCTCACTTCTTTCTGAAATATTTGCAATTTCCCAGACCCCTCTTATAGTTCGATGATTTTGAAAAATATATTATCACTCAGAAACATACAAATATATCCGGAAATATATCTATTCGTGTCTGTAAACTTTTGGGTAGTCCTTTTGATTTGATGATGATAGAAGCAATAATCGCGATCTGTAACCGTTTAACAGTCCAAATATTATCAATCAAGCCCGTCCGCATCGTTAGCGAGCAAGATGACCAGCGATGAAGAGCGTTATTGAAATTCACGCGCAAAATTTTAACAGAACTAGTCACATTGTGAACACAGTTTTTATCTACACTAGACCGATTAATTTACGCTTGCCATTGAATCTTTCCACCTACCATCGTCAGATCTGCCTTTACATCTTTGATTCTTTCTGCATCTATTGCGGTCAAGTCCTCCGATAGAATCGCTATATCGGCAAGTTTTCCTGGTTCAATTGATCCCTTTATTTTTTCCTCAAAGGAAGCGTATGCACCATTAAGCGTATAACATTTCACAGCTTCCTCTAATGTGATGCGATGCGCCTCTATAGGATGGCATATAGCGGACCATAGACCATACAAAGGATTAAAGGGAAAGGGTGGACAATAGCCACAGTCAGTTCCAAATGTAACAGTAATCCCCTCATCGATTAGATTCCTAAACGGATTGCAGAGTTTCAGGCGTTCTAAACCTAATCGTTGCTCATACATTCCTCCAGGATGTTCCCACTCTCCAACGAAATTGGGCTGTACTGCAGCAATGACTCCTAGCCGCTTCATCCTTCGTATTTGATCTTCGTTGATGACTTCACAGTGTTCGATCCTGTGACGATGATCTTTTCTTGGTTCATCCTTAACCGCTATTTCTATAGCATCAAGAGCCTCCTCGATTGCCTTATCGCCAATGGCATGAATAGCAACTTGCATTCCTATTTTATGTGCCCTTGCTACAGTTAAGTTGAGTTGCTCAGGAGAAATCGTATATAATCCACTTGTTGTCGGATCATCGGCATAGGGTTCAGAAAATACAGCTGTATGTGATCCCATTGCGCCGTCAAACCAGATTTTCACAGAGCCTAGTTTGACAAATTCATTACCAAAGCCAGTTCTGATACCGAGAGTATCCAGTCCATCTAACAGATTCTCAATATACCGTGTCGCCGGTAAGACATATGAGCGTACCTTTAGAAGGTCTTTTTCAAAAGCTTTTTGATAGGTGTTTAAATCACTTGAAGTTGAGGCTAACTCGTGAATACTCGCGCAGCCCCATTGTAACACGATCTCACATGCCTTCTCTATAGCCTTCATTGCTAGTGTTTCAGTTAATGGCGGTTGTGCTTTATCGATTAACTTCATTGCTTCCTCTTTCAACACTCCAGAGGCTTCACCTGTCAGATCTCTCTCAATCTTTCCTCCAGGAGGATCTGGAGTTTGTTTATTAATCTTAGCTAGTTCGAGAGCACGGCTATTCACTGTAACCATATGCCAGTAATATGGTGTAAGAACAACTGGATGATTAGGAGATACTGGATCCATATCCTTCTTTGTGGGATATCTTTTCTCGGTCCAGTTACTTTCATCCCAACCATGACCTTTGAGCCAGGTTCCATCAGGCAACTCATTTACCTTTGTTTTGACCTTCTCCATGACCTCAGAGATAGACTTAGTCATTGACAGATCAAGTTCAGTGAGCACCTTTAGTCCCATTAAAAAGAAATGCGAATGGGAATCAATAAAACAAGGTATTACAGTCTTGCCATTGGCATCAATAACTTTAGCATCCTTTGGAACATTTATTTCATTGGCAGATCCAACATCAAGGATTTTGGATCCAAAAGTGACAACAACGCTGTTCTCGATAGGTGATTTACCTGTTCCATCAATTAGCGTGCCATTAGTGATTACAATGGGGCTTTCAAACGAAATAGCAATCAGTCCTCCTTAGAGCTTAAAAATCAAAACCTCGCGAAAATTATTACCTTTAAGTTGATAATCAAATTTTCATTCTTAATTGAATATAGAAAAAATACTCTCTTTCTGGTTTTAAATTTAAGTTCATTTCTTTAAAACAAGACTGTGAAAGATGGTCAAATTACCTTTGTACTATTAGACAGATATGAGTGTCCGTTCTTTTAATGCTGATCTTAATTCGTCCATTAAAGTCAAATGATCGCCTCCGTAACCCAGATAATTTTTAAGGTGCTGTTGAGCAAGAATTGAATCTCCCTTTGGAGAGCTCTGTATTTTTGGTAAAGTATCGTGGTGTTGTTCATAGTTTATTGAGTGTCCGTTATTGTCTATTTTATATGACAGGTCGATGATCATTTGGCGAAGTGAGTAAAGTTCTGCCAGAATTTCATTATTCATCAAACCGGCACCGTTGAAATGATGATTATGGCCATTCCCTTTTCCATTATGCATGTGTCCAGTATGAATGCTCAATCCTCTTTCATTTTTGCATTGCTTTCCGCAAATATTACAAATTACTGGATTACTTTGCAAAACAACTGATGCTACTTTCATTCAAAATCAATCCGACAAAAAACTTCTAATCCTTTTTACTTTTCTTGTGTTTTTAGATATAAGTTATGATATTATTGGGGTAGCTGTCCATTGTTTTACTTTAAGTTTAGTTTAAATTATGAGTGTAATGTGTTTAAAACTAGAAATGAAAGTTTCTTAAATAAGAAGAAGCGTAATACCACAAAATCTATGTGTGATAAAAAATAGGAAATGAAAAAAATGGGATTTAATTAAGAGATTTCATCTTTTGGATTTTATTCAACGTCGAAGCAGTTTGAACGCAATGTCCGTCCCCATTCCATGCTTAAACGCTAGGTAAATCCACAGCATGGCTAATGGTTCGAGCAGTCGAGCATTTGAGAGCGGACCGATATCAATAACATCAAAGCCTATATCCTCTCCCAGGCTCCTAACGACAGATTTTGCCTCGTCATCACCACAGATGAAATTACTAGCTGTTTCAGATCCAAACTGCACATTTGCCATGACGCCAACTCCCATAGTATTGAATGCCTTTACCACTTTTGCAGATGTCATTTTAGCAATTTCTTCTGCAGCTGAAGTGGTAAGTCCTATCAAAAGACCACTCAAACCTGGAGCAATAGGATTAGTACAATCTACCAAGATCTTCCCAGTTAAATCACCTGCATCCCGAAGCACATCCAGAGCCGCTGTATAAGGGACTGCAAGAACGACAACTTCGGCCCACTGCGCTGCTTCTTCATATGTTGAGCTACATACGTTTTTTCCCATGGATTCCGCAATTTCTAGCGCTTTATTAGGATCACGAGAACCAAATACTATTTCATGACCTTTTTCTGCCCATGGTTTCGCCAAAGCACGTCCTACATTACCTGTGCCCAATATTCCGATTTTCACAAGTTTAGCCTCCAAGTTAATATCGATTAATTATAAAAGTAAGATCTTGTGAACGAATATAATTAGTTTACCTTCTCTGCAATATAGGAAATTAGGGGAGACAAATGCGAAAGTGGATAGAATACTTTGAAAGACCCGGTCCAGGTAACACTTTAAGAACACTTGAATTAATCAAAGAGAGGAGTAATGAACTCGGCATTAAGACCGTGATTGTTGCCACCCTTCGTGGAAATAGTGCCTTAAAAGCCCATGAGATTATGGGGAAAGAATTGGAAATTATCGCAGTTACCATTCCTCCTGGAGCATATTGGACGGTCAAAGAATCTTTACATGGTCCTTGGAGTGATATTCCTGAACTGAAAACACAGCTAAGAGAATGGCAACAAAAAGGCTTAAAGAAGGTAAGAATGGACATGACTGATGAAATACAGGATAAGCTTGAAGAGTTAGGGATTAAAGTTGTTAGGGGTACTATTCCTTTTTATGGAGTCGGTACAGCTATCGCTGGAACATTTAAAGGAGTTACTTTCGAACAAATGATGACAGAAGCGCTGAGGTTAATCTCTGGTGGGTTAATTGTGTGCGTAGAAGTTGCAATAATGGCTGCAGACGCGAATGTAATTAAATCCCAAGAGGAAGTCGTTGTTGCTGCCGGCACTTCTATGGGTCTAGATACTGCAGTTGTCATTAAACCCTCCACCAGTTTGAAATTTTTTGACCCAGAAGAAGGACTTGAAATAAGAGAATTTATCGCAATTCCACGCGTTAAAGCGAAATATCCTCCAGAAGGGATCGGCGAAGAATATAAATAAAACTTGATCAATTTCTTTAAAATTAAAATCCAGAACGGGTTGAATTATGAAAGATAAATTTAATATGATAGGAAAACACATCAAGGAGTTTTCCCTGCCTAATTCGAGAGGCGAAACGGTAAATATTAAAGAAGTTCTTGGACGAAAAAACATAGTCATATCATTGAAAAAAGGACTGGCCTGAGGACATTGAAGAAAGCACATCCAGAGCTTAGCTAATCATTTTGATGAGATTGATCAGTCAAATACCATCATCATTGCAATTACGGAGGATGTACTCAAAAATGCCATTGAAATGGAGCAAAAATATGCAAAAGGTAAGTTTCCTGTGTACTATGATGAATCGAAAGAAGTACTAACAATACTCGGCCAGGAAGTTAAATTAGTAGATGACAAATATAGACGAATGCCAGCCGTCCTCATAGTAGATAAAGAAGGAATCATACAATATGCTTACTATGGTGATTCTGGAAAGGACAATCCTAAAATTGAGGAATTGTTAGAAGCAATTAGAAATCTACAGTAGTAACTGATTTGGTAGGGAATAAGAAAGAAAAGAAGGATGATTTCTTGTTCTCGTAACTTAGCCAAAGTTGACCAAATCGCCAGAATTCTTATTTTTAAGTCAAAAGGGCCGTATACCGCATCAATAAAGATTAAAAACACTGTAATGACAGAATCAAAGTAAATTCAAAGGACGGAGAACTTGAGAGAGAGACGAATGAAGGATAAATTTGAAATGGTAGGGAAGGAAATTGAAGAATTTTCTCTGCCTAATTCAAGGGAAGAAAACGTAAACATCAAAGACTTCATCGAAAAGAATAATGTTATCGTTGCTTTACTTAGAAGCATCAACTGACCATATTGCAGAGCACAAGTTCGCAGTTTTGCTAAAGATAAAGAGCAATTTGAGCAATTAGACACGATTATTTATCCAATTTTGGTAGACACGCTTGAAAATGCTATTAAGATGGAACAAAAGTACGCGAAAGAAAAATTTCCGATATATTACGATAACAATAAGGAAGTTGCCAAAAAACTGCATCAGGAATTCAAAATTCGAAAATTAGGACGCATGCCGGCGCTACTTATAGTCGACAAAGAGGGAATCATTCAATATGCTTATTACAGTGATTCTATGAGCGACATTCCGAAGAATAAAGCATTATTCGAAGTGCTTGAAAAGTTAAATAAGTGATTTGGTAGGGAATAAGAAAGAAAAAAAAGATGATTTCTTGTTCTTGATAACTTAGCCAAAGTTCACCAAATCGCCTACTAGAACTTTTTAGCCTATTTGTAACACGTAAGTGAAATATACAACTCTTTTTGAAATAGAAATGTAAAAAAATATCTTTTTTGATATAATTCGATCATCTTCTATAGCGAAAGATTTATAAATGAACGATTTAATGTTGGTATTCAATTTGATCTATTAAATGAACGATCTAGAGGTAATTAATAAGACAAATGAACAATATTTGTGAAAAATATTGAACATTCAATAAAGAGGTGATAAATGAAAGTAGTAAACAAGAAATGTCAAAAAATTGAATGTTGGAATTAGAAGGGGTTTTCGTCAAGAGGCGAATTTTCCTCCAGACGGGGGTCATTTTTTAAAATGAACCCTTAATTAAACCCATTTTCCTATGGAATAAAAGAAAAAATCTCCTATTGAATCGATTTTTTGCCCAAATAGCCAAAAAAAAGGATATCGTAAATTACGGTAACTCGATATAACAATCTACAAAGTCTATGTTAACTATTGAAGAGGTGGTAACTATTGAATGGAACAATGTGTCCTAAATGCGGGGTAGAGTGTGCATCTCGTTTCATAATACTACATGGTGACAATGGACGAGAAATATATGAGGAATACTTCTGTGAAGAATGTGATAAGACTATCAGTCGTTCAAAGATTATAATCACAGGGCCAGTTCCAGTATTACATAAGTTCTAATATCCTAATCAGGCATTTTTTATTTCCTCTAAGTTTCCTATTGAACCATAGAAAAGCGGGTAAATACCCTGCCTCTTTCTATGGGAATTCAAAAAAATTATACTCTGCCTCCATTTTCAAAGAAGAAAAGTCTAAATTTCAAAGATACCAATTGTTTTGTCTTCTGAACAAGAAATCAAAAATGAATCATCTAAATTGAATAAAATCTTTCTAACTGGCTCGGAATGCCCAGTTAATCGTAAAATAGATTCACCAGTACGAACATCCCATAGACCTATGGAATTATCTGCAGAACTCGATGCAACAAATTTACCATTATGGCTAAAAGCTATGCCTAACACAGGTTGTTCATGGGCTTTTATAAGCCTGACAGGAGATTTTGAGCCACTTTGCCAGAAATAGATGTTATTATCGAAACATGCGGATGCTAAAAGGTCAATTTGTGGCGAGAACGCTACATCTGAAACGTAATTGGCATGTGAAAAAACCTGCAGAAGTTCTCCTGTTTCTAGATTCCACAAACGTGCTGTTTTATCTTTAGAAGCGGAGGCAAGGGTAATATCATAGCCAATCGCAACACTCCACACTTGATCGAGATGCCCTTTTAGTGTTCTTAGAAGATTGCCAGAATATATATCCCATAATCCTATAGTTTTATCATTTGATCCTGATATCAATACATTTCCATCAAGAGAAAAACTAATCGATCGAATCGATTTCGTATGCCCCTTCAATGTTTTTAATTTTGTTTCTGTAGCTATATCCCATAATGCGATCTCGTTATCCATCGAACACGTTGCAAGTAGATTATCATCAAAGGGGTGAAACGCCACTCCATACACTGGTTTTGAATGTGCGCCTTTAAGTACCTTTAATTGTTTACCTGATTTTAAATCCCAGAGTCTAACCGTCTTGTCACCAGACGCTGATGCAATAAGACCATCATTTTTGATAGCAATGTCGTAAACAGTCTCAGTGTGCCCCTTCAATACCATAATCATTAAGTTCACCAAAAATGTGTTATGTCGTGGTTTTAGCAGTGAGTATCAATTGGTTAATTGATTGCATCTTAGCTTATTCTCACCTTCAGTTTAAAAATATCCATCCAACTTTGCCATAAAAGTGAATAAGGAATTGTTTTCTTCAAAACCAACGGAGAATGGACAATGTTAATTAATGTAAAGAAAACCATACTATTAAGAATTCTCATACTAGTCAATAACGTAAAGTGATCTTATGAATACTTCTAATTTAACTAGTCAAAAAATGCGCAGAAAGGCTTCAGAAATTGACAGCCTTCGTCTAGGTTGTGGATGGACAGAAGATGATTTGAAAAAACCGTGGATTCTTGTGGATTCCGTTGAAGGTCAAAGTCATCCAGGAAGCGTCCGGCTCGGACTTCTCGGAGATGAAGTAATCAATGGAATAGTATCAGCTGGAGGCACTCCTGCAAAGTATTATATAACGGATACCTGCGATGGAATTTCACAGGGTACTCCTGGCATGAGCTACAGTCTACCCAGCCGCGAGTTGATTTCATTTGCAGTTGAGATGCATGCGAAGACTGGGCATTTTGATGGAATGACATTAATCAGTAGTTGTGATAAATCAATCCCTGGTCATTTGATGGCAGCAGCGCGACTTGATTTACCGACCATTCTTGTTCCTGGTGGTACCGCAGATTGGGGCCCTCACGGGATGACATTGGAACAGGTAGCAACATATGACTCTCAGCGGCGAAGAGGTAAGTTAAGTACAGAAGAATATCAATTCTTGGCTAAATTCGGGTGCCCTACACCTGGGGCATGTGCCTTTATGGGAACTGCCTGTACAATGCAGATAATGAGTGAAGCACTAGGGATGGCACTCCCAACAAGTGCATTGGCACTTTCAACCGGTTTCGAGATAACTAGGCTCGCACGTAAAGCTGGAAAACAAGTTTTGTATCTGATTGAACAAGGACTTTCTGCAGGAAAAATACTTACTAAAGAAGCATTTGAAAATGCGATAATGGTACATGCTGCTATAGCTGGATCCACTAATGCATTATTGCATATTATTGCGCTAGCTGCTGAAAGGGGTATCGAGATAACTCATGATGACTTTGATTTCATCAATAGAAGAATACCATATCTAACAAATATTCGACCATCAGGAAGATACCCAAGTAGTTTCTTTTGGTACGCGGGTGGCACCCAATACGTCATGAAACAATTAATCGATAAACTTCACCTTAATGTACTAACTGTTACTGGTTCAACAGTTGAAGAAAACATAAAGAATCTCGAAAAAGAGAATTACTTTGAGAAGATAGCGACATATTTAGAGAACTACAAAGTTTCAAGAGATGAAGTAATTCGAACTAAATCAAATCCTTTCTCAGAAACTGGATCAATTGCGATATTAAAGGGGAATATTGCCCCAGATGGTGCTGTAGTCAAAATTACCGCAGTTGATCCTTCTATGCATAAATTCACTGGAAGAGCAAAGGTTTTCGATTCACAAGATGATGCTGTAAAAGCAATTTTTGATGAAAAGATCGAAAGTGGCGATGCAGTAATCATCAGGTATGAAGGGCCAAAGGGAAGTGGTATGCCAGAGCAATTTTATGCAACAGAAGCTATCGCTTCTGATCCGAAACTAAACATCTCTGTTGCTTTGCTTACAGACGGACGTTTTAGTGGAGCCTCAAGAGGACCTGTCGTTGGTCATGTGTCTCCCGAAGCTGTAGAGGGAGGAACAATCGCATTGTTAGAAAATAGCGACTTGATAGAAATCGACATACCTAAAAGACGTTTAGAGTTGGTAGGCGTAAAAGATCAAACTCTTAAATCAGAAGAAATCACTAAAGTATTAGTTGAGAGAAAACAGTTTTGGAAACCGCCACCAAGAAAGTTTATGACGGGAATGTTAGCTTTCTATACACAGCATGCAACTTCAGCCAGTAAAGGCGGGCGTATGATGCTGTAAAACTCTTCTGAGACGAGCTGTATACAACTGTAGACTGATGAATACTGAAGTAAAACATCGATAATGAATCAATGATTCTCAACTTTTTAATAATAGGAAATTATAGTTAAAATCAGAAATTCATGAAATGTTTGCAGATGAATGAACGCATTACCCTATATGTACTATAAACAAGACAAATTATTGATATGTTTACTGTAGCCATTGAGTTTTTCAAAAGGAGGAAATAAAATTTGAGCTTTGAGGGCGTATTCGCACCGCTAGTTACACCATTGTTACCCAACTATGAAGTTAACTGGGAAGCATTCCGTGCATTATTAGACAAGTTAATAGAAGGCGGACTTCATGGTGTTGTTCCGATGGGGACAGCTGGTGAATTTCCTATGTTTACAACTGATGAAAGAATGAAAATCGCAGAAGGCGTCGCAGATCATATAAATGGAAGAACTAAGCTAATTGTTGGAACAGCAGCACCAAGCACGAACGAAACATTGATGCTTACTAAACACGCAAAAGACATTGGTGCAGATGGTGTTATGGTAACAAACCCTTGGTATCTCAAACCTTCAGAAGAAGGATTATTGTGGCACTATCGAGAACTTGCTAAGGCGGATATTCCAATATTAGCTTATAATATTCCGTCTGCAACTGGAAGCACGATGCCAGTCCATATAGTTTCAAAACTGGCGGAAGAGGGGACACTTGCTGGAATTAAAGATTCATCTGGGGTTTTAAATCAGGTAATTATATACATAAGAGAAACACCACGCGACTTTGTTGTTTTTCCGGGTATTGATACGATATTTTTAGCATCAATGATGCATGGTGCAGTTGGAGGTGTTTTGGGAACCTCAATGGTCATACCAAAAAAGGTTGTTGAACTTTATGTTTTAGCTAGAGCAGGCAAATATGAAATAGCTAACGAAATTCAAGTAGCTTTATCTGCAATCATTGGATACGTTTTCATTGGCGTGTTTCCTGCAGGCTTAAAGCAATTAGTCACGGAAGCGTTAGGTATAGATATGGGAGATCCGAGACCCCCTCTAAGCCCATTATCTGAAGAACAACGACAAAAGATTTCTGAATTCATCAAAAATTTACAGCTTGAGTGAAAGTTACATCAACATTTACAGCCCGCCCCGCTCTGGGGTGCTTAGGGGTAGACTACACATGAAAATCAAAGAAATAATTGATCTTTCAGTATCTCTTGAAAATGGTATGCCAATTTATCCTGGTGATCCTACTCCTGACTTTAAAGCAATTCGAACTTTAGAGGAACATGGCGTTCTTGTCACTCAGATGCAGCTAGGAACCCATACAGGCACACATATGGATGCACCACTTCATTTTATCAAAGGAGGGGAACCCATTGATGCGCTTGACTTCAGGAAGTTAGTGACAGAAGCAATAGTCCTAGATCTTTCCTACAAAGAAATGGGTTCTGCGATTACAGTTGATGACCTTGAAAAATTCTCAGACAAGATTAGTGAAGGAAATGGAGTTTTACTCTATACTGGAACTAGCAAACACTGGGGAAACGAAAAAATTTTAAGAAATTTCACTTATATTGATCCTCGTGCTGCACAATGGTTAGTCGAAAAAAAGGTCTCAATTGTAGGGATTGATTGTCTAAGTGTAGAAAAATACAAAGCAGATGCACCCGAGACACATAAAACACTGCTAAGTAATAACATACCGCTTATTGAAACTCTCTCCTCAAACCTCGAAAAAATTACAGGAGAGAGGGTTCTCCTAATAGCACTTCCATTAAAAATAAAGGGAAGAGATGCAGCACCAGCACGGGTTATTGCAATTACCCCACTCTAAAGGGAAGGCTTCAGCATTCTGACTATTGGAAATGCGTAGGCTCGCTTATCTTATTTCTACTCCAAGCCTTTTGAACTATCCATACTAAGCCAAAGGTCACTAACAGCAGCCCTGGTGTCATGAGCACCTTTATCTCCTGTGAGCTGCTTTGAAAACCAAGGAAGAAAAAGATCATCATTATGCTAGCCCACAGCGAGGTAATCGCTATATCAAAGGCAGAAAGTCGCCTCCTCTTGAGAGAAATCCGTTCGGCCTTGGATGAAGCGTCATCCGAAAGGGATGTTTCTTTTCGGTTAAAATTAAAGCCAATCGCTCCTGTGGGGCATTCGTTGGTGCATTTGAGACAGCGGATGCAGTTTGAACTGAGCACCTCACCGTGAGTTTTGAGTTCGCCTAAAACATCTACCTGCATATCACAAGTGCGGTTGCAGGTTCCGCAACCATTGCAATTATCGTTTACCAACCGTACCTTACACAAGCCCACGATGCCGAAAATCTTAAGCAGGGCGCCAATAGGGCACAGGTAGCGGCACCAAGCCCTTCGACCAAAAGCAAAGAAGAGTACCGGTCCAAACATGATCAATGTTATCAGGATAGAAATACCGGTCTGCTGTCCACCCCAAGGCTCAACATCAGCTAGCTGGAATGTGAACGTAGTTGGGAACCCCTGAATCCAGTTTACTATCAATGAGTTGTACACTTTCAGCGCCAAGCTAACAAATGGTATAACTCCTAGATACAGTAGCATCCGGCGCGGAATTTTAATCTTTAGACTGCCTATCCCCCACTCGACCAATTCCAGATAGCCACCAAACCAGCAGAACCATCCGCAAAAGGTCCTCCCAAGGATTACCGCTGAGACGAGAACCAATATCCAGAAAACAAACCCTGCATTGAATACTCCCCGAGAGAGACCGGAAAAGAGCGCCTCGATTCCGATGCTACCCACAGCATGGATACCCCAAAGATACCATGTAGCCACATGTACAGCCATCAGCAAAATTAATGCGACTCGGCTCAATGTACGTAGGTTTTGTACATTCACCATGCAAAATCTCCTCTCATGAAAATGGTCTTCTTACATAATGAATCTAGTATTTCTAGCACTTTACTCTTGTAGTCGTTTTTCATTAACTCCGAGGATTTTCGACTAAGATTCTGATTCGATGAATATGACTTTTGGAAGAACTACACGAACTCCAGGGGTTATATCTACCAATTGCGATATCCGCATATCAACGGCACAGCTACAGAGTGCATAAGCCTCCTGCCGTGTAAGTCCTTTTTCTGCTTCAAGCCAGTCTATCATATCACGCAGAGCTATCTTCACTGCTTCATCTGTCGTTTCAGCATAAGCAGTAGTCATAAAGAAGTCAGGTGTCTCAATTTGTGGTCGTGTGATCTTCTTTTGTTTGTTCACTAGAAGTCTAATCGTGACTTCGGCATCGACCTCCACTGCAGTACCACATATCTCACCGTCTCCTTGTACGGCATGTACATCCCCAACTCCGAATAGCGCCCCAGGAACGAAAACAGGTAAGTAAAGCACAGTTCCTTCTTTAATCGCTTTCGTATCCATGTTTCCTCCATGATCTTTAGGAACCAACGTACCTTCGCCTTCACCAGGAGGGGCTACTACTAAGGTTCCTGGAAAGGGATCAATCGGGATTCGTATTCCTTTGCCAAACTCAGCATAACCGTTTTTAATAGGAATTATCTTTGTCCATGCATCAGGAAATTCTGGAGCAAGAAAACCAAAGCCAGGAACTATGCAACAGGCTCCTTGAGCCGCCATCTCGATTTTCTCTATATGCACCTCTAACGTGTCACCAGGTTCTGCTCCTTCAATATAAACGGGACCCGTTGCAGGATTTACCCTTTCGAAGTCCAAATCTGTCGGTAAATCGGTGGAACTTTGTATTCCTTGATTAAATGCGTCCTTGCACTCAAAGATGACTGTGTCTCCCGATGAAATATGTAGCACAGGTGGATTATTTTTATCCGTAGCAAATACTACATCATTTATGGAAACTCGATGAACCTTTCTTTTAGACATATAAAACCTCCAAATAATCCTTTGGTTAGCATCTTAAAACAAATACAGACTTGTGCTTAATACATATTTATTAGATATATCGTCATCGTTCTCCATTAAAAAAGAAATCCTGATTTCAGAACCTTGATACTAGAAAAATCAGTTGAAAAACTGCAATATTATTTGACAAAGTGATTAAAATGACTTTCAAAGAATTCGAGATTAAGCTTGCTGCTAACGGAAAAATTAAGGAAATAAAGGGACAACTTCATAAATTTGGTTTTGAGCAAACAAAAGATGTAATACAATTTGATTATTACTACGATGTTGTCGGACAAAGAAAACTGTACACAAACGATGAACGGCTAAGAATTAGATTAGAATATACACCATTACAGGAATTAAGTTACTGCCAATGGACTTGGAAAGGATCTAGACCAACTAGAGAAACTGACTTACGCGAGGATCATTCGATAGATATTCCTGTAGATCAAGCAGAAGATTTACGTACCATTTTAGAAAAATTAGGATATGAAGTTCTGGTAGCATTTCGTAAAGTGCGAACACGATATAGAATTGCTGAAAGTGAAATTGAAATTGAGTTCGATGAGAAAGTAACATTATTACATGAAGACAAAGAAATCCCTATGGGATCATTCTTACAGGTTAGTTTAGAAAGTGAACTACCTGAAGATATTAGTGTTATTGAACTCGAAAAGGATCTGATGAATTATGCAAAACGGCTTGGATTTTCGGAAAAAGATCGTATCGATACAACATATGTAGAAATTGCACTTAAGAAATTGAAAAAAGAAAATTGATCTCATAAAGGAATTCTATTCCTCTGCGCCGCCGCCTTTTATTCTTGAAAAGGCTTTTTTTAACTCTGAGTTGAGTTGCATGCGTAGTGTAGCTCCAGTTACCGGTGGTGGGGATTCTGGTCCTCCAGGTCCTCCAGGACCTGCTGCCGTAGGAGGGGGAGTGAGAAAAGGCTCTGAAGGACCTGGTGTCGTAGGTGGTGGTAAACCAGTTGATGTTGGTCCCATTGGTGCTGCTGGACCTGCTGTTCTCATTAACGACATCCTGCCTTCTATTGATTGCATTTTAGTGTTCAGATTATTGAGCGATTGTCTAAATTCTGATTTAATTCCTGCAACTTCATTACTAAGACTCTCAACAGCCTTGAACACAACGTTAATGAAATTCTCAAGAATGGTATTAATTGCCTGAACCACCTCTTCCATCTTTGAGGGGCTAGTCTGAATCTCACTAAATAAATCGTCTATGTATTCACCCATTTTTTCAAACCTCGCCGAATATAATTAAACACGCATTAGTTTCATATGCAATTCCAAGTGGCAATATAAACCTAATAAACTCGTTTATTAATTAATGGAATTTGCTAAAGAGAAATTATCATTACCAAATTATATTTCTTTTGTGATGTTTTTCACCACAGTAAACATATCTTATATGTGTGTGGATCAGTCAGGAACCAATATGATTTGCAAATTAATACACTTATGGTATTTTTCACCGCATGTAAATAAAATATTGCACTCACGATTAGATCATTTCTCAAAAACAATTAACATTGACATCAAGGCTTGAACCATGAAAACATAAAGTATCTAGGCGTACCGTCGGGCGGGACTGTTGCAATGGTAAATTTTTTCCTAACTGTTGTGGCAAGACGACCTGCTCGAACAAGTTCAATGGGAGAAAGTTCAACACCTCTTGACAAAACATGGACAATAAGTGGAGAATGGTCAATGCCTGGGCCATGTTCGTAAATTGCAAAATCTGCACCGAATTTAAGCCCGGGTCGCACAACATAACCTTTCTTCCTGAGATCAGTATAAACTAGAAATTTCTCAGTAAATCGATCGTAATGCAGTTCACCAATTCTTTTTAACTCTTCATATGATATTGGTTTGTTGGAAATTGCCCTCTTGATTCTTAATTTATTTATTGACAAAAGATAAGTAGATTCGAGCAAGGACAACTCAAGAGGTCGTGTAAAATTGAAATGCTTCGGCTTTCGTATTCCAACCGGCTTTCCATAATATCCATGCTTGTACAACCAAGAACCAACTTTTGGATTCCAAACAATTATTCTATCTTCAAGTAATTCAGCTTCAAGATCCTCTTCTGTTATAACTTCTTCTTCTTCTTCTTCTCCTTCTTCTTCTTTTTGAATGTCAATTTGATTCTCGGATTCATTCATTTTAAACGCCTCTAAAAATGTGATTTTGTTCTTATCTAGTTTAAAATAGTTCGCTTAACAAAATACAAGAAATGCTAGACATAAAGCGAAATTCTTTATAATTCTGCAAAGATACACTCATTTTTTAACGTGTGAGGGCTAGCATTCTTACAGCATCCGCTATTTCTAATCCAATATCTGCGATTTCATCAATTCTAAGAACGAGCTCTCTTAGAGCCATAATTATACATAAATCATCATTTAGTTCAGTAATCTGAACTATTAAGGGTCTATAGAGTTTATCAATTTGTTTCTCTAGGATATCAATTTCTCTGGCGAAGTTTAGTGCGTTTTCTGGGTTCGAAATGACATTATAAATGGCGGATTTCAAATGTGTTACCGCTGCAATGCAAATATCTACTAAATCTAGGATTTTTTCTGAAAGCTCTGATGGAATCTGCCAATCCTTTAAGGTGGATATATAGAATGCCCCACCAACTGCGGTATCCACTATTTTATCTATGACTAAAAAACGAAGTATGTCTTCCTTCAATAAAAGGCCTGGTCCTGCTCTGGAAACTTCACTAAGTAACGAAATCCTAATTTCGTCAGCAGACGTCTCTAGTTGATTTAAGTTCTTGTAAGTTTCATCCATTTCTGATGTATTACCCACTGCCCAAGCTTCTATAAGTCCGCGTAGTTCTTTTACTGCTAGAACTACTTCTCTCATTTGATCATTTATTATATCTAATGCTTTTCTTTCGCTAGTAGAATAATCTGCGTTTGGATTGTATGTCAAGTGATAAACTACCCCCAGATCCCTATAAATAGTTCTCTTTGGTGTACGATTCTAACTGATTTATTGCCAAGTACTTTAAAAATTTACCTAATTTACCTAACTCTACAACTCAAAAAAAGACTAACTTCGGTGAACTACATTTG
>JAHQJS010000004.1:0-662407 GCA_019057385.1 Candidatus Borrarchaeum weybense | reverse complement strand
AATAATCATAAAAGAGTTTAGTCATCAGAATAATCATAAAAGAGTTTAGTCATCAGAATAATCATAAAAGAGTTTAGTCATCAATTCAGTTATAATATCCAAAAAAACCAGTTGCTACTATATAGACCAAAGAATAAGCAGGAACGTCAATTACCCCACCCTAAAGGGTAGGGGCTTGGGTCGGGAGATGTGATTTATTTGAGTTTTTTGCAATTTATTCTTATTGCAATACTACAAGGGCTGCTAGAATGGTTACCAATTAGTTCGGAAGGACAAATCACGCTTGTTATGCTTTACGTATTCAATATCACCGAACTATCAACAATATTGTCACTAATTATTTGGTTACATCTTGGAACAGCTGGATCAGCACTTCTAAAATATCGCTCAGAGTATTTTAATATAATATTTTCTAAAACAGCCGAATTCAGTTATCTTAGAAGATTTCTAATTATCGCAACTTTGGCCACTGGGGTAACAGCGATTCCACTTTATCTTCTTCTAAATGAACTATTTAACCCAATCTACGGGGATATCATTTCGGCTTTGATTGGCATATTCCTTATTGTTACAGGTATCATCCTTTATTTCTTTAGGAATATCCGTGAATATCGACCTGCTACAGATCTTACACTTCAGGAAATAATTCTTTTAGGATTGATTCAAGGGTTTAGTATCCTTCCTGGAATAAGTCGCTCTGGAACTACAGTTGCTACCCTTCTAGGGAGGAAAATTGAGCAAGAAAATTGTCTGAAATATAGTTTTCTTATGAGTGTTCCTGTGATTCTTGGGGCATTTATCTTCGATTTGTTAATTTCAGGCGTCCCTAAATTGGCAGGCATTTCCATCTATGTATTAATAATAATGATCGGTGTAGCATTTGTCTTTGGTTTACTTAGCATGGATTTTCTTTTAGTAATTGCTAAAAAGGTCAATTTTGCCTACTTTTGTGTTATTATAGGATTAATAGCGGTTATTCTAGGACTTTTGCCGCTAATTTGACGCTTTGAGTTTTTCAAAGGGAAGTTGACTTTGACCGGCACTGCAGCGAGTTTATAGTCCATGGCAAACACAGTAGGCTGCGAGAGAATATGATTATACAGCCATTTGGCTTCCAGAAATAAACACTTCAACTGTGCTTGTGTGTGCTGGTTAAGGTGTGAGCTGTCGAGTTTTACCTCAAACACCCGACAGCGTTGACGCGTGTGGCGCGCTTTAGTAGCTTTCAAGGTAGCTTTGATGGCTTCGTTTTTTGAGGGTGCGGTCGGCACTCCCGTAATCACCTGTTGCATGATGTGAACTCCCCCGTGCTAATGTTTTGAGCCGTCTTGCTGTTCCTATAACCTATCTTCACAAACTATATAAACCTCGCGCCATTCATCACCACGCTGAAGCTGTAGTGCTTTCTGGCTTAGTCATAGTAAGATTTTTAATGATTCCACATATTTGACTCATTGCTTTCAAAATCTAAACTTGGATGGTTGAATTATTATGATTCTTGGAGAACTAGTAGAAACCTTCACTACTACCGTGATAAACTGGATACGTACATTAGGTTTATTTGGAGTATTTCTGGGTGTAATAATCGAGTCAGTTATTATTCCTATTCCCTCTCCTTTGATAATGATGGGAGCGGGGTTCATTTTGCTGTCCCCAGATCTAGGAATAACTGCTGCGATAATCCAACTTCTATTAATCGCAGTAGTTGGTGCGTTTGCATCAACATTAGGCTCCTACATCGGATATGGGATTGGATATTACGGCGGACGTCCAGCGATTCAAAAATACAAATGGCTCTTCGGAGTCTCAGTAGAAGAACTTGATATTATGCAAAATAAATTTGAAGCACGTCCAGGGGCTATCCCAGGCATTATCTTTACATTACGGGCAATCCCAATCATCCCACTTTCTGTAATGTCCTTTATTTTTGGCGTTTTACGAATTAGAGTTGAAAAATTCACAATTTGGACATTTCTTGGGGCACTGCCGCGTTGTTTTTCTTTGGCTGCCCTTGGTTGGATTGTCGGGCGCACATATGCAGGTCTAGCAGAAGCAATTGATTTCTTTGAGACGATCACCCTCGTGGCCATTGTGGTCATAATAGTGGCCTATATTGTCTATAAAAAGAAATTTAGTGACCGCCTCTTGCATAAAATCGAGAAAACAGTATAGTACTTAGATTTATCAATATCTAAGGCTTAATTAATCACATTTCATTTTTTTACATCTTGTTTTCAAAGCAACAATCGTTTAGTGGTGATTATCCATTCGCCCCAATTTACGTTGGGATTTCTTCTCCAGGGACTGTCAATGTTGGACGGATGTATTTAAGTGGCAATGCATTGAGTTTACTAACCAAATTCTTTATTTGTTCTACATCCCCACGGACGGCTAGAATATTCATACAATTTTCTTCATCTAGATGAATGTGGAGATTCGCCGTAATAATGGATCTATTATGATGTTCCAAATCAGTTAATTGGTCCATAACCCCCGCTTCTCCATGATGATCGAGTATAATAGTGATAGTTCCCGCACGATCACCCTCTAATTGTTCTAACTGCTTGTAATTGACAATGAAGTCTCGCATTGCAGATCGTATTCCATCGCTTCGGGTTTCAAAACCACTTAATTGCCTAATTTTATCGAATTCGTTTAGTAAATCCTCTGACAGACTTACTGAGAATCGAATAAATTTTTCTTCAGTCAAAGGTTTATCTCCTACTAGTTATTGCTAATGCTTATTTTTCATAAAAACCATTAAGTCGTTAAATAGTTAATTATCAATGATAATGTAAGAAGGCTCAAAAATGGAATCAATAGATACGCATCTTTTCGTTCCTTTTGTGCTAGGGACAGTAGAAGCTGAAAAAGAAGCAACTATTAAAGACGCAGAATCGCTGATTTCACAGGCGATAGAATTTGCAATTCAATTTATGACTACGGATATGAACAAAGAGGACGATGAAGATATAATTGGATTTTCGAAAATAGGTTGGCCTTTTTGGACGTTTCTTATTGACACAAACTATGGGTATTTTATTGATGGGCTACAGATCTCAAGCGCAGATATCCAGATAACAACCCCTCCTCGTTATAACGACTTAAAGAAACTAAATGTCGAGATAGATGACTATTTGAACATTCTAAAGAGTATTAAGACAGAAATATCGAAAAGAAGACCAAAGAAAGATAAACTAAAGATTTCTGGATTTTTTAAACCAGATTTAATGGAAATGATTTCCTCTCTACTTGAACTCGCAAAAAAAACTGATAAAGAAGAGATTATTCCCATTATGCCTTTAATATCACAAACCACTGCAAAAGAATATACCAAAGAATTCAATAATCTCCTGTCTTCAATAGACAAAAACCTTGTTGAGTTCAAGGGATTTAAACAAGCCGTTTTAACTAATAGCTCTAATTGGGTTCAAGATATTGCTAAAACGAGCATAATACAAGAAGAAAATTATGATTCACAAATCAATCAAATGACTACAAAAGTGAATGAAAATATTAGTGAATATATTGCAATGCTAGAAAGTGAAATCCATCAGTTAAATGAAGATAAACAAAACAAAACAAATAGTGAAATACATACGCTTCGAGAAGAATTAGAGCCACATATAAACGTTCTTCGCTTGCTGTATGTAGAAGTACGCGATACATATAAAGAAATCAATGACGTTCAAAAAGCTCAAGGAGAGCAGTTTGCGGAAAATATATTGAACAAAGCTGGCACAATGGTAAAATTTGCAAAGAAAGACGCAAAAAAGATAGAAGATATCGTTCGAAGAATTGCTTATTCCTATGAGAAATGCAATAACAAGATTAAGCATATTTATGAGGAATCTGAAGCTAAAAAAGAGCAGCTTGAGAAGGACAATTCTGAAAGAATAGAAAATGAACAGCAAAAAATCGTGAACCTGAAAAATGATAAGCAAAAAAAACTGGAAGCATTAGAACTTCTAAAGCAACAACTACTAAAAGAAATAAAAAATCTTAAAGAAGCACTAAATAATACGGAGTCAACCATTCAAAGCACTCAATGGACATCATCAGTTTTATTTCAACCGAAATGGATTGAAAAGGTTAATGAACATAAATTGGTGTATATTCCGCTTATTCTTAACAAATATGCGAAGAAAGATGATAGAAACCGTATTAGGTTAAACATAAGACTTCCTGTCATTATCGACTTAGAGTCTTCAAAAGCTCTTAATGAACAAATGAAATCAACAACACATCCGATTCAAGAAAGGATCAGTGCATTAAATAAAATGATTAATGATAAGTTAAAAGGAGATCAAAAACTACAGAAAATCTTTGATGAGGCTTTGTTGCAGTTAAATTTTACAACAGATAAGGCAAAGAAGGAAGTTTTGTTCAAAGGCTTATCTGAACTGAAAGAAAAAAACTTTATATCAGAGGAAACAGGGGAGTATTATAAGAAACAATTCGACGAAATTATACCAAAGGGACACAATAATCAATTATAATAGGAAGGGACAATTTTGGAAGAAGAAAAAAAACTTACAAAAGCCAAATTTGGTATTCCAACATTAGATTTAGCATTAGGAGGAGGAATCCCTAGAGGATCAGTTATATTAATAGAAGATAAAGTTGGTGTAGAGCCAGCTCCACTGGTTATGAAATTTCTTACGGAAGCTTTACGGAAGGGTGAATATGGATATATCTTAAGCACAGAACATCCATTTGTATTTTACTCAGGTTTATTAAAGGCGTTAGGAGTAAACCCCGAAATCGTTACAGAGACTAGGCGACTCATATATATTGATGCATTCACAGACCCCTTTTCTTGGGGAGAGTTCAGACCTGAGACAAAATATTTCGTCCGCAACATCTCAGATACTCGTGAAGTGAACCAAGTCGTGAGGTCAGCTCTACTCCATGTAAACCCGCAGATTCAAATTCGAGGCGTCGTTGATAGTTTTTCAACAATGGTTGTAACTTCTGATATCGAAAAAGCACCATTGGCATATTTACAACACCAAATAGCAGCTCAGAAGAAAACTGACAGAGTATTGGTTATGATAGTGCATGCCGATGCACATCAGAAACATTACCTTAGAGCGTTTGAGCATATGGTTGACGGTGTGATAAGTCTTACAAAGACTGAGTTAGAAGAATGGCATACATTCCGTACCACATTGAGGATCCAAAAAATGCCAGAAGGTGAGTACTCTCGTGATGAATTCTGGTATGAATTCACAGAAGGGAAAATTTTAATAACTAAACGTTAATCTGTTTTGTTTCTGGCTTCACTTTTTGAGAAAAGACAACCCTCAGTACCTGCGTGGGACAGTCATGTTTCAAACCTTCATGGCTTTGAAATCAGTTTACCGAGCGAAATCATCGGGTTATCAATATTTGATATTAAAAGTAAATACTTATATAAATTGATTTAAACTAAAGCTCAGTTAAGTGAGTGGTAAAATTGAGACCGCGTGTCATTGGATTAATCTTATTAGTTATTGCAGTACTTACATTTGCTGTGGGTCTGACAATAGGGCAAAACTTTTTAGTAGAAGAATTACTCGAATTTATTAGCGAGAGCAATATAGGAGGCTTACCAGACTAAAAAATCAAGCTAAAACGGACGACCTCTAGTTTGACGTAAACGTTCCTCTTTTTGAGCCTTCTTTAAGTATTTCTTTATCTTTTTATAATGTTCTGCACAGAGATAGATTCTGTTCCGTCGTCGGGCTACTTTATAGCTTAAACCTGCTGAGTTAAGAGCTTCTCCCGCCTTTTCGATTGAGAGAGATCTAACTGACTCAGTTTCACAGTTTTCAATTGAGCATACTTTTCCTTTACTACGACTCAATTATTAGCCTCCTAGCACCAAGTTTGACCTAGTTAAGAATTATCATAAGTAAGTAGGTTCTTAAGACTTTTGTTGGATGCCAAAAAGTGTGGCACTGCCTTGTTTTCTATTAAAATTTGAAACCTCATATAATAAATTTAAAGCAACTTTTTAGTCTTTAAGCGGTGACATAAATCCTCCAGCGGTTCGCTTTGTCAAGGGGATCATAGAGTCAACTTCTTTTATTTCAACTTCCTTCTCAGATATGAATTTTCCAACTTTTTGGGCGCTTGTATGAATGTCTTTTAAGACGTTTTTTTCAACTTCTTCAAAAAGAAACAACTTAACTTGAGCGGTTTTGTCTTCTTTGAAATCCCAGACCCCTATTACTTTTCCATCAAGAAGTACTGATGATGTAGCGTTACCAGAACGATCAAAGACATGATAATAGTATTCATTAGATAAATATCTCTCACGATCTTTATACCCCATCGTGTACGGATCAAGTGGTGGTAAAAAATTAACAACGTGTTTTTGTGGCGCAGTTAGAGAATTTAGGTTTTTTTGATCCGAAAGAAGGATGATATGATTTCCTTTTAAGTGCGAAATTTCAACATGAGTTAAATCGTTTTGGAAACTTTCTAATATCTGCTTAGTTTCTGTCTTACGAAATCCTGTCCACCATGAAACATCGTTTACTGTTACAGGGCCAAACGAGCCAATGTATTGTTTCACCACGAATTTTTTTGCGTTTTCTTCATCAAACTCATTCAAAGTTACTTCTGGAAAATACTCTTGAAAAAGATAATATATGTGAATATTACTATTCCATCCTTTTTTTGGAGGCCCACGAATCAATAGACCTTGATCACACATTAAATTAAGAATTGAAGAGAGTTTTAACTTAGTGTCTAACGCTTTCTTGAGTTCTGTGGTTGTCATGCCTTTTTCTTTAAGTATTTCTAAGATCAGTAGAGAGATCCTTTCATACGTATCTTGATCGGCACCAAGATATTTACTGTATCGTTCAGAAACCACTTCCGCCATCTTTCTTGTTGCTGAAAACGCATATGAAATCATATCTCGTGGGAGAATATGTATCGTTTTTCGGACAAATCGAATCTTACCGAGATTTTTTTCAATATAGGACTCTTTATCGAACTGCTCTTTTGTAAATTTTCGAGTTCTAGCAAAAAGAGACAAATAGGGTGTTGTTGGCAAGGTGGCATGTAGACCTACAAGGTCTTTGGCAATTTGTGTAATATCATCAATTTTTGAACGATCTGTTAAATGTTGTTTATTCAAAACAAAATGATTGACTAGTTCTAAGTTGAGTTTAGTCATGTTTCCCAATCTACTTAAAATGCTGATTAAGAGATCACTTTCATTACTTGGTCGAAATATCTTTCACAGTAAGTAAGAGTGATTTGATAAAATTCGCTAGATTTCATTTCAACCTTTTCAAGAGTTCCAGTGACCAATACTCGGTCGCCGATTCTTGCTTGACCCCTGAATTCTTCGACAAATGAAATAATTCTTTTTAATTCGTTATCTGGGATCTTTCCTTCTACGATTTTTTCTAATGTAATGCCATAGACGGATGGCATGAAATACGCATCTTTATCTTCGACTATTTCACCTTCTATAACAATCCATCCTTCGGATATGATTCTCTCTGTATTTGAATATTCATCCTCGATTTCATCATAAGTTCTTACAGGCTCGAATTCGATTTTAATATCCCTATTTGTCGAGGAGTCTTTATAGGAGCCCCAAATTAATTTTCGTCTTTCGTGAGAGATATATTCTTCAATAGACATCCATGTGAAGCGCCAGTTTTTTTGTTCAATATAGGTTTTATGGAATCCATCATATTCATTTTTCAACACAATATTCCCTTTGTTCCTTGAATACAAATCCTCAAGAGTAGGCAAGAGCTTCGATAGCGAATTACGACCATAAACCACAAAATCAAGATCGCTTTTTAATGGATGATGAAAACCGTGTAATAATGATCCAAATATCCCGAAGTCGTCAACTCGTAACTCAGTTTCATCTAAAACAAATTCAAGGATCTCAATTGCTTTCTGTGCAAGAACATCATTAGATTTCCTTTCTTTCATTAATTCCTTTAATCCAACACTTGGTTTTCTAAGTATGACGATCTGATTATTTTTTACACCGATTAATTTAGTTTGAAGTGGTCTGTTATAAACCCTGTAGGAGGGATAATTCTTCCACACCCACGTCATTCCCTCGTTTTCATAAAATTTGTAATAAGATGTTTCGGGAAACCCTCTTGGACTTTTCGGGTTGTTTGATGAAAATATAGATTTAGGAGCATAAATAGGCTCACAAATCCAACCCTCTGGAGGATGCTGATAACCCAAGACACGGAAGATAATTCCCTCTTGTGTAAGTATATCGTCTCTATCTCTTAATTTGAGGTTATCTGCATCCACTATGAATCACTGGGTTTACTTTATGGTTGCTCATAAGGCTCAATATACTCATGGGGCCTTCCTGAACCAACAACTATTCTATAGGTTTTCTCGTTTGTTATGATATTGCGAATTTCTTCAAGAACGCCTTTTCCTTGAAGCCTATCACCTACGTCCGCAATATCGCGGTATTGACCAATCATAGATATAACTTCATCAGGTATAACATACGGAAGACTAGAACTTAAATTAATGAAATCTATAATTTTATAATGTGCCGGACGAAAGACTGCTTCTGTGTTATCAGTTATCTTTGCCTGAAAGGAAATGTCAGCCAGAGGCGTATAAACTTTATTGCCATACACTTCTTGAATTTCTTCTTTTTGCCGGGTAGCATTGATCACAAAACGTCGGGAATTGTAGAGACCTCGATTTTTCCGGAACATGTCATATTTATGATCAAGAAGATATTCAATTGACGGATCTAACGATACTAAAGTCCTCATTGAGTCTTTAACTTTTTTAAAATTAGAATACCCGTAAACTGCTATATCTATATCACTTTTTTCATTGTGAGTTCCAAGCAGTATTGATCCATGGATTCCAAAGTTGTTAAGAGGCACTTCGCTTGTCTTAGATAGTAATTTAATGAGAGAAATCGCTTCTTTTTCTAGTGTATCCGGATTTTCTTTATTTACAAGTAGCGAAAACCCCTTTTTTGGGACAAAAATAGTTTTGATTTCTAGCTTTGGAACTACAATGATTTCTTTGTTGAAAACCTTAGAAAAATAAAGATATTCTGGAAAGTTTTCTCGTAATATGGATAATAAAATGTCTCCATAGTACAATTCAGTGGGTCGAACGAGTGGTTCGTTGTTAAGCATCCATTGCCATTCTAGAAAATTAATTTTTGCGTCAAATAAGTCTTTGTATTTCAGCGGAATATACTTTAGAAATGTAATAATATGATCTTTTGGATGATTATATCCAAAGGTGTAAAAAATAAAGCCCTTTTTGGTTAAAATAACATCGCCATCCCTAAGCGGCCATTCTTCAATCTGCATAACCATTTCCACTATTCTCTGGTTTGTTCCAAAAGAAATTGAGAATCTTAATAAGGCGTGTTCATAATTCGATTGATACCTCTGACAATGGAGGGCCATCCATCAATCTTAATCACTTGTCCTTTGTAAGCTAATTCTTTAGCGAATTGGAGGTTTCCCGGATCTAAATACAGAACATTAACTCGGCTTATATTGGCATTATTTTGAATAAAAGGTATTGGATCTTCTCCGTAAGTCCAAACACCGTCAGTCATCAGAAAAATCTCTTTTTTGAATGAAGTTATCTTTGAAAATTCAGTACTTGCCTCTTTGAACGCTGAGTAGTAATTGGTCAGTGAACTCGCTTCTAGAGTTAGAATATACTCTATAACCTTATCGACTGGGGTATCATGATCTATTTGTTTGAGAAGGAATGGCTTTGAATGAAATGCAACTACACCGTAGAAATCATTCCTTGAAGAATATTTAAGCGAAATAACTGCCGCTGCAAGTGCTGCAAGTCCTAACTTCTCTTTAAGCATGCTTTCCGAAGCATCAATCATCAATAAACATGCTCGTTTTACTCTCTCACGTTTAGTAACAATTATATCATCTGGCTCAACATTTCGCGGTCCCTTCTCCACAATATTTTCTACGGTTCGATCAATATCGATAACCCCATCTCCATCAAACCTAAACCGCTTTCGATCACCATCACGTAATCCAAAAAAAGTCATGTTTTGGGCCCGATCAAGAATAACTTGAGTTGCTAATTCTCTCGCTAAGGCTTTACGACGCTTTTCTAAAGCCTGTCTTATGAGGACATAGAGTTCTGGCGCTAATGGCCCTTGAAATACGTCTTGAAACATACTTTTATCAGGGATTTTAGACAACGCTTGTCCTAATTTTGTTGCGCCCATATCACCCTCTTCAGCAATCTGTTTAAGTTTTAATAGTCTTTTCTCACGAATTGCATCAACTAAGTCCCAGTCAGGCTCGGGACCACGAACGAAACTCATTTGTGCGTCTTCGCCTTTGTCCTCTGCCCTTCTTTTTAATAACTCATCAAGAGAACCTCCCATCATAGCTGTTCTGAATAATTCCTCTATGATTTCTTCTTCTGTCAGTTCACATGTCGGTTTTCTCTTGATTTTCGCTGAAAAAGCGAGATACGCAATTTGTAGAAGATGATCTTGGAGCTGCAGAGATGAATTAAAGCGTATCTCATCGGAAGCAAGACGCGCAAAATCAATGGCACCTCTAATACTCGCACCCACCTTTAGGTCAGGATGTTCTCGTGTTGCACGACCAATTTTTACACCAAGATCCACCAACCAAGGTGCATCGATCTGAGTGACGCGGTTTACTATTTCTTTTTCCTCTTCTTCAGATTGATAATCTAATTTGATCTTGACGAAACGGTCAAGAATTGCACGACTTAATTTAACAGGGCCTAAACTATCGAAAATACTTAATGAGGCCACAACACGGAAATCACCGTGAGCTTTAATCATCCCATATCGGGGAATGTGAACTTCTCTTTCAGAGAGCACCGTCACTAACGCATTAAGTGCATCGGGCGGTACTCTGTTTATGTCTTCGATGTACAGTATACCACCACTTCCCATTGCTCTAGTGAGAACTCCTTCATTGAAATTTTCGGGAACGTATCCAGTTTGTAGTACAGCTGCTGGATCAAAGTATCCCACCATCTTCGATGCAGTTAAATCAGCATTACCTTCACAATAAAATAGACATAATCCGAGCGAACAGCACAGTTCGTGAAGTATAGTGGATTTTGAGGTGCCTGGAGGTCCTTCGAGGAGGATGGATTTGCCTGAGCAAATTGCACTCAAAATTAGTTTAAGTTCGCGCTTACGTCCCACAATTCCGCTTCTGTCATCTGTCAGTTTCTCGTATAACTCTTTTGGGTCACACACAGCTAGCTTTAAATCACAAACATTCCCTTCTTGATCAACCGGTGTCTTGTCGATAGATTTCAAACGCGAAGCCTTCTTATTTGTAATTATATAAAGTGGATATAACACGAAGAAATCTGATACTATTATTATTTCTTTCGCGTTAAAAAACGTAAATAATTATAAAAAATTTTTGTAATAGCCACAGTATCACTTGGAAGGCAATTTGCTGCAGAATGCAGCGCGACCTTTTATATTTGAATATCTAGAAAAACAAGACAAAAAAAGAATGAGAAATCGTTAATAGAAAAACCTCATTCAAAGGACACTAATTCATAAGCACACGTCTGCCCACCAGCAGCTTTGCATTCGATTTGGTTACAATCGGCAGGAAAACCTCTAAGCTTCATTACACCAGTAAAAATACCTGGGACTACACTACAGTATTTTAAATCTTTCAAGTCATCAGATAATGTAATACCACGGCATATAAAGCAATTGTCGTCCTCAAAGCGGATTACTTTGCGTTGTGGATCATATACTGCATCTGTAAAACTATTTCCTGAGTAGAATTTGTAAGCTAAAGACAACGTATCTTTAAATTTTTCAAAGGAAGGGGCATGTTCTTTCATTTTTTCTGCGTAACCCATGAGAAGTGTTGCTGTCATCCTTTCTCCAAGATCTTTGATATCTGCATTTGTTTTCTCAATGTCACCCTCATTTTTTGCTAAGAAGGTATCCACAATACCAGCAATTGTCGCTTGATATAATTCAAGACTTGTTTTCTTTGTCTTTAATTTATGGCCTAGCCAACCCTTAACACCCATGTTTCTAACCTCATTGAGTTCCTTTAATTCAACCGTTATGGAAAAATCAAAATTCTAAACTCACAGTTCTCTTAGAGAATGACGTAAGGGCTAAATATATTTCTTTTGGTGTTAAGAGGGGGGGACAAATTTGCGGTCTAAAAGGTTAACTAAAATATCTCCTTCGTATCTATAATGCCCCTTTTCTTCAAGTCTAAACATATCATCATAACACGGAAATAGAGCAAATTTAAAAGATCAGCGATCTCCGAAATCGAACGTTCACCATCTACAAGATTCAAAATTTGGCTTTGTTCCAACGAGACTTTAATATTATCCTTCTTTAGTAGAATCGGAATTACCTTCTTTTTTTGACTTATAGCTTTGTCAACAAATTGCCTGATGATCTTATCGACTTCTTCATCAAATCCTTTTAAGCTTTTAAGGGGTAATTCTGTGATGAATAGAGATTCAGGGAAGCCACGTAGTTTTTCTTTAACTAATTTTAATAACTGTAGAATTGCGGTACCAGCCCATTTTCTATCTTCTGGATCGACCACTAGTGCTACAGTTACACCAAAATCAGGATCCCTGCTAAAAGTGATCAAAAATTTCTCTGTGTCAATCTCTTTAATATCACTTTCATCGCCAGTCATCGTTTTGCCAAAGGACTGTATGGCAGAAAAAAAGCCGCTCACAACTACAGGATCGACTTCCTGAGATATGGAATGGTAATCTTCATGGTATAACAATTCACCAGAATCCCTGTACATATAAACATTATGAATGACGATAAGCATCCCTCACGTATTCATTTATAGATTTTTTTTAGATTTGAATGGTATATATAGATTTTTTCCTTTCTGAGAGTTGTGAAGGATTTTACATTCCTTTGACACTAGTGTTATTTCGGCAAGGTGTAAAGTTAGAAAACGATATTATGATTTAAACTATATGAGTTTTATTAATTTCGAGAGATTAGAAAAAACTAGTTAGAGAAGGTCCGGATACTACCCCAATTTGTTTTACTATGTTCTGTGTCGAGTGTTTATCATCCGGAATTGAATTCTTCTTTAATATATTTTCTGCAATCATGTCAATTAATTCCAGTGTTCCAGTGCCATCTTTAGCCGAAGCTTCAATATATTGAAAGCCCTGTGTTTCTGAAAAATCTCTTGCATTTTCAAGAGCTACGACCCGGTATTCAGCCAAATCAACTTTGTTACCAACTACAATACCGTTATAGGTAGAAGCTGGGACGGACTTATGAATCTCATCAAGCCAATTAGCTAAATTGTCAAAACTCTCTTTATTTGTAAGATCATAAACATACACAATCAATTGAGACCCCCTATAGAAGGAACCTCTCACAGATTCGAAGCGAGGCTGACCACCTAAATCCCAGATACACAGATTTATCTTTGTTCCATTATCTCGCTCTGTTGGATGAACAACGATGTTTACACCGATAGTCATTTTATAAGCTTCCATGAAACGCGTCTTATTCGTCTTACCAGTGAAAGAATTTACTAGACTGGTCTTTCCGACAGTTCCATCTCCAACGAAAGCAATTTTGGCTTGAATAACTACCACTATATACCCCCGCGGGCGCGCGATAAAAGGATAGGTTGTAGAATCTTGTATGACACTATGATAAATGTGTGTTTTATGTTTTCTAGAAAAATTATCCACAATAGAAGTGTAGTTGCGAAAAATTGTTTCCTTTAGGTGACAAAGTTTGATAAGAATCATCCTCTAACATAATTTGCAAAATTTGTTAAGCTCGCCCCATATACAAGAAGTACGGTCTAAATAGAGGTGCAGGTTCCATTGATTTCTGAGAAGGGCGAACAACGACATAATCAGTGAGCAGTTCAACTAAGTCAATTGTTCCAGTACCGTCTTTTGCAGAGGTTTCAAGGTATTTAAAACCTCTCGCTTCTGCAAATTCTTTTGCTGTTTCAAAATCTACAACACGAGATTCAGATAAATCTACCTTATTGCCAACAATGATGCCTTTATGGCTAGCACAGCTCCTATTCACCTCTTCAAGCCACCTGATCAGATTATCGAAGCTATTTTTATTAGTAAGATCAAATACATAAACAACAAGTTGTGAGCCCAGGTAAAACGTGGGGCGGACTGCAATAAAGCGTTTTTGACCCCCCATATCCCAAATCGCGAAGTTTATTGTTATATCATCATCTAGTTCAAGTTTATGTACGACAATATTGACACCAATTGTTAATAAGTACTGTTCCATGAAGCTGGATTTACCAGTGAATGAATTAACTAAACTTGTCTTGCCGACTGATCCGTCTCCTACAAAAGCGATTTTAACTTGCTGAATCCCCATATTCCTCTCTCCAGCGGGCGCGCAAAAACGTAGGAAGATGTCACTTCACAAGAAAGTTCCAAATTATAGAATTTAAGTTTTCTAGAAAAACCATCCACAATAAAATTACTAGATGTGATATGGCTTTTTGCATAATCCAGTCATGTTTTAAGAAAATCGAGTTCAAATAGAGCGGTATAAATCGGCTTAGTTCTACATATATAAACTGCCTGTTAAGACAATGTGTCAAGTTCCACTAATTCTTGTGATGGCTGTACAAAGGCACTATCGACAAGCATTTCAACCAAGTCAGTAATTCCGTTACCATCCTTTGCAGATGTTTCAAGATACATAAAACCAATCGCTTCAGCAAATGATTTTGCTTCGTCAATATCTACTGCACGAAATTCAGCTGGTAAATCTACTTTATTTCCAATTATAATACCCTTATAGCCTTCATAGTTCGATTCACTAATAGCTCGATTCACTTCTTCAAGCCAGTTGGCTAAGTTTTTGAAACTGCCCGAAGATGTAACGTCATACACTAAAACAATAACCTGTGCTCCAAGATAGAAGGATCCTCTTACGGCTTCAAATCTTGGTTGTCCACCGAGATCCCAGCAGACAAGCGTCACTTCGATTCCATTTTTCACGCTTTTGTGCACAGAAATATTAGTACCAATCGTCATTTTGTAATTGGCGCCATATTCCCCCCTTGTAAACCTATTTACAACTGCTGTTTTGCCTACGGCTCCATCACCTGCAAAAATGACTTTCACATGACGCACGCTCAATTAATGACCCCCATGAATACGCGCTAATGTACTCGTAAATTTGCTTTTTAACAAAAATAGAACATATATTCTTTTAAATCTTCTAGCAGATTTACTAGCATATCTAGAAAAACTCTCCGCAAAACATAAATTTTTCAAGGATTCAGCAGGATCAATTAAAAACTATATCAAGCGATTAACATGTGAAAGCACATGCGAAAGTTCATATTAGAAGCGTGAGAATTCAATCAAAGAGATAAATAAGAAAAAAAAAAGAAATCAAAACTTAATTCATTCAAGGGCTTGCGCTAGTATTTCGTGAATATCCATCACTTTGATGGCTAGATTATTCTGTTTGATGGTGTCTAAGAAATTGCTGCGACACGTGGGACAAGCTGTAACCAGCACGTCAGCACCTGCATCTTGAACTTCTTTTAATCGATAGTTCGCAACTTCTCTCGCTAACTCAGTATCAATACCTTGTAACCCACTTCCGCCGCCACAACAGTGTGAAAGTTCTTTGTTATTCTCTAATTCGACCCATTCTAAGCCTGGAATCGCATTAAGAATCTTTCTAGGTGCGTCAAAAACACCCATTTGCCTGCCAAGTTCACAAGGATCATGGTATGCTACTTTACTGCCACCATTGAATTCTTTCGTGAATGTAAATTTGCCCTGATCGAGGAGCTCTGCAATATATTCCACTGCATGAATTATCTGAATATCACCTGGATTCCATCCAACTAAATGCTCGTAGTGTTGAATGGCTTGTGCACATCCCGGGCAAATTGTTACAATGCGTTTTGGGTTAATCTTCTCAATCAGTTCAATGTTATGCTTTGCAAATTCTTTTGCGACGTCTAAGTGGCCTGTGTTAATGAAGACCAGCCCGCAGCACCATTCGTCTTCCCCCATGACTGCAAAATCGACATTAGCGTCTTGAAGGACTTTACCAGCGGCCGTAGCCATTGGTCTCACACGAGGTCGCATAACATTGCAGCCAACAAAGTAAAGAGTTTCTGCCGGCTCATTCACTTTGATATTGTCAAGTTTTGAAGCCCATTTCATTCGTCGTGCGTTGTCCTGGCCCAGCACATTTCCTTTCTCTAAAGTCATCTTACCAAATTCGTCAAAATCAGGAGGAGCTAATCCAAGTTTGACCAACCCAGCTCTTGCAGCCTCCATTGTTGCGATATAATCAACTTTTGAAGGACACGTCTCCATACAAGCTCCACATAATGTGCATGTGAAGATTCTATCAACCAAAGATTGATCGGACTGAATCTGATTGAGTTGAATTTTACCTTCGTCTACGGCTTTAAGCAGTATCATTCTACCGCGAGCACCATAAGACTCCAAAAAGTCTTTGGCTTCAAATGTGGGGCAGATTGTTCTACAAAAGCCACAGCGGCTGCATTTGAGGACTTGATCTTCATATTTTTTCTCTAATTCAAGTTTTCCCATTTAAAATCACCTATTTAATCGAATATTTTGCCTGGATTTAAGATTCTGTTTGGATCAAAGGCCTGTTTGATCCTTTCCCATAAGTTTATTTTATTTTGTCCATGTTCAGCTAACATGAACATCTTTTTTTCTGTGCCGACTCCGTGTTCACCAGTTACAGTACCTCCTAACCCAAGGACAGTAGCTCCCATTTCTTTAATCGCTTCATGAGCCCTTGCGAACTCGTCAGGGTCTCTAGGATCGCAAAGGAAGTTTGGGTGTATGTTACCGTCGCCTATATGACCGTAACATGGGATCAAGAGGTTATATTTTTTAGCTAACTGTTCCATACTCTTAAGAAGTACAGGAATTTTATCAAGAGGAACTGTTGTGTCTTCGATGATTACAGTAGGTTTTATCTGCGTCATAGACGGCAAAGCTGATTTTCTGGCTTGCCAGAGCTCAAAATTTTCAACTGGATCCCACGCTAGTTTATATTCGAGTAGATAACCTGCGTCCTTGAATTCCTTAAAAAGTTCTTCCAGACCCTTCAGTCTGCGTTGTACATCCTCTTTGTCTCCATCTATCTCCACAAGTATCATCGCTCCACATTCTGGAAAAGTCATCCCAGTGTAATTTGACACGGATTGCAATGTATTGGCATCTAATATTTCTCCAGCAGATGGGTTTAATCCTGATTTGAATAATCGAAAGATAAATTTGCCTGCGTTCTCAGTAGTATTAAAATAGGCGAGAGCTGATAGTTGAGTTTCTGGAATTGGAGTTAAACCGACTGTAGCTTTCGTGATCACACCCAATGTTCCCTCTGATCCAGAGATCATGCCGATCAGATTGTATCCTGATACATTTTTTCGTGTTTTTCCACCTTCCTGAATTACTTCTCCTGTGGGTAGGACCATCTCTAGCCCTAGCACCCAGTCACTCATTACGCCATATTTCACTGCACGAACTCCTCCGGCATTCTCTGATATGGAACCTCCCATTTGTGCAACAGAATCGGAAGCAGGCATTGGTGGGAAAAATAAGCCAGTTCCTCGCTTCGCCAATTCATTATTTAAATCAGCCAAAACAACTCCTGGCTCAACAGTTGCGGTTAAATTTTCCGTATCAATCTCCAGAATTCGATTCATCCTTGAGAAGTCCATTATGAGACCTTGTGAAGCTACTGCGCCACCAGATAGTCCCGTTGCAGCACCTCTTGGAACCACAATAAATCGTTTTTCATTAGCTAATTTCATAAGTTCTGATACTTGTTCTGTCGTGGTTACCCAAGCTATCGCATCAGCCGTACCTTCCGCTTCTGAGCCATCTTGGCTGTATGAAAGTAAATCAATGGTATTGTCGGTAAAATTCTTCTCTCCAACAATCGATTTAATACGTTCTTTTAGTTCATCATCAATCATGATAAAGTCTCCCTATTTATCGTCCATGTTTAGGCGTATTGTAGAGGATCTTTTTTAAAAATATTTTTAATTGCAATACACACTGCAAATTTAAAAATAGGCAGAAGTACGATTTAATTTTTCCATTTCACACGAATTTAACTGAATATAACGAATAATTGATTCCAACTTCTATTTACCGTAGAAAAGAAGAATTTAGATATATTTTTTGGCTTTAAGTCCCCAAAACGGAAGAGATTATCGAAGAAAACAAAAAAAGAACTCCCAGGTTTTTGGGAGACTAAAAAAGTATTTTTAAATCAGTTTCAGTAGTGTAGAGAGTTCGGTAGCATCCGCTAATAGGTATGACAATTTAACATAATCTACGTCTTTAAGAATAGCCTGCAGGTTTTTCTTTAATTTTCGTTCTGCCGCTGTTTTGAGCTTATTCATGACTTCATCGGTTATCTCTTGTGTTTCGAGATAACCCTTCTCTACGGCTTGTTTAAAAACAGATAAACCTTTCTCAGAGCGAATTATCACGGTATTCCAACCCTCTTTGGCAGTAGGATCTACAGAAATATCTGAAAATTCAGCAGTCATATCCAAGCAGCTTGCACATCCATCATGACGAGCCCGTACACAGAATTCAGCAAGGGCAAACACAATCTTGTCTTGGCAAACTTCATAGTTCTTGTTTGACTGAACTTTTCGTAAGGCAATCATCTGACAGGGCACACCAACTAGTGCAATATTATTCTTACCCATAGCAATAGCTTCAGCCAATCCTGTTATCTGAGGACTTGCGTTCAGTTTACCTTCCGCACCTTTCTCAATCTCTTTTTTATTTGTAACGATAAATGGTTCTGCTTTCCACTTATCTTTCGGATCGATACCTTTAGCTAGCACTGCTGAATCGATCAGTTTAAGATCTAGCGCCGCCTTTAGCAAGGACGTTAATACACTTGCTTTAGCGTTTCCTTTTGTTTTAGCTTGAACTATAGTTTTATAATAGCCCAGCGCTTGATCTTCACGATTTTCGCCAAAAGTAAATTGATCTAGCGCTTTAAGCGATACAAATGTCCGTGGGCAAACACTATAACAGAGCCCACAGGGAGTTAAGCATCTTGAAATTGCAGTTGGAAATCCATCTACCATGCTAATGTACTTGTGGCAGAAAGCAGCACATGCCCCGCATCCAGTACAAAGGCTATTATAGATGACTTCTGCTTGAAGATTTCCCAGGTTTTTATCACCAAATTCATGCATCTTTAACAACATCTTGAATCACATCTCTACCGGTGTTATCAATTTTTGTAATTATGAGAATAACAAAACTCAGAGTTAGTTTGTGGTATCTCATGTCCCTATTTAAAATTGACGATTCCATTATGTCACAAATTATAATCGAGAAATCAGCTGCAATTGATTTCTAAAAGAAGAGATCCCATAAGCTCTAACTGAATCAGATTTTCTAAAAAATGATGTGAAATAATCCAAAATTGTGAAAAAAGAAAGAAAAGAGAAAAATCGCACGCTAGATTAAGTCCATAAATTCCTTGTAGCGCACATGCATGAGATTGTTCTGCACATAAAGCGCTTGGAGATCTACCAATGCATCAGATTTGATTTTTTTGATGTTTGCCTCGAATTTGTCTATTTCTGCCTTGATAACATTCGCCGGATTGACGGGAGTGTATTTAGAATCAGTTGCAGATATCCATTTTCGTTGCTGTAATGTATTAAGTGAGTTACGAACATCTGCTTCTTCTGTCTTCATGACTTTAGCTAACATCGTTATATCTGCGTATCCTAAAGACACGAGAGTTGCATAGGTCTTTGCTTCAACGTCTGACACATTCAAAAGTTGTACGGCGGAATACACTCGCTCATCCATCTTCGCTAATTGCGATTTCTTCCTAAGGGATTCTTTTTCTACCCTAGAGAGATCAAGTGTATCTGCAACAGTTATTTTTCCAGCTGCTACCGCATCATCAAACAGTTTTGCACCAACATCTGACCTTACTAAGACAGTATTCCAATCATCGGCTGGCGCACCTACTGAGCCAACTGAAATATCAGAAAATTCAGCAGTATAGTCCTTACAATACTGACAAGATGCCCAATTGTTTACTTTAGTCTCTTTTATTGGGAGATCTTTTACCGATCCATCATTTAGGTAAACAAAGAATTTACCACGTGCAATATCAAACTTCTTTACATCGCTCAGTGAAACACCCATTTGTTGATATACTGTATTCTTGAGTAGGTCCATCGTGAAGTTTGATGAACAGAATAACCCAATAATCAATGTGATTTTTCCAAGTGCATCAGAAAGGGGTGGCCATAGTTGAAGTTTTCTTGCTGCTTGGATTTGACACGGCATACCAACAAAAGCAAGTTTTTCAAGTTCATATTCATATATTGCCTCAGAATATGGAAGCATACTTGGCGCCATCGTATATCTAGAACCAGCAGCGGCTAATATCTCTTCTGGAGTTCTCGCTACGTAGGGGTTCGGCACCCAATTGCCAGCTTTCCCTGTAACAAGTGCTCCATCAATTAAACCTGTCTCTAAAGCACGAATCAATAGTGTGGAAACTACTCCTCCATTTTGAGCTACCTTTACTACTGCATTATCGGTACTTTTCGCAGCGGTTGCTTTCTGATAATAGCCTAAAAGAAAGTTCTGACGTTGACCACCAAGAAATTCCTTTTCAACTTCATCTTCTGGAAAATAAGTTCTTGCACAATATCTGAAACACATAGAACAGGTAGGGTCGTATTCCTGAAGCTTTGGCTTTTTTTCTTCCAAACCAATCCTGGGGCAAAGTGATGCACAGGTTCCGCAGAAGCAACAGACGTCTTTATCGACAACAAAGCCCTGTAAGTCTCTAAAACCTATTCCTTCAATACGAGATTGTAAATACTCAATCATTCGCTCGTTTGCCATTTTTTAAACCTCTTTTTAGATAATAATAATTCTGAGTTTCGCCCTGCTCTAGGGTCGAAATCCAGCTAAACCTATACAAGCTTTGGTTTAAAAAGTTTTTTTGTACTTTTTTTAGTTATCGAAATAATGGGATTTCTACAATGCGATATACTATCTATAACTAATAGTTTATCTGCTTATAGCATATTCGTTCTTATCTCTTTAAAGATAGGTTTATAACGGTATACACACTTTGTAGCTGTCTATTTGGAAAGCTAGATAAATAGAGGTAAATTTAAATACCCGTACTAGACAGCTGTACTCCTATTAAAAATTGGCGAAAGTATAGTAAAAGTTCACAATTGGAGGTGACCCCTAGGAGGGGTTCTATGAAAAATGTACGCATCGGAGCCTTTATTTGTGCGTGAGGCGTGAACATTGGTTCAGTGGTAGACGTAGAAGAAGTCGCCGAGTTTGCGAAAACTTTACCTAATGTCGTATACACGAGCACAAGCGTGTTTAGTTGTAGCGATGCAGGACAACAAGAGATCAAAGAAGCTATAAAGGAATACGATTTGAACCGCATTGTTGTTGCAGCATGTACACCCATGATACACGAGGGAACATATCGCGCGTTGCTAAAAGAAGCAGGATTGTCGCCATACTATTTCCAAATGGTAAATCTCAGAGAACATGATTCTTTCGTACATACAGATAAAGAAGCCGCAACTGAAAAAGCCAAACGTTTAGTTGCAGCTGGTGTGGCACGCGCGGAATTATTAGAAGATATCCCAGTACTTGAGTTGGAAACAGTAGAAGCAGTTATGGTCGTTGGTGCAGGAATTACTGGAATGACATCAGCTTTGAATTTGGCAAAACAGGGAATCAAAGTATTTCTTGTGGAAAGCTCGCCATCTATCGGGGGCTCTATGGCGAAATTTGATAGAGTCTTTCCAACCGATGACTGTAGTATCTGAATACTAGCTCCAAAAATGGTTAAAGTCGCCAGAAATCCAAATATAGAGATCTTAACCTATACAGAAGTTCAAAGCGTAAGCGGTAGACCTGGTGAATTCAAGGTTGAATTACTGCAAAAAGCCCGCTATGTCAACACAGAAACCTGTACAGGATGCGAAGCGTGTCTGGAAAAATGTCCAATAACAGTTCCTAATGAATTCAACAATGGGTTGGGAACTCGAAATGCGATCTACATTCTCTTTGCACAAGCAGTCCCGAAAATAGCGGTGATTAACAAAGATGACTGTATCGATTGTGGCGCATGCCAAAAGGCTTGCTTATCTGAATCAATAGACTTAGAACAACAACCATCAACGAAGAAAATCGATGTCGGTGCAATCATCGTGGCAACTGGATTTGCCCCTTATGACGCATTGGAAAACAACGATTATGGCTACGGAATCTATGAGAACGTTGTTACACAATCAGATCTAGAACGACTGTTGAATCCAACAGGACCTACAGGTGGTCACTTATTACGTATTTCCGATAATAAGCGACCTAAAAAAATAGGGATGCTTCAATGTGTTGGATCTAGAGATCTAAAAACAAACCCGCATTGCAGTCAGGTTTGCTGTATGGTAGCGATGAAGAACGCTCAGTTAATTCATCAAGAATATCCTGACACTGATATAACTATCTATTACATTGATATCCGCACCCCAGATAAAGCCTGCGAAGAATATTATGCCCGTGTGAGGGATGCAGGCATTAAATTCGTCAGGGGCAAGATTGCTGAAGTGCGAGAAAACAAAGAAACAAAGAACCTGAAGATTCGAGTAGAAAATACTTTGACGAGAGAACTAATCCGCGATGACGTGGATATGTTGGTGCTTTCCGCAGGAATTGCCCCAGGAGAAGGAACGCTGAAAATCGCAGAAGTCTTAAGACTTGATCGTGGCCCAAGCGGCTTTCTTAAGCCAATCCATGAGTGTCTCAATCCACAGGACACAAAGACTCCTGGTATATACATTGCCGGAGGAGCACACGGTCCTAAGAATATTCCTTACAGTGTAGCTGGTGCAAACGGTGTTGCTGCATTAGCTGCTGCATTTGTACAGGGTAAAATAATGTTGGAACTTATGGTTCCAATTGTCAATGAGTCTTTGTGTATTTCATGTGGGACATGCGAACGCATATGTCCATTTAACGCAGTTGAAGTTATAGATGAAGTCGCTCAAGTATCAGAAATTGCGTGTAAGGGTTGCGGATTGTGTGTTTCAGTCTGTCCAACAAAAGCACTTTCAGTTAGATATCACAGGGACGAACAACTTCTTCGCGAGATCTCAGGCACATTAAAACCAACTTTGAAAGTAAAAACATAGCATCCATATACTGCAAGGATCATGAATGGAAAAAAGTTATGCCTTCATAGAAGCAGTTAGGTTGCAACCGAAGGGTGCACACATCAAAAATAAAATCATAATATAATTTCATGAGTGGAGATCGAGCCTATGGATGACAATTATAACATAGTTGCTCTTGCTTGCGACAAATGAGGTTACCCTGCAGCCGATTTAGCTGGCACATGTCGCATGAAGTACCCACCAAACATAAATATTGTAAGGATTCGTTGCACTGGACGAATCAACGCAGGACATCTTCTTCACGCCATTCGGCAGGGCGCTGATGGTGTTATGGTAGTTGGATGTCACAAGGGTGAATGTGAATTTCCTGACGGAAATTTGAAGGCAGATAGAAACGTCAACTTTGTAAAACGAATCCTCAAACGACATGGTCTCGGCGAAAACCGAGTCAATATGTACTTCCTGTCTGCTGCAGAAGCAGGTAGATTTGTGGCAGCTGTAGAGGATACCCTCAAGAAAGTCGAAAAGCTTGGACCAAATCCATTAAAAACTGAATGACTCTTGAAACGTAAACATTGTGGTTTCAAGAAGACAACCCTTAGAATGCAAAGGGGCGTTTAGAATTTGGTTGAACTGAAGGAAAAATTGAATGCAATTGTAGATACCGCAGAGAACTTTAGAACGAAAGTTCTTCTAGAGAATGAAGAGGAGATTATAAAAAAGGGCAAACTTGATATTAACATGATTCACTATATTGAAGATCAAGTGTTTGAAGACGATTTAAGAAGACAATTAATCTTATCTAAGTTAGCCCTTAAAGACGGAGTTTCTATTTCTCGATTGGCAAACGAATTGGACTTAGAAGAATTTGACGTCTATTCACATCTTTTACATCTAGAATCGGAGGGAAAAGTTGAAAGCATATCTACCAAAGATGAGCTGGTCTTCAGAACAAGAATTTCCGAAATCGTTGAAGATGAATTACTTAGATTAAGCCTACTTCCGCCAACTGACGTTGCTGTAGGTCAATCAGTACAAAACATTTTAGCAACGCGCCTATGTACTTTCTGCGGATTATGCGTCTCAGTTTGTCCAGTAAATGCACTTTCAGTAAGTGATGATGGACCAATTCTCGATGAAGACGTATGTATACACTGCTCACTTTGCTTTGAAAATTGTCCGAGGACTTTCCTGCCGATAGGACTGCTTAAAGGCTTAGGAAACAACATCATTAATCGTGATCACTTTAAAGAAGAACCAATTGGACGTTATAAGAAATGCGTAATGGCACAATGCACTGATGATACCATAAAAACGGTAAAACAAGATGGTGGAGTCGTCACGTCATTAGTCGCTTACTTATTGGAAAAAGGGGAAATTGATGGAGCAATTGTCGTAGGACTTGAAGATGACCCATGGAAACCACAACCGCGAATTGTAAGAAATGTTGCAGAATTAGTCAAATGTGCAGGGACTAAATACGCAATGTCTCCCAATCTATCAATTTTAGACACCGTACGAAAATCTGAATGCGAGAAAATATGCGTAGTTGGAACACCTTGCATGCTTCAAGCCTTGCGAAAATACCAGTGTTACTATGGCGAGACCTTTAAGGATACTTTTGGCGAGATAGTCGCGATTTTCGGGCTATTTTGCATGGAAAGCTTCCCTTATGAAGGAGTAAAAAAGATCGCAGAGAAGGGCGGAGTTCAACTAAGTGATGTGAAGAAGACAGATATCAATAAAGGCAAATTTTTCCTCCACAGGATTGAAGGTGACCCGATCGAATTACCGATTGCTGAAGTTGCAGAATTTGCAAGAGAAGCATGTCATTATTGTGTAGATTTAACTTCCGAATTGGCAGATATTTCAGTTGGCTCGATTGGAGCGGGGGCAGGATGGTCCACTGCCGTTGTCCGAACAGGCATAGGCGAGAAAATTTTTGAGAATGCAGTAAAAGAAGGCTATTTAAAGATTAATGAGAAGCCTATCAATGTAGAATTAGTTGAGAAACTGTCAAAGCGGAAGAAAAGTCGAAACGCAAAGGCTGTGATTGAGAAATATCAGAAATCGCCGGGTTTACCCCCACACTATTACTTCTCAATTAAAGAGTTGGCTCAGAAGAAAAGTAAATGAAAAAAGCTAAATTCTTACGAAGGTTAAATATATGACATCGACTAAGATGGCATCTGAAGATGAAAAAATCCTGAAAGAAATAGTAAAAGGTTGTTACCAGTGCGGTGTCTGTACTGGTTGTTGTCCGCTAGGATATTTTCTTGAGGCGTATCAGCCGAGCCTTTATATCTATGAGCTTCTACTTGGTGATAGGGAAAAAGTTCTAAAGGAAGGTCATCTTTGGACTTGTCTCACCTGCAGTTATTGCTACGAAAAATGCCCTCAGAATATTAATTTTCCAGAAATGGTGAAAGATGCTAGGGCTGAAATGGTACAGGAATTAGCACTTCATGGCGAAGTAGCGCATGGCGAATTTTCACTTTCTCAAAAAATGATGGCAAACGAATCTCTTAAAAGAAATCTACCAGACTTTGTGGTACCGCCTGGGGTTGAAGTCACTGAGACTGGGGAAACGGCGTATTTTATAGGATGTCTCCCGTTTTTTGATGCATATGATTATTTCAAAAAAGATATTGGTTTTAATGCGTTATCTATAGCCCACGATACTTTTAGAATTTTGGACGCCTTGTTTGAAGAACCTCCAGTAATTCTTCGCCAGGAAAAGTGTTGTGGACACGATGCACTGTGGCGAGGAGATGTTGATGTCTTTAAGAGCCTAGCTAAGCAAAATATTGAAACAATTAAAGCTAGTGGTGCTAAAAGAGTCATTACTTCTTGCGCAGAAGGATATATGGCCCTTAAAAAAGAATATCCTAAGTATTTTGATCTTGGTAAGGTGGAAGTACTCCATATAACTGAATTAATCGCGCAAAAAATAGATGAGGGGACTGTTGAATTTACTCAGTCATTTTCTCCCGAAATAACCGTAACCTACCATGATCCTTGTCGATTAGGGCGGTATATGAAAGTTTATGATGCCCCACGAACGATTCTTAATAGTATGGAAAACGTTGGGGTGCGTTTTATCGAAATGGAACGAAACAAAGAAAGGGCATTATGTTGCGGCGTCCCTGCTTTTATGGGTTGTAATGATTTTACTAAAGGTATCCGAACTGATCGATTAACAGAAGCCGCAAATGTGGCAGAAATACTCGTTACTACCTGTCCGAAATGCCAAATCCACTTTAATTGCCTACTTAATGAAAAACGAGAGGATGAAGAAGAGCAAGAGATACAACTTAAAGTATTCGATGTTGTAAACATAGTTGCTAAAGCTATGGGGCTAAAAGAGACGTTATCCGAGACTTAAATAGGAAATTGACGAAAGAGAGGAAAAAGAGGGAAACCCTATGGAAAATGAAGAAAAAACTGAAAAGGTATGCATTGAAACCGCTCAACTTGACCCAAATTTCAAATTTGAAATTGCTGCAAACCCTGACGGAGAGCAGATATTTTATTGTTACCAATGCGGAACATGTTCGGCAACGTGTCCAGTTCAAGACGCATTTGATATCTTACCGCACCAAATAATCCAAAAATCATTATTGGGCTTCAGAGAAGAGGTTTTAAACAGCAAAGCGATCTGGATATGTTCAACGTGTTTTGGATGCACAGAAAGGTGCCCACAACGGGTTAACCTTTCGAGTGTGTTGTTTGCTATCAAAAATATTGCCACCAGAGAAAAAGATATGCCTGATGCTTTCAAGACCTTAATAAAAAATATCTTTGAGATGGGTAGGATAGATGAAATATCTGATTTTGAAAATGAGGATAGAGAAGATTTAGGACTACCCACATTAGATGAAGCGGATGTTCAAGGAATTAGAAGACTCTTCAAAAAAACTAAAATGACGGATTTAATCGAGGAAGAGGGTGCCGATTAATATGAGCAAGAACCATCGATATGCTTTGTTCCTTGGATGTACTATTCCAAAACGATATAATAATTATGATGTGAGTGCCCGAAAGTGCGCAGAAGCATTAGAAATAGAATTTGTGGACATGCAGGAAAGGGGCGCAGGCTGCTGTGGCCCAGTTTTCTTAAGGTCTGTGGATTTCGATACATGGATTTCAATGGCTGCTAAAAATTTAGTAATCGCTGAAGAGATGAATTTGGATATTGTAGCGTTATGCAATGGATGTTTTGGGGCCTTAAAAGAAGCAAATCATCATTTGAAACATGATGAGCAATTACGCGTACGCGTAAATACTGTTTTAACAGAAAGTGAGTTGCCGGAATTTAAGGGAACCATCGAGGTCAATCATTACATTAAAATGCTTTATGATTATGGGCTTGAGAATATTGAAAAGAAAATGACAATGCGTTTTGATGGTCTAAAAGCAGCCGTCTTCTATGGATGTCACAGCCTTAAACCATCAGAAGCTATGCAAGTAGATGATCCTGAGCGACCGCATATCCTGGAAGATCTAGTAGACATAACTGGAGCGCAAGCAATCGATTGGGAATACCAGCTAAAGTGCTGTGGTGGGCCGATTTTAGCAATAAACGAAGATGTGGCTGTAAAACTCGCGCAAGAAAAATTAGACAGTGCTAAAGCGGCAGGGGCCGACTGTACAATCATGATATGTCCATTCTGTGAACAAATGTTCGATACACAGCAATTAAACATTGAACGGAGACTGAAGACAAAGTATGATCTCCCTGCACTATTTTATCCACAACTTCTTGGTTTAACTCTTGGATACACTTTCGATGATCTTGGATTCCAATTCAATAGAGTTCCTGCTGATAAAATTAAAACATTTCTATCTAAAATTGAACAAGGTGAATGAAGATGGAAGCATCTGAAGTATCTGAAGTGCTAGTAATTGGCGGAGGAGTTGCTGGAATGCAAGCCTCCTTAGATTTAGCTGATAATGGTTATACTGTTCATTTAGTTGAAAGAACGCCAAGCATCGGTGGACGAATGTCACAGTTAGACAAGACATTCCCAACAGGTGATTGTGCACTTTGTATACTAGCGCCAAAAATGGTAGAAGTTGCACGACATCCAAATATCAAGTTACACGCATATTCTGAGGTTTCTGAGGTTTCTGGTGCTGCTGGCAATTTTACAGTAACAGTTCGAAAAAAACCACGATACATCGATGAAAGCAAATGCACTGGCTGTGTGCAATGCATTGCTGTTTGTCGACTTAAAGATAGAATTCCAAGCGAGTTTGAAGTGGGTATAGGTAAGAGAGGAGCTGTATATATCCCATTTTTACAAGCAGTCCCCCAAGTCGCAACCATTGATGAGAATAAATGTCTTTATCTTAAAATAGGACAATGCGGGAAGAAAGGAGAAACACCCCCATGTCAAGAGGCATGTACCCAAGGCGCAATAGATTTTGAACAAAAAGAAAAGATTCTAGACCTTAATGTAGGTGCTATCATTGTCGCTACTGGCTTGGATGTCTATGATCCTTCAGACATGACAGAATACGGATATGGTACATATCCAAATGTTGTCACAAGTTTAGAATACGAACGAATTATGTGTGCTTCAGGACCAACTCATGGACATATATTACGCCCTTCGGATCAAAAGCCGCCTAAAAAAATAGCGTGGATTCAATGCGTCGGTTCTCGTGACGTAAGAAGAAAGGAATATTGCTCAGCAGTGTGTTGTATGTATGCTACAAAGCAGGCTATTATCACTAAAGAACATGAACCTGATATGGAAGAGCATATTTGTTATATCGATTTAAGGGCACATGGTAAAGGATTTAATGAATATACCATGAGAGCGCGCGACGAATATGGGGTAACATACAATCGTGGAAGAGTTTGTAATATCAAAGAAGATCTCGATACTCATGAGTTGACGTTATATCTTTATAATTTTAATAAAGACGCAGTAGAAGAGTTAAAAGTAGATATGGCTGTATTATGCCCGGCTCTTATTCCATCAGCAGGCACACAAGAATTGGCAAAGATTCTTGGCATAGAAACAGATAAGAATGGATTCATTAAAGAAAAAAGCGCGGACGCAATCAATGAAACAAGCGTTCCTGGGATATTTAGCGCAGGTCTTGCCCAAGGACCAAAAGATATCCCTGATACTGTTGCCCAAGCAAGTGGTGCTGCTGCCAAGGTAGGAAAAATTCTTGGACGTATTGAAAGAGGAGTTCTTGAGGAGAAAGACCGTATTGCCCCTGTTCGAGAAATAAAACCAGATGAAGAACCACGGATCGGTATTATGGTCTGTCATTGTGGTATCAATATTGGTGGTGTGGTGGACGTTCCTGAAGTGGTGGAATATGCAAAATCGCTTCCTAACGTAGAAGTTGCTGTTGAAAACCGATATGCATGCTCATCTGAAGCTCAAAATGTTTTGAAAGATATGATAAAGGAACGTGATTTGAACAGATTAATTGTGGCATCATGCACTCCAAGGACACATGAAGCATTATTTATGAAGACGTGTGAAGAAGCGGGACTCAATCCATTCCTTTTTGAACTAGTAAACATCAGAGATCAGTGTTCATGGGTTCATATGAAGCAACCTACCGAAGCGACACAGAAAGCAAAAGACCTTGTACGGATGTACACCTCAAAAGCAAGACGTTTCGAACCAATTGAAGTAAGATATATAGACGTCAAACAAGAGGCGTTAGTCATCGGTGGAGGTGTTTCCGGTATGGCTGCCGCCTTAGATATCGCAAGTCGAGGCTTTCAAACATATCTTGTTGAACGGGAGAATGAGCTAGGAGGTTTACTTAAGGACCTATATAAAATAGCGCCAAAAGATGAATTAGCGGAAGATATCATTCAGAAAAAGGTTAAAGCAGTAAAAGAACAACCTAATATTAAAACCTTCTTGAATTCTGAGATTAAATCAATTGAAGGATATGTAGGCAATTTCAACGTAGAAATTTTAGAAAATAAATCTGATACAAAAGAAATTACAGTCGGCGTAATTGTTGTTGCAACTGGTGGTCAGGTTTTTGAACCAGAAGGAATGTTTGCTTTTGGAAAAAGCGGTAATATTATCACACAGTTAGAACTAGAAAATCGCCTCAAAAACGAAGAAATTGACGACTTAGAAAACATTGTGACGATTCAATGTGTAGGTGCCCGAGAAAAGGAAGGCAGAACGTATTGTAGTAGAATTTGTTGTACAGCGGCACTAAAAAATGCAATGCTTCTTCGTGAGCGACTACCAAATGCGAATATCTATATCTGCAACAGAGATATCGTTACGCCCGCGAAAAATCTAGAGGAATATTATCGCAAAGCACGAGGTCAGAACATCACTTTCTTAAGGTATACCGAAGACAAACCACCATCTGTAAATGTTATGGATGACAAAGTAAATGTAGAGGTTTTCGATACGGTATCGAACACGAAACTCTGTTTAGACAGTGACCTAATTGTTTTAAGCACACCCTTAATTGCCCAAGAGGATGCAAAGGAATTATCAAAGCAGCTGAAAGTCCCACTTGTTAGTGAAGAGGAAGGAGGCTTTTTCCTCGAAGCACACGTGAAACTGCGCCCAGTTGATTTCGCTACAGATGGAATCTTTCTATGTGGAGTTGCACATGGTCCTAAAAGTGTAGGGGAAGCAATAGCACAAGCAAGTGGTGCGGCCTCAAGGGCAGGTATTTTATTGAGCAGAGGAACTTTAGAAACGATTGGTACAACAGCTGTTATTGATGAAGATAGATGCATAGGATGCGGGACATGTATTTCAATCTGCCCATATAACGCCATCGAGCCTGTCGAAATAGTTAGAGAGTTTGAAGATATTAAGTTAATTGAGAGGAAAAGCCGCGTTAACCAAGCAACATGTAAAGGGTGTGGAACTTGCGTGGCAGCGTGTCCAGTAAACGCAATATCTCACAGACACTTTACGACAGAGCAAATAGTGGATATGGTAAGAGCCTGTTTATCCGAAGAGGCTTAAGATGAGTGAACTGGCTTCTATACCCCCCAAACATCACGCTCACAACGAAACACAGGTATTTAAATACGGGAAAATTATTTAAAGGTAGTACGATTCATCTCCCCTATAAACTGGGGAAACCTTCTCGTGCGATAATATAAAGTCAACTACCCCTTCCTTTAGGAGGGAATCTCCTTCGGTGATAAAAGATGAGTAAATCCTATGAACCGCAGATAGTAGCCTTTTTGTGTAACTGGTGTTCCTATGCGGGAGCAGATTTAGCTGGAGTTTCACGATTTCAATATCCACCAAATATTCGAATTATTCGCGTAATGTGTTCTGGACGAGTAGAACCGTCGTTCATTCTTGACGCTTTCAATCGAGGTGTAGATGGGGTTTTGGTAGGTGGATGTCACATTGGTGATTGCCATTATCAAAATGGAAACGAACGCGCAAAAGAACGCGTTGAACAGACTAAAAAATTTTTAGAACTCATGGGTATATCTCCAGAACGTCTTCGTTTAGAATGGGTTTCTGCTTCTGAAGGTATGAAGTTCAAAAATGTTGTAGAGGAATTTACAGAAAAATTACGCACATTAGGGCCTACACCCTTGAAAAAGTAACACTGAAACTCAAGGAAGAGAGAAACTTGGAAAATTCTGTCAAGGGTAATGAACTAAATATCGATCTCCTTGCCGTTAAAGAGGGTGTAGAAAAGATAGAACACTATAGAAAATTAATTGAGGAGAATCCCTCCGATGTAGACGCGTTGATGGCTTTAGGGAAAGCATACATTCAGATAAGAAAATTTAATCAAGCGCTTGAGCATCTAAAAACCGCATTAAGCATAGTTACATCAGAAAAAGAAGGAAAATATATTTCAAGAAATTTAAAGATACAAAATGCTCTTGCTGTCGCATATATTCAACTAGGAGAATATTCAAAGGCACAGGAATACTTAGAAAATGCACTAACTTCTGATGAAACAAATAAAGACGCATTAAACAACTTAGCTATATTATATACGCGTATAGGAAAAGCAAAAGAGGCTATCGACTACTTTTTGAAGATCTTAGACATGGATGATACAGATATTCATACATGGGAAAATTTAGCAGAATTATATAAGCTCTTAGGAGAATATGATGAGTCTTTAAAATGTAAGATGCGAGTATTGGAACTTTCTGATATAAAATAAAAAAAACAGGTGACAATATGAGCAACAGTGACGAATTTGCAAAGGAATATGCAAAGGAAATTATGAAAGAGAGAGGTCTTAAAGGTGCTAAGACTCGGAGATTAATTGAAAAAATCATAAAAACCATTGGAACAGACAAGCGAAAAATAAATGTCGCACTAAAACGTGCGCAAATCGGACATGCAGATGCCTCAAGCGAAACTGAATAACTTTGATCTAATTAGTCTAGCCTTTAAGAGAGGTTTTACGGAGAGGGAGGCAATGAAACAGTTAAGTTTTATGATAGTGGGAGTAAGCTGCATTATTATTGGTATTCTCCTTCTAATAATTCTAAATCAAGCGGTATGGATACAGTTATATCCATATTCACCATTTGTACCGATTTTCGCCTATGGACTCGCTTTTTTTCTCTTGCTTCTAGGATTACGATTTATAGTGAAAGGATTGAGAGCCTAAACGCCAATTAAAAGATATTCTAGAAGGGGTCAAAACTCATTCAAAATAAGCGTTGCCACTCATTTCTTTACTTTTTCAGTTTTTCTTGGCAGTATCTCACAACTTCTTGCGCAGGTCTTGGTATAAGATAGTGTTCATCTGTTCTTATCGGATTTCCTCCGAGATATAGCCTTTTTAGGTGAACAAGGTGCTCCAACCCTTTAATTTCTTCTATATTATTGTCCCTAAGGTCTAATAGTTCGAGCTGAATAAGCCTTTTTAATCCTTTGAGTTCTTTTATTTGATTCGCATAAAGATGTAGTTCTTTTAGGTCAGAAAGATGTTCTAAATCTTTAAGCTCTTCTATATGGTTATAACTAAGATCTAGTATTTCGAGGTAACTGAGATGCTCCAATCCTTTGATTTCGGTAAGATCAGTAATTCCTTTTCTGTGAAGATCTAGTGTGCCGTATTCGACATAATATTTTGTTCCTTTAACCGTCACAAAATTATCCGCAATATATTGCTCATCAATTTTTTTCTTTAAAGTGATTTTGAGTTCCTCTTTCGTCATTTCTGCTTTTTCTTGACAATATTTCACAAGTTCTTGAGCGGGTCTCTCTACTAAAGACCATTCTTCATCTCTTATCTGGTTCGCAAAAAGATCTAGTTCTTGAAGGTTGGTAAGAGTCTCCAAGCCCTTAATTTCTTTTATCCGATTATCATAGAGGTATAGCTTTCGGAGATTGGTAAGAGTCTTTAAGCCCTTAATCTCATTTATCCGATTATCATAGAGATGTAGTATTTGTAGATTACTAAGCGTCTTCAGTCCCTTGATCCCTTCTATGTAATTTTCACTAAGATCTAGTTCCTGAAGGTTAGTGAGTGTTTCCAATCCTTTGAGCTCTTTTATCTGATTGTCACTAAGGTTTAGTTCTTGGAGATTTACAAGGTGATTCAATCCCTTGATCTCTTTGATTTTGCGATTATGACTTAGATCGAGTATTTGAAGATTTATGAGTTTTTCCAGTCCCCTGATCTCTTTTATGTCATTCTCACTAAGGTTAAGTTTTTGAAGGGTAGTAAGGATCTCCAAACCCTGAAGGTCTTTTATATGATTGTGCTGAAGATCTAGTTCTCGGAGATTAGCAAGTGTTTCTAATCCTGTGATCTCGTTAATATCTTTGATTCTTTTTCCAGAAAGATCTAGTTTGCCATTTTTTACGTAGTACTTTGTTTCTCTAAATTTTACAAATTCCATTTTTGTTTTCTCTTGACAATATTTCACAAGTTCCTGTCCAAGTCGCCCTATTAAGAGCCTCTCATCATCTCTTATGGGATTAGCCCATATGTATAGTTCTTGGAGATTGGTGAGTGTTTCCAAACCCTTGATTTCTCTTATCCGATTAACACTAAGTATTAGTGTCTTGAGGTTGGTGAGACGCTCCAATCCTTTGAGTTCCTCTATTTGATTACCACTAAGATTTAGTTTTTGGAGATTAGTAAGTTGATCCAAGCCGTTGATCTCATTTATATCATTTTCACTAAGATTCAGTTCTTTGAGATTAGTAAGCGTCTCCAAACCCTTAAGCTCTTTTATCTGATTGTGCTGAAGATAAAGTTTTCTTAGATTGGTAAGCCGCTCCAACGCTTTAAGGTCTTTTATTCGATTCCAAACAAGGTCTAGTTCTTGGAGGTCAGTAAGGGTCTCTAAGCCCTTGAGTTCTGATATTCGATTGTCACAAAGATTCAGTATTTGTAGGTTAGTAAGGTTTTCCAAGCCTTTGATCTCGTTTATATGATTTACACAAAGATCTAGTTCTCGGAGATTGGTAAGCGTCTCTAAGCCTTGAATTTCTTCTATTTGATTCTCCCTAAGATCTAGTTCTCGGAGATTGATAAGATATTCTAAGTCCTTAATTTCTTTTATTTGGTTCTTCTTAAGGTCTATTCTTCGAAGATCAGTGAGTGTTTCTAATCCTTTGATTTCGGTAAGATCAGCAATTCCTTTTCCGTGAAGGTCTAGTGTGCCGTTTTCAACGTAATATTTCGTTCCTTTAACTGTTACGAAATTATCTGACATCTTTCCATCACCTTATCTTTGGCGTGGGCAAAAGGCGTGGTTTCTCCTTCGTCCAATTATATTCGTAGTTAATTGGTTCTTTGTCTCACCGTGAACTACCCCACCCTGACGGATGGGGCTTCCTGCGAGTCCTCCTAACTCCCTACCGGGGGAGAAACTTTCGTTTTACATTTGGCTGTGTATCGCAGATTATCGAGAAATACCCGATAGCCTGTCCACTTGGCATTCTGTGATAGATAACGTTTCATAAGGACAACACAACTATTTTTGTCCCTCGCTATCACGTTACCACAGTCACAACTCATAATTCGTTTCCAAATTGGCATACAGTGCAGTTTACCGCACACCCAACATTCTTTGGTCGAGTTTCGTTCGTCAATTTCTATTGTCCTTTTACCTACTCGCCTGGACTTGTAGGTTAGAAAATGCACGAACCGTCCCAGCGACCCGCTGTTCTGTGTGGCGCGGTTCAATCCCGCTCTCATGGGTTTCGGCACCTTGTTCGATTGTGCCATGTGTTTGACGTCCAGTTCGCCCACGATCAGAGTGTTAGCCCTAGTGTTTTCCACCAGTTTCCTGCTGAGTTTATGCTGGAAATCACGGGTCTGTTCATCCCGTTTTCGCTCGTACTTGTGTTTGATCTTATTGAGCAGTTTCCACCTTTTGCTGAACTTCTTACACTTATCCTTCCGCGATTGTACCTCGGCGATTTTCGGATTCCAATATTTGTCAGGACGCTGATTTTTCACCATCAAGAACTTCCCCTTGGAATTGACCGCCGTAACGATATGGGTAATGCCGAGGTCGATGGCTTGGTATCGTCCGTTATCCACATAGGGGTGGTCTTCCAATTCGTAGGTGAGGCTCACAAAATATTGACTTCTATATGATGAGATGGCGACCTGTTTTACCTGCTTTTCGTCAAAAGAAAATTTGTCAGGGATGGTAAACTCCAAAGGCATATCATTGTATTTGTGGGAAAAGGTAATCTTTCCGGGTTTGATCCTGAACCCCGACTGGTTATACACCATGGTGGTGAAGTACTGTTTGCCTTTGAATCGCGGGAGACAGGCATCGGCATGCCCATTTTTCCGAAGGGCAAAAAACGACTCGTAATCGGCGGCTAACGACCTGAGAGCATACTGTAAGACCTTGGAATACACCCACGTATACTCTGGGAAGTGTTGTTTGATGAGTGGCAGGTCGTTTTGTTGTGTGCGGTAATTCACACCCGATATCCCGTGTTTATAGGCGTCCCTTCTCTCGGCAAGGGCAAAGTTATAGATGAGCCTGCATTTCTCCGAAAGTTTCCAGAGAACTGCTTCCTGTTCTGGTGTCGGAAAAATCCTGATTTTCTGTGTGAGTTTCATGGACTTCACGTAGAACTCTGTTACTTACTAGGTTATAGCCATAAACTCTATATAAAGCCAGCGACTTTCAGCCCCCACCTGTTGGAAGGAGAGTTCCCGCCTATTAAGTTAAATATATTTAAAAATGTGGAATGTGAATTAGAGAGAATTGCTACTATAATGTTAAGACCCTCATAGAGAGTTTCAGACTACGGAAAACACATGTAAACTAGGCGAAACGCCTGGAATATTCACTTCAACTGAATGCGTCAAAACAAAGTTTACTTTTTGATTTGCAGAAGAAAGAAATTCCTCAGAAATGACAATAAACTTCACCTGTTTCGCTAAAATATAGTTTTCAAAAATCTCTCGCGGGACAACATGGAATTCATAGGTTGACCGTTTTGCATAAAACATTATTGACCAACCTAGACCAGGTGTGCTAAAGACATAATCGTCCTCTGAAGAATGGTTTTCAATATAAAATCCTATTTCCTTTATACCCACATCACCATATGAAACTTCTGTGTATATATCTACTCCAGTAAACGTAAGATTAGAGATAAAAAGTGGGATAAGGAGCAGGAGGAGTCCAGATTTAATTGGATACGAATTATTCATTTTATTTTCATAAAACCAGATAGCAATGTAATAAAGTCCTACACCAGCACTAACTATCAATAAAAACAATAGTTGATCAATTCCAAACAAAGTATTCGGAAAAACTCCTTTTAAAGAGATATATACGAATGATCCGATTAAAGAAACGGCAAACAAAAGAATAGTTTTTTCCTTTAGTAAGATGATTTTGTAGATGAATCGAGCAGTCAGAATGAGGAGAAATGGAATTATTGGAAGGATGTAAAAATATAGTTTATAGGAACTTAGCTCGAAAGTAAAAAACGTTGTCCCACTGATTAGAAGAAGGAATAAATCTCCGGAACTGCGTTTCCAAGCAGAATAGAAGACAGAAATTAGAGTAATTGGTGCCCACGGCGTTAACCCCCACATCAACATGCCAAAATACCAAAATGGACCTCGTGAACTCACATAAGATGGGCGGCCACCTAGCTCAAATAAGAGCAAGGCTCTAGTGGCCTCTGGAAAACTCACATATATATAAACAAGCCAAGGCAATGTAGAAAGCACAACAGAAATAAAATAAAATGCAATTTTCCTAGAAAAAAGGAATTCCCATTTTTTTTGTAGACAGACAAATAGTAGAATTGTGACGGTCGGAAATATTGCAGCATGCCATTTTGTAAGTATCCCTAATCCCTGAGAAATGCCAGCTAATACGAACAACATTGATGATGATGACTTTGAATTGAACCCTTTAATGAACAAAAAAAGAGTTAGAATACTAAAAAACGTTAATGGGACATCTAACATTCCTTGACGGCTATATTTTACATTAAACTGGCACAGCGATAAAAGAAGAGCAGAAAGTAACGCAATCTTTTTTTCAAAAAATTGCTTTGCTAACATATAAGTAAGCAGAATTGAGATAATGCCAAATACAGCCGGAACAAATCGCACTGCAAATTCATTCACTCCGAATATTTTATAGGAAACTGCCATTAGCCAGAAGATTAGCGGGGGCTTTTCTAAAAAAATATGAGGGAATTCTCTAATATTTTCTAAACCTGGAATAGGATTTGCTATAAGAATCGGCTTTAATGGATTAATAAGAAGGCTTTGGGCAACTACAGCATGAACACCTTCATCCCTGGACTGTAATTCTGGACGATTTAAAAATAAAAGTCGAATAATGATTGAGAGGATTAGAATGAGTAAAAGTTCCTTATGCTCCTTAATTTTAGCTTTCAATTGCTCAGTGAATAATGATTCCATTGTTGCGTCCAACTCTACATAGACAAAATTCCATGCATTTATAAAGAGCGTTTAATACAGAGATGAATATAAATCTTATTGGAAATTTTTGGCAGTCTGAATGAAGACACTCTACAAATAATCTAAGAAGACATTATAAGGAGAACTTGAGAAAATTGATGGAACGGCAATCGTTCCTATTAGTAGGATGTATTTTTTGTGCAATAATTTTACAATTTGTATTCTCACTTTTGTTTATTTTTTCAAGAACGACAGCGTATTTAGCCATATTTGGCATAATAATCGGTACGATAGTTGCCCTTTGGTTTTTTTCTCTACAGAAAGAAAAATTACAGTTCTTCGGAATCATCTTTCTTGTCATTGTAATTACAACTATATCTACATATGCCACTGGTGCAAATATGCACCCTGAATTTGAGTGGGATTATTACACTAAGATTAAAGAAATTGCGATAGGAAATTATCCTGCAAAAGATGTACACTATGGCACGGAATTTTGGACAAAACCTACCTCACTTTCGCAGGTAATTATAGGAGGCCTCTGTGGATTGCTTAATCTTAGGCATCCCCTACAAATTTACCTCTTTGCATCAGCTTTCGGTCCTCTTGGTGCAGTTTTGACGACTTTGGCATTTTATAAACTTTCAAAAGAGATTTTTGATGAAAAAACGGGAATTTATTCGGCGTTATTATTTGCAGTCTACTCATGTGTTTTTTATCCTGCAATACACTTCAACGGTTCAAATTTCCTCACGTTATTTGCATTTTATTACTTTGTTCGCTACTTAAAAAATGATAATCAAAGACATCTTTTTTTAACGATACCTTTTGCATTAATAGGAATGCTTATTCACGTACAGATGCCTACTTTTTTCCTAATTGGAGCGGTAAGTTATATCTTCTTTAATTCACTCATTAAAAGGTCTGTTAAAATTAATGAAATTGTTTTTGGCATTAGTTTAATTGTATCATTTATACTAGGATTGATAAGTTGGTACCCCACAGAAGACTTCACAAAAAACAGTTTTGGGGCAATTTATGATAGATTATTCTTAAATGAAGGAATTTTCGCACTAGAATATTTCTTGGGATTCTTCTTTTACAAATCGATTAGCATCATTTTCTATCTGATAATTATAGGACTTGGATGGATAATAATTTGGCATAGAGGAGCATTTGAAAAACAAGAAATTCGCCTGTTACTTTATACTTTAATTGGAGTAATTATAATTATTTTTGTAGCTGTTTTACTTGAAGATTTTATTCCTGTGATTCGTGGATTCGCTATATACAAATATAGGTTTGTTAAACTTCTTCTTGATTTTAATGTGGCTACTATAGGGATATATGGTATTAAAGAAATTGCGACTATTTCAGTTGGGACAGGCCGAATAAGACTTCCTAAAAATGCAATAACCGTTCTAATTCTGAGTGCAGTTGCCATTGGTCCATTATCAGTTTTTGGAGGTCTTTTAATTTACAAACCGTTTACAGGAGAAATCGTTGATATAGACTCTTTTTATCTCTCGGACCAAGATATAGAAACGATCCGAGCGATAATTCCAGAGGGAAATATAGTTCTAACAGACCTTAAAACAGGTAATATCTTACCTTTCTGGTGTTCGGTGTACCCCATTGCCTTAGATAGAGGACACTTGCTTAATTGGGAAGACACAAACCAAATTGAGAGAGAGGAAGACGTGAAAAAAGCGCTTGAACTAAATACAGAAGAAAATGAGATTCTTGCTATAATGAACAAATATAATGCCCGATTTGTCTTAATAAATAAAGGTAATGTGGAATTACTGCAAGAAAATCCGTTATTGATGGAAAAACTCAAAGATTTTGAGTCCTTTAATTTGATTATCGAAACAGAAGGCATTGCGATTTTCATTTCAACTTAAATTTCTTGTAAAACAATTAAAAAGCAAAAGCACAACTCCTATTACTAATTTGCTTCCTTAAAATGAAGCTAAAAAAGAGAGATTTACTGAATTAGATTTTTCAGAAGTTTTGTTTGCTAAATCTATTACTTTTCAAGTACTGAAGCCATGTTCAGCGCATATTTTCTTAAAACAAGTGCAGAATAACCAATTCGAATCGGATTACGACCAGCACCTACCAATACGTGCTCGTTATCGATGCTGGTTACAATTGTATAACCCTCAGTTCCTCTTATAATTACTTCTTTGAAATCACCGTGACCAAGTTCATTTATAGCTTTATAACCCATCGATAGTATAACAGCAGTAAGCGCTGAAAAAATATCAGCATCAGTATTAGTGCCAGTTGCATGGGCTATCCTTAATCCTTCTTTCGTCACAATTGCACATGCCTCTAAATCAGTTGAACTCTCAATTTCACTTAATATTTCCATTAAATCCTCTCGTGGTTCAACAGACATTTGTCCACCTCAATTATAAGCTTAATAACGAAAGCTTCGAATGGAAAGTGTTAGACAACAAAACTTGATACGCTCTAATATATTTAACTTTCGTATAATATTATTACCTAAGACTTTTTTCCGCAACCACAAAACAGATATAAGAACGCTTTTTCCAAGAAAATCAAAGTTTTAGAACGTGTTAGAAAATACAAAAAATGTGTATAGTAAACGAAAGAAATACTTATACTATGGAAAAATCTTTTTTACTTGTCTGCAGTTATAATTAACAAGGGAAGAAATACGTACTAAAATGACAAGAATGAAGTGAATTTAATGACTTTCGATTATTTGTTCAAGGTGATCGTTGTCGGAGATGGAGCGGTCGGTAAAACATCGCTTACGCGTAAATTTACCACAGGGCAGTTTCGAGAAAGTTATAAAATGACTATTGGTGTAGATTTCTCAATCAAGATATTGAAAATAAGCCAAGAAAGCAAGAGTAAAATTTCTACTGTAAAGCTACAAATATGGGATACAGGAGGCCAAGAACGCTTTTCTTATGTCCGTCCGTTATATTATCGGGGAGCGCTAGGAGCACTCTGTTGTTATGATATCACAAATCGTAAGAGTTTCCAAAATTTGCCAAAATGGTTTGGTGATATCGAAAAGCATTGTGGAAACATCCCATCGATCTTAATAGGTACGAAAAAGGATCTTGAGGAGTTAAGAGTTGTTGGAGTTGATGAAGGACAAAGTTTTGCGGATGAACGTGGTATACCCTTCTTTGAAACATCTGCAAAAGATGGACTACATGTGGAAGATACCTTCACTCAACTAACAGAACAGATTGTTATAGATGTCGAAGCGTTAGAATTATAATTACCCATTGTATTCAAAACTAAGTCTTAATAACCTACCATTCGATTAAACCCTCTTTTTGGGCTAATTCTAGTATTTGTTTCACGATATCCATATCAATCCCCAAAAAAGCAGAAATATCTCTTACATGGCGTATCCCATCGATCGTTCCAAGGACATCAATTCCTCGATTTCCAAATCTATTCCATACTCTATTTCTCAGAGGAGTTCCATAAGCGAAAACTTCAGGCGTGCTTGTTGTTCGATAGGGTATACGCAGATCTGTGGCCCTTTGTGATTGTTCGATGAGACCGTGTTGAATACTAATGCGAAAGAGTTCTTTTAATTCTTTATTAGGGAGTCCAGACTCTTCCTGAACATCTTTTACTGTTTTTAATCCATCCAAGGATTTAAGGGTTTCAAGACCTTGATGGCCAAAGCGCATTGTCAACAGTTGATTGAGTTCGGTCCCTAATTGTGATGCCCTTCGTAAATCTGCTGTAGAGAAAACTTCCGATTCGTCAATATATTCGTCAATCCAAGCATCTAATACCTGATCTAGTTTTTCATTCAATTCATCAACAAATCTTGAGTCTTGAAAATTAGAGTCCTCTTCATAAGATTTCAAAAACTCTTCTTTTAAATTCTTGACCCAACTGACCATCTTCAATTGATGAACTGAATCACGGGCAGTGGCAACTATGAAGAGCAGTTTTTCTGACTCCGCTAGAGCAAAGTCAAGTTCAGTTGTAGTCAAAGTAGATATTCCCCGGCCCTCAATTTCTTGAAAAAAGTTCCAAAGGGCAGAGAAGAAACGTGAAATCAATGTTTGATCATCTGGTATGCCATACCCATACCTCCTCAGGAATACACATGTACCCGTGTCTTTGTCGATGATCCAAATACTGTTAAGCAAGACTTTGCCTCCTAGAATTAAAAAAGTCCTTCTGGTTGATATGCTTTTCTTTTCAAGTTTTAATTTTTTCGTACATAGAGTCATACGTTAAATAAACTACAAGAATAAGCAAGAAAACTTCGCGATAATAAATCAGAAAAAAGGAAAAAATGTCGGAGGATGACCAGGGAGATGAATCAGTAATAAGATGCACTTTTCGCCATCAAAAATGTGCCTGCAAATGCTAAGAGACTAGCAGGTATGGTAAGTAATGCGGCATTAGACATTGGCGTTAGGTTTACATCGAACCATAAGAAATAGACGAAAAAGCCGACCATTGCGCTTAGGAATATACCGCCAAGCCAGACACCTCCGCTTGCCTCTCCTGAGCCTCCGATAAATAAGCCAGCTAGGAATCCGAGAATGAGTGGCACCACCAACCAATAATATGATAGACCTAGGAGTGCAAACACTTCGATCCAAACGGCGGCTCCAATCAGTATACCGCCTAGTAGAGCAGCACCTTTTGACATAGTTTATCACCGTTTTGCTTGCAACTGCGGGGGTAACCTGCGTTAGTAAAACCTAACAGGTTGCTATACCCGCTTTTGTTACCCGCTTATATCACGAAATTAAATTGCTGTAAATACAAATAGTATTTCGTTTATCTTATATTTTTTCATTATTAAATAGAAATGATATTGAAGTATCATTTTACATCAATGGGGTCTGGAAGTCCTTAATAATTTGTACGAGGTTATCGACTAACAAATTGAAGATTTTTTCACCTTTCTCATAAGAAGCTTTTGTGGCATCTCCTAAGACACTTGACTTCATCCAGGGTCTTCCAGTTGTTTTAATAAGGTACTTAGGTACTTGAGGAGTTTCTTTGACTGCTTTATCCATATTAACCAAAGAAGGCTCTAGAAACAGCATCAAAGAAGTTTCGAGTTCATCAGCATGGTAAAGCGGAGATTCCGTCAATTTCTTTATGCGTTCATCCACCAAATCAGCTGCAGAAACAAGAAAAACCTTAGATTTGTGAGAGTTTTTTGTGTAAGAGAATCCTGCTTCCCTTAAGGCTATCATCTGACTTTTTCCACAGTGTGCTGTGAATAAAATTATCTCTTCGAAGCCAGTTTCAGCAAGTTCTTTAATAAGATCATAAGTTAGGATTTTGAGCGAATCAAATGATAGACTAAGAGTTCCGCTAAATCCTCTTGTCGTTCTACAAATTCCGTACGGAATAACGGGGGCAATAAAAACGTTTAATTCTTCTGCTGCCTTATTTGCAATCTCAAAAGCAAGTTTAGTGTCCGTGAAGAGGGGAGCATGAAAACCATGTGCTTCACATGAACCATAAGGCAAAATTATCGTTTTAACTGTTTCTAGCATTTCTTCGACTATATTCCAACTCATTTCTTCAAGTAACATAAAAAATCACCCTAATTGAAAAAAAGATAGATTCGCAAATGCTATAAATTATTCAAGCTGCAGACTCATTGCCTAAATATATTTTATAAATCCAGATACATTGTAGAAACTGATAGAACAAACAAAGGATAACGTCTTAAAATGAAAACCTTTGATGAAGCGAAAGCAAGGTTGCTTCCTATATGGAACTCAGAAAAAATTTTGATTATTTCAATGTTCTTGCTTAATATATCGTTCTTCTTTATCAACCCATTTCGCAGTCTAGTGTATATCTCTCTTCTAAATATTTTGCCTGGTTATATTCTATTAAGATTTTTCTTACAAATCCAAACTGACAGAATACGTATGCTGCTTTTTTCAGCAGCTTTGAACATAGTTGCATCTCCGTTAATCATCTTGCCTTTAGGAAGTATTTTTGGAAGACTTAGCATTTGGCTTATTGTTTTATCTATTGATGTTGCCCTTGCTATTGGCATTCTGTTCTCTCAATATGTAAACAGAACGATTAATTACTCTGGAGTGCCATTTCAAAAAATAACGTTAGTTATACTAGCCATTTTACTCTTATTTCAATTTTCAAACAACATAGTCTTTTACACTCTGTTGATTCGCGTTGATCAGGGAAATACTCTCTTCTATTTCGATCCTATTGATCATTTCTGGTATTGTGCAATTATAGAGGAATGTGCACGCAGTATCCCTCCTCAGACCCCCGAATATGCAGGGGTTGTGCTTACCTATCCATGGTTATACATGCTTCACTATGCAGCTATAATGAAAACGAGTGGAATCAATGTAGTTTTAACTATGATAATTCAAAACGCTACAATGAATACGATATTTATCGCTTTGTGTTTTATTTTTGTTGTCGATACATTTAAGAGTAAAAAGGCAGGGCTAATAGCTGCATATCTTATGTCAGTTGGCATTGCTATTTATTGGCTCATTGTTGCCATAGAGACAGGTACATTTCCACTTTTTGCACTATATCAAAGGACACCAGGACCACAAGTATTTGTGAGGGCTTTAGCTATCGAATCCCTTTATTCTGGCTTCATACGTGCACCAGGATATATTGTTGCAGTACTATTTGCTTTTTTTCTCTATTCTTATTTAATACAAAAAACTAAACGGTTTTATATTATAGCATTCGCTCTTCTTGCAGCATTGCCATTTTACCATCCAATTCTTCACCTTACGATTATAGGGACTTTTGCAATCTTCTATCTCATCTTATTGTCATTAAGGAAGTATAAAGAAAGCATAATATTTACACTTTCAACAATTGCATCAATGATACCATTTGGAGCATACACCGTCACATTCGCTCCATATCTTATAGATCTAGCGAGAGGAAACCCTGGCGGATATTTCCGAATAAGACCTTTAGTTGGACTTTTTGTTCCTTTGCAATCTATACAAGCGATACTCATCTACTTTGGTGTCTGTTCTATATTCGGGTGTATAGGATTTTTGACGCAAATCAAAAAAGAGCATAAATTATCTCTACTACTTGGATCGTGGATATTATGTACAATCCTCTTTATAGTATTTACGCACTTGTATCGTGGCGGTAATTATACCTATTATTACTCCATAACAATCCCAGTAGTCTTCTTAGGCGCAGTCGGGATTAAAGAAACAATGAATCTTGTGAACAAAAGGATTCGAATCTCTTCAATGCCTCTTATAGTACTTATTATAATTATGATTATTGCTTTTGTTCCTTTCTGGCAAAGATGGTATACTACTGCTACGATGGAAACACCCTATTATATCATCACTGAAGAAGAGATGGAGGCATATAATTGGGTTAAAGCAAATACATCTTCAGATGCAGTATTCTTAGTTGCCCCTTCACTTTCTATAGAAGCACCAAGTCCTCTTATCATGTATGGAGCAAGGAGAGTCGTTGTAGGGAGTGAAATTCACGTAGAGAGCCAACGTTTATACTTTGATCAGAGATATAACGACACAATTTCAATGTACACCTCAGATAATGAAAACCTTGTTTCTGATCTCTTAAAAAAATATGATGTGAACTACGTACTTGTATCTCCAAGAGAACGCCAAAAATTCACAATGGAAGAACTGCAAAGATTTAATGAGCATCCTGATTTATTTGAAATTGCGTTTAAGAATAATGCTGTAACGATATACAAAGCACTAATCTAAAAAGGAATAATTGCATGAAAGGCTCATTTTACGCAATTACTACCAATTATTTCCGATATGATTTCACTTAATTCTGAAATATTGTAGGGTTTGGAAACAACGCCGCAGAATCCGTAACTCTTATAATCAGACATAACTGATTCTATTGAATAGGCGCTGGAAACAAGAGCTTTAACATTAGGATCTATTTCAAGCAACTTCATAATTGCTTCTTTGCCGCCCATCCCACAACGAATTGTTAAATCTATTATTACTAAATTAAAAGACTGTCCTACTGATTTTGCTGCTTTAAACAAAGAGATAGCTTCTTCACCATTCTTAGCGAGTTCAATCTGATAGCCTAAATGAGTTAATATCTCTCCTAGTGCCTCTCTGATAACATCGTCATCTTCCATTATCAAAATATTTCCGGTACCAGAAATAGGATCTTTTTTTGCTTTCTCCTTATCTGAAGTTTGTGTGTGTTTACGGCTGATTAATTCGTCCTCTTTCAATGAAATTAACCCTCGCGGATTTTTTTCGGATTTTTGCTTATGTTATCGACAAAATAGTTAGACACGTTGCGTTCTTTGTTCTATTCTAAACGCTTGTGTTTATTGCCCTTTGATCCTTCATAAGAAGTATGAGTATTATGATGCAAAGATCTTACTTTTTAAGTTTCTGGAAAAAATTTCCGAGAAAAATAATAGTCATTAGACTATATTCGCGATTTTCTTAAGTGATATCACAATATATTTCTCTTTTAATAAGAAAAATGCGGTTTCTATAACAAATTGAGCTCTATCTAGTACAAGTTTCCTCTATAACATTTTCAAATTGCAGAGTTTTTTCAAAATAAATTAATACTAAAAAGATAATTCGCAGTTTTATAATTACTTCTCTACTATTTTGCGAAAAATTAAGATTTAATTGTGAAAAATAAATATAGTTGTATTTTAGATTACAAAAACAGGTTAGTAAGACTAGTGAAAAGTAATTATCCGCATCATAAGTGAATCAGAGTTCCTCAAACAAATAATATCCTCTCAACGGCAATTTCATCATAAAAAGGCGCGGTTTCGCTAAAGTTCTTATTTTCTTTTTATTTTTTACACATCTTTTTCCATAAAAATTATTTCTTCCGGAAAGACGACGATTCCTTTTTCAGTAATTTTATATGGATGCAGAGATTCGTCATGGTTAGTACCTCGCATTTTTCGAATTTCTATGGCACGTATTCTTTTTCCTCTTTCACGAAGATAATAAAGTACAATGACACCAGAAGCGATGAATTCTTCGACTCCAAATCTGCTGATCCCTGGTTTTCCCTCAGGCATTTCTGAAGTATAGAGCGAAGTGCAGCCTGCTTCGCTAATGACATTTGTAATATCTAAAAGACCTTGTCGAATTTCGAATTCGTTCTGATATTGAAGTGTGAGACCGCTTAAGCCATCAATGACAACGCGTTTTGCGTTTGTTTCCTTTATCTTGTCTTCTAGTAAATCGCAAATTGAATCAAAGCTAAAGGTTCGAGAAAAAAATGGGGTTTCAATAACGTATCCTGATTTGCCGGGAGTTCTTTTTGGAACAGCATTTATCATTACAAGTTTCTTGTCGTTCTGTAGAACCTCAAGATCCCATCCAAATAATCTCATCACACGCGCAATCTTCTGATTGTCTTCTTCTAAACTAACAAATACTCCGGGCTCGTCATATTGCACACAGCCATTGTATAGATATTGTACTGCAAGAGTTGTTTTCCCTGTTCCAGTGCTACCAGTCAACAGAACCCCCCAACTTTCGGGAACACCACCTTCAAGTAATTTGTCAAGCCCTTTAATTCCTGTGGGAACTTTCCTCAAAGAATTCCTCCTTTGCTTTTTTTATCTCTTAATCCTTCAATAATTTGAAATTCATCGTTAGTTTGCTTACAAAGAACTAATTGAAAATACTTGTCTTTATACTGTATCATTGTTTTTTTTATGATTTCCCTAGCCTTCTTTGAGAAATTATCTTTACTTATGGCTAAAAACAAAACTGGCGAGGAATCTAGTTTTCTGCATACCGAATTAGCATCATCTAAAAATCTTTGGATGAATTTGCTATCAGATTGGCCAAAATGTCTATAAATTCGAATAAATGCAATATTAGTCGGCGATTTTAGGACACAATCAAATTCGTAAAGCCCTTTTTCTGCATTTATTATAGTATCGAAATAAGCTTCATACTCTTGAAATCTTAATTGTGACAACAGGGGGTGTTTAGCACTCCATTCCAGAAATTTCTGAATTGTGGTCTCCGTACCTACTGCTCTTGGTCTAATATGACCAAAAGTCATTAAGACGCTCGCAAGTTCATCTAGATGTCCCTGAATTAAGATCCTTAAATTATCCTCTCCCATTTCCTTTGGTCCGTAAACCACGATAAAATGATCTCCAATTATTCGGCGGCTGTAAAAAGTCTGATGAAGTCCATTAATGACGATCTCAAATGGACTATCATCTTTTGTAACTGACTCGTGAGCACTAAGTATCATTTTAACGCTCTTGATAAATTTCTCGCCAAGATCTACTATTTGTCTTGGCGTGGTACTGAATATGTCTCCACTTAAATTTAGCAATAGTATGCCTGAGGCCTTTGAACTTTTTTGAATGCTTTCGACTAGCCTTTCTAATTCAACAATTTGACTTGAAATCAGTTCTTCAATTGTATCACAAAAAGGCCACAATATCGAGACATCAGTTTCAGTGATTATTTCTTTCGCGCCTCCATAGTCCCTGAAAAATGCAACCATTATTTGTTGCAGAAGTCTACGTCCTATTTGCACTTCTTTATAACTTGTTATTTCAATAACAAAAATCAGCTTGTCTTTGTATGCAAATATGAATTTCCTTTCACGAAAATCAACAAATTGGGCGTTTTCTCCCCCAATTTCTCGACCAAATCTGCTTATTGCAATGAGAAAGCCACCAATTAAAGTATCATCAAATTTCTTTAGTATTCTTGACCATGATAATAGGCAAAGGCCAGAGAAAGAATTGATGATGTAAACGCTTAAAATCACATCTAATTTCTCCGATTTTTTCCATCAGATTTTAAATAGAGGTTTTGTATGTTTCTAATTGTGCGAAACCTCTTTAATGCTATTTCTTCAAGATCCTTATCAACCATAATGCTTAATTCCCAGACTCTAAATATTTATTATATAACGTATGTGCTAGCTTAGAAAAGACATCAAAGACGCATTCTCCTGTTTTCGCAGAGGTTTCGTAATACGTTAGTCCCTGTTTTTCCGCGTATTGTTCGGCTTGCGAGTTTTTAACCTTGCGAGTCTCTAAATCTATTTTATTGCCTAACAAAAAAAGAGGAATCTTCCCGCATCTTTTATATACCTCGTGTAGCCACATATCAAGATCCTTAAAGGTTTCAGGACGAGTTACATCGTATACTAAAAATCCTCCGCTTGCACCGTCATAATAATTAGGGCGCATGAATGCGAACTTTTCTTGACCTGCCATATCCCAAATTTGCAATCTGACTACATCCTTTCCTATCTTCACATCTTTCGCAAAAAAATCTACTCCTATTGTCATTTTGTAATATTCAATAAATTTGCTGAATGTGAAGTGAGTTGATAGAGTTGTTTTCCCGACAGCCCCATCGCCAATAACGATCACTTTCACGAGCAGGAACACGTGTCATACCTCGATAATCATCTTTGTGTGACTTGCAAATTGGATCGAATCATTTTTTTGTGTCAAGTTATATGATAGAATATCTTAGAATTACATTCAGAATACAATGTCCGCCAATAGATACGATCACAATTACATTTCAAACACTTTTTCCTCGGGATACACCGTAATTCCATCTTCATTAAACTTATAGAGATGAATTCCTTCAGAATGCGCAGTTCCTCTCATCTTAGTAATCTCTATTCCCCTAACACGATGGTTTCCTCTTAAGAAATAAGTGAGATTAATAACTCCATCTGCCATAAACTCACTAAGGGCATCAGGAGAGCGCGGCGTTCCTTCTTCTATAATCATCCACGTGGCATTCTTCACTTGTCTTACCACATCAAGAAAATTAGAAAATTCTTGACGAAGTGTCGGTTCATCTTTATAGAGGGAAATGAGAGATGTAAATGAGTCAATAACAATTCTTTGTGCGTTATACTTACCTATTGCATCTTGTAAAATCTCACTGAGATCAGAAAGTTTTATGAGTTTTGTATCAACAAGAATAAGCTTGCCTTCTGTTGTTAATTTTTCCAGATTCAAGTTAAATCGAATATATTTTTTTACATGTGATATTGGCTCACCTATAGTGATATAAATACCAAACTCGTCATTTTCTGCGCCATAACACAAAAACTGAAGACCAAAAGTTGTTTTTCCACAGCCGGCTGGCCCTTTAATGAGAATAACCCATGAGCGGGGAATTCCGTCATCAATAAGTTGGTCTAAACCTCTAATTCCTGTATTCAAACGTTCCATCTGAAGCACCTCACAGATCTTAAATTTACCTTAAATTAACAGAGAGAAATACTCTGAGTAAAACCCACTTAACTTATTCATATTTTTTTTGATTTAATTCAAATGTTATTATTTACATAATTTAGACGAGAGTAACCATCAATAATTCTTACAAACAACTAAGCAAGAAAGCACCATTGCTGTAGCGTGGTGATGAATGACTTGGGTTTATATACTTTGTTGGTGATAGAGCCTATGAGTACCTACGGGGCATAGGGATATTAAGCCTGTGAACATCGAGACCTCCGTAACCCGTCAAGGAGATCGAGTCTGTCGTTGAAGCAGGAAGCCTCAGCGCTTGAGCATGAGGTAGCTCACTGATTGTCTACCACTTAATATTCGAACTTCAAGAATCTTGGGATCGCTTTGTCAGACCTTGAAGTCTGGCATCAACATGATCTCACGTCAAATTATGAGTTCCTTCAGTTTTCTGGTGCTCTAGTGTCCTTTTATGAGTTCTTCGGTGCCTTGCGATGGTATTCTTGGATTTCCTTAATTCTCAAGATCAACGCACAAATTTTTGCCTCCGAATTAAGTTAACTTATTAATTGTCAGTCCATCTTTTCCAAAGGTTATTTGATCGCTAAAGAGGCTTCTGATACTATAGGTTTCGTTTGACGGGTGAGCTTTGGGGTTCAAAAGAAATAGGGCAGTCGATAAAACTGTGGTTAGTCGTTCTAACGTGTGTTTTATGAATTTATATGTGGCCTGGAAGCCCATAGAGAAAATAAGGTCTGTTAGATTATCACAGATTATGTTTACTGGTGTTCCAGCATTTGTCTCTAGAATAGGGGTAAGTATCGGTTGGGGGATCAAAGCGATAAACTCTAGACCATCATATTTTTGAAGCGTTTGATAGACTACACTTGCTTTGTTTCCTAAGAGAACAATTACTTCTTCGTGTACCTGACATTCCATCACAAAATCTCTGACCACCCTTTCATAAGGAACTACGGGATCGAACTCTAGCAGGATTTTTCTACCCTTTAACCGTTCATGATCAAGTTCCAGGGTATTAGAAAACTTTTCAGGGCGAATAAATTTTAGATGTTTTTTTATCTCGGCAATTAAATCCTCAGCCTCGAAGGGTTTCAAAAAATGACCGTCAGCCCCGGCTTCCTTGCTTAACTTTTTATCAACATCCCGTCCAAGAGCTGTAAACATCACTACCGGAATTTTCTTGGTCTTGGGCTGGGCCTTCAAAATTTTGCAGACCTCCAAGCCACTTTTACCTGGCATAACCATGTCTAAGTAGATAAAGTCCGGCATCTCCGATTCCGCCTTCTTTATAGCGTCATCCCAATTATATGCACTAATTACGTGGTAGCCATCTCTCTCCAAAATCATTTTTGCTAGGTTAACAGTATCTGGTTCGTCATCTACAATCAAAATTTTATCTGTCAAAATTAATTTACCTCCTTTACCTTTGGTTTTGGGTTTGATTCTGTATTTGGTAAGGTAAAAGTGAAAGCTGCTCCTCGATCCTCTCCATCTGAATGTGCCCAGATCCTGCCTCCATGTGCTTCCACCAGACCTTTGGTTACGCTGAGACCAAGACCTGTGCCCTTGATGTAGGTTGGCTTCTTTATGTCCGAGAAGGGGCGAAAAACTTTCTCCAAATCCTCCTCACGAATTCCAATTCCATTGTCTGAAACTTGAACTTGCATGACACCGTCCGTCTCTTCAACGGCAAGCGTTATGTCTCCGCCTTCTGGCGTAAATTTAGTAGCATTATTAAGAATGTTCATAATAATTTGGCTAAGGCGAACACGATCCACTCGAATCTTTAAGGGCCTTTCTGGAATTTTCAAGTTGAGATTTTGTTTTTTCTCATCAATAAAGGGTTGAATTTCCTCTATACAATGATTTATGATATTAATAAGATCCTGAAACTCCAAATTTAAGGAGATTCGTCCAGATTTAATGCGCTGGATATCCAACAACTCGTCGGTCAGATAAATCAACCGGTCAGTGTTGCGATTCACCACTTGCAGGCTCGACTCAAGTAACTCGGGTGTTACGTTCAAATTCTTAGATAGAAGGAAGTCAATGTATCCCTTGACCGAGATAAGTGGTGTTCGAAGTTCATGGGTGGCGACTGATATAAACCGATCCTTCATTTCCATGATCTTATATCTTTCAGTGATGTCCTGAACGATTGCCCAGGTTCCCACTGACTTGTCATCCTTGTCTTTGATGATCCACGATCTAATAGAGATGGGAAAGATTGTTCCATCCTTCTTCATGTATTCTTTTTCATACACATCAGAATAGCCCCTAGTTAATACCTGTTCAGCGTGGATTTTTGCCGTGAGTTCATGCCATTTCTTAGGCGCAAGATCCCAATAGGTTAGTTTAAGCAGTTCCTCCTTTGTATAGCCGAGCAATTCCGCGAAAGCCTGATTGCAGTCTATAAGATTGCCCTTCATGTCTGCTGTGGCAATGCCATCTATAGATGACTCGTATAAACCGCGATAGCGCTCCTCAGACTCTTTAAGATCCATTGTTCTCTCTTCAACCATTTTTTCAAGGTTTTCTGCATAATCTCTTAATTTTGAGATCAATCGGTGTCGCTCAATAGCATAGCATATAGAACGTGTCAGCAGGTTTTTATCAAATTTTCCTTTGACAAGATAATCTTGTGCACCCTCTCCCACAGCTTTAACTGCCAGATTCTCATCATCAAAACCAGTCAAGACAATAATCGGTACTTGTGGCGAATAAGCATATAGTTTTGTGAACGTATCTAGCCCTAGGCTATCTGGTAATCCGAGATCCAGAAGTACAATATCGATCTTTTCGTTTTTAAGGCATTCAAGGCCTTGCGAGAGCCGATCAACATGCAACAGAAAGAAGTGGGTAATTTCATGACATAAGGGGTCTGTTTCAGCAAGTTCTTCTTGTATTAGCCTTGCATCGCCTGGATTATCTTCTATTAATAAGACTCTGAGTTGATTACCCTCCATTATAATCACCAGTCTCCTTATTCGGCAATTTCACAATGTTCAACCAAAAGTCATCAATGGATTTTACTACTTTGACAAATTGATTCAGATCAACTGGTTTTGTGATATAGCAATTAGCATGATTAGAATACGTCTCTTCAATATCATCAATAGAATGAGAGGTCGTTAAGATCACTACGGGGATACATTTCAGGTCTCTATCATCTTTAATTTCTTCTAATACCTCACGACCGTCTTTCTTAGGTAAATTAAGATCGAGTAAAATGAGGTCTGGACGAGGTGCTTTTTTAAACTTACCTTCTCGTCGTAGAAAAGCCATAGCTTCCTCGCCATCATAGGCTACGTTGAGTTTATTAAATGCTTTGGTTTCTCTAAAACCTTCTACCGTCAGACGAACATCACCAGGATTATCCTCAATTAATAAAATCTCAAGAGGTTTTTGGCTTATTTGTATAGTCATGAGTTTTTTCCTCCTGTGACTGGAATTGAAAAATAAAATGTTGAGCCCTTTCCATGCTGTGATTCCACCCATATTTTTCCTCCATGGCGTTCAACAATTTTTTTACAGATCGAGAGACCAATACCCGAACCTGGATACGAAATCTTATTATGTAGGCTTTGAAAGATTAAGAAAATGCGATCGAAATGTTTCGAGTCTATACCTATGCCATTATCTTTTACAGAGAATATCCATTCGTTTTTTTTACGTTCAGCAGAAATATGGATCTTTGGTGGTACATCTCTCCGGAATTTAATGGCATTTTCAATTAGATTCTGAAATACTTGAATTAATTGAGATGAATCTGCCATAATAATCGGCAGAGGATCATTGGTTATCAGTGCATTATTTTCTCTAATTGCTACGGTGAGATTTGCAATTGCCAAGTCAAGGGCAGCCTTGCTATCAGTTTTTTCGAGGGGGTTACCCCGTGTTCCGACGCGGGAATATTTTAACAGATCATTGATCATTTGCTGCATACGAGTTGCCCCATCTACGGCATAGGCAATGAACTCATTTGCGTTGTCGTCGATCTTATCCTTATAGCGACGCTCCAGTAATTGTAAAAAGCTTGCCACCATGCGTAGTGGTTCCTGCAGATCGTGAGATGCAATATAGGCGAATTGTTCCAGTTCTGCATTAGAACGAGCTAGATCGTTTAAAGTTAGTTGCAATTTTTGTTCTGCTTTTTTCTGTTCAGTAATATCTCTTGCATCAAAAATCAAACCTATGGATTTATTCGTCGAGTTCTTCAACACTGTAATATTGAATAAAACCGGGATTTTTTTTCCATACTTACTTAATGTTGTGCATTCGAAATTGTTTAAAAATCCCGTCTTAAGACATTCTTTTATTGCCTCTTGAATCTTTAAAGCATCCTTTTCAACAATAATTTTTGTAGGAGACTCACCTATCATCTCTGATTCATAACCTAACAAATTTGTAAAAGCATTATTAAATTGAGTTATCTTTCCATGAAGATCAGTAATGATAACAGGATCCATCATACAACCAATTGTTTGTTTGGCCGTCTTGGCAACAGCCGATTCTTCTTGAGCCTTTATCAGAGCTTTTTCAGCGTGCATTCTCTCAGTTATATCGCGAGAAGTTAAAATGACACTTATTGAACCTGAATCGTCAATAAACGTTCTCCCAGTACTTTCAAGAACACGCCACGAGCCATTCTTATGATGAAAACGATATTTAAGAGTACGAGATGCTCCTGGCTTTTTGATAATATCTTGGAAAACCTTAAGTATCAATGGAAGATCATCGGGATGTACAAAGTCAAAAAAAGATTTTTCGAGGATTTTTTCAATTGAGTAACCAAGAACTAGTTCAATCGACGAACTTTGATAACTGATTTCTCCCTTAGAGTCCAATACAGTAATAATTTCTGAGATATTATCGATGAGTGTACGAAAATGCAATTCACTCTTTTTTAAATTCTCTTCAGCCTGTTTACGTTCACTAATATCTGTGAATATTTGTAGAACCGCGACAGCATTTCCAGTTAAATCTTTGAGGGGAGAACTAGTGATAATAAAATCTCCCTGTGTACCGTTCGGAAATGTAATTGAACGCTCTAATTCAAATACTTCTTCATCTTCAAGTACTTGTCTCACAATACCATCGGGACACTCTGAATCGAGACTATTATATACTTTGTAGCTCTTTTTTCCGATAATATCGCCACACTTTTCCACTGCTGCTTTGTTTGCCCAGATAAGATTAAGAGTGTCATCAATTATAATGATCAAATGAGTTACTCCGTTTAATATGTGTTCATACATAACCTTCGATCGAAAGACTTTCGTAAGTTTGTCTTCAACGATCTCAAGTTTTGAGATATCTTGGTTTTGGTCTATCATGTCATAGGCTCCATTGTTTTGTAATTGATCTCGTCGAGAGAGCATTTTTCATCCGTCGCTTGGATATAGCATATAATATCTGACTTGTGAGGGACTCATTAGACATGCTTCTTTTAGAAATTGGAATCAGTTTTATAATTTTTACGACATTCTCAATAATAAATATTCTTTAATAAGAATTCCTTAATTAATATACTAATTATTAAAATAATATAAAGATTCTCACATAATATTCCGCAAGTTGATAAGATTTTAAAGTATAAGATATCATCAATAATATCAATTTTTGCGAATTTCTCAAAATACAACAGAAGTTATAATATACCATAAACACTAAAAAATTATTATCGAAGACTGCTCCAAAGTAATCTGTAATTTCTATCGTCAATAATATGATGATTTTTTCAATTTCGATGACACTCGATGTTTCCCGATCGCACGAATTATAGATTGCATCAATAATTGCGTATCCATTTTTCCTTTGACGATATAGTCTTGCGCACCCTCATTAACTGCTTTAATTGCCAATTTTTCATCGTTAATTCCCGTTAAGACAATGATCGGAACTTTTTGAGCATACAAATGCACTTCCATGAAAGTATCAATCCCTAGACTGTCCGGTAACATTAGATCCAATAAGATTAGGTCAATCTTTTGATCATGAAGACATTTCAAACCTTTTGAGAGTTGATTAGCTTTTGTTAATTCGAAATTTATGTTATGAAGAGTAATTGCCTCTATATCTGTGAGTTCTTCTTGTATTAATCGCACATCTCCAGGATTATCTTCGATCAATAAGACCTTAAATAGATTACGTGCCAATTAAATCACCTAAAGACTTTTGGTGGGAGTTGTACAATACATAGCCAGAAGTTTTCAATGGACATCACTACTTTGATAAACTCATCAAGTACAACTGGCTTCTTAATATAGCAGTTTGCATAGCTATTGTATGTTTCTTGAATGTCCTCACATGAGTTTGAAGTGGTAAGGATAACGACGGGTATTTGTTTTAAATCTGAATCTTCTTTGATTTCCGCCAAAACCTCACGTCCATCCTTCCTAGGCAGATTAAGGTCAAGTAGGATAAGATCTGGACGTGGTGCATCTTTGAATTCTCTTTCACGGCGTAGGAATGCCATAGCTTCCTCGCCATCAGAACTAATGTGAAGTTTATTTAGTAGTTTTGCTTCTTTAAGGCTTTCTATGGTCAGACGCACATCGCCAGGATTATCCTCGACAAGCAGGATATCAATGGAATTTCTACTCTTGTGCTGATTCATAAGATTTCACCTTCTATCATCGGGATCGTAAAAAAAAATGTTGAGCCCCTTCCAAGCTTTGATTCGACCCGTATTCTTCCCCCATGACGTTCTACAATCTTCTTACATATTGATAGACCAATACCTGAACCTGGATATTTTCCCTTTGTATTTAAACGTTGAAAGATCGAGAAAATGCGATTAAAATGCTTTGAGTCTATACCTATGCCATTATCTTTTACAGAAAAAACCCACTCGCCTTTTCTTTCTGATGAAACATGAATCCTCGGTGGATCAGCTCTTCGGAATTTGATTCCATTTACTATTAGATTCTGAAATACCTGGGTTAATTGTAAGGGATCTGCGTATACGATCGGCAGAGAACTTTGAGTTATTATCGCATCATTTTCTTCAATTAATAATGCAAGATTTGCAATTGCCAAATCTAAAACATTCTTACTGTTTACGTTCTCAAATGGTTTTCCACGTGTCCCCACGCGTGAAAATGCTAACAAATCATTGATCATTTGCTGCATACGAGTTGCCCCGTCTACGGCATATGAAATAAATTCAGTAGCAGCTTCATCTATCTTATCCCAATATCGTCGCTCCAGCAGCTGTAAAAAACTCGCAACCATACGTAACGGCTCTTGCAGATCATGACAGGCTATATATGCAAATTGCTCAAGTTCAGTATTAGAACGTTCCAGATTTACTAACGTTTGATTTAGTTTTTCATCGGTCAGCTTTCTTTCCGTAATGTCACGAATTAAAGCCATATCTGCAGGATATCCTTTGTATTCAATTATACTGGCATTTATTTCAACAGGTATCTCTCTTCCATCTTTGGAAAGAATCTTTACTTCATACTTGTTTTGAACATTCTCTCCAGACAACTTTTTTTTATATCTATCTAATATTAGTTCTCTATATTCTGGGGAAATAAAATTAATGAATGGCTGTCCAATTGCTTCCTTTAATGAAAAGCCAGTGAATTCAACTATTTTTGAATTTGCAAATTTTAATACATCATCCTGAATAATGACTATTCCATCGTTACCTCTTTCAACTATAGTCGAGTATTTTTTTTCAGATTCTCTTAAGGCCTTTGTTCGTTCTTTAATCTTATTTTCGAGATTTTCTGTATAATCTTTTAATTTTTCTTCAGCGAGTTTGCGCTTAGTGATATCACGGATTATGGAAACATACGCGGTTCTCCCTTCGTATTTAAACTTCTTTGAATTTATTTCAACGGATATCTTACTTCCATCTTCGGGAATGATTTCTGCTTCGAATATATTTTCATTCTCGTTTTGATCTGAAGTCTCTAAATTGATTTCTACGAATAATTCTTTATATTCAGTAGAAAAAAAATCCATAAACGGCTTTCCGAATAAGCTATGCAAAGAAAACCCCGTAATTTCAATAAACTTCAAATTTGCAAATTTTAGTAAGCCATCTTGAATAAGAACAATTCCATCGTTTCCTCGTTCTACAATGGTTGAGTATTTTCTTTGTGATTCCATTATTTCTTTCTCAACTTGTTTTCGCTTTGTAATGTCTTTTAAGGATTCTATAACAGCGATGACTTTTCCATTCAAGTCTTTGAGAGGAGAATGGCTTATTAAAAAATCTCTCCTCGTATGATTTGTGAAAATAATCGAGTTTTCTGTCTCAAATTTTTCTCCCTTAGCGAAGATTTGTCTTATCACACAATCTGGATAATCCTCATCGCAATTTTCATAAACGGCATTCCATTTTTTTCCGATAGTGTTACCACACCTTTCTATCGATATTTTGTTTGCCCAGACAATATTTAAGCTTTTATCAATAATTCTTACCATGTAAGGTAGTGCATTTAATACTCCTTTTTGCATAGAATCAAATTGTAATTTTTTAAAAAAATAGTCGTCAAGGTCCTTAAGAGTTGAGAGATCACGATATTTATCCATTTTTGGATGAACTCCGTTAAAGTATAGCTCATTCGAGTGTTTGAACAGGGATTATATCACACATTGAATATGTGGATAGATAAGAATAAAGTTCCAAAAAACTACAATTTTTTCAATAGAGATTGTGATATTCACAATATTTTATAATTAAATCCGCGATATTTTTATTTTTTAGTTCTTTTATAATCTTTTTCTTAAGTTTTTCAGAACTGTGTGTTACTTAGAGAACCATTAGCTTTTCATTTAAGTGTTTCCAGTAAATTCTCCGCATGTCAAACAACAAGTATTTCATTTAGAAAAGTCAAATTTGAAAACTATGAATCGGTTGAAGTTTGCATTAAGGTTCTATTTTTTAAGAGCCTTGGAGATGTCTAGATCCAATTTGCATTGCAATTTGTTCTGATATAAGATATTGGATATTTTTGGCGAGTATTATTTATTTCTAAAAGAAACACAAAAATTTGTTATCACAATCTAGAGGTCGGAACACATGATTGAACTCGTTAAAGTCACGGTTTGGCATCTTCCTTATTATTATTATTTCTTTATTTGCAAATAGTTCCAAAAAGAATTTCCAACGAATTTATCTTTCAATCAGATTTGAGTGTTTTCCGCATCATTAAGTTAAACAGCATGTCTAAAGGGGATTGTAAAAAAAAACGTTGAACCATTTTCGGGCTGTGATTCCACCCAAATTCGCCCATTATGGCGCTCTACAATCTTTTTACATATCGATAACCCAATACCAGAACCTGGATACTCATCTCTGCTGTGCAATCGCTGGAAAACATCGAATATCCTATTGAAATATTTAGGATCTACGCCAATTCCATTATCGCGTACAGAAAATATCCAATCGCTGCCTTCTTGTCGTGCAGAGACATGAACTCTTGGCAGCGCCTTACCTCGAAATTTAATAGCATTCCCGATTAAATTTTGAAATAGCTGAATCAATTGTGAACGATCTGCCATTATATTCGGCAGAAGATCATTGGTTATCACTGCATTACTCTCTTCAATCGCCATCTTGAGATTGATCAGTGCCAAATCAAGTGCCTCTTTGCTGTCAAATAGTTCGAAGGACTTACCGCGCGTCCCCACACGTGAATACGTCAGCAGATCCTTAATCATCCCCTTTAAACGGTTTGCTCCATCTACGGCAAAGGCAATGAACTCATTTGCGTCTTCGTCGAGTTTATCTTTATATCGGTGCTCCAGCAATTGTAAAAAACTCGCAACCATGCGTAGTGGCTCCTGTAGGTCATGAGAAGTGATATAGGCGAATTTCTCTAGTTCCGAATTGGAACGTGATAACTCCTCTAAGGTTTGTTTTAACTTTTCTTCAGCCTCCCTGCGCTCGGTGATGTCACGGAGTATAGCTATATCTGCAGGACGACCTTCGTATTCAATCACACTGGCACTTGTTTCAATAGGTATCTTTCTGCCATCTCTTGAAAAAAGTTCTATTTCGTATTTGTTTGACACCTCCTTTCCAGAGAGTCTCTTTTTGTATCTATCTAGCACTAATTCTTTATATTCTGGAGCAATAAAATTAATAAACGGCTTCTCAATTGCATCCTCCAACGAAAAACCCGTAGTTTCTACCATCTTTGAATTTGCAAATTTCAGTAAGCCGTCCTGAATAATAATTATTCCGTCGTTTCCTTTTTCTACGATAGTTGAGTACTTTTTTTCTGATTCATTTATTTTTTTCTCAGCCTGCTTACGTTCTGTGATGTCGCGAATAATGCCCCACATACCAATCGGCTTGCCCTCTTTTTCTCTTATGGGCCATCCTTTTATGGAGACATGGATAATGGATCCATCTTTCTTGTAGTATTCTTTTTCTAGCTCTTTCGAATAATTTGTCGTAAGTAACTGTTTATGGAACCTTTTATTCGTATCGAGCCATTTACTAGGCGTCAGGTCAAAAGTGGTAAGGTTGTACAGTTCTTCTTTTGTATAGCCGAGCATTTCTGCAAAGGCCTGATTGCATTCTACAATATGTCCCTTCAGATCCAAAGAGGCAATACCATCAATTGAGGATTCATACAGCCCACGATAGCGTTCCTCCGACTCCTTTAGGGCCTCCTCTGCATTTTTTCGTTTCGTGATGTCCTTAACCACTTCCACAACACCTACGATGTTCCCCTCAACATCTCGCATCGGAGAACTGGAGATCAAAAGGTGAATATGTTTTCCATCCGGACCTATGTCAACTCGTTCCGAAACGACTGTTTTTCCTTCATTAAACACCTTTTCGACGTAACAGTCAGGACAGGGTACAGTTAACCCTTTATATACTTCGTAACACTTCTTTCCGATAACATCTCCCCAGATATCCTTTATTGATTGATTTGCCCAGATAATGTCTAAATTCTTATTTTGAATAGTGACGAAATCTCCGATTCCCGATAGTATTACCTTAAGTTTTTCTTCCGATTCACTTAAGGCATCTGTCCGTTCCTCAACAAGCTTTTCCAGATTTTCAGTATAGTATTTCAGTTGTTTCTCCGTTTGCTTGCGCTTGGTGATGTCTCTGAATACAAGAACAACACCAATAATTTTGTCGTCTCCATCACGAATAGGCGCTCCACTGTCTGCTAAAATGCGCTCCTTACCATCTCTAGATACAAGTACTGTATCGTTGGCAAGACCGACTGTAACACCAGTTTTTAGTACATTCTCCACAGGATTTTCACAGGGCGTACTAGTTTTCTCATTAATGATACGAAAAACCTCACCAAGAGGTTTGCCAAAGGCCTCCTTCTGAGGCCATCCAGTTAATTTTTCAGCGACTTTATTGATTAAGACTATCTTTCCCTCGGTGTCGGTGGCGATTACGCCATCACCAATACTACGCAACGTGACTGCAAGGCGTTCTTTTTCAGAAATGAGTGCCTTCTCTGCTTTTTTGTGGGCTGTGATATCAGTGAACACCGTGGCAAACTGGCCTTTGCTTAGTGAAAAAACGGAGATGCTGAAGTGCTTGTCTATTGGTGGGAAATAGGTCTCGAATGACGTTGGTTGTCCCGTAGCAGCCACTTTTGCATATATGTCGAGGTAAGGAGAATTGCCTATTCCATATAATTCTGATGCTCTACTCCCTACTGCCTTTTCTCTCTTCAAACCGGTAATCGATTCATAAGCGGGGTTAACATCTATGATTGTATAGTCTACCGTCTCCCCCTGTTCATCATAAATAATCTGATGGAGCGCAACTCCTTCATTCATTGAATCGTACACAGAATGGTATTTTTTTTCACTCTCGCGCAAGATTTCCTTCATTTTCTCACGTTCCGTGACGTTATGGTTTATATCAGTCATATACAACAGCATCCATAAAATCCGAGACATGGAGTAGGATATAGTTCACAAAGGTAGTTTCTTATAGTCGATACCTCGTGTACATTTACCTTCATTCTTGAAAATTATCAACATTCTCTAAAAGAAATTGTATTTTCATGTATTTGAATTTTTTCTCAAATAAGAATCATCATTTAGGGGGAGAAAATAATTTACATTAATATAATGGCAAAATTTTCATCAAATAATAAAATTTATCGCGAACATGTCACCTTATCATTGTATTTATTAAGTTGTGAGCAATGGCCATCACGCTTCCGATTTCTTCGAATGTCAGAATTTTTCGGATATCAAGATTCAGCAGTCGACAGCCTTAATCTGACTTGCTTACTAAATAGCACAACAAGTTGGTAGAATCCATAATAAAATTCGAAATAGAAACTAGACAAGAAATTTCAAATGCGCGTTCAAAAACTATCCTGTGATCATGTCATAGAATTAATATATAAAATTCCTGTAATGAATGGCATGAAAGCGCACTTTCATGTAATTAAAGACGTAAATAAAAACTAAAGTTCGTTTAAAAAGTTGAGAAGCAACTGTGATCCGATATTGGAATCATTTGCTTTTTTGATTATCTCTTCAATATTATTCCATCTAAAACTAGATGCAGTTTCGCGAAGGATTTGTGCACCAGTTTCAATATTAATCTCTGGATGAAACTGAATACCCCACACATCTTTGTTCTTCAATTTATAGGCCTGTATTTTACATTCATTGGAATTTGCTAATATTTCTAGAGCGAATGACTTGATTACTTCGTCAAAGTGGAAAGAATATGAAAAAAAACGACTGGAGATACCTTGAAAAAGCTTATTCTTTTTTAAAATTCGAATTTCGGGCCATCCTAATTCAGGTTTAGACCTTCTTTTAACACATTCACGACCAAGTACTGTATGAACAATCAGTTGATGACCAAAGCAGATTCCTAGAAGCGGGATCCCATGCTCAATTGAGTTTTGAATGATATCCATTTCTGGTTTAAGCCATTCATGTTCATCTAAAATTGAAGCTTCCGAACCTAGCAAAATAAGACGGTCATATTGATTAATTGTTTTAGGAGGTTCGCAATTGTAACTAATCCATACATCCATAGACTCACGGTAATTTGGAATTAGATCACCTAGCCATTCATATTGTTTCCTACCCATGATAGAATTTTCAACAACTAAGATTTTCAATATGTTGGCACCATAAACTTCAGTTACAGAATTTGTAATTCTGGCAATCAACAACACCACTAGAAATAGTATAAATTTTTTGGTGAACACAGAAAACTTCTTTAGGCTTCATTTGTTTGGTAACAAATTACTACCTGAACTTAAGTCTAATAAATAGTTTTGTTCACGAATCATTCATAGCTGATAGAACATGGAAAGACATTTCAATTAGTTATCAGCGATTTCTTATATAAGATCTTGAAGGTAGAATTAAAGTGCTCTCTGATGAAGACTTCGCGGCGAGACTTGTATATGAACTTAAGTTACTACAGCGGGAAGAACCAACCTTCTCACCAGTAAAAAACGATATTCGTAAGTTAAGAGGCTTTATTCTCGGCACTGAGCTCTATGATGGAGGGGTTTTTGAAATTGAAATTGTACTACCAAGAAACTTTCCGTATAGACCACCAAAGGTGAGATGGCTTACAAAAACATGGCATCCGAATATCCACAATAAAAATGTCTGTGTTGGGATACTTGGAAAGGATTGGTCGCCTTCAAATAGCTTGATTGATGTTATTGAAACTTTACGAATTTTATTAACCGCACCAAATCCGAGCGATCCTCTGAATAGGCAAGCTGCTAGAGAATTACAAGAAAATGTTGAAAAATTTAAGGCACATGTAAAAGAACATGTAGCACGACATGCTACTTGGACTAATCTATCAGATAATAAATAAAGTGCATGGTTTATCTAACTTCATTTTGCTTTTATTTCTTTTTTGAGGGAATAAAGTAACCTAAAAGTGCTCCGTCAAAAATTCCGCCCAAATGGGCTAGAATATTCGATCCCACTGTAATGCTAAACATAAAAAATAATGCAGCTACAAGGATATTTTGTTTAAGTTTTCCATATCTGCGCCCTAAACTGATTAAATCGGCGGCAAGGACTGCAAAAATGGCACCCGAAGCACCAACTGAGACCGTATCTAGAGGTAGCAATAACGTAAATAGACTACCAAGGAGACCACCAATGAGATAGATAGCCAGAAATGAATAAGAAGCAAAGAGTTCCTCAGCACGTTTTCCATAGATCCATAGAAAGAACATGTTAGCCCCAATGTGAAGGATATTTGCGTGAATGAAAATAGAGCTGAAAAGTTGCCAATAAGCACCGAATTCAAGAACCGCACGATTCCATTGACCCCATTGGGCTAACAGAGAAATGGGAAGTATAAGGATATTTCCACCAAGCACTCCAAGGATTACGTAGATGATGGAATTGATGACAATGAGAATATCTGTTAACGAGAGTTTGTAGTTTTCCACTTTGATCATCCTCGTTTTAGAATATTTACACTGCTTTTAACTTTTTCAATAAATATAAGGCAACAAACTAAAATGCACTTTAATTTTTTCCTTAAAATCAATTTTAGCTAAAGAGATTTATGAAAGAGATAGGATTAATCATTTATTCTTCCTTAAACTCGATGATCAATTCGCAATAGGGATATCCTTCTTGTCGAGTCTTCGTGAGCTTGTAAGTTGCCTTAGGATTAACAGCCTTGAGACCCTCTTCCTGATGTTTTTGATCGGCTGCGTCGCAAGCTCTATGCTCAGAATGTACACCAAACTCTTCATACGCCTCCCACCAGCAACAGTTATGCCATCTGAATACTACTCTTTCTGGGGTTGCCTCGACTATTTCATAATCCTCGCTCGTGAATGGGCCAGCAGACAATAGTGATTCAACAACGTAGACTAATTTAAACGCTCCTATTGCATCCTCTACTGGTATATTAAAAGTTTTTTTAACCCAAGTATAAAGTTGCTTACCGCCTTCACCATATACCTTATCGTTTATCTCATCCCACTTTTCCGCGCCCAAGACAGGCGCGATGATTCCTTCACTCAAACCTAAAACAGGCGCGATAATTTTATCCCCTCTCAAAACTATAAATTTGACGAGTATATCACGAGTTATCTCCCAACACTTCTCAGGTGGGATTTTCTCCAATAATTCTTCAGCCATTCATGTCACCTGTTTAGATTTCTGAATGTTTACTCGTCTTTAAGCTCGTAGACCCATTCACAGTAGGAATCGCCTCTTGGTCTTGCCTTCGTGAGTTCGTGAGTCATCTTAGGATTAACTGCCTTAATTCCCTCTCCAATCTCTACTTCACAGGTTGGGAGACAAGGGATAAATTCAGGACGTACCTCATATTCCGTATATCTCTCCCACCACGGACATTTGGCCACCTTGAGTACAGTTCTTTCTCTGGTTACTTCAGGATACTCAAACTCCCATTCAGGTCCTGACTGCAATGGCGCCGTGACGTTTGCAAATTTAGCGGCATCTACGGCGTTCTCTACTGGTATGTTGAACATTTCTTGAATCCTTGGCCACCACCACTTAAAGAATCCGCCAAATATCTTTGTATTTATCTCTGTCCACGTTTCCGCACCCTTAACTGGTGAATTAATATTCTCTCCTTTCCCTATGATTGGCGCAGTGTTTTTTTCACCTTGTATCACGTGTAATGAAGTGAGAAGTTTGGCAGTTATTGCCCAACGCTTTTCAGGTGGGATTTTCTCCAATAATTCTTCAGCCATTCATCGTCACCTTTTTTGAGATGTAAAATAATGTGGGGGTATATATTATTACAAAAATAAATAGTTAACTTATTACAAAAAAGGGTATTGTAAAGTTGTGAAAGGCAGATCCACGTATCAAAACTGGAAACTAAAGATCCGATCGCTCTGAACGGGACAAACAAAACTTAAGAAGAAGAGGTAAAGATTTAGAAACACTTATTCCATCACAACTGAGTGGTATGCTTCTGTTATGGCATTGATATTTTTTTCTGTAATAGCAGATTCACCAAAAAGGGTAGATACTGCTTTAAATACTGATGTAAGTTGTACTAATCCACTTACTCGGCAAAAAGCTCCAATCATTGGCGTATTTGTTATACGACGTCCGAATTCTTTCATAGCAATATGATCTGCATCTACTGTTGCTACTTTACATTGGAAACCGTATTCTGATCTAAGTTCAGAAGGAGAATGTGTGCTATTAATGATTAGTGTTCCATTCTGAGAATCCAAACCTTCGGTAACATCCAGTAATTTCAATAGTGTTTGATCCATAACAATAACAATGTCTGGTTGATGAATTTCTGTCCGAACATAAATTGGTTCATTACTAAGTCTCACATATGCTCGGAAAGGAGCACCTCGACGTTCTAATCCAAAAAGGGGAAAACTTTGACCATACTTGTCTTCGTGAGCTGCTGCTTCTGTTAATAGTTCCGTACCTGTTACTACGCCCATTCCGCCTCGACCAAAAAGAATTATCTCAGTTACATCATTCTTATAGTTCCAGCTCAAATCATGTCACTCTCCAGTACTTCCCAGTCTTTATCAATCCGTTCCTGTATTTTAGCAATATCTTCTGCTGTAAAATGTCTAAATCGTCCTTGTGGACGAAGATATGCTTCAACAGGTTCTCTGTTCTTAGGACGGAAATTGAGTTTAAATTCACCATGCTCGATCTCGTAAAGTGCCCACCATCCAGTCAGAACCGCAAGTCGAGCCAATTCAACTGTGTGTTCTGAAGGATATCGCCATCCTGTGGGGCATTCAGCCGGAATGTGAAGAAATGCGGGTCCTAACCCTGCTTGTGTAACCTCAATTGCGCGCTTGACCTTGCCAACCCAATCAGAAACGTAAGCAATTGATGCTGTTGCAGAATAATATGCACCATTTGTTGCAAACAGTTGTGCAAGCGGCTTCTTTGGTTGTTGCTTTCCTTTTATCAATCTTCCAACAGGTGTTGTGGTAGTCCAGGCACCATAAGGCGTTGAGCCACTTTTCTGAATTCCTGTGTTCATATAGGCTTCATTATCGTAACAAATATAGATGATATTATGCCCCCGATCGATAGCTGCTGAGAGTGACTGATACCCGATATCAGCGGTTCCTCCATCACCAGCTATGGCGACAATGTTGAAGTCCTTATTTCGCCCCTTTATTCTCAAAGCAGCCTCAATACCTGAAAGAGCCGCGCCAGTACTTCCAAAGGAGCCAAAAATTGCAGGGGTTCCAATACTTGAGGTAGGAAACGGACCAGCAGTACAACTCGCAAAGCATCCAGCTGATAACATACATACTGTATTTTTACCTAATATCTTCAGGGCTTGACGACACGCAATAGCCATTCCACAGCCTGGGCATGCACGATGTCCTCTTGTCAAAAGTTCAATATCATAGGGAATATCTCGTATGGGAATCTGTTGTGACGGCATTTTTTAGATCTCCTTTAAATTGACCCATTCAACAGTTTTTGGGGGCTCACCAGTTTTTCCGACTTCAATAGCATCAGTTAATATCTTTTTAATATCATTTACAGAAATATCACGACCTCCGAGACCAGCGATATGACCCAACACTAAGGGACGTTCCTTTAAATCATACAGGCTTGAACGGATTTGGTTATATGCAATTCCTTGCGCGCCAAAAGAACAATTTCGATCAATAACCGCAAGAGCATTCATCCCAGAACATATTTTTTGTAATTCTTCATCTGGAAACGGACGAAATACGCGTAGTTTAATTAATCCCACATCTTTGCCTTCAGATCTGAGTTCCTTGACAGCAGTCCTGGCTGTGCTTGCTGCTGTACCCATTGCAACAACAGCAGTCTCGAAATCGGCATCCTGTGGATAAATATTGATGAGACCTCCCCAAGAACGTCCAAATTCCTCAGCAAACTCGTCATTCACTTGTTTGATTAATTTCTTAGCATTTTCCATAGCTCTCTGTTGAAGATAACGAAATTCTTGATAAGAACTCGTTAACGCTACTACATTTTGAGATAAGGGATTGTCAGCATCGATCTTAAATACTCCACTGTCGTATGGGGGCAAAAAATCGTCAACTTTCCTTTGAGTGGGAACGAAAACCCTTTCTCTGGTGTGAGTAAGAATAAAGCCATCAAGGCAGACCATAGCAGGAAGTAATATGTTCTTATCTTCTGCAATACGATACGCTTGGATAACTGTATCTAGAACCTCCTGATTATTCTCAACGTAAAATTGCATCCATCCTGTATCTCGTTGACTCATTGAGTCCTGATGGTCTACATTCAAGCACCAAGGCACACACACCGCCCTGTTTCCTACAAGCGCTACAATAGGGACACGAGACCCACCAGCCCAATGAAGCATCTCATGCATCAAAAATAGACCTTGGGAACTTGTGCCCGTGAAGGTTCGCGCACCTGATAGAGACGCAGTTATGCATGCAGCCATTGCGGAATGCTCGCTTTCAACTGTAAGCATTTCAGCATTTAGTTCACCGTCAGCAATTACTTTAGCTATGTATTCCAAAGCATGTGTCATCGGAGTGATTGGATATGCTGAGACTACCTCTACACGAGACAGTATTGCACCTATCGCAGCAGCTGTTGCCCCAGTCATTGTTAGCTCTTGAATCATTTGCTCTTCTTGAACTTTCGTCATCTTTCTTCTTCCTCCATCTTAATTGCCTCTACAGGACATTCATGTGCACAAATTCCACAACCTTTACAATAATCAAGTAAGACGTCAAGTGTGCCATCTTCATTCTGCACAATTGATGCATCGGGACAAAAAATCCAGCACAGAAGACATCGGATGCATTTTTTATTGTCTATAACAGGTCTCTCAAAACGCCACGTCCCTGTTTTAATATACTGGTCAGATGTTCCAGATGGGACTACGGCACCAGGGGTCGGACGGAGTTTTTCCACTTTATTCACCTTTGATGAAACATAAAATCATAGGACAAAAAGAATAGTAAAGTATGCTCTACCTTTACAAAGTGATTTTAAATAAGTTTTGTATCTAGAGGAGTTCTGACGTATGAGATAAGATAATATTCGCGTTCTTATGTTTTTGAAACCACATTTTGGGGATGTCCTTCTACAAACGCTTTTATATTAGCAATCGTTGTGTCTAGAATTCTTTCCGCCGCCTCTTTTGTATAGTAAGCGATATGCGGAGTGAAAACAACATTGTCGCGCCGCACAATGCTCAAAACTTGTTCCAAAATCTCTGTTTCCTCTTGAGAAAGTTGTGTTCGATCTTTTAAAAGCAATTCCTCTCCTTCAATAACATCTAAAGCCGCTCCACCAAAGATTCCTTCTTCCAATGCCTGTTTGAGAGCTCCAAGCTCTATAATTGCACCACGGGCCGTATTAACAAGGACAGCACCTGGTTTAATCAGTCTAATGTTGTCCTTGTTGATCATATGATGTGTGTATTTATTGTATGGTGCATGCAGAGAGATTACATCCGAGTTTTTCAACAGTTCTTCAAGAGATACATATTCGTATCCAAGCGTTTCGCGAGCAAAATCATTAAAGATAATATCATATGCAAGTACGTCCATTCCAAATCCGCGTCCGATTTTGATAGCATAGAGTCCAATACGACCAGCACCAACTATTCCTAGAGTCTTCCCTTTCAGATCAAATCCTATCGGCCCAACAGAGAAATCTTCAGCAGCAACCATTGAATTATATTGAGGGAATCGCCGCATCAATGCCAATAATAAACAAAATCCTTGCTCAGCTACTGTATTATCACCGTAGGCTGGAACATTACTCACGGGTATATTACGTCTCTTACATTCTTTTAGGTCGACATGATCGAATCCGGTACATCTGAGTGCTATAAATTTGAGATTCGAAAAACGATCCAAAGCCGCTTTGTTCGGATGGTGTCCTCTTCCCATCGTAGAGAGAACCTCTGCATCGCCAACTTCATCGACTTCTACGACATCAGGAGAACTAAGGCAATTTTCGTAGAAATATAACTCATGTCCTTCAAGGGTTTTTTGCAAGTACTCTTCTTGCCACGGCTCAACTTCATAAAAGACCATCTTCATATTGATCACCTGAATTAGTAAACGCATGCTTTTTTCTCATTTAAAAAGAATACTTTTTCCCATTTGGAAACGTCTTTATAGTTTAACTAAACGAGTTATTAACAGTAATCTGCGAGGGGTTTTAAAATAAATGAATCCTAAAATAAAAGTTGATCAGGAAGCTCCTGATTTCACTCTACCCGACACCGAGTTAAAACCTCAAAGATTAAGTGGTTTTCGTGGCAAAAATGTTGTTTTATACTTTTACCCAGGAGCATTTACGTCAACCTGTCAAAAATCTCTCTGTACCTTTCAAGATTCTCTATCAAGATTTAACGATCTAAACGCTCAAGTTCTCGGAATAAGTGTAAATGATCCCTTCACGAACAGGGCTTTTGCAGGGGCAAACTTACTCGAATTTCCTTTGCTAAATGATTATAATAGAGAAGTAACACGACTTTATGGTCTTGAATCTAAAGACTTTGCAGGGCTCAAAGGATATACAGTTGCAATGCGTGCCGTCTTTGTTATTGACAAAGAAGGGATTGTAAGATACACATGGGTATCAGAGAATCCAAAAATTGAGCCCCCTTACGAAGAAATCGAAAAATCTTTAGAGAATTTGGCTTAAGAATTAGATGTGAGTATTTTCCTTTTTTTCTAAGAGGAAAAGACTTTACCAGCCTCCAGTTGCTGTCATACCGCCGTCTACATATATTATCTCTCCTGTAATGTAACCCGCATCATCAGAAGCTAAAAATACTGCCAAATTCGCAATTTCGTCAAGCTTACCAAGGCGTTTCATCGGTGTCCTATCGATAAGAGTTTCAGCATTAAAGACACCGGTATCAATCGACTGTTGTACTAACTCCGTCAATATATAACCGGGACCGATTGCAACAACGCGGATTCTGTATTTTGCCCATTCACATCCCATAACTTGAGTGAGTGCCATTACTCCAGCTTTTGAGGCACAATAAGCGGCACGCATAGGTAAGGCGGTTTTGGCTAGGATCGAGCTGATGTTGATGATAACACCACTCCTTTGCGGAATCATAGCACGCTTAGCAGCCTTCTGCGAGCACAGAAAAGTCGCCTTAAGGTCGATATCTATTGCACGATCCCAGTCATGCTCTGAAAGGTCTTCTGTCGGCACAATCATCGCGATTCCAGCATTATTTACAAGGATATCAATCCTCCCGAAATGCTCAATAGTTGTATCGATTAAATGGTCTACATCGGTCGATTTTGTAAGATCTGCTTCAATAGCATGTGCTTGTCGTCCCAGATGCCTGATTTCACTGGCTGTGACTTCTGCTCTTTCTAATTTTCTTGAATTTGTAACTACAATTGCACCTTGTTTGGCAAAAGCTAATGCAATCGCCTTACCAATTCCTAATGAACTTCCCGTAACAATCGCTATTTTATCTTTGAGTTTCTCACTCACTGAAACACACCATCCATCAATCAAATGTATCGTGTAAATATTAAACTATAAGTCAGTTAGTGTTGTTACCACCCACCAGTTGCGCTCATTGCACCATCTACGTAAACTATTTCTCCTGTAATGTAACTGGCATCATCTGAAGCCAAAAATACCGCAGTGTTTGCTACCTCCTCAAGTTTACCATACCGTTTCATAGGCACCCGATTAAGAATATGTTCAGTAGTATAATCACCTTTGTCAAGCGATTGCTGCTCCATCTCAGTCAATATATAGCCAGGTCCAATAGCAACTACCCGTATATTATATTTAGCCCATTCACTACCCATAACCTGAGTAAGCGCATTTACCCCTGCTTTTGCAGCACAATAAGCAGCCCGCATGGGCAAACCAACGTTGCCCAAAATTGAGCTGATGTTAATGATCACACCGCGTTTTTGAGGTATCATAGCGCGTTTAGCCGCTTTTTGAGAACAAAGAAAGGTTGCTTTGAGATCAATAGTTACGGCTCGATCCCAGTCATGCTCTGAAAGATCCTCAGTTGGCGAAATCATCGCAATTCCGGCATTATTTACGAGAATATCAATTCTGTCTAACTTTTCAATTGTTGTATCAATAAGATAATCTATATCAGACGTTTTTGTGAGATCTGCTTCAATAGTATGTGCTTGTCGTCCCATAATTCTGATTTCTTTGGCTGTAGTTTCTGCTCTTTCCAATTTTCTCGAATTTGTAACCACTATCGCACCTTCTTTAGCAAAAGCTAATGCAATCGCCTTACCAATTCCTGTTGAACTCCCTGTAACAATCGCAATTTTATCTTTGAGCCTTTCACTCATAGAGACACCTCGGTAATCAATTACAAATATCGTTTGAGGGTTAAACTACAACAACAAGACTAACTGCAAGGTTCTTTTATGCCTCTTTGTATAAAAAAACATAGCTCAAGCAACAGCTATGCTCATATTTGACCGAAAGAATAGGTTTTTTAATCGCATCTTCTAAACTAGTTCACCTACATATTTTGGAGGCAAGACTTTGAAAACAAAAGGAGAGTATATTGAAAGCCTAAAAAAACAGAAACCTGAGATTTACATGTTTGGTGAAAAAATAGAAGATCGCATAAATCATCCACTACTCAAGCCTCAAATCGATGTATTAGCGTTCACCTACGAATTAGCACGAGATCCAAGATATGAACATCTGACAACCGCCACATCACATCTCACTGGTGAAAAAATTAATCGGTTCACTCACATACAGCAATCGAACGAGGATTTAGTGAAAAAAGTCCAAATGACTAGATTATACGCACGATATTGCTGTTGCATTCAAAGATGTATGGCCATAGATGCCCTTAACACGCTGTCAATAACAACTTGGCTTTCTGACAAGAAATATGGAACAAATTATTATGATAATTTCATTGAATATATGAAATGGTTTCAAAAAGAGGATGTTTGTGCCACAGGGGCGATGACGGATGTAAAGGGCGATAGAAAGTTAAGACCCGCAGATCAAGCAGACCCAGACCTTTATGTTCGAATTGTTGATAGAAATGACGAAGGGATCACCGTTAGAGGAGCCAAATGCCACACCACTGCGGCTATTCCTGCCAATGATATAATTTTCTTGCCTACACGCGCAATGAGAAAAGAAGATAAAGATTATGCCGTTGCATTTGCGTTACCTGTGGATGCTGAGGGCATGAAATTCATTGCACGTTCAACTGTTCCAAAAAGAACAAGTAAAATGGACCGTCCCTTCGGACAAAGATGGGGTGTTACAGAGACTTTAACAATCTTGCAGGATGTATTTGTCCCATGGAATCGCGTGTTTATGGCAGGAGAGTGGGAGCTCGCAGGTCAAGTAGCCGAGGGATTTGGGGTTTATCATCGACATTCCTACTGTGGTTGCAAGCCAGCGGTCACGGACATGCTCTCAGGAACTGCAGCATTAATTGCAGAATATAATGGCGTAGACCATGCATCTCACATACAAGGAAAACTTACAGATTTAGCATGCACAGCAGAACAGATGTATGCATGCGGAATTACAGGGTCAGTCAGAGGTAAACCAATGGGGCCTGGCACATATATCCCTGATATTACTTATGTCAATATTGGCAAGTATATCGCGGGAACTCACATATACGAAGAGATTTATCGCGTCCATGATATCGCCGGAGGATTTGCGGTTACCTGTCCCTCAGGCGCAGACTTTGAAAACCCTGAAACACGCCCTGACCTCGAAAAATACATGAAAGGAAAAGCAGAAATTCCTTCTGAAGACAGAATGAAAGCATTCAAACTAGTGGAAGACTTAACGGCTCATGGATTCGCAGGCTGGCTCATGGTTGCATCATGCCATGGCGGTGGATCACCAGAAGCGCAACGAATCACAATTAATAGAGGATACGATTGGGAAACACGAAAGAAAATCGCAAAAGTACTTGCGGGCATCGAACCATTTGAAGCATTTCCAGAATTCAAAGAGTGAGTCGACTTGGCGTTTTGCTTGGTCATAGTTCTTTTTTCCGTTTAATACATTCTTTAACAATAAGCATCAGAATCTAGCCTATACCAATTTTTTTTATATTAGCAAATAGATACATATATTTTTAATTCAGAAGTCTTAGGGAGGATTAAATTTGTCAGACTCGAACTCAAATTTAGGATTTGCGTCACAAAGGATGTATTCGTTAATTATTCTTGTACTGAGTATAATAGGATTTATTCTTGTTACCTTTACGCGTTTTGCAGGATTTTATTTAACAGGCTATTATAAAGGGTACCGTTATTCCTGCTTAACCTGTGAATATGCAACCGCAGTTGATAGAACGGCGATTATTCTTGCTATGTTACTTCTGCTGGGACAAATTGTGATATGCGTGAATGAGTTGTGGCCTGAGACTATACTTTCTCAGTTTCTGCCAGCAAACTTTTCAAGATGGGGTATCTTTTTTGCAGTCTTTACCTTGATTATTACGCTTATAGGCGGTGCAGCATTTGCGGCTGCATACAGTTATTATGAATGGTGGTTCGAACCAGGCTTTTACGGCGGCACAATAGCTGGCTTACTTAATTCGATTCTATTCTTCCTAAAAGGTAGGATGTAACAATCATCTTTTCTTTTTTTTAACGAAATCACAAACATTTTGTGTCTATGAGAAAAAGCTATTTTAAGTTTCATTTGAGGGGATAGTTCTACATCAAACTTTTATTAAATAAAGGCACATGAGGTGAAGTTAAGAAAGTTATCAAAGTTCTATACAAGCGTGATAGGTGATTATATTGAACTCACTGAAATATGAAGCGGTAGATAAAATAGGAATTATTACGATTAATAGGCCAAATGCTCTCAATGCTTTTAATAAAGATGTGATAGACAAATTTGACAATTTGCTAGACGAAATAGGGAACGATGGGAGAGTAAAAGTTGTAATAATAACAGGTGAAGGAGAGAGAGCCTTTTGTACTGGTGCAGATTTGGCTGGAATTAAAAACTCCACCAAAGAGGAATTTGCACAATTTATCGAAAAAGGACAAATGCTTATGCGAAAAATTGAGACTATGAAAAAACCTTTCATTGCGGCGATTAATGGATTCGCTCTTGGTGGCGGTTTAGAGTTAGCCCTCGCTTGTGATATTAGGATTGCTTCTGAGAATGCAAAATTAGGAACTCCTGAAGTTGGAGTAGGACTCATACCTGGCTGGGGCGCAACACAAAGACTGCCAAAAGTGATAGGACTAGGAAGAGCAAAAGAACTTATTTTAACGGGAAATCATATTTCGGCAAAAGATGCAGAACGTCTAGGGCTGGTTAATAAGGTTGTAACTTTCGACGAATTAATCCCGTCGGCTAACAAGATCGCAGAAAAAATAGCAAACAACGCACCTATTGCGGTGCAATTAGCAAAAGCAGCTACAAATGTTTCTTTTGAAGGAAATATTGAAGAAGGATACAAACATGAACTCGAAGCAGAAAAGAAATGTTTTGAGACCGAAGACCTCAGAGAAGGAATTCAAGCACTATTTGATAAGAGAAAACCAAACTTTGCAGGAAATTGATGTGTAACAGAAAATTCGATTTTTTATGAGGGAAACAACATGGGAAAACTTTTTCGAAATGTAGCAGTTATTGGAGCAGGAATGAGTAAATTTGGTAGATTTGATAGAAAGACGAACCGAGAACTTTGGGTAGAAGCTTTTTTGGACTCAAAAAAATCAGTGGATAATGACATTGATGTGAAGGACGTTGAAGCCCTCTTTTTAGGCAATTATTCATCTGACCTTTTCGAAAAACAGACGCATACTGCTCCGCTTATGGCGGATCTAGTTGGACTCACTCCAAAGGCTGCAATGAGGATCGAAGATGCATGTGCCAGTAGTGGTGTAGCCTTAAGACTTGGTGTTCTAGCTATTGCCTCTGGTGAATACGATATTGTATGTATCGGTGGCACAGAAAAGATGACAAACTTGACGACGACTGAAGTGACAGATGCCTTAGCAGCAGCAAGCGACACGCACTCAGAAGTTTTAGCTGGAGCTACGTTCCCTGGTCTATATGCAACTATGGCCACAGCACATATGGCAAAGTTCGGTACAACAGAGGAACAATTAATGGCAGTATCAATTAAGAACCATGCAAACGGTGCGCTTAATCCAAAGGCGCAAATGCAAAACACCATCACGGACATCATGAACAAACGCATTGAAAGAGCAAAACAAAAGGGTCAAACTGTTCCAAGTTGGGCTGATGAATATGAATTTCTGAAAAGTAGTTCAAATCCTATGATTGCATATCCATTACGATTGTTTGATTGCTCATTGATCACAGACGGGGCGGCATGTGTCTTTTTAGCATCTGAAGAGGTAGCTAAAAAGTATACAGATACACCTATCTGGGTAATAGGTAGTGGTCAGGGTAGTGATGCATTTTCTTTAGATGATCGAGATACTATGACCTCTCTGAGAGCTGCTAGGGTAGCAAGTCAACAGGCTTATCAAATGGCTGGTCTTGGACCTCAGGATATCAAAATTGCTGAAGTACACGATTGTTTCACTATCGCTGAGATTCTGGCAATAGAAGATCTGGGCTTTTTTGAGAAAGGAACTGGAGGAAGAGTAACTTTGGAAGGAAGAACCGCCTTAGACGGCGATCTGCCTATCAATACATCAGGTGGGCTCAAGAGTAAGGGACATCCGGTTGGTGCTAGCGGAGTTGCACAAACTGTTGAGATATTTAAGCAATTACGTGATGAAGCTGGGGAACGTCAGGTATCAAACGTTGAAATTGGATTGACACATAATGTAGGAGGATCCGGAAGCACTGCAGTTGTTCACATCTATAAAAGGTGAACTACCTCACGCTAAAGCGGTGGTGCTTTCTTGCTTAGTTATTTGTAATGAAAGAATTTAGTATATCTTAAAGAGAAAAAATTGGAAAAATCAATGTCTATGCGCGCTTAGTAGACCTGCATACTTTGCAAAGTCCATAGAATTCTACTCTATGGTGTGTAAATTTTGCACCAATACGTTTTTCAAATGTTACCTCAAGTGTTTTATCAATGGGATCTTCAAGGTCGAAAACCTCTCCACACCTCTCACAAATAAAATGAGAATGATCTGGAGAACCACTATCGAACCTACCTTGTTCCCCAGTATATTCTAACTCAAAAATAAGGCCTAATTCTTTAAAAAGCTTCAAATTACGATAGACCGTAGCAATTCCGATGTTCGGAAACCGCTCTCTAACTTTTACACAAATATCATACGCACTTGGATGAGACCGTGCCTTTTTTACTTCTTCAAGGATAATTTTTCGTGCTTTCGTTAAACGTAGATTTCTTTCCTTAAGTTTTTCTTTTAAGTGAGACTCAGATATTATGAGATTTAAATCCTTTTTTCTTTTCTGCAATTGCATTTTCCTCACTCTGAAAGATAATAAACTCTATTACTCTTAAGAATGTATGGTAGCGGTTTACGAGTGAATTTTCGTTTTTTTTATGCTATCAGAAATTATCGAACCGTAAGCCCTCATCGAGTTACCAGTTGTCTTCAATATTGAGCACTGTTGCACTCTTAGAAAAATGTGCGCTAGACCACTTGTGCTTTCGGGAGCCATTTGAACTGCCTTTATGTGCATAATTCTATGCTTTTTAAGCCTCTTTATGATGATTACTCGTCTTTGAAAAATTTCTGAATTAGATGGATGGGCCTTTTAGAATTGAATCCGTTAATTTTATATATTTAATGATATTGATAATCATTTTCATTATGGCAGAAATTGTATTAAAAGTGCTTCAAAAGTCAGACCAGTGCGGGGGTCTGTTTGCTCTTTAAAAATAAGAATTTGCTTTTTTAGAGCATACAATTAGACTTAAAGCCTATATAGATACGGTTTCAGCCAAAAAGGTGAAAAAAATGGAGGCAATTGTTGGAAAGCCAGCACCTGACTTTAAGACGCAAGCATACATTGACAATGAAATCAAAGAAGTTAGCCTCGCGGACTACCTCGGTAAGTGGGTTCTTCTCTGGTTCTATCCTGCCGATTTTACCTTCATCTGACCCACCGAATTAGGCGCTGTAGCCGATCAATACAATGAAATTAAAGAACTCAATGCAGAAGTGCTTTCAATCAGCATGGATACAGTGTTTTCACATAAGGTCTGGACCGATGTTTCTCCGACAGTCAAGAAAGTTACCTATCCGATGCTAGCTGACCCAGACGGTGAAATAAGCAGACTATACGGGGTTTACGACGAGGACAGAAAATTTGCTCTTCGTGCAATCTTCTGGATCGATCCAGAGGGAATGATACAAGCGCTCAGTATATACAATGAACCCATAGCACGCAATACGGACGAAGTTATCCGAGTTCTCAAGGCCATACAATTCCATAAAAAAACCGGACAAGTTGCTCCTGCCGGATGGAAGGAAGGAGAACCTGGTTTAACACCCGGTATAGACCTAGCAGGAAAACTTTAAAGTGATAACCAATAATATCTGAGGGATAAGGATGATCTCGAATCTAGAAAGCGCAAATGGTTCGAGAGACAGAGGGTAGCCCCCTTTTCCCCTCAAACTTTGTTTTGTATTAACTATTAACTTGTAAACCGTCTGTCGATCGAATCGGGCCAATACTTTTTAAACTCAAGTAAAATAGAAGTAATTCTAGTCACTTTACCATTAACTCACTAATGAAAATCTTCATATTAAGTAGTTGGGCGATGAATGTATACACTTATATGTTCATATTTATCGAAGGTAGGTGGAAAAAATGACTGCTGAAAAAGAAATTTCAATGGCATCTTATCACGAGTTTTTGAATGAAAAGAAACTCATGGGGACAAAGTGTAAGAATTGTGGTAATATTGATTTACCGCCACGACAAATATGTTCAAAGTGCCAAAGTACCGATACCAAATGGCAAGAACTTGCTGGGAAAGGAAAAGTTGAATCATTCACGAATATTTATGTAGGTACTTCAGAATATTGTCAAAAAGGCTATGATATGAAGCATCCTTACGCTTATTGTGTCGTAAAATTAGATGAGGGGGCATCAATTAGTGCAGTTCTTCTCGGAATAGAGCAATCGAAACCAGAAACTGTCGAAATTGGTAAATCTGTGACCGCAAGATTTATGGCCACGAAATCTGGGATGGCCTTAGCCTTTGAGGTTGGAACAGGGCTCGAAGAAGTTGAAAAAGAGGTTGAGGAAGATTTTGTTATAAAGAAGGTCGCTGTTATTGGTGCAGGAACTATGGGAGCGGGAATTGCCCAAGTTGCGGCAGAGAATGGGTTTAATGTTGTCGTGACAGATGTTGCAGATGAGTTTCTTCAAAAAGGCCTGAATACTATCAAGAAATTCGTTACAAGAAGTGCTGATAAAGGGAAAATTTCACAAGTACAAGCAGATTCAATAATGGGAAGAATTGAAGGCTCATTAGATTTAAATGCGGTAAAAGATGCAGATATCGTCATTGAAGCTGCACCAGAAAACATGGATCTTAAGAAGAAGATCTTTAGCGATCTTGACAATATATGTAAACCTGAAGCGATTATCGGCAGCAATACGTCTTCATTGAGCATAACAGAGATAGCTTCTGCAACAAAAAGACCAGCTAATGTAGTTGGTGTACACTTCTTCAACCCAGCGCCTATAATGAAGTTAGTCGAATTAATTCGAGGATTTAGCACTTCAGATGAAACATATGAAACTGTGCAAACATTCGTGAAAAAACTCGATAAGACTGTAGTTCTTGTTAATGAAGCACCAGGGTTCGTCGTCAATAGAATACTAACTCCCATGATCAATGAGGCTATAATTGCTTTTCAAGAGGGAGTTTCTAGCGCCGAAGGAATCGATACAGCGATGAAACTTGGATTGAATCATCCAATGGGTCCTCTCACACTCGCTGACTTTATAGGATTAGATGTCGTACTAGCGATTCTTGACTATCTTTATGAAGAATTCGGAGATCCAAAATATAAAGCGTGCCCACTGCTTCGAAAGATGGTACGAGCTGGTCGATTAGGGCGAAAAACTGGAAGAGGATTCTACGATTACTCGAAATGACCGATTTTTTGGTCCTATTTTTTTGATGAAACTACAAAAAAGTCAATTTAAAAAAATGAACTTAAAATTTTGATACAGGCTATTCTACAATAAACACCTCATCATGAGGTCGTACCCTATTTTCAACTTTCAATCCTATCATCTGACCTTTTGTTGCAGAATTAATTGATTCATGTTCAATCTGCATACTCTTAACAACCTGTTCAAAATCAGTCGTCGCCCCTTTAATTTTTATCTTATCATCTACAGCCAAAGTATCACTAAGCGTAACTAAGGCCACGCTTATCTTAGAATAGAATTTATCTACAACGCCAACTTTTTTCATAATATTCACCACAATTTCTCTAATTTACCACCTTTCGTATATATCACTTTAATTATAAAAATGAAGAACAAGTCTAAGGAATAGACGATAGTGATGACGTTGTTGATTCTTTGAAATAAGCTATGACTTTTTCACGATACATTTTTAATGTAGGCATCAATTTTGGTGGAGGAACAAGCAAAGCCAAGGCAAAATGCCTAGTTCCTGCTTTTTTGAATTTTTCAATTCCTTCGATACACTCGTCAGGTGAACCGAAAACAAAAAATTTTTCAACCGCTTCCATAGGAATGTCTTTCACTTGGCTTAGGAGTTCTTTAACATTAGAAGGCGTAACAATGAACTTTGCTGCATTGAATTTCTCGTTAGGTAACGTATAGCCAAACTTCTCTTTAAGCAGTCGTGGAAAAAACGCCAAAAGCATTTTTGCAGGCAGTTCAAATCTTTCAATAGCCTCATCAGAAGTTGGTGCAACAAGCGTATACATGAACAGTGCGGGTTCAATATCTTCAGGAGATCGTCCAGCATCTTTTGCATGTTTTCTAATGAATGTAAGTTTCTCTTTGTAGGCTTCAGGTGAAATATTGAGTGGAAACCATCCATCAGCCAATTCACCTGTTATCTTCATAGTTCTTGGTGAGTTAGCGGCTATCCAAATGGGAGGATGTGGTTGTTGAATTGGCTTTGGCTCAAATATGGCTTCTTGAAGGCTAAAGAAGTCCCCGTTATAGTCTGTCATCTCCTTTGTCCATAAGCTCTTAATTATTTTAAGAGATTCTTGCATTCGCGATACCGGTCGCTTCCAAGTTACACCATAAGGATCTAAGTTCATTGCTTCGCCGGGTCCAATACCTAATATTGCTCTTCCATTACTAATGATATCAAGTGTGGTTACAGTTTGTGCTAATACTGCCGGAGGTCGTCGATGAGGATCGGTAACACAAGTGCCTAACTTCACCTTTTTTGTTTTTACAGCTAAGGCAGATAAAGTATTCCATGCTTCGAGGCAATCAAAACGTTTAATCCCAATAGCAATAAGATGGTCACCCATCATAACAGAGGCAAAGCCATTATTATCAGCATACAGCGCACTTTCGTAGATCACATCAATTGGATAAAGATTAGGGCAGATACCAAATTTTATATTGTCTGAAACGTGCATTTTTTTAACCCCTAAGTGCATGGCCTACGTTGTGATTAAGTTTACATCAGTTGCCCTTCACTAAAAAATAAAAGGGAATTTTTAGACAAAAAGTCTATTATTGCTGATGAATTAAAAATCGAACCCAATCAGTCTTAAGAGAGGACTCGCAGCCCCACCGGCCATTGAACCGAAGGAAGTAAATCTTTTAAGGAGATGCTCAATATTTCTTATAATGTCAATGGCCATAGTCTTTCCTTCAATAATTCTGCCCTCAGCGTCCTCAAGGAAAACCTGCACTGTCTGAATACCAATATCTCGTGGCTCAAACGTTACCCATAGAGAATCAGCATTTTTAATCATTGTAGCAAGTATGTACACAACATCCTCATCAGATTCATCAGTAAGCGCAATTGGTTTTTTAGGAATCTCAAAGTTGCCACGTCCTTCTACAGGTACTTTTACCTTCAATTCGTTAGGTTCAAAACCTGGTGAGATGATTCGTACAAAGTAGTCTTTCGTTTCGGGTGCGTTGTTATAGATCATCAAAAACAAATTACATTCATCGTCCTTTCTGCATACTTCACTAGCTGAAACATCCATATAAACAGGATCGTCCGCAACGATTGTAATATTGTCCATTAATTCAAGCTGTAATCTATCTACAATATCAAAAAATGCTGGACTATAACTTTCAATTAAGTCAAATATCTTGAAAATGTCGTTCCAATGAAAATAGCGTCTTCCGCCGATCTTAACACCTTGGTCAGGATGATAAAACCCTGAATTAAGATCAAGGAACTCTTCTAATTCTCTCAAGACTTCTTTATGGTCTAAAACACCGCTATATTCCAAATAGTGCAAGTAAAGCAGTTTCTCAATAGCAAACTTTACCGGTATTTCGTCAGGTTCTTCTGCCAGTATTGAGTTTATGAAACCGGGTTTTAGGCTTTTCCTGACTTCTTCAGTAAATTCATCCCATTTTAAATAAACTACTGGATCTAAATGGCCTTGAAAAACGTCACCAAAAAAGTTATCTACAAATAATTCATGTGCAGAGGGTCTATAGAAATCAGAAAGTCCTGTCACTGAGGTAATGTCCATTTGTACACTTTGCACTAGAAGTGCTCCTCCGAAGCATACTAATGCCAACCCCAGCCCTCCATAAGCTACCCACTGAGCTAAATTGACATCTACATTAGTGAAAATCATATAAACGTAAACAAGGTAGATGATTAGCACTAGAATGCTGATAACAAACAACAATTTCAAAGTGAAGATGGTTGCATCAATATTACGTTTAATCGCAACAAAGCCTCTTAAGCTATCCAGAGGTCTCCCTTTTTGTCTTTCAAGTTGAAGGCGTTTCGTAAAGGCGCTTTTTGTTCTTGTCGCTGCAAAACCTAGCATCAAAGTATTAATAGCAAATACCAAAAGCACAACAACAAATACATACAATAACACCATAGCATTAAAGATATTTAATAATGAAACAATTGTGAGACCAACCAAAAATAGTGGTAGAATATATAACAATGGCTTCCCCAAGCGAACATTATAGGCTGTATATCTTGCTTGTGAAGCCTCTACTCGTTCAACCGTCTTTTCAGTTACTTTCACTCTTTTTGTCCAACTCACATTTTTCACCTTTGATACTAATTCAAGAGCTTTTGCTCTTCATTCTTAATGAAACACTGTGCATAACAACCAGATGTTCTTTTTAGATGATGATAGAAGTTTTCTATGCGATAAATTAATGAAAAATCTACCAGATTCAATCTCATGGAGGGATATGTTGAATTGACACACCTAGGTTGTTATACAAATAACGCAATGCTTTCTTATAAAAATTGCCTAATCCCAAGTTTTGAGGTCTTTCATGCAATTATGGTGGAGAGATCAAAAGGTATTTTATCTCCAAAACATTTTTAGTCATTTTCTTTGCTTTTAGAATAACTATTGTGCATTACTAAAAATATTGTAAGGGAAAACTTATGCGATACTTCACACCCTTAAAACAAAGTGCTGTTTTTCTTACGATATTTTGTCTTATCTTTGTGCTCATTGCAGGTTTGCCTATTACGGACAATGATAATCATGTTACTGCAGCAGATCAGCCTCTTATGAGAATTGTATTTGATAATACTCACGAAGAAACCAATTCAATTAATGGGGAGTTTAATAATGCCGCTGAATTGCTTAATAATAAAGGTTATTTAGTAAACAAAAGTACAGAGATACACACTGACCTTTCTATAGTGCTTCTTAACTGTGATATTTTTGTAGTAACTGCTCCCCACAAGACGTTTCTTCCGAATGAGACACAACTCATAGAGACTTTTGTCGCTAATGGTGGAAACCTTTTCTTGCTTGGTGATTATGAATTCAATTCAACTTTGACTACTTCTATTAACTCTCTTTCATCGCATTTTGGAATAGAATTTGACCAAGAACTTATTGAAGATGTCAGTAGCAATGATGGCCGTCCTGATCAGCCAACAATTTCAAGATTCTCTAAGCATCCTATTATCAATACTACTGATGTTCAGGAGTTCACGCTCTATAATGCGACTTCAATATTTGGTGGTAGACCAATCGCATTTACTTCCTTAGAGGCTAGTCCCTCAAATGCAACAGTATTGACATCAAGTCGGTTAAAAAGTGGAAAAATCGTAGCTATAGGGGATTCTGATCTTTTTAGTAACGAATTTCTTGAAGGGGAAGCAAGGAACCTTCTTTTAAATATTTTCGGGTGGTTCGTCTTAGATGTTACTGAAATTGTTGTTGGCGCAACCAGTGTTGTCCAAGGAGCATCTGTGATATTAACAATTAATATTTTCAGTCTACAAAATCGCTCTAATTTATTTGTTCGAGTAGAATCAGAATCAGGAGGATTTGAGAGATTTGAGAAGCCTTTTAACATTACAGAAGGATCGAATCATATTTCAATTGAAGTACAATCGTCTTTGATCCCCTACACTTTTGGAGAAAAAACACTTAGACTTATTATTCTCTTTAAGCCTTTCGCGTTCAATCTAAATATTGTTTATGCTGTGGAATTCATCATTTCAATCAAGATATCAGCCTTTAATTTTGTTGTTGGATTTTTTATACCATTTATTCTCATTATAGGGCTCTTTCTACATTCTGCTCGTATTGGCAAGCGAAAGAATCAATAAATGCATTTTAGCCAAACTGGGTTTCTTAAAAGAAGATAATGCTGAGAATATCACTCATATAAAAACGGGCAAGATGAACATATGTAATTGCGAAACCTAGAATGATTGACAGGATAAGGTTATCATCAATCGGCAACTCAACTAAGTCAACTGAAACAACTACACTTGCAGCTACTATCGAAATAATAATTGGCCAAAATAAAGGTGTTTCAAAGAAGAAAAATATACTAAGACCTAAACTGGTAAGAAACGCACCTATTGCCCCTTCAACTGTCTTTTGTGAATCTTTAGAAATCTTGTGTCTTCCAAGAGCAATTCCAGTAACTGCTGCCATCCCATCTCCGGCTGCTGCGATAGTAACTGCTGCGATAGCGATTATCTTTTCAAATAAAAAAACTGTAGTCAATGCACCTATTGTGAAGTAGACAGCAGCACCTAAAGTTCGCTTTTCGAACGGCCTCGTGACTGTATCCGCCATTTTTCGTAAAGGAAATAAGTAATAGGCTTTTACACGAATGATATCTGATACAACAAACCCCAACAAAAAAATAGAACACCATAATAGAGTTGTTGGCTTATTAGAAAAATAATATAGAATGACAACAACTAGAATAGTGAGATGGAATAGTTTTCGGCTTACCTCTCTTCTAAATTTTATTTTTGTCTTCTCTTTCAAATAATTCCCCTGGTTATATATGATATTATAGGTGAACTGGGGTGTGATCAATCACCCAATCAAGGATTATTGTTTTTTTATTTTATTGAATTTTTCTAGTATGTTCAACAAGTTGGTAAATTAAACGTTTTCAGCAAGCAATATATTGAGATAAATTAACAAAATAGTAGTAAAAAGCATATGACTTGGCTTTTTAAAAAAGATGCCCTATAAAGTATTCAATTTTAGACCGAAAAGTTTTACATATTGTTTTTGAAAATATTGAAGTAGAGAGTAGGGATGTTAGAATATGACGTCTGAGATCAAAGATAATGTTTGGTTTGTTGATGGGGAACCTTTTACTCTTATAAGCGGCGCATATCATTATTTTCGCATTCCGAGGGATTTATGGGAGAGTAGTTTAACTCAATTAAAAGACGCGGGGTTTAATACAATTTCTACTTACATTCCTTGGATTTGGCATGAGATTAATGAAGGTCAATTTGATTACGAAGGTAACACCGTCCCTGAGAGAAATCTTGCTGAATTTATCTCAATCGTCAAACGACTAGGTTATAAACTTGTAGTTAGACCTGGTCCCTATATCTTTGCCGAATATGCCGGCTATGGTATTCCAGATTGGCTTCGGGAAGAATATCCAGAGATATTACAGGTTGAAAGCAATGGAAAAATATACAAAGAGGTTACAGTAAGACACCCAAGCTTTCTAAAAAAGGTGAAGAATTGGTATGATGCGCTCTTTGATCAGGTTCTTTTGCCTTTTATTGAAGATGGGACTATAATAGCCATCCAGCCAGATAATGAAGCCGGCGAATTACTCGTAGCAAACACAAATAAGCGAGATCACAATCCCTATACGCTCAGACAGTTCATAAATTGGTTAAAGGAGAAGTATAATTCAGCGATAGATGCTTTGAATAGAGTATGGAAAAGTTCTTTCAAAGATTTTTCAAAAATTAGACCCCCTCATGGCTGGATTCGACCTGAACTTAAAGAAGAATTTGCAGATTGGCATGAATTCCTTGAAAACTATGTTGCGAAGTATTTACGGACATTAAAAAACATGATACAAAAAAAAGTACAAGAAAAGGGAGTTAATGTACCCATATTTTTCAATGATCCATCCTTTCCATTCAGCCCGATTTCTTCTTATGACAAAATGACCATTGCTCAAGGACCAGTGTTTCCTGATATCTATGCGAAATTCTTTGGTCATTCATATACGTTTGACTTACCCTTTATGGGATCATATACTGGTCACCTATTCAAAAATTTTTTATTAGATTGGCCACAGATAATTACTGAGCTTCAATGTGGTTGGTTTGATCCCTCCTCAAATGTTTCAAACGCACAGACTATACAATTAGCTATGCAACTAATTGCTCATGGCGTTTGTGGGTTTAATTGGTACTTAATAGCAGATTGCAGAGAGGTAGATGGATCTGAATACATTTGGAAGACCGCCATTGATTTACAAGGGGAAAAGACAACCCGATTTGATGCCGTTAAAAAGGTTAATGAATTTGTTTTAGATAACAAAGAATTACTCTTAAATTCAAAGGAAGTTCACGATCCAATAGCCATAGTCGAATATCTTTCAAATAATCGAATGATCTCTCAGAATCCAACCGACGCAGTTGTTGACTTCTCTCAATATGGGTTGATGGGGATGATCTTGTCTGCGGGATACGATCCAGAAGTACTCACCCTAGAGACGTTGACTACAGACGATCTCTTAAAGTATAAACTCGTTTTTATGGTTAGTAAAGGTTTTATGGACAAAGAAAACTTCCAAAAGCTCTTTCATTATGTCGAACGCGGAGGGTCACTTATTGTTTTGCCAGAAATCATAAAATATGACCAAAATGGCATAATCCTTGAGGGATACGAGAAACTCTTTCCAGCAGAACCTATAGGTTCTGATCTGAGATTAAGAGTAATAAACCGACCTTTAGCCTATCTAAAAACCGGACTTTCTTTCGCCAAATATGCACTATTTGACCGCTCTAAGATTAAACATAAAGACTCGCTGTTCGTCCTCGATTCTATGCATATACTAATCAACGCCATCCATAATGTCTTTAATCCAAGTGAAGTATTACGTTTAGAACCGAAAGGAACTATGGTTCGTGGGCACGCTCTAACACTGGAATTTGATAAACGTGCCAATGTCGAACCATTTCTAGCTGATGATAAAGATAATATGATTGGTTATGTGAATTCATACGGTAACGGAAAAATAATCGTCCTTGGAACAATTATAGGGGCTCCGTTCATAACATGGAGATATTATGAACAATCTGAGGAAAGACATTCAGAATACCTTAACTTCATCGATCAGTGTCTAATAATGACAGGGATTGAAAGAAAGATAGCAGGTTGCGAGTACGTAGAAACTGTAGCCAGAATTGCAGAGGATTGTACATTATTCTTTTTGATAAATCGAGGAATATCCAGATCCCGAACTTTCAAGATTCGTGATTTGGAGCATTTCAATTTAGGAAACAAAGAAGAGTTTCGCGTTGATGTGATCTTCTCAAACAACAATCGAGGAAAATACAAGGCAGTTGACTCACAAACATTTGCGAAAGAAGAATTTATTACAAAAGGAGTTCAACTTCCGTTAGACACTGATGAAGTTGTAGTCCTGAAAATCAGTTGAAATGTCAAAGTGCTTATTTTAGCCAAAGCGCATGAAGTGCTGCAATCGAAATTTTTAAAAAATATTTATTTTCAACTAAATAAATACCACTGTCATAAGATATAGAGTGATTTTTGTTGAAGAAGAAGAATTTTGTAACAATTATTGTATTAATTTTAATTGGCGCTTCTTTAATAGCAACCACTTTTCTTTTGAACGCTATTAATTCTGATAGAAATTATATACCAGAAGAAGACAATGACGAATGGGTTCTCGTAGTAGATGGTCTGGTAAGTTCCCCACTTACTCTGACATATAATGATCTTCTTGAAATGCCCTCTAAGACAGTAAGAGCTAGGCTTTGGTGCGTAGACGATCCCACAGGAGTAAGTGCTAGTACTCACGATTGGACTGGAGTCCCTCTAAAAGATATTTTAGAAACAGCAGGGATCTCTGATAATGCAGTAAAAATTGCTTTCTATGCGGCAGATGCGTATTCAACAGATCTTACGCCAGAAACTGCACTAAGAGACGATATTATAATTGCGCTCCAGCGCGACGGGAAGTTCATCGACAAAAAACAAGAAGGATATCCGCCGACGCAGTTGGTGGTGCCTGGAAAGTACGGTTACAAATGGGCAAAGTACCTCATACATATCGAAGTAGTAGATTATGATTTTCTTGGATACTATGAGAGTAGAGGCTACTCTGATGAGGCTGATTTTCGCAGTTCTTGAGTCCTTAGATTCGATATTGCAATTCACGCGAAAATGTAATTACAGATTGATAGGGTCTTTTTTTTAGTTTAAAAATAGCTTAGCGCATTTAGGAATCCAAAATGAACGATTATGATAGATTCTTTATTCTTTTATGCGCCAAGAGAAAAGGTAATAAATCAAAGTAATTAGTTCACATTGACTGATAATTAACTTGATCAATGTAATTGTGACGAGAAGCTAAAAATCGTTTTTACAATAATAAAACAAGTTATCGAAATACCCTTTTAGAGTTCAAAAAAGGATTTAGGAGGAAGAAATCATGGTAGCTAGACCTAAACAGATAAAGATCAATCATGAATTTATAAAAGAACTCACAAAGTTACCTGAATGCGAACATTTGAAGAATTGTTACCAGTGCGGAACCTGTGCTGCTTTTTGTCCCTCATTCAAATATTCTAAGGTTTATAATCCCAGAAGGATCGTACAAGAGGTTTTAGTCGGTCTAAAGGACGAAATTATCAAGGATACAAATCTCTGGTTCTGTGGGCTCTGCCACGCGTGTACCGAGCAGTGCCCGCAAGGTGTAGAGTTGAGTGAAATTTTATCACACATCAGGAACTTAGCGTCAAAAATTGGCAACATTCCTGCACATTTGGTTGGTGAAGTAAAAAACCTATTGGAAACAGGGCAGGTCGTTCCTCCCAGTAGCGCAATAAATAGAAGAAGGGAGAAGTTAGGATTACCCGAAGTTCCTGAAGCGCCAGCCGACGAAATCCGTGCTTTGGCAGAATCAACAGGAATAAAAGACATGGTAATGCGAAACGAAGAAATGGAGAAAGAAAAAGAACGACAAATAGCAGAGGAAGCAAAAGCGCGAATGGAGAAATTGGAAAAAGAGAAAAAGGAGGAAGCCTAAATGACAGAAAAAGAATATGCACTTTTTCTTGGTTGTATGGTACCAAACAGACTTCCACATCTTGAATATTCATTTAGAAGAGTTGTAAATCATCTTGACAGTGAGAACTTAATTCATGACATCGAAGGGTTCGGCTGTTGCCCAGAGCCAATTGGTTTCCCAGGTATGGACAATATGACGTGGCTCACCCTTGCAACTCGTAATTTAACCGTTGCTGAAGAACAGAACATGGATATAATGACACTTTGTACTGGTTGTTTTGAATCACTAAAAACTGCTAGTGTGAAGTTAAAACATGAACCTAAACTAATGGAGAAGGTAAACAAACATCTAGGCAAAGTAGGGCGAGAATACAAAGGCACTGTAGAAGTAAAACACATATCTCAATTTTTCTATGAAGATATAGGCTTAGATAAATTGAAACGGAACGTAGTAAAAAAATTGGACAATATAAAGGTTGCCGCTCACTACGGTTGTCATTTATTACGACCAAGTGAGATTCTTGCTTTTGATGACCCCCACAACCCGACAAAGTTTGATGAACTTATAGAAGCTACTGGAGCTACTTCAGTCATGTACCTCAGGCGAGATTACTGCTGTGGGGCAGGAACAAAATCTCTTGACGGTAATGTAGCTGCAGAGATGGTTATGGAAAAACTAAGACAAGTGGCTCGCGTAGGCGCAGATTGTATGTCTGTGCTATGTCCGTTCTGCTTCTTGCAGTTCGATTTAGGTCAAGAAATGGCCTCAAAAGCTTTCAAAGATTCATATGATGTCCCATACCAAATCTCCGTGCTTTACTATCCTCAGCTGCTTGGCTTATCATTCGGCATTGATCCAAAAGAATTCGACTTCAAACGTCACAGAATTAAAGTAAAACCACTGTTAGAAAAAATTGATGCTGTAGCAGTACCAGCTATATAATCTTTCATTATCCTCAGAAAAATGATTTAAATTAAGGTGAAATAAATTGACGAAAATTGGTCTTGCACTTTGCGATTGTTTTGGTAAGTTTGTAGATGTACTTGATTTCGATTCTATTGAACAAGCTATGCGAGATTCAGGCAAATTCTCTGTAATACTAAGAAAAGCTGACTTTTGTATGACATCTGGCTTAGAAACGATCAAACAAATGATTACCGAAAATAATTTAGAAAAAATTGTGATTGCTGCGTGCTCACCCAAGGCATATGAGCCGACATTTAGGATGGTTATCGAAGAATTAGGCATGAATAAATACAGTTCGTTAGCAATGGTAAACTTAGAGAATCATGTTGTTCGTGTACATAGAGACATGCCAAAAGAAGCAACAGAAAAAGCTAAAACATTGATTTTAGCTGCTGTGGCGAAGCTGGAAAAGGCTGAAGCCATTGAGAAAATAAAGATTCCGATACAACCTTCTACACTAATTATTGGCGGTGGAATTGCTGGAGAAACCGCTGCACAAGAATTAACTGATCTTGGATTTGACGTCACACTGGTTGAACGTCGCCCTTCAATAGGTGGGAGAATGCTTCAATTAGGAACAGTTTACCCAACTGATGATTGCTCTCTTTGCGTACGCTCTTCCGGTTCAGTCGGATACGACATTGGAGGACCCCGAAGATGCTTCTATCGCGGTGGACTTGGCTCACTTGACAAATTGGAGATTTTAACAAATACAGAAGTAAAGAATGTTAAAGGTCAAGTCGGACACTTTAAGGTAACTTTGGAAAAGAAACCAAGATATGTAAATGAACATTGTATTAACTGCAATAAATGTGTAGATGTGTGCCCTATCGAAGCAGACAATAGTTTTAATTTTTTTCTAACTAAAAGAAAGGCAATTTACCGCCCATTCCCACAATCTATTCCGCCATATTACGTAATTGATCCAGACACATGTATATGGTGCGGAAAATGTGTGGAAGTTTGCCCAACAAACGCTATTGATCTAGAAGAAAAAAGTAAAACAGTAGAGAAAACCTTTGGAACAGTTATAATGGCCACTGGTTTTGCAGAATATGATGCTAAAAAGCTGAATTACGGTTATGGAATGTTTCCAGATGTTGTCACTCAACTTCAGTTGGCGAGGATGTTAGATCCAACCGGTCCATCTTTTGGTGAGCCCTATAGGCTATCGAATCAAGACATGCCTCAAAAAGTCGTGATGATCCAATGTGCTGGAAGCAGAGATGAAGCACATATGCCATACTGCTCAAATGCATGCTGTATGATTGCATTAAAACACAGTATAATGATCAAAGAGAAACATCCAGAGATCGACATAACGATATGCTATATGGATATCCGTCCAGTTGGCAAGAACTATGAGGAATACTATCGAAAGGCAAGAGAATTAGGTGTGGTCTTCCTGAGAGGAAAACCAAGTTATGTGGTTGATGATCAGAGAACCGAGAAACTGCTCGTAGAAGTTGAGAATACGTTAACTGGGGAATTTAATATTCTTGAGACTGATGTAGTGGTTTTATCAATGGCAATGGTTCCTTCCAAAGGGTCTACAGAACTTGCTAAGATGTTAGGTGTTGAACTGGATGAATATGGCTTCATTAAACCTCTTGATCCTAAAGTTCGCCCCGTCGAGACGAACGTTGCAGGAATATTTGCAACCGGTTGTGCAATAACACCGATGGACATACCAACTACGATGGCATATTCGGGTACAGCGAGCATCAGGGCTGCCAAGCTCATGCAAACCCGCGAAATGGAGAAAGATAAGGTCACAGCCTGGGTAGACCAAGAGAAATGCAGCACCTGCAGAATTTGTGAGCAAGTATGTCCTTTTTCCGCCATAGAGATGGGAGTAAAAGAAGATGGCGAGTTAGGACCTGCTGAAGTCTTAGATGCTAAATGCTATGCATGTGGTCTATGCGTTTCAGCTTGTCCATCTGCAGCGATCAGTTTCAAGTTCTACTCTGAAGAACAACTAAAGGCTGAAATCAATAGTCTACTATACAATGCTGGTACTGAAAAGAAAGTTATTGCATTCCTTTGCGATGAATGTGCATATGGTACTTCAGATGAAGCAGGTTTTATGGGGCTTCAATATGATCCTAGTGTTTACATTGTACGGGTACCCTGTATCTCTCGTGTTGACCCACAGTTAGTTCTTTCAACACTACAAGAGGGAGCAGATGGCGTGCTTGTAATTGGTTGTCTAAAAGAGAGGTGTCACTTCCTTAAAGGCAGTGAAATCGGTGACCTCCGAGTAAATCTGCTCCAAATATTACTTGGTCAAATGGGTATCAGCGAAGAACGTCTCAAAATGTATTTCGTTGACTGCGCAGAGGTTAATGTATTCACTAGAGCCGTTGAAGAGATGACTCAAACGCTAAACAACATCGGCAAACTAAAAATCCTATAGATTTTTGTAACTTTTTTTCCAATTTTCTTTTATTTTTCAACGTCATTGCTTATGAAATGAGTTCGTATCCTTTTTCTCGTGTTCTTATTGCAACCTTTTGCACACCCTGATTTATTGATACTTCTGCTAACTCAATTAGTTTATTTCTTGTTGGAGAGGTTATATTTTTTAGTTCTCGTACATCTCCTTCGTTCCAAAACTGCTGTAATACGTATACGCCGCGAAAAGAATGACTAGCTAAAAATCTTGAGATTGCTTCAATGTCATCTTTCATAATAAGCTCAGGAACAACCGTTGTTCTCACTTCAAAATCGACAACGCTTGAAGAGTTAATTATATTAAAACTCTGCATAACATTTTCTAATGTATTCGAAGATGTCTGAGTGATCGATGTATAGCGGGAAAATTCACATTTTAAGTCTAAGGCGATTCGATCTACAATATTAACAAGTTCAGATGTTACCCTCGGAAGTGATCCATTGGTATCCACGCTTACATAGAAACTTTTTTTTAATTCCTGACAGAGAGGAATTAACGTAGGTTGTAAAAGGGGTTCACCACCGGTAATTGAAACAGAATCTATCAGGATATTCTTGTAAATCACATTTAATAACTTAGTGAGTTCTATTAATTCGCCTGAATTAACTGGAATTAATGTCGAGTTTTGGCAGAAAACACAATCGAAGTTACAGCCTGCTAAAAAAACCACACTACATGCTCGTTGGGGGATGTCAACTGTTGATAATTCAACGACACCACCGATTCTCAGATAATGTTTCATATTATATTCCAACCAAACTAATTTAGAGATTACGAAAAACAAACACTGTTATACAAGGAACTGTTCTTCAGTAGCACAGATCAAGATATATTTGTATTGGCTTTTGTCTTGGTTTTCTTGAATTAGTTTAATTGAATTAAAGAACTAATATGCTGTAGTTTCTAAAAAGACCAAACAATATTTGTTTTTGAAATTGTAACACTTGATCTAAAGATTATAAGGAAAAAAAGGAAAAAAAAAGAAGTTTAGACGAGTTTATCTCAACTACTTTATTGCAAGATTGATGTCACTCATCATGACCTTCTTTCGGCCGGCGTGTTTTGCGAGTCCAACAGCCTTTGAAGTGATAGCTTCAATTTGGCCCTCTAAATATTCAACTAATTTCATTACAGCGTCTTTCGCGACTAATTTTGCACCGGTCTCTTTCATAAGGTCTCGAACTGGGGCAATTGCCAATCTAGCCATATATATTTCCTCCAAATATTTGGATCTATGTGTTCAATACTTTTCTTTGAACACTACCTAAATTTAGGTTGTGTCCAAATCTTTTATACAGCATCACTTCCTTATAAATTATTTGGTTTTCCAGTACAAGTAGGTAAGGTCAGTCATGGGTGGAGGTCATGTGTTGAAGATTGACTTTGTGTGGGGGTAGCGAGTTGGAATCTTACCGTTTCGCGCGCGTAAGAGTAGACACCCAAGATTATCACAAAGGGTCTAAAAAATACGGGGCATATTTGTTGTAAGTGCCCAGAGAAAACTTATTTAGAGATCAGAAACAGTTGAAAATGGTATCTTTTGAGAACTAGTTCAAATTAAAGGATAGTTATGATCATACTGAAAAAAAGAAGTAGTTAATAGGAAAATACAACGGATGTCTGATTTTCTTTGAGACTAAGTTTGTTGCAACAGTTTTTTAAGGGAAAGTGCGACCTTGCTCAGGATATGTGGAGATATATTGAGGGATACAGAACTTGCTATACTCCCCATAATATCGTAGTGCCCTGTAGATCGTAAATTGACTTCCTTCTTCAATTCTTTTCCAGCAAAGACTTTTAGAATATATTTTCCGCCTCCTTCTGCTTGAAGTTGTGCAGCATAACGCGTTCCAGGGATAGGGACTATTGGTGTTACGCCAGATTCACTTACTGATTCTTCCGCAAGAGGCGCACCCAGTTCAATACGTTCAGCCAGTTTCTCAACTACAACTGCTTTTTCTACTCTGGCTTTTTCTGCTCTGGTTTCTTCTACTCTGGTTTCTTCTACTTCAACTGCATCTTCTACTTCGACTGCCTCTTCTGTTATAACAGGCTGTTCTACAGGTTGCTCTACTATTATGGAAGGCTGACCTCGTTTAGGTTGGATGATTGGCTGTGGTTCACTTGCGACTACTTTAGCCTCAAAATCAGTAACATCTTCGGCTGAATATGGAGTTCCTACACAATTTTTACTGGCCATGTTTAGATTTTGTTCAAGTGTCGTTATCAAATTGTTTGCAGTTGTTGACATTTCATCAATACGATCTGAGGGAAACAAACGCGAGCCAGTCTCAAAATGATGCATAGCACGTTTCCAATATCCAATAGCTTCACAGGGGTCGTCATTTACAGTAGCTAATGCCATAGAGTTACATGAATATCCTAGTTCAAATTTTGATCGACCATTAGCTTCTTCAGAATTATTCTTAACCAAAAAAAGGTTAGATGCATTCTTAAAAAGAATTGATGCTCCAGCATAAATTTGGGCGGCATGAGCAAAATTCTGGGCTCTATCTTCTTTTACAGCTAAAATATGTTGTGCTTCAGCCCTTGCACATAAGGCATGTGCTTCTAAATGATCTGATAAGAGACATTCAGGAATAGATTGACCTGTTAATAAAGAAGAATAAAGTGATGATGTATGAAAAAGATTAGATGCTTTTAAATATAAATTAGAAACGCGATCATAAATCTCTGAGGATAACTGTGATTTCTGCAGCAAATTAATGACTAAATCTTCAAAAACTATTGCTGCGGTTCTTAAGGCTACAGCGATATCCAAATACTCGTCCTGAATAGGGATCATTTTGCCAGTGACCGGATCGTTGATCTCATAAGCTACGTAGACATCTTCATAGCCCTGAAATTGTGAAATTGCATCTAAAGTCTTTGCATAGCTAACTAAGACTTCTGCCATCTCTGCACTTAGTTTTCCTTCAACTATGTTCATATTAACCTCTTTTATTTTTTCAAGTAATTCATCCATAGTTCGAATATTTTCTAAGAATTGCATAGATTTTGAAGAAAGATATGTTTGTAATTCTTCCTTCCAATTGGCGTTCCATACAGACTCACGTATGAAGGCAGAATCTATTTCTCCTTGTGTTTCCAACTTTTTAAGATAGCCATCCAATAGCTTGCGGGGGACGTCTTTAACTTTATCAGCCATTGTTTGTCCTCTCAGAGTCCTAGGTTTTAATCATCATGCTTCTTACAGGTGATTCTCTCACGTAATGGTAATCCGAAAAATCATATAAAAAGAGTATGACTTTCTATACTTTGAAATTTAAAACGTATAAAAAGTCTAGCTGATATCTGCGAGAAAAACCTTTCCGAAAGGAAAGAGGAGTTTAATATTATGCACGTATCGCTAGTTCGAGCCAATCTAATCGTGGCTTCTTAGCTTTTATTGTGCCGTCTTTTATGCCTTCGATTAATTTTTTATATTCTTCGGTCAACTCTGGTAACTCAACATCTATGAACTCACCAATAACAAGTTTGCCCTCGACATCACTTCTTGACATGCACTGATCTCTAACTTCGTCAACACGAATTGAGTTTGATTTAAGCCATTCCATGAGTTCTTTTGGCTTTGCGGATACATTATGCCTTCCAAAAGAAGTTGGACATTGTGAAACCACTTCGACGTATGCAAAACCCTTTTTGAGAAGAGCTTTTTCAACACTCTTCGTAATTCTACGGGGGTAGTTCGTTGTCCATCGTGCTGAATACGCAGCCCCTGCAAGGGATACAAGTTCTGCAAAATCGAAAAAACCTTCTATATTGCCATAAGGTGTGGTGTAAGTAGATGCCCCAGCGGGTGTTGTGGGAGAAAATTGACCACCAGTGAGTCCGTAGTTGAGATTATTTACGCACACAACAGTTAAATCTATGTGGCGACGTGCCGCATGTAAAAGATGATTGCCCCCTATGGCGGTAATGTCTCCGTCTCCGCCAAAAACAACTATCTCTAAATCTGGGTTGAACATCTTAATGCCAGTAGCTACGGGTATCGCTCTACCATGTGTAGTATGTACAGAATCAGCTAAAATATAACCGGGAATACGCCCTGCACAACCAATACCTGACACAAAAACCGTGTTGTCGACGTTAAAATTTGTTAGGTTGTCAATTGCCCGCATAACAGCACTCATAACAATTCCGTTACCACAACCAGGACAGAACATTGTTGGGAAACGTTCTTTTCTGAAATATTTCTGAAGTGGGTGTTTTTCCCGTTCTTTAGTTTCTTTTTGAGCTGTTTCCATCATTTTTTCAGACACCGCCGTATTTCTGACAAAATTTCAATGGGTGTATATAATGTGCCCCCAAGTTTAGGATAGAAGTAAACATTTTCGTTACCAAGCAAACGAACTTGATTTACAATTTGACCCATGTTTAATTCTAACACGAGAAGTTTATTGGCACTTTCACACAGTTTTTTAAGTATATCTAGAGGAAATGGCCAAAGAGTAATCAAGCGAATATATCCAACCTTTAGTCCTTCATTCCTAGCATCCATAATTGCTTGAAGAGCTGCTCTTGAGGGACTTCCGTACGAGATGACAATTAATTCAGCATCTTCTAGATATTTTGTGTCTATTTTTGTAATCTCATCGATTTTATTTGTAATTTTATTCTTAAGACGTTCAATTAATTTGGTATGAACTACGGGGTCATCAGAAGGGAAACCATATTCGTCATGTGTGAGACCCGTGTAATGTGTGTTATAACCTGAACCGAAAATAGGCATAGGTGGTACTAAATCATGTGAGTTGTTATCAAAAGGTTTGAAATCAGTCTTTTCTTTGGAAGGTACTCTTCGATTAATTATAGGAATTGTACCTTCTTCAGGAATGAAAACCGTCTCTCGCATATGTGCGACATCTGCCGAAGATAAGAGGATTACAGGAGTCCTAAGCATTTCTGATATGTTAAATGCATCTATTATTAAGTCAAATGATTCTTGTACAGAATTAGGAATCAATGCTACAAGTTCATAATCTCCATGAGATCCATATCTAGCCTGCATAACGTCTCCCTGTGCCGGTTTTGTCGGCAGCCCTGTACTTGGACCCCCGCGCATAATATTTACTAAAACGAGCGGAACCTCACACATAACCGCCAAACCTAAATTCTCTAACATTAAAGACACACCAGGACCAGAAGTAGCCGTCATTGCTTTTGCCCCTGCTAGAGATGCCCCAATGACTGCCGCGAGTGAACTTATTTCGTCTTCAAGTTGCATCGATACTCTTCCTAATGCCGGCATGCGCTTAGATAAAATTTCAATGATTTCTGACGCGGGTGTAATCGGGTATCCTGCATAAAAGTCGCATCCTGCATAAAGAGCCCCCTCACACAGCGCTTCATTCCCAGAAAGGAACAATCGTTTACATTCTGTTTCTAGCATTTTTTTACGCCTTTTATCACGTCTTTCCACTTGGTTGAATATGTTAAGCTGAACTATGTAAAATTTACATATGTAAATTTTAAATACTTTTTCAAAGATCACAGTAATTACTTATTTCTCTAAAAGTCGAGTAAGCAAGAGGCATCCAGTCATATATTTGATCACTATTATCCATAGAAACTAGCGGCATTGGAGGGGGCGAAGTATTTCAAAAAATGCCTTAAGACCGCTATCAAAAAGATTTTAAAAAGGTGAGGTCCATAATAAAAAATTGTTTTTCTCATTCTTACATTCTAAAGAACGAAAAACTTGATATGGGATGAATTTACTGGAGTGATAAAATTGAGTGCTAAAGAAGAACTTATCAAAACAATTGAAGCAGCCATAAAAGACGAACGACAGGCTCAAATAGATTATAAAAAGGCGGCAGAAATGGCGGAAGACCCTGAAACACGTGCTTTCTTTGAACAATTAGCAAAAGACGAAGAAGGACATGAAAAGGTACTTAAACGAAGGCTAGCTGCTTTAAAGCTGATGAAATAATAAAAAAAGGTTGTTTGTAAAAACAACCTTGTTAAGGACAGATATACCTAACTTTTTTTCTTTTTCGTGTTCGTGTTTTTGACCTTTTTCGTCCCCTGCCTGTCATCCATTCCCGTCTTAGAAGGCGTCAGACCTCTCGTGTTCAGTCTCATGCACAAGAACGTGCTCCCCTCGCTACAAGAGAAGCATTCCGCCTTGTTCAAGTTTCCTATAGTTTACTAAATCCATTTGAACATATATCTTTGATCTTATATATTTTGTGTGGAGCAATAATACGTCTAAAGGAAAAGATTGTACGTTTTATCGTATAATGTATACGTGAAACATGAAAAGACTAACTGTAAAAGGTCCGCAAGGTAATAGCATGAGAAGTATTAGCGAGTCCATCAGATGGCCTTGAACTACAATAAAGTAAATAGGGAATGGAAAAGTTCAAAGACCTGAAAACTAATGAAGTAATAAAAAAGGACCCAGCATTACATACTTCTGTAAAAACTAATTTTCTTCAATTCTCTTTTCTTTTCTTCAATGGCCATTCGCTGCGTCTGCTGCGTGTGCTGCTACTCCGGCATAATACTGTGTAATAAGGATTATGGATATTAGGATCGCAATCAGGATTGCAAACGAAATTACAACACCTTTATTTAATTTCCAGTTTTCCCTCCAACTCATTGCGAGGAAATGTGTGGCTATGACTGCCATGAACGCCCATGATCCGATGAGCCCTATTTTGAGCGTAACCGGTATAAGAGAAAATATTTCATGACTTGACAGTATTTCCCACGATTCTAACGAATAAAAGAATACTAGCACAAATTCAATCATACTTGTGGCCATTTGCATCGATGTGCCTTCTTCTTGAAGATGTTGGGTTTGTTGTTGAAGTGTTAAGCTCTCCTTACCCCTTTGAAGGCCCACTTTTGTGTCAACGATGTCGATCGCCGTCTTAATGCCAGTTAGAGTGTTAGAAAGAAGACTTCCTTCTGTTTCCAGTCGATCCTGAAATTTTTTATTCATTTGGATATATTGTGATTCCAACCTTCTTTCAATACAAAACGAGGCTAAACCTTCATCTAACTTTAGTAAGTCATTTCTGACGGTAAGAACCGCATTTTTAATCATATATGTATAATTTGCAATTTTTTCATAAAGTTGTGATAGATCGTCAATTTCTTTTTCTAAAACGTCAATTCTTTCCGCATCTGTTTCTTTTTTCCCAATTCCGGCGTAGAGCAACTTACTCACAAATTTATCCGCTGCGACCCTTTCTTGTTCCATCAATCGTAATTGATCTTGGAAGTATTTAACCTTCTTATCAAGACTTTGAAAACTTGCATCAAAGAGCGGCAGTTCTTCCACTAGAAAATCAAAAAGTGGATCCTTTTCAAATGGAAGACAGAAATAAAAACCCCTGTCTTCGTCATAAAAATGGTACAACTTTCCAAAAGATAGTCCACTTTCGACAGATTCAAATTCTGAAAACTTTTCCTTCGCAACTTTAAGTTGATCTTCTTTATCTACTATCAGAACAGTTGCTTCACCGATTTGAGACGACAATAAATTATCTAGTTGATTTCTCTTATCGTCTATGCCCTGCAGGGTCGTGTCTTCTGAATAGAATAACATTCCAATTGTAGCTACATCTTCGAAACAAGAGAGATATGCTCCGTATTCATCTCCAGTTGCAAGAGAAATGGAAATAGTCGAATCTGCTGTAGGTTCTAGTGTGCAAACTACACCATCTGTGTCTTTTTCATATTCTTTTGTTAGATAATTCCAGACTTCGTTGATTTCTTTATCATCATCAATGTGGAAATAGATATAATGACAAGCCTTTGGGATTTTTTTAACTACTTCACTCACTTTGAGTCCTCTCCACCTCCAAGTTATACTAAGATATGACTTTTATACTTTCTTGCAAGAAGTAGCTCACACTTTCTTGAATGGACAAATGCGATTTGATACGCTACTAAAGTCTTAACATTGCGAGGAATTCATCTTACTTACTCATTAATCTTTTGATATACTGGAGGTCAATCAATGCTAAGAGGAGATCAGTATTGCGAATTTATCATCGAATTTAGAGAAATAAAAGACGGATGAAAACAAAATGTAAAAAAGTAACTAGATCGTTCAATTAAGATTTTTGTTGAAGATACGCATGAATGCCTTGTGCTGCTATTTTTCCACTTGCCATTGCTTCTCCGGATGTTGAAGCACCATTAACTACATCTCCGCCAGCAAATACTCCTATCAATGACGTGGCACCATTTTCATCTACTACGATGGTATCCCATTTTGTTAGTTTTATGTCACTTAACCATCCAGTATCAGGAGTTCTTCCAATTGCGGGTATAAACACATCTGTTTCTAACAGAAATTCAGAATGTTCAATTGGAATAGGACGTCTTCTTCCGCTCTCATCGGTCTCCACAAGTTTCATTCGAACGCATTCAACCATTTCAAGTTTGTTATCTCCCATGAGACGTACTGGTGAGGCAAGAAAATAGAAGAGAATTCCTTCCTTTTCAGCCTCTATAATTTCATGTACATGGCCAGGCATTTCACGTCGGCTTCTTCGATAAACAAGAGATACTTTTTTTGCTCCAAGCCGTAATGCTGTTCTTACGGAATCTATTGCTGTATTCCCGCCGCCCGCTACAACTACTTTCTTTCCTGTAAAATCAACTTCTTTCCCTAGATTCACATCTTTTAAAAACAGTTCGCCAGGATATACTCCTTCTAAATCTTCTCCCGGAATTCCCAGTTTTCTTGGAATAGGGGCACCTACACCAATAAAAACAGCAGCATAGCCTTGTGTGAAGAGATCATCCATGTTACCGATTCGTATTTGAGACCTTGTCTCAATACCAAGACTCAGCAAATTACTGATCTCTTTCTGAAGCACAGTTTTTGGTAAGCGATAATAAGGAAGTTCCCAATATAACATGCCTCCTAAAGCATGCATTTTATCAAAAATAGTTACACCATAACCTAATCTTATAAGCTCATAGGCTACTTCTAATCCAGCAGGTCCAGATCCAATAATTGCAACTCGTTGATCTTTTTTTTCAATTCCTTTAATTAACTCAGCATAAAAATCTCGCGTATTCGCTTTCATTAGTTTTTCTTGTTCATATATATAATCGGCAACGAATCGCTTAAGTCTACATATAGCGAGGGGGTCTCCCTTTTTTCCTAAGAGACAGTTATCTTCGCAAGGATGAGGGCATATTCGCCCAAGTGTGGCAGGTAATGCACACTTAGTTAGTATAAGACGGTACGCCTCCTCAAACCGCTCTTCAGTTATAAGACCCACAAAACCACGTGCATCATAATCTTCTTGATAGGAAGAAATAGGAAGATCTAAAAGGCATCCCTTTTCACAAGACGGTTTTTTACAACGAAGGCAACGTTTTGCTTCTTCTATAGCTTCTTCTTTTGTGTAACCTCTTAAAACTTCATCAAAAGAGGTTATGCGTTCCCTAAGGGACAACTCCGCCATGTCGATCCGTCTTGTTCCAGCTTTTCTCTTTAGTGTTTTAAGAGTTGGTGACAACAAGATTTCTTTAAAGCCATGCATCTCTTTCAAATTGCTTACAAAAGCATCAATTTCCTGTTTATTTTCCCCCTCGACTTTGATTACCAAATCAAAGGGCTCAAGAATAAGTGAAACTTCTCGGACTATTTTCAAATTTCTTAGATCTTCCAGAGAATCTTCGCCTACTTCAGGACTCAAATTGACGAAAATATATGCGGAGGATTTCAGGTAATCACCTTATAGCAGGTTTTCGAGAATTGTTGAATATAAAAGAAAAAATTCTTAGAACACTAAATCCTGGGATAATAAATACTGCTCTTTTGTGTAATACTTACTTTAATTCATTCTAGTACGCAAATAGCCTCTTTAGTAATCCAGGCTTATCCTTTTTTGCCTTTTCTTGACAGTAACTCACAATTTCTTGAGCATCTCGTGCAATTAACTCTCTTTCATAGCCTCTTAATAGATTTCCTCGAAGATTAAGTTCTTGGAGATTAGCGAGCGATTCCAAACCATTGATCTCTTTTATCTGATTATTCCAAAGACTTAATTCTTTGAGATTAGTGAGGGGGTCCAATCCGTTGATTTCTCGTATCTTATTACCAATGCTTAATTTTTCTAGATTTTTGAGATTTTCTAATCCCTTGATCTCTTCTATATAGTTATCATGCAGACATAATATTTTAAGATTAGAGAGGTGCTCTAATCCCTTGATCTCTTTTATTAAATTATTACTTAGACAAATGTGTTGGAGATTAGTAAGATTATCTAATCCTGCAATCTCTTTGATTTGATTGCGATCAAGGTGTAGTGCTTTGAGATTAGTGAGGTTTTCCAATCCCTTGATTTCTCCGATCTGATTCCAGCGAAGGTCTAATTCCTGCAGGTTGGTTAAATGCTCCAATCCTTTGATTTCCTCAATGAAACTATTATGAAGATGTAATTCCTTAAGATTAGAAAGGTGCTCCAACCCCCCAATTTCAGAGATATCAGTAATTCTTTTCTTGTATAGATTCAAAATGCCATCTTTTACATAATGAAGTTCCCCTTGAAATGTCACACATCCTATATCTGCTTTTCCTTCTGCTTTTTCTTGAGTGTATTTCACAATATCCTGCGCACGGCGTTCTAGTAAGACTCTTTCTTCTTCTTTGATCGGGTTATCGAAAAGTTCTAGTTTTTGTAGGTTAGATAGACGTTCCAGTCCACTAAGTTCCTCTATCTGATTATGTCCAAGAAATAACATCTGGAGTGTCTTGAGATGTCCCAATCCGCTGATCTCTTTGATTTGATTCCCAGTAAGGTCTAGTCGTTGGAGACTCGTGACTTTTTCTAATCCCTCGGTATCTTCTATCTGATTCCAACTAAGAGTAAGTTCTTGGAGATTAGTCAGGGACTCCAATCCCTTGATCTCTGTGAGATCAGTAATTTCTTTCCTGCTAAGGTTTAGCATGCCGTTTTTTACGTAATATTTTTCGCCTCTAATCACCACAAAATTGTTTTCCATAGCCTAATCATTCCCTCTGCCATTATTAACTGATTAAATTCATAAAGTTAAAGGTTTACTCTGCCTTAAACTCGTAGATCCCTTCGCAGTATGATTCTCCGCTTGGTCGTGCCTTAACAAGTTTGAAAGTTATGTTGGGATTTATTGTCTTAAATCCTTCTTCACAAAACGCCTGATGTCCTATTTCGCATGGGATAAGCTCAGGATTTACCTCATTCTCCTGATATCTTTCCCAAAATGGACATTTTGTTGTCTTGACTACAGCTCTTTCAGGCGTTGCCTCGATCAGTTCACTTTCTGTTTCAGGTCCCATCAGCAACATTAAGGCGAGCATGGCAAATTTAGCGGCTTCTGTTGCATCTCCTACTGGAAATTTAAATTCTTCTTTAATCTGTGGAAACATAAGTTTACCGCCTTCACCATAGACTTCATTGTTTATCTCTAGCCATTTTAATTTTCCCAAAACAGGTGCTATGACCTTTTCTCCTCGTACTACTAAGGCACTGGCTAAGACATTAGAGGTTATTGCCCACTTAGTCTCAGCAGGGATTTCTTCTAATATTTCTGCCATATATTTCCCCTCCAAATTTACAATTAGTAATGTATAATTATGACAAAAAGATACTGTGCGTTTTCCGTACTTTTATACTTTTCATATAATCTTTAGAGAGTCGAATTCTGTATGTGATGGCAAGAATCCTGCAGAGTTGGTGGCCTTTAAAAAAAACTAAATGAGCTTAATTGATAAGTGAACTATAACAGCCATTCAGGTTCATCAATGTTGATATTAAAAAAACTTAGGATAGTTTATAGTAAATATTATACAACAGTCTTTGCACTTCCTTTAAATCTCCCGTTCTCTCGTCAACGATCCTTTCAAGATCTTTAGTATATCGTTTCATCTTTTCTTCTTCTTGCTTACTTTCGGTAATATCACGAACGATGCCCTGATATCCCAATATATTGGCATCTCTGTCCAATCTCACAGTCGAAGTAGCCAGACATTCTATTTCAGTCCCATCTTTCTTTCGGAGTTTCACTTCAAAGTTCTTGACTGCCCCATTTCGCTCTATTTCTTGCTGAAACTTGATTCGATCTGCAGGGTCAACATAAAGTTCCATGACATTCAAATTAAGCATTTCTTCTTTGGTGTAGCCAAACATTTTCAACCCAGCTGGGTTTATGTCTACAAAATTTCCCTCTTTGGTTCTGATATAGACCATGTCTCTTGATGCTTCAAAAATGGAACGATATCTTTCTTCACTCTCAAGAAGTGCCTCTTCAGCTTTTTTGCGCTCGGTAATGTCACGAACAATGCCCTGATATCCCAGAACACTTCCGTCACTGTCCGTCCTTACAGTTGAAGAGAGTAGGCTATTAATTTCTGTTCCATCCTTCTTACGAAACTTGACTTCAAAATCTCTAACAGATCCATTGCGTTCAATTTCGTGTTGAAATCTAAGTCTGTCAGCGGGATTAACATAAAATTCCAAGACGTTGAGTTTAAGTATTTCTTCCTTCGTGTATCCAGAGAGTTCCACAAAAGATTGGTTTACGTCGATATAATAACCATCTCGCGTAATAATATAGATCGCATCTCTGGAATCTTCAAATAGTGACCTGTATCGTTCTTCGCTCTCACGAAGAGCTTGGTCAGCTTTCTTGTGATCAGTAATGTCCTTAGTGATTGTCAGAACACTATCTTCATCAGTTTTCGCGTGATCAACAAGAAACCATCTTTCCTCTCCAGTAGGGAGTTTAAGGAACATTTCCTCTCTTTGAGTTTTTCCGGTGTCCATTGCAAGATTGAGTTTCTCTACCATTCCATGATATAACTTCTCCACCTCAGTACCGATAAAATCTCCGATTTCACCTTCTGTCAAATCATAGGCTGCCTTGTTAGCCTGAGTTAAAATTATGCGCCAATCTGATTGTCGCCCCCAGAGGTATGCAGGATCAGGAATAGCTTCAAATGTTCTTCGAAATCTCCTTGCGATCTCTTCCAAAGCAACTTCAGCCCGTTTACGTCCCCTTCTCACCTCTGCCTCTCGCATCTCCCTTTGAATTGCGGGAATAAGTCGCGCCGTTTTACCTTTTACGATATAGTCATGAGCACCAGCTTTCATAGCTTCTACCGCAAAATCCTCCCCGATCTTGCCTGACATGATAATGAATGGTAAGTCGATTCCACTTTCTTGAAATAGTTTCAAAGCAGCGATACCGCTGAATTTCGGCATAACATAGTCAGAGATAACAATATCCCATGTTTGGTTAGTGAGTGCAGACTTCATAGCGTCAGGTGTATCCACTCGTACAAAGGTCGGTTCATATCCTCCGCGCCTTAGTTCACGCACCAATAATGTAGCATCATCTTCTGAATCTTCAACTATCAAAACGCGGAGCGGTAATCCCATTTAATCCCTCCTTATTACTGGTGGCGGTTCATTTAAAAGTACCCAGTATAATCCCAGTTGACGCACTGCTAGAACAAATTGGTCAAAATCTACTGGTTTGGGAATGTAACTGTTGGCACCAAGGCTATAACTTTCAATTAAGTCCTTTTGTTCTTTTGAAGTAGTTAGAATAACTACAGGAATAAGTTTTGTTCTCTCATCATCTCTAATTCGCCTTAGTACATCTATACCATCAAGTTTAGGCAATCTTAGATCCAGTAGAATAAGTACTGGCATAATGCTCAAATCCCGACCCTTATAGGCGCCAGTACCAAAAAGATAATCCAATGCTTCAACACCGTCGTTAGCTACTACCAATTCGTTTAAAATATTACTTTTCTTGAATGCTCTCTTGGTCAAAAGTACATCATCTGGATTATCTTCCACTAAAAGGATTATTTCTTTATCCATACTTTTTCCTCCATTTAATTATAGAGTAAAATAGAAACTTGCGCCTTTACCCACCTCGCCTTCAGCCCATACACGGCCTCCATGACGATTAATAATGCGTTTCACGGTAGCTAGTCCAACGCCGATTCCTGGGAACTCTTCTGGTGAGTGAAGACGCTGGAAAGCTCCAAATAACTTGTTTGCATATTCCATATTGAAACCTGCTCCATTATCTCGTACAAAAAACACCCTATCGATCCCTTTCCAAGTAACTCCGAATTCTATCTCTGCATTTGACTTATTTCCAGTAAACTTCCAAGCATTTCCTAGAAGATTATCAAAAACTAAGCTGAGAAGTCTCGCATCACCATCCGCTACCAATCCTGGCGCAACAATGAACTCTACCTGACGTTCTGGTTGTGATTCTTGTAGTTCTGTCAAAATTTCCTGCACCATTTTACTTAGATCAACTTTCTCACGGTGCATTTCGGTACGTGTAACCCTTGCCAATGCCAGTAACTCATCTATGATTTCTGCCATTCGTTTGGTCGCCTTACGAACTCGTTGAAGATAATCACTTCCTTCTGCATCTAATACGTCTATATAGTCGTCTAATAACGCTTTGCTGAAACCGTCAATACTCCTAAGAGGTGCACGCAGGTCATGCGACACAGAATAACTGAAAGCCTCAAGTTCTTTGTTGAGGGCTTCAAGTTCTACAGTTTTTCGTCTCAGTTCTTCAGCTCGCTCTTCATCAAGTCTTTTGAGTTTTTCAGTATATGCTTTCAGTTTCCCTTCCAGTTTTTTTCGTTCTGTAATATCACGGACAAGAATCCACATTCTAGCAGGCCTGCTGTCTTCATCCTTAATGACCCATATTCTTGCAGAGGCAGGAAAGATTAGTCCGTCTCTTTTGCAGCCTTCTATTTCAAGTACGTCTGAAAACCCCCTTGGGAGTATTTGTTCGCTAATGATTCGTGCGACAATGTCTCGCCATTTACCAGGAATGAATTCTAGATAATTCATTCGTTTAATTTCTGCCTTAGGATAGCCAAACATATCAGAAAAGGCTTGATTGCACTCTATAATGTTTCCATCCATATTCGTAGAGGCAATACCGTCTATGGATGAGTCATATAACCCTCGATAGCGTTCCTCTGAATCCCTAAGTTCCAAAGTTCTTTCTTCAACAAGTTTTTCTAGGTTTTCGGCATGGTCTCTGAGTTTTTCTTCCGATTCCCTTAATGCCTTATCAAGCCTCTTTTGCTCGGTAATATCGCGGATGATTCCCTGATATCCTAGGATGCTTCCATCATTGCCCCTCCACACAGTCGTAGTCAGCAGGCAGGCATGCACCTTCCCATTCTTCCCATGAAGCCTTACCTCATAGTCTCTAACCGCACCCTTTTCCTCTATTTCTTGCTGAAACTTAAGCCTATCAGCTGGATTTTCATACGTATCTATAACATTCACATGGAGTAGGTCTTCTTTAGTATATCCAAACAAATCCATCGCAGCCTTGTTGGCGTCGACAACCGTGCCCTCTCGCGTAGTAAAATAAATTGCATCTTTGGAATCTTCAAAAAGTGAGCGATACTTCTTTTCACTCTCTTTAAGTGCCTTCTCTAATCGTTCAAACTCCGTAAGGTCAGGATTTTTGTTAGTCATGTCTTAAATCCTCATAGATCTGACAGTTAAATAGGATGTACTTGAAAGAATAAGGTTCTATTTGTAGTATCTTGGCTTGTGCTTTCGCCCTCCCAAATATGTTATAAGTTTCCCCGTTACGCTCCTAAAGCGATATTTTTACTCCCAAGAATATTACGTTTTTCTTGTACTCTCGTATCAATGTATATATGCAAATATTTCACATTTATACTTTTCATGTATAAGACTGTCAAGATTTTGAGTTATTATGTTTCTCAAGAAAAGACCAGCTAAATAAATTAAAACGAGAGTCGTATTTCAACCGGTAACCTAACGTTTTCTAATCTTGGTTTTTCCATAACATACAGACTGCCTACAAGTAAATGTTGGCAAAGTATTTAAATTAATAATTCTTCTCCCTTCAAAGAGAAGCAATCTCCTTGAGGTGATTTGATGAAAATCACATTTCTGGGTACAAGCGGAAGTATGATAACAGCGGATCGAGTAAACATTTCAATCCTTATTGATACAGATTTGCTGTTAGATGCTGGAGAAGGCGTCACACAACGGTTATTACAAATGAACCATGATTTAAACGAGATTAAACGAATTTGTATTACACATTTTCATCAAGATCATGTATCTGGTCTCCCTGGTTTGATCTGGACGATGTGGCAAAATGAAAGAAAACTACCGCTTGAAATAATAGGACCTGAAGGAATTCAAGACTTCACCATTTCTCTTTTAGAATTGATGAATACCCCTCTTCATGCTCTAACATTTGACTTAAATTTTACCGAAATCATTGGAGGAAGCATGATTGACGATGCTATATCTGCAATAGAGTCAGATCACCAAATACAAAGTATGGCGTATCGGATTCACGCTGAAGCATCATGTATATGCTATTCTGGTGATACGCGACCAAATGAAAGAATTGAAAATCTGTCAGGCGGTTGTGATGTGCTGATTCACGAAGCCTCATTTCCAAATGAAATGGAGGAGTTGGCACATAAATACGGACATTCTACTCCTGGAGACGCAGGAAAGCTTGCAAAAAAGGCAGGTATAAAAGAAGCGTTGGTGTTAATACACTGGCCAGAGAAATATTTCAAGGAGAAAGCATCGTTAATTGCGCAAGCAAGAACTTTTTTCGATGGTAAGATTATTGTACCATCCGATCTGGATGTGATACACCTCTGATATTTCTAGGGAATTGAATTCTCAGTTTGAAGATATTTCAGAACACTATTTACTCTTTACAAAAATGTGGACTTCTGGGCTACCATCTACGTAAATTATCTTTTCTAAGTCAGTATTCGGAATTTCGCTGATTCGAGAATAATTATAACGATTATATTCCTCTTCATAATTTCGAATTATGAAAACACACACATTGTCATCAATAATAGGTTTGCTCTCAGTGTCCCCAGCAAAGTATCCATCAATTAGCGTGATATCGTAAATCGCTGGATAATAATCTTTTGTTAAAAAGGCAATTGACCACTTGAAATATGGAAGGGTAACAATAACCGTATTTTGTGAGAAATCATTTTCTTCTAAGAATTGTACTGCCTCATCTAGTCCATATCCAGAAGAACTGGATTCAATGAATTGCTGTTTTACAGCGTTTGGTAACCTTTCTTCTTTAGAGGGCTGTGTTAATGTTCCATAAAGATATGTCGATGTATCAAAGACAGTTATCAAGACGAAAAGTAGTATTAAACCCTTTACAATAATTTGCCGCTGTTTTGTAGTACGAAGATTTTTCACTTCCTCAATAAGAGTTGTAATTACTCTACTACTTGCAATGTAGATACTGGGAACCGCAGGCATGAGATATCGAGGATAAAATCGGACTGCAGGCCAGAAAGATACGAGGACTACCGCAATCCAAATTAAGATTAGGGTATCATCATTCTTCCTGCGTAACCACAATACAGGGATGAAAAGTAATGTAAGAATGAGTAAAGGCCATCCAAGAAAATCTTGAATCCACGAAACTAGATAAATAATTCGTAAATAGATTTCCGATGCTGAAAATAATCTTGTAATATCAACATCAACCCTACCTGGTGACCTATAAATGTCAAAATTATGTGTAAATGCCCAATAGAGATATGGAGAATGAATGACTATAGCGACTACCAATGATGCCCAGAAAAATTTATTCTTGAATACATAACGATAGTTTCGGTTTATGACGAGGAATAGAACTATGATTATGAAGGCTATAGCACCGTTTTGCTTGGTATTTATTGCAAGGCCAAGAAACACTCCTCCAAGCAGTAGGAAGACATCATTCTCCTGCTTAATGCCCATATAGTATGCAAGAATTGATGTTGTTACGAGTAATGTCAATAATGCTTCTTGCATTGCGAGTCGACTATACCAGACATGGAATATAGAAATGCTCAAGAGAAATGCAGAAATAAGAGCCGTTAGCCACTCATTATACAATTCCTTGGTTAGTTTCCACAGAATAAACACTGAAACTATCCCTGAAATAGCTGAAATAAATCGAGCGGCAAATAAATTGATGCCAAAAACATGATAGGATAGGCTATAAAGAAAAGCTGATAGGAACGGTTTTCTTGACCATTCCACGGTGGTATAAAACACGCTGTAAAACGAATAGTCACTTTGAAAGATCTTTAATCCCCAGTAACACCATAGACCTTCATCATAGAAGATCGGAACTTTTTCCAGATTCCATAGACGAATGAACGCTGCAAGTATTATTACTGCAAGAAGATAGATGTGTTCTTGGTTGAAGGTCTTTAGTTTATTCTGAAACACCTATAATTGCCTCCAGGTGAGGGATGAAATTATAGCATGAAAATATTTTTATGTTTCGCTTTGCTTAGCTAAAAGACCATAGTTACACCAAAATGTGATGAAATTCTTTTTAAAGAGAAAATTTCTATAGATGAACTGAAATGGCATTTATTTCTCTTAAGGAAACGTTAAGGCATATTTCTTCAGTAGTTCTAATGATTATAATAATTAGAATCATAGGACGAATTATTATTACTCTATGGAGTAATATTCAATGGGAGTCATTTATCACTTACATAACACAGATGTATTCAAATGCATTTCTCGCATATCTCTTATGCGGAGTAGTATTCGGTTTCTTAAGTGGATACGCCCGAGTATACGATATTCAGGATGATATTTTCTTCAAAGATTATTTCATCCTAGCGTTGCTAGGATTTTTAGGAAGCATTATCGGAGATCTCATCTATATAACATTAGACTACGCTAAGTCTTATATCCAAGTGCTACCGGGTGACTTGCCCCTCATTATTAGTCTACTAATGCTTCCAATGTGTTTTTTTGCAATTTTATTCTTTATTGGAACTGTTAGTTGTAGTATATTGCTGAAGTATCCAAATTGGCGAATAATAAAGGAGTAAGATGTACATAATGGAACGTCTAGTTCACATCCTCAAAAAACATGTAGGAACGTTAACATTAGAAAAAATAATTGTAGTAATAATAATTGGAATTGCACTTCTTTTAAGATTCTGGAATTTGGAGGGTGTACCTCGATTCAGCTATGATGAGGGGAATTATTGTGACATTTCTGAAAATACTGCGAATGGAAGATTCATGTGGTGGAGTCACAGTTTCGCTGGACCAGCTTATTGGAATTTACCATTGTTTTTCATATTTACTGCAATTTCATTTACTCTTTTTGGGAGTGGGATCGTCCAAGCACGTGCAGTTTCGGCAATTTTTGGCTCATTGACATGCTATCTTGCTTATAGATTCGGTAAAGACATATTAAATAAGGAAAAAGTTGGAATACTTGCTGCAGGTTTATACGCAATTGATGCATATGCACTTTCAATTGATAGACTTGCTCTATTGGATACTACACAATCTTTTTTCATCGCTCTTTCAATCTTTTTCTGCTATGTCAGTTTCAGAAGTAATAAACAAGCATATACTATCCTTGCAGGCATTTGTGCTGGGTTAGCAATTCTTACAAAGGCAACTGGAGCATTTGCTATTCTTATTATATTTGTAAGTACACTGTTGAATGCTATAAAGGGAAAAAGGGAACTAGAACAGTCGATACGTAGTTTTATTATTTTACTAGTAGTTTGTATTATTACCATTAGCCCATATCTCATATTTGCACGTTTATCTGATCCAGATGTTCTCCAAACAATGATTGGAATGTATTTATTAAGACCTCAACGCGGTGAGGCACAAGGCATTTATTATTTTGCCCTTTCAATTAGATCAAATCCATTAATTTTTGGTTTTGGCTTTATCGGATTAATTTATTCGATCTTTTTGAAGAAAAGAAAAGAGTCATTTCTTCTTTTCCCTTGGATTTTCGCACCAACTATAGTTTTACTATTTGCAAACAAATTACCTCTCAGATATCTTTCACCTTTATTCTTGCCTCTTAGTATTGCCGCATCTGTTTTTATTATCGATATTGCCATGCAATTCAGATTTGCCACTTCTAATCGGCACGTCAAAAGGAGATTGCTATGCGAACTATTTGCCAACCCACGCATTCTATTATCAGTATTGATAGGACTCATCGTTCTAATCGGACTTTATGATACCCTCAATAGCGTGGGAGCCATATTCACCTCGGAAGGAGATTATGAGCCACAACAAGTAGCAGAATACTTAGATTTGTATGTTGAGGAAGGTGCTGTGATAGTTGGCAACCCAGCAATAGATTTTCTCTCCAAAAAACATGTTTTTCATGATACGCAAACACTTATTGAAAACGCAGAACGTCAAGGAGATTATACGCTTCATCAATCGCTGTTAGATGACCTTAACTATCTTATTGTCGACCCTCAATTAAAATATGGCTGGGGAATCAGCCCAGAATTACATGAATTTCTGGAGTCACAATGTATACTTGAAAGAACTTTTGGTGATACTGACTTATATCGAGTTTTTTAAGAAGGATCGAAATAAGTTATAGTCAATCGAAGTTGACAAACTGAATTAATCAGATCTTTGCGCCCGCGATAATATCGACTTCAAATATACGCTTTGATGTTATTGTCCAAAGGTTTTTTAACTATTACACGATTTTGTAAAAAGGCGATGGTCCACAACTTTATAGTATAAGTTTGGTGTTTTTATGAAAAAGTATAAGAGAGAAATAATTGAAACTGTTGTTTTTATAATCATAGCTGTTGTGGGCTCATATGCAATATTCATTGGACTTGAGGTAGGTTTAGGGACGTATCCTGAAAGTCCACTTCGGTCGGTCTCTTCAGGAAGTATGCGGCCAACTTATAATGTTGGAGATTTGCTTATTTTACAAAACATCCCAAGCGATAGACTTCAAGTAGACGATGTAATAGTTTTTGAAGTCTCTACAAGATCATATGACATTGTGCACCGGATCATAGAAATACAGTATCGCAGTCAAGACGGCAAATTATATTTTAGAACCAAAGGTGATAATAATCCTTCTGCCGACTATTGGCGCGGCAGTGAGTGTTGGAATGGCATGATTCCCCAGGAGAATGTTATTGGGAAAGTTATCCTTTCTGTACCAATCATAGGATATGTTTCACTTGCTGTGTCCGGAAGCCCCTACGGAATTCTTATCATAGGAGCAGTTATCCTTCTAATTATATTAATCTCAATTCCGTTTGGGGAAACAAAAACGCCTGAAGATGAGGAAATAATAACAAACAGTAAAGATCAGAATCATTGACGTTCGTAAACCACCAAAAAAGTTAAAAAGCGACGTCTCTAAGATTAGTGGGCGATTTGATTGGTAGAAGTAGAACTAAAATACGGAGAAGAAGCCATTTATACAGATATAAGCGACAAAAACTCTTTGGGCGTTATTGAGAGTAAAAAAAATTCGAATATTGAAAATCCAACACCAATTCTTAGTTATGAAAACGCCATCAATAATCCCGTAGATAAATCAAGTTTTGATAAGCTTTTCGATAGGAATGATAAAATAAGTATAGTAGTCAACGATAACACGAGAATCACTCCAAGCAAAGAAATCCTACCTGTTTTGCTAAATAGACTTGATAATTTGGGTATTAAAGAGGAAAACATTGAGATACTAATTGCAGTTGGTAGTCATCGTCCTGTGACTAGAAAGGAAATGGATGAGTTATTGGGTAAAGACATAGTTAGCCGTTTTGTAGTAGAGAATCATAATTGTCAAGCTGATGATTTAGTCAATTTAGGAATGACGCATTTACAGACACCTGTGGAGCTAAATAGAAAGTTTGTTGAAGCAGATAAACGAATTACTATTGGAGATGTTGCATTTCATTATTATGCAGGGTACACAGGAGGTCGAAAAAGCATTTTGCCTGGAATTTCAAGCTTAAAAAGCATTCAGAAAAACCATTCAAATTTAATTCATCCAGATGCAGTTACAGGAAACCTAGACGGGAATGTTATTCATGTCGATATGACACAGGCTGCTGAAAAGGCTAAAGTTGATTTTTGCGTAAGTGTTGTTCTCGATTCAAATAAGGAGGTTGCCGAGGTTGCCACTGGTGGGATAGTCAGCGCCTTCAATAAATGTGTAAAAAAAGTAGACGAATTGTTCAAAATCTACGTAGACAAACCTGCCGATATCGTCTTAGTGAGTTCAGGCGGCTTTCCAAAGGATATCAACCTCTATCAAGCTCAAAAAGCGATTGAACAGGCTCAGACGATAGTTAAACCTGGTGGTCAATTAGTGGTAATTGCAGCGTGCAAAGATGGTATAGGACATAAAGTCTTTGAAGAATGGATGTATAAATATAAAACTCTAGAGGAACTAAGTAAACAAGTGCAAACTAATTTTAAACTCGGTGGGCACAAAGCATACTATATGCGGAAAACGATGATGAAGGCAGATATAATTCTAGTTTCAGAGTTAGACTCTGAATTAGTAGAAGATCCTTTTAATATGACCCCATCAGATAGCGTGGAAGACGCACTAGATCTTGCTTTTTCAAGAATGGGTAATGATGCAAGCGTATGGACGCTCCCTATTGGAGGAGAAACGCTTCCTTTAATTACTCCATCCTAACAGCAAGAAATTGTGGATACACTCATTGAGAAGAAGAATTTAACTTTATCGGCGGAAAGTCTCCTTTCGACAGCTGGGGGATGAAAGCCGATGTCTTTTTATAGTTTTTTGGAAACCTATAGATGGTACCGCAAGTGTACCCGTAATGCTCGACTGGGTGGAGGTATATCCTCCTGTAAGCGACCAGTCAGCAGGTGACAGGGCTAAACGTGAGGATGCCCGTGCATGAGATCTTATCCAGCGTGGCAAGAGAGTCCCCTTTTGGTGTGCAGTGTGCTAACCTGCAAAGCAGGCAGGTAACAGATCAATAGCATCCTGCAGGCAGATAAACAAGGGGCAGGATAAGGGTGAGCAGCGTGTGCAACCTGGTACGGCTTCCGTAAGCCCATAACTGTAGGAAAAGTGGCGAAGCGTCGCCTCCCGTGAGGGAGCGAGAACTACAATGGAAAGCTGGAAGCCCCATCCGAAAGGCTGGGGAGGATGTCACTTACTCCATCTTAATTTGTTTTTTTTAAATTGCCCGAAAACAAGAAATCTTGGATAAACTCATAGCGAGAACTAAAACATTAATCTTTAGGCGACTTATTCAATTACTCGAATGTCCAATCTTCGAGATTCTCTGAAATGTTTTTCAGCAATAACTTTGATCTTAATTTAGATAAAGAAAGAAATAATCTTACAAGATGCTTGCAGAACTTCTTGCTTTGTTTTCGACGTTTCCAATCACCACAATTGTGGAAGATTCGTTGTTTTTCTTCATCGATCAATATTGTATAATCTCTAATATTAGTTGAGATTCGTTGTTTTTCTATCTTCAAATCTTTTAGTTCATCATTTTTCATTACCCTTCCATTGAGAATACGCCCTTCATCAGCAAATAACCTTAACAAGGATTCGGTAGTTTCCTTCCTCTTTTTCTTAACAATCTCTTTTGGTGCATCCTCGATGAAGTCAAACAGAGTTTTCGCCTTTGGTTGTGGTTTAGGGGGTGTTTTTCGGAATTGTTTTATTCGTCCTCTAGTTTTCTGCTGTACAGAAGTTGCAATACCCAGCATGTCTAAGATATCCAAGCAGTTTTCAGGTGCATAACCATGATAGTGGTTGTTAAAATAGCCATATACTGTATTTGCGCTTTCCTGTGCTTCCTGAATCCTAGGTACCCATTCTTTAAGTTCATCTTCGCTGTAATGATAATTATACCAAGGTTTCTTTCCTCTTCCATGCCAGCGAAAATAGGCGAAGTTTGTGGTGATTTCAACGTCGGGAGGTAGGTGCGGCTCATCGATTATAGTATAAGCAAGGTTGTATTTTTTGAGCAGTTCAAAGGATTTGTCACTAAGCCAGGTTTTGTTTCTGAATTCAATGGCAAAATGAAATTGCTCGCTCGGAAGGATCGCATAAAACGCTTCAACTTTATTGGAATTAAATTTCAGCCTTGGTGGCAATTGAACCAGGAGACAGCCCAGTTTACCTCCGTCAGCAAGTGGTTGCATAAGTTGTAGAAATTGGTTAAGATCTTCCTCAACTCCTTTGCTAACCAGAAGTTCCTTGTCGTGAGTTATTTGTCCTGGAAGTTTTGCACAAAATATGAAGTTTTCAGGGGAGTAACGTAACCATCCTATAACGATCTCCTTTTTGGGATATGCATAAAACGTGGAATTAATTTCCACTGTACTAAAAATGCTGGAATAAGCGGACAATTTACTTTTGCCTTTATCTAAATAAAAGGACCCCGTCCATTCATCATAACTCCAGCCTGAACACCCAAAAAGAAATTGTGTCAAAGATTACCCTCCATAGTCTTATAAGATCCATAAAAGATAATAATCTTTATGGAAATCCGAATAGGAACAGGTGGATGGGCTTATTTTACCGTGTCAGGAATGGGAATGGATAGTCTTAGCGCGTATTCAAAGGCATTCGATTATGTAGAGATTAATTCGACTTTCTATGAATTTCCGTCTATTGAATTGGTAAAATCGTGGAGAAAACGCGTGCCTGAAGGCTTTGAGTTTTCGGTGCGGTGTCACAGGAGTATAACCCATCAGCATTTGCTCAGATCTGTTCCTGAAGCTATAACTAACTTTAATAGAATGATTGAAATCTGCCGTTTGCTTCGATCTGCATATCTGCACATTTTGACACCTCCGCAACTGGAATTTACCAGTCGAAGAATTGAAGTTATTCGAGACTTCTTTTCAACAGTAGATACCGCTGGAGTAAGATTAGTCTGGGAACCTAGAAGTCTAGAGGCAAAAAGTGATAGAGAAGTAGTCAAAATTATGGAGGATTACAATATCGTCCATTGTGTAGATCTCTCTAGACAATCTCCCTTAAGAGAGTCAGATGTGTTGTACTCAAGACTCTTCGGAAAGGGGCGCCACACCCTGTATCAATTCACTGATAGCGAGCTCAAAGAAATCAATCAAAAGGCAAGGGAGTTAAAAGCAAGAAAAATCATGCTTGCCTTTCATGGGATCAGAATGTATAAAGATGCGGCGCGGTTAAAGGTTTTTCTAAAATCTGGTTCTTTTCCTAGAATCACAAAGAAATTGGGTCTTGAATCTTTGCGGGAAGTGTTGATGGAAGATACAAAATTCCCTATAACAAAAAAGGGGCTTTTAGAAGAACAGGGTTGGAAAGTTATCGATAAATCGGAGACAGAGAGAGTACATGCGAGTTATTACTTAGAATTAGTCCCTGAAAGAACCTATGAAAACGTGGAGGAAATAATCAAAGAAGCAAAGAGTTGACATAGGGATAAGAATCCTGTTAGGTTTATCACTTCTATGCCAGTCTCCCTATCTATATATTCGATTACTTCATTCTCTTCATATTTGGAAAAAATGAAGCGTATTATTCTTCATGTCGACCTTGATTGTTTTTTTGCCGCTATCGAAGTGAGAGATAATCCACTGTATAAAGGCTTGCCATTAGTTGTAGGAGCGGATCCTAAAAGGGGAAAAGGAAGAGGTGTTGTTTCTACGTGTTCTTATGAGGCACGAGAATATGGAATCCACTCTGGTATGCCGATATCTAAGGCGTATAGATTATGTCCTGATGCGGTATTTGTGTTACCGAATTTCGATAAGTACCTTGAAGCTTCAGAACAGTTCTTCCGCATAATTCAGAAGTATTCATCGGTGTGTCAAGAAGCAGGGATTGATGAAGGTTACCTAGATCTTACAGGTGTATGTGCGGATTATGATGAGAGCAGAAATATCGCCGAGCGGATACGCCAAGAAGTGTATGATACACTAGATATAACTTGCTCAGTCGGATGCGCACCTACCAAACCGTTTGCAAAAATTGCTTCTGAGCACAATAAACCCAATGGAATTACAATCATCGAACCTGAAAATGTGAAATCGTTCGTAGAAGACATGGACATCACTAAAATTCCGGGAGTCGGTAGAAACACTAAGAGATACTACAATGAGAAGGGAATATACACGATTGGAGATCTTTTAAATACACCCTTACCGAAAATGCTTGAATTATTCGGTAAATATGGGAAAATGATCTGGGAAATAGTTCATGGCATGAACAATAATCCTGTAGGCGATTTTTATGTACGAAAATCTATTGGCAAGTCAAGAACGTTTAATCAGGATACCGCCGATATAAAAGATGTTTTGAAAACATTAGAAACGCTGTCGGCGAGAATTCACGAATATTTAAGAGAGCATAAGATATTCTATAAAACGGTAGGAATCACAATTCGATTTGAAGGATTTGAAACCTTTACGAGAAGCAAATCAGTGCCTTATCCCATTCAAAACGAACAGCAGGCTATGGAGATCGCTTTTGGACTTCTTAGGGAGTTTTTGAATGAAAGAAGAAAAGTCCGTCTTACCGGAATTCGTTTTTCTAATTTGCAGAAGAATGAAACCACTAGACAAACCACTCTTTTAAATTACATCGAAGTGTAGCATTCATTCAGATGAACTATCAAACAAAAGTGAGGATACTTGGACAGCCTGAAAACTTCATCTTCCGCACCTTGCTTTTTGGCTCCTCCACATGTCCAAAAAGGATAGTGCGATTATCAATATTCTTGATTTGTCTAAATTGAAGTCGGGTGTCATGGGGAGCGGCCTTGATATTTAAGGGAAACAAGTGAGATACCACCTGCTGCATAAGATCAAGAATCAAGTTGGGATCAAAACCTCGTTGTTCATATTGTTTGAGTAAACGAAACATGAAATCAGCACGAACTAATTGTTTCTGAACAGCGTGCAATTCATCGAAAATCGTCTTGACTTCAAGTGCTGTAATAAAAACAGCATCCTTAAACGGTTCGACTCTTCGAAGGTAGTCTCCTTCGGGTTTGTAGAAATCAATAGTGACTGCATCAAATGACAATAACACACAACCCCTTGTGTATGGATGAAAAAGACATCATTTCCTATAAAGCCTTGGAGAGGTGCCCATTTGGAGATATTGTAAGTAAAAATGATATTTATTGGTTAAAATCTGCCGATAAAAATGAAATAAGCCTTAAATAAACTAGACAAAATTCTTGAGTTATTTTTGCCAATAAAACATGATTTTACTACAAAATATCACATTAAAGTGACAATTAGTTCGAAATAACTGATTTAATGTCACAATAACTGATCGTAGACAAAGAAAACAAAACTTAAATGCTCAAAGAAATTGTGAAAAAAAGGAGAAGGGGTTCATAAGAAACTCAATAAAAGCCTCAGGAATCGGCATACAAATAACAAGTATTGCATATGCTAGTATCGCAACTATAATTCGTTTTGAGCTCAATTTGGAAACGTCATCCAATGGTCCGGGATGACGGGCTCTCATGAAAAACAGCAGTACCATAATAATGATGATAGCAGAAGCTATATTGAAAAATGCTAAAACAACAAATACAACTACTAGTGCAACCATACCTACATATCTGTGGCCTTTTTCTCCAAACAGTGATCGAGAAACATGCCCCCCATCTAATTGTGTTATCGGGAATAGGTTTAGAGCCGTTATATACATACCAACCCAACCAGCAAATGCCACCGGGTGAAGTACAAGTACTGCCCCCGTAGGAATAACGAGCAATCCAGTTGAGACTAACAGATTTATGAGCATAGTAAATAGAAGAGGTTCAGGGAGTGATATAAAATCCCCGCCTCCTTGCTCGGTAATTGCTTGAATTGTTTCTGGCATAAGGAAAGGTGATAACATTATGCCGAACAAAGTAACAATGATGGTGACGATAAATCCGAAAACAGGACCGAAGACCCCAACATCGAACAATTCGTCTCTATTAAGATGAAGTTCTCGCAGTGAAATGAATGCTCCAAATGTGCCAAACGGAGGAATTGAGGGTATAAAATAGGGAAGTGAGGCGTCAATATCATACCATCTGGATAAGAAGAAATGTCCCATTTCGTGCAGCCCAATAATTCCCATTACAGCTACTACAAACAAGAAAATTTCAAAGATAAGATTGGCCTCTGGCCTAAGTGTTAGTAGGGCGACTGCGTGAAGATAGCCTGCAAGTGATACTGTGGCAATTGTGGCAATTAATAAAAGAACGTTTTTAGTAGGAAAACCCGTTTCCCGTTCATTAAGATTGAAAAAACTTAGCACTAGCAGAGGTTCATATGATGCATATTTTCTAAGATAGGGCGTAAGACCAAGACTTGCAACATCTTCTTTAAGTGCTTTCATGCTTTCCTTTGTTTCTGTCGCCTCAACAATGAATGTTGGCATGAATTCCTGAAACGCATTTCTAATAGTAAAATATTGTTCAACATGCGTTCTTAATTCATCAAGGAGCGAAACTTCTTCTTCTTGTTCATCAAATTCATCAAACGAAATGTCTTCCACTTGAGGTACCTCACGTGAGATTCAACAATACACTAAAATTTAAAACGTTTTGGATGGAACCATCATATTAGCCAAAGGAAAACAGTTTTAATACTTGAGTGGTCATCAACTATTAGCTATAAGAATGCTTAAGAGTGATAATGTAAGCGGTGCGCGCGCGATGGAACAAATACACATACGCCTATTTCAACCTCAGGACCTCTCGTCCGTGATCCACATCAACAGAACCTGCTTACCTGAAAACTACCCAGGGCTTTTCTTTATGAGTCTTTATGAAAGTTTTCCGAAGGCATTCATTGTAGCAGAGGATATTGAAACGAATACACTTATCGGTTACGTAATGGGTAGAGTAGAACGTGGTTTTTCTAGCCTTAAAGGCTACAAATTAACTAAGAAAGGGCATATTGTATCAATAGCAATTATTGAAAAATATCGACGAAAAGGAATAGCAACTAGACTTTTAGAAGAAGCATTGGAGGGATTTAAAGAATATGGAGCCTCTGAGAGTTTTTTGGAGGTAAGAGAATCTAATATTGAGGCCGTAAACTTGTATCAAAAAATAGGGTATGTGGAGAAGAAAGTACTTCCAGGATACTATCGCGATGGAGAAGATGCGCTTTTATTTACATGCCCTCTCTAAACTACCTCTTCTTGGCAAAAAGGGATTTCCTGCCATGTAAGACAGAAAGATTATTACAGTAATTCCCACAATCGCTGGTAAGATTTTTTTCAAAAGCTTTTCTCTATTCCTGATGCCTCCTTTCATATGAAATCTTTCAAAAAAGTTTGCTTATGTAGTTATAAGTATTTCAACTTCAACAGTAGGTTTTATAATTATAGGCAGTCATCAAAGAATTCGATTTTATCAGGAGCGTGATACTGATACAAGGAATTTTTGATGCTTTAGCACAGATAATACAGGCAATACCTCTAACCGTCCAAATTATCATTTTTGGTGCTCTAATCGTAATATTTATGGTCTCAATAATAGTGGGGTTTATAAAGAATCGTAGGTTGAAGAAAAAATACACAAAAAAGATTGAAGAAGTAGTTCCAAAGTATGTGAAAGGAAAGGCGGAATACGAAGACGCAGGAGGGTCGGGCTTTCGAATCAATGCTGTGCCAAAGAAATACATGTCAGATATTACTGTCGCCTTAGTTTTATTGAATCGTGAAAATCTACTACATCCAATAATTAATCATTTTCAAAAAGATCAAGACAAACTTGCTTTTATGGGAACGCTTCGCAAGACTGCAACAATCACGATAGAAGTAATTCCAAAAGAAGAACATCTCATAAAGGATTTGTTCAAGGAAATAGTTGACCTTGAAACTGTTAAAATCGACAAAAAATTTGATGCTGCATTTTTAGTTAAAAGTTCAGAGGTGTACTCAGCTAGATCTCTCTTTCTTGCAAAAGAAGGGCAGCAATTAAGGGCAATTCTATTGAAATACAGAGACCACATTAAGCGGTTCGCTATACATCATGAAGAGGCTCAATCCAGTTTGAACGCAATCTTCTTTATCAGCAAAGACATTGAAGTTGCAAAATTCTTCCCAATATTCTTCAAAATGGCAGAAGTATACGATTCTGTTGACTTCGAAAAATATAGGCGCTCTTACAAAAAGAAACGAACATAGAGTCAATTACCCCACCACCCTAAAGGGTAGGGGCTTGTTCCGTGAGACCTGAGAGCAATTAGTTGATTAGCCTAAGAGAGGTCATATAGTGTATGACGGTATCTACGTTATCAGGAGAGTTAAAGAACACACCAAGGGATGCTTCTCTAGTCCCTTGCTCTGTAAACGGTGGTTTAAACAGAGAGGAAACGCTCAGTGATCATCGTAGAGTACTGACTGATAACTTTGGCGAGGAGAACCGACCTCCTGTAACGCAGGTTAAAGGAGGAGATAGGATTTGAGAGTACCTATCTATGTGGTAAACATGAGAGGTCAACCGCTCATGCCTACCACCCAACATAAAGGCAAGCAATTATTACAAGACGCAAGATATCAAAATAATGTATTAAAATTTTCATCTTTATTTTTTCTTTATTTATTATTTACGTCTGTTTTTACTGGACAGGTACAGGTTCTACAACAAGAAAACACGCAGTATTTAAGAAATGCAAGAGATTCGAAAAGGATTTATCTTGCTGAACTGCATATGACATGAGGGAAAATAATGCATTGTGCGCCATATAGGATAATACCGCCTACGGTTATTCCTCTGTGCATTCTCGCGTTTGTAATCCTTTCTAGCGTATTCACTACGCAAATGTTAGCATTTAAAATGGTTGGCGTTAATACCTCAAATTCAATAGTCATCGACGATTTTACAACTGATGTAGATGATTATGTTACAGTTGGGGATGATATTACATTAAACATTAGACTACATTCTGTATCAGATAAGCCAGAACATGTAACATTAAAAATTGTTGACGAATCAAACGCAACACCAAAGCCTGTAGATACTCAGATAGTTATACTAACTTCTTGGGGTAAATCAGAGGTTGCACGCAAAACAATTGTTGAGAACGCTGGCGAAAATATATATGTGCTATACTATGAGGTATATGGCGTTTCTAATGTATATAAAAAAGTAGTAAGCATTATCGCACATACAACATCTACCCATTCTGTACCATTAAATAAGGCAGAATTTTATGTATCATATTTTCATTTTAACCCGCAGTTTAGAGCGGGCGATCCTATATCAGAAGAACGTATCGTTAACGGATCTATCAGAAACTTACTTTTGATGTATGAGAGATATCCCAAATACGCGTTCACATTCGAAATACAAAGTTTAGGTATAGAACTCATGGCTGAAAAATACCCCGATGTTTTCGAGTTGTTTAAAAAACTACATGATCGGGGTCAGTTGGAGTTAGTTGTTACGCATTATTCCGATCAACTTTTTATTGCGTACCCCGAATTAGAATTAAGGAAATCAATTGAAATATCAGATGAAATATTAAAAAAATATAATCTTACGCGAAGTCCTATATTTGGCTGTCAGGAGTGGCAGTATTCACCCGCATTAAAAGAAATTATGAAAGATTATGGATATACAACTTTGGTAATGATAACGGCTACTTATAATAATTATTATAATATAGATGCAAACGATACATTTAAACATTACGGACTTTGCCAATCAAATAACGATTCCTACATAATTTTCAACAGGGACGTTAAAATAGACGATAATAGCACTACGGAACCGTTCGGATATAAGTGGTTGTATTACGACGATGGAGAGCAAGTTAATACATATCAAAATAAGAACGATTTCACATACGTCAAAGAGAAGCAACATAGGTATGAAGATATATTACGAGATTACGATAGCCGCAATTCGCAATATTTAACGATTTCGCAATTAGTTGATGTATGCTTAGAAAGAAATATACCAGTTAAACAGATTCCAGAAATTCCATGTGTCACTCAAGGCGGCAATTATTTATGGTCGGGAGAAGAGCGCAATAGATATGAACGAGATGTCGAAATAATGACATTACGGTATCAAGCCAGAACATCATTACTATCGGCTGAGGCGACATTTAAGTACGTGTCAAACATTTCTGGCGTTAATACATCGATACAGGAAGATATAAATAAATTATGGAAGATACTACTTCTTGCTGAGGTATCCGATTCAACAGGATGGACTCCAAGAGAGTGTGAAGTAGAATATTCGATAGATTACAGCAACTATGTTATTACAGAATCGGAGAAGATTGTAGATTCATTATTACAATCGTTAGATATTACTCAACCAGTTGTAATTGATACACGCACAAATACATTATACTATAATCCGACGACGCCTGAGGGAACAGCAGGAGAACTACCAATCAACGTTACATGTTCATTTAAGAATTATACATTAGACGTTACCAAATATAATGATAAATTATATTACGTAACACTAGAGTTAAATACATCCGACATCGTTGCAAATAGGGTATATTTCAACGTAACAGATGACGCCATAGCATATTCACCAATGTCAAATGGACGAATATTCAATTTACGCGATTTTATGGCGAAAGAATGTCAATTATTTTTATCTAATGGCTGGATTTATCTAGGAAACAATGTTAGTTTAATAAGCGTTCAGACAACTAGATATACATCAGTTATTTTAGATAGCAACAATATTTACTTTAAAGAAGACAACGCACGTCCAGAGGCGATATACGGATTTTATATCTATTATGGCACTCCAGAGGACGCGGTGAATATGGCAAACAGGTTGAATGTACAACCATGTGTAAGTAGCGACGATATAACGCAGCCAATATACTATACGTAACGCTCTATTTCTTTTTTTTAAACATGCGCCCATAATCTCAAGTTAGGCAGAGTTCTAAAGAAATTTTCGATATTGCAAGAATGAGATTGTTTCTTGCGTACTGTGTATGATAGATGCTTCACTAGAACGTTTTGAAGATTGATCGCCCAAGAAACGTTTGATGACGATTTATCTTGCGGCAGATTGCGGGTTCGAATCCCGACGGGGGCGCTCATTTCGGTTTAAAACATTTTTTGGAGGAAAACGACATGAAGAGATTCGTAGGATTATTATATTTAGATGTTTTCGAAAAATACGAATATAGCAATTTAGACAAAGCTAAAGGTGTTTATGACAAATACAAGGAAGAATGACGTGAAATTAGCCTGCTCATTAGAATACTTCAGGAGATGAACGTTTTACAAAAAAAGACATGGAATATTGTTTTGGAACTTCATTGTTTATTCCGCAATGAAGAAGAAAAATGTGCAATCTCAAAAACGCTGACCTGTAAGGCTGTACAGAAGATGCTATTAAGCGACGTCTTTATGCCAATGTTGTAAAGATAGAGGAGATTTAATAATGAAGTTTACAGAATGTTCGGAATTAGATGACAAACTAAATTGTACAAGTCTATGCAGCGAGATGATCATAAAGTTAGTTACTCTACCCTAAATCGCCCCAGTGGCGATTTCAATGAGTAACTTCATTCACCTATTTTTTCTATCGATCTAACTGTAACATAAATGCCTCCACATATTGCAGGAATCCATAATGAAACAAAGGCAAAAGTAATAGACAAGATGAATGCTGTCACAGCATTTACTCCAATGATTGACATAATAACTACCATAGCAGCTTCACGAGTTCCTAATCCAGAAATCGTCACAGGGACTAATGCAGCAAACATCGATAGAGGAAAAATCGTAATAAAATGTAGAACGTTAGGTAGGTTTGGTTGTAGCGCTGCTAACACTAAATATGCTTGACCACATGTAGAAACCCAAATTGCTAAGGAATAAAGATACACACCTACTAAGAAGACTTTTTTATCACGAAAAGTGCTAACACTCTCAGAGAATTGATCGAAAATTTTCGATGTTGTATCTCTCTGTTTTTCTTTGAAAACGCCTCCAATCATTTTGAGTATAGGTGTGGCAAATAGATTAATCACCTTTTCTCCATATCTTTCACTAAAGAGTAGAAAAGAAAGGCCAATCAATAATCCAGCCATGATTACGCCAATCAAAAGGATATATTGAAAATCAGCAAGTGACCCTACAAAAAATAGTGGTACACCAACTAACACGATGGTAATTAAAGAAATAACATCGAAAACTCTATCAAGTACGATTGAGAAAACCGCTTTTCCAGCTGGAACACGTACACTACTATCTGAATCTCTTGCTAAGAGATAAGCCCTTAAAAGATCTCCTAGCTTTGAAGGGGTGAAACTTCCTCCATATAATCCTGTCAAATATAGCAGAGAGGCTTTTTTAAGTCCTAATTTAGGGTAGCCAAGATTGGCAACTATGAGTTTCCACCTATGGGCTCTTACTAATAAAATGAATGGCTCAACTATTAAGGCAAGAGCAAGATATCTTGGATCTGCTGTACTGATAACCGTAATAATTGAGTCGATTCCAATATACCACAGAAGGAAGGCAAGTAAGGCAATAGAAATTAGTGATACTGCAAATAATCTTTTCTTGCTCACCTTCTTAATTCCTGTCTGTGTTCCGGTCTGTGTCACGACATATCTACTCCAAAAATGACCTCTTGCTAATAACCCGCTAAGAATAAGTTGTGATTGTGAAATAGGAAATGTTTCACCATATTAAATTTATCTTTTTCTATGATAATGTTACGAATTATGCACAAATTGGTGAACCTTAATTCAATCATTTTTTTTAACTGTTAAATGAACATCTTCTACTGCCTCAATCTTCTGAATTATTTCATCAAAAGTCGGTTTAAGTCCTTTAATTGCTATAATGGCTTCTTTAACCTCAATAAGAGACGGAATATCATCGCCCGTTAAACTTTCCTGGAGATTTCTGTAATTGACCTCCTTATCTGGGCTAAACGTCTCATCACTATAGAAATATGATAGATCTTTTTTCTTGCTTTCCATAATTTTGATTATAGTTTTAGAATGTAAGATCGATACAAGATCCATTTTTTTTGCTTGTAAGAAACTAGCCAATTCATCAAGTTTCTTAGAAAACTCACGGAGATCTAAATCAAGGAGAAAAAGCCATGTCCTGCCTAATTTGGCATTACTCAAATATGACTTAACTTCATCTTCAAAAGGAGAGTTACTCCCAAATCCTTTCTTTATTTCTTCAACTGTGATTTTGGTATTTTGCCATCTCCATTTATTCCCTTGTAATTTGGAACGAATGTTTCTTAATCTAGCATATACGGTTTCAGTGTGTTGCTTAAGGATGTTGCGTGCAGATACCCACCTCCGTGAAGCAAGTTCAATCTTGATTTTCTCTATAGGAGCGTAAGGATAGCCTATATCACTTTTCTCCATTAAGGTGTATCTCTCTAAGGAGAGTATGTAGTGAACCAATTCTATTTTTTCTGTCCTTAGCGTAATCAAGTAGATGCCGTTAATTAACAATGTTAATGTGATAAAAAGTGAAATTACTGGAATCCAAATGGGAACAGAGGGATTTATGAATATCGTACCTACAGCGCCTACGCAGATCGCCAAAGAAAGATAAAGCGATCCATAAATATTATTCCTGTCGGCATCGAAATACGGTTCTTTAAAGGTGTTTTCAAATGTGACCTCAGTATATTCTTTGAAGTCTCGAAGAATGGTTTTTTCATACTTGTTTCTAAGATAGCGATTATCTACGAACTGGATTGGTTCTAAGAAGTAAAGTGATGATGTGATCATACCACCGATCACAGAAATGATCAATAGTTTGGACACTATATCCTGTGAGAAGTTCCAGAAAATGACATAGGCTATCGCAGATCCCAAAATCACATAAGTTGCTGTTACTGGATTTCTAGGCTGAGACATAATAATTTGTGACATTCTAATTCAACTTCGGTTTATTCGAGGTCGATCTTGCTTTTAAAATATTCGACAAATGATTCCTCAAAGATTGCTTCAAATTCTGATGACTTTAACAGAATAAGGCAATCTCTCCATTTCTTATTATGTTTATACATTCCAAATGTTGGATGTTCACTAAAAGGTGGCAGTTCTGCACGATGAACAAATACACTTCTAAAGTCATACAATAACTTTATTGTTGTTTTAAGCCTCTTGATGCGCTCTTCGTCATCTATCCACAATCTGCACGTTTTTTTGGAACGCCAACAGCATGTATTAACATCTACACAGCATTGTCTCCAGTCATAGCAAACAGGCATATATCCCTTTGATGTTTCAAGATTATGTTCAGTGGCAAAATCTGAAATAGTCACAGAATATGGCTGTACCCCAGTTACCTGATCAGGATATCTTCTTAAAATCTCTGTGTCTTTCACATGTATTGAGGCGATGATCATTATCTGATGTCTAAGAGCAATATATTCCGTGAAATATGAGAGTATGTTTCTTACGAAGCCGTAGATCTCATTATATTTCTCTCTTAGACTATCTATGAGTTGCTTGAGAGATGAAAGATGGAAGTCTGATATGTCAGGATTTTCTTCAACTGCTGCTCTGAGCACTTCATTCTCACGTATCCAATTTTTAAATTCAGTATATGGTATTTCTGCTGAAGTTAATCGCTCAATCATCGAAAAGATCATTATTAACTTCACAAAGGGCTCTGTGATGACACTTTTACTGACGGCATAAAACCTTCCCGAATCAAGAAAGAGTTCTACAATTTCTCTGCTCGGAAGTCTATTGATGAACTGTATGAGGTCTTGTTCTGATGTAAAACAAGACTGAAAGGCTCTGAGAATCTCAGTTACTAACTGAGGGAGGATACGATCTAAATCTCTTTGCTTAGCATTAGGGTAAATATCTTTTCGTAAACTCATTTATCTCAACTGTAGAATACCTTTTGTTTAGTTGATTCTTTATTCGGTATTGGAGGCATTTTTGCTACTTTCCTTCTAAAAAATGCATACGACGTTCGAGAAGTTTTTGAGAGAAATTATGAAAAGCAGGGTAGAGATCGTGAACGGAGCCAAATTCGAAGCATGAGTAGAGTTATTAGTATGATGATTATACTAATAACGTTCTTCTTCTCTTTCTCAATTATTTCGATTGTTCTCGCTTATGCCTTTACACTTAGTTTAGACATAAGTTCTGCTTTTCTTGGACTTTGTTTCGGATTTACAATCAGTAGTTTCCTAACATTACTCTTCGCTTTTAACTACGCAACTTGGAAAATCGAAGATATAAGGGACATACCACCAACATAATGAATTGATAAGAGAACTGGAGTGAAATTAGTACAAATAACTTTACTATCAGTCCTGTTTTAAAACTCAAATCTATCCTTTTTTATAAATTCCTACCATGAGTTCTCTGATTATTTTCCTGAGATCCTCTTCATATCATAAAAAGATCCAATATTTTAATCATAGGATGTTTTGTAATTAGTTTCGTGAACTCTACTATTTAATAAAACGCTGTTTCACGAAAATTATAACAAGCAGAATGATTTTATATATGTAAACATAAAGACGTCCTAATCTTTCGTAAACGGGGGATTATCTTGGAAGAATTAGAGATTAAGGATATTATTAGATATTCCGTTATATTTGTTAGTTACTTTTTGGTAACAGCAACATTTTTCTTGAATATTGTTCCAACAACAACGCAGTGGAAGCTAACTTAAGAAAAATATTTCAAATGGAGATTACGGGATGGGGAGTATTGATTCTAAGAGTAAAACAAAAGAACTGAATATTAAGAATCTTCTTGTTTCGCTTATAACTATCCTGCTAAGTGTTTTATCTGTCGTTTTAAGTCTATTCAACTTTGAATATACCTTTCTACTTGCAAGTCTTATTTTGACAATAGGTATTTACCAATTTCATCTTCCAAAAATGGTTTTCGAGAAGAATCCAGAAGATGTACTTCGAAATGAAGAGTTGAGATCACGACTACTTATTTCCGTAATTTGCGGATTTGTGTTTTTCTCTACAAGTATCTTTGCGAATGCTTCCGAAAGGTTGTTAATACATGCGCTAAATAATGAGTTTCTCCCGGCTATTTTCTCTTTTGGATTAATGTTTATGGGGTTCATGGGATGGTTGGGTGCAACTAAACTATATTCAACATATTTTAAAAGAAAACTTGATTTTCTAGAATATAAGGAGTATTATTCGTACGAGCGGGCTTTTGACACCTTCATTTTGATAACGGTATGGCTTGCCATTGGAGGGGATAAAATATTCTCCGCAGTGATACTTTTTCTCTCTGTATTCAATTTCTTAGTTCTACTAGGAACTATCGAGACACCAAGGGCTTTTATTGGTGCATTGAAAGACACAATGCGCTACAAAGGACAAATTGAAAAGCATTTTTGGAGAAATTGGCTAAAAAGCGACCAAACGATTCAGACTAGTTGGTTAGTAGTTTCGTTAGTCGCCAATGCTATTATTGTTGGGATGAATCTTCGATTTCTAAATTATTTTGAGAGCTCTCAACTTCTTTTTATGATTCTAATAATCATTCCTTTCATGATCGCTTTCCTTGGAATTCGTAATGAGTGGGAGAACTGGAATCGCTGTTTTATAATATTTCTCCCATATCTTGTTGCTTTTATATTAGCGATGCTACAGCCGATGGTTGTGCCCTTTTTAGACTTTTTAACACAACAAATGCCAAGTAATATTCCTTCTCACGATGTCTTGTTTGTCTTAAGAGCAATTATTCTTACCGTGGCATTCCTTGTAGGCGCCGTTCCATCACTTTCTTATATTCATGTCAAGCAAGATTGGGCTGTAAAAAATAAAGATCTGGATTTCTTCAGAAAATACTCTCGTTTACAGAGAATATTCCATCCTATTGTATTGGGTCTCGGCGTTCTTTTAGTAACTTATCTTTCATCAAGATTATTCATTGTTTACTTTGGGGTAGATTTATTGCCACACTTCCTTTTAATTGCTTCGATTATTGCTGCCATTGGAATTTATTTTGATTTTGTAACCTCTAAATGGATGGTAATGGATCGTTTGAAATTTCTCATTGGAGAGGATTTAAAAGACTATCCCGATCTCAGCATTCAACGACCATCAACCACAGACATGGTTAACGGTGGGATATCAGGAATTGTGATATTAGTAGTCATTTTATTTGTTATTCCTATGCCTTCTGAGATAATTTTACAAATCGTTCGAATTATTTCTTGTTTCCTCATTGCAGGAGTGCTGAGTGGATTTATTAGTCTTAGGAAAACATCCTTGAACTTAAAAAATGCAGGATTGAAGACTGGCATAATTAACGGATTATTCAGTTGTGGATTCCTTCTGTATCTGTTTTATGTTGTTCCACCACAGTTCGCTGTGTACCTGGTCCTTTTTCTGTTACTCGCTTGTTTCATCATAGGAGGAGTTTTAATTGGATTTCTTAGGAAATCTAGAATTGTTGAGTGATTTAGTTAAGATTTCCTTATCGGTTTAGTGAATTAATTCTTTTTTTGTGTTTTTTATAAGTAAATTTATTTAGTTGTCTAAACAAATAGTCAGGAAAAATAGAAGAGGAAATGCCGAAATGGCAAATTATGTTCCAAAAATACTTGAAGGTCCAATTTTATTCGAGATACCAAAGGGAAGGGTAGTTGTCGATCTTAAAAAACTAGACTTGGAACATATGCCTGAGAAAGATATACCTAAAGCCTGGAAAATAGTTGGCGCTAAAAATAATAAACGAATTCTTGTTATCAACTCTGAAAGAATAGATGCTGTTTTTCAAGCAGATGGAACAGAAACTATTAAAACATCAGGAAGTGTTGGTTTTTACAATCCAAACGAACGAGATAGCGTTTGGAATCTCGATAGTTACTGGGAAAATATTTCAAAGACCAATTTATCAGCTAGGGAGGGTCTGTGCAATATAAACATCCAAGAACTTAGACCCAGCGAATTATTCTTTAAAAATTATTCTTTGAGAACTCCTGTTTCAAAAGATATTGAATCACCTCTGATAATTGAGGAATACATAGATACTGAACCAGAATCAGAGACTATGCCAAAAATACTAATAAGAAATAAAGAAACTGCGGTCAGAGTTACGATTATGGTTATTAATAAATCAAAAACGAATTTAGAAAACATTATTTTTGTTAAAGAATTGCCTGAAGCTTTCAGGGAAGTTATGGACTTAAAGGGAGCAGATGGAGATTATAAAAGAGAGACTGACAAGATCTTTTGGTCTGGATTTAGTTTAGCTCCTAATGAATCAAAATCAATAACATTTGGAGTTTTTTTAAAAGCAGAAACAGTAGTCCCACTAAATACAGGCAAAATTTCTATAAGTTTCGCAACACCAGATACAACGATGTCAGATATTATTTTTCTTGGTCTAGAAGGCTACACCAAAAATGTTACTTGGATCGATAAAGATGAGATTGACAACGTCCCGGGTCGCTGGAACTGTGCGATTGAATTTGAAAACCTTTCCACGTTTGAAATAATGCTCCGCGAAGTGGAAGTCTATCGACAGACTGCCGAAGAAACTATATTTAGAAAAAGATCAGATCGACGAGAACATTTAGTAATCAGTGAGGATAGCCTTTACGTAACTCTTAGTCCTGACACCGAGAATAAATGGACCAAGACTTTCGTGTTCCCTGATCCAAAAGAAGATCCAATTATGGAATTTCCTAGCTTTGGACAAAAAGTTGACTTTTCAGTTAAAAACAATTTTCTGAGAGAACTCACTGGCTCTGTAGTACAATATGGTGGTTTAGTTAAAGTAGCAGATATAAAAGTAGAAAAATCATATGAAGTAAAAAGAATTAACGCAATCGAAGAAAATCCTATTAAGACTACCTTAAAGGCATGTAATACTGGTTCTGCACCTTTAAATGATCTTACTTTTTATGAAACGATCCCTCCAGGTTTTAATATCGACTCTATCAAAGCAAGTCTTATACGAGAATCAGATTATCAACAAGATATTACTGGAGCAGTAAAAATTACTGAGAAAGGGGGGAGAGATTTATCAAAGGAAAGAAAATTGATTTTATCCCTCTCAAATATTAATAAACTGGTTGCAATTAAAGCTATTAATCCAAAGGATTGTGTTAAAATAGATTACCTCCTTCAAGCAGTAGAACCGGAACCTGGAGTCGAACTTGTTGTACCAGTTTCAGTAGTAGGTAATGTTTTAGAACCATTTTCCGAACATGAAGAACTTCGTGCCATTGCAGAAGATAAACTTACTGTAAAGGAGCATGTTTGGCGTAAAGCTCGTGTTGGAAAATCGATCCAAGAAGGTGATACAGAAGGTGAATATGCTATTACTATCTACTATCATAATAAACTGAAGCCTGATGACGAAGTTACCCTTCAGGACATCACCATCGCCGATATCTTGCCTGAAGGCTTTATACTGGTTTCAAGTTCGCCAGAGCTGACTGATCAACGACCGAGACTGGTCGAAGGCAAGAGCTTCACCGTCTTAGAATGGTCCATCAAGAATATCCAACCAGATCGAATGGTAGAGATCAAATACACAATAAAAGGTGAACCAGGGGCCATCTACAAAGCAAAAGAGGCACAAGCGCTTCTTACAAGTGAAACGCTAGAGCAAACAGAGACAATAGAAATGGAGGAAATTGAAAAAACTAAGAAAATAATTGTTGAAGAACAAAAAGAAATAGAAACTCGAACAACTCAACCACAAACTCCAATTACGCCTCCTATTCTGACAAACGATCAAGAAGTTGATTCTGATGCGATTTCAGAGAGTTATCAACCTGAAAAAGATGAAGGACGTCTCAAGAAGATAAGAGATATACTTAAGAAGGCAGGAAAAACACTTGGCGAGATAGGCCTCAAATGTTTGCCTGCTGTGGGTTCTATGCTCGTTGGCATGGTTTGTCCTCCGGCTGCAGGGTATATAGGAAAGTTGATATCGAATAAAATTTCTTCTTTTGGTATCAAGGTTGATGAAACATCGATTACCGAAAATATTGAGGAAGCAATGAAGAAAGCATCCTTCAGAGGAATCGAAGATCTAATAAATAAGAAACTTGAGGAAATAAATGCTAACATTGATGAGGACAAACTAAAATTGATTATCGATACTTCTCTTCGTCCGATCATAAATGGATTCAATAAAGCAATTGATTTCGCTTCAAAAAAACCTTTCGAAGCAATTGAAACACTAAGAGCATGGATGGAAGATGAAATAAGTAATATTTCTTTAGATGTAAAGCAAGAACTCGAAGAAAGTATTAATGTCATTATAAATCTATTGGAATCGAATACAGAAGATACTAAGAGACGATTAGATGATGTACGTACAAATATCAAGAATCTTGAAAAAAATCTTGATCGTGTAGTTAGTATACTATCTAAAAATATATCTAAGGATCTAAACACCGAAAATATTATTTTTCTATCAAAATGTTTTCTCAACACAGTTTCATTTTCGAGTTTATTCGAAATCGCCTATAGTGATGAAAAATATGAACCTCGCGTTGATGCCGAAAAGGCAATTGATGAATTTATTGAAATTGCTACACTACCAATCGGCGAGGAGCGTAAAATTTTCCTTTTACTTTCGGACATGGGCATCGGGAAGACATGGCTTCTTGCACATAAGGCAAATGAACTCATGAAAACTATCACCGTTAAAGGACAAATTGTTCCTCTTTTTTTCAGCGCTAGAAAGAACGTAACCAAGACTGTACAAGCGTTTTTTGGATCTATTGTCATGCTCGATGCATTTAATGTATTGAAACAGATGTTTAGCACATTAAAGGAAAAAAATGCAAATCTACTTGTTATAATTGATGGCATAGATGAAGTGGAAAGACCAGAATTCATCTTACCTCTGCTAAAAGACACTGTAATGCGTCTTGCCACCGAAGGGGTACCTACTATTATATCTTGTAGAACCGCTGACTGGAGCGCTAATGAATATATTAATCGTGTAAAGCATGATTTAAACAGCTATATTTTCCGAGGAAAGCCTTCGAATTCAATAATTGATAAAGCAAGTTTAATTTTAAATGAGTTTACAAACGATGAGTTAAAGACCGCCGCTTTGAAATATGGCTTAGATTCCTCGAAGATGTCAGAAACACAATTAAAATTGGCAAAAAAGCCTTATATAATGAGGATATTCGCAGATTGGCAGTTTAGATTCGATAAAATTCCTGAAGTATCCGATTCAGAGAAATTGGCATTGCTAATTGCAGGTTCAAGCGATATTCCCGATGAATTAACCATTTTTGGCCGGGGAGGAATCCGTGGCCCTATTAAAGAAGTGCTATATGATGTCTTGGAAGAGTTTATTGATATTCAGGGGAATATTCCCAACAAAGAGATTTTCTCGGCCAAGCTTCGTCCGTATAAGGAGAATCGTAATGCATGGGCAAGAATCTGCTCTGCAGGTATTTTTCGAGAAAAGGACACATCACTTGGCTCAATAGTCCAAATAAATGAAGATTTCGTACCAGGTCTAGTGAATTTAGTTATGAAACGCCGAAAACTCCTAGGTAGTTCTTAAGAGAAAAGTAAGTGTCCTCCCTATAAAAGACACGGCTTCTTCAAGAGAACTTGTCAGACTGGAAATGTAATTGGATGTAAGACTGCATATATGCCAGTTGCGCTAAAGGACAGCCGATGCACACGATTTGAACCCTGCAATAGTAACACAGAACGCCCCAAGTACTATGAGTGGGGGAGAAAGGTGTTTTTGAGCGACCTAATGCGCGATTATAAGAAATTTTAAAATAAAGCATAAATAATTTCAAGCACAATTGATGACACTTAACAAGTATAGACCATTCTTATTGCACTTTTTATTCTTCCAGAATATCTCCATTTTTGCAAATATTTTTCCTTTTTACTTAAGACATTATTAATACAAAAAAGGTTTTACCTAAATTAACAAAGGTTTTTCGTATGTTTCCAGTAATATACAAAAAAACGTCTTTAAAACGCTTTATTTTCAAAAAGAAGCGTATAAAATCATCCATTTTACTAAAAAAAGGTAGAAAAAGCGATAGGTTTATATATCTAGTTGCAAAAGTTATTATTGAGATTTAAACGAGGTTAGAAAGATGAAAAAAACAAAAAAACAACTTGTGGTTCGAGCCTTTACCCCTATTGCCAAACCCCTGAATGCCTCCATACAGAAAAATTCTACCATGTTGCTTCTCGGTGAAATTCCTTATATAAATGGAGAAAAGACCTTCAATACCAAAGTATATTATATCAAAGGTTTGCGTGGCATGCTAAGACATGCCGCCATGTCGCTGGCTCAAGATTGTGGTATCGAAGTCTGTCATACCAGTGAAAAAACCGAACTCAAAGACGGCACTAAACTCATTCCTAACGGGTTTCATCCATTTGGTGCGTGTGATACTCCCTGTATTCTCCGAAGAATCTTTGGTAGTTTTCGCGAAGAATCCCGGATTTCTGTCTATGCTGATCCTATTACTTCTATCTCTCATAAAGAATATAATACTGATGTAGCGGTGCAAAGAGTTCATATCTTGAGCGAAAATAGGATAGCGTTAAGTTATGAGGGTATACCTATCCAAGATTTTCGTGAAAGTTATTTCAGTGGCTATTTCACATTCTCTATTGATGTAACTCTTCTGACTAAAGAAGAGATTAAATTCCTCATGGAGTCATTGCTATACATCGAAACGCTTGGAGGCGGTAAGAACGCAGGCTATGGACAGGTTAAACTTTTGGACTTTGATCTTCTAAAAATTGAAGTTATCAAGACCGTAAAAAGAAACAATGGTATCTATAAGGTCAATGAAGAAATCGAAGCGGAATCAATTGAATTTGATGAAATTGAGGATTGGAGGACAATTTTAGACGCATTAGACGCTTGAAGGGAGATAAATGATCGAAGACTCTGCAATATTCTTCTACTCTTCTTTTTTCTCATCCATGACGGTATGCTTCTCTCACATTGTGAGGAGCACGTTCTTGCGTATGAGACTGAACCATCTAAGAGGTCCCACGCCTCTAGTATTGATGGGGATGGATGACAGCCAAGGGACGATAAAAGTGATATCCAATTTACGAAGAAAAGGTAAAAAAACCGATACGTTTAGATATCCCGTTAAAATGTTAATAACGGGATACTATTCATAAAGAGGAATAACGATGACAAAAAACTGGATTAAATTACTGGGGATAACTAAAACACCTGTAGTCGCTAAGAGAAATCGGTTTGGACTCAAAAACATCGGTATCGTCACCATTCAAGGACGCCCACGAGTGTTTGGCAAACTTACAAAGGGTGAAAGACGAGCACCTATGACTTTTAGGGCTTGGTATGGCAATATTGAAGTCATCGCTCCAGAATATAAACTTGATGAAGCACTTGCCCTAGATAGCATCGGAAGATACACCCATGAAGGCATGGGGCAAATACAATGGCAGGAAATGAAAAACTTCAAAAGAAACCCCTCTATTCTCCAAAAAAAATCAAGATCAGAAAAATGCTTCCAACAAACTTCTCAGATGCAATGCAAAAACTGATGATCGCCATGCTTCTCCACGATTTCGTCAATACTGAAAGACATCCAAGTAAAATCTATACAGAGGTCAAAATCTCCGATGACTATATCTATCAATTGGTTAAGAATCATCATAATTACGAATTAGATTACAGAGAGTTACCTTTACTTTCCACCCTACAATACTACGATAGATTTTCCTCCAGCATCTCACGAAAATTCAGGTTCTCCGCTCCTTCACGTTACCGCGTAACTGAAACAACAAAAATTCATTTTGATACCCTAAAAAAAGAGATCGAAACACGCCAATACTCTCTTTATGCCCTCTATTCCTATATCTATAAGTCTCAAACACTTAATCGGATCAATGAAGCACTCAAATTCGGTTTTTCATCATTAAAAAATCACTTACTCTTAATGGTTAATCTCTACATAGATGACTTAGGAGGCTTTTAGAAGTATTTAACATGGAGCTTAAAAAATGATCTGCATAATACTTTTACTTTTCATAGTTGCTGGACAATATGCCAACTACAAGACGGAATGTTCCTCGCAACACGCGGAGAACACGTTCTTGTGCATGAGACTGAACCCGAGAGGTCTGACGCCTTCTACGACGGGAATGGATGACAGGTATGAGGACGAAAAAAGTCACAAACGCCGGAGTCGTGCTTTAATCATTGCTGGAAAAACTTTCAACGCATATGATTTAAAGCGTACAAAGCTTTTTCCTGTTTTTCTGAAAGAATAGGAAATCGGAATTTCCTTGAGTCGATATCCTTTTCTTAGTAAATCGATTGTAAGTACTTGTGCATAATTATAATCGTGCACAATCTCCAAATTTTGTAGAGCACGTTTACTAAATGCCCGTAGACCAGTTTGTCCATCTGAAATTCGTCGCCCCGTAAATAACATAAGAAGTGCCGTCAAAAACAGGTTTCCAAGTCGTCTTTGGACTTTCATTTTAAGTATTGATCCCATAAATCGTGATCCTAACACATAGTCAGCTTCATTGCGTAAAATCAATTTAATTAATGCTGGAATTTCTTCTGGTGTATACTCACCGTCAGCATCTAACATAACAGCCATATCAGCCCCGTTTTCTAATGATTTTTCGACACCAGTCCGTATTGCTGCCCCTAGACCTCTATTAACTTTATGTGACACAATTAAATCTGCTCCTGATTCTGCTGCTAAACGTTCAGTGTTATCTTTAGAGCCATCATTTATGACAAGAGTGATAATTTCAACATTGTTTATTTTAATATTATTAGCTCTATGAATGACTTCAGCGATCGAATTTTCTTCGTTATAAGCAGGTATCATAATAAAAAGTGACTTTTTTTTGGCTAACTTTTTATTTTTAGTTTTTTCCATTGATTTCGCCGTCTTATGATGCTTCTGCATAATAGGGGGATATGGTTTAATTGTTCTAGTGAATGATACACCACAAGAATATGTTCACAAATTAAAAAGTTTCCTCAGTCGAGTATTCTTTGCATAGACATTTCTTCGAAAGATCTCTAAAAGAATGGGAATTCCAAACAAGGCTAGAAAAGATACTCCAGCAGCGAAGGCAAACTTTTCTTCGTATTTTAATTCAATAGTGAAATCTCCAGTTTGATTTATATTCACTTGAATAAATCCATCTACATTTTTTGAAACATCTACTGGGATGCCATCGACATAGGCTGTCCAATATGGAAAGTATGCCTCCTTGATGATTATTTCTGCAGGTCTAGTAAGGTCCTGAACCTCAATCACAAATTTTTCAGCGGAATACCTTCTGAGTACGCATTTATCGATCAAGTAATCTGGATTTGTAGTAATCATGCCGACTTTGAATTTCGCTTTGTAAATAAAGATGCCATCAGCGTATAACTCCAAAGTGAATTCATTTAGTGGAATAAGGTCTGCATACTGTGCATCTCCAAGAAGTATCCATCCAATAGCAAGATTTTCAGCATTTTCAATAAGGTTACTCCAAATTTCTGTTCTATTTGCGTCTAGAGACAGGTAATTAATAGAATAAGATCTTATCGATCGAATTGGTGTTAATAAACGTCCTTGTGGGTACCAGCCGTCAATGATCGACTTATTACCACCAATTACCGGAAAAGAATAGATCCAGTTAGGACAATGAATCGGTAAGATTCTTCCAGAATCCTTTTGACTTTCAAAATAAGTAAACACTTCATTTGGAAACTCATGATTTTCACGATACAAAGTGGGATCCGTAGTATGCCTTTGTAATTGAATGGAATTCAAAGCGAGTAGGGATATCATCAAACCAGTGAATACTAGAAACCTCCGCTCTTTCGTATGGACAGGATAGAATGAGTGGATGTTGACAGAATTAAAAGTAGTTAGAATATGATTTAATATGAATCCTCCAAGGATTGCTAAAGGAATCGAAGAAAACAGGATAAAACGGTCAGGGTCCAATTTTTGCCAATAAGGTAATAATTGATATAATAATGCTTCATCGCCTTGTCCTAGCCAAAAAAATAGGACAAACCAGATAAGACAGAAAATTACCGATGATGCTTTCTTTTCAAAAAACTTTGTTGCATTGATTGAAGGAATCTGGAAAATCAGAGTTAGAACTACAAAGCCAAGTAAAAGCAAATATATGATGTCTAAAAGATCTTGGAAGATTATATAGGAGGAGAATGAGACAAAAGCAAGAATTGAAAAGAAGAATACAAGAAAGAAACTACTTTTTTGAAAAAATCTCTGAAGCAATCCTTCAAGATGCTTTTTGAATGACGCAACCACTAAAAACACGCCTGCGAAAAGCATAAGCAAAACTTGTCCAAGTCCAATAGATTTGATATCTGTTAATGTGTCAAAGAGGGTATGTGATCCCAGGATGGACCTGTTAATAAAGGGATTTTCTTGTAATTGATTTAAGTTTAGCACAAATGGAAATGTCCAAAATGCCGCGATAATAAATGCACAAATAAGCACAGATAAACTTACTAGAAAACTCTTTGAGATTTTGACTCCATTCAATCTCTGATAAAGAATATAGATTGGAAAAAGCAAGCTGATGTACACAGCGGTCAGATGGTGAGTAAGAAAAATGCTGCCTAACAAAACGTAAGATAATACAAAATATTTTGTTCCTTTCATACGGAAGAATATTCCAAAGAATAGACAAACGAGTGGAATAACTATGATGTTTGGGTATCTATCCATCCTCATCAAGTTTAATAAAACTTCAGGTATTCCACTAAACAATAACGCTGCAAAAACCCCCACTCCTTTTTTAAATTTAAGTCCCTGGGTTAACGTATAAACTGCTAACGGAGTTACTAATGCGTAGAAGATGATTTCAATTAGTTTATAAGCGAGGAGAGGCGGGACGCCAAATTGCATTACAAAAACCGCAATGTGGTAGCTCAATGGAGGATAAAATAGAGAAATCGGATAGCCACCGTACCATGCATCGCTCCAACTCGGAAAATGACCGAACCTTTTTGTAAACTCAAAAATATAGATACATTTGAATAAATGGCTGTTTGAATCGATTCCAGAAGGAATTCCCTCATACAGTCTTGGTAGTGTCAATAGAAAATTTATGATAACAACGACGACAAGACCAATCCGGTACTTCTTAATTGCATTTAACCTCATTTTAAGGACCATGTGGGTTCTTCAAACATAGGGGAATATTTGAGGCGCTTGACTAGAGAACAATGCCGATTGACTCTTTGGGTGGAGGAATTCCAAATAGATAACTTAAAGTTGGTGCAAGGTCTAATATTCTGACTTCTTTATCGATTTTTACACCTTTTTTAATTGTATGACCCCATATAATAAAAGGCACTTCTCGTTCGCCTTTGTCCCAGTGTCCATGTGCACCGATACCTCGATGAGATTGCCCATGATCAGCCATAATGACGATGACTGAATTCTTAAGTTTATCCTTCTCCTTCAGCCATTCAAGAAATTCTGAAATCTTTTTATCAGTTTCTTCAATTTTTTGCAGATACTCTAGGGATGAACTGCCGAATACATGACCCGTCTGATCAGTTGAAATGAGTTGAATTACGAGTAACTCTGGATCTTCTTTTTCAATGATTGATTCTGCTGTCTTAAAAATGACTCCATCGATTAGGTCGTTGGGACAAACAGCGCTCACTGTTTGTACAATTTTTTCTCCAAATGCATCAATAAGATGCGCAATTGCAACCATCCGACCTTTCATGTTATTTTTTTCTAGTGTATCGAAAATAGATTCCACTTTAACTCCTTTTTTCCCGAAAAACGACTTGAGTACCAAATTACTTGTCACACCATGTTTTTCTTTGCCAGCACCAGTAAACATGCTTGAGAAACAAACAACTGTCCTTGCAGGGTAAACTGTCCTCATATTAGAATATTCAGTTCCTTCGTTACGTAAATAATCAATAGTAGGAGTATCAGCTTCTTCTAACCGATCCCTTCGGCATCCATCAATTACAATGACATATATGCGGTCAACAAGTCGTTCATTATTTATAATTGTTGTATGAACTCCAGTTTCTCTTGGGATAATCCTAAAGTAGAGTAGATGAGATAAAAGTCCCATAGAAACTGCAAGTATCAATAAAATAAGGTAAGGTAGGAATAAATTATCAGTCAAGTTAGTTATAGGATTACGAAGTAAAAACGTAAACAAAGATACCGTGATAAAAATTTTTGGAAGTTGTTCGAGTGAATTTCCACTTGTCGAATCAGGGTTTTCTAAGACGAGTTTCCAAAATCTTCTAAAATTTGTGAGAGACGTGCCAACTCGAAAATGATAATAAATAGACCCCCATAGAAAAACGGTGAAGAAAAAATAGAATATTAAGATCAAAATTGAAGAGATTAAATCAATATACTGAAAAATAAGGAAGAAAACACCTAAAAGAACCCAAAGAAATACTCGATACTTAAGAGGAAAATCAAAGATTATGAACACGACGAGAAAAGGAATTATAAACAAGACCGATGAAATAAGGCTAGTATTGCTATAATTAATTAATAATATTAAGAGACCGTCCATAGGAAAAAAGTTTGCGCCCACCAAAATAAGAAAAGGAATAATTATTACACGCAATAAGATAATAAAAACGGAAAATATCAAAAAGAAGGACTTCCCTTCATTAAGTAAATTCCACATACGTGCCGCATAAATTTCTAGGCGCTTCAACCCATGCGTTTTCTCAATAGATTCGCAGGAATCTGTTGCTGATGTCGGGACAGATGGAATTTCTTGACTTGTGCTTTCAAGTGTTTCTTTAGCTATGACCTTACTTAGAACTCTGTCAACTATAATGCCAATAATGATTATGACTATGAACAGAACAATAAACAGAGGGAGTAAACTCACCTTAAGTTTTAAGATCTCTTGACCAATAGCAACTATTATAGACACTCGAACAAATGAGCAAAACAGTGTTATAGGGAAATATTTTTTCCAAGGGTATTTTGTTGCCCCACAAACGAAATTCATAGGTCTAAATGGAAGAAATGGTATGCAACGAGTTGCAATAAGAAGTGGATCGCCACGTTTGTTAAAAAACCTTATCATACGTTCAATCTTCTTCTTTTCTAAAAGTTTACGTATCCATGGGACTTTCTCGGAGAGTAGATATGTGTAGGAATACGAGATCATGGAGCCTATAACAATGCCAACCGTCCCGATGATTATCGTGAGAAGCGGAGGAACTGCAGTAAGTAAAAGCACCACAAAGAACTCTAATGCTAATGCGACGATCGGAATAGCTTCAATTGATATGAGTATAAAGAAAACTATAATGACGGTTAAGAGTGTTGGATCAAGTTCAAAAGCCATGACATCTCGTTCCTACGATTTTTTTATATGGAAGTTTTTGAAAATGTTATGTGACAACTTAAGAGTTCATTTAAAAATACTTACCTTATGTTTGCGGGGTTTTTGTATTGATTAAGAACAAAGCAGAATTAATTAAAAATGCACGTAATGAAAAGGACAAACAGTGCAGAGAGATCTTACTTGATATCGTAGAAAAGGCAATTAATTCAGTCGATCCAAAAAATGCAATCCAAAAATATGTACAATTTGAGCGAGAAGATAACATCTTACATATTGAAAAATATGACTTTGATCTCAAAAAACTGCAAAGGATCTTTGTTGTAGGGGGAGGTAAAGCTAGTGGAACTATGGCAGAAGCATTGGAAGCAATCCTGGGAGATAAAATAACCTCAGGTGAGATAAATATCTTACGAGGGACAAAATCAAGTTTTAAAACGAAGTCAATTAACTTGAATGAAGCAGATCATCCAGTTCCTTCAATTGATGGCATAAATGGTGTTAAGAAAATGTTAGACTTAGTGGGTCAAGCTAAAGAGGATGATTTGATTATTGCATTGATCTCAGGAGGTGGATCTGCTTTAATGCCAGCTCCAGCAGGAGAAATTTCGTTAGAAGAAAAACAGCAAATCACAAAGGATCTTCTAAAATCTGGAGCTACAATTCACGAGATTAATACCATCAGAAAACACATTTCGAATTTTAAAGGAGGGCAACTTGCAAAGCATGCTTGTAAACATGGCGCTTCATTGATTAGTTTAATCTTATCAGACGTGGTAGGTGATCCTCTGGATTCCATTGCATCAGGTCCTACTGCCCCTGATGAAACCCATTATCAAGACGCAATTGCAATTCTTCAGCGCTATAAACTCTGGGATGAGACACCAGAGACTATAAAAAGACGTTTAAATGATGGACTCGCTCAAAAAATCCCAGAAACACCCAAAGAAATGACTTCTTCTTGCCATAACGTTATAATCGGTAGTAATTTTAGCGCTTGTACTGCTGCGAAACTTAGAGCAGAAGAACTTGGATTAAATAGCCTCATTCTAACATCATCATTGGAAGGTGAAGCGCGTCAAATCGGCATTGCTTTTGCAGCAATAGCAAAAGAAATTCATACGCATGGACACCCACTCCCTAAACCATGTGCCATCATAGCAGGTGGAGAAACGACAGTAACAGTAACTGGAACTGGAAAGGGAGGGAGAAATCAAGAGGTCAGTTTGGGGGCGGCCATAAAAATAGGAGAAAAAATGGAAGGAGTTGCTTTTGGATCCATTGGTACTGATGGAATCGATGGACCTACTGACGCAGCAGGTGCGCTTATTGGTCCTTCAACAATATTGAGAGCAAAAGAGAAGGGATTAGAGCCCCAAAAACGTTTAGAAAACAACGACGCCTATCATTTTTTCCAAGAGCTCAGCGATTTGGTACTTACTGGGCCAACTGGCACTAATGTGATGGATCTGATCATCTTAATATGTATTTAAGAATATCGAACTTCAGATCTTCAAGGTGGATTGGTTTTCAAGCAATTCGTTTAAATAACTTCTCCAATTGTTTACTACTTATTCGTATCAGAGTTGGTCGACCATGAGCACAGGTATATGGATTTTCAGTTTGAAATAGATTTTTTATTAAGGATAGGCTTGTATCGACTGAAAGTTTCTCACCGGCCCTTATGGCGGAGTGACACGCCATCAATTTAATTATTGCTTCCTTCAGTGTTTCTTTGTTTTCCAGATCGCCAGATGAGAGTAATTCCTCAACCATTTCCTTTATTTCCTTAACATCTACAGGACCGATTGGCAGACTACGAATAACGAATGTTGTTCCTCCAAAGTGTTCAATATTGAGCCCATATTCATTTAAAATATCTAAATTGTCTTTTAGCATCTCGCTTTCGTGTGATTTAAGTTCTATCTTTATTGGGGCGAGAAGGTCCTGAGTATCTATTGAGTTCATGTATTTTTTGGTTAGTTTTTCAAGTTGCACACGCTCATCTGCAGCGTGTTGATCTACAAGTATTAGCCCTTCTTTGTCTTGAAATATAAGATAAGTGAAATGAGCCTGACCTAGTAGGACTAGATCCCCTAATTTATCTATAGTAAAGTCCTTCCTTAGAGGTGCTACAGACTCTGCTGATGAATCGAAGTAACGTAGTGGTGGAGTTATTGAAGGGCTTTCGGATTTACTCATAGTCATTTTCATAATATCTTCTGACTTACTTGTATCATGACCAACAGTTTCTTCGATTAGAGTATCTGGATGTATAGTTGTTCTTAAAAGCGGTTCTTCTCTAATCTCTACGGAAGGAATATGGTCCTTTTCGGCTAGTGCGTTAGAAATTGATGTTTTAAGCGCCTCAAAAACTAGTTTTTCTTTGCTAAAACGTATTTCACGTTTTGTTGGATGAACATTAACATCGACTTCTCTTGGGTTTATTTCTAAATTGAGAATTATAATGGGATGTCTCCTTTTTTCCAGTAATTGACCATAAGAATTTTCAATACTCTTCGTAAGTTGGCTATCTTTAATATATCTAGAGTTCACAAAAATCGATTGATAAGAGGTATCTCCTCGTGTTAAATTTGGACTTGAGATATATCCAGTTATTTTAATGTCATCTGCTGAATAATCGACTGAAATCATCTCTTGAGCAATATCTTTCCCGTAAATATCAGTAATTCTACCAAGAAGTGTTTTACTTGGAGTACTAATAATATCTCTATCATTATGAATAAGTTGGAAATAGATAGTTGAGTAACGTAGTGCATAATGCCGTATAACGTTAAAAATATGGTTAAACTCAGTTGGGGCAATTTTCAAGAATTTTTTTCGTGCAGGTGTGTTGTAAAAGAGATCACGAACAAAGATCATCGTTCCAATTGGAGAAGCAACTTCTGATTTTTCTTTGATTATTCCACCTTCTGCAATTATTTTAGTACCAGTAGTTTGATCTTCAGTCCTTGTAACTAATTCCAGCCGTGAAACAGCGCAAATACTTGCTAATGCTTCACCCCTAAAGCCTAATGTAGAAATATTCGTTAAGTCTTTAGCAGTTCTTATTTTTGAGGTTGTATATCGAAGGAGAGCTAACTCAGCGTCCTCTTGTGACATTCCAACTCCATTATCTGAAACATAGATTGATTTTTTTCCTCCTTCTTGGATTTTAACAATGATTTTTGTTGCACCTGCGTCAATTGCATTTTCGACTAATTCTTTAACGACTGCTGCTGGGCGCTCAACCACTTCTCCCGCGGAGATCTTGTTGATGATTTCTTCCGATAAAACAACAATTTGACTCACAGAGACATCACTCATAAGTGTATTTATTATCTTCTTCATTTAGTTTCTTTTTCAATTCATGGAGTGCATTCAGGGCATTTAAAGGCGTAATATTATCTAGATCTATTTTTTTAAGTTCATTAATTATCTTATCACCCAGAATATGCTCTGGAGAAATTTCTTCCATTGGATCTAGCCTTTCTTTTTTATTAGAGTTTATTTTGTTAACATCAAAAAGTGTTAGCTGTGTTAATTCAGGTTTATCGGTCGGAAGCTTTTTTGATTTCAGAACTGTTGGAGTTTCTGAACTTTCAAAAACATCTAGAATCTCCTTGGCTCTACGAACAACTGTTTGAGGAAGCCCTGCTAATCGTGCAACTTCCACTCCGTAACTTTTGTCAGTTCCACCTTCCAAAATTTTATGTAAAAACAAAATCTCTTGCCCTTTTCTTTTTACCGCAAACTGATAATTCTTTATGCGAGGGTAATATCCAGCTAATTGGTTTAGTTGATGATAATGCGTTGCAAAAAGCGTTTTACCGGCAGAATGCGAGTTTTGATGCAAAAATTCTGTTATTGCCCATGCCAAGGCCATCCCATCATAAGTCGAAGTGCCACGTCCCACTTCATCAAGTATAATCAGGCTTTTCGCTGTTGCATTATTGAGAATGTTAGCTACTTCAACCATTTCTACCATAAACGTGCTAAGTTCCATGGCTATAAAGTCCCATGCTCCAACTCTTGTAAAAATCCGATCACATAATCCAATTTTTGCGAGATTATTAGCTGGAACAAAACATCCAATATGAGCCATTAGTACAATTAGAGCAACCTGTCGAAGATAAGTTGATTTTCCAGCCATGTTCGGGCCTGTAATGATCATTATTTGGTTTCCATGTGAATCTAAATGCGTATCATTTGGAATAAAGTTTTCTTCGCCAAGTACTTTTTCTACAACTGGATGTCGTCCACCTTCGATATTTATGTGGTCACTATCCAGAATAGTTGGTTTGATATATTGGTTCTGTGATGCGATTTCAGCAAAAGTGGATATAACATCTAAAATAGCAATACTTTGTGCGTTTTCTTGAATTTTATCAATCTGTTTAGCTATTTCCTGTCTTATCTCGCAAAAAAGTTCATATTCGAGATTTTTGATTTTTTCATCAGCACCGAGGATTTTATCCTCCCATTGTTTTAATTCTGACGTTATGAATCGTTCAGAATTAACCAACGTTTGTTTACGAATATAGTTTTCCGGAACCTTACCTTTTCGAAGAGCCGCTTGTGTTATTTCAATATAGTAGCCAAAAACGTTATTAAAACCTACTTTGAGTTTATCAAACCTCGTTCGGCGTCTTTCTTCCTTCTCGTATTTAAGAATCCAATCTGTTCCTTCGGAAAGGACGCTTTGAAGTTCATCAAGATGTTCATTAAAACCGGGTTTGATAATGTTACCCTCACGAACAGAAGAAGGGCAATCTTCTTTGATGGATCGCTCAATTAGTTGAACTAAATCTGATAGATTGTATAGATGGTCTTTTAGTGTTGAAATTAATTTAGAATCTATATTTAGGATATCTTTTAATGCTGGAATATACAATAAAGAATCCTTTAAAGCTAGGAGATCCCTACCATTTGCTTTTCCTAAGCCAACTTTACTGATTATTCGTTCAATGTCACTAATATTCGATAGAATTTCTCTTAAATTAGCTTGCAAGAGTGTATTTGTTACAAAAACGTCTACAGCATCTAATCTTTCTTGAATTTTCTCTTTGTCATTTAGTGGATGCCTTAACCATTTTTTAAGAAGACGGCTGCCCATAGGTGTATGAGTTCGATCCAAAATCTCAAGTAGGGTGAACTGTGATGTACCATCTCTTAAATTTTTAAAAACTTCAAGACTTCGAAGAGTTTGGTCATCTAGCATCATATATTCTTTTAAGGAATAAGGAACGATTTTAGTGATATTATACAGCTCGCTGCTTTTCTGTGTTTCTCTAAGATAATGAATTATCATTCCTGCAGCGCAAATACCCAATTTAAGTGACTCAATCCCAAAACCGTCAAGACTTATTGTGCCGAAATGAGAAGTTAACAATTTGTATGTTTCTTCATAACTTGAATAATAGCTATCTATAGGCGTTATGATTCTTGATTGATCTTGACTTATTATTGATTTCAAATCCATGTCATCAAGCAAACTTTCTGGTATCAGAATCTCGGCGGGACTTAATCGGTTTATTTCATTCTTAAATTCTTCAAAAGCATCAGTTCCTGTAAGTTCGGTAACTAAAAACTCTCCTGTTGAAATATCTACCATAGCTAGACCGATATGCGAACCTTTTCGCACCAGTGATACGAGATAATTGTTAATTTTCCCATCTAGAAGCTGATCTCCAAATATTGTTCCAGGAGTGATTACTTGAACGACATCTCTTTTTACTATTCCTTTCGATGCCTGAGCGTCTTCTACTTGGTCGCATATAGCAATTTTGTAGCCCTTTCTGACAAGTTGTAAAATATATTTTTCGACAGCATGTAGCGGAACACCAGCCATCGGGATTTTTTCATTTTTTGTTTTTTTGGCTGTGAGAGTGATATTCAACTCCTTATGTCCTAGCGTCGCATCTTCATAGTACAGTTCATAGAAATCACCAGCTTGAAAAAATAAGATTGTGTCTGGATTTTGTTTCTTGAACTTCTTCCATTGCTTTATCATCGGAGTGGACATTGAAAATCTCCTAATATTAGTTGGAATTTCTATTTAAAAGATAATTGCCTCTAAAAAAGAACATACGAATAAAAATAAGGGAAAAGAGGCCACACCTTAGAAAAAGATCTACGCTATGGATAAACTTAGAAATACCGACAATAATAATTTTTAAGATATTCTAGATCGTTCTAAGTCTTTGGCTAGTTGCAGATTCTCCCTTAAAATACTAAAGAGTGAATCCAAAGTTTTTTCAGTTTCAAGTATTCCATCTTGAAAATTAGCGAAGGCAAGAAGGGTGCTGTTTTTGATAGTTTCTTTGATATCGTTTTGCGCATCACTTAAATATAGAGGAAGGGTCTTTGATAAATCGATTAAGGCCCCATCACATTTTTCTAAAAGAATTTCTTCTTCTAGTAATTGATTTCTTAAAGAAGTAGGGATATCTGATTTGAACTCCATACCATTAATATCTTCAGCTAGCAGAATAAGGTTTCTTAGCTGCTCTGACATGCTTTCGAGTAGAGTTTGTGAATCATCAAAAATGCTAGCATGTTTGTCCCTTAATCCTTTAAGTGTCTCAAGATTTACAGTATTCTCCGCGGGAATACTTTCTGCTGCATCCAGGAGTTTGGGAAGTTCTCCTTTAATAAATTCTGCCAACTTGGCTTGATTATCAGTATATGCTCCACGCAGAGCTTTAATTTTTTTAATCCATTGCCTTAAGGCAACTTCAAGTGTTTTTTCCTTTCTGAATTCTACTGTCATTATTCACCCTCAATCGAAACTGATTCTTTCAATTAAATGGTGTTTTAACACCACCAAAAAAAACAGGGGAGACTAATCTTTCCATATTGATCACCGCAATTGTATTCCCTGCTTTGGCAGGGGAATGAATTGCGTCCTAAATGGTATCTTTGTTAATATTTTGAAATCTTCTTTCTTACCACTTCTTGAGATTCTTTTACCTGTCTTATAACAATGTAAACTTAACCGGTTATTCCGGTTTCCGCCTATATAACATAAACCGTGTTTTTTGTGACGTATTAAAGTGCCTTTTTTCAGATCCAGCGACATAGTCCCACCATATCGTCGTCTGACACCGCCTTTACTGCATTTAAATCTGTGTAACTGCCTCCTATGAAACTGTAAAGGTACTATATAATACAAACTCTTTGTAGTCGGAAATAATGCTCCGGTAATCGCCGTTGCAAGCACCCAAGCATCAATACAATGTGTTTCAAAGACCGGTATTGACTTACCATTCCGCTTTTTCAATCCAAATAGTTCTCGTAAGCGTTTGGTTTCATTACCTTGCGCAAGTATTACAATTAACCCCAGATTTTTTAATTCGGAATAAAAATAGTTCTTTCCGACCTCTAATGGACTGAAATTTCTATTCCATCGTTGCTGGTTTTTCTTGGTGACAGCACGTATATCTTCTACAACCGCATATCTTAAAGGCAGTATTTTGCATAACTGGCGAATAATTCGTAATTTTACGTCCCAGCGTGCCTTGGTTGACGGCGGAAGTAAAGATTGATTTGTTCGTCTATGTTTTTTACATTTTCGCCTTCGTGTTTTTCGGTTTCTACGCGCCCGCCTAGCATTTCTTCGTTTTTCGATTGCTTGTTTCACCCAGGTAACTGACTCAGACATTATATTAACTACTGTATCATGTTTGCCAACTACCGAAAAGCCCTCAAACTGCGTACCAGGATCCACGCCTACGGCTAAGGGTTGTATAACGGGCATTTGTGGGTCAAATTGTAGATGAAGGTAGAAGACACCTAGTTTGTTGCGTTTTTTGATGGCCTTTCCTTGCGCTAACAGTTTTCTCGCCTTTGTTGGTCGACATGGCATTAAGGGTACATTGCTTTTGCTGACGACAGGAATTCTACCGATTGCGGTCTCCCTGTCAGAGTCAAGTTTCCCTTCGCCAATGCCAAGCAGGTTTAGGGTCTCATTGAGAGCCATAACATTCAGTGGTTCTGTCGAAGAGGAGGGGACTAGGGAGGCATCCCCGACATTCTTATAGCCTGCAAGGCGTAGTTCTTCCAGAAATTGGCAAGAACTGAGGCTAGACAAAATTTGCATTGCTACCACCATCACAAACCCCGCTGAAAAAAGTGGGGCTTTTGACCATCCGGAAATGCTTACACAAAAGAACTCTTTGAGCATACATAGATCAAGTCGGGATATATACTCTCATTAAATAATTAGTTAGAATACATTATAACATTTTCCAAATTTTAAAAGATTTTTATATAGCAATTAGATGTCTAGAAGCCAAGAAATAATGTGGTTAAAGACGGCTTCCACAGTGTGGACATGCTTTGAAATCTTCTTTAACGGGTTTTCCGCAATTTGGACAATATGGAAGAGGCTCTGAACAATAAGGGCAGAACCGGTAAAGTTCTTTTAAAGCAGAATCGCAATTTGGGCAGATAATCCAATCAGCAGGCGTTGAAGGTCCTTCTTTCTCTTTTAAAACTGATGGAACTTCTGAAACTAACGAATCATTATTAACTGGTGCTACAGATTCGGGCTCTGAAAGCATCCTTCTTTTTTCTAGCATTTTTTTGAAACGTTCTTGTTCTTCCTTTAGTTCATCCTTTTTCTTCTTTTTTTCAGCGTTTAAAATTGATTTAATTGATTTCTTCGTGGAAATGGAATCATTTTTGATGATACATTCTACTAATGGGATTTGGATCTGATCTAATCCATTGATCTCCTCAGATAGTTTGACTTCTAGAATTACAGTACCAATAAATTGAACAAATCTTTCGATCGTGCCAAAAGGTTTCCCCTTAGAATCATAGATCGCTGAACCAAGAAAACCGATATAACCCATCTCTGCATTAGCCTCCTGGAGCGGGGAGATCAACTCAAACAGGATCGCCCAAATATTCTAATTGTATCTTTGTTTGCCTTACTTATTATTTTATCGCATTAATCATTCTTTATAGAGGGGACTTGAACTATAGAATTGAGACATAAAGATCCATTTAGAGTTATAGATAATCTAAAGTGATAATTAGCGTGCCTATTATTTCTGCAATCAAATTTTCAAAAAGCTAGGGATCTAGATTCATATAAAAAATCTAAAAATATAAAAAAATAAAGGAATAGAAAAGGTTACGCAGTGAGCTACCTCGTGCTAACGCATTGAGGCTCCCTGCTTCTACGACAGACTCGATCCCCTTGCGGGTTACGGAGGTCTTATCTCCACAGGCTTAACATCCCTACGCCCCGTAGGTACTTTGAACTATCGTTCTGCCATTGAAGTATGCACCTTGCGTACAAGTATACGTATTATCCCTCCAATAACCGTTACTATCTTCGTCATACCATCTATATAACTACAGGGAGACCCCTCGATGCACGTGATGAAAGTGAACACTCACTCCTGCCATTCATCACACGCTGAAACTGAAGTGCTTTCTTGATTAACTACTCAAGAGAAGCATAATTATGAAAATAACTGACGAACTCTTAACAGAACTCGAAAATGAACTTCCTGAACTGGATGTCAAAGAAATTGATATATCGATCTTAATATTCGAAAGCGAAGATCCATACAAATTAGAGTTACTACTTGAAGTATTCCCAACGGAATTTTTTAACTATTATACATGGAATAAATGGTGTCTAACAACGAACGAAACCTTAGAAGGGGATGGTTAGGATCGTGTCTATAGCGACGTTCGCATCTTCTTCCGCGCAGAAAAAAAACTAGACGTTTCGTCTTATTTATAAAAAGAAGAAATATTGATTAGCATCGCTGATGAATTCAAAAAAATTACGAAATTAGAAACTCATTTACCCAGAAAAACACCAAAGATTGATCTTGACTTATTTATGAAAATAAAAGATTTGAACTCAACAATTGGACTTACAAAATAAAAAAAAATGTGAGGGGGTACAATTACGCAGTAAGAAGCGCTTGTGCTTCTTTGGCTTTATATACAGCCCCAGGCTCGCCTTTAATGAAATATTTAATCTCCACCATTTGATCGGGTCGGATATCTTGAATGGCCCATTCTAAGACAGTAAAGCTTTTACCTTCAATTAGCCTCGGTTTTTGATCGGTAACTGCTGGAGTACTTGATACCAATTTAAAGCCTTCAGGCAGGATATCCTTGACACTAATATCGGGCAAGCTTGCCTCATCATCAGTCACTAGTGCAAGTTCCCCAGGCTTCATTTTATTCTTGTAGTATATCGCAATTGCATATTCGCCTTTGGTCGCACCTTCTTGGATAGATTTTCCAACACGTACCTTACGCCAGACATATGGCTTTACGCCAATCTTATCTTCTGCACTAGCACGTAGTTCTTCTCCTGCTGGAAACGGTACCAAAACATTACCTATTACATCAACTTTTGAAGTAAATTCTTTGCCGGGCTCAGGAGACATTGGTTGAAGATCATAGTTTATCTCAATGCACTCTTTTGGCTTGATTGCACGGATTGCGTCTGCTTTATTGACGTTCTCAAGTAAAATGGTTAATTTTCTTTCCTTCTTAAGATCTTTCTCTCTTGGGGGCGTAGTCCTTATTGATCTTGTAATATCTACTTTATCTGCACCTGGTCGAACAATATATGCTTTTACAGTACCTGGGTCAACATCAAAGCCGGGAGGGATCGTTTCATTGAAAGTTAAGTCATCTAATGGTGCTGAACCAGTATTGCATGCCTTTAATGTTGTTACATTCGCCTTTTTTTCGGCAGCGCTAACTTCCTTTAGTCTATACGCCTTTTCTACTTCCATATCTGCGATGGTAACTACACCACCGTATTGTACTACAGAGCCAGTGAGTTCCCTCAGAAACATGCTTTTGACTGAGAAATCAACTTTTTGACCAAAACTGGGCAGTTTCATAATCGGTTCTTCTTTTGGATCCGGGAACACAAAGCTTTTGGTCCATTTATTCTCAGTATCCGGGCTAAGCGTTATGTCAAGGCGCTCCTCGTCAACTATCAGTTGTTGCCGTTTATCCGAGCGTTTCTTGAAGATGTGTTCTTCGGCTGTCTGGCGATAGACCTCCACTTCACGAAGCAAGACTTCAAAGGTGGACAGGTTTTCGAACTCGACCGCACAGTTCCAGCGACCGGGACTCATATCCATCTCATCCTTATCGATCCAGGTCACGTTTTTGGTGTAACCATCCGATCCCATAAATGCAATACCTGATATCGTCATATCGGGCGCTACATAGCTGGCAGTGATATCACCTAGTTTTAGAGGATCTATCGTTTTTGCACTCATTGGAACTTTAAAGGTCATTGATTGAGCGCCATTAGGATCTAAACTTAACCCTGACCACACAACTTTTTTGTCTTCTAGTTTGGTGGTGCCTGCCTTGGCTTTTGCATCACTCGCGCTTCCAAATCCACCCAAGTCTTTTTCGACTGTTATATTTTCTAACTTTGTTTTTGATACATTGGTAGCTGTAACCGTTACTTCGGCAACAGTTTCTTTATCTTTTATTAGGACATTAGGTCCCTTTTCCTTTCCAGGGGTTGTGTTTACGGATACGTTAAGCGTTAGTAAAGGTTCTACTTCCTTTAAAGCGTACGATTTAGCACGAAATTCACCAGGTTCAAGTTCATAGACATCAATGTGGCATAAGCCGTCTCTAGCGGCTAAATTGGTCTTGGCAAGGTTTTCCCAATAGCTATCGATATCCCAAACTCTATTTTTCTTGTTCGGATTGTAAAAACCTATAAGACCTGTTGCTTCTGTTTTTTCAACCGTGCCATCTGCCTTAAATACAGCACTCGCGGTCTCAGAGTTGATCACTAGAACTCTTTTTTCATTTGATTCGCCAGCCTTTTTCCAAGCTGGGGTTACATCTTTCTCGGCAATAAGTTCAAGGTCTTCTTCTTTAAGATCAGCAACTACTCTCCCTCGTGGCACTTCGAATAAAAGTGTTCCTTCCTTAACCTTTGGAACATATTCCTTTGTCACAGGTTTTGGTGGTGCTCTTCGTTTTTCAAGTTCTTCTTCCTCTTCTTCTTCCTCTTCTTCGCTTTCCTTCTCATCGACTTCCTTAAAAGACATTGTTTGTCGCTCCTTATTCTTATTTTTTCATAGAAATTTATACATTATAAAAATATGCATAGATTCAACTATTAAAAGCTTCTTAACTTGGTATTTAGTTTATCTACATTACTGATAATTAGTTGTTATTGGTAATTAAAAAAAAAATAGTATATCATTATCTTGTTAGCTCGGTTTGTTTTACCTGAAATATCTAATTGCAAATATGAGGTATATTAGTAAAACCAGAAATGCCCCAAATGTGAGCCAAGTTGCAGGTAAGCCTGCTCCTGAAAGTATTACACCGATCACTGCGAATATTGTAGTGGCAAACCAAGCCCACTTCTTCATATACCATAATGCGCTGCCTACAGCCATCACAACAAGCGCTAGGAATATCCAACCAATTCCGAGAATCACTTCATTGCCTAACGCCCATGATGGTGTCGTAAGTAGTGCGAAACTTACTAACCCCACGAAGATTAAACCTCGAACTAAGACTATAATGCCGACAATATAGACTACAATTGCTAAAAGAGTAACGCCCAATGGTCTTTCTCTAGCCATGTCTTATTCACTCCATAAACTATTTTTTGCACCGTTTTTTGTAGATTCTATAATTTATCCCTTGTGGTATGTGCATTTCAAGACAGTTGATTTCCGATTTGAACGGTTTTAGGTCGAGATTTTGAATGAAACAGAATTCCGCTTGCAACATCAACAAGATGTCTATATAATCTATGATATGGCGAATATCAGCCAAAACATTCTAGCACGCCAACAAGAATTAGCATGAGGTCACCACGGGAGTTACATTGACAAGATACTAACACAATGACTTCTTTAGCTTATTATAATCTTGTTAGCATATTTGTTTAAACCAGAAACCGCTTGCAATTGAAATAGCAAAAGCATTTAATATAAAAACGATGAATACTGGCAATACATGAAAAAGGCGATTATAGTAATACTATGGATCATAGGAACGATTTTACTCTGGTTGGCAAATCTTTTATATACAACGATATCGTTATTATTTGCTTTTCCTAAGATATATCTTTTAAATGCATTTTATACAGTGCTTGCATTTGGTATCATTTATATAATATTTAGGGTAATTATTGAAGAAGCTGTTGTCAAACAAATAAAAGAAACTAAAACCAAGTATTCCTTCAAAAAAATTGTTTCAATTCTATATATTTTGGCATTTCTAGTTGTTTTAACTACAATATGGATAGAACAACCGCAAACTCTTTTTGTTGCTTATGGTGTTGTTGCCGCTGGTATCGCTATCGCTCTACAAGATCTGTTTAAGAGCCTTGCAGGCGGAATAATCATCTACGTGAATAGACTTTACACTGTGGGAGATAGAATTGAAATCCAGAAGATTGTAGGTGACGTAATTGATATTCATATTTTATACACTACTATTCTTGAAATACAAGGATGGGTGGATGGAGATCAACCAACAGGCAGGTTGGCAATAATTCCAAATAGCTACGTTTTATCAAGTACTATTTACAACTTTACTAAAGACCATAGCTTTATCTGGGATGAAATTATGATCCCTATCACCTATGATAGTGATTGGAAGGAAGCATATGACACAATTATGACTGCCGTCAGAGAACTTACAAAACATTTAGCAGAAAAAGCAGAAAAAGAAATCGAACAACTCGAAGAGATATACTACATAGAAAAGCGCATTGTTGAACCCAATATATTTCTAAAACTGACAGATAATTGGATATCTTTTAATATCAGATATGTGACGGAAGCAAAAAAAAGAAGATCGTTGCGTCACAAATTAAGCCAAAAGATTCTGGAAGAAATTCAAAAAAATGAGAGAATTAAAATAGCTTCTGCGACCATAGATATTGTTGGATTCCCAAAGTGAGCTCCATCACGCTAAAGCGATGAGGTTAGTCTATTGAGTTAGACTTACAAGATGACTTGTCGGTAAATCAATGCCATTTTCTTTAAATGCTTTGACTATGTTTCTGCGAATGTCGCCTTCAATGCGTCCTCTCTGTCTAAAGTCTTTAATATTATAAATCAGTTTATATTGTTGAGCGAAGTCTTGAAACAGATCTGTTCTTATAACAGGGGAAGGATTTTCTAGAACACCTTCAACATCTTTAACCGCTTTGAGCACAATTGATTCTATCATAGTAGTATCAATTTCATATCCCGCTGTAAAGGTAATCGTTCGAATTATCGCGGGTTTTTGATCATAATTTATGAACTTATTTCTTAGAAAATCAGCATTAGGAATATACAATAAACCTTCTCCCTTTTCGACCTTTGTGTAAATAATTGTAATTTCTTTTACCTCTGCGATATCCTCGCCCATTTGGATTAAATCACCGATTTTAAAGGGCCTAGTGAACATAATAATGATCCCAGCAATCATGTTTCCAATTGTTGCAATAGAGGCAAAACCAATAACTGTACCGAATATAATTGGAATAACCGTGGCTAGCCAAAATTGTTGCAAACCAAATATATTCAAGATTATAATGAATACGACCAAAAGGATGGTCCATTGAACTAATTTATTTATAGTTGAAATTACATCTCTTGGTAAATGTGAGCGGTCTCCAGCTCTCCGTATCGATCTTTTGACAATTGGCAGTATAATAGCAGTGGCTATAAGGATAATAAAGGCAAGAATAAGATTCGGTAGATTTTGAATTATTACTGAACTAATAGCAGCAATAGGATCTAACAAATTTTCAAATGCTGTTTGCATGTAATCACCTTCCACGTTTTTCTAATAAAATCTCTTTTTATGAGGTGGGATGCAAGGAATTAAAAGACCTCTTTTATGCGTCAATAGTCAAAAACCAAATAAGTAAAATTAATTGGTTTTATTGCATGTCTGTAGAAAATCTATTTAAAAACATTAGGTTTCGGTATGTTAGAATTAGTTTAGTCAGGGAAATTTGCATTTTGTTTGAACAAATTAAGAGCCCAGTTCAACATTTTCTTTGAAACATGAATGAATAGAAATTAAAAACAGCTTTATTAGTCTCGTCTCGTTAGTAAATGATTGAATCATAATTTCACGAAGTTGATTTAAAATGAGACGCTCGTTGAATAGAAGGGGGTTGTAATGTCTAGACTCAGAGAGAAAATGAAAGTACCCAAATTAAGGAAAAGATCAAAAAAGGCAGGACTTCCACCAGGAACTCCAGTTCACGTCGGAGAGAAAAGAGTTGAAAAAATTAAGATATCATACTTTGACTACGATGAAACCCAATTTCAGGAGAAGGAAGTTAAGACGATTGAAGAATGTTTTCCCTTTAAAGATACTCCAACTGTAACATGGATAAACATTGATGGCATTCATGAAGTAGAGATCATAGAAAAATTAGGAAACCATTTTGAAATACACCCTCTCATTCTTGAGGACATTTTAAATACAGAACAACGTCCAAAAATAGATGATTTTGAAAGTTACATCTTTGTTGTTTTGAAAATGCTTTATTATGAAGAAAATGAAATAAAAATAGAGCAGATCAGTTTAATTCTTGGCTCAAATTTCGTTATTTCCTTTCAGGAACAGCCAACTGATGTTTTTGACCCAATTAGAGAACGAATTAGAAATTTGGTAGGCCGTATTAGAAAACAAGGATCAGATTATCTTGCTTATACTTTGTTAGATACTATTGTTGATAACTATTTCATCATTCTAGAAAAAGTTGGAGAGACGATTGAATTTTTAGAAGAAGAATTGGTTGAAAATCCTACCTCCGAAACTTTGCACCAGCTCCATAAATTAAAAAGAGAGATGATAGCGTTACGTAAGTCAGTTTGGCCTTTAAGAGAGGTAATCAGTAGATTGGAAAGATTAGAGAACCCTCTTATTCGTGAATCTACTGACATATATCTTAGAGATGTTTATGATCATACAATTCAGGTAATCGATGCCGTAGAAACATACCGTGACATGCTTTCTGGAATGTTTGATATTTATCTTTCAAGTATCAGTAATAAAATGAACGAAGTTATGAAAGTACTGACGATTATTGCTACAATATTTATCCCTTTAACGCTAATTGCGGGTATTTATGGAATGAACTTTAAGCTTATGCCAGAGCTGGAATGGCAGTTTGGTTATCCATTCACATTACTTATGATGTTTGCTTTAGGTCTCGTAATGACAATTTATTTTCGGATGAAAAAGTGGTTATGACAGTGACAGGCCTTATTTTTGCTTCCGAAAAGGTAAAATAGAATACTTCTTGTCATTAATGGTTCAGATATCACTAACTCTAGTTATCTATTTCATTTAAGAAAAGAAATTTGATAACTAAGAAAGTTCTTATCTCCTTTTCTTAACTGACCTATCATATGCTACCCAATTTTCTTTCCATTCTGGGTTTTTTTCACTCAGCATATTTAAGATCATATCACGAAGTTCTGTCGTGCTCATTTCATTTAGACCTGAGAGTTGTGCTTCAATTTTTTTCGCAATTTCTCGAGCAACTTCAGGAGGAGCTCCTGCTTTTATAGAACTCACTAAAATTTTTTCAGGAATAAACCGTTCCTTCTTTCCGTCTCTTTTTTTAATAATCATTATTTTCCAATCCTCCAAACTGTATATTATACTAATTTTTTTAATAAGAATATCATAGATCAAATGAAGAGCTAAGAGCATATTACGCTTTTTACTAAACTAAGTTCAAATTCTAATCATCCATACCGTTTCTAACAAATTGGCGTCATAGATCGCTAAGTTTCCAGTAGTTTTGAGACGATTTCAGCTAACTTTATTCTATTTTCTTGGGAACTAAGTTTGACCGTTGTTACGATTACCTCCATGCCCATCTCCTCAAGTTTTTCTTTATGCTCTTCGTCAGATTCATCTATAATTAGTGTATCTATGAGACCTGGATAATGTTCAACAATATCGAGAATTGATGTACCAATTCCTAGGGCTTCCTCCATAAGCCTCCTCATAGGTTGATCAATCGGTTCATCACCTAAGACAGGGCTTATCGCAATAACATTACCACCTGATTTTTCAATCGTATTTTTAATCTCCTCAAAAGCAAGCATAGGCTCGATGTTTAACGGAGGATTACTTGGACCTATGATTATTGCATCACTGTTAGACAGTGTATCCTTTATTTTGGGATGTACTTCCGCCTTATCGATCCCAACGTATTCAATCTTTTTTACTTCTTTTATGATTCCTTGAAGTTCCTTATTGCGGTATTCCATAAAGGATAAATTCCCTTGATCGGTAATCACTTGGAAAATAACTTTGGCGTCTGTCATTGGAAGAACTCTTGCTTTAATACCAAGTTTTTCGGCAATTATGGTGATTGCTTCTGAAAAGAATGCACCTTTAGTCATAAGATGCTCGCGGAAGATGATTTGAGTAATGAGTGTGTCGCCAAAACGAAACCATAGGTCTTCTTTGTTCGTCAAATAAGATAAGGCGTTCATAAAACTATAAGTATCATTTTGGATGGTCTCCCAATATCGAATATCCAGTTTACCGGCTAAAAGAAATAACAAATATTCTAGGTCGGGATAGATATCCAATCCTAAAATTTCTAAATTATTCATAGTGTTAACTATGATCCCAAGTTTTTCTTGCGGTATAACTCGTAAAAGCCCTTCTAAAAATTTGGTCGTTTGCAATCCACCAGATATTATAGTAATCACATCGAAAGCCTCCTATCAGGGATTTTGTTGACAATAATACGTTTTCTTTTCTATGCAATCAATTATAACAAGTCTTTTTTAACTTGTTACTATGTGTTGTTCGATCGTTTTATATCTTCTAGCTAGCTTGCTTATCCAGATTGTTACAATGACTGCAATTACGGTCACAACTATCGCATATGTTACCGAAGGAACTACTTCATTGGTTATTCCAAAGATGTTACGGAAGATTGCTTGAAACGCACCGTTCCAAGCAAACGCTACAACAAAACCAAATGCTGTTGTAATCAATGTAGAAAATTTATCTATCATTTCTTTTTGTAATTTCCTCAATTCTTTAAGTGCCTTCTCTTTTCTTCTTTTATCGCTGATTTTTTTCTCGCTCAAGAAATGACATCCTATTGCTACTGATTTCATTAGATTTTAAATTTGTAGAATAACTAATCACTTGATACATATAAAAAACATCATAGCATTAAAGGGAATAGACTGAATTCTTTTTTGCAGAAGTTTATATTTTGTCTTGAGGCTTTTCGTACTTAAAGTTAAAAAAAAGAAATGCTGTAAGAAGACCGTTCAAAACTATAGAACTAGTAAACGAAAAAATTAGTTTTTAAATGGAAATAAAAAAAGAAGGTATAGGTTAATAGATTGCCGATTTCTCTGAGAATTCAGCAAGTTCAAGAAGTTTGTTCCATTCTAGGTCAACGTGGTTCTGAATAACATCAATGATCTCTTGGTTTTTCTCTGGTCTAAACAGATGTCTTAGTCTACCTTGCTTGTTTAGATAATCTTCGATAGGAACTTTCGACATCGCTGGATTGGGATAGTTAAGGACGAATTTGTATCCATGGTACACTTCGTAAAGTGGGAAGAAGCGTGATTCAACAGCTAACCGCGCTACTTGGAATGATTGGGACGTCTCGAACCGCCACCCTCTCAGGCACGGCTGAATAACATGCACGAAAGCTGGCCCTTTGACGTCAACTGCACGCTTAACCTTTCGGACAAAGTCAAGCGGATGAGATACACTCGCGGTGGCGCAATATTCTAGTCCATGAGCCGCAACGATCCTCAAAAGCGGTTTTTTAAATTCTTTTTTGCCAGGCACCACTTCTCCAGCTGGAGATGTCGTTGTCCATGCGGCATGCATTGTGGCACCACTTCTTTGAATACCAGTGTTCATATAAGCTTCGTTGTCATAACAGATATAAACAAAGTCATGCCCCCGCTCAATTGCTCCACTTACTGCCTGAATACCGATATCATAGGTCCCACCATCTCCACCGATGGCAATGACCTCCGTGTCCTGTTGTGGAATTCGACCTTTCCTCATTAATACATCAAGTCCTGCACGCACACCTGACGCTGTAGCTGCCGCATTTTCGAAAGCGTTATGAATCCATGGGATGTGCCAAGCTGCGAATGGATAGATCGTTGTTGCAACTTCCATACAGCACGTGGCATTCACCCACATCAACGGTTTATCAGGGACTGCTTTCCCAACAAGGCGGGCGACTGTGCCTGCTGCACATCCTGTACAAAGTCGATGTCCTGATGAGACTGAACGTTCTTCTTTAGGTAAATCTGCCAAACGATTTGGATAATCTGCCATATTTTTCACCTCATTCTCTTATTCCTATCCATTCAACTTTTTCTTCTACTTCTCCTTTTGCTAAGTCAGCATACAGTTTGTCATATATTGTTCTGAAAGTATCAATTGTGATATCTTTACCACCTAGACCGATAATGAAGTTTTTAAGAAGCGGTCCTCTACCATACAATGCACCTGCTACATCAGCATAAGATGGTCCTGTAGCTCCAAATGAAATTGCTCTGTCACATACACCGACTGCTTGAACATTTTTGAGCGCCGCCTGTAAGTCCTTTTCTGGAAATGGTCTGAAACAACGTAATTTCACAAGTCCGACCTTTTTACCTTCCTCTCGTAGTACATCGACGGCAACTCTTGCGGTTCCTGTAGCTGATCCTATCGTTATAACTGCTACTTCAGCATCATCCATTCGGTAAGGCTCAACAACTGGATAATAACGACCCCATCTATCACCAAAGTCCTGAATTACATCTTTGACAACATCTATGGATTTCAAGTGAGCTTCCTGCTGTCCACGCTTGATCTCCATAAAGAAATCAGGAAGTGCTAACAGTCCTTGAGCGATTGGTGCCTCTATGTCAAGTTTATAAAGCGGGTCACGCAGTGGTAGGAATCCGTCAAGTGTTTCTTCGTCATCGATCGGGAGTATTGTAACTGGCTCAATTGAATGCGTTAAAACGAACCCGTCCAAGCAGGGCATTACTGGGAGTGACACCCGTTTGTCTTCAGCAATTTTGAACGACTGAATAGTGGTATCATACGCTTCTTGACAATCTTCTGCAAATAACTGAATCCATCCAGAATCGCGTGCCAACATGGCATCGCTATGATCGCAGTGAATGTTGATCGGACCGGAAAGCGCGCGATCAGCAATTGCCATAACAATTGGAAATCTGGCTGATGCGACAATATAGACTATTTCAATCATAAGAGCCAGTCCTTGCGACGCAGTGGCAGTAAATACTCTTGCACCCGTTGCTGACGCACCAAAGCACGCAGACATAGCAGAGTGTTCTGATTCAACACAAATATACTCGCAATCTAGTTCACCTTCTGCCACAAACTCCGAGAGTCGCTCAACAATGATTGTTTGAGGTGTAATTGGATATGCTGCAATCACATCTGGGTTACACAACTTAGCGGCTTCTGCGACTGCGAAGTCACCCATCATACCTAGAGTTTTAGCTTTTGCCATTTTACCATTATTCCTCCTGTTCCATTTCAATTGCCTTTAGAGGACATTCAAGGGCACAAACTCCGCAGCCCTTACAATAGTCCATATCGAATTCTAGTTCGTTAGGTTCTACCCTTTTTATTGCTGCATCAGGACAGAGAGCCCAGCAAATCAAACAGTTTTCGGGATTCTGACAAATTTTTTTGTCTTTGTTGCGAATTGGGCGAAATGCTCGCCACGTTCCAGTCTTATAATCAAGAGCTGTCGCTGGTCGATCGACTATTCCGCCTGGGGGCAAGTCTTTCCAACCCTTTTTCCTGTACTCGTCTTGGATGGTCATGCAACTTTAACCTCCTCATAACTTCTTTTAATTGCGTCAACATTTTTCTGGCCGACGCCACCTTTGAAAATCTCTAGAAGTGCCTCAAAAAGTGAATCAAGTTTTACTAGATCAGTGACTTTTACTAGTGCACCTAAGATTGCTGTATTTGCAATTGGACGCCCAATTGTTTCTAGAGCAATATTCGTTGCATTTACAGCGGCTACTGTGCCTTGCACATTAAGTTCACTCTTTACAGTTTCAGGAGTTTGAGGAGTGTTAATGACAACAATTCCACCCTCCTTTAGACCTTCAGTGACTGGCACTAGTCTTGGTAACGTAGGATCGATTACAGCAACAACGTCAGGAGTATAAATTGCCGATTTTATGGTGAATTTTTCATCACCGATTCGTGTGTACCCCTTGATTGGCGCCCCTGCTCGTTCTGGACCAAACTCTGGGAAAGCTTGTATAAACTTTCCTTCAAGAATCGCTGCGTTAGCAAGGAGTCGGCTAGCAGTAACTACGCCTTGACCTCCCCTGCCATGAAATCTTACTTCTGTTATTTTAGCCAAAATTAATCCTCCGAATACTTCATCTCATTTTCTGATTGTGATATTAACCTACTCAAAACTTTGAGTATATTGTTTTTCAATTATAGCTACTTTCTCTTTTAAACTTTTAATATGACGTTCTTATCAGGTGACACATTAAAGGCTTTTCGCGCGCGTAATAATGACATCAGATTGTTTTTCTTTTTTCTTAAAAGACTATGAATAATAACTTCTAAGTATGCTATTAGACGAATAGATTATGTCACTGTCATCTTAAATATCTCACGATGCTACCATAGAAACCGTCTTATTCAAGTCAAGCGTTTTTTATAGATGGAAAAGAAAAATAAGAGAAGTCGCGTTAGACCCAGTGATCTGTGAGTCCGCGATGTAGCCAAAGATAGCCAAGCAATGTAGTGGCTACTGAGATTACTAATGTTACGTATCCACCAAATGTTAGGCTGCTGTGAACGATTACATCTGCGATAGCAAATCCAAAGGCATTAGTGATCCCAAAGACGGCCATTAAGAAGCCTAGTACACAGCGAGTGATTCTTAACTTTTTACCACTTTCATCCATTTCTTTCTTATATACAATCAGTTGAGACGCTAATGCCAAGATTACTATCGTTGGAGAAACATAACCTATCATGATATTAGATGTGTTGATTTGTACATCGACCGGAACGAGAACGCTGTCCATGTAAGTGCTTTGAACTATTAAATCTATCTTTAGGATCCTATTCCCCCATTCATAAGGTGATGAGGGCAAAAACAATGTGTCAATAAATACCACATTTGTACCAGGCACGATATAGATCTCTTGCGAAGTAGCTGTAAATCCTACTCCGCTCGTTCTTACTATGACATAAAAACTGGCAGAGATACCGTTATAAATGTCAAGTGTAATTTTTGATGGCTCTGCCTGTGTGAGTTTTAGTTCCTGTACGTAATTGAATAATACAGGGCCCGGTCGTGGAGGAATATCATTCTGTGTCGCAAGAAAGAGGCGAAGTGTATCCTCATTCTGGTCTATCACAGTGATGTGTGCTGCCTGCCAATTAGCATCGAAGCGAAGTTTCCAGAAACCTCCTTCTTCATGGAGAACTTCTTGTGTTGCACTCCACTCATTTTCAGTAGGTTGAATTTGCATACGTTCTGCTAATTTTCCTGTTGGAAAGAGTAAATCTACTCTTCCTTGACTATCTACATTTAATACATTTAGTGTAAAACTTTTTCCTTCAAGGAAGCGATGTACTTCCAACCAGTATTCAAAAGCATCTCCTTCTTCATTAGAAATCCAAAGATCATCAGCCCATATTTTTCCGTCCAATTCAGGGACATTAAGCGAATATCCGACTAATAAGTCACCTGGAGCTGCTTTTAGGCATTCAATTCTTACCTCCCATACCCCAACTTGCTTTGCTTTAACTAATAGTTCAATAAGACCTGTAGTCCCATATGACACTTCTTCCTGCTTGTAAAGGGTTCCACCAGGTTTTTCTACTGTAATCCTCATATTTGATTCAGTTGAACCTTTCCACCATTTTACATCAACTTTTACTGAAAAAGAGGGGTGTGTATCATTTACATACACATAGTAACTATTGATAAGGTTCGAATCTCCTTGTAACCCTGTCACAAACAAGGAGTTGTTGGCATTTGTATCGGCTTTAACGGGCAAACATAGAACTGCTACTGAGACGCAAAGAAGAATAATTATAAAAATTGAAGAGATTTTGATCCGAATAGGCGTTTCCTCCTTTAGAGCACATCCTATCCCTAACATCAGCTTTATGAATCTTTCGTAAGAAAGAGCCACAAGAGAAAAGAGAGTTAGATATCCTATAAAAAACGAAATTTCCCATAAGATCTCAGGGAGTTAACAAATATGACTGACTTGGACGAATTAGCGAAGAATCTTAGGCTTAATGAGGGTATTATACGCAAAAAACCAATTCAAAAAATAACAGAGATTCTAGGCTCTAAGTTAAAGAATAATTACGTGCTTGAAGCATACGGAGAAGATTCTGCTGCAATAAATTTGCGAGAACTCGGACAAAATGACGTTGTACTTTTTACGAACGATGCCATGCGATCTCAGTTTGTTGAAAAACATCCAAGAGATGCCGGATATTTTTGTGTTGTAGTTAACGTGAAGGACATCTATGCTATGGGTGGTAAGCCACTTGGCTTCTTAAGCGTCATCAGTTTTAACAACGAGGAAACGTTAGCAGAAATTATGCACGGTCTTAAGAAGGGATCAGAGATATTTAGATGTCCAATATTAGGAGGACATATCATTCCGGACGCCCCGAGTCCCTCACTTGATTGTTCAACGATTGGTGCAGCAAAAAAAGATGAAATTCTGTATTCTCATGGTTCAAGACCTGGTGATGTTCTTATTGTAACCATCGATACAGATGGAAAGGAAACACTCTTTACTGGCTTTGATAATACTTCATTTAAAGATCCAGATGTCGTTCGAAAGAATTTTGAGACGATTACAACTATTGCACATCTCAAGTTAGCTACCTCTTGTAAAGATGTGAGCATGCCTGGGATTATAGGAACATTAGGAATGATGCTTGAAGTAGCGGGGACTGGGGCACTGGTGGATGTCAGGAACGTTCCAAAGCCAGATTCGATCTCTTTAGAAGATTGGCTGAGAGTCAACCCAGGGTTCGGTTATTTACTTACAACGCACCCAAACTTGGCAAAACAAGCGTTAACTATTTTTAAGAAACAGAATATTGCAGCGGCAGTTGTTGGGGAAATAACTGAAGATAAACAATTAGTCATAACTGACGGAAAGGAAAAATCAACTGTATTCGACTTTACTAAGGATGCCATTACTGGGATTAAACCTTGGGATCGATAGTTGAAAAATATGAAATAAAAAAGAGGGTAATGTAGCAAAAAAGAGAGTTAGGCTTCTGCTTCTGCTGCTTTCCTTACTCGTTCTTTGATTTCATCCGAGAGAGCCGTGAACCATACGGGGCAGCCTCTAAACCATACCGCTTTAGGATCTTCGAGTAACTTTCTACGTTCTGCAACCGTTTCTTCATCCCAGGCAAATCGTGGATTTCCCTCTTCGTCCCATTTCTGACCAAATTGTGTGCAATCCCCTACGTACCACACATCTTCGCTTGGCTCTGGCAAACGTGCGCCAACTCCACATACTATTGTAAGGGGGCCGTGCTTCTCGAAGTATTCTTCCCAAAGTCCTCGTTTCAAAATGTTTTCCATCGCAAATTTTACTCGCGATTTGCATCCAGCACAAAGACCACCAACTATTACATTGACATTAGGATATACTGCGATGAGATCCATATTGGGACGAATCCAATCTTCAAATTGAAAAATTGGCTCTCCAACAATCTCAATTTCATTAAGATCTCCAACGCCAACACCATCGTAGTGACCAATTCTAACCATTTCCACCTGAAACGGGTCATCCCAGCCCATCATGTAAGATGCGACTGCATCGGTTGCAACGGGATCTGGACTGGCTATTATCGTCTTTGAATCATAAGGTAGGCCTGCAATTGATGGACCAAATTCATGAACACCGATTATACCATCTACTATGTTCAAAGCAGGCATCGCACCAGGACCTTTGAATATATCAACCAACTTCTGGCTGAGGTTATCTGCATGCCATAATCTGCGATAAGGCCAACTGATGAAACCATGCCAATTCTTTAGCGCTACGGTGATACCTGGTTGCACATGGGTCTTCAGTTTAGGAACGTTGATAATGACATCTACCTCGTTGCGAAGTTTGGAAAACTCGGCTTCCTTAAGTACTTTGGCACTTGGGATTTCGACCTTCTCCCATTTGTATTCATCCAGGTAAATGACCTCGGCACCTTCCTTTTCACACGTCTCTTTCATCTTTAAACCGCTGTACTCTCCCTCAAAATTAAAGGCCTTCACCCCAGGATATCCTCTGTAGGGTGCATCTGCAACGACAATTCTGGAGGGATCTGTTTGTTCTTTTATTTCTCTAATTAGAGCCGCCATGAAGCGCGCATCTGTAAGCGCAGGAACGTTTGGTAGTGGACGCACCATATTAGGTTTGAGCCAGACGCTCTGACCGTCCTTGATAAATGCACCAAAGCCTCCTAAAGGCTCCATCACAGCTCGGATACCGGTTTGCGCCTCTTCATAATTATCTGCTTTAGCTATCGACACTTTAACTTTAGGCATTTCTATTACCTCGTGTTTTATTTTTAGAAGCAATATGACATAATGATTGGCTTATATATACTATGCAACATTCCCCGCAGTTTTTAAATATACTGTTTTTTACAGTTTTATATGCTTACAAGCAGTCTCAGAACCCGCAGCAGGTAAAAAGTTATCTGTGAGTAGTATAGAGATTTCAAAAAAGATACAACTGGAGAACAACGGGTGAATGAGTGATTAGCGACCAAAGGAAGTTTCAAAAAGAGGAAGTCATATGTGTAGTATCATTTTAGTTCATACACGAAAGCAAACAATTTTAAAGTGAATATTTCCTCAGATAGCATGATTAATCAATTCACTTAAAAGAAAATTTAGAAGTCGTTACCTTTTAGAGATTATTATATAGTAGCGCTTTGTGGCATCTAAACAAAATTACAGCAGTTGGTGTTGCGCTTATGGACATTGACGTAAATGACGTATTCGGTAGAGTTTGTGCACAAATCGTAGGAAGACGAAAAGAAATTCGCCTTATATTAAGTGCATTAGCTGCCGATAAGGCAGTTCTTCTTGAGGGGGCACCAGGAACTTCAAAAACAACCATACTTAGGAATTTTAGCGAAATTTTAGATGTCCCATTTTATTTCGTAGAAGGCAATGAAGATTTGACCGTACCCAAGTTGATCGGACATTTTGATCCCTCAGCAGTATTGCAGACAGGTTATAAAAAAGAGAATTTTCGAAAAGGTCCATTGGCTAAAGCCATGGAAGAGGGAGGTATACTTTACATAGAGGAAATCAATAGAGCACCGCCTGAAACACTTAATGTGTTACTTGTTTCACTTAGTGAAAAGACAATGGATATTCCGCGTTATGGAAACGTAAATGCTAATGCAAATTTCTCGGTGGTGGCGACTCAAAACCCCTTGGACGATATTGGAGTCTCGCGCATTAGCCGAGGGGTTTTAGATCGGTTCGTAAGTCTAAAAATGTTATATCAGTCCAAAGAAGAAGAAATACAAATAGTTAAAGTTAACACGCAATGCAAAGATGAATGGCTAATTGATCTAGCAGTTGAAATCATACAAAGAAGTAGAAAACATCCAGATCTAAAAGCAGGTGCAAGTATAAGAGGTGCAATCGATTTTATTCAGTTGATAATGAATGGGGCAAAAGATAACTACACCTTTGAAGATTTACTCGACGCTGCTATCGTTTCCTTACGCTTAAAAATTTGGCCAGCCCCTACATCGAACAAATCAGAAGAGGAAATAATTTACGAGATAATCTCCTCAATTTTTGAGGAACTTCAAAGTGAAATTGACACAGAAGGACCAGGAGAAGGAGATGAAAAAAAAGAAGAACATCGCGAAGAAGATGAATTAGAAAAAGAATTATTTCCTGAAAAAAAAAGTCAAGCACCCGAAGATGAAGAAGATGATATGGAAGAAATCAATGTTGCAATTCCAGAAGAAATAGAAGGTACAGCATATCCAATTCCTCTTGAAAAGACCTCTGAAAATGTCTCTGGAGAGGCTCATCCTGCAGGATTGAACGCAAAAAATCTTGTGACATTCGATTCACACCCGACTCACAGCGCATCAGACGGGATAGAATATCATAAACGACAACCAAGGGAATATATGAAACAATTGGCAAGAGTATTATCATTGCAAGTTGCTCTAAAGCGTGCACTTAGAGCTACTCCTTTTGGAAGACGTGAAGGACGTTTACGACCTCACAAGTTTAATGGAGATGACGATCTCGATATTGAGCGTACAATTGAAAATCTAGTACAAGAGGTATATCCCAAAGAAGAAGATTTTATTGTCAGATCACGAGAAACAACTAGTAGAGGGGCTATGCTCCTTGTTGATTGTTCTGAATCGATGAGAGGCGAGAAAATCGAGATAGCTATCCTTATCGCATCTATTCTTTCATATGCAATGAATCGCAAACATGACAACTTTGGTGTAATTGCTTATAATACAGATCAGTATCTGTTAAAAGGATTAAATCAGGAAAGACAAATTGATAGAGTTGTTACTAATATCGTCTCACTTCGCCACACAATGTTGACAGACATCAGAGGGGCTTTAGAAGTTTCCTTAGATGAGTTTACACGCACAAATGCGCCAAAAAAAATTGTGTTTTTGATTTCAGATTGTGTCTGGACGCATGGGGAAGATCCTAGGGATGTTGTGAATTTCTTTGATCAAGTTAATGTGTTCTATATCCCGCAGGGCAGACCTTGGTTTGCCAAACAACTTGCTAAAAACGGAAGGGTGTTAGAGGTACAAAATTGGAAAGATATAGTGACACACATCAACGAGATGTTGGCAGCAGCTTTCTAAAGGGAAGGTGCTTTTGTCAGTCCGTTTTTTTCTGTAGGTGACTTAAGGTATGGTCTCTCCATTCTTTGAGCATGTTCTTAGTTTTCTTCTGAAAGGAATTTTTATGTGAAAGATATGACTCCGGGAGAGGTATTAGAGAGACAAATTTATAAGACAAGTGATTTTCATTGTATTCACCTCTCTGCTGCAAAAAAACAAGTGCATAACGTTTTGCCTTCTCAAATAACTCAAAGTCACAAGCAAGACCTTTTATGAGTATTTCATGCTCGTCGCTTTTTTTGTGTTTCTTTCTTATTGTTACAATAAGAGTATCTCCACGCGTAATAACGAACTCTGCACTCTCTGTGAATTCTTTTTTCATTGTAACATCTTTAATCGGTGTTATCTGCTTCTGCTTTATTGAGAAAAGTGGCTGTTCTATACCCTCGCATCCGTACATCGTTGTTAATACCTTGATGAAGCAATCCTTAGGAGGCTTCACACAGCTATCTTCGTTGCATCTTGTCTTAATTTGAGTTGCAACTTCTTTTCCTTTCTTTGTTAGTATATATCGCATTACTGAAGCACTTCTTCTTACACAATCCTGCCTTTTAATTAACTCTTTTTTGTTAAGACGTCGCATTGTTTTTAGAAGTGTTTTTGTTCCTATGTGAAGTTTTCCAGCATACCAGAAAATTAGTTTTCCTCGTGGGAGTTCTGAGCTAATGATATCCCAGCGGTCAAATTGCGGAAAAATGCTTGCATTATCTAGTAAAAGAACAAGAAATTGATCTTCTAATGGTGATAAATGATCAGTCGTGAACTACTCCCCCCTTACGGACGGAGCTTCTGTCCTCACGGATGGTTGAGTTAGCCCGACGCGGGAACACAGGCACCCGATCATCGACAATTCGGGGTGATCCACGGCACCCCCCTTCCTTGAAGGAACACTTGAGGAATCAGTCATAAAATCCGCCTATATGTGTCTCTATGAACAGATTATGGGTAGTAGCATACTTAAAATATTCTTTTATGACATGATTATGCTGACAGATTACGAACAAGACGTTTTTTTGAAACAATTCCACTGTTTGAGCATTTTTTGCGCCAGATTTGTTCTTAACTTTTTTACGTTAGAGAATTCATAAGGAAGCGGTGTATGTGGTACAAAACTAAATTGAAGGTCTTCATCGTTTAACGTTATCAGAACCAATCTTTTGATCCGCTCATAAAGCGAAGGTTTTAGTTCAATACCCTTCACTAAGACTTTTCGATCCTTTCCTTCGGGAAGTTCTGCATCTCTTATTGTGACAACAATTGTATCGCTTTTTGTGATTATGTATTCTTCGTTATCAGTTTTTTCTCGTAATATGGTTACAGCTATTAATGAGGATAGGCACTTTTCTTTCATAACAAGTATTGGCTCTTCTTGAGCGTGAGGACTGTGCGATCGTACTCGAACTTTTATGAGGGGATCTTCTTCGGGTTCAGGAAATTCATCATTTCTTTCAGCTTTCAAGCGTTTTGCAGTCTTTTCTCCTAAGGGGGTGAGTTCTAGAAGTCTTACGAACGAATGATGTCGCATAACACGCCGCTCTTCTAATAGTTTTTTGGCGCATGCTTGTTTTGTTATTCGCATAAAAGTTCGTGATCCCACTTTTAATCGACATGCGTACCAAGTGGATGTCTTTCCTGGTGAATCTATGGCTATTAAGTTTGATCTGCAACTATCAGTATAGTGACGATCATCCGAAAACAGATATATACTGCAATTATCTAAACATAGGACTAACAAGTCGTCCTCCAACAGCTTCAGATCTTTGTCCCGCATCGGTCTCAGCCCAATTAAAATGATTGACTAGCATTCCACTCCTTTAATAGTAGTTTTCCACTCATCCAATAGTTTTCTTGCACGGTCTCCTTGCGTTAATCCAGCTATAGACGAAAAGCACTCCTCCGAAAGTGGTGTTTGAATAGAGCATTCGAAATCGTCACAAACCTCAGTCAGCAAGCAGACTCGTTTTACCTTTTCATATATCTCTTGAGCAATTTGCCCTTTCAATCCTTTAATTATAATTTTACAACTATCCCCACTTACTCGTTTTGTTACTATCACAATATCATTTCTTACTAGGATGTATTCTTTTCTGACTAGGACTGTCCGAGTTTCTTTTTTAATGGTTACATCATTTATCGAGATAATTGCACCTCTTGGGGAGATCGCGAAAAGTGGTTCTTCTTTAACAGACCCCTCCTCTGATTTTATTAAAACCCGCATATGTCTCTCTGCAAGAACTTTAGGAGGGTCCTTCTCTTCCTTGAGCAATTTATTTCCTACTAATCTGCCGTGAGAGGTAAGTAGATATCTCATTGCGAAAGATCGTCCTCTTTTTTTATCTTTACGTTCCACTAATCCTTTTTTTTGCAGAGTACGGAGAATTTTTTGAAGGCTTCTTGTTCCCACATGTAATTTATGCATGTAAAAATAGTGTAACTGGCCTTTTGCATTCTCAGGGATCATTAAATGGAATTCAACGTCGAGAAATAGTGCATGGTTCTCTAATAACAATATCAACATCCTGCGTTGTACATCTGTGTAACCAGTCGCAGTATTTATAATAGATACCTCCAAGAGCCAACTAACAACATCATGTGCAATATGAATAACTTTCTATTAAATTTGTCCATCACTGTCTTACAAAAAGGTCAATTATCCCATCCTAAAGGGACGGGGTGATTTCAATGAAATTTAAAGCTTAAAGTGAGTTTTCAAAAGTTAAGTTCATTCACTCACAGGAAAAGGAAGCTGCCATGCCATCTATGGATCTAAATCACGTCAAAAAACTGTGGGATAGTATCAAGGAGATCCCTACAAGTATTCTGCGAATTGAAGATCTTCATAATAAACTTTCTCTTTGTGCAGTCCTAGCGGGACAAAAAAATGTTGCATCTATCGAACCCGAAGATGATAGCCTCCTTCCTAATCTACAAATCATGAGAAAGATCCTTAGAACGTTTAAATTGCGCACTTCTGTCACTACACTTAGAAGAATTCAACCCTCGCTTGAGGCTACAAATATTTCACCCAAAGTTCGTTCCTTCTTTGTTGAGCTGAATGCCATAAAAAAGCCTACAATCATATTAAGGGTCTACAATGATAAGCAAGTTCCATCCCTGCTAAAACCTAAAATGACTAATTCCCAAATAGGCAAGATTTTAGGGTATCCCTCACACTGTATTCAAGAATACAACAAACACATTGTTGTAAATACCGAGCGCTATGTAACTGCCTTAAAAACGCAATATAATACTAATGACGATGACGAAATCATCTCTTTAATTAAGAGAAACGCCCCTGTATACTACCCAAAAGAAGATAATGCTATCAAAACCTTGAACACATTTACTTTTCTGCCTTACATCGCGTGTAACAAATGCTTGAAGGGGGAGTATGATATTAGTCGAAAAATTAATGCGTCTTTAGAAAAATTGGCCCGCAAGATTGACTCTCAACTCTATAACGACATCCTTCTTGAAGCAAAACGGCTAGCGGCACTTGCTGACCAGTAGCTTTTGTGAGATTTATCATTTGAAACCGTCATCTAATTACCAAAAACGCTTCAACCGAACAATACCAGAAGATTTCATTAACATTCATGATAAATGAGAGATCAAAAGAGAGAACTCTCAAAAATTGATGGAAATAATAGCTAACAGGGATATCTGGATATGGAACGACATAGGTATTATTTTTTGACGCGCGCGTAATATTTCTTGAATGGAAATGGGCGAAAACGGGTTACTTTTAAATGATAGAATTGCAAAGTGAATCCTAATTCATGGTTAAACTTACTTAATGGAATGGACCAGTTTACAATGATTACAATTTGTAATTTTCGACTAAAATAGGGGGCTCTAACAATCTTAAACGTCCCGTATTTTGGCGTTAAAGACTCCTTCTTAGACTTCCTCCCATTAGGTTACATACTAATTTCTTAAAGTACAACTTAGATATCAAAAAAAGGTATGAGTTACAATGGATTTATTGGATGCCACAATTTTTTAAAAAATTCTTTTATGTATTATGTAAGCACCATTCAATATCAAAAAGTAATTTTAATCGATATGTGCAGAATTGAAATAAATGTGTCACATGTACCAGATGTTGCATAATTTGTCCCTTCTATGCAACTGAAAAACAGCCGCTTGGTTCATTCTAAAGAGAATTGGCCGTATGCACCTTAAATATCATTTCAGGCAAACTCATCTAATTAAAAAGAGTAAGACATACTTAAAATATAATTCTAGTTTCATAATTTTATCTTATTTCATGTGTATTTCATTTTTAGATGCTCTTCGACAAGCTAGAAAGATATGATCCTTAAATTTTAGAAACCCCATATTTTCTATCTAAGCTAACCTTTGCATGATTATAATCCAAATTGCTTCGAAAATATCATATTTATTGCCCTAGTTAATGATAAATTACTAAAGATAGTTCTCGTAAGTTATCTGATTAAAACTACTGGTGTAGTTATCATTATAACTGATTAGTTGATAATGCTTTTAAAGACAAAGCTACGAACTTAACTCACTTTACTTCTATTTGCCTAATTGGCAAAAGAGAGCAATCTCAAAAATAGATGTAAGCAATATCTAACAAGGAGGAATATGTATTCCAGAAAAAGTATATTTTAGCGAAGCAAGAGAAAGAAATTGGGTAGAATCGAAGATCTACAGAGCAAAAGATCTTTTCTACGAAGCTGGCTTAGATGAATGTGTAGACAAGGGCGACTTCACTGCAGTTAAGATTCATGTGGGCGAGTGGGGCAGAACCCACGTACTGCGACCAGAATGTGTTGCGGCTATGGCTGACATGATAAAACTTGAGGGCGGACGACCCTTCGTCACAGATACTACCTGCCAACCCTATAGTCATTGTTGCAGCCGTGTTAATGCATATATTGAACTAGTATCCGCGGCGTATCATGGCTTTACTTCTGCATCAATGGGATGCCCAATAATCATTGCTGACGGATTTGCTGGGGAAGATGACGTTATTATCCCAATACCAAACGGAAATATTCTCAAAGAATCATATACCGCTCGTGGAATTGCCCAAGCCGACGGTATGATAATTACCACGCACGGAAAAGGACATCCAATGACGGCATATGGTGGTGCGATCAAAAACTTAGGTATCGGTGCACAATCAAAACGAGGCAAGTATAACAGCCACTTAGCGATGTGGGGAGAACCAGAAGATCACATGGGCTGGCCTGTTCTTATCAAAGAGAACTGTCCGGGATCAAATGGATGCCCCGTAGCAGATATGTGTGCACGTGTTTGCCCCGTAGATGCTATCACTGTGCAGCCAGATACTGTTGACATCGACTGGGAAAAATGCTATATGTGTCAGACCTGTCAATGGCATTGCATCATCATGGCGACAAGCGCTCTAAAGTGGCGTGACGAGTACTGGCCAATGAATCAAATTGCAATGGCAGACGCGGCAATGGGTACATTAAATGCATGGCAAGAGCCAGGCAAGGAATTTACCAAGTACCGTGAAAAAGTCGGTTGCATAACATACTTGATTGACAACGACCAAATGTGTGATTGTGTCCCATGGGCAGATTTGCCAGTTGCACCAGACATTGGAACACTCGCAACTAAGGACTATGTCGCAATCGATGCATGTGCCTGTGACCTCGTAGATCAATCTCCAATTGGTCCATGGAGCGTTGCAGAAGAGAAAGGCATCAAGGTAGGGCAAGACCGCTACGAACTGATCCAAGACTACTCCCCAAGAATCCAAATCAAAGCTATGGAAATGCTAGGCGCTGGTGAAATGCAATACGAAATCGTAGAGTATGAGCCAGTATTGACCAACGAAAACGTCATGAAATGGTCGATTGTTCCTGAGAAATGCAGCGGCGAACTCCTTAAACCGATTTTCGAGACACATGACATGATCAAAGAGGTCATCGAACGGTTTGGTGGATTTAAACGGGTTCCCTTCACCGAGGACTTTGCACAGAGAGCGTGGATAGACGACTACTGGAAACCTGGTATGGAAAGAGCTAAGGCAATGGTAAAAGAAGTCAATAAAGTATTCCCACTTGCAGAAGTCCCAAAGAAGTAAAAATCTTCCCTCTCTTTTTTCCTTTTTTCTTTTTGACTTTTAGTTTTTCAGATGATTGCTAATTCTATTATCTAACTTTTAAAAGCAGATAACTTTCGTAAATTGTCTTTTCATCAGTTATATGAGGAGTATTTTTACGTCAGGTGAACTACCACTCGACAAGTAGGAAATAAAAGCTGCTGAATACATAGGAATTTTGTGTATTTTTTGTACCAAACACTTTATGAAAACTAAAGAAAGAGAGATATGTGAGAAGACGGACTATTTTAAAAATAATCAATACTAAAAAAGGAGATCTCCTATGTTAAAGCGAAATAGAGATTTATTGTCTCGCGTTCTCTTCTTTGGGTTTATAGGCTTCGCACTCCTTTTATTCGCCACGACACCAGTTATGTCTCAGCAAACAACGCAAGCAGAAACTGTCAGATGGTATCTTTATCTAAACGATCAATTGGTAGCGGGAACAAATGTTCCTGCTGAACAGTTTAAATTAGATCTTGAAGATGACGGCAGGTTTGAGCCAGTCAACATTAAGATTTTAGCCGGAACAGGGGCACAACAAGTCTATGTACATGACTTTTATGCGACAGTAGAACTTATAGAGGGAACAGGAGTAACAATTAGATATCCACAAGAAGGTAATTATCCTATAAAACGACTGCTTCCTGCAAATACACCCGATACAGTGATCTATGACCAAACCCTACGCATACTCGCGACTGCTGAGGAATTGGGATACGACTTGCCAGATCCGATCTACACCGGCTTCCTTAAACTCACGATATTTATCAGATATCGAGTCGGAGGACCTCCACCAGCAGCTACGGCCCAAACTTTAGACAGTTCTGCCTTATCTTTTGGAGAAGGATATGAAACGCAACAGCAGGTAGATGCAGAAGGCTACACAGTAGCACAAGATGACGTTCAAGTGAATGTCCAGGACTGGTATATATATGAAGATGGCGAACGGAGAGATACATCATCTACCGAACGATTAAGAGACCAGTTAAGTACTCCCGCAGGACAGGCAACCGTCGGTGTGACAGCAGTTGCGGGTGTGGCTGTAGTTGCTACAGGATTACAGCTAGGAGGAGTATTTCCCTCATTTATGAGTGGTGTACCCTCAGCCGCTTCACTGGGTCCGGGATCACTATTTGGTGCAACAGGCAGTTTGCAGAACTTTGCAGCAGGTAAATTGTCCTCAGAAGCGAGAAATAGGATTCTATCAAAGCTCGCACGAGCAATTAAGAATAAAGTCCGGCGCATGGCAAATTGTCCGAAATGTGCGGCAAAGTGGTCAGCACCTGAGGTATGCCCTGGGTGTGGATTACTCACAGCGGACCTCATACGTGAATATCGCAACGCGCTGAAATCATCCAGTACGAAAGCGATTGGCATCCTCGCGGAAGCAAAGAAAAACGTGGTCTCAAAACTGGCATCAGCCCTAGGCACAGGACAAGGGGAAGCCGCCGATGTCATGACGGTCTTAACCGAAGCAGGGTTACTCAATTTTGGTGTGGCCGCAGCCGGCACCGGTGCAGCGACAGCCGCAGGACTTACTATAGGTGTTGCCGTTCCTCAATGGCTCAATCTTACCGGCACCTATGCACTGAACCTGTACTTCATGATTGGGCTAGCCGTAGTGATGGTTGTAGTTCCACTTGTATGGACCAAACGTCAAAAGAAAAAGCAACGCGAGAAATATGCGATGGAAACGATAGAAGAAGTTCCAGAGGAGTTACCTGAGGACGCTGAAGACGTTGCAGAAATGGAAGATGAACTTAAAAAAGTACCACCAAAGGAAACTAAAGCAAGTTCTAAAAAAACTAGTAAAAAGCCACCACCCGAAGAAAAGTGAGATACAAAAAACCCATTCAATTTTTTCTTTTTTTAAGGAATTTTCTTTTTTCTTTATTTGCTCTACTCGTAGCTTGACGACAAGCGATTGAGATTGATAAGGGCTTCAATACTTTTTGTCACGACATCTTCTTTCAATATGCAAGTATAAGCAACAAAACCCCTTATTGCTTTCCTAAAAATATACAATACTAAACACTTTTTTACAAAGAAGAAAAAGAAATAAAGGTAAGAAGACTATCAAAGAAATAAGTAATACTAGAAAAAGGAGATGTCCTATGTCAAAACGAAATAGAGGTGTAATATCACGCTATTTATTCTTCGGATTTCTAGGATTAATGCTTCTCTTAGTTGCTACGACACCAGCAGCGTCTCAGGATACAACTGTACCACCTTTCAGATATTATCTCTACTTTAACGATGAACTAGTTGCAGGGACAGGTGTAACCGCTGGTGAATTTAGACTCGACATAACGGATGAGGGCAGACTTGAACCACTAAACATCAGGATAGTAGCAGGAACTGGACCACAAGCCGTCTATGTACAGGACTTTTATGCGACCGTAGAACTCGTGTCAGGATTAGGATCGATTTACCGATATCCAGCAGAAGGTAATTATATCGTCGATCAAACATTTCCAGCCAACACTCCTGATACAGTTGTATACGATCAAACTCTAGATGTGGTAGCTGAAGCTGAAGCTGCAGGATACAGTGTACCGGATCCGATTTACACAGGTTTCCTTGAAATAACGGTTTACATCACATATGCAGTTGGAGGTTCTCCACCGAGTGCTAGTGCCCAAGCCGAACAAATGTCTACAATGCAGGCAGTAGAAGAAGAAGTCGCAGAGATGGCGGTTGATGTCAATGTGCAGGACTGGTATACTATAGATCCCGAAACCGGTGAAAAGACAGACACTTCAGCTACTGACAAACTAAGTAAACAGTTAAGTACTCCCGCAGGACAGGCAACCGTCGGTGTGACAGCAGTTGCGGGTGTGGCTGTAGTTGCTACAGGATTACAGCTAGGAGGAGTATTTCCCTCATTTATGAGTGGTGTACCCTCAGCCGCTTCACTGGGTCCGGGATCACTATTTGGTGCAACAGGCAGTTTGCAGAACTTTGCAGCAGGTAAATTGTCCTCAGAAGCGAGAAATAGGATTCTATCAAAGCTCGCACGAGCAATTAAGAATAAAGTCCGGCGCATGGCAAATTGTCCGAAATGTGCGGCAAAGTGGTCAGCACCTGAGGTATGCCCTGGGTGTGGATTACTCACAGCGGACCTCATACGTGAATATCGCAACGCGCTGAAATCATCCAGTACGAAAGCGATTGGCATCCTCGCGGAAGCAAAGAAAAACGTGGTCTCAAAACTGGCATCAGCCCTAGGCACAGGACAAGGGGAAGCCGCCGATGTCATGACGGTCTTAACCGAAGCAGGGTTACTCAATTTTGGTGTGGCCGCAGCCGGCACCGGTGCAGCGACAGCCGCAGGACTTACTATAGGTGTTGCCGTTCCTCAATGGCTCAATCTTACCGGCACCTATGCACTGAACCTGTACTTCATGATTGGGCTAGCCGTAGTGATGGTTGTAGTTCCACTTGTATGGACCAAACGTCAAAAGAAAAAGCAACGCGAGAAATATGCGATGGAAACGATAGAAGAAGTTCCAGAGGAGTTACCTGAGGACGCTGAAGACGTTGCAGAAATGGAAGATGAACTTAAAAAAGTACCACCAAAGGAAACTAAAGCAAGTTCTAAAAAAACTAGTAAAAAGCCACCACCCGAAGAAAAGTGAGATACAAAAAACCCATTCAATTTTTTCTTTTTTTAAGGAACTTTATTTTTTCTTTTTAACTTTCACGTCGCATATATAAGAGGCGATTAAAACCGTTGACAAGAGCTTCAATACTAGCTACAACGATGTCTTCTTTTGATGCGCTTGCATCCGTCACAAAGCCCTGTTCATCAGAAACTCTAACGTGAACTGTGGCGAAAGCATCAGTATCTGCTTCTATTGCATCCATACTAAATTTTTCTAGTTGAATATCGCCAAAATCTTTAACAATATCCTTAAACGCTGCTTGAAGTGCATTACACGCAGCATCAACCGGGCCAACTCCGATATCAGAGGCTACTTTTTCGATAAATGAACTATTTTGCTTAATCCGTAATTTTACTGTAGCTGATGGTGTGATATGCAAGCCTGTGACAACAGTTAACTCCTTTAAGTCAAGAACTGGCTCAGCAATTTTTCCAGTGACAGATTCTGCTATAGTTCTTAAATGGAAATCTGTAACTCGCTTTCCTTTATCCCCAATTTCTTTTATTCGTTCGAGAATTTCAGTTGTTTGCTCGCGAGTTGTTTCTATGCCGAATGTTTTTAGTTTCTCCTGAATAGAATGCGCTCCAGAATGCTTTCCAATTACAACGCCTTTAACTGCAATTTCACTATCCTTTCGTTTTCCAATGAGTTCAGGGGTAATAGGTTCGTATGTTCGTGGATGTGCTAGTGCAGCATGTGCATGTATGCCGCTCTCATGACGGAAGGTATTATCGCCCATGAAGGGTTGGCAAGGAGAAATCGGTACTTGAGTTAGTTTTTCAACCAGTTTCGACGTTTTATAGAGCTGTTTTAATTTAATATTCGTAGGAACTCCATACAACGCATAAAGGGACATGACAATTTCTTCAAGTGAGGCGTTACCGGCCCGTTCACCGATACCATTTACTGTGACGTGAACCTGATTCGCACCGACTTCAATTCCTGCAAGGGAATTCGCTACAGCGAGACCGAAATCATTATGGCAATGCAAACTGATTCTGACATCTTTATTTATTGCTCTAATAGCCTCAGTAAGGGTTTTTGTAAGGGCTCCGTAAGCACGTGGTATAATTGTTCCGACAGTGTCGGGGATATTAATTCGGTCAGCACCGGCAGACACGGCAGTCGTATAAGCTTTCACCAGAAAGTCAAGATCAGTACGAGTAGCGTCTTCAGCGCTATATTCAATTCCTTTAAATCCTAATTCCTGCGCATAAGTTATTGAGTTAACAATCTCTTCAATAACTTGTTGTTGGGTCATGTGTAGTTTATACTGAAGATGCAAGTCAGATGTAGCTATGAAAACGTGTGCAACATCTAATTCGCATTCTTGAAGCGCGTCCAAATCCGAAGATCTTGTACGTGCCAATCCAGCAATCTCGGCATTTAGACCTAATTGCTTTATTCTTCTAACGGATTCTCTTTCACCAGAACTTACAACAGGCATTCCTGCTTCGATAACATCTACACCAAGTTCATCCAAAGCTAATGCAATCTGTATTTTTTCTTCAATTGTAAGTGCAACACCAGGAGTTTGCTCTCCATCACGGAGAGTTGTGTCAAAAATGTAGACTTTTTGTGGTAAATTAACCTCACCAGTGATTTGCTGAATGAATGGGCTTATGTAGACATCTTTAGTTTCACCTTCTGTCAATGACATTCACCTCAAGCTACAAGATAATTGTGATGAAATATAGTGAAATGATTAAGGCGTGCACTTAAGAATTTAATCATCAAAAATAGTTGCGTATTTATCAGAAATCACGGTCTATAGGATTAAAATTGTCTAAAGGATAAGAATTTCAGTCCACTTTGCTGACGTCAAATTCACAAAAATTATTACCTAAACCCCAGCATTTTGATTCGTTGGCAACAATATTTTGTCCAGTTAATCGTTCAAAAAGACCAGCAATTTTACCGGTTTCGAAATCACAAAAATTAACCCCAGCATTTGGAGTTGCAGTAGCAGAAGCGAGTTCATAGATTATAAGCGAAGCACTTTCTTTTCGTAAATTTCGTGAACGAACCTTGCCATGTTCACGTGATAGAAATGAGCTTGGGTGATTGTAGAAGTTTCGTAAGACTTTCAAAGCCTCTAAGAACTCCATATCTCCAATTTCAGCAGATTTATTTTTAATTCGGTTAATAAATTCAATTTCAGGGCTATTTAAACCTTGTTGGTGTCCTGCTGCGTAAAGTAAACTTCCTGTAAACGGATCAGAGAGTTTAAGTGATGTAAGTTGTTGTTGGAGCACCCCAAGGTGCAGGTAATCTCCTGTATTTGGACGCATTTTTCTTTTCATGAAGATAGAATCATAAGCAAGACGCATTGAGCGATCAATCAGTTGCTTAAATCTTTCAGGTCTATCTTTTCGTTTTTTTGGTAAAGGATAAGGCTTCTCTTTTTCTCCAGCAAGTTTTATGTAAAACTCGCAATATGGGTTTCCAGTACCCCAACATGCCGTTTCTCGAACTGTAACACTTTCTGCAAGTAACGCTTCGATCATGCCAGCCATTTCGCCAGCAGTGAAATGACAAAGAGGTTCACCAATGTCCATAGCTTGTGTAGAAGATGCAGTTTCATAGACACGGATCACGGCTTCATCATCCTCTAGGCTAACTATATCAACTCTATCGCTGAAATACGTGGGGAGATTACTGGTTTGTCTATTAAAGAAAATACGTATCCCGTCGATCACGTGCTTAAAGCGTTTTTCGATAGATCTGATTTCAGCTCCGATTTTAGGATTTAAACTTAAGAGGAGGTGAGAATCTGCACCATATAAGCCTAAATCTTTACCTGCTTCATAAAATAAGCGTGTTGCTAAAACATCTAACCCTAATATTGAAAAAGTTGTTTTCTGCAGTGCTCCAATATGAGTATAGTCTCCAATGCTTGGTCGAACAAGTTGAAGTTCGAGCGCTGAAGAAAGTGTATTGGTTGTGATTGCTAGCATAGTTTCTTTTCGCATATCATACGATTTTTCGCGTTCTAAAATCGTGGTAACCAATTTGTTCCAGAGCACATTCTGAACTTCGCCCTCGGTGATCTGACCGCTAAGAACCTTTTCATCATTTATTATCAAAGTGGGCAGTGATTTAATTTTATACCTTGTCTTTAGCTCAGGATTCTCATTAATATCTATTGTAGAGACGTGAGCAAATGCTACACTTCCAAAACCTATTGTGCGCTGTAAAAGTTTCTCAACTGAAGGACAATAAGCACAATCTGGGGACGTAAACATAAGGATCCGAGTTGGTACTTGACTCTGAGACACGATTAGTTCACCTAAGTTGCGCTCACAAGATGTAGCAAATTGGAAACTACAAACGTCATAATGGGTGTATTACCTTAATATTATACAATGATGAGGCTTCATTTTAAAGTTGCGGAAATAACGGTTCGAAAGATTATTGGTTTTCTATCAGACCTATAGAATGGAGAATGTTTCCTAACTCATTTTTAACTTTATCAGTTATTGGAAGTAACGGACTTCGAGGGATGCCTGCTTGAAGATCTAAATCTAACATGTCCATACCTACTTTGATTGCAGGGATTCCATGACCATTTGGACCAGTAAGAAAGTTGTCAAGAGGTAATATTTTCAATTGTAACTCTCTTGCTTTTTCGAAGTCGTTTTGAACAAAGGAACCATAAATATCTGCTATCATCCTCGTTGCAATATTTCCTGTAGCTGGTACGGCACCTATTCCTCCAAGCATCAATGTTGCAAAAATAGCACTTCCACTTCCAGCAAACACGTTAAAACTTTCATTTGATGCGATATTTATCATTGTGGAGATTTTTCTGATATCCGTTATGCTCATTTTTATTCCTATGATGTTTGAGTATTCTTGTAGACGCACCACAGTTTGAGGATCAATTTCTACGCCACCAGTAAACTTAGGAACCATATAGAGGAGAATAGGGATGTCAATAGTTGATACAATTGCAGAAAAGTATTCATAGATCGCTTCTTGACTGGGCTTGAAGTAAAAAGGGGTAACCAATAGGACAGCATCAGCACCAATATCAGCGGCATGCTCTGTTAATTCAATTGCACGATCGGTAGAACTATCACCAGTACCGACAATAACGGATATGCGTCCACTTGCCTCATCAATTGCTATTTCAGCAACTTTTTTTCGTTCATCCATTCTAAGGTTGATTGTTTCGCCAGTTGACCCACATGGGATAATACCGTGAACTTTATTTTCTATCAAATAGTTGATTATGGTTCTGAAACCGTCCTCATTTATTTCATTGTTTTTGAAAGGAGTAACGACGGGTACGTTTATGCCTTTAATTTGAACCATGAAATATGCCTCCTAAGTGATTTGAAGTGGCAAACTAATTGTAAAAGCATATTTAGGTTTCATTGAAGCCTACGGAAAAACAATTGAATACATTATAGCGATGAGCATATATACCATTTTGGTGAGTTTATCGCGCGCGACAGCATGCTAATAATAATCAATCATGAAATTATTATGTGATGAATGAATGAAAGTCCTAGGTATGTAAGTATAGGAAATGGTGGAGAGATAATATGGAAAACGCCATAATATCCAATATTGAGTTATTCACAGGAAGAACAGACGAAATAAATCGATTTAGAGACTTTTTAACAAAAATTAAGACAGGAAGCGAAGAAAAACGAGGAGGTATTCTTAGTAGTGAGAGGGGTATGGGTAAGAGTCTTACGTTGATGAAATTTCAGGAGTTAGCGCAGATAGAGCGTTTCCAGACTATTTATAAAACAATCACCCCAGGAACCGTCGAGAGTTTTTTTGCTGACTTAAAAAGTCAAATAGTAGCTCTCGTGCCCGAAAAGAAAAAACGTTTTTCGAAGAAAGCAGATTTTGATATGCTTCCGCTACCTAAAGGAACGACTACAACATCTGAAGTACTCTCAGAGTATATTGATGAATTTTTTCGAGGATTAGACGATGTTCAGGAAAAACTGGAGTCGCAAAAAACCTGGGCTATGTTTCTAGTCGATGATACGGAATTTTTTGCAATTAGAGATTTTGAAAACGCTTATCATATTTTGATTGAAATTTTAAAAGAATTGAAAGAAAAAAAATACAATATTATAATTATATTTTCCATTACTGATGAGTTTATGAAATATATCCCTTCACAGAACTTGGAATCAAATCTTGAAATGTTCTCCCTTGGAAAGATGAGTTCAAAAGAAGCGGAGATATTTTTAAAACGAGTTGAAACAAAAAATGAGATAACTATTTCGAAAGATGTGAAAGAAAAACTTATTCGAGCAGGAAGAGGAGTCCCCTTTGTTCTAACTTTAGCGACTAGTTATCTCTATGAAAACAGAGAAAACGCATCAATAGAAGAAAATGTCTGGAATAAATGCAAAGATGCAATTCTAAATGAAAATATAGTTGATATATTTGATTTACATGATGAGGAACTTAAAATACTTGAAAATATTGCCTCACGAAAAGAAAATTTAGATACTTTGTCAGAACTAGAAGCTACTTCTGATTTAAAAAACGATATAAGTACTATCTTGAATGATCTGCAAGAAAAACAACTTCTAGTGGTAGAAAATACCTTCGTCTATTTTTCATCTAAATTTCTTTTTCAAACATTAAAGAGAACATCTGAACGATTGAATATCTTTGGAAGAGCAAATATACTTTTGGATTTGTTTAAAGAATCAATAGGTGCAGGAAAAAGACCAGATACTCCGATTAAGGAGAAATTAGATGAATTGACTAATATTGCTTTCGCCCAACGTGAAACGCCGATTCTTACAGAAATTGCAGAATCTTATAGCACCATGGGTGAAGCTTTAATGGAACATGAAATGTTTTATGAAGCCTTTGTGCTTTTCTCAAATGCCACAGAAATTTTTGAAAAAATAGAGGATTTTGAACGTGCAGCTCTTTTATGTGATGAGATGGCCAAGAGATTTTCAAAGGCTAAAAAACCCTATTATGCACGCAAGTTTCTTGCAAATGGTTCAAGGCTTTATGATAAAATAGGAAGCGAGTGGAAAAGGAACGCGTTGTCGAGGAACGCTGCAATGTTATATGAGGAAGCTGGAGATGTATACGCTGCAGAGTCATTTGACGCTTTTACTCGCTTATTTTATAGGCGTGCTTATTCACTTTACAAGACAGCGAATGAGGGGGCAAGAGCAAAAAAAGTTTGTCAAAAGGCTCGAGAATCCATAAACAATGAATTATATCGAAAAGAGTTTGATAAACTTGCAAAAAAAATAGTTATAGAACCTAAGAAGGAGAATTAGAAAATGTCAAAGGTAGAAAATGCCCTAACAAGGTTGGAATCGATTAGAAAAGATCTTGATAAAATTTCGAAGTCCTTTGAGGAGCAATTTGGTGAATTTAATTCGACACTCTCGTCGGGATATGAAGAAATCAAATCAACTGGAGAAAAGGTTTTTCAGGAAGGCGAAAATAAGATAGAAGAAGACGCAAAGGAGATCCAAGAGAATTTAAAGAAGCAAAATTCTACTATGCAAGAGGAGATCGCGCTAAAACTAGATGACGCAAAAACAGCCATAATTTCAGAAATATCTAAAGAGGTTGAAGAACTAAAAGGAATCCTTAAAGAACTCAAATTCATGCCCCAGATAGATGATGTTACCAGTCAATTTACCGCTGCACTAAAAGAAGAACAGGCAGGACTTACGTTTTTCGATGAAAATGTTACAAAGATGAAAAATGATTCACAAGGGATGGTACAAGAAGCAACAGAGAAATTTGGTGAATTTCTAACTACACAGAATCAAATTAATGACCAACTCCATCAAAAAATAGTAGATATACTTCAGAATGTTAATGAGACTTCTACAGAACTCCTCAAGAATCATGACGAAGGAATAAGCACACAATTGACGCAAAAATACACAGAACTTTCGACTAATTTTAATGATACGCGAGAAAACTTGATAAACGAGTTAGAGGCGAAATCTGTTCAGTTTTCAGAGATGCTTGAAGGCAAAAAAAATGCATCGAGTACTCTGATTATGGAATCTATAAACATACTTATGCAGCAAGCAGATTCTATCAAAGAACTTCTGCAAAGTCTTCTTGAAAACGAGCGATCTCAGTTTTCTACAAGTATTGAAAAGACAAAAGCAGACTCATCACAAACTTTTGAAACACATAAGGAAACATATAATGAAGTTATTGCTGGAGTGGAGAGCCTTCTCTCAGATATTCTCGAAACAAAAATAGGTGAAGTGAAAACCCAATTAGAAACCGGCATGATGAAAAAAGCCTTTGAGTTAATGAGTTTTCAAGAACAGCAATTTGCCGAAAAGAAAGAAGAACTTGAATTAGCTTTCAGTGAAAAGTTGGTTAAAAGTCTTGAAAATATTGAAGGTACAATTGAAGTTACCCAAGATCAGATGCAAACAGGCATTAAAGATATCTTAACACGGATCGAGGAACTAATTCACGACCTAAACTCGCAAATGCGAACAGCCTTTTTAGAAAATATTGCTACAGTAGCAGAAGTCTGCGAATCTTATGAAGGGGACTTCATAACAATAGTAGATAACACTCTTTCAGCCCACAAAAATAACGTAGAGAAGATTAAGGCAGAAACTGAAGAATTCCTAATGAAAGCCATGGAAGATTTTAAACTTAAAATGAATGGGCTCAAAGAAAATACGCTTAACTCATTAAACGAACAAAAACAAACCCATGAAGCGACAACAACCGATCTACAGACAAATATGACAGAATCCTTGGATTCTCATAAAAATAATTTCATAAACGCTACCGAAGAGTTAGAAAAAACTGTTGCTCAGGAATTAACAAGTATTTCGGAGAATTACAAATCGGAAACGACAACTCATAATGACAATCTTACAAATGCTTTGAATGGAACAGTTACAGATGTATCTAAAGCGCTAACAGTGATCAAAGAGAAAATTAATGACCGCTTTAAAAATAGTGATGATGCTATGAATACTACAGTAAATACAATAAACAAAGATATTAATGACAGCACTAGAATTCAGCTAAAGACTATCTCCGAAAGCCATAGTAATGCACTAAAAGAGAATAATGAAGCTACAAAGGAACATAGCGACGCCACCAGAGAACATAGCGATATGATGAAAGAACAGGTTTCTCAGTGGATTAATAGTATAACCACGGCAAATGCAAACATGCAGGACACAACAAAGGAAAAATTGAATTCTCAATTAGAAGACACCATCTCTAAATTGACATCTTTAGCTGAAGATTCTAAGAAGGGACTCTTGGATGTTCTTCTAGCTGAGACCGAAAAACTGGATAGATTTAACACCGAAATGAGTCAAAATGTGTCCAAGACACTTGAGGGGCAAAAAGAGGGGACGAAGAAAGAACTTACAGATCTAACAAACACTTATTCATCAGCAATAAATGAAGATAAAGACAAATTGAAAGAAGAATTAAATTCATTGACACGATCCTTACGGGAACTTTCTAATAGTGTGGAACGGATCGGTAAGGAACTAGATCGCCTGAAGAAACCAGTTCAAACAGATTTTAATGATGCTAAGAAATCAATTGATGAAATTTCACGAGAAATGAGCAAATAAGAGGAGATTGGATAATGCTTAATGCAGAAGAAGTGTACGAATTAATCGGGCTCAATGAAATTGAAAGAAAAATTTACGAAACAATCGTTGGTTTAGGAGCGAAAACATTAGAGGAATTAGTTCTTTATACAGGAGACCCTCTTCCAGAAATACAAAGTAATTTGATCGCACTTGAACAGAAGGGGCTAATACGTCGGATTCCAGGTAAAGTGGACATTCTGGTAGCTATGGAACCACGAATCGTTTTAAGCGAAAAAGTCGAAGAAGATCTCACGCAAAGACTGTCAAATGTACGCGACGAGATAACAGTTAAATGGAATGAAGTCAAGAACGCGTTGTCATCGCAACTTCAAGGATTCCAGGAATCTACATCTGCAGTAATTAATGAACATCTTGAAGAATTCAAGAAAAACGTTGATGTAACCAAAGAACAGATTGATTCAATTTCAATGGATTTCGGCGAGCACGTCAAATCTGATGCGGATCAAAATAGAGAAACAATAACAACCACCTTAAAAGATAATTATACCGCGTTTGAAGAGACGTTGACCGGACTTAAAGATACATTATTTGATGCATTAGATAATACTTCAAACGAATTTGAAGTCGAAATGCAGACACTAAACGAACAATTGGCAGAAGCCATTAGAGAACAAATAAATGATTGGAAAGCAAACGTTACACGCTTCCAAGAAAAGAGCGAACAGCTTCTTGAAAGTACTGAGGAGACAGATGTAGAGGATGTTGAAAAATTTAAGAAAGATGCTAGTGAAACGCTGACCAACCTAACTCAGGTTTATACAACTGGATTTACGGATGCTAAAGAAAAAACAGAAAACATTACGATTTCATCTATTGACGCGTTTAAGGAAAAACTCAATACACTTCTTTCTAATATTTCCAATTCATTTAATGAACAGCTCCAAAATATAGATACTAAACTCACGACCTTCAAAGATGAAAGCAGTGGTATGTTAAAAAGTTCACTCGCTGAAGTTAAGGCTGTTATTAAGGACCTAAAGAAAAAAAATACGAAAATTATAAACAAAACGAAAAAAGGAATATCATCTTTTGCTGAAATAATCAAAACAAAAATTGAAGTTGCTGGTAATACCGTAACTTCACTTGATCAAGTAATAAAAACGCAGATTGAAGCGTTTAATACACAAGTAGAGACATTTGTAGATACAGAGAGAGACGATATTGTTGCAAAGATGAACCAGTTAAAGGAAGAAATTAGTGAGAACCTTAACAAAATGTTAACTGAGATAAGTTCACTAAAAAGTGATTTTGATGGTCTCTTGAAGTCACATGCCTCAAACGCGAAAACAACGCAAAAAGAGCTTTTAGATGTGGTTTCACAAACAATTAAAGATGCGAAAAGTAAGGTAAACGAACTTGTTGGACAATCGATGGAGCAACTGTTAGAAGAATTCTTTGAAGGTAGCACTCGTTTACAGGAGAGATTTAGTACTCTTGCATATGAATTATCAGATGTTGTGAATAATAGTATTGTTTCTACGAACGTACTTATTGAAAATTCTGTTAATGACGCTACGAGGTTAACAGAAGAGAACCAGGAAAAAATAACCACAGAAATTAAAGCAAATATGGAATTAATCTCTCAAACTTTAGAAGAAAGTGAAAAAAAGGATGCTGACCTGTTAACAAAAACAACTGATCAATTAAAAGAAGCAATTTCACAAGTCAAAGATGCTAATCAAACTATAGTTAAAGAAATTGATGAAGCACTCTCAGAAATGATCACAAAAGCGAATACAACTATAGATACAACACAAGAACAAATTAAAGAACAATTCAATATAGAACACGGAAAACTAAAAGAATCAAATGAAAAGACCCAGACAGATCTTTTAGAGATGTTCTCGGTTAGCAATAAAAATATGGACAAGCAGTTCACAGATGTAAAAGGAAAAACTGCGGTCCATATTGAGGAAACCTCTCAAAATGTGCTTAAACAACTGGAGGAGTCAAAAAAGCAAAATATGGAACTTATGAAAACGTTCATCGACAATGTGCTCACAGAAAGCATGGGAATAAGAGATGAAGTACCAAATGTCATCGAGAAAGAGTTAGAGGAGCATAAGGATCGAATAAGTCAACTTGACATACGCTTCGCGGACACTTCTGGACGACTCTTGTCTATCGTTGAAGTTTTAAAAACGAAGACCGAAGAAAAAGCCAGCAGTTTATTCGGCTTGCGCAAGGCAGGATTAGAGGAATTTATGGATCAATTGGCATCAATGGAGGGGGAATTGCAGTCATTGAGGGCACAGGTCAGAGATGTAATAAACACGAATACTGATGCGTATGAGGTGGGAGTATCATCCCTATTGGATAATATTAGCCGAAATATGACATACAGAGTGGAGACCATAGAAAAAGACGCCGAATCCAATTTTGAAAAAATGAACACAACCTATGAAACAATCGTTTCAAACTTTGCATCCACCTTCCAAGGTGCTTTTCAAAAAGAGATAGAGAATGCGTTAGAACGCTTCACTAATGGTTTAAAAACCAATAATTCAGAGGCTAAAGAATCTGTTGTGCTCAGATTGGAAGAAAATAAAGAAGCGATCAATGAAATGACCTATACTGCTGGAAAAGTACTCACCGAGAAACTTAATGAGGCTAAAACTGCTTTTGAAGAAATTCAAAAAACAGCTACTATAAACACTAAGAGTTTAGAAACGGCTGGAAAACAAATAGATTCACAATTAAAGTCAAACATGAATGAAAGGAAGGAACTTACGACCAATTTACGCGATGCCCTCACTAAAATCCTTGAAAATCTTCGAGACGCGAATCACGAATCCAGCAATAGTTGGGTAGAACAGTTCAACGAGTCATTTTCTCAATACGAAGAAAAGATTGTATCTACTTTGATACAACATAAAATGAATACAACTACAAGAACCATTGAAGAGATAACAGCGCAGGATTCACTGCTCAACACGATAAAAACGAATGTTGAGTCTCTAGCAAACTCTCTTAAAGAAATAAATGAAAGCAATTTAAATTCTCTACAAGAGAATACGAATACTATCCTAAACGAAAAGGGAGCAGAGATAGAACGCAATAACTCAGCGTTACAAGAAAAAGCTGAAGACGAAATTAATACAAGAAAAACGGAAACTGAACAATCTGTTGAAACTTTAATTGAAAAAATAACTGAGGAGAAGATAGGTGCTTCGACATCACATCTGATGGAGTTGAAACAGAATCTATCAGAGATTGTATTGAATGTACTTGAAGAAACTATTCAAAAAGTATCGGGATTTAATTCAACACTTAACACCAAACTTTCAGAGACAGAAGATATGCTAAACAAACTATCAGGGACATTAGATGAATCGGCTTCAACTTTAGCTGAACTTGACTCGAATATCATACAAAAGTTTGAACCTCAAGCAAAAGCCCTTCTTGAAAAGTTAGAAAAAACTACAGAAGGAGCCACGGAACTTAAAGAGGTTACAACAGAACTTGATACACTTTCCGTTAGCGTAAATGAAAAAGTCAAAGAAGCAGATTCCGAGATCTCTGAGATCAAAAAGACCATTTTTGACGTTTTAGGGGAGAAAGAGGGGATAATTACTGGAGATATTGAGACGATACTAACTAAATTCGATAAGATATTGGATCAAGCGAATACATCCGTAAAACAAAAGGTAGACGAATTAAAAGACGCACTTATAGCCAGCGGGAAAGATTATCTTGCAAAATTTGATACTCGACTGGAGCAGATAATCACAAGATTGGATCAACTCTTATCAAGGCCTTCAACAACGATCCTTGAAGGAACTGTTGATTTTAAGGGATCCTTCTCTAATTTACTCTCTGTACAAACTACAAAATACCGCGAGAACATATATAGTAGTATTGACAACATTAATGAATTTCTGGAGAATTTAGGCATAGAAGTCGAAACAGCAACAAAACAACTTAATGAAAAATTATCTGAGACAACTTCTTCACAAATTCAGAACTATGAAGGCACTGTAGTTACCCACAAAGATGAACTGCTCCAAATAGTCACTAATCGAGTCGAAGGAATCGAAAAAGAATTAACTGAAGTGGTCAATGTAATCCCGTCTGAACTAGAAGCTGCGGTAGCCGCAAGCAATAAGGCAGCCCGTGTGCTAGGCACAATTCAAAAACTTTCAAGAAAAGCAGAACCTTTGCCAGTTGAACAGACATACCGTGTGGTTGGGGATGCAAATATCCTTTTCAACATAAAGGCTATTATAGACAGAACAAAAGCAAATCTCATTTTAGTAACGCCAAAATTTGAAGATATACCAGTAGATTCTTTATCAAATATTAAGAAAACGATACGTGTCACATGTGTTACAGAATTAGCTGAAGCTAATATGAAAGATGCAGGGCAACTTCAAGAGCGTGGAAATGTCCGAGTTAGAAACTATCCTGATCCGAAGATCTATGTAATTTCGCGAGATAGCGAAGAAGTTCTCATAGCTCCAGCAGTAAAAGGAAGAGATCTAACAGGAATCCTGTCGACAAATGACCATTTGATAGAACTGATAAATAGTGAGTTATTATCGGGATACACCGCGAAAAGTAAGGCGATTTAGGAACACAACAGTCTTTCTTCCATTTTTTTTGAACTTCACTCATCTTTTTAACTTAGTAGTGCTTATTCATTACAGCCCGAAGAATATGAAATATAAGTAGATATTGGAAATACTGGGAAATACGAAATATTTGAAAATTAAACTTCTATAACCTTTTCAATGACTAAGAAATTCGAGGATGACAAGAATGGCATTTCAATCAACAGAAAAAGAAACTGAGATCATCCCACGATATAATCCCATTATTACATCAATTTTAGCTTTCGTATTTACATTCGCTTTATCGCTTTTTATTTGGTGGCTTTTTATCGATCCCGAAGGCGAGTTTTTTATTTGGAAAACTTTCCGTTTGTATGAAGAGGCTTCCGCTGATCTTGTCCTCAACTACATCTTTTTATTTATTTTATCAATAATCCTCTATCTCCAATTCATTGATCCAGAGATGGAATTCAAAGAGTTTCTAAAGACTAAATTAAAAATAAGAGAAAAAGAGACAGGGTTAGCTCTTTTCACCGCAAATATTGTGGTTATGTTTGTAATTATTGCATATATTACATTAGTATGGGGTGAAATTAGCTCGCTTTTTAATAAAGTGAAAGATACTTCTTTATTTTTCATATCATCGACAGGCATTTTCATCTACTTATTGTGGTCGTTTTTTTGGGGACATTGGCCTTTAAACGAGCTTAATAAATACAAAATAAGAGTTCTTGAGTTTTTATGGTGCACTTTTCTTCTAGTTTTAACCTATGCTTGGTTTGTTCTCCCGGCACAAATCGCAAATGGTGAATTTAAACAAGTTATAAGTCTTAACGCCTTTATTGGGTATCTTTACAGCGCCCTAGCAGTTACGCTGTTTTTAGGTATACTATGGGAAAATTGGCCAATTGAGAGAATAAAAAATCAACCATATCAAGGAATATTAGCAAGTTCAATTTGCCTAATTGGTGGCTATATTTTCTATGCAATTCTTGCATTAGCATCTACCCAGTCTTGGTTTCTATGGGAGAGTCCTAGTAATGATTGGTATCTAAGAAATGCTGCAAACTTTTCAATATTCATAATATCATGGATATATTTCTGGGCTTTCTACTGCGGTAATTGGCCTCACGAATATGATAAACGATTTAATATCTTTATGAGAACTCTTTTGGTTTTTATATTAGCGCTTTTGAGTTATTACGTATATTACATTTATTTAGGTGGCAATATCCTCAATGAAAGTGATCATTTTTACAATAAAATCCCGTTCATATTTCAAGGACTTTGGTTAGTAATTTTAATCGCGTATGATAAATTTTTCGAGAAAGTAGGGCTTTGGAAAAAGCCTTTGGGATGAAGTCATCGGAAAAAATACAAAAAAGCGTAATTAAGTTTCCTCTTCTTCTAATTCTTTGCTCCATTCTCCTTCAATTAAGATAGGGATTTCGTTACCGTCGCTTGTTAACGCCGTGAGGGTTAATTTTTGATGATGACCTGCAACAGCATCCCAATGATACAAAGTTGCCCTATCGGGCTCATAGCCAGACCCTAGTGCAAGATGTATAGTGCGACCAGCCTTCTCGGCTTCTATCAGGTAACTACTGGGCAATTGTGCATTGAGATTCGTGCCAATACCGAACTCACCGATTCGATCGAGATTGTCTTTGTACAATTGTAGAACCTCATTTGGCAGTGCCAGTTTTTCTTCTAAATGTGTGATTCTTTTCTTGACCTTTTCTTTCTCAGTTAAGAGGATATTTAGGATCTGTTGATTGCCTGTTATCTCCGTATAATGCCCATTTTCAATCTTTATTACGAGAGGTGACTCAAGAACGTAACTACTATCGATAGATATCACTTCATCCGACACGAAGACGCCTGAAAGCGATTCTGGCGTGAAATAAACCTCTCCACCAGGAAAGTTGGCAAACATTCCTGGCCATATAGCTTCAGAGTCGCTTTTCCTGAGTTCTCGCCTACCAAGAGAAACTGTTAGGTTTGTGGCAAATCCATCGATTGGTTGTCCGGTCACCTCAAGTTTTTCTGCTTTTTCAAGAACTTCTTTGATGGACTCGTTTCTCTTCCGCATGTTCTTGTAATCAATGCCACACACTCGTAAGAACGTTGAAATCGGTAAAATTTCCTGCAAGCCCAATCTTATCAAAGGTTCACGATCATCTTCACTTGACTGTGGATACCACTTAAGTTTTGATATTAATTGAAGAGTACTTGTCCATTTCGTCTTTAAGTTTGGTGTAGGATATCCAATAATCTCACCGAAAATATCCTTTCCAAAATATCCTTCTCCCTTGAAGATACAAATTGCATGAGGTAACCGCGCTTTGTATCTCATACCGGATACAGCAGAGAAAATCTTATAACGTTTAAATGGTTCTTGAGGAACATATTTTGAGAATTCTAGCCCCCAAAATGCTTGAATTGTAGACCATACTTTATCAGCAGGATCGTTTGGGTGCTCTTTTGTGTTAAGTGTTAAAATGCTCGCGATTCGTCCCCGCTTAAAAGAAACATCTTCCAGTTTATAGGCTTGGAGATACGCTTGAAGATAATCTTCTTTTGGTTTTTTGCGACGTTTCTCGGAAGGTATATTCGGAAGAATGATAAGTGTATCTCCTCCCCGAGGAAGATTAAACCCACTTCTTATGATCTCAAAACATACTTTTTCTAAATCATCTTCTACATTTGATAATGTAACCCACGAATCAGCACTATCTATTTTTAGTATAATTTCTGGAGAACCTCGAACACTTTTAAAGGCATCACCATCGAAATCTAAAATAATGTGGGGAGCGCGAGCCCAACTTTCAAGAGGGTTCTCATTTTTTTCTGCAAAGTATGGATTTAATCGATTCATAATCGTCCCAAATTTTTGCTCATGTTCGTAATCATATGAGCCTCCTGCACATACTTCGATATATTTATCGATAAGTTCCCAAACATATGTTAAAAGAGTATATATTTTATCAGATTCATCTTCTTCAACACGTACTTTCTTTCCACCCCCAAACATTGAGGAAGCCATGGGTGCGCCCGCTCCTCCTAAATCGCGCATTTGCGTAATGAGATCAGTTCCGATGCGATCCGCATACTTTTCATAGAAAGAATCCTCGGTTATACTACCATGTTCGCTCATTTTTTCTATTCTCTTTTTTTCTTCTTTCGTTTCTTCAGGTTTTCGAACTGTCTTTAAGTTCGCTTTTAGCCCAGACTTATTTAATGCATCAATAAGAGGAAGGGCTGAAAAAAATGCTTTGAACGACTGAACTGGCACGGTTACTAGGACGTCCTGATTTAAAGGAGTAATACCAACTTTCTCAAGCTCATCTGTGAATTGTTTAACTATTTGTTCGTATTTGTCCATGTCAATTATTCCGCGGAAATTCAAAATACATTCCTCCAAAATGAATTCCTATTAATTAAGTTAAATAAGATTATAGCCCTCAAATCAAATGTCGCGCTCCAGATTCTTTTGGCGAAAAACGATATTCTATACCCATTCCAAAGTTAACCAACGCCATACTGATATCTATCGCTAGATTTGAGACAGGCTTTCCAATCTTTTTTTTGTTAAACTGTAGTTCAATATTGGAAATAAGTTCGCTACTTTTGTTAGTGAATTCTTCAACATCTTTTGACTCACAAGCTATATCAATTAATCCGCTCAGATAGACATCAATAAACTCATTAATAACTTGATCAATGTCTAAATCGCGGATATGTGGAAGGATCATCTTATCACGTTCGCTAAGTTTCTGAATTTCTTCAGAAAGTGCATCTTTTCTATTTCTTACATAGAAAATACTCTCTTTAAGTAAATTCTCTTTGTTCTTAATTATCTCATCCATTCTCCATGATGGACCGTACATCTGTATCACCTGCTAACTGGGGAAGGTTCTAAAAGATTTATATCCATAGGAATTAACGAGTAAAATACTTATCTACATGAGTTAATCAAAATCTCTACGAATGTAATGCGAAAACATCAAAATAAACTAACTTTAATTAAAATACCGAGTACCTGTGAGAAATTATAAATGTTCCCATGCATCCATATGTGTTTATGACCTTTCTCTTCCCTCTATCTGTCATTCATTCCCGTTTTTAAGCGATTTTATCCACGGATACTACCGATAGGGAAATATATTATGCTATAACTGGAAAAATGTGCTTTTTCTCTACTTAAAGCGACAATGTGTCATGCAACCGAATCCAAATTGAGTGATCTTACAATTCTGCAATGAATAAAAACACTGAGTTAATATTCCCAATTCAACATATCTTATCAAAGTTGGAATCATGGAAAAGACGGATGTACTAACATGGGGAGAGGTGAAGAGGAAAAGTTGTCAGGAAATTCTTTTCTAAACAAAACTAATAATGCTGAGTTTTTTATCTTAAAGTTTTTATAGCAGTTTAAAAGTTAATAGCCCAGCAATATCCTCCAAATTTGAAAACAGACAAGACACCATATAATTGGCTCATAATTCTCCAAGAGAACCATATTTAGGAACTGGAGGCAGAAAACCATTGGAACATCTTAAAAAGGATTTTGATGAAGTCCCAGTAGTTAAACTAGTGTTCTGGGGTGCTTCTATGGCAGGCAAGACAATGGCACTCACTATCTTCAAAGTTTTAAAAACCTTAGAAGATCCAGAGCGCGTTTACAGCTTTCTCACACTTGAGGATCCAACTAAGAGAACATTGTTTTTTGATCGCGGAGTGTTCGGTTTTGGTTATAACCCGTTGACTGGCAAAGATCGCTTGAAAGCACATATTTATACCGTCCCTGGTCAACTTCGCCACATAACACAAAGAGAGGTGGTCACAAGCGGCGTCCAAGGACTTATTATCATATTAGACTCTACAAGCGCACAGTTTGAGGCTAATAGAAGCGCCTTAACGGAACTCACAGAATTTATCGACAGCTACGGTCTTAAAGACGTGCCTTTCGTGATCTGCTTGAATAAAATGGATCTTCCAACGGAGGTACGTACCCCAGTTAGTCAGATATCGGAGTTACTTGTTGAGACGGGATGGAGCGAACGAATGAGAGACGCGCATTCACGCATTATTGAAATGAGTTGTATGGATGCAAAAAACGATTTGGTTACACTACTGAAATCTGATAGCACGTCTAGAGTAAAAGCTGATAACGGTCGTCTTAAAAAAGAATCTCGACCAGAAACCGTCAAAAGGGTGATAATGCCTATAGAGATGATTCTAAGAGAGGTTCTAACAAGACAAATTGCTAGAACAAATTAAAGGCCAAAAACGGTAATTCAAGAAACTTGTCTTAAAGAGAAGGATGACCTCTTAAAGGCTTTTCAGTTCATAATCACTTGTTGGCAATTTTTTCTCGTGCAAAATCTAGAACTTCTAAATCTGATTTTATGCTATCAATACCCATCTCTTGTACTTGATCCAATAACTGATCTTTAAGAGTTAATACTGTTTGTAGAATCTCAAGATGGTAGTGATACTTCGGATCCGAAGTAAATTTTGCCCAATTGTTCTCTAGCAATCCCGACACATCGATATCTGTTATTTCTTCGGAGACCTCTTCTGGGGTAGCAAGAGAAAAGATTAATTTCTCCAGTGCTTTTGTCGACCTTTCAGCTACCTTAAGAACAATATCGTCTAAAGAGATTTCATCAGGCATTAAATATTCACCTCAGGCTTCAGTTTCTTGAGATTCAGTTGTGTCGTTCGAAATACTTAATTCTTCTTCGATTCTTCGAACAATGTCTCTAAACTTCTTTGCGGCCTCACTATCAGGATATTTGATGACAAAAGGTTTACCCTCATCTCCAGAAGTTCTTATACGAGGATCAACGGGTATGCTTCCAAGAAATGGCACTTCTAGTTCTTCAGCAACGATTTCTGAGCCACCTTCTCCAAATAAAATCGTTTCATTTCCACAATTTGCGCATTTAAGTATTTCACCACAATGAGGACAGATCGCACGAGCTGACATGTTTTCAATAATGCCCAAAGGCCTCACATTCTTCTCTTTTAACATCACCCCAGCCTTTCTGACATCTAAAAGAGCAACCTCTTGAGGGGTAGAAACTATGACCACTCCATCAATGTCTGGTATTTTTTCTACTATTGTGAGGGGTTCATCACCTGTTCCAGGGGGAAGATCAACTACTAGAAAATCCAAGGGTCCCCAATCTACAGCGGCCAAGAATTGTTTGATTACTCTCGTTTTGTATGGACCGCGCCAAAGAACAGGTGTTGATTCACTTGGCCAATACAATGCTACCGACCATACTTTAATGCCATCTTCGTTTTCAAGGGGATAAAATGTCCGTCCTTTAAATGATGGAGATTTTTCCGTTACTCCCAGCATTTTATGGACATTAGGGCCGTGAACATCGGCATCTAAGATGCCACAGTTATAGCCTTCCGCTTTAAACGCTGCAACCAAATTTGTCGCTACCGTGGTCTTACCAACGCCTCCTTTACCGGACATGACTGCAATTTTATGTTTGATGTTTCTGAACCTAGCTAAAATGGGGGAACGTAACTTTGCAACATATTTAAGTTCGGCTCTCTTATCGCCTTTTTCTCTATATCCCAAAATCTTCTCAATTACTTCTTCTGCTTTCTTTTCCTTTTCTTCTTTCGTACTCATTAAATTACACCTCTATCAAGTCTTCAAGTTATTACATATCGTTCGTGAATAGTTCTCTTATTATGAAGAAATTAATAGCTTGACAAAAAATCTATCATTAGAGATTGCATGATCTCTTTTCATCATCATATTCCTTTTGTACTACGGAACGTCTTATTTTTGATTTTTGCTTCCAGAGGTTTTCTACTTCTTTAATAAAAGCCTCATAATTTGCTAATTGGAAATATTGCATATTATCCTTTTCAACAATTATTTTATCTTCAATGAGTTCCTTGAGTGCCTCTATGACATCTTCAGGTTCTATCATACGAGTAATAACATAAAATGAGAAGAGATAGGAAATCTCATTTATACTAACCCATTCTCGAGGATTTACTAATGCCAAATGGCGTCGTTTCAATTCCTGAAGTATTTTTTCTTTTATATTCATAGGAAACCCATATCTACTATCTTCCGTATCTATATTAAGTCTTTATATTCAAATTCATCATCAAATTCTTTTGCCTTTTCTTTGCCCTTCTCACTTAATCTATAAACTTTTTGAATCGCCCTTCTTAACTGTCCTTTACTACCTTCACCAGCTGAAATCTCCAAAATATCCACATATCCTAATTTTGCCAATTTGCTAAGTGTTCTCAAAATGGATTTTGTGCCTTTATGAAGTACACGACTCAATGTGCCACAGTGTCGTCCTCCTATTCCTGGAGGAATTTGATGTGAACAAATACCTGGACATGTTACACCAAGATCGTGTAGAGTGCATACCATAAGTTTTCTAACCCACTTCTCTTTGAATAGGGGAACTTCCACAGTAATATCTTTTTTAGGAACGGTGTCTATTTTTACCACCCTCTTTTTTGATCTATATCATTATCATACATTATAAAAGATATTTTTGCAAGTATTTTTCAATCAAAACAACTTTTTGTCTACTCATTTTCTAGTTCCCATACATCAATTAATTCATACTTTGTGCTTCCGAGACCAAGTTCTTCAGCAGAGGTAATCTGGACCATTGGATCCGCTGCTCCAGCAAAGCTAATGGCCTTGAATTTTTCTGTGTTATTATCCAATACGTTAAACTGTTCAGCTACGGAACCTCTCACACCTGGTACTCTGTTGACAAGATCAAGGGTTGCTTTATCTATAGCTACAGGATCTTTCGACACTAAGATACCAATGTCTGGAATAAATGGAATGCCAGAGTTTGCATCAAAATCAGGATGAGGCGTGCAATCAATTAGAAAGTTGAAGTAGGCGATATTACTGTCCATTGCTTGGACGATAAATGACGCCGCATCCGCTACCTTTATTTGAAAATCCCTTATTTGATTTGAAGTAACTTCTATTGCCACCCGTGGGCATTTGACTATACATTTTCCACACCCAACGCATTTTTTTGGATCAATAACTACAGTTTCAGCTACTTTGATTGCGTCCCATTCACACATTCGTTCACATAAGCCACACAAGTTGCATTTTTCCATGTTTACAGTTGGTAGAAGGTCCTCATGAATGCGCATTTTGCCTTTTCTAGCAGTACATCCTAAAGCCAGATCGGCGATTGCCCCGTAGAAGCCGAGTAAAGGATGCCCCGTAACATGGGTTAGCATCACTAATAATTGGCAATATGTAACCGTTGCACCAATTTCCAAAACGCGAATTTTTTTGCCCAATTTGTTCATCAAAGTCTTGCTATCCTGACCAGTATAGCCCTCAGTTAAAAATATTTCAGTCCCTAATGTCTCCATAGAAAAACCATGATGCCGGCATTTGTCAACCCAGCCCGCTGGATCGTATCGCCTTCCTCCTCTCCAGAGGTTTATTGAATCAAGGCCAATAGGTGGTTTATGGAGTCTAGTAAACTCATCAAGCATTGTCCTTACAAATAGCGGAGATAAATAACGAGTACAATCTTCATGACCAGTTTCAAATTTGACACCAACTCGTATTCTTTCAGGAATCCATTGTGGAATCTTTAATAGGTCGAATAGATGTTCTAAGGATATTTTCATATTTTGCCATGGAAAATATGAGGTTGCAGATGCAAAGTAAACTTCAGACAAATTATACACTCCATCCTGTTTTCATTCTGAAACATTAACGAACATGCTAAATACTTATCCATCAATACAATGCTATCGATATAACCAAGAGCATCGTACTCGGATGCTTACGTTTTCTATAACAATATTTTTGTTTCGAATTTGTGCTCATCGTAAGGAGATCTAGCACTCAAAATGCTTTAAAGGTACATTTTCGTCTAAGTAAAATGCTAGAAGGTTATAAAAGTTGTCATATTATCAAATTTCAACAGAAGCTGAAGTTCTCTGTAATGGAATTATACGCTTACGATAGGTTTTTTAGTAACTTAGATTGCATCTAAACGGGTTTAGCAATGGTGAGTGATCTCCTTGCCAGTTAAACTACAAAATGGAATGAGTTATTCAAATTCAGTTTTAGATACGCGTGGATGCAACGCATGCAATTTGGAAATGCTGTTTGGCAATACTTCAAGCACGTAATTAATATCAGCTTCGGTTGTTTCAGTACTTAATGTCAACCTTAGAGAGCCTTCTGCCTCATTATGGGACAAACCAAGCGCAAGAAGAACATGTGACGGATCAGTTTCATGTGATGAACAAGCAGAGCCTGTTGATGCTGAAATGCCGTTCATATCAAGATCTAAAATCAAGGCTTCACCATTGATTTGATCGAACCGAAAATTGGCATTATTTGGTAGCCTTTTTGTACGATGTCCATTAAGATATGACCCTTTTATACGTTGTAAGACGCCATCTATTAGTTTATCTCTTAATTGCATCATATAGTTTGCCTTTTTATCTAACTCGATAGTTGCCAATTCCATTGCTTTTGCAAAGCCCACAATCCCTGGAACATTCTCAGTACCTGACCGAAGGTTATACTCATGGCCTCCACCATGTAAAAGTGGCTCGATAACTGTGCCTTTGCGAATATAGAGGAAACCTACTCCTTTAGGACCATGAATTTTGTGAGATGACATCGACAGCAAATCGACCCCTAATTTATTGATATCGACGTCAAGTTTTCCAATAGCTTGAACTGCATCTGTATGAAGAACAATATTATTTTCCCTTGCAAGTTTGCTAATTTCTTCAAGTGGCTGAACTGTGCCAATCTCGTTATTTGCGTACATTACAGAAATTAAAATGGTATCGGGTCTAATGGCATTTTGGACATCTTCTACGCTTACTAATCCTTCGCTGTCAACTGGCAGATACGTTACTTCAAAACCTTGTTTTTCTAGGAATTTCGCAGTTTTCAAAATAGCAGGATGTTCAATGACACTCGTGATGATGTGTTTTCCTTCATATTCATCGGAAAATGCAATGCCTTTCAAAGCAAGGTTATCAGCCTCAGTACCTCCAGAAGTGAAAATGATCTCCTCTTCCTCAGCGCCAATGGCTTTAGCTACAACTTGCCTAGCGTTGTCAATTGCCTCACGAGCTTCACGACCAAATTCATGAATGCTTGAGGCGTTACCAAAATGCGTGACAAAGTAATCATGCATTACCTCCGCGACTCTTGGATCAACTGGAGTTGTAGAGGCGTTGTCCATATACACTACTTTCACAAAGATCCCCTCCAACATAGTTTAGTTAAAATCTGGATCATCCTTTCAGTTAAATTATGACAACTATAATTTTTCATTAAAGCAAATAAATTTGTTGTCAAATACCTCCCATCTTTAACTTTAGATATCTCACTCAAATAAAGATGTACTAAGGTATTTCATACCATCGTCGGGTAATATCGCAACAACTGTCTTACCTCCCCCTAACTCCTTTGCTTTCTGGAGTGCGATATACATGATTGATGCTGCACTTAAACCAATCAAGAGACCTTCTTCCTTCGCGACTTTCCGTGCGATCTCGAAAGTTTTAGGTAACTCTTCTTTCGATATCTCAACAATATCGTCGAAGCACTCTCTTCTAAATAGTTGAGTAGGATAGGGCTCTCCTGGATTTCTTAATCCTTGAACACTTATGCCAAGCTTCGGCATAACGCCAACTATTTTTATCTTTGGATCATGCTCTTTAATACGCAGAGAAGTCCCAACTCCGGTCCCAGCAGTCCCAATGCCAACCACAATCATATTCACTTTTCCTTTAGTCTGTTCGAGAATTTCCTTACCAGTTGTTTCATAATGCGCCAATATATTCGCGGGGTCTTTGAATTGATCTATATCTATATATTTACCAGGATTCTTTCTGAGTAGCTCTTGCTTAAGTTCTACCGCGCCACCAGTTCCTTTTACTCCTGGCGAAAGTATTAATTCAGCTCCATAAGCCTTTATAACCCTTCTTCTTTCCACACTAACAGATTCAGGCATTATAATAGCAATTTTGTAACCCTTTGCTGCTGCGATCATTGCTAACGCTATTCCAGTATTACCAGATGTTGCCTCTAAAATTGTTTTACTATTGCTTAATTTACCTGCTACATTTGCATATTCTAGGAGATACAAGGCCATCCTGTCCTTTACCGAACCGCCGATATTATACCACTCTAGTTTTGCATAAACTGTAGCCCTATCGGAGCCTGTAAGATTGTTTATCTTTAACATTGGGGTTTTTCCAATTAATTCTGTAATATTATTTGCTACGATCATAGAACATTCATCCATATTATGACACTGTCATATCTTTTTAGTTATATAGTTTACGATTAAAATGCTAATAGATTGCATTATAGGAGAATGTCGAATGGTGCGTACATACTTCAATAAACTCGTTCGTGACAAAATACCAGATATAATAAGACAGGAAGGGAATCATCCAGAATGTCATATTGCGAAAAATAAAGCGGAATATTGCCAAGCATTAAGAGAAAAAATTCTAGAAGAGGCAATTGAGCTCAAGGAATCACAAGATGTTAATGAACTCATTGATGTACTAGAAGCAATTTATTGTTTAATTGATGCTGAAAACCTAGAATTCACACGAATAGAAGAATTGAGAAAGAAAAAGAATGTAGAACGTGGAGGTTTTAAAAAGCGCATTATTTTAGAGTATGTCGAAAGAAAATCCACATAGTATTGCAACAAAACGGAGAATGTACAGTAGGGTTTATCATTATCATGAACGTCATTAAACGTGGATTTCACGCAACAAAATCTCTCTTTTTAGCTTGAATGAAACTTGAAAATGCCCTTAAAAGTGAATGTAAAAAAAATAGGGGATAAAAAAGTTACCGCATTCTCAAAATTTCGGCTGTTGTTTTTTTAGTGATTGTACGCGAAGGTATCCTTGCGCCTATAGCACCAATGATAATTGAGGCTATGATGACTAATGCCAGTTCAGTCCATGGTATATACAACGGTAAGGCTTGCTCGGCGTTTATAGCTTGCTGTAATATCAATGAAATCCCCGTGAAGTATCCTACAACTAGGCCAGCTAAACCTGCCGCTAAAGTAAGTACAATTGACTCAAACATAAAGACGTTTTCAATATGTTTGCTGCTTAGCCCTATGCTTTTCATTATCCCAATCTCAGAGATAGATTCTTGGATAGTGGAGTAAGAGCTAGCAGTGAGTCCAAAGAATGCAATGATAATTCCAAATCCTAAAGCTATAGTAAAGAATAGTTGGAGGCTTTCTAGACTTTCTTCTGCCTCTTCAATTTCTTCTTCTGTTACACGAACATTCACATCTTCTTTCACGCCGTAAGATGCCGTTAAGATCCTACCAACACTCTCGGCAGCCTCAGGGCTGGTTGTTTTTATTAACAGTCTTTCGACTGGTTCAACGTAATCTTCTAGTTCACTTGTATCTGTCTTATCGATATCCTGGTCCTCATAGAGATCGAAGATTAACGCATAAGTATGTTGTGAAACTAATACATCTGAACTGCCAGATTCGGAATTAACGAAACCGGAGAAGGCTGGCATATCGTCAGCTATCGCAACAACACTAAGCACTATATTTGATACTTCTGTTCCAGATGCAATATTTCTCTGTACATTAATGGTCACATGATCTCCAACGTCAACATTAAGACGTTTTGCTGCACCTTCGGATATAATCGTAGTATTTTCTACCTTATTAATCGTTTCAAAGGCTGATTCGTCCCCTGCTGTGAAACTGGCAATATCAAAGTACGTTACATTGGGAAAATTCGCATCTACGGCATATACACTGGCACTCACTGTTTCAAATTCCATCAGGTCACCCATTCTCACTGTTGAAGATCCATTTGGATGATTTGCATGGCTTACACGTGTGATATCTACTACTCCATCTATTTCCTTAATCTTAGGTATGAGTTCAGTATCATTTATCCAGATGGGAGTTTCGCTGGTTACAGGCCTGAAAGGCTCTGCAATTGAACTTGTAGTTGATACAAGAGATAGATCTGTGCCAATTTCAGCTCGTAAAGTGGTTGCACTATACTCTGTCTGAACGGTAAGCATCGTCGAAAGGAAAAGGATGAATGCAATCGATATCGAGTACATAATTGCTGTTAAAGTATTTCTTCTCCGATGTTTTCTTAGATACATTGCAACTATATCATTAATCCGGCGGGTGATTGGACGTATTACGCGTGTAAGTAACCTTTCTATGCCAGGAACTAACGCTCCTAAACCTATGAAGGTAAACCCAATAAGTAAACTAACCATCATACCAAGATACAACATCGACATCGTCGTTGTATTACCAGTAGTGAAGGCGTTGGGCATTACGAAGAACATAAACGCTGATATGCCCGAAATTACAATTCCATACATGATTAAACGGTGACTAACGCCTCTCTCTCTTACCATATGAGCTTTTGTGTGACTTACGCGTGTAGGCGTAAGGGAATCAACGATATCAACTTGTGTAGCTTTAAGGGCTGGATAAAGGACACTGACTAGACCAACCAGAATTCCTGCTGCCAAGCTTATTGCTATGGTCTGTACCGAAACAACAATATTGAATGTTGCAGATCCACTACTATATTCACCACTAGTTCCACTACCTATTAGTGGAATTATGTAACTTTCGAATAGAAAGAAGGTGCTTACAGCAACCAGCACTCCAAGAAGGACTAATATAAGATATAATCCATGTTTCTTTTTCATTTATGACACCTCACTAAAAGATTGTATCGATCTCTCGGTCATTAATTTCCTCATTTGCAATCTTCCCGTCGACCATTTGGGTTACACGATCAGCATGGACATCAACTAAATCGTAAGTAATCATAGTTTGTGTAGTTTTAGGAGATCTACAAGTTAAAGAAAGAACACCACTGAAGATTGGTAAAAGACCAACCAGAATTCCTGCTGGTGCACTTGTTACTATTGTCTGTACCACAACAACAATATCGAGCATTAAAGGAATACTAAGTCCTCTAGAGCGGCCACCCATCCCACCGCCACCACCTGCCATAGGAATCCCGACACCACCACCTGTTAGGAAAGAGAGGAGTCCTACACTCAAAAAATATCCGATGATAACTCCAAAAACTGCTCCTATGGTGGAAATAATCACTGCTTCCAACAGGACGAGGCGTAATATCTGTGTCTTTTTCGCTCCAATCGCCATGAATAAGCCAAAATCGTGAGTCTTTTCTTCAACTGAGATAGTTAATAAACTGTACATCAGCACACAAACTATGATCAAAGATATTATCGCAACCAACCAGAGCATGACCCTTGTGAACATGCCAAATTGTTCAAGCTGCTGCATTGCGTCAGTAATCGGTAAAGTGACGTCATAATCATAGCCTATTGCCTCTTGTATTTCTGATCCAATTGTTACTGTTCTCACGATTGTTTCATCAGTATCTTGTACATTATAGATAAATTCTCTTCCTTCAAAAGTTCCTACTAGTTCGGTTACGTATTTTGAGCTGCGGGTAAGGTCACGCACCCTCCATAAGCCAGCGATAAGAACATTTTCGTCGTTGGATGATAAGCGATTTTCATTCTCAATGATTCCTGTCACTTCAAACTCTTGAGTTTTTGATCCGCCGTTGTCGGTGTTCCATTCTAATGCCTCGATTTTAATCTCATCACCTACTCCAATGCCAAGAAGGTTAGCTGTGCTTTGCTGAATGAAAACCTTTTTTCCTTCCAGATCATACGTGCCTTCAATGAGACGGAAATTTCCAATTCCGAGTTCATCCTCTCTGGCAACATCCATGCCCATCAATTCAAGGTCTACTTCCAGATCATTCTCTTCACCGGGCTTGTCTACTTTAACCTCTACAAGTGCCCTAAGGCGTGGTGAAACGCCCTTGATGCCTTCTATATAGTCTACATATGAACGTACCTCAGCGTCTTTGAATAAATAGTCGTTATATGTTGGATTTGTTTCATCGTCCACGTCCCGAGTGATCATAAGGTCGATAATGCCCTCACTTTGTTCGGCCTGGTCGATGTAAGTATAACTATAAGAATCGACCGTTGCATTCACACCAGTAAGCAAGGCGATTGAAACAATGATGCCTAGTACACCCAGCAAACTGCGCATTTTTTTACGACGCATTCCTTTGAAAAGATAACTCAAGTAACTCATCACTCATCTCCTCTATCTACTTGTTTACGTCAGTCTTGTTATTGATTTCTTCATTTAGAATCTTCCCGTCGAGCATGTTTATGACACGATCTGCATAAGCAGCCATCTCGGGGTCGTGGGTGACCATAACCAATGTTACTCCTTTTTCATGGATCGATTTCAACAGTTCCATGATCTTTTGGCTATTCTTGGAGTCAAGATCACCAGTTGGCTCATCTAAAAAGAGGACCGGAGGATCATTTGCAAGGGCTCTAGCGACAGCGATTCTTTGTTGTTCTCCGCCACTTAACTCTGACGGAATGTGCTGAGCTCGTGCTTCAAGACCTACCATCCGTAATAGTTCTAAAGCTCGCTCCTTTCTTTCCTTTTTTGGAATCTTTAGAAAAGTCATAGGCATTTCTACGTTTTCTAAAGCAGTAAGTAACTCAAAAAGTTGAAATGTTTGAAAGACAAGACCGATTTTGCGTAGGCGAATGTCGGCAAGTTGGTTGTCAGTAAGGGCAGCGATATTTTGTCCGTCAATGAAGATATCACCCATTGTGGGAGTATCAATAGCCGATAAACAATTCAAAAATGTTGACTTGCCGCTACCTGAAGGTCCCATGATAGCTAGAAACTCACCATTTTTTACTTCCAGATCAATGCCACGCACCGCCTGTACTGCCAGTGGGCCAGAGATATACGTTTTATGGAGATTTACAGTCTTAAGAATTACCGAATTTTCTTTCATTTCTTCAATCGAGACAGTACCTCTTTCAATATTGGTGATGTCTAGCATAGTACTCGAAGGATTGTCCATTTTAAACACCATTTGAATTCTTTGAAATAATTTATTCGTTTGAAATTTTCATCCATATCACAGAATGAAAAAATCTAAAAACAAAGTCTCCAATAAACTCTTAAATGCTGTCAAACCTTTGGTAGAAGGTTTTGTACCATTGGTACAGAAGAATTCAAAACTCAAATTGTGTATATATCATGAAATCGTCTCAGTATCGCCCTGCTAATTTAATTATACAAACGATCTTAGAAGGGATCCTTCGAGCAGAACGTGAAAATTCTTTGATTAAAGGTATTGTAAAATCACATCTAATCAACTATTGCGGGTTAAAATCAATTACAGCAGAGAAATATTTAATAAAATTGGAAAACGCGGGATATATCGAATCTCACGAAGAACCTTGGGGCGATCGCACAATAATTATCTATAAGATAACGCCACTTGGAAAAGAGCGATACGAGTGGTTTGTGAAAATAAATTCTGAAATCGAATGAGACCTCTGATGAAAATGACGAATAATTCTCCAGAAGGACCAGAGGAGGAAAAAATATTGCGGGGGAAGAATGATTCTCGTTCTTCATCTTTTAAAAAAATTGAAAAAGAAGGGCTATTTTTTATTGATTCTCAAAAGAGGTTTCTAGTTTGGAGCGCACTTCTTCCCATTTTTATAATTTTAATCCAAATTGCAAATATAGTCTTTGTGAGTATGAATCCGCCACCCCCTGGTCGTCCTCCTTTACATCGTGAAGCACCTAGGATAATTGAAGTGTTAAGTCCTGGAATTATAATGATTATTATTGCTCTTTTTGTACTTGCAAACTTTTTCTTTCTTTTACACTGGCAGAAAAAAGTCCAGCAATATAACGACCAAGAAGAAACTTTTGATAAATTAATAAAAAGTTCTCCAGATGAAATTGAGTCTGGCACCGAGTTTATTTCTCTAAGCCAGATCACTTATGATATAATACAACATGTTAAGAAAATCCGTATAATCTTCTTCCTAATGAATGCAGTTGCCGTCTTCTACTTCTTTTGGTTTGTATCGAGAATTGTATTTAGACTTGCAATTGGTAGACTAGTGTTTAGAGGTCCACCAGCACAATTTCCTTTAATCTTAATAATCTTAAACATTCTTGCTCAGATTGGCTTGTTAATTTATCTAGTATTTCAATGGAAATTTTTCCTCAAATGGGATCTGAAATTCTCAAAACTTGATATGTTAGAGAAGAGAATATTTGAAGAATTGGATTTATAGATTTGACTTGATAATGTAACCTCCAGTTTTAAGAATACAAAACAGATGATCTCATCAAATTGTTTTAATGATGTTTTTTTGAGCTATTTTATTCAGGAAAGTTGGATAAAACTTCGCATTATTCAGAGAAAGAAGAATCATCTCAGTTTTATTCATCCGGCGAACAATTTGCTTCTCACCGTTTTTTGTAATCATTGTACGGAATTTTCCTGCAAGAATATTGTATACTGATGAATCAAATGAATACGCATCTGTAATCAAAGATAGATTTGTTCGATTTGTCGAATTAAAAGCGAGTAAATGTGTTTTATTCCAGATATTGTGTTCTTCTAATGTGTTCTTCCGCTTTGTGAAGATTGAGAACGGTCTGCAAGACACAGCAAACCAAATATATTCATCAATTAACCCTGAATCATAGTACAAATGAAAATCAGCGTCATTATTAAAATGTAAAGGAAGAACAAGTTTATCTTGTTTACCAATTTGTTCTAGTGTCTGTCTTGCTATTTCTATGTTTTTTTCTTTGTATTTTTCACCGAACTTCCAGAGTGGCACGTCTGGGACAATAAAATAGTCAACTAACTGCAACCATTTTTCCATTTTTGCTATGAAATCTGGTAATTTTTTAATTGAAAAAGGAGTTTTTCTTTGAATAATGCCGTTATCGAGCATAATTTCTTTAGCTTGAGCTTTACATAAGTTTTTAGCATATTTAATGGCACTTGGCCTAATAAGAACGGTTGGTACGGGGACATCGGTAACAAGTTTGTGAAGATCCTGATCTGATTCAAAATTTGACTCAACAAGTGATAAATGCTCTTCCATTGTTTCGAGGGTATTCTTTCCCGCGATCGAATCGCTAAGAAAACAACATTGCTGATAACTTAATGAAGCAAAAAAATTTGCTGGCATTTTTCAAAGTCCATGTGCTTTATTTAGTGCTTTTTTCTCCAATTATAAATAAAGCAACAGCAAGAAAAGCGAATAATGCACCATAAAGAAATGTTGCATAAGGATCAATGAAATCCCAGAGAAACCCAGCGATTATACTTCCAGGTAACAAAGCAATGCCAATGGCTGTGTGAAAAGTACCTAAAGATGTTCCTTTTAAATCCTCAGAAGCCAAATCTGATACAAATGCACGTTGATTAGCCTCTACCAATGCATATACTAAACCATAAAGTATGAAAAGGATGATAAGATATACAAGAGAAGAATATAACTGAGTAAAACCAAGGCAGACGAAACCAAATAAAGCGTAACCTGCAATTAAAACCTTTTTTCTGCCAATCTTATCTGATAGGATTCCTAAGGGAACACAAAGCGCCGCATATACTACATTGAGTAATACGTAAAGGAACAATGGACCTATGATCGCTAATTCTGCCGGGAAAAACTGTTGCGCTCTAAGAATAAAGAAAAAGTAACTAAAATTGCCTAAAGCAAAAAGAGTTGCAACAATGATGAAGAATTTTAGAGAGCTAGGTATTTCTTTAAAACTGATATGTAGACTTATTGACTTTGCTAGTGGTCTTGATTTTTTCTCTCTTAAAAAAACGAGTGGTACAAGAGCAAGAAAAGCAACTCCTCCGGCAATAAGAAAGATAGTTCTAAAGCCTAAACTGTAGAATATGATAAACACCAGTGCTAGGAAAGATCCGATAATCGCTCCTGCCGTATCAAACGCCCTATGAATCCCGAAACCTTTACCTCTTTCTTGTACAGATTCAGCAATAAGCGCATCTCGTGGGGCTGTTCTTATTCCTTTACCTAGGCGTTCAATCGGACGAAGGATCAACAAATGTTGCCAAATAGTAGCAAAAGCAAAAAACAGTTTTGATACTGCAGATGTCTGGTATCCCGCATATATGAGAGTCTTTCTTTTTCCAAACTTATCAGAGAAATAACCTGAAAATACCTTCAAGATGCTAGCTATACTATCTCCTACTCCACCAATTAAACCTAAGATGATTCCAGTTCCGCCAATTGATACAAGAAACAATGGGAGTATTGGAAGGATCATTTCAGAACTCATATCAGTTAGAAAACTGACGATACTTAGTAAAAGTAAATTTCCAGTTAATATTTTACCAGTTCGTTTATTTCTTGTCGTCAATTTTTTCAACTAAGCTCCAGAATTCAATTTGAAATGATTTAATAAATAACGACTTTGACTTTCTTAATGAGACTAGATTTGTTTATAGTTTAATTGATATTATTCTAAATAGAGTTTTTACTCAAAAAAATGACAGGAGAACGTTACTAAATCTCAAGAAATAGAAAAGATATGTAGATTTCAAACTATTCTATGTTTCTGCAATAAGATAGTTTAATCGTTTGTTCATCTCTTGTACGGCGTCAATGAATTTGTTAGGTTCAGATGAAGTCATTGAAAATAATTCTACTCGATTTTCATCTATCCCAATTTCATTTAAGATATTCTTCGTGAATTCCACTACAAGCGAAGCGATTGTGTTTCCACGAAGATATTGACATCGTTCCTCAGGGCAACTTGCAAGCATAACTGCTTCTGCGCCCTCAACAAACGCCTTTAGTATATCAAGGGGGGAAATTCTGCCAATACAAGGAACTGAAGCAACTAAAACGTTTGGAGGATATTGCCAGTTATTTATTCCTGCAAGATCAACAGAACCATAGGCACATTCACTACATACGAATGCCAATATGGTCTTATCCGCAGTATCTCCTTCTAATGCTTTTTTTGTTGAAAGAAGTGCCTCTACCTGTCTAAATAGTATATCTCTCTCATAATTAGTTAATTGTGCTGCTCCTGTAGGACAAATTGCCGTACAAACTCCACAGCCCTCACACTTGAGATCATTAATCACGGCTAGATCCTTTGCTTCATCAAAATCTATAGCTTCAAAAGGACAGAGTTCCACACATGCTTTGCACCCATCACAAGCTTCTTCATCAATTTTTGATACAAGAAGGTCTGCTTGGAAAATGGTATATTTCAGATACTTCAGTGCTTTGAATGCTGTTGCACTTGCATGAGTCAATGTTTCTTTTATGAACATTGGGCCTATTGCTGAACCACACAAGAATATTCCCTTCGATTCCGATTCGCTAGTTTTTATTTTTGCGTAAAGTGGATTGAAAAAATTAGATTTCGGGGAAGGTTCTTTGCTTATTCCTAATATTTCTTTTAGGTCCTCAGTACCTGCAGAAGGAATCAAAGCGCTACTTAGGACAACCAAATCTCTATTAAGTGTAATTATTTCTCCAGTAAATGAATTTTCTAGCTCTACACTTAGCTGATTTGCCGCTTGCTCGATATTAGAAACGCGTCCATGAAGAAATTGAACGCCTAGTTTTCTTGCTTGTTCATAGTAATCCTCGTAAGCATACGGTGTTCTTATGTCTATGAAAGAAATGGCAGTGTCAATCCCTTGCTCTCTAAGTAAGAGAGCATTCTTAATAGAACTGAAGCAGCATAGTTTTGAACAATACTCATTAAACCTTGAATCACGAGAACCCACACATTGAATGAAGAGAGCATTTTTGGGTTGCTCACCATCAATAATGATCTTGCCTTTTGTTGGGCCTTCAGGATCCAAATAATTAACCAGATCACTCTGAATAAGTACATTAGGATACAATCCATATCCAAATTCTTTCAGGCTAAACGGTTTAAACTCGTCCATACCAGTTGCTACTACAATGGCACCAACATTCAGAAAGTCTTTGTTCATTCCATCAATAGAAACTTTATAATTTCCTGGCACTCCCGCAACACTTTTTACTTCGCTTGACGTGAAAATTTTGATCTGTGGGCTTGCAGTAACGCTTTCTAAGAGTTCTTGAAACGCTTTATAGTCTTCTTCTCCTCGAATCCTAGTGATTTTTCGCACCCTTCCTCCAATCTCAGGAGATCTTTCAATAATAGAGACCTCTATACCATTACTAGCTAAATCTAATGCTGCTTGTAGACCTCCAATCCCACCTCCAATTATTAAGGCAGACTCTAGCGGAGAGAACATCTTTTTTTCAACAGAACTTGCTAGACTTACCTTTTGTATTGCGGCATTAATTTGAGCAATAGCCTTTGTAGTTGCCTTTTGTGGCCATGACTTGTGAGGCAGTGCACATTGCTCTCTCAAATTCGCAATTTCTACGAAATCTGGGCTTATGCCAATTTGCTGAAGTTCTGTTTTAAATCTTGTCTCAAAGAGTTTTGGTGTACATGCCGCAATGACAACCTTTGCAAGGTTATTATTCTTGATAGATTCTTTAAGAAATTCAAGCCCATCACTTAAACAAGCTGTATCATGTTGTTCTACTAATAATTCTTCATTCTTAGATAAATAGTCTATAATTGCGTTATAATCTACGGTTTCACTTATCTTAGAAGCGCAACTACAGAGAAATACGCCAATTCGTTGATTTTCTGAGGTCACTTCACTTCACCTTTCTGGAGAGGAGCATTTCGTCTTAAGATCGCCATGCTAACAGCATTAGCTTGTTCAATGGTTGAAGGGATATCTTTTGGCTCTTGGGCAGCTCCACAGACATAAACATTCTCTATATTTGTATAAATGCTTTCTTTAGCTCCAGTTGTCGGAAAAAATCCATAATTATCTAATTCAAGATCTAGTATCTCAGCTAGTTTTTTTATACCTTTAGACGAAACAAGAGCGGCACTAAGAACGACTAGATCAGTTTCTAGATCCATGATCTCCTCAGTTTGGATATCTGAAACATACACATGCACTTTCTGTGTCACAGGATCCTTCTCGATGTGACTGACACGTCCTTTAATAAATTTCACTCCATCATCTCTAGCTCGTAAAAAATAGTCCTCATAAATAAAAGGCGTCCTAATGTCCATATAAGCAATATTTACATCAATTTCTTGCTCTCTAATTAGGAGTGAATGTTTAAGAGCATATGTACAACATATACTTGAACAGTAACTATTAAATCTTTTGTCTCTTGACCCGACACATTGCAACATAGTTACATTCTTTATTGGAGCACCATCTTTCTTTAGAAGTTTCCCCTTAGTCGGACCTTGTGGATCTACTAATCGAGCAAGTTGTACTTGTGTGATTACTTCATCAAATATACCATATCCGTACTCTTTTAGGGGACTGGGATCAAACTCTTCAAATCCCGTCGCTATAACTATCGATCCGAAATTTTTTTCGATGGTTTCCCTTTCTTCTTTGATGTCTATTGCGTTTGTAGGGCAAATTTCCACACATTTAGCACATTCTTCGAATAAGCATGTGTTTGGATCTATTACGTAACTGTAGGGAATAGCTTGAGATGCAGGCAGATAAATCGCTTTTTGAGTATCTAAATTAAGATTTCGAGGATTAGGGACCACTACTGGACATATATCGGCGCATTTATCACACATAATGCATTTTTTCTCGTCTACGAATCTCGGATGTCGTTCTAGTGAAACCTTAAATTCTGAATTCAGTTTCTCTACAGCCACAAGTTGTGTTTGAGTAAGCAGTTCTATATTTGGATGCTCTATGATACCACATCTGTAAAAACATTTCCTAAATCCACCACGAGAAAAAAGTCTATCCGAAGACGAGACACAAAGGGCGCAATCATCTGTTGGAAAGAATCTGAAGAGTTGTAACGCTTTACCTCCAAGCGTCGGCTCTTTCTCTATTAGACAAACTTGAATTCCAAAATCAGCCAATTCTTGCGCTACATGAATCCCGGCAATACCTCCACCAAGTACAAGTACTGGTAGACTAGACGAAATAGATGCGTTCAATATACTTCCCCATTCTTGCATTTTGAACAGCAATTATCATTGAAATGTATTTTGCGCTTAATCTTTGTAGATATTTTTGAAATCTTGACAGAGTGTATCATTGGCGATTGATATCTTATAAAACTATCTTTGCTGATAATTTGAAGCTCTTATCTTAGTCTCGCTGGTTCGCTATAGAAATAAAAGGCATTTACTGTCAATATAAAAAAAAAGAAAATAGTAGATCATGTTTTACACTTTTTTATCTAAACAAACAAAGCCAAATCTACTAATCGATTAGAATAGCCCGTTTCATTATCGTACCATGCCAGAACCTTTACCAAATCATCTTGGATTACAGCTGTCGAGAGGCCATCTACAATCGCCGAACTTGGATTTCCGTTATAGTCTGCAGAAACGAGGGGTTCTTCAGTATAGGTCATGTATTTACCTAATCGCCCTTTCACAGCCTCTTTAAATGCATTGTTGACCTGCTCAACGGTTACATTCGCATCTGTTTCAACAACTAAATCTACTAAACTTACGTTGGGAGTGGGAACGCGTATGGACATCCCATCCATCTTACCTTGCAATGTGGGGATTACTAAACCCAGTGCTTTTGCAGCACCAGTCGTTGTTGGAATCAGGGATACAGCAGCAGCTCTTGCTCGACGTTTATCTTTGTGAGGAAAATCAAGTATTCGTTGGTCATTTGTGTAAGAATGAATTGTGGTCATAATACCTTTTTTGATCCCGAATTCGTCCAGCAATACCTTCGATACTGGTGCGAGGCAATTGGTCGTGCAACTAGCATTAGAGATTATATTATGGCTTGCTTTATTATAAGTGTCTTCATTCACTCCTAAAACGATTGTGACGTCTGGATCTTTAGCAGGCGCTGAGATAATCACCTTGTTGGCACCCGCATCTAGATGTTTTGACGCATTTTGTCGATCTCTAAAAATTCCCGTGGATTCAACTGCTACGTCTACATTAAGATCTCCCCAAGGTAGTTTTGCAGGGTCCCTCTCTGCAAAAAATGATATTTCCTTACCACCTATAATGATTGCATCCTTCTTAGCTTCAACATCTACGGGAAGTATTCCATGTACCGAGTCATACTTGAGTAAATGTGCCATCGTTCCTACATCCCACAGATCGTTAAACGCGACAAATTCTATATCCTTATTTCCAAGTCCCGCTCTGAACATGCATCTTCCAATTCTGCCAAAACCATTAACAGCTACTCTTACAGTCATAACATTTCCTCCTATAATGCCGCCTTTCATCTGGAATTATGTGTCCTCCAAGCGGCGGACATTGAAATACATCTTACCTGTTTCTGTATAAATATATATATAATAGTTGTTGAAATCGGTATCTTTACAAATATAACTTTATTCTGTGATTTGCACATCAGAACATAAGCACTATGACTGTTCGAAATTTGATCAATTAACAGTAAGCGGGAAGTTTGATGTCTGATAAAACCAATGAATCAGAGACCGAGGAAACTCAATCTAAAAGAGAAAAATTAGTCGATTTAATAAGAAAAATCGCAATAAAAAAGCCTGAAAAAGTGATAGCTGTTCCAGAAGGTCTCCGTGGATTTGGAAAGGTAACCGCGCTACAGAGCATTTGCATAGGATGCCATAAATGTGAAGAGGTCTGTCAACTTGATGCCCCGCTGATTGAAAATAAATTTGACTTGCCCAGCCTTTTTGAAGACAGCGGGGAAATAAAATCAGAAAATAGACGCCTTCTAATAAATTTTATCAAACAATTAGCAGTTAAAAAACCTTTAGAAGCAATATCACTCCCAGCGCCGCTGAGAGGGTTTGGAAGATTATGTGTTGCAATTGAAAGATGCATTACCTGTGGGGATTGTGAAGAAACGTGCCCTGAAAAAGTTATTGAAATAAAACCAATATTTGATCTGGGGCTTATTTTTCAAGAATAATATTTTTGTGTCGACTTATTATCAACGAATTGAAAACTCATCTGCTTCTATCCGATCACCAACTTTTCGTACATAATCTCCATGAACTCGGATGGGTATTGGGGCAGGTGAGTCAAGTAACTCAACTGTAACTTCTTCCTTTGTTGTGTCTACTCTCGTTACTTTTGCTCTAGTTCCTTTAAATGGCCCTCCAGTTATTTCTACAATATCACCGGCTTCAAGCCCTTCGGTTGGAGGCTTTGGAATTAGAAAATGCGAGAGTTCAGTAATATGGGTTTTTCCTACTGATCCTCTAACGTGTGAAATTCCTGAAATAGCTTCATCAATGGCATCCCTTTTTGCCGTTTCTATGAAGATGTATCCTCGTAGAGTTTCAGGCACCAAGATAGATTTTATAACGAGATCGTGTATTTTAACTCGATTAGCAATTAGCTCTGCTACTGATTTTTCTTGACCGATGGTGGTGCGAATCGTGAAAATTGACGTACCCGTACGTTTTTTCGCTACCTCAGGTTTTTCTTGAGTCTCCATAAAAAATGCCTCCTTAGGCTGTCGGAGGTGTAAAACCAACTACCAAAGTGAAGATAAGTTTAATTATAAACGCTATAAGACCTATAGCAACCATGCCAAGTAAGCTAATTCTGATGCTAAGCCAAAATTCTTTTCTTGAAGGCTTTTTTGCGAGGCGTGCCATTCTTATGAAATCTGATCTCACTTTCTTGAATTCTACCATTAAAATCCTCTCTCATGTTTAAGTCTTTCACCAATCGATAAGCATGGATCTTTGTATACTATTTATTTTATTTTATTTTATTTTATTTATTTTATTTTAACTTTATACGATGACGAAATACGATGGCTTTTTATAGTTACTCGGAACCTCTATATATGGTACCGTGAGTGTACCCGTAATGCCCGACTGGGTGGAGGCATATCCTCCTGTAAGCAACCAGTCAGTTTGTGACAGGGCTAAACGTGAGGATGCCCGTGCATGAGGTCTTATCCAGCGTGGCAAGAGAGTCCCCTTAGTGTGTGCAGTGTGCTAACCTGTCGGACAGACAGGTAAAAGATTAATAGCACTCTTCAGGCAGATAAGGAAGGGGCAGGATAAGGGTGAGCAGCGTGTGCAACCTGGTAAGTTTCCGTAAGCCCATAGATGTAGTGACAGTGGCGAAGCGTCGCCTCCCGTGAGGGAGCGAGAACTACAGTGGAAAGCTGGAAGCCCTATCCGAAGGGATGGGGAGGATGTCACTGAACAAGTCCTTAAAATAATTGTATTTGTGTAATTACATTTGATTAAAAAGGTTGCGAAAGCAACTGTTATCATGCTTGATGCGTATAGATAGTTTCTATCTTAATACGGCAATGTTACTTTTGTTGATATGACATTACTGTTTTTAATATTATTGATACCACATTACTGTTTTTAACAAAAAATCTAGATTCTGCTAAGGATAGAAGGATATGACAGAACTTATACCTAGTATCTTAATTGTTGGAGTGGGTGGTGCTGGAAATCATATAATAACGCGGTTAAGTGAAAACGGTCTCTTTGATAATGTTCCAGCACTGAGAACACTGGGAATAGATACCAATGTCCAAAATCTCCACAATACAACTTGTGATACAAAGCTTGCAATTGGTAAGCAAGTTTGCAAAGGATTAGGTGCTGGAAAGGATCCAAAAAGAGGAAAAGCGGCTGCAAAAGAAAGTATCTCTGAAATTAGAAATCATATTCAAGCAGATATCGTTTTTTTAATTGTCGGATTAGGAGGAGGAACAGGCACAGGTGCTGCTCCAATAATTTCACAAATTGCTAAAAATAAGGGTATTTTGACCATCTGTATTTCAACTCTTCCGTTCGATGTGGAAGGAAAAAGGCGTATGGATTTCGCTTTAACTGCTTTAGAGGAGATAATGACGGTTACTGACGCAATTATCGTAATCCCGAATGAGAAACTCTTGAAAATCGCTCCAAACTCATCTTTAGAGGATGCATTTCGACTAGCAGATGATTTAGCTATTAATGGTGTTTTAGCCATCGTTGAATTGGTTGCAACGCCAGGACGAATCAATGTAGACTTAGCTGATTTAAGAACACTATTTTCATTAAGTAAAAAACCGACAGGTATTTCAATAATCTGGAGAGGTGTATCAGAGGAAGAAAACCGAGAAAAACGCGTAACAGAAGCCGTACAAACTGCTATGGAATTTCCTTTTATCGATGTTGACCTCTCTCATGCTAAAGGTGCTATTGTCAATATTACAGGTAGTCACGATCTTACACTTAAGGAAGCGCAAGAAATCGCTCAATATGTCGTAAATGAACTTGATGAAAATGTTCAAGTCATCTGGGGACTTATTATAGACGAAAACCTAACGAATACTGTAAAGGTAACCACTGTTATTTCAGCGGTTGAAATAAATCTAACTGATTTTATTGAATAGCCTAAGGAGTTCTATAGTAATTATTTGTCTTTAAAAATAGTTTTAGATCCCTTGATTGAACTTCTCGCGCGCTTTCGCTACTTTTAATGCAATTAATGCTGCCGCTGTGCCTGCCCCGATTCCATTATCTATATTTACTACCATCACACCAGGCGCACAAGATTGTAGCATTGAGTTAAGTGCCGCTAACCCCTTGCCTCCTAGACCATAACCTACTGGGCTTGGCACCCCAACTACAGGAATGTCCACAAGTCCGGCTACAACTGAGGGCAAGGCACCCTCCATCCCTGCCACAACAACTAATGCATCTACATCTTCGTCTAGCATCGTTTTTAGATGAGGCAACAATCTATGTAAGCCTGCAATTCCTACATCATATGCTGTATATGTTGAAACACCCATTGCTTCTGCAATAATTCGTGATTCCTCAGCAACAGGTATGTCTGAAGTTCCTGCTGCAAAAATCCCTATTTTCCCAGGGACTTTTTTGTATTCGTATCCTTTTTTCTTTACGATTAGCATACGGGCACGTTCATTAATCTCAAGTTCAAGTGAATCCGGGAGAATTGTTTTTACCTCATCTATAACCTTGTCAGAAATCCGTGAGAGTATGGTATAGCCACTCTTACTCGCCATTTTGACGGCAAGGAGGGCTGCGTCTTCAGGACGTTTTTCTTCCGCTAGGATTACTTCAGGAATACCTGTTCTAGCCTGGCGATACAGATCTAGTTTTGCAATATCATTAACTTCTTCAATCGCTGTTGAAATAAGATCTCCCTTCAGTTGCAGTAACTTCTCTGCCTCCTCGATGCTAAGTTCCTTACACGCTATCTTTTCTAAAATCTCTTTTAGTTGCACGCTAATACACCTAATCTTAAGTTTCTTACTGTGTTTATAAAACTAAGGATCTATAGATCTTAAATAGAAATCTTAAAAATTGACTATTAAATTTAAAAAAAACAGTTTTCGTTTTTATGATAATCGAAAGAGGTAGAAGCAGGAGGTACTTGTTTGATTAACTCATTCAGTCAAAAGATCACTTTAATTGATTCCAGCATAGCTGGCATTTCTGGGGATATGTTGCTTGGCGCTTTAGTCGACGCGGGGGGCAATAAAGTGAAATTCAAAATTAGCCGATTAGCTGAGGTCATTCCCGAATTTCTTCCTGATTGTAAAGAAATTAACATAGATTTTGAAGAAGTAAATCGAAGTGGTATTCGAGCAACCAGGATCGGAATTAATATTCACGAACATATTCACCACAGAGAAGGGGCAATCCTCATGGAAGCAATAAATCGGATCCTCCCTGAATTTGACCTATCTAAAAAGGCCTCTGAATTTGCCGTTAATGCATTAAAAACATTGATTCAGGCTGAGGCTACGGTTCATAATGAACCCTTTGATCACGTCCACCTTCACGAAGCAGGATCGGCTGACACCATTATTGACGTTGCGGGAATTGCAATTGCGCTTGATTCTTTAGGCGTTTTTAATTCAAAAATTTATGGAACTCCTCCCTCCATTGGCGGAGGCATAATTGAGATCGATCACGGGACGTATCCCGTGCCACCACCTGCGACTACAAGAATTTTGAAAGACTATAATATCCCCTTTAAGGGTGGGCCTGTTGAGAAGGAGTTGGTGACGCCGACTGGAATCTCTATTCTAGCGAATCTTGTTACAGAGTTCGTTGGTGTGTATCCTGCTATGACCATTAAAGTGGAGGGTTACGGCGCAGGGAAGTACGAGTTTCACGGCATCCCCAATGTAACGCGAATTATCATTGGAGATGCCGCCATACGTCAATTTTCTGTGGCTCGTAAGTTTTATGAAGATGAAATCATCAAACTTGAAACAAATGTCGACGATGTCACAGGAGAGGTATTAGGGTACACTATGGATAAACTTCTAGAGCATGGGGCTTTAGATGTCAGTTATTTGAGCACTGTCACAAAAAAGAATCGTCCTGGTTACCTCATTACAGTAATCGCAAGACCGCAAGATAGTTTGAAGCTAGCTTCGATCCTATTCGAAGAGACGGGTACGCTTGGAATCCGTACTGTCCTCGAACATCCACGGTTGATCCTTAGTCGCAGTATCGAGAAAATATCTATTACGATTGATGGAAAGGAGTTTCATGTAGGAATCAAGATTGGAAAGGACTCAGAAGATAATATTCTCACACTAAAACCTGAATTCGAGGACACAAAAGATATAGCTAAGGAAACAGGGGAATCAATGAAAACTATTTCTGAGATTGCTTTAAAGAAAGCTCGTGAAACATTCGGCACAGAACTTCCTAAAGCATACCAAAACGGCAAGAAGTAAAAAATATTTATTTTCAAAGAAAGAGCAGGGCTTTTATAAAAAAACATTAAGGAAAGGCTAGTGAATAGAGGGACAAAAAATTGAGAACAAGAAAAGAATTAGCGGATATTTTAAGAGATAGACAATTAGAACGTGCACCAGAGATAGCAGATCAATTAGGATTTGACTTAAATGCCTTTAAAAAAACCGTATCTGATTTATCTGATGATGAGATTATCCTGTCATACATTACCTGTTCGCAATGTGGTGAGGCAGTAGCTAGTTTAGAAGATGTTGATACAATTCTTGAGCAGAATCCAGAGACATTTGATGACTTTTGGGACATATTACAGATTTTTGGATCAACACATGACTGGGAGTCATGTCGCTGATCGACCCGCCGAGTATACATTTACATAACGATTATCTTGTAAATTTTGATAACTTTTAAATAATATATTTTTTCTAATATTGTTTTGATATTAACTTGTAAGAAAGTATCTTAGGTGGTTTTATGACAACTATCTCTGTTTCAATTGATGAAGAATTAATTGAATGGTTAGATCAAATGATTAAAGAAGGTATTTTAGCCTCTAGGAGTGAAGCAGTCAGAGGTGGCATTTATTCATATATTAAAGAAAAAATAGGGATTAAAACGCGAGAAGAACTAATAGAATATCTGAAAAAACGACAGAAGTCACCCTTTCAACCTGGAATTGAAGCAATTCGCTCTGTTAGGGAGGAAGAATAATGCCGATTTATTTAGATTCGAATGTGTTTTACAATGCGTATTGCCCTGTTGAGAATCAAAAACATGCTGACTGGCTGTTAAATCAATTAACTGAAAACTTTTATGGTGTGACTTGTGAATGGACGATTCTTGAAATGTTTCGTGCTCTTAAGAAGCAATCCAATTTAGGAACAATTAGCGAAAAAGACGCCAACATTACTCTCGATTTCTTCTTAAGCGATATTGGTGAAATGAATCAAAAAAAGATATTAACACTAGTGCCCGTGACAAAAACAGCAATTATGGCATCCAGAAACCAGATCTTCAATAGAAATCTATATGCAGCAGAGGCTTTACACGCTGTTATTGCCATTAATTCCAATGCGGATATATTCGTTACATACGACAGTGACTTCAGAGGAATTTTAGGTACAATCCCTGTAATCAACCCAGATCACGAATCTTTTACAGAAAAAATATTAGAACTGAAATCAATTTGAACACATTCTTATCAGTTTTATTTGAAAAAATATCTTAAATAACTTGGAAATAAGAGAAACTTTAAAACTAGTTATAGAAATTGCGTTGAACGATTCAGTAAACATATAGAATTGGTGCAAATAAGATGTCAAATCTGGAAGAAATAGTGGCAAGTAACCTGAAAAAAAAGCCGCGCATACACGAATCAGTTTTTATTTCCCCATCAGCTAATGTCATTGGAGATGTGGAACTGGCAGAAAACGCTTCTGTGTGGAATTGTGCAGTCGTGAGGGGAGATGTAGGTCGCATAGAGATAGGTCGCTTTTCTAATATCCAAGATAATGCGGTAATCCATCCTGGATGGACTCGTGAAAGGGATACAGGCATCCCGGTAGTGATTGGCGAGTATGTCTCAATCGCGCATGGCGCAATTGTACACGGTGCCACTATAGAAGACAACGTTATCATAAGCATGAACGCTACAGTTATGAATAATACAAAAGTCGGCTCTAATTCAATTATTGGTGCAGGTGCGGTAGTTACACAGAACTCAATTATTCCGCCAAACAGCATCTGTTTCGGTATTCCTGCAAAGCCTGTCAAAACAGTGAATGAAGAGCAGTTGGAATTGATAAGATGGAATGCGGAGGAATACTACAAACTTGCGCGAAGTTATTTGAGATTAAAATAGTTATCTTTTTCATATGTTTTAAAGAGTTTCAAGATGACTGTTTCATGTCATTATTTTCCTCAATGGTAAGCATTATATCTGACTCTCTTGAAATCTTTATGAAAAGATGTGAAAAAGAGGTTGCTTTGATATAATCGTCCCAGAAAACTCTGTGTACCGCTCTTTCGATTGTTTCATGAATTATTGTATCTGCCAAGTTTCTCGGTTTGTGGTTACATGGACTGTTCAAAAAAATGTAAATTGTATCTGTTTTGAGATCGTAGTATCCACATCTATTTGCGAGATATCCTACTTCCTTTTCTACGTATGGTGGTACTTCTGGTTCATGTATACCACAAAAAATTATGGGTGATCCATGTTCTGATTTTATTGATACCATTAATAAGACCTATCTAGTATTACTCTATCTTGTTCTATAAGAAGGGGTTTCCCCTGGCTATCCCTTTTCTTATTATAGGGTCAGTACGTTATTTCCCATTTTTAATATATACAAACCTGTGTTTTTGACATTAAAAGTGGATCTTCTTTCTGAATCGCTATTTAGTGGGCAGTTTTCTTCTATGTGCCTGCTTATGCATATTTTTATGTATTAATATGTATATATATTTTTTCCCATCTCTTTTCTATTATGCGTATTTCAAGTTTTCAGGCAGTTAAATGTCATGATCGATCATTATAAACAAAAATAATGCGCGCCTTTTACGCAAATTTTAAGGGTATACAGGGGAGACTCACCCATCCATGAATCAATAGATATCTTAACTTCCGTCTCGGAGATGGTTCAAATTTGATATTCGGTGAGTGATTTTTTCTCGATATGTATGCTGATGCATATTTTAATATACTTATGTATATATATAACGTTTGCTGATACATATAATCACACTACCTCTCAGATAAAAAATAGATTCAAGTAGGAGGAAATGTGAAAAAATATATTCGAATAGGAGGAAATGTGAAAAATGGCAAATGGATACATGGGTAAATGGGTCGATATCGACCTAAACAAGAAGAGTGCTGAAATTAAAGATGTTGACATGAGTTTTACCAAAACCTGGGTCGGAGGACGAGGTGTCGGTGTTAAAATTCTTTATGACCGATTGAAGCCAGGAACAGACCCATTCTCACCAGACAACATCATCGTTATTGCAACGGGTCCAATAACAGGTACAGGTGCTCCGAGTTCTGGACGATTCTGTAGTGTCACAAAAAGTCCACTAACAAACACAGTACACGATTCGCACTGCGGTGGAGATTTCGGTCACGCAATTAAAGCTGCGGGGTTTGATTGGCTCGTCATCACTGGCAAAGCTGATAAACCGACTTGGATCTTCTTAGATGATGGAAAAGTGGAGTTTAAAGATGCATCAGCCCTTTGGGGCAAAGATGTTTTCGAAACAGAAAAAATGATTCTTGAAGAATTAGATCCATCTTCAGCAGGAAAGGACATGGAACAATTAGTACGCAATTCAATTGGTGTGGCAAGTATTGGACCACCTGGAGAAAATATGAAGAGATTAGCGGCTATAATGAACCGATTCTATCGTGCCGTTGGAAGAGGTGGACATGGGGCTGTTATGGGTTCAAAGAACCTAAAGGCTATAGTGGCAAGAGGAAAACAAAAAGTCTCCTTATATGACGAGGAGGCATACAGGGCAGCTGTCAAAAAGAATGAAGATGAAGCAATGAAAGTAAGCGATGTAACGAAGCCAGGAGGAGGACTTAATACGCTTGGTACGGCCCTGCTTGTTAATATTATAAATGGTGCTGGGATTTATCCAACACATAACTTCCAGACAGGTGTATTTGAAGGGGCTGAGGTTACTTCCGGTGAATATCTTAAGGAAAATCGATTAATCAAGCCTGTTGGTTGCAAAGGCTGTAGAATTATGTGTGGACGATGGTCTAAAATCGAAAAAGGACCTTTTGCTGGAACTGAAATGGAAGGGCCGGAATACGAGAACATGTGGGCGTGGGGCGCTGACTGTGGCGTAGACGATATTGACTATTGTATGACAGCACATCACTTGTGTAATTTATACGGGCTCGATGCGATTCAAGCGGGTACGACGACGGCATTCGCTATGGAGTGCTTTGAGAAAGGCATTATCACAACAGAGGACACGGGTGGTATCGAACTCAAATTCGGAAATGCTGAGGCTATGATAAAAGTCGCCGAACAAATAGGTAAAGTGGAAGGAATCGGTAAAATCCTTGCAGATGGTGAAATAGTTGCTGCACAGAAATGGGGTAAAGGTGCTGAAAAGTACGCGATGGTGACAAAAGGACAAAGCATGCCAGCTTATGACCCAAGAGGGTCAAAAGGACACGGACTTGCATATGCCACATCTAATAGAGGCGCATGCCACATACGTGCATACATGATCAATCCAGAAATCTTAGGTGCACCTGAGCAATTGCCGCGGTTCGACCCAGGCCAAAAGACGATCGATATGTTAATTGCCTTCCAGAACTTCACCGCACTTCTAGACTCCAGTCTGATTTGTCTGTTTGTTTCCTTCGCTATGGGTAATCAGGAGTTTGCAAACTTACTAAAACCAGCCACTGGCTGGGATTGGACTGCCGATATGGTCGATGAGGTGGGCGCACGCATTTGGAATCTTGAACGAATGTTTAATGCACGAGAAGGATTTGGCAGAAAGGACGACACCTTAGCAACCAGAATGCTTGAGGATCCTATGCCTGAAGGACCATCAAAAGGAAATACCGTGCCAATCGATAAAATGTTGCCGATGTACTACGAGACTCGTGGATATGATAATGAAGGCAAGCCGACTGAAGAAACACAGAAAAGATACGGCATCGCATAAATACGAAAAAGTTCCTTTCCTCTTTTTTTTTACCTGTTTTTCTTAACAATTCTTAGATTAAAAAACAAAAAAGGGTTTGAAGAAGTTTAAATGACTCGTATCGACTACTTACTTATTAGAATGAATGAGGTGGCATTACCTTATGTTGAGCCAACGACGCTTTAGAGGGACAAATTTTCCAGGCGTGGTATTTTCAAATTCAGCAGTATGCCTTGAAAGCATGGGGATAACTCTTATAAAAAAAGAAGTACTGAAAGAAGAAGATATCGACTTTGAGGGTATCATAGAAGGTATTCGGACAAGTCCTGCAGGAGAGGTAATCATCCGACTTAAAATCTATGGATGGCGTGATATGGATCATCATATGGGGTTCTGGCCAACAGCAATAACTACTGATCTCACGATCGAAACATTTGAAGTCTCTAAGAACGATAAAGAACTCCCTGACACTCTAAATGCGAAAGCCTTACATGATGAATTTAATAATCGTATCAATCTTTATGTTTGGCATACTGCTGGCTAACCATCTTGTACCTTTATTATCGAATGGCAACCCAGAAAAATCTTTATACAAAAGTATTAAAGCAACTTGGAAGTGAATTCATTACTCCATTACAACGAAGACGATACCTTTCCATTAAGAAGACCACCAGTTTTTGAATTTGATACGTTTAAAAGACACGCATTTATTTAAACAGTTATTTAAATTTAGTATACTCTACCTAAAAAAGAGGAAAAACATCCATTACCAATTAAAATCTTCGAAATCAGAGTATATTCGTATATTTGATTTTAAAACTGTTTTATCCCCGTAAAACACCTGAAAAGTGCTTATTTGCAATTTAATTTTAAGGATTTATAGTATATTTGTATACTTTACATAGCTTAATGTACTTCAAGCCAACACGATTTTTGATGATGCTCTATCTCTGATATTTAATTAATTTGATGATTAATGAATCTACTCGTTACTAAGTTCATTTTCATCGATATGTATAATGATTCATATCCCTGCGCTCCTTAAAGTTAAGGTTTTTATATAACCTTTCATTATAAAGTAGTCCACACTCCTTTTTAGATACAAAATTTGTATCTCAAAACGTTTTGAGTTAGGAGGAAATATGAAAAATGGCAAATGGATATATGGGCAAATGGGCAGATATTAATCTGACTACTGGAAGCATTGAAATCAAAGATGTCGACATGGCTATGGCCAGGAAATGGCTTGGTGGTAGAGGACTCGGTGTTAAAATTCTTTATGACCGATTGAAGCCAGGAACTGACCCACTTTCACCAGACAACATCCTCATCGTTCTAACAGGTCCGCTAACTGGTACAGGCGCGCCAAGTTCTGGGCGATTCTGTACTGTTACTAAGAGTCCCCTCACTGGTACAGTTTCTGACTCGCACTCTGGAGGAGACTACGCTCACGCACTCAAAGCTGCAGGATTCGATTATTTAGTAATTACAGGAAAAGCCGCTAAACCAACAATGATTTTGTGCGAAGACGGAAAAATTGAACTGAAAGATGCTTCAAAGTACTGGGGTATGGATGTTCATGCGACGGAAACAGCAATCCTTGCAGATTTAGATCCATCTTCAGTAGGAAAGGACATCGAAAAATTAGTGCGCAACCCAATTGGTGTGGCAAGCATCGGACCACCCGGAGAAAATATGAAACGCATTGCGGCTATTATGAACAGATTCTACCGTGCCGCTGGAAGAGGTGGACACGGAGCTGTTATGGGTTCAAAGAACCTAAAAGCTTTAGTGGCACGAGGAAAACAGAGGATTCCAATGGCTGATGAAGCTGCATTCAAGGCAGCTGTTAAGAAGAACGAAGACGAGGTAATGCAGGCTGGAGACGTCACAAAGATCGGAGGTGGACTCTACACACTTGGTACAGCGCTGCTGGTTAACATCGTCAACGGTGCAGGGATTTATCCAACACATAACTTCCAAATGGATGTATTTCCAGGTGCTGAAGTCACTTCTGGTGAATACATCAAGGAAAACAGATTGATCAAGAATGTCGGTTGTAAGGGCTGCAGAATCATGTGTGGTCGATGGAGTAAGATCGAAAAAGGACCATACGCCGGAACTGTATGTGAAGGGCCTGAATACGAAACAACCTGGAGTTGGGGAGCAGACTGTGGAGTAGACGACATTGATTACGTCTTAACAGCGCATCACATTTGCAATAAATACGGTTTAGACGCAATCCAAGCGGGTACAGCTTGTGCCTTCGCTATGGAATGCTATGAAAAAGGAATCATCACCAAAGAAGACACTGGTGGAATTGACCTCACATTTGGCAATACAGAAGCAATAGTACAGGTTGCTGAAATGATAGGTAAGGTCGAAGGAATCGGTGCAATTCTGGGCGATGGTGAAGAGATGTCTGCAAAGAAATGGGGTAAAGGTGCTGATAAATTCGCGATGACAGTCAAAGGACAAAGCATGCCCGCGTATGACGGTCGTGGTGCCAAAGCACATGCATTAGGTTATGCTACCTCCAACAGAGGTGCTTGCCACTTAAGAGCATACATGATCAATCCAGAAATCTTGGGCGCACCTGAACAATTGCCTCGATTCGACCCAGGTCAAAAATCAATTGACATGCTGATCGCGTTTCAGGACTTCGTAGCGGCAATGGACAGCTCACTTGTCTGCCAGTTCGTTACATTCTCAATGGGTTCCCAAGAATTCGCAAATATTCTAGCCCCAATAACCGGTTGGGATATAACAGCTGAAGAATTTGACTCTATTGGCGCACGCATCTGGAACCTCGAAAGGATGTTCAACTACCGCGAAGGATTTACGGCGGACAATGATAGCTTACCAACAAGGATTCTCGAAGAGCCTATTCCAGAGGGACCATCGAAAGGAAACACGGTTCCATTAGCTAAACTAAAGCCGATGTACTACAAGACCCGCGGCTGGAACGATGACGGTAGCGTACCCGCCAGTATAAAGTCGAAATATGGCCTATAAAACAAATTTCATTCCCTTTTTTTGTTTCTTTTTTTTCTTAAACTAGTTTTCACATGATGTCACACATGCAGAGAAGTGAAATTATTTAAAGAGTATTCTTGAGTGTAAAAGATGAAAGGTGTCGCTTATGAAAAACGAAAGAAGATTTAGAACCGTAAATGTGCCGCTTCAGATATTTAACAACTGTGCCATCTGTGCCGAACGTATAGGAATAACGCTCACGAAAAAAGAAATACTTAAACATGAAGGAGACGACTTTGATGGCATTATAGAAGGTAAAAGAGCGGATTCTTCAGGACAACTAATAATTCGAATGACAATCCATGGATGGCGAGATATGAATCATCATGGTGGCTTCTGGCCTACATCAGAAACTACTGATCTCACCATTGAAACATTTGAGGTCAAGGGCAATAAAGAACTTCCAGATACGCCAGCTGCAAAAGCCCTAAACGAGAAATTTAATGATCATCTTAGTAAACATTATGTGTGGCACACGTCCGGCTAGTAGCTGTCTTTAATTTTTTTGTGCTCAAATGACACTTACAAAAATACCTATATATGAGTAGCAAGAGCAACGTAAACGATTGCCAAAATACAAACCTTAAAGATATTCTAATACTCATAAAAAAGTGTGAAGAAAATGGTTGCCGTAACTGTTAAATTCTATGGTCAGTTACAAGAAGTTGTGAACGAAAAATCCAGACAAGTCACACTTCAACGTTGCGATGTAGAAGATCTAGTTGATACCCTTATCAAAGAACATGGAGAAAAGTTGAAAGAGAAACTTATCGATGCTGAAACAAATCAAATCACTGACCGCCTGGTGATGTTTGTAAATGGTATGAATATTAAGGGCTTAAAAGGGGCAAAAACAGAACTAAAAGAAGGAGATCTTATTACGATTTTTCCGCCTGGTGGTGGAGGATAAAACGCCCTACAAGTAGAGAACAGGCTATTTTTAAACTTAATGAGTTAAAGCATACACTTGATCATTGAAATAGTTGGCAAACCGGATAATATCGGTTTCTGACATATGTTCCGTCTCATATCCCAGACGGGAACTGACTGGAACGCCTAAAGCGAATTTCTTGTAGGTTAAATAGAAATCAATGAATTTTGAAAATTTTAGTGTGATGCCAAATTTTTGAGGATCTAAAAAGCGCGGAGAGCCAGGCTCAAGAAAAATTGGATTACAAGCGATATGAATAATATTTGGATATTCTTCAACGACCCTTTTTCCAAGCTGAACAGTTTCTCTGAAATCTGTAACAGTTTCACCAGTCAATCCAGTGGTGAAATATAATTCGATGGGAATAAAGTTTTCTTTGGTGAGATCTAACCACGAAAATAATTCTGAATCGCTATAATAAAATCCTTTATTCAATTTCCGAATCGTTTCACTACCAGATTCTGGAGACAATGTAAGGGTAGTGTATAAAGGATTGAAAGTTCTTTTAAATTCTTCCAAAAACTTTTTTGACGTGACATCCCACACCAAAAATTGGGTAGAAACGTCTATACCCTCTTTTCGGATCATTTCAAAGAGTTTAAAATAATATTCACGTGTTTTTCGCCCAAAGGGGTCAAAATCGCAGTATGCACACGAGATTTTCATTTCTGCAAATACTTTCAAAGTTTCAATTACTTTTTCTTGTGAACGGTATAAGGGCGTCGAACGTCCTGTAAGGAGGCATTGTGCGTTATGGCCACCTCCGCAATAACTGCAATTTACTGCACACCCTCTCCCTACACATAACCATCCCTGTCTTTTCAGTTTTTGGCGAAGGTCGTCATTTTCGTGAGTAAGTTGTAGGTAGTTGTACCAGTTTCTGAGCAATGAGATTCTATGAAAATTGAACGAGTCAAACTGCTCTTGAGAAGGACAGTAATTCTTTTTACTTTGTTTTATGCTATCATTTTCGCGATAAAACAAATTAGGGACGCTAGATAGATCTTGGGAGGGAAGAGTTTTCAAAAGATCTAACATTGGAATTTCTGCATCACCTTTAACAATTGCATCAACACACTCAAATTTTTGTAGTAGTTCTTCAGCAAAACAAGAAGCAGTGAAGCCACCCAGCACAATGAAGATATTTTCGTAAGTATTTTTTGCTATTTCAGCAATACGCAATGCATCATAACTATGAGGATACCAGTGAAGATCGATTCCAAGAACTGTAGGTGTATATTCTTTGAATAGCGCTTCTATCGTGAAAGAAGGATTGAGCATTTCTTCCAATCCGGTATGAACGATTTCTGTTGAAAATCCATTCCGATCAATGTAATCGGCAATGGCAATACTCCCCATTGGAAGTATCACGTTAGTCAGTACGTTAGTAGGGGAACGTGTCTTGACGCGAGTCGTGGGATGTACGATTAAACAATCAAGGTCCTTCACTATACTTCCTTCTTCAAAATTTGTAGGGAATGGATTACTCTAAAGCCAATTTGATCAAGAAGAGAGGTGAGAAATTCATTTTGTTCGTCAATATATCCAATCTGGCAGGTATTTACACCTTTTTCCCTCATTGTAAGTGCTGTCTTATGAAACAGGCCCTTAAAGAGATCACTATCTTTGATCTTCATGCCAAACCTAAAGATTTTACCTGTTGTGAACTGGTGTGTCCTTATCAAATCTGGATAAAGGAAAGGTATTGGTAACGTATTTTTTGGTAATTCAAAAAGATTTGGCGTCCATTGAAAGAACCCTACAAATTGTTTATTATGGAAACCAATAACACCATGATCTCCAAGCTCAAACGTGTATTGCGAAGAAATAAAGGTGAATTGATTTGCAAATGAATAATTTTTTACAACCATATCAGAAGGGGTGATGTCTTCTAGTGATATGGTTATATTTTTGTCTTTTAGGTCCTTTAGTATTTCATACGGCAGTTTTTGATCCGAGATATGTAAATTACTTAACAACGTTTCGATTTCACATTCGTAACATAGCAATCTGCTGTATTCCTTGAACCCTGCTTCTTGTAGTTGATCAAGAGATTCTTTCAAGGGAGGGGTAAAGTTGGATAATTTGCTGACATCATAAGAAAAGTGTGTGAGCGAAGTTGGGTAAGCACTATGAGGTGAATCTGTTTCCACTGCATACGTGGTTGTCATATGCTCAATCTGACTTTCCATTACCAGTATTACTTTACCCAACTCTTGAAAATAGTTGGTGATCTCATCAAACAAATTATGAATAAGTGAGGGGTCTCTATTATTTCCAAGCCAAACTGGATGATTGAAATATATAACTAAGCATTCGTCATTGTTGATAAAAGGGAATGCGAATGAGAATAATAAATCGTTTAGAGTATTTTCTTCTTTGATAAATAGGGTACAGGGTAAGAGGGCAGGAATCTTAGACCCGTGGTAGGAAAGAAAATCAAAGGGAGTGCCCATTGAAAATGATTTGTAATTGGAAGCAGTAAAGAGAAACGGGACTTTTCTAAACAATGATAGTGGCAATCTAATATCTATTCGTATTTTCAAGTCTTGTCATCCGCTTTGTAGTTTGACAAATCTATGGGATGTAAACTTTAAAAAATAGATTGGAACTTTACCGTGTCAGGCTTTGATTTTTGTAGTTAGATAAAGTCCCATTTACATTTTTTTGAACATGTCCTTGTCCGCACCACAGACTGGACATACCCAATCATCTGGGATTTCCTCAAATGGAGTTCCAGGTGCCACAAATGGCTCATCACCTACTTCTGGGTCATAAATATAGCCACATACTGAACACTGCCACTTTTCTGCCAATTAGTTTTCCTCCTTATTCTTAGTAATCACTAATGTAAGTCTTATATGAATGAGGTGCTTTATGGGCAGATTCTTTATTTCACAGTTTTGGTTTTGACAAATGAAGGCAAAAGAATATCAAAATTTGTTTTTCGCTTGATCTTGCACTTAGAAGAAAATCAATTATTTTGCCATCGTGGACAGCCAAGAAAATGAAATCAGGAAATTTTTCAGGTAATTCGGCGATTTCAACGAGAAGTAATCTAAACCATGGTTATATCGTACCAGATTGAGGCTTCGCTAGATAAAGGAATTCTGACTCTGATCCTTCCAAAGAAGGAACCAGAACCAGCGAAGAAAGTCGAAATTAAATAACCATCTTCCTTCTTTTTTCATTATTTGTATACAAGCTATTTTAAAGGTATAGAATTTAACTTTTCGTTTTATTATGAACCTCTATAAGGCGTTAGACCTTTTAAGTTCAGTTTAATTCACAAGAAAGTGTTCTCTGAATAATGGCGCAGAAAATCTGAATTTTCCTGAAATACTTGAGGAACTTCTGTCGTGATATTGAAGAACATAATCATTCTAGGGATGAAGTTGAAGGATCAGAAGAATTGTTCCAACTCCAGCAATCATTAAAAGAAATTGTCGTAGAGCATATCCGACACCAACTTTGCGATGTAGTTCAGGTGTTAAATCAGATAAGGCAATATACAGAAAACTTGCTGCCGAAATAGCCATAACGTAAGGAATAGCGGTTTGGATGATATCTAAAGCGAAATAAGCGATAATTGCTCCGGGTACGGTACTTAAACTAGAGAGAAGGTTTAAGAATAGCGCTTTTCTTTCTGAATAACCGCCATGAAGAAGTATTCCAAAATCGCCTACTTCTTGGGGAATTTCATGCGCAATAACTGAGAGCCCCACAATAATACCAAGTGGTATAGATACCAAGAATCCAGCTGCAATTATAGTCCCGTCTATAAGATTATGAAATGCGTCCCCCATGAGGATCATAGGTCCTGCAGCACCGTGCACTTCACATTCTATGTCATGACAGTGACGCCAAATAACCAATTTCTCAAGAGAGAAAAAAAGAATTATCCCTACTAAGACTGCGAATAAGACTGGAAGGGGACTTATGTACGTTAGTGCATGTGGAATCAATCCTAATAATGCGGCAGCAAGCAAAGTTCCAGTTGCATAAGAGATTAATGAAGAGAGAAAGTCTTTGTGTATTTTTTTCTGTAATAAAAGAAAGCTCGCTGCTGTAATAATAGCGCCTATACTACCTAAAAGACTGAACAATATAATCCATAATATAGGCACTTAACTCCCCTTTTCCTTTTAATCGAACTTTACTAGATCGATTGTGTAATTGATGGATGAATATTTGAAAATTTGACTTATGAATCGAGTGACAATTTAGAACTATACTTAAGAAAATTATGTTTTCTCAGAAACATTGTTGTGCACTGCTTTTCTGATTTTTACGAAAGCGTCAAAGGGTGGACAACCAGGAATTTCAATACCCTCGTAATCTGTCGATTCACATGCGCAATCGCCTACAATAAAATCTAAACTTGATTTCGAATATGGCTCGGAAGGGTTTTTACCAACAATAACTTGCATATCTTTGACTAGCGAAATGTCTCCTTTCTTGTGTAGAGATTGTAGCGCGGTTTTGACGATTGCCTTGCAATATTGACAAGTTCCACCTTCATACACATCCACTTTATCATAAATATCAGTTTTATATTTTTGACCAAATCGGCGGGAAAACTCAGTTTTTAAATAGATAAAAAGGGCTCAAATGAGCCCTCCATCGTTTATATATTACTTTTTGGTACACGTCCACTTTATCGCATACACCACTTGTTTTTTGACCTTTCTCGTCCCCTACCTGTCATTCATTCCCTTCTACGAGGCGTCAGACCTCTCAGGTTCAGTCTCATGCACAAGAACGTGTTCTCCGCGTGATGCGAGGAACATTCCGCCTTGTAACTTGTATATTCGCTTGCAAAGACCTATATAAACGCCACTATTCAAAACGAGAGTTTCTCGTGTCATAAGTATATAGCCTCTTGTGAGTCATCAATATACAGGTTAACCATTAATAAGAGATGATTTTTTAGCGATGAAAAACCGAATTTGAGTGCTTCGTTGATTTTATTGAGTGTCTGAGACTTATAGACATAACTATAAAGCGCGTATAGGGAATATTGGCGCGTTTCGATCTCCTGTTTAAGTTCGTCGAAATCTATTTTTTCTATTTCAGTGACGCGATAGCGTGAGGACGCAGAAAAGCGGAATTTTCTTGAGATTCTTGAAGAAAGCCTATCGTAATATTGAAGAGTACAGAGCAAAGGGATTTCTCTATCGTCTATCGTGTAATTATGATGATTTTTAGCCAATTCATAGACAAATCCATCATATATATTAACCTCGGTATAGATTTTGCTGTTGTGTTTTTCGGTATGGACAAAATCATGAAGTAAAAAACCTATTAATAGTTTTTCTTGCGTCTCTGAAAGTTTCGGAAGCATTTTTCTGATCTTGGCTTTTCTCGGAGTATAGAGGGGTTTTTTGTAGAGTTTTTTCGCTTCTTTCCATTGCATTTGTCCCATGCCTTCATTAGTGAAACTCCCGAAACAATCAATGGCGAGCGCGTCGTCAAGTCTGTCTTCTGGCACGATAAACTCGACGTCACCATACCACGCCCTATACGTCTTAGGTGGGCGTCTTTCCCCTTTTGTGAGTTTACCGAAGACTCTGGGGCGACCATGAATGGAGATTACTCCTAATTTATAGAAAAACCGCCTTCTTCTTGTGATCACAGGCGTTTTGGTGATTCCTATCAATTTAAACCAATTTTGTGTCATCTTTATCCCTATTTATAGATTTTAGCCCGTTATCAATGTTATAACGGGCATATTAATTGTATAGAAGCATTGCGGTTTTTAAATAACGCTTTTTGTAAATCGGATGTGACTTTTCTCGTCCCCTGCCTGTCATCCATCCCCATGAGACGAGGCGTCAGACCTCCAAGATGGTTCAGTCTCATGCACAAGAACGTGCTCCCCTCGCTACAAGGGAAGCATTCCGTCTTAGATGAGAAAAAAGGAAATAACGAGTATTGCAGGTTATTCAACATCTTTTTCACTCCCCATCCATCAATTCTAGTTCTTGTGTCAGTGCAGATAGGGATATACTTTCCGTCCAGTCATCGAGAGTATCAAGTTCTAGCGGAGTTACTTTTTCCTCTTCAACGACTTTCAGAGTTCCGTTCTCAGATTCAAATTTTCTTTCGATTGTTATGTGCAGCAATTCAACATTTAGAATTTTGACATGACCATAGCCCGCACTTCTGCCACCACCATAGTACTCTATATGCAACAGCGATTCCAAGAGAAATTTAATCTCATCATCGGTCAATTGGGTGGCATCAATGGAAAAGGTAAAGTAACCTGAAAAATAGGATTGTCTAAAGTCTTGTATGGGGATCCTGTCATAGGAAAGAGCAATCCTATTTTCACTGGCGATATGAACTTTTTGGACGGGAACTTCGGTAATGTATTCCTTATGGCTGATAGAAGTGATGGGATCGGCGGAAACACTAATGCGGGAGTCTTCTCTGAACGTACCGAAGATACGCCTCAGAATGCAGGGAGGATCACAGGCACCCAGCGGATGAAACCCTTGCGAGACGAGTTTTGTCCCATCCCTGAGTTCAGTCTTTTCAGAACTGTGACAGACCTCGATATCGTAAGCACGTGCTAAGTCCATGCAGGCATGCCTCAGCATTCCTCGCAAACCTTTGAGATAATACAGCTTGGTAGTAAATGTTTTCGATCCATTGACATACGGAATTTCTCCCAAAAGAAGCATAGTGGAATTTTTCTGTATGGAGGTATTGATCGGTTTCGCAATAGGAGTGAAGGCATGAACATTGATCTGTTTCTTAGTTTTTTTCATTTTGAAAACCTCAAATATACCTTTGCAACCGAGTATATAAGCATTGCGGTTTTTAAATAACGCTTTTTGTATAACGGATTATTTTATGAACTCCTTTTGTAAAAATAAGCGATCTAGTAACGTTTTTATCTATGTCTTTGGAGATGGAGGAAAAAACCTTTCTTGTTCTTCTTTTCATTTAAATAAACATTGAATCAAATTTATTCTTAGTTAGGTTTTTCACCAAGAAGAAGCATTTCTTAGAGAACCAAAAGGAAGAGGTTGATGGTCTAAATTAATCCAAGTCGAAAAAGAGAGCAAAAAGTGAATTGTATTTATGATAAGATATCAAACATTGAAACAGGAGGTCCTTTACCTGAAGGTCCACAAAACCTCTCTATATTTTGGAAAGTCTTTAAAATCTTTTTAAATTGCTCCTCATTTAATGCGCAGACAAAAGGAATAAATTTAGATCCCTCTAATAAAAAGTTGCGAAGTGAACGTGCGCATTCTTTCATTGCTTTCCAAAGTGACATCTGTTTTCCAAGATAATATACCTCTTTATTCATGACGCTTTCGATTAAGTCTCTAACTTTATCCTCTGCCTCGTATGTAAGGGTATATACTTTTTCCTCGCGAGATGTACTTGACAGTACAAAATCTGTATTCCTAATTTGATCCTTCTTGCACGCTTTCATATAAGTGAATCTGAACAGTGCCAAAAACAACTCTCGGAAATCAAGAGCTGTTCCAATGGGGATTTGTTGGTCTTTTCTTCTTCTATAATGGAGTACGAGTTCGCCAGGAAACCAAGAGAATCCTTTTTCGCAAAGCACCTCTCTACATATTTCGAGGACACGGCGATAAATGGCATTAAGTCCTGCACTAAAGGGAGATCGTGCCCTAACTTTGCCGATATAGGGAACCGAAAAGATATATCGTTCCTGTGTACGATTTTCAAAGCGCATAGATGTATCCTTCAAGGCGCGTTTAATTGCTTTCCATGCGTATCGTTCGCCAACCGCCTCGAAACTGAGCAGATTTTCTCTATTTCCCGTCCAATACATGATAGTATGGGCGACAACATTCATTTGTTTGAAAAATAACCTGCTGGCATCTACTGGGCACAGTAATCCCTCCTCACCAGCTTGCAGAGTAAGAATTGCATTATTCATTTTCTTACCCATTATAAGTATCCTCGCCAATGCCAAACCAACTTCTTGCTCTCGAATTTCTTGTATACGTTCTTTCAGTTGATTGTGCACGTCAGGTATGTTTATATACCCTTCAAAGGAAGCGTTTGGCGGTCTATTCACATTCTTGCCAGATAAAATTCTGTCATCGAGTTTCTCATATACATAAGGCGTGATATATGCACCGTCAAGCACTCTAACACATTCAATGGCATCTAACAAATAAGAACGTGTCTTCTCCTCTTTTGGAATATAAATGAGTTTATTTTGGTCAATATGAGCTGCATCCCCTTTCTTAATGGTTAATTCAACGTATTGCCGATCTAAAGAACCCTCTAGTTTTGCACACCTTTTAACAGGTTTAACGGACTTTCCATAGATTTCTTCTAATGCTTGCTGTAATAAATCTCTGACACCTGGCTGAACACTGAACCTGCCGTCGCAAAGGTAGTAATACTGTGAATTACAATTGGAACATATGGTGTAGTGATCATAAGCGGTTGGTTCCTTAACGGCATCCGATTTACAAATTTGGCAGATAGGTTTGCCTGTGTCTGTCCTCTCAAATTTACGAAAACTTCGTCTTTTTCGCTCTTGAGACGAATTATGATATTTACACGCACCCATATTGCTCGTAACGTACGTGCTTACAATATTTTTTTCCACGCGCTTGTTGCATTCCCTTCGCAGTTCACAGATAAATCTTTGATTGTCTCGTTCTTTTTCATCATCGTCACAGGATATGTAAAATACACAGGATCCGCAAGTCTTGCGCATATGTTCAGGTACATTCATTCCCTTTTTACACACATGGATTACGGGACGCCCTATTCCCTTGCCTCTTGATAAAGTTATAACTTCGTCTTTCGCCCTTAAATCAAGGATGTTCCAAATTGTTGTCGTTCGATCTACTGACTCACCATATTTGTCAGTAATTATGTTATGGATCGCATCATATGTGCAAATTCCTAATTGATTAATAACAGAACAAATTGTTTTTTGAATACCTGGATATGACGAGGGTTTCTCTTTTGCATAACTTCGCACCCCAGGTCCTATTTCCCTTCTTTTATCTACGGTAAGCGCTTCACTAATTCCTTCTGCCATTTCCGCGATCTTCGGAATGTTCTTTCCAACGTAGGCATTAACTGCCTCTGCAATCCACGCGGCAGTTCTTCTGCACCCTTCGGCATCCCCTTGTCGCATCCGAGCGTTTTCCGCTGCCTCATCAATATCGAACCCTTCTACTAAAGATAATATGAACAACTCATATTGTTGCGCTCTATATCGCGAATTATCGTTCTCACGGACACTCTCACTTATAAGAGTCGCCAGTTTTTTACAAGCGTCGTCTTCTGAATAAAAATACTGTGTCTGGAGAAATTTGTGGATCTTCTTTGCATCGCTGGTCTTTAATAGAAATTGACTTGCCCATTGTCCAGTTTCTGTTACGCTATATTTCCCGTTCTTTATTACCTTAGACTGCACTTCCTAATCCTTCCTTTATTGCCTTAGATTCCAGTTCCTGTTTTTTAAGAAACCCAATATGGATGAGGTAGCCTAGATGAGTTTTAACTTGAGTTTTTAGCTCAGCATCATAACGTTTTAGTTTATTAGTTAAGTATTCTTTCAAGAAAACAAGAGCCATCTTCTTTTCAAGTACGAGTTTTTTATCCCTTTTACGCCTTCTTTTTTGTGTTTCAGCGCACTTGCGACTACGCATCAGGAATTCAGTTACGAAAGAGTGAAAGTTCTTCTTATCCTTCGCATTGTATCTATCGTCATTATCTATTAAAGAGAAGAGTATCATATAGTTGTCTGCGGTAAGCATAAACATCTCTCGTTCACTTATTGCGTTTTCCATAACTTTATACCAATTCTTTATCTGAGTTGTATCCTCGAAGTAAAAATAAAACTCTTTGAGATACCTAATAAGCCGACCTATCGAACAGGCACCCTTAGCTAACCTGTTGAGGATGATCTCGTTCAAATGATATTTTGCCCAACTTTCCAATGGTGATTCCTCAAAATGGGCTACCCCTTCCTCTATCCTTATTCTTTTATTTTCGAGAATGTCTTCTATGTTTCCCTGAATAATCAGATTTGCATATCCGATCTGAAAAAATCGCGGACGGGCTGCCCTTCCGATCATCTGTTCAATGTCCTGAGAATTGAACACCTCGGTATCAGCTATGATGACCCGCAGGACTGGAGCATTCACACCCTCCTTGTATTCTGTTGTGGTGAACAACACGTCAATTTCACCCTTTTGAAACGCTTTCATCCGCTTTTGTCGTTCCACAGTTTTCAGTCCTCTGTGGCTATATGAAACAGTTTTTTTGTATCCTTCCTTCTCCAACATTTTTGCAAGATTCTGTGCTCTAGTTTCGGCATGCCATCTCGATCTACAAAAAACCAGCACACATCTTTTGTCAGTTTCCTTTGCCCCTATCTCTATCTGATCCGTTTCTTTAACTAACTGAGCAATAACCTTTAACCGTTCATCCTCATTATAGACGTTAATGGGTGATCCAACAATGATTTCCGACTTGCGTTTTTTTGTTTCGATGACTGTAGCTTTTAACCACTCCCCAATTTCTTGTATATTCCCTAACGTAGCCGCAAGGTAGATCATCTGAGGACGAGGTCGCAACCACAACTTCGCTTTGACAATAGCCTCCTCAAGATGCGTCCCTCTCTCTACATCCCCGACATAATGCATTTCATCAATCGCCACAAGTCCGACATTGTTCAAAAGTGAATGTCTGTAATGTTTTGCCAACATACCATTAAAAGACTCGTAGGTTGTTATGATTATGTGCACTTCTCGTATTTCTTTGTAAGAAGGTCGATTATCTCCTGTTAAGGTTACGATATTGTACTCTTCTTCGCAATGTGGTATACTTTCAAACCAGTCTTTGAGTCGGTCATAGGTCTGGTCGATCAACCGCCTGGTCGGTACAAGGAACACACATCGTTTTTTCATTCCAAGAATAAGAGTAGCACAAATCAGCGGAATGAGCGTCTTTCCTGCACCCGTTGGTGCTTTTACAAATATATCTTTTCCATCCCTGAATGCATAAACCGCCTTATACTGAAAAGCAAATAACTTTAGATAACCTGCTCGTCCCAACCGTTCCCATACCGAATACCATCCCAATATATGTGGCATTGTGATCATACAAAATGGTTGGAAATTTATTTATAAAAGGCGTAAGGATTTGGTATCCACAACGCAAACACCTAGTAGATAATGGTTTTGCCCAATACGATCTTTCAACACTTGAACAGGGCAAATGAAAAAGACCTTCAATTTGTGTCTAAAAAAATTGTCCAAAAATTAATTATCTTAAATTTCCTGCTCTATTTTTTCTCTTTAGACACAAATTCTTATTCTCATTTCTGATTAGTCATTTTTTGACAAAGATCATTTTAATTTTAGTATATTCATTTTTCTCAATTCTAATCAATTCTATTTCCACAAATCTAAGACACACATAACCTTTTTTCGTAATTTTCCTTCTAGTTTTTCTTAAATCTCTATTTTTAGACACAAATTAATCATCAAAAACCTTTGTCCTCGTATACTCAAAAAATTACCTTTAATCAACCAGCAGGAACAAATTGAAAAAACTGAACAAATAAACCAGTTTATTGTTTAATAATCATAGGACACTAACTAGTCAAGCGACTTGAGGCGCATATTAAACACTCTGCGGTCTTTCAAATTATTTAGAATAAGAGGCATTGCTCAAAGAATATTCAAAATTAAGAGCTTAACATATCGCAATCTTTGCAAGTTACAAAAAGGCATTCTTTTATACTTCGCTCAGCAAGTTCTGGATATTTTTTATTTAGATAGTTAATGCCATGATTTGTTATGGAAATAAGAGGTCTTTTGATTTCTACATATTTTTTAGCCTGTAATTTTAATATTCTTTCCCATATCTCCCTATCTGCTTCAATTGTTTCCATATTTTTTATTTCGAATCTCTTATTTAATTCAGATATACTGGGATAAGCATCTTGCCAATGGTACACCATACATAATATTTTATCCATTATTACATCATTTACAGCCATTTTATCACATTCTTCAAGTATATTTATGTAATTTCATTTGTGAATTCAAGTATATATATACTCAAATTGGATCCTTAAGGTTAACCTTTGTAGTATACTTTTCGATTCCACTCGTTTATCCGCGCAAATCTCACTTGTGATCGTTCAGTAGATCACCATTAGCATGTTTTCAGCGTTTTCCTAGAATCTTCACCATGTTCGATCGAGTTTGTCATAAATTTGAGATCGTTATTTTCATTAATTGAATCTATACGAGCTCTCACTAAAAGCAAAATCGTAGCAAGATAGTAGTTAAAAACTACAAAAAACCACTTTCACAGTTTTATTGCAGTCTCTCTCAAGTAAAGTAGATTTCATGCACTATATGAAGGATAAACAATAATCATAGACCTGATTAATAGTTATGCCTTTTATCTACTTTGCATATTTATTTAGTTGTAACTTCATGTAGTTGGATGAATGAGATAAACTGGGCAAAAGAAAATTACAGTTTGCAAATCCTCACAAAAGATGGGGCGGATGGCAAGGAGTGAAATAATTGAAAATGATAGTGAGGAATGGCTATGGACGAAGTTTTAATGATCCGGATTTTTGATCGAAAAGATGTTATTGAGGTTCTCTGTTATCTAAGAGACGCTGAATCTATTAATGAAAGTGACGCTGAAAGAACAGTATATTTTCCAAAAGGTAAATTTGCGTATAGCGCGGTTAAGTTACTCAAAGACATGGGTTTGATTGTGAAGGAAGCAGGCGTTCAGAGATGTACAATACGAAAAATTGGATTAGACGCCTTAGAAGTTTTTGATTCTTGGACTAAGGAAGATTTTCAATTATTGAAAGTGCGAAAAGTGCAATTATTCTGTTGGGGTATAATACGCAATGTCAAACCTAATTTAGTTTACAAATATATCGGAAAGGATCCAAAGGGACGTGTGGAACAACTTTTTTCTTCCCAAAACAATACTCTTACACCTCTAGGAGAGAATTGTGTTAAAAAAATTCGTGAAATTTCACAATTTTTATCAAGCAATCTTCCTGAAGTTATTAGTGAACGACCAATGAGATTTCCCGAGTATTGCAGACGAGAAACTCTTCTAAAGTATTTAAAATCACTGGCACGTCAAATTGAGCTCAAAATCGAGGAAGGAGAAGTTATAGATAAAAAGAAAGAAGGGGCTTATGAGATGCACTGTCCAATTCTTCTTCTACCAAAAGAGTATTTTGATAAATATATGAAAACCTTTGCGATTGAGAAACTGGTTCATCTTAATGTGGATAATCCTCGCAAAAAATATTTTACGGTGCGTTCGGATCTTCTTAAGATTTGAGCATTAATTTTTATAGACTAATAACTTTGCCTAAAATCTTCTTGTTCTAGTGATGATATCTCAAGTCTAGTTAATTTGGAGATAATACTCAATAATCCTATTACTTATTTCCTGGGTCTCTAATTCTTCATCCCGAGCATCGATTTCTTCTAAGAATTTTTGTCCTTCGTACCAGTACAGGCATAATTGGATCTGATAGTGAAGCATCTCTGGTAATTCATTGCTGTTAAATATTATTCTGAGCATTTCAGGATATCGCTGTTTTTCGGGCAGATCAACTTCACTTTTCACGAAGTAAGCCAATATAAAGAAGAGTTTTTCTAGAAATGTCTCGTTCTTTCTTAAATTGTCAAATTTAGTTGATTGAAATCTGCTATTGGCTATAATATCAGAGCTGAGTGGAGGTAATTCAATTTCATAGGGAGCATCTTCAATTATTTTTGTGAATAAATGAAGAAGAGTCACCCAAATAGTTTGTATAGTTGGAAAATCATAACTTTGTGTTTCATTTTGTCGTCTAACAAACAAGCCTAGGGCATGAAGTGCACTAAATCCGTATTTTGATGTGAGGGCAAAAATAATTTTGTCGATAAGATAAGATGAAGGATTTGCCATCAAACTTAAGGCGTAGTAAACCTCTTCAGTCCATTTACCACTTTCTTCTAAGGCGAAATCAATCAAATCTTGGAATCTAGGTGGCTGGAAAGTTGGAATTTTGAGAATAACATATCTAATGAGCCTCATTAAAGAAAATAGCACTTCACCACGTAGACCATATTCTAGAATCACTTCCGTCAAATCAGCGATAATAGATGCAGTTAATTGGTCAAGTTTCCATGGCTCATTACGCTGAACATGCGATTTAACAATATCACCAAATAGAAGGACGTATTCTCGAAGTTCATCAAAACAGACATTTTTTGTGGCTATATTATGTTTGAGTTTCTTAAGATCTCCAAATCTATTTCTGTAACTCTGTTGAAGAGATCGGAGCGCTTTTCTAATTTTCCTTAAATTTGCAAATTCTTCACGATGTTGACTGAGTTTCCTTCTGTTTTTCTTTTCTTGATCAAGAACTTTCCTAAATTCAATTAAAACTGTCTTAGGGCTCTTATCTTCTCTTGGTCGAATTATCGATTCCTTTTTAGGAAGTAACTCGTTAAGTTTTTCACGAGTGAACTTCCGATCAGTCGCTTCAGGTATTAATGGCTCATAATCTTCTTCTCTTTCATCGCCTGTTAATGCCCCTATCCGAATAAACCCACAATTATCACCTCGTTTTCCATCTATTTCAATTGCACCAGATTCATTCACTAAAACATTAAGAGAGAAGGCAATTTGCTCTGTTGGGGGTGGATCTAATGCAACCGAGTAGTCTCGGATAGGTGCATAATTCTCCTCCCCTATAGGTTTTTTACCTAGTGAAAAAAGGATCTTAGATTGTTTCGCACTCAATGTTCCAGAAAGCACATTTTTCTTAATGATCGGGAGTTCTTCATCTCTTCGAATAAATTTTTTCCATACAGGCTGTTGCTTGCTCCGATCAAAAACTTTAACGCCATAAGTCTGTCCGATAGTTTTTTTAGAAATACTGTCAAATTTCTCAAAATAATGTTCAACAATTAAACCTCGAGCAACAGCTCTCTTGGGGTCCTTCCGCAGACGAACAGGTGCAACACCTAAAATTTCATGAAAGATGTCTTCAATTAAGGGAAATTCAGCCATTCCGCCCGCTAGAATGAATACATCGAACAAACGGCCATCAATTAGACGTTCATTCTCATCTATTTGGATATATGCATCAATAATCGGACGAAGGATAGTAGTTTTCAACCATTGTTTTCGATTGTATTCCTCGATATAATCATGATAAAACGTAAAGCCAGAGGGAGGAAGTAGTGATTTAACTGCGTTATAGTACTTATCAACATCCCATATGCTTTCTTTTGGTTCATGTGTGCTTAATAAATAGAACAGTATTCGGACCGTAGTGGAAGCGTCCTGCATTCGCATCTTCAGACTAATAGCCAACTTAATCCGTTCCGCTTGTTCGAGAAAACATGGCTTGTAGTGTTCATATTCCTCGTCTGAAAGATTAGGATAAAGTTCTACGCGTAGTTTCTCCGCTATTAATTTGTCAAATTCATCTCCTGCACATTGAGTAAATTCACCAATTGCTATTCGTTTTACTATTGGATATGTTTTTGGATTCTCTTTATCAAATTCGACATCGTCACGTAGTGTCGCCTCGATAATGGCTACATCTAACGTTCCCCCACCCATATCTATAACTAAAAATCGCCTTTTTCCAAAACACCATTTTTTAAGAAAGGTATCTTTACTGTCAGTATTAATCTCCTCATGGAGATACCACAAAGCAATAGCTTCTGGTTCCTCCACTAAAGAGATAGTTGATGCTTTCGTAAATATTCTTTCTGCAGCCTTAAGAGTATCTGCCTTTTGTTCTGCATTAAATCGAGATGGAACACCTACAATTATATCGCCTTGGAGATATTCTGGAGAGGATACTTGCACACTCTGCCTGACTGTATCAAAAATAATTGCTGCGATATCACGGGGTATATAAGACATCCCGTTGATCTTGTAGACTTTATCGGTTCCAATGTGAGTTTTAGACGAACAGATAACCCGTTCTGGTTCTGAAGTAATAAGTTCCTTAGCGCCTTTACCTACAAGACAATTTACACCAAATTCTTCTTGTTTAAGAAAGTAAACTACCGAAGGTAAACACTCGTCAGTAGTTGTCTGAAAACTTTGTCGGAGTTGCGTTATACCTATAGGAATAATATCTAATAATCTTTCATCTCGAATTTTTGATAAACAGGCATAGGTGTTAGTAGTGCCTAAGTCAATGCCTAGTAGATACGTTTCCTTCGAGGAAGGTTTATGTTCTATCACTTAGTCACCTTTATAGTCGTCATACTGGAACATGTACAATTATGAAAATGAAACATTAATTTTTCAAGTCTTCATATTTTGATCATATTATGTAAATGTACAATAAATATTTTTTTTATTCTTCACAATATTTGATAATAACGTATAAGCCCTACAAGTGTAGATTTACGGATCTTAACTCAGTTTAGTTACTTTGAATAAATATTGAGTATCTATTTCTGGAGGGATATAGCTTCCTACTACTATTGGTGCAACTAAAATGAGCTGAGGAATCAGATTCCAGTTATAACCGCCATTCTGTCCGTTTATTTCCTTGAGTTTTTCTAGAAGGCGTTTAACCATGATAAAGGCGTGACCGCGATATTTTTCGTCCAAACGTTGAGTAAATTCATCGACAATGTGGATAGGAGAACTTCGATTCAGCGTATGTAAAGCTAAGAACAATGATTGAGTGATTAAAGCACGCTCACCACCGGAAGCCACATGATAAAGTTCATATTTCTCGTTTCCATTCGTCTTGTTAGTAAACTCTACTTTTAGACCAATCTGTTTCATATCCAAGGAATTAGTTGTAGAGCATCTAACCTGAATGAAAGGAGATAGTAAAAAGTTCGCCACATCCTGAAGCTGTTGAAGAACAAACTTGACTCGTTGTTTCCATTCTTGATAGTAATCTTCAAGTTGCTGTCTAGTTTCATCTAGTGCTTGTGAAACTCTCTCAATATCTTGTCCTGTTTCTTGATAATATTTCTCTAGTTTCTCGTACTGCTCTACATCATAAGCAGTGGCTGTGATTTGATTTACAGCACCATCAATTTCATAAATTTCTCTCAGAACTTTTGTTTTGGGTGGAAGGCGTTTTGGGGCAGGATCGACCAAGCTTTCTTTATATTGTGCAACTTTACTGCGGCGGAGCTCTAGATCTCTTTCAATATCTTGATATTCGGCTTTCATAGTTTCAATTTTTGACTTTAATTCAATTAAACGATTTTCAAGAACTTGGTCGTGAGTTCTATATCCCCCAATCTGTTCTTGAATTTTAGGGATCTCATTATTAAGGTATTTAATTTCCTCAATGAAGGTATTCTCTGTTAATGGCTTTAATCGAGTCTTAGTGCTTTCTAACTCTTCTGCTATTCGCTCAATTTCTTTATGTTGCTCCTTAATCGTTTTGTCTAGTTCTTCAATAGATTTCAGTATCGATGTAGGATCCTTCTTGGCCATGTGAGTGATTTGATCTTGTAATGCATCGATTTGTTCTTGCAATTGAGCTTGCTTATCCTGAAGCTCTGCCTTTTTTTCAAGAATCTTTAAACGCTGGTCTATTAATTTTGCGCGTTCATTTTTGATGTGCTCTAATTTTGTTTGAAGTTCTATGACTTTCTCGATATTATCAGTTCTTTTTCCTAATGAGTAGGAGGTTCGGACGTTCGTGCGGAAGCGTCCATCAGGTTTAAATACCGAGGGTTGCGCAGTGTACACGTCTGCGCCCGTTATTTTAGCCAGTTCTAAGAGTTCAGTGGCGGAAGCATTACTCTTTACCAGAAGTGCGCGAGTTCTCGCTAAAAGATAGGTAGCAATAAATGGATCATCAAACTCCAAAAAATCGTCAATCCAGCCTACTATAAGATCTTTTAAGTTTTCAGGAAGAGATTGTAGTGATCTAGTTGGAATATTTGCTATTTTGGGTAAACGTGCGACCCAAACACTGAAATTGTTCTGTTCCATGTACTCTCTCAATTGATTAATTGTTGCCGCATCCTTAGCTAGAACATATGAACGCAATCCCCCAAGCGCATGATTTATGGCTCCTTCCCAGAGTTCGCCATCAGGTTTTATAAAAATCTCCTGAAATAGCGGTTTTGTAACTTTTTTCCCCCAAAGAAGCTGATCCAAGGCTCGGCGTAGTGCTAATACATGGTGTTCCCCAGCATTAAATTTTGTTCCACTTGTTACAGTTTGATTCAGTTTAGCTAACTCATTGAGTATTTGATTTTCCTGCGTATCATACCGCTTGATCCGTGTGGCAAGATGTGATAACCGGCTATTGCATGTCTGTAGTGCCTGTATATCTTTTTGCTGTAAGTCTTTTAGTGCACGTCTTTTTTCCTCAATTAATGGTTTAGAATTCTTCCAATCTTCTAATGACAAGAGAGAGCCTTTAATAATTTCTTCTTGGTAGATTTTTTGCAAATTTTCCTGTCTTTGAACATTTTCTTGAAGGTACTGATCTTTGATACGGTGTTCCGCCTCCTTCCCAGCAATATCTTCTTTTATTAAGCCGATATTTCGGAGTCTCTCCTCATTTTGGCGGGTTAAATCTGTCAGCCTTGTTTGCATCTCGTTTAGCTGGTCTTGTAATAACTGCTCATTTCGTTTGTTTTGCTTAGATTGAGTTTCTATTTCTTGGTATTCGTGTTGTAACTCCTCAAGATCTTTTTTTAAGAGAGTTGTCTGCTCATCTAACTCTATTAGTCGTGTTTGCCATTCATTATACTCTATCCAGTTCAAGATGTTTGTTAATCTTGCTTTTTGGTCTAATAAGTCAAACTTTCGCTCATATTGTTCTTTCAACTGTTTAGCTACTTCAAGATCCTTCTCAAGACTTTTCCGTCGATAATCTAATTCCGGGAGTTTATTTTGTAAATTCTTGACTTCACCTTGAGTGTTTTGGATATCTTCCTGTAAGTTCGCGAGTTTAAGAGAAGTGAGAATTTGTTGGAACTGTTCGACAGGACTTCCGCTCATGAACTTATCAATCGTGTCTTTACGTGTAAACAAAATCTCATCAGACATATCTATCCGAATGGTTGCACTTTGAAGCATCTTCCGAATTTCTTGTCGGCCATGCTTTTTTTGTCGATCATTTACTTGCCAGTAAACTGAATCTCGGGTGATTGTGACCTCAATTTTTAATTCTTCTTTCACGTAGTTCGTATATATTCCATAGTCAACAAGTGGGTGATTTTTGTTCTCATTAGACGGATTTCTCAAGTACACTGTTACTGAAGCTTTGTCTCCCGCGGGTCCAACATAACCTACTAAATCTTTGAGAGTCCCGTAGCGATCACTCTCTCCACCTAAAGCAATGCTAACAGCATCTAAGAGTGTAGTTTTTCCAACTGCGTTTGCCCCAACAATTAAGTTGATAGGTTTCTCAAAGGACATTGTTAAATGCTTATGTATTCCGAAATTGTTTACTTCGACAGCTTTTAAAACCAGATACATGTCTTGGAAGTTCGCTGTTTTTAAGCTTTCTTTTGAACTCATACTCTTGGCGTCCGTTACTTTCCACAAAAGAGAGTTATAAACGACTTGCTTGAGTCTTAAATCCATCGGTAATTCCTTTAATCTTGCGGAGATCAATACTATCTAGGTCTAAAAGATCAGACAATTCTTCCTTGCCCATGTGCTTGGATGTGGGTGTCACATACCTTAATTGTTGGAGAAGCAATTCCGTATTGATTGTGTCGAGATCCTGATGTATGTATTCGATAGCTGCGCTAAGAACGATACGCTCGATATCAGCTGCAGTATATCCTTCAGTTCGTTCCACTAATGTGTCAAGATCCCACTTACACTCTGGAATTCTTAACTGAATTCTACGGTGAAACTCACTCCAAATATGATGACGTAACTCAGGTGCTGGAATAGTAAAATCAATTTGAATAGCAAATCTTCGGAATGCGGCCCTATCAATGGTGTTAGCATGATTAGTAGCTGCAATGAGAATAATATTCTTATGTTGGGCGATTAAAACATCTAATTCAGTTAATAACGAATTAACCAACCGCTTAATCTCACCTATTTCTTGTACGTCATCCCGTTGGCGAGCGAAAGAGTCAAATTCATCGATGAACAATATCAATGGTTTTTTTCTCTGAATAGCATAATCTTTGACGTACGCAAAGGCATTACTTAGATTTTCCCCCGATTGACCTAGTTTTGCGCGGATAATTTTAGTAGTAAGCAAGATAATAATGGGGAATTTTTCTTTTTGACCAAAAGCAAGAGTAAGAGCGGTCTTTCCTGTACCAGGGGGACCCTGTAAAAGAATAGAGGGTCTAAAGGGAAGTCGTGTATCTTCAAAAAAGGATTGCTGCAATATTGCCTTTACAAACTGTTCAAGTTTTTGTTTTGCCGTGTCTAGCCCGACCAGTTCATACCAACTCGTACCAGAATAGTTAACTCCTTCTTCGTCAAAAGGATAAATCTCTCCGTATTCAAATTCCATTGTGAATCCCTCTTAAGCTTCTGCATTTCCTTTCAATATCTTTATATAGGTGAAACTATCCATGATATATGTAATGGACTAGTTATGATATAAATACTTTCTTATTCTAGAAACAATATATGAGAAATAGCATGAAACCATCTAGGATAGCATCACGTTGTAGTAAGAAAAAACAAGATTAAGGTTGTGATAGAGATTGGTGAGACCGTATCCAAACATCTTTAGCCTAAGATTGAGAAAGAGCATTCCAGATAGTATCCCATATTTACTATACCAAGTAATTGGCAATTATCAGTACACCTTGTTTACTCTAGGAAAACAGAGATCAGAAGGACATGACCCGCTAAAACCTTTTTTTTCTACTTTATTGCGAAGATCAGAAGCATACGATAATTTTGCCCAGAAATTTCAAGCTATATTTAAAAAAGCACCTACTGCACAGCCATATAGCAAGATATACCAAGAATTTACAGAATACTGCCAAAAACAAAAAATCACAGAGCATGTAACCAAATATTTCAACGTTTTACGAAATCAATTCTTCTGGAATCGGAAACTTGGAGATCACGTGGACCCAAAGGATGAAATTATCGAGCCTGATGCCTTAATAAACGCCCGTAAGAACGTAAACTGGATCAAACAACCAACAAAAGATGATAGAGAGATTTTTGAATATATCATCAAAAATCAAGATCTGCTGGAATCTTTCTCGCGTATCATGCGTTCAGAGGAAAGACCGCGTCTAGATATGACAACTAGTGTACCCTTGGCTCATGACCAACCGGGTTCACCTGGAGGTGATCCTCATCGATGGAAACAGTATCTTAATGCCATTATCGAACATATAGATGATCGAGCACGCCAAAATGACATAGATGAGGATGAAGAAGACCCAGAGCGAGGTACAATCGCAGATGTGAATCAATGGTTTGACTGGGTAGATGCTCAAGAAATTCCATTACTGGAAGCACTTACAAAAGAAACTCGGGAAGATACTCTGAGGACGAGGCTGCAGGATTTCGGCATTATTTCCATTAGAAGCACCCATAAGCCAAGTACAGATGAACCGCCAGATTCTGGCGCTTCTTCAACATTATGGATTCGCCTTCCAGAGGTTTTAAAAGACTTTATTGATCAATATGACGTAAAAACTCTAACTACAGCACTTCTTATTCATGGATATGTCCGTGGAATGCTTTCAAGCGCATTTGTGACAAGTTGGAGTGCCTATTTAGCGATTTATTTCGCTGCAGTTATTGTAACTGATCATCTAGAGCAAGGGGCACAGCAAGCAAGTAAAGATGCACGGCGCCTGATTTCGCGTTTTTCAACGAGTACCATAAGATTCCGACAGTTAATCTGGGGCTTAGGACTTCTTATTTCACGTATTTTCAGTTCAATGGCAAAAGAACGGTTCTCTTCAGTCTTTACCAGTGATAAAAAATTAAGATCTTTTCTTGCATGGCAAGTTAATGGAGTTTTCTATACCAACTTCCTTCATGCCGATCACCGTTATCCCAGAATATCTAGTGAATATCATCTCTGTAAGATTTATAAGAACGTTCAGGAGGCTTATTATAATCATTTCATAAAATATAAAGAGGATGTGGAAGTAAATGCCTAGTAAAATTACCAAAAAAGATGAAAAAACGAGAATTCGCGCAGTTCAAGACTATATTAATGGCGTTATGGCCCAAAAGTCTACACGCCTTATTTTTGGAGGCATGATGCTTGCTGCAGAAGTATTTTTCAATATTAACGTTAATTTTCCTGAGTTACTAGGTTTCCTCGTTAAAAATCAACGTGATTATGTCATACCTTTGAATAGAGACGAGTTTCCAGTTGATTTTAACCAAGAACCAAGGATATTACAGGATCTAAAATTAATCGGAGTTCTATCACCAATCCTCAAAGCAGATAAGGAAACGTACAACCTTGTATCAAAAGAAGATTTACTCATTCCACCAGTAAGGAATAGTCAGCATAGATATATGACATATCGATATTCTCCAGCATATTTGATTTCAGTAGTTGGACTGCCTCGACCAAGTGGGTATCGTGCCTTCAAAGCGTTAAAAAATATGACTTTAAATTTGATGTTTTTCAAAGAAAAAACAGACCGTGGTAGACAAGTTGTCCTAGAAGAGGAGCCATATCGTTTAATTGAGTTCCTTACGGACTCAGATTCAAAAAAGAACTACCTTCAGTTCTACATGGAAGGGTATGAGAAAATTCTTACGCTCCCAGATCAACAACTGAAGCGATTCTACGAATTTATAAGGCTGGAATTACTAAATTTACACATGATTCGAGATTTAAAAGCTCTGATCGAAGAATTAACAATGAAGTTTAGCAGTTTCGATTATAAAACCGTTGAAGCAGCTATAGGATATCAAATTCAATATGCAGCTCGAAAAGATATTAATCCTGCTCCCGAAGTATCAGAACTGATCGCTAAATCAAAGGATGAAGCCTTTAAGAACGCTCTAAATGAATGGAAAAACCGTCTTGAAGGCGTCTATAACACCTCAAATTTGCTAAAAAGGCTTGTTAAGGCCCGCAAAAACCATACAAAGACCTTTCAGAAGAAAAATCTTTACCATCTGAATAAACTTTACGACAGCACAGAAAACATGGTTAAACACCTAATTGAGGAACTGTCTAAGTACACATTCCAAGCTTTAAATGGATCTTCTCAAAAAACCGTATACAGCACCGAAGCTGACATTTTACAATTAGCATATCATTATCATCGTGAACCTCTAACTGACCAAACGTTAGGGTCTTATAGAGAAATTGAACGCTTCTATAGAAGAGCCTATGGGAGAACTGAGATATGATTCTTCAAAACGTCACGGTTAGCGCTTTACGTTCGTTTCTTCAGAACACCTATCATTTTCATACTCGAAAAGAGAGTGTGGCATACCCTCGGCATGTACAAGGCATGTGGGGAAGATTAGTTGAAGACATTTTCGTTCAGATCTTAACTCAAAAACTTCAACCAAAAGATGTTTTCAAATATCTACAGAGAAGTGCTTTGGTAGATTTCTTGTTAAGTGCAGGCGTTCCACAAGAATACATGCTACATTTCCTAACTAAAGAGTTGCCTGAGTATATTAGGGCGCATATTGAGTTGCTACCCTCATCGTCACCAGCACCTCAAAGATGGTCAGTTCAACTCTCTGAAGAATATTGGATTCCTGATCTTCTTATTATTACTGGACAGGCAGACTGTTATTATCAACTTGGGGGTATCCACAGGATTCTCGAAGTAAAAAGCAATTTGCTTAAGCCACCTATGTGGCAGATCGAGGATTTAGTACAGACTACACTATACTCCTACCTCTGTGTAATAAACAACTTCCAGAACCCAGAAAAATCTTATACAGTGGACATCCGTCCCAAACTTATCACTGGGCATTATAGTTTACCTATGATGACAATATATTACCCACCTGCAGGATATATTGCATCATACTTTGATTTCTCAAAAATTAAGGCTGTTGACATGCTCTTAAAACAATATCATGACTATGAGATTATTGATCTCACAGTTAGACTTCCCCGTAGCCACAAAACGCTTGGTGATGCTTTTAAAGAGAATTGGATACGTGTTGGAGCGTTAACTGAGGTGAGCGCATGACCTTTACAGAAAAACTCCTAATCAGAACCATAATCCCCCTATTATTTAGAGAAACCATTATTCGTGATAAGAATCAACAAATTATCACAGTACTTCGAGGAATTCCATTACAACCCCTACAAGAAGCATGCAAAACCCCTAAAATACTACGCCAACTGCTTGAACATCTCCAAAAGCGCCTTACTCTCCTCGAATTCACCCTACAGATTTATAGTTATGATAACAACTATTATCTTACTTGTATTTCTCAACAAAAACTTGGATCTTATCTCAGTGAATCACAAGCCTTTGTTCTAGGGGTTTTTATTACGTTAAGAGAGCAGCGTAAAGAACCTGTACTGTGGAGTGAACTAGAAAAGGAACTGCGCGAAGGGGCAGTGATTATCTCGAAAATCCGCAATCATGTAGAATTCTTAGTTTCACGGGGGTTACTCTATAAACCAAGTACCAATCCATTACGCTTTGAGTATGGTCCAACGTTCTTTCTCGAATTTGATGAAGAGGGGATCTCCAAAATTACCTCCATGATCCGAAATACTCTTCTTATCGGAACAGAAGTTGAAGCATCTCTACCGCCTGGACAATAATAGATCACGTAATTTGGAGGCTACATATTATTGTCGCACTCAGAATTAGAATTATGGGACAGAATGAACGAAATTGAAGAAGCCCTTAGAGAGATGTGTCAACATTCTAGCCAGCTGTCTATCGAAGAAATCGAGAAGATGTTACAGGAAATTAAGAAGATCTTAGATCAGGTTGAGCTTCTTGAAGAAGGGCATACTTTCCGTCAACTTTTGCATATTTATCAGGCTTTTCTTAGAACAATTCACTATTTTATGCTTGAATATGGTGTAATTAATTCTTTAGATAAACAGGACATTCAGGCAATAATTATCTCCCAAATAGGAGAACTAGTTCGATCTCATCACTATCCCAGCGGTACACTAACTATCCGTGTAAATCCTCCTTTCTTAACAAATTTGGAGTTCAAACTTGAAGAAGTTCATATTGAATCTATACTGAGCACTAATTTGCCTGAGTATGATACAGGGATTTTAATTACTTCGGATTTAATAGATAAATTTAGAGAGCAAATTTTACATGAATTAAAACAACGAAAAGAACTATTCTATTCATTTGCGAGTTTGCAAAGTGAAGAACCTCTAAAACAACATAGCATTCTCAGCATCTTTAGCAATTTGCCTGAAGATATGATTCTAGCGAGGGATAGGAGAGGATTTAGAATTATTAAAAAAGACAAAGTCGAGAGAAAAGAACAAGAGATCGCCGTTTATAAAATATCAGGAAACATTAAAATGTAATAGCTGTACTGTTTTGGTTTTGGTTTTGGTTCTAATGAATTAAGGAAAAGGGATAAATGTGAGCGAATCAGCACCTTTTGATAAAAATCGCTTTAAGATTGCAAGGATGTTTAAATTGAGAGATTGCGACATTGAAAATTTAAGTCCAGGAGATCAAAATTTCCTTCAAGGAATAATTGATACACAAACGCCTCTTGATTCCTCCGCAAAAGAACAGATGGACGTTATCAATGGAAGACTAAGTGTATCAAATCCAAATATAAAAAAAGGACATTTCATCAAGCAATACAACTGTTATCTAAAAGAATGCGAACTTTTAGAAAAGGAGAGATTCAAAGAGCTCTATGTTAATGACCCTATTTTCGGAAATATTGCTTTGGAACCATGGGAAAGGGTACTTATCGACACATACGAAATACAAAGATTAAGAGGTTTTTGTCAACTGGGAATGGCACATCTAGTGTATCCAAATGCGACTCACACAAGATTCGCACACGTTCTAGGTACAAAATATCTCACTGATTTGATGCTTAAAAAAGTGAATGTAAGAGTTGAAGGAGAACCGCCTGTAAAACTAGAAGAATTCTTAGAAAAAGAATTTAGCAACCTCTTTAAAGCTGTTGCAATTCTTCATGATGTTGGACATGGTCCTTTTAGCCATGCTGGTGAGTTTGTCCTGAAAAATCTTAACTGGGGAAATCATGAAGTTTTTTCCGAATTAATGATAGATCATGGGGTAAAAAGAGCGTTGCATGCGATAGACATTGATTCTTCTGAAGTTGTAGAAATCATTAAAGGAAAGGGTTGCGATGAAGCACCACTGAGATTAATAAGAGATCTAATTTCCTCACCACTTGACATTGATCGAATGGAGTATTTATTGAGAGACACCCATAATACAGGAGTACACTTAGGATATTTTGATATCAACAGACTTATAGCATCATTAGCCTTTATAGAAAGAGAATTTGAAGGAGAAAAAAGATATCATTTTGTTATACGCGAAAAGGGATTTAGTGCCTTTGAAAGCTTTGTTCTAGCAAGAGATTGGATGTATGATCGAGTATATTTTCATAAAACTGTAAGAAGCGCTGAAAAAATGTTACAAAGAGCAATCTATGAGAAAATCGAGACTGAAGACTGGAATAAGGAAGAATTTTGCGCCGTATACCTTTCAATGAATGACAAAGGTTTTCTTCAATGGTTAGAAAATAGCGATTCTGAACTTGTATATGACTTATGTACTCGAATTAGAAATAGACGCTTGTATGTTAAAGCTTATGAAACTACGTTGGGTGCTCTATCTATTGATGCAAGAGACAAAGTTACTGAACTAAGAGATAGTAAGGAACCCTTCGCATTAAATAAATGGATTGAAGATTCGTTTTCCGAAGAAGAAGGAATTGTAAAGGGCGATGTAATTATAGACAACTTACCAAATAGGGCAAAACAACTCAGAGAGATCGAACAGAGAATTCCCATTTTAAAAGTGGAAAATGGGAGATTTTTCCCAGAAAGTATTGCGTACGAGCCAGTTGCAGAGCCTATACGTGAACTGCTTCGTATTAGGAGTAAAATATCGGAAAAAATACTCGTTTTTTCGCCAAGAGAAAAAAGGGATAAGATTAAACGCATATTTGAAGAGAAATATTTACTTCGATGAAAATAACTGATATGACATATGTACTAATTCCTCAGTTGAAATATTGCACAGTTCTGCAACAACATCGGTTAATTGTTGTTCTGTAGACGAATCTAATGTTTTTTTTTCACAAAATCTCCTGCCATCGTCTGTTAATTCATAAAAATATGGTTCAATTTCTTGAGTTGGTGGTATTTCTTTTATGAATCCGATATCAACAAGAAAGGAGAGATCATTTTGCAAATCAGAAGAATAAGGTCCAAAAAGGTGTAAAATGAAATTATATTCAAAAGGAACGTTATGCTTTTCTTTTGAGATGAAAACAAGCTTTTGGAGTCTTTTTCGACCACTAATGGATCCACACTTTTCAATTAACTTTAGTAATTGAATTGAATTCATGTGACATAACCCCCCGTTATTCCAATATTAGTAGGTATATTAATTTTGATCAAGATCTTTTTCAAAGGAAGTATTTAAGGATAACGTATCGCTAAAGCATTCAAATAATATAATAGGCAAGAAATTAATCAAACTATTACTTAAGTCCCAATAATTTCTTTATAATTCATTATTAGTTTCTCTTCATTTTCTTGTTATTTTTTACCATAATATATTTTGGATTCCCTTTCTTTTAAATTGGGGGAGACTACATTGAAAGTCATTTATCATCTATATCAATGCCTACTGTCTGAGAAAGATAATTTTTCAATGCTTACTCAGTATTGTTTGCCGAAATGAATCGGCGCCTCCATACACGTCAATCTCTTTACCTTATTCCGCCAGGGTTAATATTATGAGTTTGACGTTTTTAGGAAAACTTTGCGCCCCATTACTTTTTATGGCTATACCTACAAATTTTCGTATCCTATTTTTTGTTCTACTGTTAGGTATCTGATATGAATTATGATGATTTGCAGGATCATAGATTCTCCGAGTTGCTATATTGTCTCATATATAGTGTAATGCTCCATTTGAGTTGTAGACAGATTAGGAGAAGATATTGAACAACTCGTTATTAAATAAACATCGGAAACCTGTTGGAAGAATTCCACGCCATTTGAACCAGCTGAGTAAACTCAGCAAGTTTATCTGCATAATGAAGCGGTAATGGCTGACTGGTTGGCAAAGGAGATTCCCAACAAAGCATTGACATGCTAATGATCTGAGCAATAACCTTTTCCTTGATCTCCTTATTTGAAAGAGGTGTGGTATTTTCCATTATCGTGTACAGGACAGGCTGAGGAGTGCCTCGTGGTGCTTTAGCAGCAATAACTAAGAAGTCAGACGGTTGCAATGGCGCTCCACTTAATACTAGAGGAATTTTGTACTTCACGATACCTTTTTGTGAAGAAGAATCAGAGATCTCTTTAGGGAACACACGGAATTCATGACTCTTTCGTGATGCAATAAAAATGAAATCCTTTTGATATTCTTGAAGATGTTTTCTCCACTGTGGAACCTCATGCATACATGTTTTCGGGGATCCATCACGCAAGATAACTGCATATTCATATGATTTTTCAAATTTCTTTTCTTCAAGTTCACGTAAAAGATCGGGCGCGAGTTTATCGACATCAATGAAATCTGTGAAATTATTTTCCAGTGGTGTTGATGCGCCAGACACATATCGCCCTTCAGGTGTAACAGCCGCAACACCTGCACTTGCAGAAGGTCTCCTACCTGAAGAATCACGGGCTTTATCAAGGCCAATTAAAATTGCCCGATCAAGGAGAGGTGGTGCTAATCTATATGGCAAACCACCAGATTTCGCGATCATTTGAGGAAATACGGTTCGTACCAAGGCATAGAGATTCCTGCTTTCAAAAAGCGTTTTTTCTCGGATGACCTGAACAGGAATCCCTTTTTCTTGTGTAAATTTAGTCTTAATTTTCCTATAGTTACCAAAGTTACTTCCCCTAAAAAATATCGGACAACAAGTTTGATCTAGTTCACCAAGGATTCTGTTAAAAGGAATTTTACCATCTTTAATAGGATGTAGGTTGACTTCCACCTGTGGTTGGTCCATCTTAGAGCGACTTAAAAGGTCTTGGATATATTTTTCTAAGATTTCGTAGAATTTTTCCACTTTATAAGATATTTTCTTTTCATAAAACACATCAATCTTTTTGAGTAACCCCCAAGACTCAACACCCCATTCATTTAGTTTAGGAGGCTTGCCATATTCTCGGACAATATGCTTTTTTACTGATGGTCTTGAAAATCCAATGGGATGTCCCTCAAAGCTTATCTTTGATCCAATTAATGCTTTTTCTTTCAATAATTCAAAAAATGCAGATATGAGGTTGTATCTCTTTTGAACAGAAATCCGAGTGAATTTTTTGAACTCCCTATCGTGCTTTTCATTTTTTATTCTGGGTTGACTCAAATGACGATAAAAGAATCGCGCAGGTAAAGTAAGGTATATATTAGGATTCTTGATCATTCTTCCAGAAGGTTTCACGACTAGAAACGGTTCGCTTTTCATGGGTTCTGAAATAACCTTCTGTTTCACTAAGTTTTTCAAGGAGTCTTTAGCATATCGTCCCCATCCTAATGGGTTCTCTTGGATATCATTCCAAGATTCGATACTTTGAATTTCAAAGGTTTCCTGTTCGATACTATTTGGAAAAAGTTTTTCGTTTTCTGGGCTTAAGGAAATTTGCCACGATTTTCCAATATCTGTCAACGCTTTGAAGGATTTTTCTCTCTTTATACCTAATTTCAATAAATCAAGTAAGTTTTGTTGCTCTTTGTATTTCCCTTTGAGATCTGCAGCAAGATAAAATTGCTTTTCTTCTGTACGCGGAATGATTGATAAACGAAATGCCCTAAATATCTTCGAGTTATCGAGGTTAACTTCATGAGTTTTATTTAGCCAATTCTCAGGCGGTAAGAACTCTCCAATACCCCCTCCAGATCCGATCTTCTTGAATCCAAGTTTGTTTAGTTCGTATGTAATTATTTCTCCAAAACCTTTACGAATTGCTTCCAAAACTATGTCATCTTCAAAAGCTTGCTTTAGCGGATCGTTAATTGGAATTAAATTTACTCCTTTTCCTAATTTTTGTGTGAGGGCAGTTTTTGATGCATTTAAATCATCTTCACTGATATGGTCTTTTAGAGGGAGAAGCACTAAAAGGCGGCCATGACTTTCAATTAATACGTCTTCTAGAGAAAAAGATAATTTGAACTCGCGTATCAAGTTATAACCTTCTTTCTTGTTCCAATCCTCCACTTCAATTTCATAGATTTGCCAGTTCTTATTCCATTGAACCTTCAAAGGAACAACATTCAACAAAAATTCTGCTGAATTCTTTTCGCTTTCTGAGTTACGAAGATCTGTCAAGCTTACCCTCCTCCTCTAATTTTGAAAGAAGTGCTTTAGCCGCTTCTTTTTCTCCTTCCTTTTTTTTAGGGAAATTACCTACCCACGGCCCTTCAATTTCAATCTTGTCGTTAATTTTTCGTTTAATAATAACACGCACTTTAAATTGGGGAGCATTACTGGTTCCTTCATTTACACTTGGGTAATCGACACTAATCTCATTACTATATTTCTTGCGAACCCATTCGTGGAGAAAAGATTTTGGATCCTTTGATCCCCATGGTGCTTTTCGAAGTTCTTTAAGCTTCTTTTCAAAATGAGTAATCCCTTTCGCGAGACCAATCATACCTTCTAGATTTCCTTTATCTACATAAATTGCTCCGATTAATGCCTCGAAGCAGTCAGCAGCTTGGTTTGGACTTAGTTTACCTATTCCTAACAATGCCCCAATTTCATTATACTTCAGTTCTTCTGCAAGTGGTGCAAGATTTTCATTATTCTCCAAGTTTTGCCTAAAAACACTTAATTCTCCTGGTTGAAATTCTTCACTTTTTTCATATAATGAAATTCCATGAATTGCTTTTAAAATTGAATCTCCAAGAAATTCCAGTCTCTCAAATTCCTCAGAAGGTAATGCAGATCCGCGTATAGACATAGCGTTCCAGAGAGTCTCTTCGTTTACAAAATCATAGTGAATGATGTTCTGGATTTTTTTTCCGATTTTTTGGAACTCTGACCACTGACCAGAATAATTGTGTTCAAAGATTTCCTTAAAATGAGTCAAGATGTTCACCAAATTCTTATTCCTTTCTTTTATGGAGTGCTTCCGCCACTTTATCCACGAGTGCTGCAATTGAGAATGTGGTTAAGATACCACCAATTCCTAAAACAGGCAGCCAATGAGGTGCATCCTCGAATATGTGTCCCAAAGGGTTAATTGACGGATCCCATCTATCCCAATGTATGAGATAATAATTATCGTATTCTTTTATGTGTAGACCTCTACCATCCAGTAAAGCAAGTCTATAATCACCTTTTTGTTCAGCGTAATCACCGTGTCCTTTTCTAAAACCCGCCTCCAAGGGGTGAGGAACTGACCACTTCATAACTTTTCGATCTGTATGTTCTGGTAGATTCAACACTACCCTGGCTATATAACTCCAACTATTCATTCTGACCATGTTACCACAAACAACTCTTAGTTTTGTCCTTAGATTTTTTTCAAGTTATAATCATCCTTTATTTCCGAGTGCAAACAGTAACCCCAAGAAAGCAATGGCACCTAACGCGAAAGCCAACCCTTGTGATTGTTTTTTCTTAATCTCCTCAAGTTTCTGCGATAAAAATCTGTGCAAGGCAGAACAAATTGAACTTAGCGTTTCTTGAACATCTTTCTTATTAAGGCAAATGTACGCCTTTCCCTCTAAAGCGCCTTTTAGGTCAACTCCTTCCTCGACTATAGGAATGATTATTTTTTCCGCACTTTTTGCTACACCTATTTCCTGATTCACGAATGCAGAATTAAGCGCGTTTTGAGTCCACAGGATTATGAAAATATCAGAATTTCGAATCATGGTTTCAATCTGGTCCCATAGACTTACACCTGGCTCGGGATATAATTCCCCCAAATACACAGGCACGCCTACTTCAGAGAGCATTTTGTGTAACTTATAAGCTAGCCAAAGGTCTTCTCTCGGATAACTGATGAATATTTTGATGGGAATTTGTTCGACCATCTTTTTCAAGTTGTAATAGTTTATCGCAAACCATTCAAAACCCTTAGGTACAATAACTGCTTTATTCCCTTTACGAAGATACAGTCGGGAAGCAGTCTTATTAAACGAAAGATTATAACCTTCATCCACTTGCTCGCTTATATCAAGGACTTCAGGATAGTGACCATCAACTATAAGTTTGATTATTGGATCTTCCTGCATTATAGTCATCTCATATAAAATAAACAATGTATAATTTATAAAGCTTGTGTACCCCCTATGCTATGTTTATTATCGCATTAGAAATCTTGTTAGTTAAGTATAAAGGCTTGGTTCTTTTTTAAATCAAGATAATCAAGCCTTTGTGCCTATTTTTTCAAGTATTTCTCCATAAGCCTCGGGAGAGTTCATGTAGGAAAAATACCCATGCATGTGTATTGCTTTTGTTACATTCGATTACCAAATTCATTTCGGCATCAAAATCATTAAGACGAGAATCGATAGCTAATATGTCTATTTCTCTTGGCTGATTTGTGTTTTTGTCTGTATAATATTGGTTATAAAGATCAACCATTTTCTCTCCAAGAGGGACGATATTTCGATTTCTAGTGGATAGCCAGACTTTTTAATGTCTTCAATTAGTTTTTCCTTAAGTGTTTTTTAGAGCTTTTTGAGTCTCACTCATTTACTGCTCCCCCAAAAATAGACATATATTGCATTACCTAAATACCATAAGATTTTTTCTGTTAAGATATATAAGCTTTTATCGTAAAAATCGATTTCGACCGATACATAAGCAATCATACTTTCTCAGAAGCATTGTTATGCACAGCTTTTCTGATTTTTACGAAGGCATCGAAGGGAGGGCAACCAAGGATCCGGGTGCCTTTACAGTTTGTGCTTTCACAGGCGCAGTCGCCGACAATGAAATCCAAACTTGATTCAGTAGAGGGCTCGGAGGGATTTTTACCTACAACAACTTGCATCTCTTTGACGAGGGAAATGTCTCCTTTCTTCTTTAGAGATTCTAGTGCTGTCTTAACGATTGCCTTGCAGTATTGGCAAGTTCCGCCTTGGTAGATGTCTATTCGTTCATATACGCCACTTATAGCTAAATCTGGTAACGCAAAGTGGTGTTTTACCTTGTCTAGTGGATCGCCAACTATATTTATATGATCACGTCTCCCTTCTCCCAATCCTTGTGCGTTTGCTAATCGTACATGTGCAATACCAAATGGATCAACGCCCATTATGTCACAACCAACTGCATCACAGGCAACAATATCTGGAGACGCAACAAGCGTGTTCAGATATACGGGAGTTCCAAGTCCAGGACCATGACCTTCCATCGCTATCGTTCCATCTATAATGTTCAGGGTAAATTTGTCTTTAACGCATCTGTAAATGTCAACTAACTTCTGGTGGAGGTTATCAAGATGAGCATATGTTTTTTGAGAGTCATGGATGATACCCTGCAAATTTTTAAGGCAGAGCGTCACGGTTGTCATATGGTGAGTTTTCATAACAGGAACATTAATGACATGGTCTACATCAAAAATAAGTTTAGAAATTAATGGTTTTCTTAGGACTTTGTTTTCTGGATTTTCAACCTCGACAAATTCGTACTGGTCGAGATCGACCACTTCTCCCCCAGCTTCATTTACTGCCTTATCTAAACCTGTACCTTCAAGTATTCGTTCCCAAGATCGATTCATGATGTGTTTTGTCGGGTACGAAGCGCTATCTCCAACTAAGATCTCTTCTGCATCAGTTAAGTACGAGGTTATAAGTGTCTTAATTACATCTTTATTTGTTGTTATAGGTGCAGGGCGATTATGTGCAATATTGGGTTTTATTAAGATCTTACCCTTTAGCGGGAGATAATTCGATAATTCGCTAAATTTAAAACCGCCCAGCAAATCAACTAACTTTTGAACAGCATTTTCTGGATTTACGCCTTTTGCGACAGTTACAGTTGGAATTAGTTCTACCCCCCGAAGTTTCAGCGAATTAGTTAAACAACATGAAGTTATAAATTTATGCAAATACACATAGAATTGACAAAAGTCTTCTATACCGATTTTAATAGAATAATGCAAGACTTTAAACAATATAAGCAAGTCAACTTAAGAAGGTATCCTCAGAAAGTAAAAAAATGCATACTTAGGCTTTGCAATAGACCTAAAGCAATTTGAGAATGTTTTCGAATCTTTAAGGTCGCCCTATACGTGATTTAATTGATTTTAGGAGACATGACGGACATATTCTTTTACAAAATTCACATTTCACATGCATTTCAGTTTATGAGAAAATATGTGGCTTAGGAGATCACTATTTTTAAATATAGCTTAGATAGAATATATTATATAAGAAGAAGTTATACTTCAAGTCTATACGCAACTAACGTCCTTAATTGGAATTTAGTGGATTATAATCTCTTCTCAAATAATTTTTTGAACTTAAGAGAGCTATTAAAAATATGACTTACATAATGTGAAATTCAATGGATGTGTGTGAGAACATGGGTACCTCATTTTTTGGATTCGAAAGACCTAGTGGCGAAATTGGTGTGCGAAATTATGTGGCGGTTCTTCCAACCGTAGGGTGCGCCAATGAGGTGGTTCTTGAAATCACTAGGCATGTGAGTGGCACAGTAGGACTAACACATCGTCAAGGATGTCTAAAACTGCCTCCAGATCTTGAACAGGTAAGTAAAACAATTATTGGTCTAGGAAAGAATCCTAATATAGCGGCTGTTTTGTTGGTTAGTTTAGGTTGTGAAAGTGTGTTTCCAGATAAAATAGCAGACGAAATTGCTAAATCTGGAAAACCTGTTGATTTAGTAGAGATTCAAAAGATAGGAGGCAGTACAAATGCATGTGCAACAGGCATTGAAATCGCCTCTGAAATGGTACTAGAAGCATCACAAATAAGGAGAAATGAATATGACACCTCCGAATTAATGTTATCTACAAAATGCGGGGCATCGGATGCAACATCAGGACTTGCTTCAAATCTTGCGGTAGGGGCAGTAGCTGATAAACTAATAGAAGATGGTGGTACGTTTATACTTGGTGAGGTATGTGACATTATGGGTTCCGAAGACGTCTTGGCAGCACGTGCTGTAACTCCCGAAGTGGGTAATGAAATAATTGCCATGGTAAAAGATCTGATATTTAGGGCGCAAGCAGTCGGTATGGATGCTGTAGGTGGGCAATTAACGGAGGGAAATAAGAGAGGTGGACTCACTACTGTCAAGGAAAAGGCTTTGGGTGCAATTGCTAAGGGTGGTTCGACTCCAGTAAAAGGAACAATAGGATACGCTGAAAAACCGCCTGGAAAAGGACTTTATGTTATGCCGACCCCAGGACGGGGATATGAGAATCTTACTGGTGTAGCGGCAGCGGGCTCTCAACTTATGCTATTTACTACAGGGCTAGGCGCACCAGAAGGGCATCCGATCATGCCAGTTATCAAGTTAACGGGAAATATCAACACATGGGAGAATTTACGATCACATATGGACTTTAACGTTAGTGGAATAATCGAAGGCACAGAAACTGTCGAGCAAGCAGGTGAACGATTGTATGAAGAAATGCTAAACGTAGCCTCTGGGAAATTGACGAAAGCTGAGATCCTAAAGTATAATGAGGGCATGGAAATCTTGACCTATGGTCCTACAATTTAAGACAAAAGGAGGAGAGTTCAAATGAAACAGGTCATACTTGTTAATTCTAAGGATAATGTCGTAACAGCTGTTTCTGAGATCCTAGAAAATACCACAATTTCTGTAAACGATCAAACAATTACAGTAAAGCAATCAATTTCCTTTGGACATAAAATCGCTATTGATGATATCAAAAAGGGGGAAGATATAATAAAGTACGGAGAATCCGTAGGCATGGCTAAGGAAGATATCGCACAAGGGGGATGGGTGCACACTCATAATGTTGAAGAAACATATCGCCCGCCGGAATAAATAAAACAAAAACATGGAATAGGAGAAAAGAATGTTTTTAAGCAAAGATGAAGAGCGCATGTTTGATGGGGCGTATGGAACTGGCGTAGAAAAAGCTATGAAGTTACTGGTAAAATACGGTGAAGCTTTTGATGCAGAAAGAATGGTGAACGTCACAAGTGTGCATAACATGCCTCTCGAGCCTTACAAGTTATTGCTTGAAATGACGGAAGGCGCAAAACCAAATCCTAACGTTCTAACCACAATTCATGCCTTTATGTCAGCATTTGATCCGACTTGCTGGAAGGAAATGGGCATCTCTGAATCATTTGCCGAAAAGGAGTTAGACCTTTTCAATAAGCGGCTTGAGATTTACAAGAAAATGCAGTGGTTACAAATATTCACATGTGTTCCCTTTCTTGTTGGTAATCTTCCTAAAAAAGGAGATATTTGCAGTTGGATCGGCTCAGGCCTTCAAATTTTTTGTAATTCACTTCTTGGGGCAAGAACTAACAGAGAAGGGTCAACTAGTACCTTAGCAAGTGCAATCACAGGTAAAACCCCTTTAACTGGATTATTAGAAACCCAGAATAGATATGGCCAAATTTTAGTAGAACCAAAGGGTCTTGATTTCAAGAATTTCTCTAATGAAGATTTTGGAGCTTTTGGTTACTATATCGGTGCGCTAGCACGAAATCAGAATGTTGTTATTAATGGGATGCCTAATCTTTCAGTTGAACAATGTAAATTCCTTTTCACCCCTCAGCCAGTTTCTGGAGCAGTTGGACTATGCCATGTTGTTGGAGTCACACCTGAAGCCCCAATAGTCGATCAAGCATTTGGAGATAACATCCCTGAAGAAAGAATAACTGTTGACAAAAAGTGCATAGAAGAAGCTTGGGAAGCGTACAGTACAGCGCGTAGTGATAAAGTTGATTTGGTAATTTTCGGATGTCCACATTGCTCGATCTCTGAAATCAGAAACATTGCAGTATTATTAGGAAATACAAAAACTGCTAGAGATACACGATTATGGTTAGCTACAGCAGACCAAATAAAGTTATTAGCCACCCGTATGGGATACACAGGCATTATAGAAAATGCTGGCGGTGTTTTTTCAAGCTCCTGCATGGCATCTATTCCAGAAGCACCTTTTCCAGACGATATTGAAGTGATTGCAACGAATTCAATAAAGGCTGCTCATTATATCACCAGACTAACTAAAGGAAAAATAGATGTGTTGTATGGAACTATGAAAGATTGTGTAGCTTCAGCAATTAGTGGAAAATGGGTGCATTTAAAATGATATTAACGGGTCATATAATCAATAAAGGAAAAGCAGAAGGCTATGCAATCGTTGTAAACACACCATTTAGTTTTATCGGGGATTTTGACCCGACAACAGGAAAACTTCTAATGAGCGAAAAAATGGGTGAATATATGAGGGGGAAGGTTCTTGTGTGTCCTACAGGAAAAGGCGGAACATTAGGTCCATATGTTGCGTATGATGCTATGATTCGTGGAACTGCACCCGTTGCGATAGTATGTGATATAGCAGATCCCATTTTGGCTCTTAGTGCCATTACCATCGACATTCCAATGATTGATAACTTTGATAAGAATCTACTAAAAGAATGTTGCACAGATGACTACATTAAGGTTAACGGCGATGACGGAACCGTTGAAATAATCAAAAAATAAGACTTATGCCTAACAATTCAAGACTTTTGAAGTACTTCGTCCATGGCTCCAGAACGATAGCCAAGGAGATCAAGCGTCACATATTTATAGCCTAACTTCTTTAACTGCTTCGATAAACTATCCATTTTTTCAAAATCAAAGAATTTATTTCGTTCTGCAGAGCCTACTTCAATTCTGGCAATTTTTCCGTTTTCATGCTCACGTACTCTTACCTGTTTAATCCTAAGTTCATTACGGATATAAATTTCCGCTTGTGCTATTCGTTTAAATCTTTCTTCAGAAAGTGTTTCCCCGTACGGAACCCGACTCGCCAAACATGCCATCGCAGGTTTTTCAGCAGATGGTAAGTTTAATAATTTTGCAAGCGCACGAATTTTTTCTTTATTTAGACCGCGTTCTGCTAATGGTGACCAAACTTGTAATTCCCTTGCGGCACGTATTCCAGGACGATGTTCATCAAAATCCTCAACATTCGTACCGTCAGCCACTGCTTCGTACCCTTCCTTTTCTGCAAATTCAAACAAATCACTGAATCGCAACTTTTTACAGTGATAGCAACGATCTGGAGGATTTTGTAATATTGCTGGATGTTCAAGTTCATTTAGAGGGACAATAATGTGTTGTATCCCTATCTGCTGGGCGACTTCCCTTGCAGTTTGAACTTCGTCTGGAAACATCATCGGAGAATCGACAGTAACTGCAACTGATCTATCACCTAGAGCCCGATATGCCAGTGCTGCAACCACACTACTGTCCACACCTCCAGAAAACGCGACTACTACGCTACCCTTTTTCTTGAAATCTTCTAGTAACGTTTCTAGTAATTTCTTAGGATCTTCCAATCGCGCGTTCATCTATATTAGCCCCATTATAATTATTTGCCATTATCTCTTCTAACACGAATCGCTCCCTCAGGACATGCCTCTGAGCAGATTCGACAGTCTTTTCCCTCGCCTTCAAGGCAATTTTTTATATTTTCTTCATTTAATTGACAATTACCAATAAATCGTATAGCTCCAACAGGACAGACGTTTTTACACAACTCGCAACTCCACCCAGACCCATCAAAGCGTTTGCATATATCAATTCTTTCCTCAGAAATGCCACTCTTACCATTGTGAATTCTATAGATTGGTTTCTCTCCAAAATCCTCAACAGGACAAATCGTTATGCAGTTTCCACAGCCTAGGCATTTTTCTTTTTCCACTTCTATTCCGTGCACTTCCACCAAATAAATCTCGCTAGGACAAGCTTGTACACAAATCCTACACAAATTGCATTTTTCCTGATCTATGTTAATTAATACCAATTCAAAGACTCCAATAACGTTTACCACGTAGCCAAGCAAGAAAGCACCACTGCCTCAGCATGGTGATGAATTGCGTGAGTGAGTGTTCACTTTCATCACGTGCATCGAAGGGTCTCCCTGACTTTATATAGGTGGTATGAATAAGGTATTAATGGCTATTGGAGGGATAACACGCACACTTGCAGATAAGGTGCATGCTCCGATGGTCTCACCATCGTGAACCGTACCTACGGGGCATAGGGATGTTAAGCCTGTGGAGATAAGACCTCCGTAACCCGTCAAGGGGATCGAGTCTGTCGTTGAAGCAGGAAGCCTCAAAGCTTTAGCACGAGGTAGCTCACCACGTAGCTTCTTGGAATTTACGAAAAACCTTTTGAATAGGTTCACCTAAGACTTCAATCTTTTGAAGGTCTGTTGTTCCAAAGCCATTTTGTGCCGCATATTTAATATGTTTTATCTTATCTGCATCGAATCCCATAATCGTGGAAGCGACAGTGTCTACGGATGCTAAATCTTTTCCTGCGATTATCATATCCATGCGTACGGGATCTCCAGCTGTGGGTCCAAGTCCTTCCATACCCACAATACCATCAATTACCGCTAAATCGGGTTTAATGAGTGTATTAAGATCGACAATCGCTTTATGCACGCCCACACGATGCGAGTTATATTTTTCATTTTGATACATGCAGCCCTTAAGATTTTTTAAGCTTAGAGTTACAGTACAAGCGTCATGTGTTTTTAATACTGGCACACTAATAAATTTATCACAATCTAACACAGTTTTAGCAAGTTTTACTTCTTTGAGGGCTAATGCTCCTTTTATTGAAACTTCGACAGGCGTATCTGCATTAAAATCAACAATATCGACACCTTGCCCCTTCATAAGAAGTTTGTATTTTGTCCTATAGAAAACTTCTTCCGTATTATAACCAACAATCGGGCTTTCGCCAACGATAGGTATGCCGCCGGCACTCTTCACTAACCCGATTAATTTTAAAACGACCCTCGGATTTGTTGTGGCTCCTGTATTACTTTGCTTTGGGGCGGCAAGGTTTGGTTTGATTAAAACACGGTCGCCTTTATCAATTATTTCCTCAAGTCCTCCAGCAAGGACAAGGTTCACTGATCTTTCAACCATGTCTTCGATGTTTCCGTCTTTCAATACTGATACGACGTCCAAGATATACCCTCCTGTTTTTTTAATATCCCTGTTTTTTAAAAAAGAATGTGTTGAAGGCAACTTTAATTTTAACTACTATAGTCCAAAAATGGATATTTATAAGAAATCAGAAAGTTTGGATGGGCATTGGTGGTGGAACAACGGAAAATAACTCAATTAGAAAATAGAAAATCTAATTTAATGCTTTTTTGCCCTTGAAATTATTGTTTCTTTAATCTTCTAATAGGAAAATTTAGATTAAGATACCACTATCTGTGAGTTTAATCTTAACAATAAGTTTCTAAGTTTTTGCTGTGCTTTTCCGATTTTTTCCATTTCTATAATATCAATAGGGATATCGATTAACGTAGATAAGCCGCTAATTGCTTCAAAATAGTCTTTTCCCATCATTACAAAAATTGTTCTGTAGTTTCCTCCATTCGCAACAATCAATTTCAATTTAGATAAAACCCTATCTCTAAGTTCGTGTGCTTTTTGTCTTGTCATGCGTTCCTCATAATAAGAAATCTCATCTGTTGCTCTTAAAAGACCATATTTTGCTGAGATTATGAGTACATCAACATTTTGCCCTAATCCTTCTCTAAATGCTTTTCGTAAAGTCAGAAAAATCTTGCCATCATATCCTTGTATTGCAGGGAGTGTTATTTCTTCATTGTTTCTCAGTTGACTATTCTTTGTTTTCGAACATGAAATAATCAACAGATGTCTCCCAGATAATTCCAAAGTGTTAAGCTCCTTTGAAAATGCCGATAAATTTCAAAAATTCTATATTCAAGTGTTTTTGTCGGAATATTTTATAAAATAAATAATAAAACGATTTTGTATCATCTGGTTATTACTTTTGTCGGTATTTTATAACAAAAGGAGAGCTAATAATTTTTTCAACTTTGATCGAGGATTTCCTAACGACAAAATAAGATAACGCTTTGATCGTTAGATCTTGTGTTAATTAGCAACCAAAAAAATGTGTAAATACAAAATTGTTCTGTGAAACTCAAAATTATTATTTTTATGATCTTTAGAAGAAAATACAATAAATGCAAGTAACATGCGGGTATTTCATTCGTACCATTCGGAAAATACGCTTTTAATACATTTGATTATAATGACTTACAGGTTCATTATGAAAAGCAGATTTAAGTTAAGAATTGTAAATTAAATACAGTTACTCATTCAAATCTTATGTAGTTTTTATAGCATTATTTGCCAACATTAATTAAAGTCTAATTGGGGAAAAACATGAATTCTTCACAGATTCGCAATGTTGTTGAATCTGACATCAGATTAGAAAAACTTGAGTCCCTTCTGCCTCATGAGAAAACGGCTTTTAAAATAGTTGATCAATTAGCGCAAGAAATAGAAAATGATGGTTTTCAGAAAGACCCCATAATCGTTGAGCGCGATAGTAGTGTTGTATTAGATGGAATGCACCGCCTTGCGGCTTTTAAAAAACTTTCATGCAAAACCGTTCTTTGCTATTGTGTACCCTACAAGGATGTAAGTGTTAATCGATGGTACAGGCGGTTCATATCGAATCAGACAATCCCGTCAATACAAATGATTGAAAGCATCCAAAGATTGGATAAATTTGATATTGCATACACAAAGAATCCTCAAGAAGCTGTAAAATTGATAAACGAAGGAAGCGTTGCTGGTGCGTTGATTACAAAGGAAAAATCCATTCTTATTAACAGTAAGGAAGAGGTCAAGGATCTTGTAGAAATTTTTAATCATCTTATTCTTATCGAGGTACTTTTCAAATTCCATTTTAATATTGAAGTCAAATATAGTTCAAAAATTGAGATCGAAAAAAAAGATGTCGTAGGAGTGCTCGTGCCACCAATTATAAACAAAAAAGATGTAATAATGGCAGCAAAAAGCGGTATTTTGTTCCCACTTAAAAGCACACGTCACATAGTTAAAATACGTCCGTTATCGATCGATTTACCACTTAAATTTTTGCATGGAGATGATATCAACACAAAAACAGAACACCTAAGCATTTTTCTTCAAAAAAAGAAGATACATTTTCATCCAAAGGGTATGGAAATCAGAGGAAGAACCTATGATGAATCTGTACTTTGCTATGAATGAGCTACATTGAGTAGAACTTTTATATCATCACCTAGTGATACCCTTGGAGAGTAACCTGTCTTGCCAATGGAATTAGCTTCAAGCGGTATCAAAGAACTAGACAAACTCTTGGGTGGACCAGGAGTGCCAAGAGGCACGCAAATCTTACTTGAGGTTGAAACAGGTACCAGTCCATTGCTATTTGTAGAAAAATGGTTGTATGAAGGATTACGCCAGAAAGATGTCTGCTTCTTTTATTCTTATGATTATTCTGTTGACGAAATACTTCGGAAATACAAGGAATTTGGGATTGTTCCAGAGGAGTTCCTGAAAAAAGGGAAAATTGTAGACTTTTGGACAAAAGGAGGAGAATATGTACGGGATTTTTCAAAACATATAATCACGATCGGTGAGCCCAATAATGCAAACCGCATCATGGACGTAATGCATGGAATTTGGATGTGGTATCGAGAGCAGGATCAAGGAAAACAGTCAAAGAAAACTCTCGTAAGAAGCGCAACCTCTTCTCTTTCGACCATTGTGATGACCTTTGGGTTTGAAAAGACATATAAGCTGGCCAAAGAAATAACCCAAGTTGCAAAAACCGAAAATGCAATTACTTTGGATGTGATAGGAACCGGAATGCACAACCCGATGGAATTAAAGACTTTTGAGTTCCTCTATGATGCTGTTATTCGTTTAGAAACAAAGGAAATAAATGGAGAACTTGCAAGATATCTTCGTGTTTTTAAATCACCAATTCTTGACTATATAACTAAAAAGATCCCCTACGGCTTTACTAAGAATGATATAGTGTTTTAGTAACCTAAGAAAGTGAAATAGTATACAATATTGAGAGGTTTTTCTTATCATTTAGATTCAAAGAATTAAATACATCAAATTCCATTCTATTATTTACTAAACACTGGAAATTTTGCTACTTGAAAGAGATTCCTTTTTTTACCAAAAAGATTATCATTGGAAATAGAATTTAAAAATAAACCAATAAACAGTTCAAATGATGTTTGATTAATGGATTCGCTAGGTGTCTTTGATGAGATTTGAAGCGGACGTGTTCTTTGAATTTAGCAAAAAACTGCCCACAGAGGCAGTAGAATCCTTAACAGAATTTCTTGAAGATGCAAACAACTCATTTCTTAAAAAGGGCGTTCCAGAAGGTAAAGAAAACGAAGGAACAACAATAGAAGAATATCAGATACAGCCAGAAGGCGTTTTTTTAAACTTAAACAGTGGTAGATACGTTAGAGCACATACAGGCATTATGCGACTTAATAAAGAATTGTCTACATTTTTAGGAAAGAAGTACCAATTAGGTGTAAGAAGAATTGAGATTCAACGATTTGAAATCACCATGGAACTGGAAGAAGCGCCATTAGAGCCAATGACTCTTCCATTTACTGATAAAATCGATTTTACGGGTAATCAGGCTCATATCATTCTAAATCCAAAAGATATTGATGAAACAGCACTAAAAAAGAACTATATTGATAAATTGCTTAATCGAATGGAAGAAAAAATCAGAACACAGAGTATGGGAGGTAAAGCTGCATTTTCTGAAACTGTCAGGCGAAGTGAAAAAAAATTAGACAAGTATAGAATTAAGATAGATCCTACTGAACAAGCTGTAGGAAGAGGATGGGTAAAAGAGTTCCCAGGTGCCGGCGTCTGGACAATCATGCCTCCTTTTACAGCACTCATCCGAGCTATTGAGCAACTTGTGATCGATAAGATAATCAAACCTATGGGGTTTGTCGAAACCATCTTTCCGCGATTGATCCCATTAGAAGTTGAAAGAAAAAAAGGACAGCTTGCGATTCCAAATGAACTATTTTGGGTATGTCCTCCGACAAGTAGGAATCCTAAAGACTTTGAAGAATATGTAGACTATGTTGAAATCACAGGTACTACTAATCCTGAAATGTTACAAAAAATGCTCAGACCACCCATGTTTGGTCTCTCTTATGCTCAGTGTGAGCCTTTCTATGAAATCTTTCAAAAGGAAATAGTGGATATAGACGATCTTGAAAATAACCCCATAAAGTTCTTTGATAGAAATGGTCCTACTTGGCGTTGGGAAGGAGGAGGGCTAAAGGGACTAGAGAGATTAAATGAATTTCATCGGATCGAATTCACCTATATGTCATCGCCAAAAAAAACTATCGATATCAGAGATGAAATTCTCGAACGCTCAGAGAAAATAATAAACGATATCTTTGATTTGGAATACCGAATTGACAAAACCACAGCAGTTTATCTTGAGCATGCCGGCGCTACAGAAAAAGATGAAACAGAGGAATTTGTGAAGACATATGACCTAACAGCAATCCTACCTTTTGAAACGGCTAGCAGACCAGAAGCAGAACTAGAAATATCATCCTATCATGTTCACACTGACTTCTATGCAGGAAGATTCAATTTTAAAGATAAAGCGAACAGAGATGTCTGGACGGGGTGCGTGGGGATCGGTCCATCACGATGGGCATATGTATTCGTCATACGTCATGGATTTGATTTTGAGAAATGGCCGAATGAAATCAAAAAATATATCGGCGATGAACTTCCAAGAACCCCACAGCTTGTTACTTGGCCAAAAAAATGAGCACTATGATTCCAATAGATCGAATACCTAGTAGTCCGGGTACGTATACGCTAATTATCAAATTGAATCAAGAGATTAAAATTGAAGTTGGAAAATTGGGGATATATAAATTCCCTAGCGGAAACTATGTATATACCGGTTCTGCTCTTGGAAAAGGAGCAGTTGGTCTCGGAGGGCGATTGCAACGCCACATATCTAAAGTAAAAACCCTCCATTGGCATATTGATTACTTTCTTAAGGTAAAGGAATCTCAAATAAACCACATCGTATTTTTTGAATCAAATAAGCAATATGAATGTATGATAATTAAAGAACTCTTATCGTTAGGCGGAAAAATAGTTGTAAGAGGGTTTGGTGCATCTGACTGTAAATCTGGATGCAAAAGTCACCTTCTTTTCTTTGAAGATAATAAACAAAGAGTTCGTAGAATTGTAAAAAAAGCATATGAAGCAATAGCATCTAGCAATGATATTATTAAGGAGTATTCTCCAGAAGGGATCTCATGAAAAATCAATTTAACGACACTATCGATGAAGGCAAATTCAAAGTCAACCTACACGCTATTACTTCAGGTGATGATTTAACAGTTATTATTGGCGGTGGAGTAAAACCACATATTGGTTCCGTGGTCATAGCTTGCCCTAATAAGAGTAAGAACGTTAACTATACCATCTGGACGGATGAAGGGCATAAAGATAACGTTATTGCTGAAGACATTGCAACGGAATTAATGAAGAATTTTGACTTTGACAAAAATGTTGTCGTCATAGCAGGTTTACATATTGATCACGCGACTAAAGAAGATATTAATCGACTTGTCAAAAACTCAAATAGTCTTGTCGAGAATTTACTTGTGAGTGACTTTTTCAAGGGTCTACTCATCTAAATAAAAGCAAATCACTACAAATCATTACAATACTTATATATTTACAGCTATTTTATTGGTCCATAAATAGTCTATAGGAGTTGTGAAACTGCAGGGAAGACGTTCATTGAAACAAACTTTGTTAGCGCCGCATATGATGATTCTTTATTTGCTTATAATAATTACAGCTATAGGTGCTATGTTGAGGTTACATAAATTAGGGCGCCCAAGCCTAGGGAATGATGAAGCATCATCAATCCTAGACAGTAGAGGTAAACTGTACAACATATCTCATCCTCCGCTATCCTATGTGATCCTTAGGTTATTTGTAGAAACCCTTGGGACAAATGAGTTTACTATTAGGCTTCCTTCCTGTTTATTTGGCATCGCCACGATTCCCTTGATTTATTTTTTTGGGAAACAACTGTTCAGCGAAAAAGAAGGATTAGTGGCTTCCTTTCTTATTTCTGTATCTCCGTGGCACATCTATTGGTCTCAACAAGCAAGAATGTATACAGAATTGGCCGTTTTTACCCTATTAGCCTTGTCTTTTTTTTATCAAACCACATATAAAGAAACGGCCACACCCTACGTGTTTTCTGCTATATTCACCGTTTTAGCTTTTTACACACATTATTCTGCCATTCTTATACTAGCAATATTAGTCTTCTGGCTAATTTCCAAAGGTTTTCTTCGCAGTGATCAGTTTCGCCTTAATTATAAATATCTTACGATTTTCTTTGGTATTTTCTTTATCCTTAGTTCAATCCTGTTTTTTACTACAATTCTCCAGACGATAGAGTTTAAATTTGGAGAAAATACGCTCAGATGGGGACTGCCCATCGATGAGCTTTTTAAGAGGTTGGTTCAATCCGATCTTGGGATAATGTTGTCTGTATTTTCTGTTGCAGGTGCACTTTACCTAGTTTTACAAAAAAGTAGTACTGGCTTTTTATTGACAGCTTATGCCTTAATTCCGCTGATTACTTTCGCTTTGCTTACTTTTATTATTAGTATTGACACTCGATATATTGTTTTTGCTTTACCCGCGTATGCGTTATTGTCGGCTCACCTAGTAACAGAATCCTTTGAGAAAATTAGGAAAAGCGAAAGCAAAAATGAATTTCGCGGTTTAATATTAAATCTCGATAAAAACAAGATCCTGGCTTTTGGCTTTTTATTTGCGATAGTTCTTAGTGTAAACAACCTTTATACTTTTTATTTCTCTTATTATAGGTATAAAGCTCATGCAGACTGGAAAAGTGCATGTGCATATGTTGAAAATCACATGACAACAGAGGATCTCATTGCTGCCACAGGTGATAAAGCGGTCTATTATTATCTAGGAAAAATCGATTTCAACCTATCTATCGAATTATTTAAACCTGGCACTTTTGATGAGATAAAAAATGCTAATGAACGAGTATGGCTTCTTATCTCAGGTACGCTGGGTGCTATAGATCCTGATGCTGAATTCAGAGACTGGATTGCGAATCACTGTAAACTAATGAAGACAAAAAATCAGATCAGCATTTATCTCTTTACTCCTTAAAATTAATAATTGAAAAAACTTCAGACAATGCTAAGAAAAACCAATATAGTAATGAATGAAACAAAATTATGCGAGATCTCTCAAAGCTGTTATCATCATAAAGAAGCTGCAATAGAAATGGTGGAAGTTCATTACAAGAATTTATAGTCATAGCGACTTGCACATCGATGATCAACAAAAAAAGATATCAATCAACTTGTTATGAATTCAAGTGAACTTGTCAAAAATTTTTTTGAGATTGCCTTTCTCAAAGTCGTAATCGCCTAGAAAAGAACTGAAATATATTAATCTGTTTTATTCGTCCATTTAGCCTTCCAGAAAGGAGTGCAAGTCTATTTGCACTTTTGCCTTATCTTGTCCTAAATTGACCCTTATACATATCAGCAAGTCGACCAAGGATGTCATACGCGTGCAATTATACTTGGACAGAATTCAGTTTTCTCGAATTCTTCACACTCTCTGTTCTCGTTTATATGGGAACAAGCAATTAAGATCTCTATAACAAGCCTTTTCTTGACACTAGATCATTTCCATTAATTATAGTGAATAACCAAATTCAATAGTCCAAAAGATTAAATATCAATTTAGTCATCATCCGTGTCAGTTTGAACTACCACGGCCTAAAGGCTCGTGGATTCCTCCTTCAGCGAGGACTGCCTGGTATTGGTAGAAGGTCTTACATCCTCTTCAGAGGCGTGACTTCCCGTAGTCCCTACGGTAGACGTATCATGGTCGTCGGTTGTTGCGATTACCATGATTCCGATTTCTTCTTGTAATATTCTAATGCCTTCGCCTGTAATATTGTCCACCGCATTGATATCTCGGTGGTGAGTAGTGCCGCAATGTTTACAAGTCCAGACTCGATCGTTCAGTTTAAGGTCATTGTTTATCTGACCGCAGATCGAGCATAGTTTGCTGGACGGGGAAAAGCGGTCAATCAGGACGAAATGCTTGCCCTTCCAGTACATTTTATAGTACAAATATACCCGAAACTGATACCACGAGAAGTCCAGCGTGATAGACTTACTAAGACCTGAGTTGAATTGCTGCATCCCCTTGATGTTGAGATCTTCTAGGATAACGGCATCGTGTCTCTCGCTCAAGTCATGGGTGATCTTGTGAAGCCAGTCATGCTTTCGATTGTTAATCTTCTCATAAACCCCTGCCAGTTTGAGTCGTGCCTTCTTCCGGTTCTTTGACCTCTCTTTCTTGCGCGATAATTCCCTGTGATGTTTCTTGAGGCGTTTCTCCTCTTCCCTATAAAATCGAGGGTTCTCGTACTGCGTATGTTCGTCGATCAGGAAGTGCGTTGTCGACATATCAAACCCTGCTATATCCTCGCTGTTAAGTACTGCCTTCTTAGGTGGTATTTCAACATCACACACCACCTTCACCGACACAAAATACTTGTGGGTGGCAGTCTTACCGATGGTTATGTGTTTGATCGGATTACTGATCATGCGGTTATCTCTATAGTTGACCCAACCAACCTTCGGAATACGAATCTTCCTTCGCTGGTGGTCAATCCGTATGCTGTTGTTGATATTATACGTGGTATAGGTTTGTGGGTAGCATTTCTTGGACTTAAACCTGGGAAAGCCCACTTCCCTGCTCGTTTTAAGTGCTTCAAAAAAGTTCTGGTAGGCGGCAAACAGGTGGCGGTTCGCAGTTTGCAGTGCCTTAGAGTCCACTTCTTTAAGAAACGGGTACTCTTGCTTGTAGTATTTCTCAGTTTTGTACTTATAACTGTAGAGGGCGTCCTAATCGTCTTTTAATTGAGCATATACCTTGATATGTTCTTCCAGCATCTTGTTATAAAGGAATCGACAGCAACCGAGCGTTTTATTGAGCAGTATGCTCTGCTCTTTATTCGGATAAATCCGCAGCCTGATTCCCTTCTTTACCTACATAAAATTAGCTCCGAAGATGCAGGTTTCTTGTTCAGGGTTTACACATCGTATGAATCGGGAGTGTTTCTGAATTTGACAGTCTGTTGTATGGTGATCGACTGCTCCTGTATACTTTAGAGTACAGTTCATTAATAAACCCCACACTTTTAGGAGTAGCGTGCACTATCTCGCGCTTTTGTCATAGTACGTAACTACTCAGTACTACTAACCGAGCTAAGTAATTATTCAGTAATTAACTTTTTTTTCCAGTAATTACCAAGTAAGCACCAACCAAAGGAAACAACCAAAAAACTAAATCAGTAACTATCAAGTAATCTCTAACCTAACACCAAGAATCACTTTTTGATTTTGCACAATTCTTGACTTTTTTGGAATTCTAAAATCACACTCTGCATTTTGACGATTAAGGCTACTGCTGGATTCGCGACAGGAACGTCTCAGTTAGTGCGTCATCGTTTCTCACTCTGCAACCTTGCATTGACAACTGCAAACTTAATGTATCCCATAAGCATGTTTCAGTAAGTGCATCATCGTTTTTCACTCTGCAACAAAATTTTTAATAGGGGAAATGTATAAACGAGGCATGTTTAAGCTTGTCAGTGTAAAAAACTATAAAAGTTCAAAAAATCCTGTGACAAACGATAATAACTCATTTAGAGGATTAACATTATAGATAAAGACAAATTTGGAGAATAGACCTTTTCTATAGGGTCTAGACTTTTTGAACGTTTCCAAATACGTTTTAAGACCTATCGATAGGTGAGAATTATGGAGAGAAAGTCGATTGATAAAGAGAAATTAAATGAATTTTTAACGGCAACTGTAGGAAAAGAAAACTTTTCAATGGATCCAGTAATGCTACTAACCTTTGCCACGGACGCGTCACGTTTTGAGAAAACACCAGATGTAGTTGTAAGACCAAGTTCAACGGAACAAATTTCAAAGATAGTTAGATACTGCTATGAAAACGAAATTCCTGTAATACCTGCAGGCGCCAGAACTGGTTGTTCAGGTGGAATAATAGCTGTTTATGGTGGAATACTACTCGATTTAACAGGCATGAATCATGTTTTAGAACTTGATGTGGATAACTTACAGGTTTGTGTAGAGCCTGGAATAGTTAATGATAAACTCAACGAGTTCTTAAAACCACATGGATTCTTAGTACCAGGTCCAGCGAGTTCCTACGCAGCCACAATAGGCGGAATGGTTGGAAATGACTCTTCTGGAAAGGAAGCCGTTAACTACGGAACAACAGGTGCCTATGTTTTAAAAATGGAGGTTGTTCTTCCTGATGGAAGAATAACGACTGTGGGATCTAATGCATTAAAAACAGCTTCTGGATTAAATCTAGTGGGACTTTTTACAGGAAGTGAAGGCGTATTAGGTGTTTTCACAAAGATTTGGTTGAGACTTATCCCACTTCCAGAGACAGAAGGCATAGCGATGGCACTATTTGATGAGCTTGAAAATGCTGGGAAGGCTGTCATTAACACTTTTAAGGCTGGAATAATTCCCGGTTGCGTTGAAATATTAGACAAATCATCAATTTATGCAATCAATCAATACAAACCAGAAATGCAGCTTCCAGACGTTGAAGCAATGCTTCTCTATGAAGTGGAAGGATCATCATTCGAAATAGAACCCAAAATCAACAGAATTGCAGAGATCTGTAAAGATAGCGGTGCAATAGAAGTAAAGAAGGCAACAGAAAAAGCGGAAATAGATCGCTTATGGGAAGCACGGTCGCTTGTCGGTGCAGCATCGGTACGTGTTCGAGAAGGTTACTCGCGTGTTTACGCGGGTGAAGACCTTGCTGTGCCGATTTCGAAGATACCCGAAATGTTAACTTTCTTACGTGAAGCTAGCCAAAGATACGATTTCCCAATTGTGACGTTCGGGCATGTTGGTGATGGCAACTTACATCCCGCCATTACGATTCGAAAAGAAGTTGCTGAAGACTGGCCAAAGTTAGAGGCACTTATCGAAGAAATAAATCAAAAAGCGTTAGAGTTGGGCGGTACAGTAACTGGAGAACACGGTATCGGTATAGCACGCGCACGATACATGAAACGCGAGCACGGCGAGGTCGCACTTGACATAATGAAAGCAATTAAATGGGCACTAGACCCGAAAAATATCATGAATCCTGGAAAAATGGCCTTGAACGAAGATCCAGAAGTTATATTGAACAAGATACCCGTCAAGACTATTTAAAGATACGAGGTGAAAAAAAATGCACGAGAAGATCGAAAATTGGGCTCAGGCAATGCTTAAATGCGTGCGATGTGCTAAATGCAATTCAATTTGTCCAACACTTGAGGAACGCGGATGGGAAGTCATCGGGCCCCGTGGACGAATCAGAATGGCATTAGGAATGCTTCAGGGAAAAATTTCCCCTAACGAACTAATGACTCAAGGCGAATATACTTGCTTAATTTGTAATCACTGCGTAGATATTTGTCCAAGTGGAGTTGAATGTACAGAGATTATATTACATGCTCGCGAGGAAATGTTTAACCGAGGATGCGCTCCTGAGTCTTCAATGATGCTCGTAGAGGCTTTGGAAGAAAGTCATAATATCTTTGATATGGAACAAGATGATCGAACGATCTGGTCTATGATGGATGCCGATGCCGAAGAGGTCGTTGAGGACAGGACCAACACAGATGCAAAGATTGGATATTTTGTGGGCTGCCTTGGCTCATTCATGGGTCGCTTATCACAAATACCACTATCATTAGTAAAGACAATGGATCATTTAGGTCTGGACTTCACTCTCCTGGGCGAAGACGAATGGTGCTGTGGTTCTCCATACTATCTGGCTGGCGGCCGCGAGATGATTAAAGAACTAGCGGAGCATCATATCTCGGCGTTCAATAATCTAGGCGTAGAAAAAGTAATAGCGACATGCGCTGGCTGTTATAGAGTTTTTAAACACCTTTATGAAGATGTTGGAGGAATCAAACCACCCTTTGAAGTAGTTCATGCAAATGAGTTTCTTGCAGACCTTTTAGATCGAGGAAAACTTCAACTAAACAATGGCAACAGTATTAATAAAGTTGTAACGTGGCATGATCCCTGTGAACTTGGACGACATGAATTGCAATATGATAACCCACGAAAGTTAATACAGGCTATTCCCGGCATAGTGTACAAGGAACTCCCAGATACAAGAAAAGATGCAAGATGTTGCGGTGGCGGTGGTGGCGTAAAAGGTGTTGACGCCGGTCTAGGCATGGAACTAGCTCTAAAGAGGGTAGAGCAGGCAAAATCAATAGGTGCAGAAGTAATCGTAAGTGGATGTCCTGCTTGTTACGACAATATTAACGAAGGAATCAAAAAAGCAGAAGCAAATATCAAAATGATGGATATAACTGAGATCATCGCTGAAGCACTCGGACTTAATGAAGAATAGTTTTTATTACTGGGAACATCCCCATTTTTCTTTTTCTTTCAGGCAAATATATGTTCTTATACGAGAAAGTTCCCGCATTTCTTTGTTCCCTAGCAGTCAAAGAAAACAGAGGGATTTATTTCATAACACGGACCTTTTTCTGGAATTTTAAGGAAAAAGGGACTAATTATACCTCCTCCCTTTAATTTGGCTATTGTTTTCCCTAACTCCAATTTTGTGGCTAGTTGTTTTGCGTGGATATTTCTTAGGCATCTTTTTAAAAGGACAGGTGTAATCTTTTTGGTTTTAGATAACGTTTTTGAACGGCTTACCTGTCTCTTCATTTCTTGGAAAAATGTCAGAAGTATCTCGACGTTAGGCTCACCAATAACTTCAAGATAACTTCTCACAGCATGCTCAGGACTCCATTCTCCCGTTTTTTCGGCATGCCTAATCAAATATTGAATTGCAGGAGGCATTTCATACCGTTCCCCCGATCTTAAAGTTAGGGGTCTAGAATTCCACGCTAACGTTTTTAGCGCAACTGGAAGTAATAGGCGCTCGTTATACGCCAAAAATAAAAGTTCATCCTTTTGTTCCTTCTCTAGTTGTATTTTATCGTAAGAAATTATTCTGTTTTTTGCTAACGGATATAATATCTCAGCTAAGGGCTTTGAGAACTCTTTGGGAAATCTTTTTTCTATAGCAGACTTCAATCTTCCTAAGTATTTCTTTATAGCTTTGTCTTCCTGTTTAATAATCATAAGCTAATCACTTTGAAACTCTATATTATCGTATTTAAACGCGTATTTCAAAAATAAGGGTAGTTTATTTATCCATATACTCTTCTCGTGGTGGAGAAAACATATCTACCCATTCTGAATCTTCTAGCATTTCCATCGAATGAAATTCACTACTTTTAATCATATAACTATCTCCGGGTTCTAAAACCCCAATCTCCTCATCATTAATCCAAAGTTTAAACTTCCCTTTTACAATGTATCCGACCTGTTCAGCGGGGTGTTTATGCTTTGGAACTTTGCCGCCCTTTTTGAATCTCATAATGGTACACATTATTCTATCGCCAGTCGCAAGTGCCTTAAATTCTACACCATACGCACTTTTAACAGGTTTATCTTTTTGTTTGACAATCATATCCGCACCTCGCTATAACAAATACATTGAATACATATTTATTTCAAATGTATTTCAACTCTAAAAGATTAGACATCGACCATACAAGCAAAATTTGTTTAATCGACAATTGCTTCCGAAATGTCAATTACTTTGATATTCTTTGCGTTTTCTTGAAGATGTAACATGCAGGTCGGACACGCTGTAACTAAAATTGTCGCACCAGTTTTTTCAGCTTCTGCGATCCTGTTTTCTGCAAACGCTTGTGCTATGCTACTAAAAGAGAGACGCATTCCACTTCCTGCGCCACAGCACTTTGATGCTTCACGTGAATGTTCCATTTCCACCAATTTTAGACCAGGGATCGCATTCAAAACACTTCTTGGCTCTTCAGTAATTTTAAGTCCACGTGTGAGATGACAGGGGTCATGAAAAGTAACAGTAACAGCTGGTTTTTTATCGATATTAAGTTTTTTCTCATCGATAAGTTTTGCTAGAAATTCTGTCATATGAACAACTTTGTAATTCCAATCAGGCAAATGTTCAGGATAGTGAATCTTAAAGATATACGCGCATGTAGGACAACTTGTCAAAATGGTATCGATGTCATATTCAGAAAAAAGCTCTTGATTTTTCTTCATTACCTCGACGGCAGCAGCATGCTGACCATTTTCATACAGTACAAAACCGCAGCATAATTCCCTATCAAGGCTTTCAAAATCAATGTTTGCGTCTTTTAAAATCTTGAGAGTCGTTTCAGAAACCTGAGGAGTTATAAATCTGTTCATACAGCCGTGAAAGAGCAGAATTTTACTCATCGCATTCACCTCTTTTCGGGAGAAACCGCTTGTTCCTGAATGCCAAATGGATTTCCAACTTCCTTTATTCTCTTTTCCATCTCAGCAAAAGGTGGCAAAAGCAATCCCTTTTCAATTGCGAGATCTCGTAAATATGTAAGTAACTCGGGTATGGGAATATCCACTGGACATACATCCCCACATCTTTTACACATCGTACAGAAATTCAACCCAGATTCTAAAGTAGTTTCTAATCCGTTTTGAATACTAGTATGCACAATTCCAATTGGTCCTACATATGTAGGTCCACCAAACGCGATTCCTAGATTATCATAGGCGGGACATTCATTAATGCAAGAGCCACACCCAACGCAGAAGACGGATTCTTTAAGAGGTCCTTTGCTTGCTTCAATTCGATTGTTATCTACCAGAATAACGTGAACTTCTCTTGGGCCGTGCATACCTTCCCTGACATCGAATTCAATATCGCCTGTTTTGCTTGGACCACTAATCATAGACAAGTAGACGGGGGTAACTTGACCAGCAGCATAAACGGAGAGTAGTCGAATTTGAGTGAAAGCAGCTTCAACATCGGGTACTATTTTATTCAAAGGGCAGATAGAAATGTGAACTGGGGGAGCGTTAGATACGTACCGAATGTTTCCCTCGTTTTCTACAAGAAATATAGCCCCTTCCTTAGCTGCTAATGCATTACAGCCAGAGATACCTACATCCGCCTTAAAAACGAAATCACGGATTTCTCCTCGAGCCTTAGCTATTATCTCATCAATAGGTACTGCTGGTGGGAGTCCAAATAGTTCGGCGATATCTGCCCGACAGCAGTGAATCGCCGGGGCTATGGGATGTGTTCCTCTTTCACCCCTCATTTGGACTATTCTGTCCCCTAGATCTGTTTCTATTACCTCGTTCTCGCGTGATTCCAAATATTTTACGAGACCGATTTCGGACCCTGCGTTTGTTTTTGATTTTACGACCAATTTTCCTTCGCCTACAACTTCTCCAATGTATTTGAGCGCATCTTGAGGTGTTTTTGCGAAAAATACTTTGCAGCCAACAGCCTCTAAACCTTCTTTCGCTATTTGAACTAGTTCGTCAAGCCTGTCGATCCAGGCTTCTTTAGCTTGACGAAGTTGCTCTTTTAGTTCAGCATCAGGAATCTTCTGGAGAGCTTTATATTTTTCTTTATTGATTAGATCAAGTCCGTATTGCCTCGCATTTATTTCGTTTTCATTTTCTAATGCAGTGTCAGCCCTATCAATTAATTCAATGAACGTATCATCTAGATCCATTATTTGTTCCCTCTTTTTTACACCATCTCTTATTCTCTAGAGCTTATTCAGAAGGTGAAGAATTATAATTACGTAAGCCTATATTAGTGAAGAATTTAGAAATTTCAAACTTAAGTTTATCTGCATTCATGTTAGTTTATTAATAGTATTTCACATTAGTCTGTCATCCAAAAAAGTAAAATTGATATTAACATGCAGAATGGAGGAAAATCAGTTGTCTAGAGAAAAAGAAACCACTAATCGTCGAAAAAAACTTGATAAAGTGTGGGACGAAGCTTATAGTGACTCAAAAAAGACAATACCTCAGCGAATTGAACGACGGCTTAAAGCTATTCTTTATGGAGATGTTCCGACTTTTATGGAATTGCCACATGCTAAGAAAAAAGAAGACCTAGCAGGAGTCGATGTTGCGTTTGTGGGGCTTCCATGGGAGGGACTAAAGTATCTAGACCCTTGGACTATATTACCAGAAACGGCAGCACCTGCACCTCCGGATTCAATTTACTATAGAACTGGTGCGGATAAAGCGCCAGAAGCTATTCGAAAATACTCCTTATTTTACTCTATCAATCATAATTGGGGCTATTTCCCAGAATTGGACAAAGATTTCATTATTTTTAATCATATTAAAGCGGTAGACTACGGTGACGTTGACGTGGACGTTAAAAATCCTGATGCGTCAATAGAAAACTCTATTCGCAAAATTTCAGAGATTTACGAGGCAGGTGCAATTCCATTAGTATCAGGCGGTGACCACACCATCCCTTATCCCTGTATCCGCAGTCTTATGAACAATACTGATGGAAATATTGGAATGATTTCCTTCGATTCTCATTTTGACCTTTATTTCGAAGAAGAAATCTCAGCTGCGTCTCAATGGGGACCGCTTTTTGAGTTTCCTCAAATCAATCCAGAGAAGTTTTGTTCCATCGGCATACGGGGTTTGCGAAACCAACTACATGAACGATACGTAGCCGAAAAATTGGGGATACAATACTTTACAATGGCTGATGTAGAACAAGAAGGAATAAAAAAAATTATTAAGAAAGCCCTTAAAGTCGTTGAGAATACCGATGCGCTTTATGTTTCTCTTGATATCGATGTTGTGGACCCTGCATTCTGTCCTGCTCAAAAATATCCTGAACCAGGTGGTTTGACCTCTAGAGAAATTATATCTGCAATTCGACAGATTGGCAAGCATAAATTGATCAATGGCTTTGACATCAGTTGTCTAGGGCCACAATATGATGCACCGACAGGTCCATCTGCTCAATTATGCGCACGCCTCTTTGTGGAGGTGATGGCCACCATAGCTTGGCAAAAAGCAAAACCATCATAAAATTAAAAAGGATAATCTATATCAGATATCTATTTGACTATGTCTTGAAAGGTAAGGGCTCTCATACAACAGAAATTGTGAATTAATTGCTTGAAATTCTGTAAATGTCAATGAGTGGAGAGGATCCAGAATTTGATTAAAAAAACTATGGCGAAAAGTGAAATATTTGTCAAAAAGAACTGGGTAGATATTTTACTAATTCTCATAATTTTTCTCATAGGATTCTCTATTAGACTTATAAATTTAAGATATGGACTTCAAACCGATGAACTAAAGTGGATTTTTAGAGCTAAAAAGTTTATCTGGGCTTTATATGACTTAAATCCAAGTGGAACCATGATTTCAAACCATCCTGGTGTAACTACTATGTACTTAACCGGATTCGTATATTTCTTGCTTCCTGAGAATTTGGATATTCTAAGCTATTCCCGTCTCCCTTTTTGTATTCTCGGTGCAGCAACTTGTTCTTTGATCTATTTAATGGGATCGTCAATATTCAACAGAGAACGTGGATTTCTTGCTGCAGTGATGCTTACTTTTGAACCATTTTATATTGGAATAACTAGGATCGTTCATCTTGATGGTTTACTATCGTTTTTTTTCACACTAACATTATACTTTTTTTGGCTAGGAATTACCCAAAAAAAAAACAAATTTACACTGTATTTTCTGGGATCTCACTAGGCTTAGCTGTCTTGACTAAAGGTTTTGCAATTTTTCTTATACCTATTTTAGTGATTTGGCTGTGGTTACTAAAAAATAATGCCGAATTGAAGTTTTGGCAATCAACAAAGTTAATGATTAAAATACTTTTAATTGGAGGCTTAATCTTCGTCATTCTTTGGCCAGGAGTTTGGAACCTACAATTAGCATTCGATAAACTAAATAAGGCTATTAGTGGGCTTTCTAGCGGCCACGATCTACCTATATTCTTTCTTGGTTCTACGTCATGGCCAAACAACGCTGCTCCTTTCTATTTTTATCCGATCATATTAATGATAAGACTAAGCACTGGAGTATTGATTTGTTTTCTCATCTCGGTTACTTTATATGTCCATAAAATGCACAAAAAGAAAGTAATGTTAGAAGAAACATTACTTTTAATTGCCACTGTTTTTTTTATCATCGGCATCTCAATATTCAGTAAAAAACTAGATCGATATTTAATACCAATTTGGCCGATACTTATGTTATTTTCTTCTGATGGATTTCATATGATCCTTAGTTCAACAAGAACACTCTGGAATTCTTTTGGCCGCTTTAAAAATTGGCAGATAGCACCAAACGTGATTATTAGTTTTGTAATCGTATTTCCAGCCGCTTTTTGGTGCTATAATTTTCAACCTTTCTATGTTTTCTATTTCAATGATTTTGTGGGGGGTCTAAATGGTGGATCCAAAATAACTACAACATATACTTCGGAAGGAACAAGATTAGTTGCAGAATATCTCTCCAGTAAATCCGATCAGTTAGTTGTTGCGTGTGCGTATGGTGATAAGAGACTTGATGATTTTTATAAAGGAGAAGTTACACCGTTACCTCAGTCGCTGAATGCCTTGTTAGAAAAATATGATTATGTAGTGTTTCATTTAACTTATGTTCAGAGATACCACGATAACATTATTTGGCAACAATTTAAAGACAAGAATCCTGAGTGGGTAGTGATTGTGCAGGAAGTTACAGTGGTATGGGTTTTTAATACCACAATAATTACTATCTAAAACGAAATTATTTGAACATTTGAATAACAAGACTTACTAGAGATCGCTTTAAATCCTTCTTTTTATAGATGTCAATGCAAAAAACTTAGACCATAGGATTTCTAGGCTCTCTGATCTATTATCAATATCAAAGAATTCATTTTATATATATGAGCGAATTTCATATTTCTAACTTAGAAAAATATGGAAGGATAGAAAAAATGATAGGAAAACTGCCTGAAAAGGTATTAGAAGCCATTCTTGAAACGATACCTATTGAATTCTCAGTTCTTGATGAGAATGATGAGGCATTGGCATGGAATAAACACGAAACACGAATATTCAAGAGACCTAAGGGCGTGATTGGAAGAAATGTTCGTGATTGCCATCCAAAAAAGAGTCTTGATAAAGTAGAACGAATCTTAAATGAAATGAAGGAAGGAACAAGAGATAAAGCGCGCTTTTGGATAGATCTCACGATTGACCCAGAAGGTGAGAAACAGAAAGTCATGATAGAATATTACGCGTTAAGGGACTCTAGTGGAAAATACCTCGGTTGTCTCGAAGCATCACAAAATATAACAGAAATACAAAAACTCAGTGGTGAGCAAAGATTACTTGATTAAGATGCTATTAATCTTGTTATAGCGTTTTTAGTCAGAGTTAATCCAGAACTCATAAAAGAGCAAGATTTATATAGCGTATTTCGTAAACACATCTCAATTTATTTTTGGAGAGGTTGGGATGCCCTACCAAGGAATTTAGATAAAGACAGGAACTCCATAGCAAACTGTGGAGTGAGAGACTATTTTTCGTATGCACCAAAGAAACATGTGAATACCGATTCATTTAGCATCCCGTGCTGTGGTGCTTTTGAAATAGAGCATAAGGACCCAGTAGTACTTCTTTTTATAGCTAAACACAAAGGAGCTAAAAGAACAAGAACAGGAGGAAGAAAATATGAGTACAACTCTAAATAATGATACCTCAGAAGAAATAGACAAGGTTGTTATTACCGTTATTGGCGGTGACCGAACGGGTATCGTAGCTGGCGTATCTCAAGTACTAGCAGAATGTGAAGTTAATATTGAGGATATGAGCAGTACAATTCTACACTATAAGAACAGAAATCTTTTCAGCATGATCTTGCTAGGCGATATGTCCAATTCTACTATGCCGCTAAAAGCACTGAAAGAAAGACTAAAAGAAAAAGGTGAAGAATTAGGAGTTCATATTTTTACTCTTCACGAAGAGGTTTTCAATTTTATGAATCGCGTTTAGGAGTGAAAAAAAGATATGCCATTACTTTTATCTCCAAGTGAAATTTTGGATACCGTTCGTATGTTTTGGCTTGAAAACTTGAACATACGTGCAACCACTTTAGCAATGAACATCCAAAAATATGCTCGTGATGATCCTGATCATACAATTTCGCTCATGGAAACAAATATGCCCCCGTTTATTAAGAAATTTATTGATAAGATCTCAGATATTGAAGAGCGTTTTGGTGTTCCAATCGTCAATAAAAGGCTAGCCGTAACCCCCATATCACAATTATTAGGCCCAATGGTCGAAAATGAGGATATGGATGAAAGTATCAATATTGCCTTAAAAATCGCTAAGTCGTTGGATAAAATTGCAAAGGAATCTGGGGTTGATTATGTTGGTGGGTATTCAACTTTTGTTCATCGAGGTTTCACAAAAGCAGATACTGTACTAATAGAATCCCTCCCCGAAGTTATGAGCAAAACTAAAACGGTTTGCGGTTTTGTAAATGTGGCGACAACTCATGCGGGCATCAATTTTGATGCAATTGCCAAAATGGGTGAAATCATTCTAAACGTTGCTCAAAAAACACCTAACGGAATTGGTTGTGCAAAATTTACTGTCTTTGCTAACGCAATGGAAGATACACCTTTTATGCCTGGTGCATTTGCCAGTCCAGGTGGACCTGACGCAACAGTTGTTATCGGAATTAGCGGACCTGGCGTGATCAAAGCAGCAATACAAGAAATTGGTGAAAACGCAGATATTGGGAAATTGGCCGATGAAATCAAGGCTGCTACTTTTAAAGTGACACGTGCCGGTGAGCTAATTGGCAGACAAATCGCAAAAGCGCTAGGGATTGAGTTTGGTGCAGTAGATATCAGTTTAGCCCCTGATCCAAATGGAGGCTCAGTTGCAGAGATTGTACAGGCAATGGGGCTAGAAGAGTGCGGAGGTCATGGATCGATAGCAGCGCTTGCTATTCTTGCTGATGCCCTGAAAAAAGGCGGTGCGATGGCCAGTAGTTATGTAGGAGGACTTTCGGGTGTTTTTATCCCAGTTATGGAGGATCAGGGTATGTCAGAGGCAGCAAAAAGAGGTGCAATCGATATTACAACGCTTCATGCTATGAGCAGTGTGTGTGCACTGGGGATCGATATGGTGCTAATACCAGGAGACACAAGCAAAGAAACGATTTCAGCAATCATCGCAGATCAAATCGCAATAGCTATTGCCAATGACAAGCCTGCAGGTGTACGGATTATTCCGGTACCAAAAAGTTATGGAGGCGAAATGATAGAGTATGGTGGTTTGATGGGGAAAGCTCCAGTTCTCAATACAAAACCTTACCGATCAGATACCTTTGTTAAAAGAGGAGGACGTACACCCGCCCCATTTCACAGTTTACGCGGATAACAGGGTATTTTCCCCTTATTTTTTCTATGTAATTGACGAAAGGGATAAATATTTAGCAATACCGTTTTGTATACTGGAGAATATTATGAAACTATGCTATGTGATTATTGATGGATTAGCTATTAACTGCTGGGAAACCGCTGTTAACTCTCCTAATGGGGGATTTCTTAACTATATCGATGATAATACGTTTAAAGTCCCCACACTTGTAGATATTTTTTCAGTCTCAAGACCAGGTCACGTAGCCTTGAGTTATAGGTTGTCGCCGTTTGAAACGAATTTAGTAGGCAACAGATTTGTCGACATCGAACAAATGAAGGTGATTAACCCTCCTTTAGATATTTTTAAGAAATATAGATCAGTTTTTGATGATTTAAAGGACGCTGGCCACACTTTGCTCGGATTCGGAAATAAGGGATGCGGAATTTCAGAAGGAGGGATTTCAAAAGAAACGGTAGATCCTGGCGACGAGGGAGGTCAACGTACCCTTCAGCTATACATGCGAATGACTAAGGAAAACGGGTCTTTGTCTACATCTTATTCACCCTTCCATCAGATTGCAATTCCTTCTGGTATCTATCACAATGGAAAGAGAGAGCCGTTTGACGAACTAAATGAAAGACGTAAGAAAATCAGGGAACGTATCTTCGGAGGCGAACATGTAGGAGTAGATAAATTCGGTGAGATGGATGATGTACTCACGGCAAAGGTCGCAGAATTGATTAACGTATATAATCCAAGCGTTATCACAGGGACGATCGGTGGACCAGACAAGGCCATCCATACTGATGGAACAAAATCATTAACGGCTGCAGAAGTGTTAAGAAATGCAATTGAAATGATACGTAAGTTATTGTTCGCGATGGGAGACGATACTTTGTTTATCTTGACGACTGATCATGGTAACTCCGATACGCCAGAAATTTTCCCAATTACTGCAACTATCCAACAACTTGCCAGTATGAATGGATTCTCTGAAAACGATTATGCAATCGCAACTGATGGGAGAAGAGGGTTTAGAATATGGTTTACCGAAGACCTAATACATTCACGAAGTAAACAGATTCATGAGCTTGTTGATCGGCTGAAAAGGATGCCGGCTAATCGCTGGGTTCATTTCACGCCGGAATATGAAGAAATAGAAAACATCTTTGGCAAGGACGTTGGTTATAGTCGAGATAAATTTGGACATGTAATCGGAACAGCTAATGAAGGATATGGTTATGACATCATCTATAGAAAAGCAAATCATGGAGGAATCACGCCAGGGTGCACCCAAATATATACTTTCTTCGCGTATTTTGACGGGCACAAACTCACAAAGCCTCACTGGATCAAGGAAAGGCTCCAAAAGTACTTGCAAAATAAGAAGTTGAATTTATGTGATGTTAGCGCAGTGGCTGTAGAGGCTATTGATGTAGAATTATCCGATTATGAAACACCAAAGATGAAAGTTGCTGACTTCTTTGAAAGCAAGCTATCCGCTTGAACTACCCCCAACATGAATTCAACTTATGAGTTAGAAGTTCAGTTACTTTAGGACAGGAATCATAAAACGTCCTGTCGTTCTTCGCATATTTTCGTCAAGGGACACTTCATCAATTTGAACATATCCGTTCTCGTATACATCGAGGATATTGAACACATTCCCCGCAAGCGAGAGCACTTTAGCACTTGATAAACTGCCACAGTTGCTAATAATGGCGTCCTCAACTTGTACACTCCACGTTATGTGCTTATGACCTGTTAACACTAAATCCACTCCGCTTTTTCCAAGAGCAGATAATACCTCACCTGCATCAGTTAGGGAAGCAACGTGTTTGGTATTAGGAACCGGAACGAGATGATGATGCATCGCTACAACTACAATTTTTTGTTCTTTTGTGGCATGAATTTCATCTAGAACTTTTTGCAGTTCGAATCTTCCAACAGAACCGACCTCTTCCTCAAGTAAGCTGGTATTTATCCCGATGATTTTAAGGTTCGGTGACTCCCATACGGGATCCATAGGACCTATCATCTCTGGGAACAGTTCCCACCCAATGGCGTAGCAATCGCGATGTCCGGGTACAATCACTTTCGGTAACTGAAGTTTACTTAATTTATCAGCTGCTATCTTATAGCTCAATCGGTAGGCTTCATTCGTTACATCTCCAGTATGGACTATAACGTCCGCCCCAGACTTATTGATTAATTCTACAGCTTTATCATAATTTGCTTCTTGAAATTCGCGTCCTTGGGTAAAATGAGTGTCAGAGATATGAACTATCCGACATAGTTTCTCGCCGCCAAAACGCAAAGCGGGATGATGACGATACTTTTTGGTAACTTTCTTTTCTTTATTCGTATAGATTTGAATTCTGCTTGTTGTTACTTCCTCAGGAATGACGTTTATAATCGAGAAGGAATGAAGTTCACGATATCGTGTTTTATTAGCAGAAAAGGTTCCATTGTTGATTACAATCAGTTCATGGCTACCGTCAGTTATCTTATAAACGTTAGAAATGTGGCGATGACCATTTATCACTATATCCACATCGTAATCCAGCAAAACTTTTAACATATCTCCTGCATCATCGATAGTAGAACGTTCCCTTCCAGTATTGGGAATTGGGAGTAAATGATGATGAAACACAACTACTTTGATTAAATCGTCATCTAGTTGATCCAATCTTTTAGAAAGAGTATGCCGAGATCGACGTCCAACGCGTCCACTATTCTGATCCGGAATTGAACTGTCTAATCCAGTGATATAAAACTTTGTCCCATCGATTTTTGTTTCCATCTCAAATTCCCTGTCTCCATAAAATTCCCCGTATAAGCGATCTCCTACATTTCTGGCATCATGATTTCCAGGAATGAAAATAAGTCTGTTTTTTATCGGTAGGAGGAGTTCTTCAGCTAATTTATAGTCTGCAAGTGTTCCTGATTCGACTATATCTCCTAAATGAAAATAAAAATCGGCTTTAATAGAACAGATTAAGTCTACCCCCATTTTGAAAATATCTTTGTTAAACTCTTGACCTTCCGTGATGTGGGAGTCAGACATAATGACAAATCTTGCCAAAGTTGTTCCCTCTTTGCGTTTGAGATGTTCTTCAGGTTTTTAATGGTGTTGTTATAAGCTTTTCAATGCGTTCAAAAACTATATCCAAAATCTTTCTAATGGTAGTTTCGATTAGCATGTTTTCGATTAACGGGATACCATGTAATCTTGCCTGCTCTAAAAGATGGTCCTGTATTATTCGGATGCCATCAAAATTTTCTAAATAATCCTCAAGTGGTTTTCTCATTACCTTCGTTTTCGCACGCTCGTGGAATCTCATCATATGATCCTCCGCGTTTGAAAGATGAAGAAACACTGGTATAATATTTGGTGATTTGAGCAGTTTTGGATCCATGATTGAGGGCAATATATGGACGCCATCAACAATTATGCTTATTCCTTCTGTCAACGCACGAGCAATCACAGCTTCAATTCCAGAAACGACAAGTCTCGCCTGTTCCTCGAAGCCTATAATCACTTTATTGTAAATTGGACTTACATATTCTTTCATAGATTTGTGAGCAGCATACGAGGAAGAATGTAATGAAGGGACTAATTCTGAAGATAATACTTTACGCATGACTTCTCTGATAGTATCAGTTCCTACTATGTGACTAATAGCTAATCGAGCCGCTAAATTCAGTGCAATAGTAGATTTACCGATGCCTGTAGCACCGCTAATCAGAATAATCAGAGGTTCATGCCTACTCTTAAATTTGAGAAAATTACGATATCGAGTAGCATGAAGTATTTTGCCCTCTTTTTCGAGAATATCACTGACGAGATCATTAAGTTTGGCTTCTGTAAGTTCCCAGATATCCTGCAGTTCCAGTTCTAAAGCTATTGCTTCAGCTGTTTTGTACGCATCAACTAAGTCGAGACCAGTTACCATCATGCGTGTTGCTAACAAACCCCTACTGTAGGGATAATCATAATTATCTGCTTTAATCGTTATGTGTTTGACTCCCATTACTTCGCCTCTCCTGTCTCTGAAAGCCCCCGCCCCTTTAGGGTGGGGTAGTTGACCCTCCTTTTACAATCCTTTTTGTGATCTCAATAAGATACGAATCAAGCTCTTGAATTGAGTTTATTTCTCCGTCAGCATACTCCACTATCTGGAGTTCATTATCACAATAGATAGTTGGCTTTCCCATCTGAAACGCAGTCTTAGTCGCTACATCAACAGCTGAAGCCTTTAATTCAGTCACAAGGACATCCGCGTGAGTTAATTTCTTAAGATCTTCCTTCAATTTTGCGCGATCTGAGAGATGCACACTTGTTCCTAATATATTACAATTGTAATTTTGCTCTAAATAGTTAACTACAGTTTTCATCATTTCAATAGGCATTGTTGTTGCATAAAACACAGTTTTATTCTGTATATCACCTAAAACTTTAGGACGAAAAGTTGTACAACATATCTTAATCTTTGGATTTATCTCTTTTATAGTGGTGCAGATTTCTTGAATCTTATCATCAGTCGCAAGGGGAGTTTCGCAATTTGTTATAATCGCAAGTTCGGAAAGTTTTATCCTATAGGGATTCAAAACATCTTTAACGTTAGAAAGAGGTTGTTGTGCACCGATTACAATAATAAAGGACTGCGCCATCACCGGAGGAATACTTGGTCCGCTACCTTCGGCAATGATTAAATCGATAGTTAATTTTTCAGCGGTTCTGACTCCTTCTTCTACATTATCCAGGAAGGGTGCCCCTGCTAACCCTCCTGCACATCTTCTGCAACCTATCGTTATAACTCTACTAGTTAGAGCATCTTCCCAATAATCACTGGCTGCGTGTTTGCCCTGTCGCGCAACTTTAAGAAGAGATTCCGCGTTGACAATTAATTGGTCGCCTCGGATTAATTCAGGAGTTTCTGGACCTCCTCTGCCCATAGTAAGTATGCAAGGTGTCCATTTCGTTTCTTTGATAACACGTGCGATGTAACCTGCAACAGCTGTTTTCCCAACTCGTTTTCCTGTACCAATAACACTTATTACAGGTTTTCTAGCCTCTATAAAGTCAATGGGGATGAATTGAAAGTCTGCGCCTTTATAACTACATCCTTCAAATAAAGCGGCGCACGCAAAATCCATTCGATCTAGAGAAGTCACTACGGGTTCACCACTAAGATCGAAGACAGAACTGATCTTGCGCTGCTTTATTATTTTGTGTAAAACTGCCTCGAAATTACTCTTTTTGTCAAGAAAATAAATGGGTAAGTTCAGATATTGCTCAATTTCATTAAGATCTCCAATTTTTTCGGTGCCGCCTAGAAATAACGCAGCAACAACTTCTTGATCTGGCAAATTATTTAACTTTTCTATCGCTGCTTTCGTGACAGGCAAGTAATGTTCCCCATCAATGCAGGCAAGTATTTTTTCCATAATTTAATTGTGTTCATATTCATCTTAAAGATTTTTAGATTTTCTAATTAATGACTAATTGAGCTTATGATCTCAAAGCTGAAAATGATGAATTAATCAGAAGGGATTATAAAGAAGTATAACACTAAGAGAAATCTTTGTATTTTGTAAGGGGCAAGCCAAGTTCTTGGAACACTTGTACTGCCCTGTCCGGATAATTCGTTAGAATTCCGTCAATTTTGAGATCTTTCAAAAGATGCTTCATTTCCTCGGGGTCATCCGAGTAAAAGAAATTAACTCTGATCCCCTGTTCATGAAAGCGATCAATCCATTCACTAGTTAACGCTGTTCTTCTAATTTGAACAAATGGAAGGTCCCACTTACAACAAAGATCAAATGTTTCTTTTGGAGTTCTTCCTTTCTGTAATAGGCCCAAAGGACAGTCAGGTGCCCGTTTTTTCACGAATGAAATGGTTTCAACATGTTTGATAGCGAGATATCCTCTACTGGGAAGATCATATTCCAAGGCAACTTCAAGAACTGATCCTTCAAACCAATCATCCTTCGGAGAATAATATTTGAGCTCTAAATTCAATTTCATAGATCGTGGAAGTTTTTCCAAGACTTCCTTAAAAAGCGGGATCTTTGTTCCTTCCCACTTTGGGGCTTTCCAACGTCCTACATCGTATTGGATGACTTCTTGCCATAATAGGTCAGTGATCTTTTTTGGAACACCAACAATACGTTCCATTGTCTTGTCGTGGAAAACGACCAATTTTTTATCTGCTGTTGGCTGAATATCCATTTCAACACAAGTTGCACCCAATTCAACTGCTCCTAAGAAAGAAGGAAGAGTATTTTCTGGATAATAACCTGACGCTCCTCGGTGAGCTATAATCCAAGGCAATTGAGTCATTTCTTAACCTTCATCTTTTCTTTTAAAATAAAAAAAAAGAGTAGACAAAAAAAGTCTTTTATTCGATTGGCATTCTATACGCCGCTTCATTGTTTGCGCCACAAGCCGGGCAAATTACAGTTTCAAGTACGTTGTATGGTTCTCCACAATCCATGCATAGTTGTGGTGCTGTCTCATCTACTGATATTTTAAACCCTAGTCCATCCTTTTTCTCTGCTTTTAGGTTAAATCCCGTCCCAGGTTCTTTTATTGGTGGAACGAAATCTTTTTCCCTATAAAAGTATTTAATATCAATTGCACTGCCGGTTCCAACATTCTTAGTACTTGCACATCCGTAAGGATATCTAAAGAAGTTAAAGTCTGTTGCTGCCATTTGTTTTCCACAGATCCCTTTAGCTGGACCTCCAACGTCGACAAAATATTTCCCAAGCACTTTTGTACGAGCCTTCATTCCATCAGTGGTTTTTGCTTCTCTTTCCTTTTCGCCCTTAGTCTTTAATCCTAAAGAAGAGCCAATTGAGTCAAACGCTCGACCGATACCTGATTTCGCTGCACCAATTGCATATTTAATTACCGCACTCGCTGCTCCCGCACCCTCGAATTGAGCTACAAATGCGTCATATGTAGCCTTACGGAGAACCGAAGGTATGGGGGTGTGGAAGTTCGTTGCAAACGTGACCTTAATCATTATTTCTTCATCCAGTTCTGGTACCCTGTACCAAAGTTCGCGCCAATGATAATCTGAGATGATCCACTCTGGCTTCCCCGTATTCGCATTGACCCACAACTCGATCCTTTCCCAGTCCTCGTGCTCCAATCCTTTACTGCCAACGGTAAGCTCAAAGGGCCACCAAAAGAGGTTTCTAAAGACCCAATACTGGTCCCCCTTAAGCCAGACAGGCGCATCTTCCTGAGATTGCATTGGAAAAGCTTCGGGTCTCTTATCATACCAATAGAGGTTCATGTTTTCTGAGCCAAGCACTTGAACAGATCCTATGCCTAAGATGAAGTTTATGAGAAGCATTATATATAGGCCGTTAGTTTCGAATCGGATCAGATCTTCGTTAGCTCCTGTAACAATGAACGTCCCCAGACTGTTAACCGTGTAGGTTATGTACAGCATGATTACGACAATGATTAAAGCTACGATTAAGAAGCTAGATGAAGCTTCTGGTCGCTCGTTTACTGTTTGTTCGAATAAGCCGTACCACTTGAACATAAAGAAGAACAAGAAGATAAGAACAACTATCTGGGTAACTGCAAGTCCTAGAAATTCGATTCCACCGCCAATTATTGTGAAATTAACGTAGATACTATAGCCTACAAGTACCAATGTGACAGCCAACAGCACATAAATGATTGGACGCATCGCGGTAACTAACGTACGCTGAAATACTAGATTCATTGGACTCCATACTGGGGAATATTTGTCAGCTAGTACCTTTGGATCATAAAAGTCTCCGATGTGCTTATTATTGTATTCAACTCTTGCTTTTTCTGAACCCTTAATCGGCTGGACGCCTATCGATTTCAAAGGCTTTGGAACCGTCTCCCAGTGCTTACTTCTGTCCATGTAGCGAAAAGAAACGTATTCACCGAATCTTGGTAAGTCAGTCTGTTTTAGATCAAGGTCTAACACTTGATCCAGCGAATCCAAATCTAACTTGAATTGTTCAGCTTTCTCAAATTCGTTTTCTTTGTTCTTTCCGTGAATGAAGTAGTTTGACCATAGGTCACGAAATAGATATGCTGTTCGGAATCTCTTTGCGATATCTCCTTCCTTAGGAATCTCTGTATATGCCATTGTAAAGTAGTTTCCAACTGAACCCCAAAGGCCACCCCATAGAGCTGCTAACACCAGTAGCAAACCATTGACTATATAGATAGATATCTCTGGAGGTGAATAGCGAATTAACGGAACAAATGGAAAACCGATAAGTCCGATGATCTCAAGAGATGGATCGCCTTGAATGATTGCACTGAAATATGAAAGGCTCGTAGTGATACCAATGAGCAGCCCTTGCCAGAAATGGGCGCTACGAAATGCTATGGGTGTTACAATGAGTGACGGAACGAGAAATATCAGCACCTGTCGTAAAACAATGTTTTGAACGCCACTTGGGAAATAGATGGCGATTGCAAAATACGCTACGAGAGCTCCAAGTAACGCAACGATCCATAGAGCTAACACTAGTTTCATCTTGATAAAGTCTTGAAACGAATTCATGATATATTTTGTGAAGTTAAACTGGTTGAAAAACCCGCCAGCAAATCCAGCAACTATGAATAGAACTAAGATTTGAATGTACCATCCGTCGGGGGGTATAACTTCCGTGTCCCAGAAGAATAACCACAAACCAGCGAGTGTACCTATCGCACCAAACACACCAACAATTAAACCTTCAACAAGCCCGGTTTCAACCGGCATGATGAAACCGAGAATTAGTGCTAGTATACCGCCAACAGCGAACACTAGAGCCCAGACATAAGGTCCTATAAGAACTGGATATTCAAGAGACCCAGTAAATACAGCTGGAGGTAACAGAAAGCCAATTAATGCAAAAAAAACTCCACACGCGAACCAATTAACTGCCCACTGCCAAGGTTCATGTCCCCAAAAGGTCTTATCCTTAAGCGGATAATTAAGAAGTGTGAATATCCCTGCAATGACAATTAAAACAACAGCCGTAATGAAAGGTCTGTAAAAAACAAAATTTATTGTTGATACTAACATTAGCAGCGCAGTAATTAATACAATGATACCCATGGTACGCAAAATATTTTTCCATTTTTCAGCTTCTGGTAACAGCGTCATTACAAAGACGATGAGCGGTAGTGCAAGCGTGACATTATATGCGAAGTCGGGAAAAGTGAAGACATCGTAGTAAGGCCATGTATCTGCGTAGATACCTAGGAAATATAAGTAGTCAATAATATTATCCAGCCAAGCAAACCATGCGACAAACGCCGTCATAACGTAGACAATTATTTTTCTTCCTGAAAAGTACGATGAAACTCCCATTTTTGTCAAATCTCCAAAATTTCTTTTATATTTGATTTTATAGTAGTTCTAATTTTAAGAGTTGAATAACTCCTATAGAAATGTTGCGTCCGACATAAACATCTAAAATTTTGGAAAAGATTTTTTCGAGCTAATTGACTAGATAGTTCTGAAGACGAAAGCGCATCTGTCAATAAATCGGTATAGTTTCGACAGTTAAGCAATCTAACATTAAGTTATTTGCCGCAAATTAAGTGAAGTACAATAAAATCCTTGGTAATAGATGTTACATTCTACATATTCACCGGGACATGTTTTTCGCTAGATTGAGATAATTAAAATTAAAGTGCGGAGAATTTTCTCAAAAATCTTAAATACTACCGGGTAGTCAGTTTATACGTAGTACTACAATAGTGGTACTAACAAAAGCTGGAGGACTAGAATATTGCCGGCATGTCCTAGATGCAGAAGAACACTAAGAGAAGGTCTAAGATTCTGTACTTTTTGTGGTTCACCACTATTTTCTCTCTCTAAACCAACTCCAACAACAAGGGCTTCAATGCTGCTTATAGAAGAAGGTAAGAAAAAAGAAAAATTAGCTAATTATATTTGCGTACACTGCGGTAAATTCGCTAACTTTTACTGTCCTGAACACGGCGTGTTTTGCAAACACTGTGCATCGAAAAAAATTTCATTCTGTCCGTCCTGTGGAATAGGATTCCAATCAGCGCCACCTAATGCTAAATGTCAGTCTATATTAAACTCCTTGTGTCCCCAATGTGGTAAGCAACTGGTTCTTACGCAATTTCAAAAAGGAGGCGTCTTTGACTCAGATGCTCCTGATTATAAAGTGATGTGTGTAGCTTGTGGGTGGGAATCTGCAAAATCAAAGCCAAAAATCGTTGAAGATACCCTGGCTGACGTCTTCAATCAACTGAACAAGAAGAAACTGGTTCAAGCTGGAGCCCATCCAGTATTATGTAACAGAAATTTGGTGAACACTGGTTGCCCGGTTTGTAACAGAATGGGAATTCCCATTCTCAGGGTATTACCAAGTATAAATGTTGAAACTGTTGAAGCAATTAGAGTTGGAAATAAGATCCCACTTACTTTGACTATTACAGCAAAATTACCTACTGAGTTTAAATTACACTTTCCTGTTTTGAATGAAGACATTTCAGTTGCATTAAAGAAAGATGAAAGTAAACAGATAGATTTAGAGCTGCCTTCAGGTGATGTTGGTGTATTTGCGATACGTGCACAAGCAACAATAACTGCAGGGAACTTTCAACCAACATCTACAGATGTCAATCTCACGCCAGTGTTCGTCTTACCTAACATTGAGATAGAAAGAGAAGCTAAGGCGTTATATATTGACCATGAAGGGCTTATTTCGGTAGATATCCGTAATAAATCTGATTTCGAAGTTACTAATATTGAGGTCAAAACAGATTTCCCATCTGAGTTTGAAGTGGGAAATGGTAATGGGAAGCAAATAGAAAGAATTCGTCCTGGAACGTATAGAGCTGTTGATTTTAAAGTTACACCAACAATTGGTGGATTATATTCTTTGAATCCCACTGAGATTCTTTTTAATGCCCCGAAAATCTTTAAATCTCAAAAATTTGCTATTTACAGCGAACTTCTTACTATTGAGATTGGTAGAGCGTATATGGATATCGTAGATCCAGTTACAGCTGCAGCTGCAGTTTCGGGAGGGAATAATTCCAAACCAACTGGAATGATCATTAAGGAGAGAATCATCGAGAAGAAAGAAGAAGTAGTACTAATAAAGACCGTTCCCACTACCTGTTCAGAATGTGGTGCGCCTTTGAGCGAGGAAAGCGTAGATTGGGTAGGGCCCGAGAAATTCAAGTGTCCAACGTGTGGAAGCACATTAAGTATGAAACTTGAAAGACAAAAGTCGGTTTAAATAGAAAAAAAATGAAAAAAAGGAGTGTGACCCATGGAAAGGCTTAGAAAAATTAAGAATTATTTCAAATGGATTAAGCCTGGTTGGAGGAAAGAGATGCGAGAAAATTATGATCGTGTCTTAAAAGAAAAGATGTTAAATAGTCTAACAAACTCAGATGAGTTATTAGGAGAGATCCAGAAAGCTTCGGTTGACATAGGTAACGATGATGTATTAAAGTTAGGCGAAAGATTAAGGAAGAAATTGAACAGATTTCAACAAGACGTTGAGTTGATGGCTCCCATTTTCGAATTTGAAAAACTCCAAAAACAAAGCAAAATTGCTGAAGGGCCAACAAAGTTTGATGTTACGTTAGAATCAGATACGTTCAAAAACCTTGTTGGGATAGATATGCTTACGTTATTTGAAGTGGATGCAATGGCTGAAATATTACGAGAAACTTTACTTCCTAAGGTAGAAGATGGTAATGCTGAAGACGCTAAGAAAGCTCTAAGAGAAATAAAGAGTGATATGGATGATGTAGTGAGTCTTTTCAAAAAGAGGAATGATTTATTGTTAGGTGTGACCCCAGCAGATCACATTTACCAAGCAATACCTGGTAGATGGCATGGTGTATACAAAAATATAGAAGAAATTCTTGACGAAAAACTATGGCAAATGAGACATCGAGAAAAGGATAAAGTCAGTGATGTTAGAAAAGCAATGGAAGACGAAAAAGCGAAAAAACCACGACTTTTTGGCAAAGGCGACTACTATGAGAAACTTGGAGAAGAAATTCTTAAACTCAAAGATATGATCAAAAATGAAACAGGAGGCATCTGTTCGCTCGCAGATCTCTACATGAAAATGCGTGAACGTAGATTAGACATAGAATTCAATGTAAATGATGTCGAAAAAGCAGTTAAGAAATTAGATAAATCAGGAATGATAGCTGATATACATGTATTACCTTCAGGCTTAAAACTAATCGAATTTGTGCCAGTTGGCATGACAGAAGATTCACGAACAGTACTTGAGCTTGCTGCAACCTCAAATGGATATATTTCCCTTGAAGATTTGTTGGTAAAAACACAATGGGACAATGAACGTGTAATGCGAGCTTTACAAACACTTGAGCAAGAAGGAGTTACCCGACGTGATTCTAGTTATGCGGGAGGCACTGCTTGGTATGTACCAAGCCTATATAAAGGATAAGGAGAGGATGGAGAGAAATGTCGTCGATTAAAGAATGGTTTAGAACCAGAAAAGTGGACAAGGATGTTAAAAGAGTAGCAGACAAAGGATTAGACGCTGATGAGGTAATTGAAAAAGAATGGGGTAGAGATCGATATACCTACATTTGGAACCACCAAGTATATCCTGGAATAATACATCGACTTACATATGAAGATATTATGAATGCTCCGCCAATTTATGATATGCACTGTCCGGGATGTAGAAAACTAGCAGAAGCAAGGAAATGTCCAAAATGTGGAACACTTGCAAATAAAGGACAACAATTCTGTAGAAAATGTGGTGCAGATATACCTACCGAACGAGTTTCTACAATTAAAGCAGGTCAGCCTTTCTGCAAGAAGTGTGGATATGATGCGAGACTTCAGGAACCCATTCGAGGATTTGTTGTACGATCGTATGAAAAAGCATTGTTCTATAAACAGGGAGCTTTGATAGGAGAATTAAGCGCAGGGGTATATGATTTAATACCAGAAGAAGAGAGAAAAATTGAAGAAAAAGCGAGAGAACGTGCGCAAGAATTAGAAGCTTCAGGGAAAATGGACAAAGCGTGGAGAAAAGAGGATTCTAAAGGACTACTTCACAAAATCTTCAGCGGAATGGATGTACGAAAACTCTACAGTGCACTAGTTGGCACTGAAGTCGTATGGGTAAATACACGTGAATATAAAATTCCCTGGGGAGTTCCTAAACGTATCTATACACAAGATAAGATAAAGATCGGAGCCTCAGGCACGGCGTACATCAAAATTAGTGACCCTAAACGCCTCGTTCAAAACTTTATTGGTGGTAAGGAGAAATTAGCGCCTGATGAATTTGATAACTGGGCAAAAGACTCCATGAGAGGAATCGTAACGCAAACATTATCCACCTATCCATTAGAAGATGTGTTTTCAAATCGCGAAGGTATTTCCACTAAAGCAAAAGTAATCGCTGAGAATACATTTGGCGATTGGGGAGTCCAGTTAGCGCGACTTGAAATAGCAACCATCGCTGGAGCTGAAGAATACGAAGAATTAGTTATACAAAAAACTGCCAAGGCGAAAATGATAAGTTCCGAAACAGAACTTGCGATGCTTGAAAAAGAAAAGGAGTTAAAACTAGCAGAATTAGAAGCTATGAAAGCAAAATATGAAGCACTCTCATCAACTGCTGAAGATGAAGCACTTGCACGAATAGAAGCTGAAAAGTACGCTACAATGAAAGGTATTGACGCAGAGTTGTATTTACGAGCCAAAGAAGCGGGCATAAGTGTTGAGGATCTTGTAAAAGCTGAAGGATATCGTGAACTAGGTAAGAAAGGTGTCTCAATTGATGCATCCCCAACAATAGTCACCGGAGCTGGTGTTGTTCCAGTCGCAGGGCCATCAACGATTCCAACCACGTCTACTGATACAGGTAAAATTAAAAATGAGATAAAAGAGCGTCAAGAAAGAATAGAAAAAGCAGATGATCTGCTCCTTGATGGAAAAATCTCCGAGGAGAAGCACTCAGATTTAGTTGCACGCCTGAAGAAGGAGATTGCAGAGCTCAAAGCACAGTTAGGTTAAATAATAGTGTTCCAACCCCATAAAAGAACAACCTTTATAAGAAATCTCAAAATATCAAATCTTTCACTTTTTTTATCCTTTTTTTGAATTTTTGATTCTAAGCAAAATAAATAGTCTATACAGATATTAAAGAATCAATTCTTATTTTTCGCAAAAATCTCGCAATTTTATTTACAGTCTTGGTCTTGTTGTATAACGAAAAGGATAGTTTATTTAAATTGGGAATTTAAGAAAGATGATATTGGTTTCCTTTTTCTTCTCTTTAGAGATAAAGGGAAAAAATAAGGCTCAAATTGACAACTGGCAAATGTTTATAAATGAATTAAGTCTAGTATCGAAAATACTAGAATAGAGGAACAAAATCTCGTATCGGTGAGATGTTTCATGGTTACCATTTATGAAGTGCCAGCGGCTATACTAAATAAAGAAGTTGCGAGTGAACTTAAGAACATAGATGAGCTTAAACCTCCAGCATGGGCGTCCTTTGTTAAAACTGGCGTCTTTCGGGAGAAGGCACCGACCAATCCTAATTGGTGGTATGTCAGGCTAGCTAGCCTGCTACGTAAAGTATATATTAATGGCCCAATTGGAGTCAATCGTCTTCGAATAAAGTATGGAGGAAGACTACGCAAAGGCAATAGAAGAGAGCATTTTAGAAAAGGCGCTGGGAAGATAATTAGATTAGGTTTACAACAATTAGAGGCGTTAGGTTTTATTGAGAAGCCAAATGATACTTCTGGCCGAACATTATCGGCTAAAGGTCGTTCTTTTATGGATCGTGCTGCTAACAAGATTTTAAAGCAATTAAAAAAGTAAGAATGATTTTTTAACTTGGAGGGAAAAACCTTGTCGGATGAAGAACTTGAAGAATTAAAGAAAAGACGTATGCTTGAGTTACAACAGCAACAAGGAGAACAAGAACGACAAGCACAAATGCAACAGGAACTAGAAGCCCAGAAACAAGCAATACTCCGACAGATATTGACTCCTGAAGCAAGAGAACGATTGAATCGAATAAAAATTGTAAAACCCGAATTGGCTGAAGCGGTTGAACTTCAATTAATTCAACTTGCACAAGCTGGACGACTTGGCAATGTATTAACTGATGACCAATTAAAAACCATTTTACGAAGATTGACTGATAAACAAAGAGATATTAAAATCACACGAAAATAGGAGATTCTTGTCATTGGCACGATATAAACCTTTAGGAAAAAAATTGCGACTAGGAAAAGCACTGAAGCAATCAAGAAGCGTTCCTGCATGGATAGTTGTTAGAACTCGAAGAAGAGTGCGTACACATCCTAAAAGTAGGCATTGGCGACGTACACGCTTAAAGAAATAGTAGAAAGGATGCGTAAACGAAATGTCAGATGAAGAAATATTAGATGAAGAAATTGAAAAAGAAGAGTTATATACTATTCCATTTCGTGACGTAAAGCACGCCCCACGGCATAAACGCACAGTTCGTGCGATAAAGATTCTGAAACACTACATAGAACGTCATATGAAAGTAAATCCTATTGACATTCGAATTGATCCAGAACTCAATGAAGAACTTTGGAAGCGAGGTATCGAAAAACCTCCGAGAAAAATAAGAGTTAGGGCAGTGAAGGACACCGAAGGGATATGTGAAGTTTACTTAGCAAAATGAACATTTTATTTCAATAGATATTTCTCTTTTTGTTTTTTCAAAAATTAATGTAATTACTATATACTCAATAATAAATAAGAGTTTAAAGTGCGAATGTTTGTGAGATTCTTACTAATTCAGGACCTGTAGTCTCTTCGCCTGTAACGCACCCCTGTGAATTAACTAAGATTCCTGTTGAGACATATGGAACACCTCTGTTAACGGTCCCAATATCAGAATGTACTTTCAAGCCTTCGCTAATCCATTCTAATTCCTTTTCGGTAGCTAATGGGTGCACCATAGCGCCTTCATTACTTGCTGCTCCAAGTGATCCGATTAAAGATGAATTGACGATCTTTCCTTGCAAAACTTCTACATTGAGAATATCAGTGATTTGCTTAATGTCTTCTTTACCAAATTCATCCGCAGCAATTGCGCCTTTGTCATTAGCAAGAATGCAATTTCCGACAGTTAGTTTACTTTTCATTCTTTCAACAGGGATACCAATTTCCTTCTTAAGATATTCAATCTCATCATCATCAGAAAGAAAATGAGTTAATAGACCAAATTTATTACCAGCGGCTAATATTCCAATTAGATGCGATTGATAAATTGAAGTTTTGATAATTGGCGCAGCAAATACCTCATGTAGCTTATTGACTACTCTTTTTGGAAGGTTTCTTGGAACCAATACATAACTATCAGTAGCCAGTGAGATTATGCCGACTGAGGCGATTCCATTAAAGTTATTCTGAACAATAACCACACAGTTCACCAGGTACACTGTTAATCCATTTTACTCTCAGAAAGGACTCTCGCCAGATAAATATCACTCAGAACGAAGTCTTTGCAAGATGAATGACCTTGCTAGGATAAAAATTATTAAGCTTTTCATTGTGCAATTTAAAAACCAATTTTCACAGCAAGAGTTTTTTTACAAAGCAAAAATTCTCAACCCAAATGTAAAAGGTTAAAAGATAATATGTTAAGATGTGCACAAAAGGTTTCACTGAAAATAGAGGTGTTTTTATTGTCAGTATTTCGGATTAAGGGCGTCTATAGAGCAAAGAGTAAAAAGATCCCATTCGCCAAAGAGATCAAAGCCCTAAAAGAAACCCATGCAATTGAAAACGTTTTATCCCTTATAGGGAGTAAACACAAAGTTCCAAGAAAATTCATAAAAATAACTGAAATTTCACAAATTCAAGATGAAGATATTACCGATCCTGTACTGAAGAGCCTTACTTCTGAATTATCACGAATATAAATAATTTGCCAAGGGAGGCATAAAGAATGGCTGAAGAACAAAAAAAGATTGAACAGATGGTTCACGAACTCAATCATCAACAAGCTAATGCAGATGTATTAAGAACTAATGTCGAAGCTGTTGAAGCTCAAATTAATCAGATTACAATTACAGGTGTCACACTTGATGGAATCACTAAAGCAGAAGAAGGTCAAGAGGTCCTTTTACCTATTGGATCGAATTCATTTGTTTTTGCAACACTTGCAAACGTACAAAAGGTTATTCTAGGGATAGGTAGTGATGTAGTTATTGAAACGAGTATAGAGAACGCTCAAGAAAAACTTGCTGAACGATTACAAGAACTACGAGGAATTTCCACAACACTCCAAAACCAGTTGGGAACCACTCTCCAGAGAATAGAAGAACTTCGGGCTACTGTACAAGAAACTTACAATAAGATGCAACAAAAATAGCATCAATATTACTTTTTTCTGAACAATTACTGTTTAAGTGACCTTCATAGAGAGAAATTAAGATGTTTGAAAAGTTAAAAAAGAGTCTCACAGGATTCGCTGACAAGGTATCCACTAAGACTTTAAGCGAAGATCAAATTGATGATGTTCTCTGGGAACTACAATTAATTCTTCTTTTTCTAGTATAACTATTTTATAATGAGGTCATTGACTTGCGGTAGACGAAAAAGGTCTCACACAAAGGTTTAAATGTTGTATCCTCTTAATCTCTTAGAATTAGCTGATGGAGGAATTGTGGCAAAGGCACCAAAGTACTGTTTATTGCATCTCCATGTTCGAAACTGTGTTCCAGTAAGATTTTTCGTGTATAGGTTTTCATTAGACGTCTTATGTATTCTTTAGTACATGGGACTTCCGAATTAAATTCGTTTATTATTATTGTAGCCCGTTGTTTAAGGTCTCGTACATTCTGGGAGACACGACCTAGGGGGTATAGGACTTTTCTTAATTCTTTTGTATCTGCAGCTTTAACTTCTTGAAAACTATGAAACCTCCTGAAAAATGGTCTAAAATGAATTTCTACAGTTTCAGCGCGTGTTTTTCGCAGGGCTGTTTCAGTACAAAATATACCAAAATCACGAGGAAACGAAAAATCCTCCAAAATGACGGTAGTCATCTTAGGATCAAGTATCCATTTCCTCCAGAAAAAGTCTCTTTTTCCTTTTGCACTTATTTCCTCTTTCCACCATCTTATAAGGATTGTTTGGACAAAGTTAATTTGTTGAACATTAAGAGATGGATAATATGTAGTTTTTATTCTGATAACCAACCTAAAAGTCCTATGGGAAAAATATGGAAACGGTTAATTAAATCAGGCCATTTATTTTTAACAAAATACCATGAAAACGCTTCTACTTTTTCCATATCTATCACATTTTATGCTATTTATTTTTATTAGTTCAATTACGTCATGTCGAAAGTTTAGAAGGATCTTTTAAGCCTAATTTTCTTGTTCTGCAATAAATCTCTTAGGAATTGTTAGAATATTTACTTTCTTCAATTCCTTGTTTAATTTTTCAAGATCAAAGGGCTCAATCTTATTTTGATTTATTAGCGTTTCAGCGTTTCTGGTAAATCCTTTTAAGCTAACATACCATAATATGAACTCTGGGGCGAGATAATCAGGCATGGATTCATAAAATTCAGTAAATTTTCTCTTCCAAATTTCTGTCTTTAAAAGGAAACATTTGATTTGTTTTTCATTTGTATGCGTATTTTTGGCTTTACACTCACAAAGTAACATGGCAGGGCGTTTTTTCCCAGTTTTGGCTTCTTCCTTTATAGCTATTACATCTAATTCAACTGATTTAGTACTTTCTCTATAACAACCTCTTTCAATGAATTTTTCGACTTCTTCGTCCTCCAATTTTTGGACACGATATTCTCTTTTGCATTGAAAACTATACGATTTCTCGACAAGTTCACTTATCTTATTCTCTAGTTCTTGACCTTTCAGAAAATCAACGTCGTTCTTTAATTCTGAGATCTTCTTTTCTGCATTTAGTTCTGCTTGAATCGCCCCCATATTGTATGCTGACAATATATCTTTAGGATTGATCTCCAGAGCCTTTTTAAAACAATCATGTGCCTTGTTACGCTCTCCTAATTTCTTGTAAGTCACACCTAAATTGTACCATGTACCAACATCTTCAGAATTGATGTCCAATGCGTTTTGAAAGGACTCAAAGGCATTATTATAATTATCAGACGTTGCATACGCGATCCCCATCCCCGTCCATGCATCTATATAATCGGGATTTATTTCCAATGCTTTCTTATAGCATTCGATTGCAGACATGTATTTGCCTACTTCTACATAGGTCACACCCATGTTATACCACGCGCCAGCATATTCAGGACTAGCTTCTACAGCATTCTTATAGCACTCGATTGCAGACATGTGTTCACCTAAAAGCGTGTAAATGGCACCCATATTTCCCCATGCTTTTGAGTGCTTCGAGTCGATTTCCACAGCTTTCTTATAACATTCAATCGCCTTCATGTCTTCGTCTAAGTTTCTATAGACATTACCTATGTTATACCAAGCATTAACAAACTCAGGGTTAATTTTCAACGCTTTCTCATAGCATTCGATCGCAGGCATATGTAGGTCTAATTTTTCATAGGTATTGCCCAAATTATTCCATGCTTTTGTATGCTCTGAGTCAATTGCCACGACTTTCTTGTAGCAATCAATTGCTTTCATGTGTTCGTCTAACTTTTTATAGGCGTTGCCCATGTTGTACCATGCATCTACATAATTAGGATCAATTTCTAAAGCCTTCTTATAATAGTTAAGCGCATTTTTAAACTCATTTAATCCTTCGTAGGCAATTCCTGCGTTATTCAGCGCTTTTGCGTTATTGGGTTCAATTCTTAATATTTCTTCAAAACATGCGATAGCTTTATTATATTCGCCCAATTCTCCGTAGGAAACGCCCATATTATTCCATGTGTCTATATCGCTAGAATTGAGTTCTATAACTCTTTGGCAACACTCAATTGCCTCAGCAAATTCGTTTAATTTTCTGTGAGCAATTTCTATGCCTTTCCATGCCTTTACATTTATGGGGTCAAGTTTAAGGACCTTTTCATAACATTCAATGGCTTTTTTATACTCACCGAGTTTTCCATAAACCGCTCCTAAGTTATTCCATGCGAATACATATTCAGGTTCGTTTTTTATTGCCTTTTGGTAATATTCAACTGCTTTTTCATAATTATTTAAGTTTCCATAAGCCCAAGCTAAATTATGCAAAGCGATTTTATTCATAGGGGCAATTTCCAAAACTTTTTGATAACATTCGACAGTTTTATTATACTCATTTAATTTTATGTAAACTGCCGCCATATTGTTTAATGTGTCTATTAACTCAGGGTTGATTTCCAATGCCCTTTGGAAGCACTCGATGGCTTTGTTAAGCTTATCTAACTCATGATACGCAGCACCCATGTTGCCCCACGCTTCTGCAAACTCAGGGTTAATTTTCACGGCTTTTTTATAACAATAAATGGCATTAGTGAATTTATCTAGTTTCGAGAAAGCTAATCCCATGTTGTACCATATCACATAGTGTTCTTGGTCTGACGTTAAAGCCTTCTTGAATGCTTTAATGGCCTTCTTGTATTGTTTTCGATTGAAGAATTCAATTCCTCTTTTAAAATGGTCATCTGTTGGCATTTTTACGAACCGCGTCCATATTAATCGTCTAGATATTAGCTTGGCAACTAATAAAGCTTAGTAATTTTTTGCTGGACATATTTGTTTAATTATGATTTCACATATCCTTATGCCTCTCTAGTGAGTTGAAGTTCCTCTCCTATATGATTTCAAAGATTCATATTCCTAGTTTTAGCGATAATTTTACCGTCCCGAAATTAGATTACGTTCCCGTTATCAAATGATGCTATCATTTGAAAATTCTTTCATAAATGCTACAATTTTGTTTTTAGTGAGAGTTCGTGTAGATTCAATTAATGAAAGTAACGATCTCTAATTTGTGTCTAATAGCATTTGATTTGGAAAACGCTTTGGTTTGTGAAGAGTTCAAGTGACATAGTTTTTCGAGCCAGCGATCCAAAAGTTCCCCTCTTTATATAGAAATTTGCAACCATTGTAAATGAGAGGCAGGAATTGAGAGGCCAGTTCATTACAATGACGAAAAGAGGGTTAAACTACGAATTCATACGTCAACGGTTGGAACAGGCTGACATTAACGCCCTCTACGACTTTCAATGGGAGGCATGTTTTTCTGGTAAACAAAGGCAGGACAAGGTGTTGTACACTCCTACCGCTTCGGGAAAAACCTTGATATCCCAAATAGTGTCTACCCGCGTGCTTGGAAAAGGGATGCGCTGTGTAATTCTTGAGCCGACCAAACGGCTGATCGATCAGATGTATGACAAGTTCAAAGAGTGGTATCACGACGCCTGTACCATCCTCAAAGTCAGCGGAGATGACCGTTCGTCTCCTGAAGAGCTTGAAACGGCGGATATCCTCATCAGCACCTACGAATCCTTCAATGGACTGCTAGTTAAGCATTTCGAGTATCCGTTTTTAGACAAGATAGGATTGATTGTGGTCGATGAACTGCACAATCTGGGCAACAAAGGGCGGGGTGCTCGCCTAGAAACTGCAATCGTCAATGCAAGATCTTGGTTACGCCCTCGCCCGCATATCATCTATCTCTCGGCTACTCTGGGGAATGCCGAGGAACTGGTAAGTTGGCTTGACGCTCAACTTATCCATACCAACGAACGGCAGTCGAAGCTTATTGTGTCATCTTGTGGGGTTTCAGGCAGCACCATAGAGCAGATTGAACGAAAAAAACGCTTTCTGTTCGCTCGCTTGATCAAAAAGACCTTTGAACAACGCTCGTATGGTGATGATCAGGGGACTAAAATCGTGCACATCTTTTGCTACACACGAAATCAGGTTGAACAACGAGCTATAGAGTTGCAGTCCTTTCTTAAGAGTTGTGGACTCGATCTCACCGTGGGCTACAGTCACGCCGGGCTCAGTAAAGAGGAACAACAAGAAGCTATGAGACGGCTTAAGAAGGGTGAATTTCAGGTTTTTCTGTCAACGATTCAATACGGAGAGGGGGTGGACTTTCCGATCAAACGGGTGATAATTGCCGATGCCGGGATGTTCAACCCTCACCTGTTGATACAATTGAGTGGCAGGGCGGCACGACCGCGCCATCATCGGGTGGGCTATGCTGATCTGATCTTCGTGGGGGACGATCAAGAAATTTTGAAGCAAAAGGAGATACAAATCGTCGAGGGACAATTGATAGTCAAAGAACATCGTATAACAAGCCAGGCACGTTCTTCTTTGGCAGATATTGTACTCACCCTGATAGCTAGAGGCTCGGCATCCACGAATCAATTACTTCACAAACTTGAAAGACATTACTTCTGGCATCAACACAAAGCATTGCTACAGAATTGGTCCGAACTAATGAATAACGCACTCATGAACCAGGAAGAGGAGCTTTGTCGGCTCAATAACGAACTTCATTTACTGTCCTTATTGCGCGAAACGCACGAAGGCTCTCTCCCATTCGACTTGAAACGTGTAACGAGAAAATTCTTCATGTGGGTCAAGAAGAACACCACTACACGCGGGGTCAAAAACGGAGAGCTTCGCTTACTGTTGACACCATTCACCCACGACCAGTTGAAAGACTTTACACAACAACTAAGAGAGAAACTGTTAGCTCGACCTAAGCAGGATGAACCGAAGAAAAAAAGAGAGGGAATCCTTCACACACTTATCAAGGAAGGTTTTATCAAAAGAAATGGTGGAAAGTTTAGTGCAACAGCCAAAGGACGCTGGGCCAGCCAATTTTTACTGCCGATTAAAACCGCCTTAAGGATCAAGAAGTTTTTTGCCACACATCATTGCTCCTCAGAACGGGAATTCTCCCGGCACGTAATTACACTAATCGGTCGAAGCATACATGAAGTGAGCAACACCACACGATATACCGCCCAGCAATATGCCTCTTTCGTATGGTTACTCAGTCAGGGTTCTTCGGTCACAAAAGCTGCAACTCGGGTAAACATACGACCGGGTGATGCAGAAGCACATAGAAAGACGGCGTCGTGGATCGCAGAAGCAAGTTATGACTATCTGGGGCGCAGTGACCCGAGGGCGGCAAGGGTTGCCAAAAAACTTACCACAAAACTAAATCCTGAATACAAAGAGCCTGAAGTTGAAAGAGGGAACAAAGGCAGAAGGAGACGCAGGTATCCAAAGTACAGACCGATACCATATCCGGGACTTCAAGAAGCAATTTATAACATTATTAATCAATATAAGGTCATCTCTTACGCACAAATTACGTCAGAGGTTCGTAAACAGTATAATCGACCAGTTCACCATACTACGGTAGTGAAACATGCAAAGAAGTTAGGAATCCAAGGAAAAATCCAATTTATCTCTCGAGGGCAGTTACGAGGTCGCCCTAAAATCTATGTGGCAGACGCGAATATGAGTATTCCTGAACATCTGCGGCTCACCTGTGGTTCATGTGGCTTCTTTCGGATAAATTCTATGAAGGATCGTCGCAGATCGAAACGTGCACATATCTGTGTGTTGAATCAAAAGTATAACACAAAAATTGGAAGGCAAGAAAGGAAATCCTATGCCGCACCAAAGATGGGTGCCTGCGAATACCATCAGAAAGCGCGGGAGTTAAAAAAGCGCACAATTAGTGCCATACAAGAAACACTCGATGATACTCCGTGCTACTTCTGCTACTCCGGCGGTACGGTGGAATTGCCATCCTGCTATAATGAATACACAGTCTGTCCCGAATGCAATTCCCGCTATTATTTGACCATGAAAGGTGACTTGGTGGTGAAACCAGGCAACCGAGGTTTGATGCTAAAAGGATTGGATTTGCTTTTAGGCAAGCCCGGAAATTATGTCCCGCGGGTTAAAAAAACAAAGGTTTACATTCGACGACCAAAACGAACCATTCGTGTCAAGTGCGGTGAACGGCTTGATATTAAGAAAAAACGATTTGCTCATGCACTAAAGGACGGGAAAACAACACATCGATATTTAATCGGTGCTATCTGTCACATCATCATCGAGGGTGGAGAAGTTTCGCAACTAGTTCGTAAGAACTATGGCAAGAAACTCATTGATATTAATTCGCCCGAAGGCAGATTCTTTGCACAGCATACACTGACACCAGAGAAACAACAATTAGCTGATGAACTGAAACACACCGCCCAGCAACTCAGAGGGACGGAACGAGGCACGTTATTAGCGAGGCTGCTGGTGATGGGTAAAAATATGGGGCTCGCCAATGCAATTCTCTGGTTTGAAAAAGAGGGGATATTATCTTCTGCGGAGGCACAGGAATTCTTATCCCAACTGCTGGATCGCGTGGCGTACACTTTTCTCTATTGGCGGGGCAATATTGACAACCTTCGCGGTCTTGAAGGGGTAGTGGAAAGCGTTGCCTGGGAGGTTCCCAAGCATTTGCTGCAAGGCAGTTACTTTGAGATCATTAGTCGTACCCTCGATCGCTATATTGCCACAGTGGTGCTTCTGGGTGAAGCAAAGGCGCGAACTCCCTTTAGTGCGGCACTCAATGCCGTCTATCGCCATCTTAATTTTTACTGTCGAAAAGCACTCGCTGAAGTAGGGTTCTCATGGGTGCCCGATGAACTGATATTGCATTTTAAGAAAACACGGCGATCCTTTCTTGGCACCGTCGTTGACTTCCGAGAGATGTTTCTTCCCCTATTCAGGTTCACCTTCATCTTAGCATGTATATATGGTAAATTTACAAAAGCCGATTTTAAGATACGTAAAACATTAGAGCGTGAACGATTCTATCATTTAACGTGGAACGGGCACTACAAAGTTGAGAGACTGGTTGGTGATATACTTAATCAAGAGATATACTATCTGGATGAATATATGACAGTAAAGGATGCTATAAGGCAGTGCGCACTACAACTCAAGGATTTTTTGCTAGAAAAGAAGCGATTCGTCCCCTTTATTTATGCTCCAGATAAAGAAGCTCTTCTTCTAATGTTTGAAAGGTTTCAACACATGGAGGGAATTTATACACCACAGAAAAAAGGTCCTCCAGTTATAGTTAAGGATCTTTTGCCCTAATGATTTATTAGCAACCATCAATGGTACAATTATTCTTTTAAGAACATTTTTTAGTTTAGTTGACACCATTAATGTATTCCTTGTGAATTCTCGTAATCGCTTAATTTTGTTAAATCATATGTTTATTCTTTTAAAGAGATGATGATGTAAATTGTTGCTTGACTTTGTTATTTATAAAGCAGGCACTAAATATTCGATGGTTTTTCATCTAAAAACTGTTAAAAATGCTTTATTTCTAAAATGGAAGTCAATTTAATCCCCATTTTACTAACAAAAGTTGGAAAAGTGTTTATTTTGAGCAAGGTTTATATAGGTACTTGTACTAAATATATCTGAGGTTGGAAACATGAGAAAAATCAAAAAACAGATAGTTATTCATGCCTTTACACCCATAGCAAAGCCTATCAATGCCTCGATTCAGAAAAATTCTAGCATGCTCTTGTTAGGGAAACTTCCTTACACAAACAGTTCAAAGACATTCAATACTAAGTTTTATTACATTAAAGGTATCCGAGGAATGCTAAGACATGCCTGTATGGAGCTTGCTCAAGACTGCAACATTGAAGTCTGTCACAGTTCTGAGAAAACAGCGCTTAAAGATGGTAAAAGTGTTCTTCCGAAAGGGTTTCATGCGCTTGGTACATGTGATCCTCCCTGTATTCTCCGAACAATCTTTGGCACCTTCCGCGAAAAGTCCTCTATTGTTGTCGCTGCAGATCCTATTGTCTCGATTAAACATAAGGAATACACAACTGAAGTGCCTGTTCAAAATGTCCACATCGCTAGCGAAAATAGGATAGCTCTTGCCTATGATGGTATTCCTATCCAAGACTTTCGTGAGAGTTATTTCAGCGGATTTTTTTCCTTTCACATTGATGTGACTAACTTAACTGATGGTGAAATCAAGTTTCTTATAGAGGCAATGCTCTACGTAGAAATTCTTGGAGCAGGACGGGCAAGTGGTTATGGTTGCGTCAAGATCCTTAATATTGCTCTTCAGAAGGTTGAAACTATTCGAAGAATCGGAGAGGATAGTGAAGGAAATTATAAAATTATCGAAGAAACCACTGAAACTCCACTAACTCTAAGTAATATCGAGGGTTGGAGAACTTCTTTGAATCTTATGAGTGGACAGGGTGAGAAGGTGGTTGTGTGACATATTTATCTCAACTTTTTTTCTCATCTCATAACGGTCTATCACCTACTGATGTGAGTGATACGTTCTTGTGCATGAGACTGAACCAACTTAGAGGTCCGACGCCTCGATTATTGGGGATGGATGACTCGCAAGGGACGATAAATGTCATACCCACTTTACAAACAACAGTTGCAAACGTGTTTACTTTGGCAAGGTTTATATCTCCTCTCTTTTGTTTAAAGAGGAGGTAAAACCTCAAATGAGGGGAATAAATGTCACAAAAATACTTTAAATTGATTGGTTATACAAAAACTCCTATCGTTTCAAGGCGTAGACATTTTGGAGTTACCGATGTTGGTGCGATGACTATAAATGGTCGTCCCAGGGTATTCGGAAAATTAACGGTAGGACAAAGACGTGCTCCAATGACCTTTAGGGCATGGTTTGGTAATGTTGAGTTCATCGTTCCAGAACATAAACTTGAAAAAGCACTAGCTATTGATAGTGTCGGGAGTTATACATGTGAGGGGGTGGGACAAATCTTTTGGACTTCTGTGAGTGAATTCAAGAAAAAACCCCTCTATATTTCGAGAAAGATTAACATACGTAAGAAACTTCCAAAACTCTCAGATGTGCAGGAAAAGTTAATTATAGCAATGCTCCTGCATGATTTTGTAAGCACTGATCGACATCCAAGCAAAATTTATACTGATGTTGATATAATTAATGACGAAGTCTATCAGCTCGCAAAGAACCATCATAATTATACTATAGATGAAAAAGACTTTCCTCTGCTTTCTTTACTACAAAATTATGATAGATGGTCTGCAATGATTTCTCGAAAATTTAGATGGACTGCATTTTCACGTTATCATGTAGCAGAATCAGAAGAGATAGATTTCAACGCGTTAAAAAGAGAGATAGAACTGCGCCAATACTCTCCTTTTGCACTTTATACCTTTATTCGAAAATGCAATGACCTTGATAAAATCAACGAAGCACTAACCTATGGTTTTTCTTCTTTGAAAAACCATCTCTTATTAATGGTCAACCTTTATCTTGATGACCTGAAAGAGGACATGTAAGTATGGAACTGGGAGTCCTTGTTATGAAGAGTGGTGTTTATATAGGTCTTTGTAAGCGAATATATGAGTTGCAAGGCGGTATGTTCCTCATAAAACATGAGGGACACGTTCTTGTGCATGAGACTGAACCTGAGAGGTCCGACGCCTCATCGAAGGGGACGGATGACTCGCAAGGGACGAAAAATGTCATACCCACGAAAACGATGTCGCGCTTTCTGTCGCAGCTGAAATCATCCAAAAGGAGATGATCGGTTTTGTGCTGATCATCTCACTCCTTTCGTTATTCTTAATTATTATCTGATATAAGAGAAAAAGGGCATTTTTCACATTTTTTATAAAAGAAAGCTATTCGACATATATTCATACTATTGCTCAAGAATACTATAAAATAGGTAAGACATCCTCATCAGATATAACATCTTTTATAATTCAACAAGAGATGAATGCGTGTTAAAATGTTCTTTGAATAATTATTCGATAAAATTGAGTTTTCAAATTCGGAATCAAAACGTATATTAAAAAACCTGATTGATATGTCACAAACTTGCGTCAAGCAATCAATCAATCCTTAATGCTTCATATGCTCGGAGAGAAAACATCTATGTTTGAAAAACTAAGAAGTGGTCTTCAGGGTTTTACAGAAAAAATATCATCGAAGACATTGAGTGAAGACCAGTTAGAGGATGTTCTTGAATCTTTGAAAATAATATTAATACAAAACGACGTTGCATTTTCCGTGGCAGCTGAAATTGGAGAACTTATGAAACAACAGTTGACTGGTGAGAAGGTAGGTCGTCTTAAGAGCACAAAGAAATTCGTCTATAGTGCCTTAAGAAATACAATTCTAGAAATCCTTAAAGTAGAGGGTATAGATCTTTTTGAGTTAGCAAAAAAAGGCAAAGAACAGGGGCAACCTTTAGCGATTGTATTTTTAGGAGTTAATGGTACAGGAAAAACAACAACTTTAGCCAAGCTTACTAGTCTATTCCAAAAAAAGGGTTTTTCTGTAGTCCTTGCAGCATCGGATACTTTCCGTGCAGGAAGCATAGAGCAAATAGAAATTCATGCAAACAAACTTGGAGTTAAAGTAATCAAACACAAATATGGCTCGGATTCTGCTGCTGTTGCCTTTGATGCTGTTAGTCATGCAATTGCAAAAAACATAGATATTGTTCTAATTGATACTGCTGGGAGAATGCAAACCAATAAGAACCTTATGGGAGAGATGGAAAAGATCGTTCGTGTTCTTAAACGAATCGAAGACGCGAATGTGATTACAGTCTTTGTAGGAGACAGTCTTGCTGGTAATGATGCCGTCGAACAAGCTCGCGAATTCAATGAGGCTGTAGGTATTGATGCTTCAATACTGACTAAAGTTGATGCTGATGCAAAAGGAGGGGCTGCTATTTCTATTGCTCATGTTACGAAAAAGCCCATTGTATTTATTGGAATCGGTCAAGAATACAAAGATCTAGATGCATTTTATCCTAAAAAGTTTGCTGAAAAGATCGTACCAGAAAGTGCTATATAATATAATTATTATTAGATCTTAAATTAAGTTAGTTAACTCCTATTTAGAAAAAGGAGGAGGACCTTATGGATATTCGAGGACAGGATTTCTTTACATTGCAAGATTTTTCATTTGAAGAAATTCATTATATGTTGGATATTGCGAGCGATCTTAAGAAGATGTATCTTCGTGGAGAGTCGTCTGAGATACTAAATGGAAAAACATTAGCTATGATTTTTGAAAAATCAAGTACTAGAACTCGTGTATCCTTTGAAGTGGCTATGCGCCAATTGGGAGGTTATGCCCTATTTTTAGGCGCAAAAGATTTGCAACTTGGTAGAGGAGAAACTATCCCTGATACTGCGCGTACACTAGCCCGATATGTAGATGGAATTATGGCACGTGTTTACTCACATGAAGACTTATTAGATCTTGCAGATTTCTCACAAGTCCCAGTTATAAACGGTCTAAGTGATTTATTCCATCCCTGTCAAATATTGGCTGACCTTTTGACTATTAAGGAGAAGAGGAAAAATTTTGAGAATTTGAAGATAAGCTATGTTGGAGATGGAAATAATGTCTGTAATTCTTTACTTATAGGATGCTCAAAACTAGGCATCAATATATCAGTGGGCTGTCCGGAAAACTATGAACCATTAGAAGATGTTATTGATTTAGCAAAAGACAACGCAAGAATATTTGATTCTGAAGTTCAGATAGTTCACGATCCTCAAGACGCAGTTCTTGATGCAGATGTTGTCTATACTGATACCTTTATTTCAATGGGGCAAGAGGCTGAAGCAGAGGAAAGAATGGAAGTTTTTCCACCATTTCAAGTAAATCAAGAATTACTAAACAATGCACTAATAAATGTCATTGTAATGCATTGCCTTCCAGCACATCGCGGTCAAGAAATTACTGACGAGGTGATTGATGGACCTAATTCAGTTGTGTGGGATCAAGCGGAAAACAGATTACATGCACAAAAGGCAATTCTAACATTGCTTCTTTGATTAACTCAATGCAATCTAATTCAATGACGCCTAAAGCGAATTTTTAACAACCAAATCAGGGACCGTACACCATCAAGTTTACTGATTTTTGCTTTTCCTTTTTTCCGTTTATGATATTCGATAGGCAATTCGACTAATCGATATCTATTCAATAATATTCTTCCTGTAATGTCAGGTTCAACCTCAAATCGTTCTGCCTGTATATTGATGTTTTCAAGTACATATTTTCGAAAAACCTTATATCCAGTCATCATATCTGTTACCCTTGTACCAAAAAGTAAAGATGTTGCCAAAGTCAGTCCTAAGTTGCCTAAAGCATGAGAAAAAGTCATACCATAAAGTTTTCCTTTGAATCTTGATCCATAAACTACATCGGCTTTACCTTCAATCAAAGGTTTAATTAAACTCGGGATATCTTTCGGTAAATACTCCATATCTGCATCTTGGATAACAACTATATCCCCATTTGCGGCGTTAAAACCAGTTTTTAATGCTGTACCTTTACCTTTATTCATTTTATGCGTAATTAGTCTTACATTATTCATTTTTTTGACGATTTCTGATGTTTCATCAGTTGATCCATCATCTACAACAAGAATTTCGTACTTATAACCAAGATTGAGGGCTTTTATTCTTCGAATTACTTCTTTGATCGAATGTGCTTCATTATAAGCAGGAATAAGAATTGTAATCTTCAAATCAAAGCCCTCTGGATAATTCGAGTAATTGAAGCCTAATACCATTACTAGTGTTTAAAATATTTCTCCCATAATAATGATTCAATTTTACATGAGAAAGCAGTACTAACGTTGTTTTTTCACTTTATAGGGATATCTACTGTAATTTTTGCATTTATAGCATGTTATAACTATGTGTGGTTCACGTTTGTTACGTAATCTTGAGTGACAGGTCACACCCGGAATTAATAATGAATGACAATGTTTACAAATTTGCCAACGTTGAGATCGTGGAATTCGGACCTTATGTCGCATACCAATCCGTAAGGCAAGTTGTACATATCTTTGTGCCAGATTACTATCTGTACTAAATACTGCCTTAGCTAATTCAAGAAGATGTTCGATCCTTTCACGTGCAATTTTCTTTATGGAGCGAGTATTTATTCTTCTACGACGTTTCATGACGATCTCACAAAAACTTTGATAAAAGTGATATGAACGAAAATCTATAAAATTATTCCCTTTTGTAGTCAAGCTTCAATGAAGACCGAAAACCAGTTGTATTTAAAAGATATTTCATTATTAAAGGAGAAAAAATGAAAGACTCTATTTTATACTTCATTTTAGCAGAATCCGCACTGGAATCAATCCCCGTCGAATTTAGAAATCTGGCAAAATTTCGAAGATATGCTAAAAAACAGAAAAAATCCCCAGAAACCATTGTTTTTGACAAATCTATTCACTCGTTTTTTATAGATAATCCAAAAGCATATGAGAAAAGAGGACGCCCTGATATAGTACATATCTCACTTCTATCAATTTTAGGCACACCGCTATGTAAATCAGGATACATAAAAATCTTCATACATACTTTGAATGATCTTGTTATCCAGGTAGATCCCAATGTAAGACTCCCACGTAATTATGTCCGCTTTTCGGGGTTAATGAGTCAATTGTTCATGATGGGGAAAGTACCTCCAAAAGGATCCAGTTTACTTACTATTCATGAAATGACTTTAAAAGAACTTCATGATGAAATAAAGCCAAAACATACAATTTTATTCTCTAAAACAGGCAAAGAGGTTGAATTAAACAATTTAATGAAAAAGGCAGTTGAAATCAAACCACTGGCAATTATTGTAGGTGGATTCCCACATGGTCAATTTGAAAAGAAAACATTGGAGATTGCAGATGAAGTAGTTTCTATAAGTAAAATATCACTGGATGCTCATGTTGCTATATCAAGAGTACTCTATTCTTACGAAATATCATCAAAAATAGACTTTAATAATGATTTTTAGATTGAATCATTATGCGTTGATCTCGAATGATTTTGCTAAATTAAGTAGTTCTTTTTTCAAAATACCGTTTGCTAGAAATGTGTTATGAGTAGAAATCGCATTTTCAGTTTGTCATAACATTTTTAAACAGCTTTTTCTCTATATAGGAATTGAATTGAATAAAAGTTAAACGTTTCAATTCCTTAGAATATAGTTTACATTGTGCGGCTGTAGTCCAGCCTGGCTAAGACTTCGGCCTGCCACGTCGATGACCCGGGTTCAAAAAAATTGAGGTATATAACCCATTTTGAGATTCCCGGCAGCCGCACCATTTTAGTTCGGTATATATCTTGGAACAGAATTGGATTTTATATCTTTATAAATTAATGCGCGGCCGTAGTCTAGCGCGGTTTAGGACTCTGCCGTATATTCAAGAGGAAATGCGGAGGACGCCTTCCAAGTCAGTAACCCGGGTTCAAAAAGTAGGAACATATCGTTTCTATTGGGAGTTCCCGGCGGCCGCACCAATCTCCTTTTATTAATTAGTTATAACTTTATTCTAAGAGAAGGAGGAATAAAAAATGTTAGAAAAACTTGAAATTAAAACCCACAAAAAAGTTGATCTAATTGATATCACGAGTCAGATCAAGAAAGTGGTTGGAAAATCAGGGATTCAAGAAGGCATTTGTGTTATTTTTGTCCCACATACAACGGCAGGCGTTACCATTAATGAAAATGCAGATCCGGATGTTATTCGCGATATAATCGAATCCATAAATGAAATCGTTCCATTTAACGCCACATATAAACATAGTGAAGGCAATTCTCCAGCTCACATTAAGTCATCACTTTTTAGTCCAGATCGTACAGTAATCATAGAAAATGGTGCTCTTGCTCTAGGAGTTTGGCAGGGAATATATTTCTGCGAATTCGATGGACCACGTAATAGAAAACTATTTGTAAAAATGCAAGGAGGATAATATTTCAAGCGATAAGTATCACAAAGCATTTTTAAAAAGAAATATGGTGCGGCTGGCAGGATTTGAACCTGCGACAATCGGATCTTCAGTCCGACGCTATAGGTAATTAAAGGATTATTTAATTCTCCCTGTCTAAGCTACAGCCGCCTGTTTAGTCCATTACTTTTTCGACTTAGACAGAAAAGTCTGGCTTCGTATATAAATTTTTGCACCTAACACTCAGTTTCTTAACAAAGTCCTGTATCATAATGAAATTAGATCGTTGACTCAGCGGGTTCTCTCTTCAAATAGTGCCGCACTAAGTAGAAGCACAAAAGCTGCAACAATCACTAAAAACAAAAACTGGAAAACTGGATCAACAAAGGAAAGGTACGGGATTTTGCGAATATAAAGAATCACTGCAAAAAGCATATAGATTCCTAGATAGATTGTGATGGAGATAAAAGATCCACCTAACGTTGGATAAAGTATTTGACTTTCGCTAAGGTTACTTCTACGGGCAATTCCTTCGGTGAACAGAATTGCTGCTCCAGTAACTGCTAGACCGCCTCCAATAAGACTTGAAATAAGTATAGATGCGCTTTGAATTGCTAGAATTTGGCTAGCGTGATACAGAGTTGGAAGTTGAGCTACTAGAGAAAGCCCAAATATAGTGATTACTACACCTACAAGGCTATAATGCTTCCATGGATAGATTCGTGACATAACTACAAACACCACTATAAAAAAGTGGAAATGAAAATTGAAATAAAGAAATACGTTTTACTCCAATTTGTCAGCATATTTTTGCTGTTCTTCTTCGATCCATTTTGTAATCGCGTCCTGGTCTGAGCCTTTTATGAGACCTGCAAGATCGGCATCTAAAGCTGAAGGCTCAACGACAAGAAGCCATCCTTCGCCGTAAGGATCATCATTAACTAAGGAAGGATTGTCTTTAACTGCGGGATTAGCTTCGGCGATAGTTCCAGCGACTGGTGACTTCAAAGGTCCTACCCATTTCCCCGTCTCCAGTGTTCCAAATGTTTTTCCAACTTTTGTAGCTTTGCCTGCGGGACGGAGTCTCACAAAAAGGATCTTACCTGCTATCTTCTGTCCAAAGGCATCCATACCAACTTTAACTTTATCTTCTTCTTCTTCTTGTTTCAACCAAATATGATGTTCTGCATAATAATATAGATCTTCGGGAAATTCAAGATCGCCAATTTTCATAAAAGATCACCACTTAAAATTTTATTTGCCATTTTCCCTTATTGTTTTTCGACTATTTAAAAATCTAGTGGATTTTAGTGTGATCTATATTCATCTAACGATTAATAATTCTTATTTACTGAATTATTCGTCAAAAACAGTTAGGATAAGATGGTGGGCGGGGTGAGATTTTCAGAAAGATAGATTCTCTCCTTTTTCCTTTGAACTCACGACTTTCGGGTCCATACATCAAGTGTATGAATACTCCGCGACGTCAACGCGGCGTCATAACCAACTAGACCACCCGCCCGTATACATTAATTACACAAGGGGTGTTTTTATTAATGGTGGACCGGGAGGGATTTTCATGAATTGGAAGTCATCCCAATTCATTTTGAACCCTCGGGTCGGCGAAGAATAGAACATCTATTCTGCTCCTCCGCGATGCCAACGCGGCGATCTTCCAGGCTGAGCTACCGGCCCACAAAATTGACATAACAATAAAGGCTAAACTACTCTTACTTTGTTTACCTTCTTATTTGTCCATGAATAACGTCTAATTCTTTTCGATCGACCGAAACCACATGCGGCGCACTGTTTTTTGCGAACGTGATAACTACGACGACCACATCTTCTACACATTATGTGAACCTTTCTATTTTTCTTTCCAAGTGAGGGAGTTCCTTTACCCATTGTATTCACCTTGGTAGTTAAGTTAGTTTAGCCTTATAGCATAGTAATTAACGTGGAGGTGGTGAGATAAGTATAACATTATCGCCTCTAACGATGATTTTTCCAAGAGCCTTTATCTCATCGGCCCTAAATTCCTCGGCCTCTTCTAGCACAAGGTTCATATGTTGATCATAGGAACGGAGTTTTCCACGAATTTCACGTCCTCCTTTGAGTTTTATCAGGACGATTGCATTTAAAGATCGTTGTAAGAGTTCTATTGGCTTATCTGCAGCTGACATTATATCCAACCTCTTCAGTAATTTAACGGAGGGAAAAGTTGTAATAGAATATTTAAAAAGTTTTGTTTTTTGCTTGGGTTGTTCATTCCAGTATTTCAAAAACAAGATATCTTTAAATCTATTTTTAAACTTCAGAAGTAATAGGAATTTGATCCAATAAGCCCTATGGAATAAAAAACACAAAAGAATGGTCGATACTTTGAAATTGAAACGTCATTTCATGAAATCCTCTGACATTAAACGACTGAGAAACGAGGTGTTAATGAGATTTGGAGATCTTGGGGCAACACTTTTCCCAAAAAAAAGTCGAGTTGAAAGAATACAAATATCTAATAATGAAACTGCATACTTTGTAGACGAAAATTTACAGCTGCTTAAAATTAGCGACGAATTTATTCCTTCTCTTTTCTCGATTTATGAGAGGAAAATTGAGCTTCCAGCAGTTTATGTCGATCAAGGAGCCGTCAAAGCGTTTTTGAATGGGGCAGATATGATGGCTCCAGGAATAACGAGAAGTGATCAATTTGCCGAAGGCGATGTAATAACTGTTAATGAGGAATTTAAAAATAAGCCCATTGGAATAGGAATAGCGCTTATGAGCAGTGATGAAATTAAAAATACAACTCATGGAAAAGCGATTAAAAATCTACATTACATAAAAGATAAATATTTTGAGTTAGCTGGGATTTGAATAACTTAACGATTTGTTTCCGACATAATACTTTTTTTTGCGGGAACAATAATATCTAGAGAGATACGGGTATAATATTATCTTTCATAAAAGAATCCGTCACAATTCTGTTATAGAATAATGAGATTCGATAAAAAAATAGTCTAATTTCGTATGGAAATACAATAAGGGGTGAGATTTATTACGTCAATATTCAGAAATTTTTTTAGGGGAAAAGAAGTCGAGGAAATTTCATTCGACGAAGACATCGGTGAATACTTAGACAAATTTGAGATGTTTGATCAGGAAGGAGAAAATATAACAGAATTAATGGGAAACACTGAAATTTATGTTAAATCAATACATCCTACTTGTTTGGAAGATATCTCAGGGATAGAAAAGGAGCTTAAACGAGGACATATTTTGATAGTTCACCTAACGGGGCTTTATGAAAGACCACGTGAATGTATGAGAGCAATTGAGCAAATACGTGGCATTTTACGCTTCGTTGGCGGAGATATAGGTCACATTGTCGGTGGTGAAACCTTAATAGTAACTCCATCGTTTATCCGTATCTGGAGAGAGTGATTGAGCTCTTTTAATTTTTTTATTACCCTCACATTTTAAACTAGAACATCAGTAACTAATTCAAAACAGATTAGATCTCTGAGTTAATTTAAGTACGAAAGATATGCTCAAACAAGGCGAAGTGTTTCAAGATTAGTTGGGGCGTGAGTTTCAGTCCTTAATATCTTTTTAAGTGACTTTGCTAGACCTATACACTTTGATTTTTCGCCGTGGCATGTTATAACTTTCTCAGGTCGTGGTGTAACTTGTTTTGTATAGTTTATTAATTGTCTTCTGTCAGAATGACCTGAAAAGCCCTCTACAGTTTCAATATTGAGGGCAACTTTAACTATCTGTGGTTTAGAATTCTTTCCACCAGTCATAGGAATTTCTTTTTGACCCTTCTGTATCCTTCTTCCTAAAGTTCCTTCGATTTGGTATGATACAAAAATGACCGTGTTTTTTGGGTCAGGTGCCAGATATCTGAAATAGTCGACCGAAGGACCGCCTGAAAGCATTCCAGATGTTGCCAGTATAACACATGGTTCACCCTCTACTATATCAGGACGCGCTTTTGAAGAGTCTACTTGGGTGAAACAATCTGCTAGAAATGGATTTAGACCATAATGGAATATTTTATCACGTAGATCATGGGCAAGATATTCTGGATGTGTTGTATGGATGGCTGTGGCTTCAGAAATCATACCTTCAATGAAGATCGGAACTTCTTCCATGATTTTGTGCCTTATCGCCTCTTCTAATAAAACAATTATTTCTTGAGCCCTACCTACTGCTAGAACAGGTATTAGAACCTTTCCTCTTTGTTGAATGGTTCTATTAATCGCATGAATCAATCGTCTTTCAGATTCACGTCGAGAAGGCAAGTTATCATCTACATTTCCATAAGTACTTTCTAAAATAAGGGTTTCAAGCCTAGGAAAATGTGATGTGGCAGCCTCTAGTAATCTTGATTTAGAAAATTTAAAATCGCCCGTATAAGCGACATTGTATAGGCCGTCTCCTATGTGGAGATGTGATATAGAACTTCCAAGTATATGTCCTGCATTATGGAGAGTCAATCTTACGTCAGGGCTGATATCTGTCACTTCCCCGTAATCAAGAGGGATAGTATTGAGAACAACGCTTTTCACATCTTTTTGCTTGTATGGAGAGAGTTTTCCCTCGCGTTCAGCAACATCTAGGTAATCGAGTTGCAACAAGGTCATTAAATTACGAGTAGCCTTGGTACAATAAACGGGACCTCGATAACCATATTTATATAGAAAAGGAACAAAGCCGCAGTTATGGATAACTATTCCTTTTGCGACGAAACTGCGGTTGGGTTGCACTTCGATGTCAATTAGAGGTTTGGTGTTGGGAGAACTATTGATACGTTTTATGCGATGCCATTCGACATTGAGTGTGAGAATATGATGAATCTTTTGGACAATATCACGAATGCTGTCTTGGATTCTGTCTATTTGTGTTTTTAGGAATTCTTCGATTTCTTCGGTTGCAAAATCATATAAATTGCCTTCCTCGCGGTATTGAATCTGCATTGTAGATAGGCCAGTTGCCTCAGCGACTATTGATCGAGGGATCGTGAGTTGTTGACGGGCAGTAAGTAGATTATGTTTTAGCGTTCCTTTGAGGAGTTCAATAGAATTATAACGTTCCAATAGAACTTCTAAAAGTTGTTCAACAGTTGGTCGTGTAACATATCCTTTTTTGCGACGATACCAATCGAGAATTGCCATAGGAAGTTCTGTTATGCGAGGACTGTTATGTATCCTACCAAGTATTCCAATTTCTCGTAGAATGGTTTCAAGATCCTTTGAAGAAATAGGTATAAGTGACGATGGATAAACAAATCTTTCGTCAGAGAATGATGAAAGCCTCTTTTCTAACTTCTTGTTTTTCGTTGGAGCGGTGAAACCTACCAATTCGGAAAATCGTTTAAGGGCATAGGGACTAGCTAGACGTATTACATTGCCTTTAAGGTGTACTGAGGAAGGTATATCAAGCTGGTAAAGGAGAAACTGGACTTGACGTAAAAGTTTATGGCTGTAACTACAGAATTTGATTCCAATTACAACTGTTCCTTCGGCGTCAAACAATCCTTTGAGATATTCTTGTTTTATCGATAGTGGAGCATCTTGGATTATTTCAGGGACTTCAAGGTCTTTACTCTTTGAGAAAATAGTGGAGAAATTACTTTCTAAGAACCTAAGGATTTGCGCGTTGTTTACTGAAATTGTATATGTCGGTGTCTGTGTATCTTTTCTCTCTCTAACAGAAGGTTTAACACGAAATAGTTGAGTTATTAATCTGGAATAACTTAATATTAGCATTTGATCCATTTCAGTAATGCGGAAGGAATATTCATTAGATTTGTGACCATCACCTTGAATGTACCCGACTAATCGAGCAAGTTCAGGAGTGAGAGTCTCAGGAAGTCTAGGAAATTCAAATTTTTCAGCAAAAGTTTTCCATTCGATGTTATAAAACTCAGTTATGGCGCGAATAACAGGCAGAGTTGTAGAAGTAGGATTAGTCTCAATTTTCGAAATTGTGTTTACATGAACACCAACACTTTTAGCTACTTGTGCTTGCTTGAGATGTCGCTTTAAGCGAAGTTCTCGTAAGAATTCCCCTATATCAGTAGTGAGAGGGATTAATCCTTCATATTGAATATCAGTTACCAATTTAACAGGTGAGGTTTTTTCAACCATTATAGGACGCTGAATAGGTAGAAGCATCCCTTCCTGCAAATCTTGAGCTTCAACCTCACGAACTTCAAGTTCTTGAATTGTGAAAAAACGATGATTAGGAGAAGCAACGAGTTGGTGATAAGGTGTAATAATTTCTAATATTTCTTGATGGCCGTTTGTTACAGTTTTTCCAGTGCACTTTGCTGGCTCAAATTCACCAGTTTCCCAATTGAAGCTGGTTACCTGCTCTCCAGGTTCAACATCAACAATTGGTTTCCAACGGCCATCCGCCATTCGAATAGGAGTATCGGGCGGGAGACAATGATCTAAGTGAGCATGAGTAATGATAACGGCATCTAATTCATCAAGATCAAATTCTGGCATGTCTAATCGAGGAAAAGAATTACCTTGGCTAGAAGTACCAACATTTATACCACAATCAATTAAAACATTACTTTCTGCAGTTTGTACAAAGAGACATGTTCTACCAACTTCTCTAAAGCCTCCCAATGCTGTAAAACGCAACCAACCGTTGCGCATTATGACTGATCTATGGATTCGTTGACCAATTGTTTTTAAAATCCCTCTTCGTTTCTCGCTGTCTTTTTGTAGAGCGTGTCTTAGTTGTAAAACAATTCGGGACTGAATAGGAGGAGTTCGTATAACAGAAGGACGCCAAAATATTTTACGTGTGATTTCCTTGAGTGTAGTTCCATTACGGCCAATAACTAATCCAGGCTTTTTTGCTTCAATAATAACTTCTCCGACATTGTCATCAAAGTTAATGGAACTTATTTCTGCTTCTTCTGGAACTATCATTTTGATTTCTGCTTCAGCCTGTTGCGGAGGCATTCGTAATGCAGGGTCAGATCGAATAACCAACCGTTTCCGTAAACGTTTAGCAAGTACCTTTATGATATCGCCATTATTTAACAAAACTTTTGGATTTCTTGAATAAATAGCAATCTCAGGACCCTCAAATTCAATATCAGAAACACTTGCGTCTTTAGGAATACTTTCTAGAATTGTGTGTTTTATCTTGTTAAATTCGTCGTTTAAAAACATTAAATCACCAATAATGATAAACTATGTTATCTACTGTTTACTATAACTTAAGGAAGACTAGGTACTCTTGAACAATGAAAAGAGCGAAATGTAGAAAGAAAACATCCATATACATATACGGGGTTTATCGCTTCGATCCATTCAAAATCTGCTTAATTTCATCTTCAGATACTGGTGTAAAGCCTTTTTCCGCAGAAATGACTGCAACTGCAATGCCATCACCAGATGCAGCATCGCGTTCCATCGCGGAATGTACAGCTCTGACTGCCAAATCCTTTCCCTCTTCAACAGTCATTCCTTCATCATATTGATCCTCTAATAGTCCAAAAACGAACGGGGATCCGCTACCCGTCGAAATACTTTTCTCCTCTACAAGATTTCCAAGAAGATCCAGTATGAATAAGTGAGGACCTGTAGAATCAACTCCAGCAATCAAGCTTTGGAGATAATAAGGCATGTATCTTGATTGAAAAAGAATATTAGCAATCAAACGTGCTGCTGACCTAACTGGCATTGGAACTCCGCGCTGCAGTTTATAGAGTGATGCTTCAACTTGAGCCCAATCCATGACTTGCTGTGCGTCTGCAACTCTTCCAGCTATGGTAGCACCAAGATGATCATCAATCTTGAAGAGTTTTTGTGCATGTTTATGTGAAATGAAATAGCCTGCTGTGGCCCGCATATCAGTTGCTAAAATCACTCCATCGCGTAGGACTAAACCAAGAGTCGTGGTCATCCAAACACCTTAGCATAATGAATTAAATTAAAAATATGAATCTAAATTAACTTTATGAGGAAAAAGAGTAAGCCTCGTCTCTACTCTATCCCCAGTCTTTAAATAAATTTCGATTTTTACCTTGGAGGTTAAAGACGTAGCTCTACTTTTTAAAGCCTTTTCTTCGTGCATTTCTTGTATAGATTCTTTCATACCACAAAACATTAAATGGTTCCCTAAAGTACCGATTGCTCCAAAATAAATCCTTAAATATACGAAGAGATTATCTTTATTTACCTTTTGAAGAGAAGAAGAATAAGTAGAGGAGATTTCTATGTCAGAAGAAAAGGCGGATAATGTAGTGGACTGCAGTGGGCTCTACTGTCCAGAACCTATATTTCGTACCCGCGAAGAAATTAATAAATTATCATCAGGTCAGGTTTTGAAGATTATTGCAGATGACCCAGCTTTTCTGGAAGACATTAAAAGATGGGCAAAAAACACTGGAAATGAATTGCTAGAAGTCCACAAAGAAGGATATGAGATTGTTGCCCTAGTCAAGAAAAAATAACCTAATTTCTTCTTTTTTCTATAATCTTACTCATTTTTGGCATTCAGCGCAAAAAAAGGTACTTCTTCCATTTTGGACAATACGGATTATTTCTGTTTTACAGTTTTGGCATATTTCACCATGTTTACCATAGACTTTATGCCAGTTTTGCGCAGATCCTTCTTGACCTGTTGGAATTTGAAACGTGCTAAAGGTACTTCCATTGCAATCAACTGCCTTCCAGAGCGTTTTTGATATTGCTAAACCAAGTTCTTTTCTTTCTTTTTTGGTGAGGGTTTTTACAAGTCGAGTTGGATTTATTTTTGCCAAAGCTAATGATTCTGACTTATAGATGTTGCCTACCCCCGCTACTAATTTCTGATCCACTAATACCGCGCCAATTTCCCTATTTGCGTAGTTTGGCTTGTTGATTTTGGCGAGAAATTCTTTCATCGGGAATGGTTTTGCTAATCCATCTATACCCATTTTTCTTATTGGGTCGTGCTGCATCACTTTTTCATAACTTTCAAAGACTTTAAACTGTCCAAAATTTCTAATATCATCAAAAACAGCATATTGAGGGTATTTTTCAAAGTACATCAGAGCCTTAGAATGTGAAGGCAACTTCTGATTACCTTTTTTTAAGAGAATCCACTTACCTGACATGCCTAGGTGATTTAAAATAATCTTTCCATTAAAATGCCAAACTAAAAATTTACCTATCCTCTCAATATCAGTTACTCGTTGTCCCTTGAACCAATCAAAGTCTGATTGCCTATTTTGGTATTTGGGATATTTTTGTGAAAGTTCTGTTAATTGAATTTTCTTCACTGTCTTCCCAATTAATGACTGTAGATATTGTCTAGTGCATTCGACTTCAGGTCCTTCAGGCATTAGTTTGAATCTCCCCAAATTGATTTTGAAATCATTTTGATTTTTTGATGAGCAAGAAAGCAGATGTTTGCTTGTATTCTATTTTTTAAAAATGTATCACTTTTAAAAACATTAATGTTATACGCAAACCTTACAACTATTTATAAAACAGCGGAATCGTTTATGAAATCCCACGCTTTATGAAAATCATCAATCTTTCCGTTTTTGGAAAGACCAGCCTTAAGGTTATCGGGCTGTGCGCTCGTCACCGAGTTCAACATTTGCTTCATCAATATCGTTTTTTTCAGTATTTCGGCAGTCTTGAAGGAGGTTATCCCGCTATACTCAAAGAGGTCATGGATCATCGCCCAGCTACGGTAAGGACCGCCCTTTTTCAAATGAGGCTCTATAAAATCCTCAACTTGTGAGAGCACCCAATCGTAGACGGCTGGAATTGCTTCCTTGAAACCCAGTCCTCTTCGAGCTATTACATAACTTGCGAGATGATGGGTTGACAAATTATGTAATCGTGAATATTTGTATTTCCCAATGAGGGAGGTATATCCTGGAAATACTTTTCGGATGGACACACCGCGTTTTTTGCACTTTCGCCCCAATAATTGCAGGGCGGTGGTCTTCAAATTGTTTAATTTCCGATTGCGTTTTGTATTATAGGAAAATTCTTGATCGAATTGTAAATCCTCGATCACAATGCCTTTACCCTTATTGATGCAATAATTGACGACCTTATCCATCTTATAAGAGATATAATCAGTTCGTTTATCTTTTCTATAAGTGTGAAGGTTGCCAAACGAGATGTTATGATAGGAGAGTAAATTGCCGTGCATATCCACATTGGTTAACACTACAAAATTATAATTGAAATCCAGTCCAATCGCGCCGTTTTCGTAGCCGTAAGTGGGTTTTGGTTCTGAAATATCGTAAGACACATGGACAAAGTAACGTATTTCTCCCATAAAGACCTTCCTTTTTACGGTCACAGTGTATTTATCAACATTAAGAATTTCTTGATACCATTTTTCCTGCACAGAATTTACGGACAATGGGATAATCAACCATTTGTGACCTTTTTGTTTAGAAAAGGTGCGTAACTTAACTGTTTTATCGGATAATATTTTGATATTCCAGTTTTTTACACCTCTAGCTTTCACTCCAACACACCTGAAAGATGAATCCCGTCGTATCCTGAATTCTTCCCTAGTTATGTTGCCGCGTATTCGGTCTTTGAATAATTTCTTAGTGCCAAATACTACGGGTGCGAGGTGTAAATTATGTAATTTCGCCATGATCGAGGATTTGCAGGCGTATAAGCCCTTTAACCGTCTGTCGTGTGTATCCTGTTCCTTTATGGTGTTGATTTTTTTAGTAATAGTTTTTAGCTGTTTGGTCATGTAGTCCCGTCGTTTTTCCAGCCACGTTTTTTGTGCTTCCAGTTTCTGCTTGTTATCGATTAAGATGGTGTTGACATAAGGGTTGTTATGACACAGACTCATCAAACACTGCTGGATGATTTGTACTTCACCGAAGCGTGCTGTCATGTAATCCTCGCCGTGAAACAACAGATTATAACCGATGCGTTTCACTCGATTATAGATGGTAAAAATCTCATGGAGTTTACGTTCCTGTAATTTGTCGGGATAGATCCTGAATTTGGCTGTATAAATCATTCCTAGTAATCCCCTTGCCCCTTGCCTTCTTGTTCTTGTAATTGCGCCTGGAGTTCCTCAACTTTCTGCTTGTTATCTCACTTTTAATTAACTCAGATTGAGTTACTATCTGGTATTTTACAAAGTAATTTAAGCACCACCAAAAATCGCGGACTTTATATACTCAAATGAACTGCGGCCGCGCTTTATTTATAAAGACATGATGTTCGTTTATAAAGAAATGAGTTTTTTTCAACGTTATGATTAAAGTTAAGGTCTTTTTACGTTCAGTAACGGAAGAAAAAAGGTTTTATCTCATTTTTAAAGGCAATCACAAACCTTTCTTAACTTCTTTCTTTAAAATTACGCTTTACATGGTTTTAACTTTATATAACATCTCTTTCAACGCTGTGTCATAACATTCTGCTCTCATCGGGAATCATAACGACTACCGCAATAAAGGAATACCTTTAAGTTCATGGTGCTACAAGTCATGTTTATACGCAAATTGAATTTGACTACTTATTGAGAAAAATAAAATTGATACACAAAATTATTATCATCACTATTATTATTGTAAATGCGAGGATAGTGCATTAAATGGAAGCATCTGAAGCAAAACATCGGTTTCAACTTCCGCGTGAAGTACTAATTGGCGGAGGCGTAATTACTGATGTTGGAAAAGTATGCACAGAATTAGATTTTGGAAAAGCGCCGTTAGTCCTTGCCGACGAAATTACAATTGATATTGCAGGAAATACAGTTCTTGCTTCACTGGAAGATGAGGGATTTCAACCGCTTAAGTTGATCATCAAAGATTCTAATTTAGAGCAAGTAGAAATAGTTGAGAAAAGAATCCGTGAATCGAACATCAATATCGTTTTAGGAGTTGGTGGAGGAAAGGTCATAGATGTGGCGAAAGTCTCTGCCATGAATTTGAGCATCCCTTTTATTAGTGTACCTACAGCAGGATCACATGACGGAATCGTCTCGCCAAGAGCGTCTATTAAAAAACCCATGATACCACACTCAATTCCTGCTAAACCTCCAATAGCTATTATCGCTGATACCGAAATTATCGCAAAAGCTCCTTATCGGTTACTAGCTGCTGGCTGTGGGGATATAATAAGCAACTCTACTGCAGTTTTGGACTGGGAACTTGCACATAAACTCCGAAACGAATATTATGGAGAGTATGCCGCGTCTCTTGCATCTATGAGTGCAAAAATTATTATTGAAAGAGCAAATCAAATAAGATTAGGCATGCCAGGAAGCGTGCGGATTGTAATGGAAGCATTAATCAGTAGTGGGGTTTCTATGTGTATTGCAGGAAGCAGTCGCCCAGCAAGCGGTGCCGAACATATGTTTTCACATGCTCTGGATCAAATTCATATTAAGGAAGGAAGAATGCCTCCAGCATTACATGGAGAACAAGCAGGCGTAGGATCTATTATGACGATGTATCTCCATGGCGGTGATTGGGAGCGCATAAAAGATGCTTTGCGCAAGATAGGTGCGCCAACAACTGCTGGTGAGTTAGGAATTGAACCAAAATATGTTATTGAAGCACTAACCACGTGTCATAAAATCCGACCTGACAGATATACGATTCTAGGCGAAAAAGGCTTAACAAAAGAGGCTGCAACTCGATTAGCGAATGTGACAGGCGTAATAAACTGATAAGAGTGGGATTATATGGAAGATACAGAACCAGTGATAACATTCATCGCAAAAAACCTGGCAAAATCTGGTTATAAGTTTCAACATATGGGAGACTTAGAACAATGCAAGACCTGCAAAATGTATCACGTTTGTATTCAACCATTAGAAGCAGAACGCATTTATGAAGTGATAGAGGTCTTAGAGAATGAGTTTGAGTGCCCTCTACACGAAGAACAGATTAAAGTGGTTCGCGTAAAAGAAACAGAAAAAGAAGTTGGTATTCCAACCAATATAACCTTCTCAGGAGCAACTATATCCTTTCAGCCGCAGGATTGTTCCGAAATTTGTGAGTTCCGAAAGTTTTGTGTTCCCGCAGGACTTAAAGAGGGAGATAAGGTTCGTATCCTAGATATCATACAAAAAGTAGAATGCAGTGAAGGAAACGACATATCAATTGCTTTGGTTGCTAGAATTTCTCCTCAAGAACGTTCGTAGACTTCTAAAAATTCCACTAAAGTGATATCTTCGAAAAATTTGTGAATATCGCCAGCTATACCGCTTTTAGCAAATTGAATTCCCTCTGCGAAAAACATCTCTTTTGGTATTTTGATTGATACTTTATCTTCTTGCACGTCAATTTCAATCGTCTCAGAGAGAGTTGAAAGTCTACGTTTCATCAGTTCCTTTATTTTTTCGGTCATGTCCTCTATCTTTCTAAGAACCGTTACTTCATAACTGAGAACTTTACCAGCTAATGGATGGTTTAAATCTAGGCGAACTCGACCGCCTGAGGCACTTTGAACAGTTGCCAATGAACCTTTATATCGGAATGTCATCCCTGCTTGAGGTTTGAGGTCTCTTTTTCTAAACTCACGTATAGGAACGGTCTTTACACGCGAAGGATCTCGTCCTCCAAACGCTTTTTCGGGAGGAATTTCTACGATAGCATCCTGCTCCCCAACTTTAAGCGTCAAAAGACTATCATCGAGACCCTCCACGACCCAACGTTCCCCAACTACAACTAGTTCTGGGCCGTAGATCCCATCATCACGATGCATTTTCTCCTTTTTCGCAATTTCTTCATTCGTCAAGGCAAATATTTTGCCCGTATCTTTTATCCTCCCAATATAATCGATAAGAACAAAGTCACCTTTATTTATTTCAATTTCTTCTGATTCGCTCATAAGATTACCTCAAGGAAACCCCCCACCGTGTTGGGGGGAGGAATTGAGGTCAGGTATTTGACCACACAACCCTTTCTGCGGAGACAGGGATTGGTGTAACCCAACCTCGGGTGGTGTTTTAATGACGGGTACTCGCAAGTCCCGCCGCTCCCAACACCAGGGGAGTAGGTTCTCTTCGCCAAAGTTATCAGTCAGTACTCTACGGTGATCACTGAGAGTTTCCTCTCTGTTTAAACCACCGTTTACAGAGCACGGGACTAGAGAAGCATCCCTTGGTGTGTTCTTTAACTCTCCTGATAACGTAGATACCGTCATGTGTGTTCCACCACGACCTCTCTTAGGCTAATCAACCAATTACTCTTGTTCCTCACGGAACAAGCCCCCTCACAAGTGAGGGGGTGATTGACTTTTAACACCCTTATTGTCTATTCTCCTTTTCTTAGATACCATCCAAGATCTATCATATTCTTTATACATATTTTAAATCGATTTCGTTGCATTTTCGCAAAATCATGGAGGATTTTACCAAGCCCTATTGGAAAGCCGTTTTCATCAAGAAGGATGGCATAATCACCTTTTCTTGCTTTATAACATATTTTATCAACTGCAGAAAAGGAAATATTTCTTCCATAGAGAATAGTTTGTGCTCCTTTTGCGGTTAGTTGAATTTTATGCGAAGTAAATTTCACTATCTCAAAAACGGCTTCGAGACTCAATTTAAATTTTTTGTTTTTGTCTAGCTCTCCTATTTGCATCCCTATAGAGTACGGCTGCTTTTTATCAGCTATCGCTTCTAAAATCGTAATCATTCTGTCAGATACTAAAAAGATTTCTTTCCACTTTCCTTCTCCGATGATGAGATGTTTATTCTGAATAAACTTCTCTGCAATTTTTTCGCCAAATAGGTTATCAATAGCATTTTGAATAAACTTGAGTTCTTCGTGAGTTGAAAGTCGAAACTTAATCATTTTTTCAGCTATCCTTTTGAAGTTTGCAAATAAAAAACCCTTCAGTTCCATCTTTATGAGGATAAAGTCTTCGCGCTTCTTTGATTGAAGGATGAAGCGTTGTTTCGAATATTACATCAGAAAAGGCAGGGGATCCTCCATTAAAATCCATCTTTCTAACATGAATATCTTCATTCTTGAGTGCATGATCTATCACAAACTCATTTTCTTCAGGCGCAATTGCACATGTCGAATAGACTAGACTTCCACCTGGTTTTAAACAGGCTACTGCGGCATCTATAAGACTTTTTTGCAATTCAGAGACATACAATATATCTTTTAATTCACGACTTGTCTTTCGTGTAGGATCACGAGGAATAAGTCCTTCACCAGTACACGGTGCGTCCAATAATACTTTGTCGGCTTGTATACCAAGACCAGATATTTGACGACCATCCATACGAATAATCAATGCATTATATACACCACATCGAGACAGGTTTGATCGAAGACTTTTAGTACGCTTTCGATTAATGTCAATACCAATAATAACTCCTTTATTTTTCATAAATTGAGCAATCTGGGTGGTTTTTGCGCCTGGCGCGGCAGCTAAATCAATTACAATCTCGCCTGGTTTTGGATCAAGAACCTGAACAGGAATCATAGAAGCTTCGGATTGTAGAAAATAAAAACCTAGTAGATATTCATTTGTAGCCCCTAAAGGAAAGGGGATTTTGAAAACTCTATAACCATATGCGATACGAGGAATTTTTTCAAGAATAAAGCCTTTCTTAGTAAATAAGTTAACAAAATCCTCTTCATCAATACGTAGCGTATTGCAGCGCAAGGTAGGCATTAATCGTTGTTCATTTGCTTCAAGAAACTGTACGGTTTCTTCTTTCCCAAACATTTCCAAATAACGCTTTATCATATATTTAAGATATCTGTACTTTCCTGCAAGTTCTTTTACTAATCCTTCGTCAACAGACAAGTGCCTCAACATCCTTGCATAGAATTAACAAAGCAATAACATAAGAAAATATCTTGCGGACATATTGGGAAAAAAAATAAAAAGATATGGAACGTTCCACAAAATAGTCGCGTTTTTGCTATTTCATGGCGTTGCTTCTAGAATTACTGAAACAGTTCGTTTCTTAGCCTGGCGAAGAATTACTATTTCCACTTTATCCCCAGGATTTATTTTCTCGATTTCAGCTACTAATTCTTCAGCCGTATTTATTTCTTTTCAATTAAATTCGAGAACAATGTCGCCAGGAATTATTCCAGCCTTTTCTGCAGGACTTCCTCTGCCAACTTGTGCGAGAAAAACGCCCTGTTCTGTTGGGAAACCATAATAAGCTGCTACTTCTTTTGTTAAAGTTAATCCACTGATACCTAGAAAGGCTTTTGTATGAGCTCCATTGGCAACAATTTCGGTGCTACATTGTTTAGCTATATTCATGGGGATTGCGAAGCCGATGCCCTGGGCAAAGGGAATAATTGCGGTGTTGACACCGATAATATTTCCTTGTATGTCAACCAATGCACCACCGCTGTTACCTGGGTTAATAGCCGCGTCGGTCTGGAGGAGACCTTCAATCATGCCTTTTTGTGTTTTAATAGTTCGGTTCAGCGCACTTACAACTCCAAAAGTGACAGAGGGTCCTCCTACAAGCCCTAATGGATTACCAATTGCATAAACTCTTTGACCCACACGCATTTTTTCTGAATCTCCCAATTCAGCGACAGGGAGATCTTTTTTCTCAACTTGGATCACAGCGATATCATGGGTTGTGCAACCGCCAATGATAATGCCCTTTACTACACTTCCATCTGTAAATGCTATCGCGATCTCCTTAGCACCTTCAATAACGTGTCTATTTGTTAAAATCAGTCCGTCTTCTTCTATTATGATGCCTGATCCCGCTCCTCGAACGGGTACCGCTTGATAGAAATTGCGTTGCATAAGTTTTAGGGTACCTATATTCACCACACTAAGGCTTACTTTTTCTAACATCTCTACAACTTCAAGCTCATCATAGTTTGCCAAATCGTTCACCGCTAAATGCTTTTGCAATTATAAAATACCGATCTTTACTGAAGAACCATATCTTCTCCACAACAAACTAACGTTCCAACTCCCGATTCTAGTACCTTTACTCTATTTCCGCAGATCTCACAAAGATATTGCTCGCCCACTTTCGTCATATGTTTACCTCCTTCAAGAATATTTCAATTAATAAGCAAATGATTTCTGGGCACAACATTCTGAATAAAACTCTTTTTTTTGTACTCTCTGCTTATATTTTTTGAGAAAGAGGAACATGCTATTTAGTTCGCTAAAAAAGGAAAAGTTTTTAGAATGCAAAGCTTCAAGAGAAGCATACGGGAGTGATGCACGTGTTTGATCGTTATCAGGCTATCAAAAGAACGCTCATAATTATTCTAATTGTAAATCTTTCAGTAGCGCTTTCAAAGGGCATCTACGGAAGTATCACTAACTCTCTAAGCCTGACTGCGGACGCATTTCATTCACTCTTCGACGCAAGTTCCAATGTTATTGGTCTGATTGGCATTAGGCTGGCTACAAAACCTGCCGATACCGAACATCCTTATGGGCACTGGAAATATGAAACGGTTGCCGCGATAGTAATTGCTGCCATGATCTTTTTAACAGGCATAGAAATTATACAAAGCGCTATAGAACGATTTATGGTTCCTGAAACGACAAGAGTCGACATTTTCAGTTTTGTCATCGTCATAGGCACCATAATCGTCAATTTCATCACGACAATATACGAACAAAACAAGGGAAAAACCCTCGAAAGTTCAATTCTTATGGCGGATGCACTTCATACCCGTAGCGACATTTTTGTTTCCGCATCTGTTCTTGTGAGTTTTATTGGGATTTTGTTAGGAGTCCCTATACTTGATTCCATAATAGCAGTCTTCGTAGCTGTAATGATTTTTCACACTGGTATTGAGATCGCACACGAGAGCATCCATATTCTTGTAGATACATCCGTAATAGATCCGGCAAAGATAAAGTCAATTGTAAATCAAATTGATGGCGTTGTTGACTCCCACAAAATCAGATCGAGGGGGCAATATAACAAAATCTTAATCGACCTTCATATAATGGTTGATCCAGAAATCTCTGTGCATGATGGACATGACATAGCAGATAAAGTAGAAAAAACCTTAATAGAAAAAGTACCAGGTGTTCGCGATGTCACAGTTCATATAGGTCCTGCTGGCCATCCAGAATGTGAAGAATATTAATCGTTTGCGAGTGGAATTGTTGCCCTCAAGATTTTTTGTGAATAGCAAAAGGAGTTCGAAGAGCCAGATGATAGAAGTTGAGGTAAAAGCGAAAATTTCGCATCCAAATGAGATCATAAAGCGACTCAACACTCAAGCCACATTCCTTAAGGAAATCTACCAAGAAGACATTTATTTTAACGCGCCAGATAGAGATTTTAAAATAACAGATGAAGCATTGCGAATTAGAATTTCATCAGGAGAAGAATCTGCTTTAACCTATAAAGGTCCTAAAATAGGTAACCTTATCGATAAAACTAGAGAAGAAATTTCAGTAAAAATTAAAGATCAAAAAACACTTCAGGTTATTCAAGTTATTTTGGAGAAAATAGGATTTCAGCCTGTTACAAAGGTATTAAAAAAACGCTTACTTTTCCGATTTAACGATCTTTATATTTCAATAGATTTTGTTAAGGATTTAGGAGAATTCATAGAAGTCGAAGTTCTAGTTCAAACACAAAAAGAAATTGCGAGCGAACGATCAAAGATATTGAATTTTTTAGAAATTTTAGGTGTCCCTTTTGAGGATCTTGAAAGACGCTCGTATCTTGAGCTTTTATTAAATAAAAGAGTTATTATGCGAAAGAAAAAAACTAAATAAAGAATCATATAAACACTCTAATAAGGTTATCAGGGGAAATTTTTGTTTGGATGTTGAAATTTCGTATGAGTAAATCTTATAGTAGCGACAGATATTTACATAGAGTACATAATCCTTCTTTTCAAATATTGCGAAAAGTGAAGGATATGATACTCTGGAACTATAGATATTATTCTCTTCGTGAACCCAAGGTAAAATCCTGGGTTCCTCACGATGATCCTGAAATTGTAAATGCAATTTTAGGTGAGATAAAAACGAATAATTTCAATATTATCAATTTGGAAGTTAATATAGCGGACTATAAGCAATATATGAGAAAGGCAGAATATCACAAATTTCCAGATTACTATAAAGATCGTAACGCGAAGAATTTTATTGAGAAATCCCTTGAACATTATTTAGCGGCAAATCTATTAGATCTTTCTAAAGACGATATATACATAGATATTGCCAGCGGGAACTCTCCTACCTCAGGGATATATCAGAAATTATACAGATGTAAGGCGTATCGACAGGATTTAGCATTTCCGAGGGGTATTCATGGAAACACTATCGGTGGTGATGCGTCTAATATGCCTGTAGATGATGATTTTTGCACGAAAATGGCTTTACACTGTTCTTTTGAGCATTTTGAGGGAAATTTAGATATTAAATTCATCAAAGAAGCTAGCAGGGTTCTTAGAAAAGGAGGAAAACTTTGTATCTTACCTCTTTATCTTTTTACCAAGTACGCAATACAAACAGATCCAATTGTTCTACCACGAAGCGGTATAAATTTTGAAAGAGAGGCTACGTTATATTGTGCAAAAGGTTATGTGAATCGGCACGGCCGCTTTTATGATATTCCACATCTAATTGAAAGAATTAGAAAGAATTTAAAAGACCTAAAATTGACTCTTTACATCATTCAAAACGAAAAAGAAGTAGACACTTCTTGTTATGTTAAGTTTATTGCGTTTTTCGAAAAGTTATAATTTTTGGCAACCACTCTCTTTCAATAGAATCCCTCATCCCATCTGTCCCAAAACTTAAAAATAAGATATTGTCTCTCACAATTCATTCATATAACTCAATTTAGAATTGGTGAGATTTTTTGTCAAACGTAATCTCTTCCAAACGCAATGTTATATTGCAAGCGCTATTAGGTATTGCGATTCTCATACTTCTCTTGTGGCAAGTAGGATGGAGTGATTTTCTTGACGCCATCGTGAGCATCGAGTTATCACTCTTCATCTTAGCTTTAGTGTTTTATGCGATAGACAATTTAGTTCTGGCATTTCGTTATCATTTCGTTCTAAAATATATGGACATTCAGGTTCCTTTCGTACAAGTCTTTCTGTGTCATCTAGGGGGCATGCTCTATAGCGATGTAACTCCTGGACGCGTTGGCTATTTTACAGTCCCTTACTTCCTCAAAAAAAGAGCAAATGTTGCCTATTCTTCAAGTCTATCTGCAATCATTGGTCTTCAGTCTTTGGAATTCTTCATTAAAGTATTTGGATGTGGAATCGGATTAATCTTCATTGGTTTCACTATTGAGAATCAGATTTTGTTTATTGTATTACTTATTGGAACCATATTCCTCTTTATTGTGGCGGTAATACTTGGCATTATTGTCTGGTCTGAAAAAGCTGAAGGTATTGTTCAATGGTTATGCAAGATTCCTCTAATCGGAAAGATACTAGCAAAGCTGCTACCTAAATTTTCTGATTTTCAACAACAAGGCCAGAAAATAAAACCAGTGATCCCACATGCAATAGGCTTTACTTCGGTATCTTGGCTTCTTAAAGGGCTCCAATGGTATTTAATCGCACTCTCACTTAACATAACTGGTATTTCATATTTCGGGTTTGTAATGATTCATCCACTTCTCACTGCACTTTCTTTCGTTCCTATTACACCTGCAGGTCTTGGATTGCAAGAATCAGGAATCGTAATTATCTTTACTTTGGTCTTTGGACAAGAAGCCGCTAGTTCATCTGCCTTCTCAATTCTCGCACGATTTTATGCTATTTTAGTTGATCTGGCTGGAATATTGGTCCTTATATGAAAGATCATTAGCAAGTTCTTCTATTTTCTTGTCATCGAGTATACGCCATGTCAACAATTGTTGTCAAGTCTTTTACCTCTAGTTTTACTGGATTATTGTCAAGGTTTCTTGAAAACAAAAGAGCTTTCCTGATAATATTTTCCTTCTCCCCATATCCGATGCCTAGGTCTAAAAGAGATCTAATTATACCAATTTCATGAAATTTCTGATTTAATGCATTGATAAAGTATTCGGGATCTGTCTGTTTGAGCCGCATTGCATACGCAAGTTCATAAATCCTATCAGAAATGCTGTCTTTTTCGTATTCTAAGACAGGTAGCAAGAATACGGCACTGGCTAACCCATGAGGAATTCCGTGTTTTGAGGTCAAATAATATCCAAGAGCATGAACTGCAGTTGAACCAGAGAAGTTAATTGCCACTCCAGCTAAAAGACTGGCATATAACATATGTTCTTTGCTATCTTCGTTTCCTTTGTATGCCTCAACAACATTATCAAAGGCAAATTTGATTGATTCCTTAGCAAATAGATCCGAGAGATGTGTATATTTGATATTCACAAATGATTCAATTGCATGACAAAAGGTATCAGCACTTGTATTGGAAAAAACCTCTTTAGGGATATGCTTCAGATTGTTTACATCAAGTAAAGCAATTCTAGGAACGAGCGGATCACCTGAAATTGTTTTTTTTAATCCTTCATCATTATCTGTTATAACTGCATACCTAGTTGCTTCACTCCCAGTGCCACATGTCGTAGGAATTGCGATAACAGGATATATTTCTTTTTCAACAATATTTGGAAAAAAATAGTCTTCAATTTGACCTCCTAATTTTGAAATAAGTGCAACCGCCTTTGCTGCGTCAATAACGCTTCCTCCACCAAAAGCTATTATTACCTCACATTCATTATTTAAGAAGTTATCAACAGCCTTTAACACAGTTTTCTTAGTCGGATTTGGTTCAACTTCTTCGAATAGGTGTGTTCGTAATTCAAAATTGCTAAGTTTCTCTAAAATATCATCGGTATAGCCATGTTTTCTTGCGAAATTTTTGCCTGTCATTAAAAGACATTTCTTTCCAAATCTAGAGGCAAATTCGCCGATTCTTGACAGTGCGCCTTTTTCAAAAACAACCCTAGTGGGCAAATAAAATTTAAAGCCATTCATTAGAATCATGATTTCTTTGTTGTTTTTGTTTAAAAATATTAAAACACTAATGACATGGAAGTGAAGCTAAACAGGCTTATACAATTCTTGCAGGCAAACCTTACGATTATTTATAAAACTGTGAAATTATTAACGACATTCCACGTTTTATGATAATCCTCAATCTTTCCGTGAGAGGAAAGACCAGCCTTAAGGTTATCGGGCTGTGCGCTCGTCACCGAGTTCAACACATGCTTCATTAATACCGTTTTGCACAGTATCTCAGCAGTCTTGAAGGAGGTTATCCCGCTGTGCTCGAAGAGGTCATGGATCATCGCCTAGCTATGGTAAGGACTACTCTTTTTCACATGAGGCTCGATGTACTCCTCAACGTGTGAGAGCACCCAATCGTAGACGGCTGGAATTGCTTCCTTGAAACCCAGCCCTCTTCGAGCTATTACATAACTTGCAAGGTGATGGATTGACAAATTATATAATCGGGAATACTTGTATTTCCCGATGAGGGAGGTATATCCCGGGAATACCTTTCGAAAGGACACACCGCGCTTTTTGCACTTCCGCTCCAGTAATGGTAGAGCGGTGGTTTTTATATTGCTCAATTTGCGGTTGCGTTTTGTATTGTAGGAAAACTCTTGGTCGAATTGTAAGTCCTCGACCACGATGCCTTTGCCCTTATTGATACAATAATTGACGATGTTATCCATCTTATAGGAGATATAATCGTTACACTTATCGGTTCTATAGGTATGAAGGTTGTCAAACGAAATGCTATGGTAGGAGAGTAATTCGCCGTTGTTATCCACATTGGTTAACGCCACAAAATTATAGTTGAAATCTATTCCGATGGCACCATGTTCATATCCATAATTTGGTGCGGGTTCGGGGATCTCATAGGACACATGGACAAAATAGCACACTTCACCCTTGAAGAGCTTCCTTTTTACGGTTACCGTGTATTTATCAGCATTAAGGATTTCCTGAAACCATTTCTCCTGTACTTGGTTGACAGACAAGGGAATGATCAGCCATTTGCGCCCTTTTTGCTTGGAAAAAGTTCGTAGCTTAACTGTTTTATCTGGAAATATTTTGATATTCCAGTTTTTAGCACCCTTTTGCTTTATTCCCACACAACTAAAAGAGGAATCTCGCTGTATTCTAAAGTCTTCTCTACTTATTTTACCGAGTATTCTGTCTCTGAACAATTTCTTGGTGCCAAACACCACGGGTTCAAGGTGTAACTTGCGTAGTTTGGCCATTATCGAGGATCTGCGGGCGTATAAGCCCTTTAACCGTCGGTCATGTTTATTCTGTTCCTTTATGGTGTTGATTTTTTTAGTAATGGTTTTTAGTTGTGTGGTCATGTAGTTCCGTCGTTTTTCCAGCCATGTTTTTTGTGCTTCCAGTTTCTGCTTGTTATCGATCAGGATGGTGTTAACATAGGGGTTGTTATGACATAGACTCATCAAACACTGCTGGATAGTTTTAACTTCACCAAATCGTGCGGTCATATAGTTCTCGCCATGAAACAACAGGTTATAGCCGATGCGTTTCACGCGGTTATAGATGGTGAGGATCTCATGGAGTTGATGTTTTTGTATCTCATCGGGATACATTCGGAATTTGATGGTCTGTATCATGGTGATCGACGACTCCTTTATATCTTAGAGGACAGTTCATTAATAAACCACACAATTTAGTACACATCTCGCACCTTATCGCACAAAGCATTGAGTTCAAATAGGAGAAAATTGATAGGGGGCATCATCCTGTCATCAATTTGGCAGAATTTTGGGCTTATGCAGTTAACTCCTACTTATGCAGTTAATTAGACCCGTTGATGACTCCTGCTTTGACAGAATTGTAAGCAATATGTTTTCGTAATTTTAATGCTTACTTCTCGTTTTCTTGAAATACGATAAGCCCCTGCCTTAGTGCTATGGCAAGATATCGTATTAAGTCTATAGTCAGCGAAAGAGTCAGCTCAGTAGTTGATTTTGGAGCAGGTCCTGGATGAGGCCCTCCATAATGTAAAAAGTTGCTAATGGCGGTCGCTAAGTTCCTTAATTTGCTGGGAAATTCGCTTGATTCTTCAGCCCCTTCCAGAAGTATTAATTGTGGTAGAAACTTCTGTTTTAATACATCTAGAGAATTTCTTATAGCAGTCCTGGCACCTTCAATGTCACCTTCTTCTAACCTTAACCAAGCATCCCATAAGTAACTACTAGCCTTATTAAGAATAGGTTGCTCTAAACTTAATAAAAGCAAATTAGCTTCAATTTTAGAGAAATATTCTGATACTCTAAAAGTGTTATAGCCTATTATTCTGTTTTCTAAGGGTAAGAACGGTTTTCCGTCGTATTTTATAATGATGAATGTTATTTTGTAGTTTTTTCCGATGTTAAATTTTGAGACCATATTTTCAGGTAACAATAAGCATAGTACGTTTTTATTTAATCCCTTATTCCAATATTGATCTGTTTTTAACTGAAGTCTCTCAAATGGTTTGAGTCTCTTTATAAGTTTATTTTGTTCGTCCCTAAGTTCAACGAGATAAATTTCGAGGCCTCTGTCTCTAGATAAATGAGGAAATTTATCATGTAATCCATTCAGGTCAACATAATAACCTATATCTGTATAAGAAACTGTTTTAGAAGCCATTATAACAGGCATTTTAATTCACCTAACTCTTTTTACACTTGTACGACAACTATCGTCACTTTTCAGCAATTTTATGGCATAAATTGTATTTTTGTGCATATTTATATCAGCCCAAAAACAATTGAGCGCTCTTTTAATTTCAAATTTTCTTGAAATTCATTTGATCACCATTTCAAGTTCCTCTATCAAGCGATTCACAGCAGATTGCCAACTGAAATTCCCTTTCGCCCAATACACAAAATTATGACTGCAATAAGACCATGCTTCCATGAATTTCTGCCAAGTTATTCCTACTTTTGATAAAACCTCTTTCCAACCCCACTCCGACCATAGTTTTTTTGTGAGCCATGTTCCTTGTTTTATACTAGCAATTGTCAGCCCTTTTGTGCCTTCTTTGTGTATTCTTATTTTCCACTCCTCCTGAAGATTTGTATCTTCAGGAGGTATTTTTAGTTCATTCTTGAGGTTTGTCATGTAATACCCCTATATACTTAATAATATGTATTATGTAGTATATGTATTTTTCCCTCATCGATCAATAATAATAACTCCTATCTTAGAGCAAAAACAGTAACAGAATTTACTATGAAGAAATTTAGAAAATTAAAAATTAGAGGTTAATAACATTTCATTGATCTGAATTATTGATCTCGGATGTGTATTGATTTTGCCAGAGTTTATTGATAAAAACAAGATTAAAGATAAAATTGTAGAAAAACATCCTGACTCAAAACCAATAGTAGATGACATGGTGAGATTATTTGAAAATTGCATAAAAAAGAATTTCAACGAAATTAACTTCATACCGCAGGATGAATCCGTTAAGACTTTGCTTTACTTTATTTCTAGGTCAGAGACGTATAGGGAGTTTTTAAAATTATGGGATACAAGTTTTGGAAAAAAGATTGATGGCTTAACTTTCAATAAACGGAATTTCTTAGATATTTTTCTTCCTATTTTTTTGCAAGAGATCGAAGGTCCTCTTAAAAGACAACTCTCAGTGATTACGTTTCTCTTAGGAATAGATGAGGGCATTAAGGTAACTTGGGCAGAATCCACTCAGGAATTTCTTAGTAATCTCATTACAAAGGGATTAGCTTATGCAGATAATTACCCTGCGATAAAAACTATTTTTGAAGAATTAACCGCAGGAAACCAACTCTTTCGCTTGATTAGGAACTGTATAGCACACAGCGACTATTTTATTGTAGTGCAAGACATGAATGTGTGGGTAGTATTCTTTGATAGGAAAAGAAAAATTCCACCTCAAAAATTCACGTTTGAAAGACTATGGAACGGATTGGATTGGACGCTTACCCTAATAGAAATTTTACATGCCATCGTCTATATCTGCATCGAAATGATAAAAGAGATTTCATAACAAAAAACTGTAAAACTGCAAAGGAAGCCATACTCTTTTTTCTTTTTTCGTGGTCTTAATTAAAAAAATTTATCATTTAATTATTGTATCCGGTGATACGCCAGGTACTATCGCCCACGAAGACAGAGTGCAGCATGAGCCGTTAATTAAACCTAAATACTACAGTGGGCTTGCAGGCAAATAGAATTGGAAGTTATTCATTAGTATCAGAAGTTCTTTGTTGTTTTGAGTTTAAAAACCTTAAAAACTAAAGATAGTAAGATAAAGTAAGCCAGTGTGCTTTTTGCAAGTCACGTTTTTAGCTCTAAAGGAGAAATTTAATGTGAATCAAAGTATATCAAAAAATTTTGAATCTGAAGTCAGAATTTTTGTAAAGGATATCACTGCTTTTCGTAAAAAACTAAAAAATCTCAACGCAGAATCCGTTCTTTCTTATCGTTTCAATGATCACTGCTACAAGCCTAGAAAAGGATCAATAGAAGACTGGGATCCAAGTCGAAAAACCATGAGACTTCGAGCCTGGAGTCATCCTGAGATATATTCACAAATTCTTTTTTCAAAAACAGAGATTCTTGAATGGAATGACCTTCAATATAAGAGAACAGTCTATCCACAAGGTAAATTGGAGTTATTCCGTGGTGAGAAAAGATACGCAGAAGAATTATTAAAAGATTGGGAATTCGAAGAATGGTTTATCGTTGAAAAAAGGAACGGTGAATTGTACAAAATCAAAAACAAATCAATAGGAGAGTTTGTTATTGCTCTCGAGAACATTTACTCTCAAGGTCAAAGTGTCGGTTATTTGGGAGAGCTGGAAGCATGGGGAACCGATATGAATGAAGTTGCACAGAAAATCTATGAAAGAATGCACATTTTAGGAATTACTACAAAGGAAATAACGTTTAGATCTCTTCCCGCAATCGTTTATCAGAAAGTAATCAAATATTTAAGCCAAAAACACCTATCTACTAATCATGTCTCAAGAGTATGAAAGCGATTTTCTTGCTGAACTTTATAAGGACATTCCTAAGCTTGGAAAGGCTGAAACCACAAAAAAGGCGCTTTCAATGTTAAAAGGCTTACCTCCTGAGCCTACTATTTTAGATGTAGGCTGCGGCACAGGTATGTCGAGTATCGAACTCGCAAAAATGTCTGCCAAAGTAGTTGCATTAGACATTAACCAAACTTTTCTTGATATACTAAGAAATAACGCTGCGGCACAGGGTGTTGCAGATAACATCCAGACCATCAACAAGTCAATGTTTTCCATGGATTTTGAAGAAAACAGTTTTGACGTGATATGGTCGGAAAATAGTATATTTATCGTCGGCTTTGAAAAAGCACTCAAAGAATGGCGTTTTTTTCTAAAAAAAGGTGGGTTTTTGGTAGTTTCTATTATCGCAAAACTGAAAGACAACCCTCCAGTTGACGCAAAGAAGTATTGGGAAAAAGTATACCCATCTATTAAATCCCATAATGAAATTCTCAAAATTATCGAAAAACAGGGATACAAATTAATAAGTAGTTTTACGCTTCCAGAGTCTGATTGGTGGGATAATTGCTGTTCTCCACTAGAAAAAAAGATTCTAACTTTACGGGAAAAATATGGGAACAAATTTAAGAGAGAATTAGATATGAACCAAAACGAAATAGATTATTTCAGAAAATATGGTTTTAAATACTACGGGATTGTTTTCTACATAATGCAAAATTAGGATAATAGAGAAATTTGATTTAACTTCTGTCAGCTAAATGGTTTAATGCATTTAAATAGATTAAATAATCTTAGAGATTAGTTGACCAACTAAAACCTCTAAGATTAATTTGTTTTTTGCATGATGTGAGCTACCTCGTGCTAAAGCCTTGAGGCTTCCTGCTTCTGCGACAGACTCGATCCCCTTGGCGGGTTACGGAGGTCTTATCTCCACAGGCTTAAAATCCCTACGCCCCGTAGGTACTTATAGACTTTATCACTCTAAACCATCTAAACCTAGCGCAATTGCATGATATAAAAAATGGATCGGAAAGCCTTAGGATTTTTCTTATATGCGTCAATTTCATTTTGATAGCTTTTAACTACCTCAGGTACCTTTTGATCGTCCTTATGTTTGTTACGAACCTCATGTATTCGTTTTTCTAAGGGTTCATAATACTCAGTCCACCACACATCATCAGGTAAGTGAAAATGATTTATGAGTACATAGCCATATTTTGGAATAATTCTTAGTTTTCTTTCCTTATTTTGCACATCATCATGAACCACAATGAAACCCTTAATCTTAAGCAGTCTCCTCCATTCCTTTAACGCTCTTTCAAAGCCGATAGGAGCGAGTGCGCCTTCTGCCCATATTATATCAAAGCTCTCACTTTCAAAATCAAGTTCAAATAATGAACAATTTATAGTTTTAACACGGCTAGATAAACCCAATTTTCTTGCCTTCTCCTTTAATTCATCCAAAGCACTTTGATCAATATCTATTCCAATTATCTCACCATTGCTTAATCTTGCCAATTCTAAAGTTGGAATTCCCGAACCACAGCCAATATCAAGAATTCGGGGGTTATTTATCTTTGGTAATATTTCAAAAGCCTTCCTTGTATATTTGAGGAATGTTTTTCGAAGTTGTTCTGCATATATCTCAATTTCTATCTCCTTTGACATTCTTTTTCCCCTTGTATAATCTTTAAATTGCCTTTTCTTAGTTTTTCAACTATACAGATGATCTTTCAAACTTCAATACAACTGATGTTTCAATTTGTCTTTCGGGAATATTCCAATATTTACGAAGAAGTCTGTCCTTTTCTTTAGGTGCCACTAACTTGAACCCATATTTCTCATAGAATTGAATTGCCCAAGTTGCATCCTCCCAAGTTCCTACTAAAATTTCAGGAGTCTTCGCCAAACTCATCAAATATGAGAGAAGTTTCCTGCCAATTCCTCGCTTTTGGTATTTTGTAAGTACGTAAGCATGTCTAATCAAAGTAGTATCTTTAATGGGTTGAAATCCCATTACTCCAATTAAGACGTCGCCTTCTTCCCAACCGAAGAATTTTACACCCGCGTCAACTTCTTCCTTTAGTTCTTCCATTGGCATGTATGGTTCTTTCCATCTATCAGCGGGAATTATTCCTTCATATGCTTGCGCTGCATCATTTATCACTCCAAAAATAGTTTTATTATCTGAAGAAGTTAAAATGCGAATCATTATTAGTCCTCAAATAATTAGATGCAAACTAATCCTCGTTTTTTAGATTTTTCCCAACGTACAAAAGATGTAGCCTAAAACATAAGCCTTAATAGGACGAGTGAAACATTGAAAATTGACGGCTTGGTGTCAAAAGGTTGTGATCGAATGTGCTTAGCTATTCCAGCAGAAATTATTGAACTAGAGGATAATGATTATGCTATCGCCGATTTTGGCGGCGTTAGGCGCAAGATAATCGTTACCTTGATTAAAGATGTCAATGTAGGGGATTATGTCATAGTACATACAGGATATGCCATCAGTAAACTGAGTAAAAAAGAAGCAGTTGAAAGTTTAGAGTTATGGGATGAGGTTTTCGAGGTTATAAATAAAGATTTAAAAGTGTAAGTTTATGAGAGATCTGTTAAGGTCATTAAACCTTTGGATAGTCTTGATTACTGTTTTATCAATCCTTTTAATCGTTAATTATGTCTACTGGCACATTCCAGCTACTTTCAGACTATTGTATTTTCCTGAACCAGCAAGATTTTGGAATGTGTTGATTCCATTTTATGATGGTATTTGGTTCTGGATATTAGTAGGGATTTTACTCTGCTTAATTCTTATTTTTGCCATGCACTATCAGATTTACGAAAGAAAAGAATTAAATTCTGAAAAAGAGATTTAAATGATTTTGCAACGAAAACTCATTGCTAACTTAGATTTAAACGACTGTTATTTCTTTTAACTCAATTGGAATCAGCAGAAGAAGTTAGTTCTTCTGCCTTGTTATAATATTCAACTGCCTTTTCGTGATCGTGCAATGTATCATAAACAAGTCCTAGATTGTACCATGCTATGGTTAATTTAGGATTAATTTTCACTGCGAGTTTAAAACACTCAATTGCTTTTTCAAGACTATCTAGTTTATAATAAGCCCATCCCATGAACAGCCATGTTTCATCAAGATCAGGATCAATCTCGATTGCTCTTTGATAGCATTCTATTGCTTTTTCATACTCGGTTAACCTTCCATAGGTTTTACCCAAGAAATACCACGCATCCGCATATTCAGGTTGGATCTCAAGAACCATTTCATATTCTTCGATAGCTTTTTTGTACTGATTTTGATTGAAATATTCATATCCTTTTTCAAGATGCTCTTCTACCGACATTATAAGTTCCTCTTATCAAATCATCTAGGAATATCTACACAATCAATTAAACTTTAACAATTTTGTTTTTGACATTAGTTCAAGATGTTTCCATCATTTTGCTTTCTTTGGTATACAATTGTATACTTATGTGTACCTGCATTTTCATATTGCTTTCAATTGCTTTAGTTCTAGTTTTGTGTAAAATCTGTGTTTTTCTTTTCACTTGTGTAGAAGATTATCCTATTAATTAAAAAATCAATTTAAAATATTATAACAAACTGTATTTCTTTCACGAAGAGGGAACTGACATGTACAAGCTTACAGAGCTAACTAATTTACTTCCTAAATTAACATTGTTTACAATCAAAGCTGGAAATGAACCAAAGGAAACTAGAGCATGGAGAATTTGGAACTATACTGACAAGTATAAGGATGTTACTATGGGAGACATCCTCAAAAGAGAAGATCATGCATTTTTTGGACCAAATCATGTACCGCCAGAATCACACATGTATTTTATGGCAGAAAATATGAGCCTCACAACTATTGAAAGGAATATCAAGTCAAGAGTAATAGAAACATCTGAACCTCAAATTATATCGATGTTAAAGGAATATCGAGGGCTATTTCAAAGGTTATTATATATTAGATCACTCCCTGATGTAGATCTAAAGACACTCGCAGCAGAAGGGCAGATTTTGAATCAAATCGACGAACTTAAGGAAAGATTTAGTACTATTCAGATGAAATTTGAAGGCGATCTTCCTGAGAATATTTTGGAAACTATAGGAGACAAGGCTGCATGGCTACACTTAAAAGGCTATATTCTACTGCTAGCCTCTAGAAATGAAAACATCGGATATTGTCTTGATATTTTAAATGAGATGTTTGAAGAGTCAAGACAAGAATTTCCTTCATTTGCGGCAAATCTCAGGATTGAGAATTCAATTTCTGTGAGTCAAATTACTGAAGATATGATCGAAAAAGAAATGTTAGATCCTGAAATATCCAAAATTGAAGCAATTAGTTTTTTATCAAATCTTTGGGAAACTTTTAGGAAATTAGAAGACACCCCAGTCGACAGGTTCTACCTTCACGATCTATTTGGAAAAAGTTCATTTAGACACTCACAGCGCTTTAAGAAAGCAAATGAAGTCAATTATCTGGTTGTTTCTGAGAAAATCTGTAAAGATCACCTCTCTTTGTAAACACGTCGACAACGTTCAGGAATTATAAAAGAAGAAATGAAAATCAGTGCCGCTATCTGACTCAAACAACAGCTGAAGTGATCGAATTCCAAAACTCTTGTATTCATCTCGATGCTCTTGAACATAAAAATGTGGGTGACTACGTAAGTATTCATTTGTCTCTTTATTTAGTATTAAGCTGATTTTCTCTCGTTCGAGACCCTGAAATAGCATTAGAGGAATAACCAATGTGCATCCATAAGAAACTTTCATTGTCTCAATGGTTGATTTAGTTAATTCTCTTACGGAGTCCAATATAATAGTTGATACGCTATCAGGCAATTCCGATTCGATAAGTTCCTTTTTTATTGCACAAGCCTTTTCGAACTCTCCTGTTTCAATGTTTTTTGTAAGATCTGCTAAAGATGTTCGTAAAGTTTCTATTTCCTTTGCCTTTCGTATTTTCAAGATCTGATCATTTTCAAGTTCAATAGGTGGTATGACAAGTTCAAAATTCAATATTGTAGAAATTTCCTTTTCAATTCCAGCGTCTATTAGTTCTTTACACGTTTTATCTTCTTTTACGATTTTCAAGTATTCACGGATGGTTTCTACTTCTTTAAGATTTGCGAAAAATAGTGGATTAAGGTCTTGCGCTTCCTCGAAACAACTAATCACTGGAAAGACATTATTGTTCTTTCGCAAAAAACAAGCATCGTAAATCAAAGGGGCTCTATTTATGGTCCGAAACGATAATTCTTTCTCATCCTCCGGGACTAACATCCAAAACTTTTCAAACTCTACTTCATTTCGTTCGAAAAGTGCTTTAACGATATCAAATACCTTCTCTCTATCCTTGAAAGGGTTGTCCGAATAAGCATCACGTAAATCTTTAAGCGAATATTGGCGATTTATGATCTGAGGTGAAAGCATCTTATAAAACTTCAACATCCCTTCATATTTTTCTAATGCACCGATTTTTGCACTATCTATTCCATAAAACTCGCTGGCATACCGAGCTATTGATTCACTTCGGCTCATCATAGTAAAGGCAGCATTTTCAAGTGCTGAGAGATAGGGGTATTCAGGGAATTCTTCCTCTATTGTTCTATTGTACAACCTATCGAGATACTCCTCAGTTTTGGTCACATCAGTATCTATTAAAAACAAAAACAATTCGTTTTCAAAAAGTAAGATGCGTTTATAAACAAAATCGAATGTTAGGTGAGGTGATGCTAGCAACACGTTATCGAATAGCAATGTCTCAGTTAATAATTGATTTTCGATCGTAGGTGCATGTTTATCCATAGTTACTCCTTTTCTGGACGCCTCGCTTATTGAAAACAAATCCTTCACTCCTAATTTTCAGAGGTTTTTTCTTTTAGTTATAAATAATTCTTGAAGGTTTATTAGGATGGCAATAATAATAAATACATCCACATTAGACGGCGGGAAGTTTATTTCCGCTTGGTGAGGTCTTTCACTTGGCAAGAATATACGAAATGATGGTACATTTACGGGAATCAGCTGAACCAATGACTCAAGAAGAATTTGATATAGAACTTGAAAAGCATCATAAATTTATAAACTCAGGTGGCAGATGGGAGACTTTTGTGACTAAAGGTGGCATGAAAGAAGGTTCAATATTTGGAGTTTACGTGGGTGCCAAAGGTTCTGAAGGTGAACAACTCAAACTAAGCCATACAAACCTAGAAAAACTAAATCTAGAGAATACGTCACTCACTTATGCAGATCTTGTTGGAGTCCTTTGCAGGAATCAAAACTTAAGAAATACCGATTTAACTGGTAGTCTTAGTACAGATTCAGATTATTCAGGATCAAATTTTGAAGGAGTAGACTTTTCTAATGCTGATTTTTCCAGATCCAAAATGATTAATTGTGACTTAAGTAAGGCTAATCTCACTAACACCGACATGGAAGATGTAGATTTAACAGGTTCTGATCTTCGTGGTGCAATCTTAGATGGAACTAGGTTCAAGAATACTATTTTGGAAGATGTAGCTTCAGACTATGAAATAACCGCTTCTAATACGTAACGAGAATAAAACTCAAAAAAAGAAAAAAATAAAAAAGTAAATCTAACAAAAAAATTTGCTCTAGTCTCTAATATCAAGCGTTTGTAGAATATTTTTCTCCAGATCGTACACCCTGACAAGATGATTATTTGTATCTGTTATATACAACATATTATCAAATAATTCAACATCGCTTGGCTCGTATAAGCCTAATTTATCACAGTCAGGGTCGTCAACCTTACAAACGGTTTTCATTCCGGGTTTTCCTATAAGACTAGAAACTTCTTTTGTCATCAAGTCAATTACACGGATAGCGCCGTTATAAGTATCCGCAACATAAATCTTGTTAACGGTTGCAAAGACGCCTAGAGGATGTTGAAATAGTGCCTGGTCTACAGGGCCATCCTGATGTCCAAATACAAATAACCCTTGACCAACTATTGTTTTAACCTGCTTTTGTGTAAGATCTACCTCTCTGATCGCTGAAACCTCGCTATCTGCAAAGTACAATTTGTTGCTGAATATCGAGAGCCCACTTGGCTGCGCAAGCTGTGCTTCAAGATTTTTTCCATCAACTATATTCTCGCGTCCACTTCCCGCAAATCGTCTAACTATTTCAGTTTCTACATTGTACACCCAAATTTGGTGATTTCCAGCCATAGCAATGAAAATCAGATCATCTTTACTGGCTAAATCCCACGGGGAAGAAATGGCGATGTCTCTGCCTTTCCCACCTTCTGAAAGCCATGGACCTTGTTCTCCAGTGCCTACAAGTGTAATTACTGTTTGATTTTTCATATCTATTCTGCGCAAAGCATGGTTTTCAGTATCTGCAACGAAAATATCTCCATCTTTCCAGAGTACACCTTGCGGTCTAAATAAAGTAGCAGTCTCAAAGTCTCCATCCGTGAAGCCAATCTCTCCTTTGCCGATGATCTGTTCAATTTTCCCTGAAAGATCAGTCACAAGGATTCTATTGTGGTTAGAATCGCTTAAGGCGATCTTGCCATCCTCTGATATGGATATCTTCCCAGGAAAAGCTAGTGTTGATGTGATCTCTACAGGTTTATACTTAATTTCTATTGGTTCTTTTGCGAGGACTCCCTTCTTGGCATATTCCTCCAAGAGAATATCGATCACGTCTTCTAATGCCTCTTTTTGAGGCTCTCCAGATCTTCTAAAGAATATATCTCCTTTAGGGTCTACAATAACGATAGTAGGCCATGCATTAACACCATAACTCCTCCAGATAGTCATTTCCTCGTCTGTAACAACTGGATGATAGATCTCATAGCGCGCAATGGCCAGCTCTATATTTTGTGTAAGTTGCTCATTTTCAAACTTGGCAGAATGCACTCCAATGAACACAACAGGCTTGTGTTCATATTTTTTCTCAAGTTCTGCAAGGACTGGGAGCGCATGCATACAATTAATGCAACAATAGGTCCAGAAATCCAGAACAACGACGTGTCCTTTAAGTTTTTCAAGAGACAACTCCTCTTCTGTATTTAGCCAGTCGAAAAACTTAGGAAATTCAGGTGCCTTCATTTTAGTAAAGTTTTGATCAAATAAAAAACTCATTTCCTTTTCCTCCAATCACACTTCTATTAATTTGATCTCAACTCTAAGTCTTTAAACTTATCATAAGGGCAAATTCGTCTAGGTTTCAGAGGAAACTTGTGACTAGCTCTAAATTTTCCTTTCGACCCTAGCAAAAATAATACTGCACTTAGACATATATGACTATAGAAAGAAGCACTCTTGAAGCAAAAAAACTAACCGTTTACTCTTCCTTAAACTCATAAAATCCTTCTATTTAATAACTGAAAACTCACAAAAATTAGCATCGCCGCAATTATCCCTATTGAAATATAGTGACAAAACATTTAACCGAATTAGATCTTACTAAGATTAGAAGGATGATAACATGAGTGACACGAACTCCCAAACAAAATATATTGTAGACGAAAACGGCCAAAAAACAGCAGTAGTTCTTCCAATCCAAGAATATGAAGAACTCTTGGCAGATCTACATGACCTCGCTATTATTGCTGAACGTCGAGATGAGATTACACTATCTTTTGAGGAAATCAAAGAGAGATTAAAGAAAGGAATTCCTGAGAATCAGCATCTTTATTAATGTTCTGAGGCTATAAAAAAGCGAAATAAACGTATCTTTTAGACAAGAGCGTAAAATAATATTGTCAGACGGTGATATGGATGAGTGAGCCTGAGATCACTACCATAAGTGAGAAAGGACAAGTTATCATCCCGCAAAAACTGCGAGATATGCTTGGATTAACACCTGAGACAAAATTATTGGTTTATGGTTATGGAGACACAATAATCATGAAGAGACTTGAACTGCCGGATGTGGAACGCGAACTGGAAACTCTATGGGATGAGATAGATAAAAAATCAGCGGACAAGCGTAAGCTAACAGAAGATGAAATTCTAGAAGAGATTCAAAACTATAGAAAGGAAAAGTGAAAAAAGGCGTAGATGAATGCTCAGAGTGCTCCTGGACACCAATGTCTTAATCTCCGCCTTAATCAGTAAAGGTAAACCTAGAACACTTTTACGTCAAGCCTACAAGAATAAATTTATGCTAATTCTATCAATAGAAATCCTTAATGAATTCATAAATGTAGCTAGTCGAGAGTATTTTCAAGAATATGTAGACGAAAGGGAAATCGCTGAATTTACAAGAGCTTTAGCAAGTCTAGCACATTTCATAATAATAAAGTCAAATTTTGAGGTTATAAAAGAAGACCCCGATAACGATATTGTGTTAAGAACAGCGTATGATGGAAAAGCAGAATATATTGTGACAGGTGATAAACATCTTTTAGCCTTAAAGGAATTCAGAGAACTAAAAATTATAACAATTGGTGAAATGCTAGAACTATTACAAAACAAATGAAACTTTAAAGTTTTTTTATTTCATTTTTTTCAGTTAATATTTGAGTAGATGGTTTCAAGAGCAAATTGACGTGATTTCTGTTAATATCAATTTTAGGAAATTAAAAATAATTTTTTATAAGTTATGAATTGCATGAAAGAGGAGTTTGATGCAATTCAAAAACCAAAATAGGTAAAAGATAGTTTTTAACATTCCTTTTACAAAATATGGGGCAAAACTAACTAGAGTGGATAAAATATGAAGATCACCGTCTGCCAATTAAATAACAAACCTGATTTATTTACGAAAGACTGGAAAATGCTAAAGGCACATGTTCAACAAGAAAAAAGTAACCTAGTGCTACTGCCAGAAATGCCGTTCTATGAATGGTTTGCTGCTAGACCTGAGTTTAATAATGAACAATGGCAGGCTGCTATTCTAGCGCACGATGGATGGATGAAACGTCTTCATGAATTAAAATGCCCTTACGTACTTGGTACTAGACCGGTCAATGAGGGCGACAAACGCTACAACAAAGCATTTGTCTGGTCCGAAAATGACGAAATTATTGAGTTTCATCAAAAACATAATGTACCAGATCAAAAAGAATATTGGGAAGCCTCTTGGTACGATATTGGAACAAAAGACTATACAACTGTGTTATGTGGTGAAGCACGGATTGGCTTTGTAATCTGTACAGAAATTTGGTTCATGGAGCTTAGTAGGAGTTATTGTAAACAAGGTGCACATATTATTGTAAATCCACGTGCAACTAAAGTAATTACCAGAGATAAGTGGCTTGCTGCCGGAAGAGTCTCAGCAATGATTGGAGGGGCATATAATCTATCATCAAATCGTACTGGAGAAGATACTCAGAACAAAAATATAAGATTTGGAGGACAGGGTTGGATCATTGACCCTGAAGGTAACGTTCTGGGCGTAACTTCAGATCAAGAGCCCTTCATCACGCGAGAAATCGACCTAAAAATTGCTCAAGATGCAAAAAAAACGTATCCTAGATATGTAGCCGATTAATGGAAAGATGCACTGAAAATGAAGTTAAACGAAATATCATTTTTGAGCATCTGTCTTCAATTATTTTCTTCAACTAAATTCTTTCATTGGCATAAAAAATATGACAGTGGAATGTTCTTGACGAAATGATTAAAATTAAAAGAGAGGGCATCCTATTCACAGGCGAGGAATTCGAATGAATGAATCCCAACTGAAGAAATTCTTGATAGACAGTTGGAACGATGAGAAAGAAGCATCGATGTTGTATGAACAGATGGCTTCAAGTGAAACAGATCTGAAGAAGAAAAATGTTTACAAAAAACTAGCTGAAATTGAGAAAGGGCATGCCGAGTTACTAGAGATAGAAATGGAGAAGCTAGGAGTTGATACAACCAAACTAAAATTCAAGCCAAGATGGAGAACACGATTCCTTAGTCTTTTTGGAAGAATATTTGGTCATACGTCTCTTTTAAGAAGCCTTGTGAGAGGAGAAGATGAGGCTATAGCAGGCTATGCAAAGCATGCATCGGAAGCTATAGAAAAAGGACTCAAAGAGAATCTAAGTTCCATAGCAATAGACGAAAAAAGTCATTTTGCCGTGCTCTCTGAAATGAGTGGACAATTTGAAGATGATCCTATTGCAGGGGAAAGATGGCATCATGGTGGCGGTTCTATTCGTGACGCAATCTTCGGCATGAATGATGGATTATTATCAACATTCAGCCTTGTCGCTGGCGTTAGCGGTGCTGCAGTAGGAAATACCATAGTTTTACTTGCAGGTGTTGCTGGAGCGATTGCTGGAGCAATAAGTATGGCTGCAGGTGCATTTGTTTCAACACGTGCTGAAAAAGAAGTAATGGAAAAGCACCTTGAAATGGAAAAATACGAAATAACTGCAATGCCAGAGTTGGAAATGGAAGAGTTAGCTCTAAGATACGAATTGAAGGGTGTTGACCCAGAGCATGCTAGGGAGATGGCAAAACAGATTTTTACAGATAAAGGATCAGCCCTTGACACTATGGCACGTGAGGAATTAGGATTTGCTCCAGAGGAGTTAGGAAGCCCACTTAAAGCAGGAATAACTTCTGGTATCTTTTTTACGTTTGGTGCTCTTATCCCTATTGTTCCATGGATAATATTTCCTGGTATTTGGGCGTTCTACATTTCAATTATAATGAGCCTGGGAGGCTTTTTCTTCATTGGTATAGGCAGAACACTTGCGACCGGAAGAAACCCCTGGAAGAGCGGAATTGAGATGTTTTTGATCGGTACTGGTGCAGCGATAATTACATACATCATAGGTAGTCTGGTCGGTATTGCCATTTAAATTGTGAAATGAAGACATCATTTCTCTAATTGAAGACCAGCACGTCTCCATTCTCTCTTGCCGGCCTTAAAGTCGAAAGTTTTTTTATAGCCCATTTCTAAAAGCCTTTTAGCTGCTTTTGTGCTTTTTGGACAAGCATAACTAGCACAGTAAACAATAATTGTATCTTCTTGCGTAATTTGTTTTTCTAAAAGAGTATCTTCATTCAGATTATCAACTGGAATATTAATCGCTCCAGGTATATGACTCTCATTATAGCTATTTTCTGATAGAACATCTATAAGCTTAAAGTCCTGATCATTGGCTTGCATCTCAAGAAGTTTTTCAATCGAAATAAACCTTATTCTTGACAAAGTTATTACCTCTAAATATTAGTTATTTTGATTACATATGCCCTAAACAATAAAGTTTGTGATTTACGCAACGAGACCAATGGTATAAGCTCCCTGGTGGATACTAATTGATTGCGCAGACGCATAACTATAAAAAACAGAAAAGTCAAAAATGAGTTCAATTTTAGTTATTTTTCGCCCTAGATAATAGTAGGGAGGATAGAGTATTTTGAGTACAGAGTTTAGTATTGATTTGAATTTTCGTGTAGGAGGCGCAGCAGGACAGGGTGTACAATCTATCGGTGGGATTTTATCGAAAACTTTTGCACGCGGCGGCTATCATATCTTTACACATCAAGATTACGAATCCAGAATTCGTGGAGGACACAGTTTTTTTCATTTACGACTAAGTGACAAGCCTGTTTATACTGCACCCAATGAAGTCAACGTGCTCATCGCCTTAGACGATCGTACAATTGAAATTCATCAAGACGTAATGGTTCCGAACAGCGTTATCATTTGTGACAGACAGTTGAGAGAGGTAGACCCCGAGGTAGAACGTATCCATGATATTTTTGATGTCCCGTTAATGAATCTTGCAGTAGAGGCTGGGAACAAACTTTATGTGAACACTGTTGCCATGGGAGCCGCTCTAGGTCTGATTGAATTCGATTTCGATATTCTAACGGGCTTAATAACTGATGAGTTTAAGAAAAAAGGACAAACGATAATCGACGAAAACGTGAAAGCGGCAAGGTCAGGCTATGAGTTTACACAAAAAAATTACAAAGGAACTTGCTGCTATACCATCAAACCTAGAACTGCTCCAAAGAAAATGGTTTTGACTTCTAATGAAGCGGTTGGTCTTGGTGCTCTATTTGCAGGCTGTAAATTCGTAAGTGCTTACCCGATGACGCCTAGCACAAGCATTTGGGTTACCATGAAAGCGTTAGCCCATGATGACTTTGTTTTTGTACAAACAGAAGATGAACTTGCTTCAATAAATATGGCTCTTGGGGCGGCCTACGGAGGAGTTAGAACTATGACGACGACATCTGGTGGAGGCTTTGCCCTTATGAACGAAGGATTTAGTTTGGCGGGTGCTACAGAGACACCAATCGTTGTTGCATTGGTAAGTAGACCAGGACCCGCAACAGGTCTGCCTACCCGTACTGAACAAAGTGATTTAGAATATGTACTGCATGCAGGCCATGGTGAATTTCCCAGAGTTATTTTTGCGCCTAGTTGTCAAGAAGAGGCGTTTAGATTGACTGTGAAAGCGTTCAATATTGCTGAAAAATATCATGTGCCAGTAGTAATTCTTCAAGATCAACATTTAGCAGACTCTTATCGCTCAGTTGATCCTGCCGACTTCAGCATTGACGAAATAAAGATAGATAGAGGACCAATGGCCATTGATGAGCAATTAAAAGCAAGCATGGATTTCAAAACTCACCTCGTCACAGAGTCAGGTGTTTCTCCTAGAGCCTTTCCAGGGACAAAAGGAATTATTGTAGCCACTGCTGGAGATGAACATGATGAATATGGGCATATTATCGAAGACGCTGAAACACGAAATGAGCAACTGGAAAAACGAATGCGAAAATTAGATGCACTGATGAAAGAAATACAAGAACCTTTAATATATGGACCTGAAACGGCGGACATCTCTCTTATTGGGTGGGGATCAACCTATGGCTCCATCAGAGAAGCTGTAGATATACTAATCGAAGAAGGGATAATTACCAATATGATGCATGCCACTGAAGTATTTCCAGTTCATAAAGCAGTTGGGGACTTTGTTGCAAAAGCAAAGAGAAGTTTCGTAGTAGAAAATAACTATACTGGGCAGTACGCTAATATAATTCGAGCTTATACCGGTAAATTGCCAAGCGGTAGAATAAATAAATACGATGGGAGGCCGTTTGCCCCAGAAAACATAGTTGAAGAAATAAAAAGGAGGATGGTGGTTTAAATGGTCACACTTGAAGATTATGAATCTAGAGTAAAAGATATTGCTTGGTGTCCAGGGTGCGGAAACTTTCCGATCCTTGATGCTCTAAAACAGGCACTTGTTGAACTAAATCTAGAGCCGTGGCAAGTTGCAATGGTTTCTGGAATTGGTCAAAGTTCCAAACTGCCGCACTATCTGAGAGTTAGTGAATACAACGAACTTCATGGTCGTTTACTGCCAGCAGCTACAGGATTAAGCCTCGCAAATCACGAATTAGTTGTTATTGGAGTAGGTGGAGATGGAGATGGTTACGGCGAAGGCGGTAATCATTGGATAAATGCGATACGACGGAATCCGAATATGATGTATATGGTTACGAATAACCAAATCTACGGCCTTACAAAAGGACAGGCGTCCCCAACAACCGATTATGGGATGAAAACAAAAGATGAACCTGTTGGCATAAAAATACCTCCAATGAATCCATTAGCGATGGCAATCGCACTTGATTGCTCTTTCGTCGCGCGATCTTTCGCTGGCGATGTAGATTTTACAAAAGAAATCTTGAAAAAGGCGATTACACATAAGGGCTTTGCTTTTGTGGACATTTTACAACCCTGTGTTACTTGGAACAAGCTCAATACTTACCAATGGTATCGTGAACGCGTGTATAAATTGGGCGACGACTATGATCCTACAGACAAGTTGGCTGCGTTTCAAAAATCTCAAGAATGGGGTGAAAAAATTCCTATTGGAGTGATCTCTCTTTTTAAAAGACCTATTCTAAAGGATGACTATGTACCTCTTCAAAAAGGGACGCTAGTGGATCTACAAAAAGCACATAACCCATCTCAGTTCAAGGATTTGCTGAAGAAGTTCTTTTAGCCAAAATCTCTTTTTTTCAATTTTCTTATGCTTTGAGAAATGGATTCACGAGAAATGCTTTTTCACTTCTTCTGCCATCAGAAGACCCAAGTTATCCATCTTATCCACAACTTCTTTCGCTTTGTGACTGAATTTCTCTCGTTCATTCTTATCAAAATATTTTTCTGCAAGTTGAACAACAGATTTCGGATCCGTGCTGTGATCGATATACTGCAATAGATATTGAACTGGTTTAGATTGTGTCCAGTATATTGCTGAAATTGCAGGTTTCAAAAGTACAAACGCTTCCATTAACATAGTCTCTGCTGCACCGATCACTAAATCTACATCAAGCACTGGACAATCCATTGTATTTTCTTCAATAAATATAACGCCAGGATATTTAGAAAATAGTTCTCGTTGTGATTCAGTTCTTGGAAATATTAAAAGTTCAGCGTTATGATCATTCGCTATGAGAAGATCAACAACTTGTTCCAGTATGGGGTTTTTTTCGGTATTAAAAAACGTTGCAAATTCAAATTCTGGTCGTATGAGTATCTTTAATTTATCGTGTGAAGAAGAGTTCTTTGCACTAAGTTGAGACCATTCATCTTTTAAAAATGCGGTATGAAAACCATTAAACCATGTAACTCTGTTGAGAGTTACTCCATTTTGCACCAGCTCGGGAGAATCATAAAAGCTAGGTACAAAAATTCTATTGGAGAGTGGAAAAACCATCCAATTAGTGTGATATTCCCGTTCATCATAAAAAACGGTCCATGCAGGGGTACCAAAACCAAATGCCGTTCTCACAGCACTTGGATCACGTTCAGTAATCAAAAGATTAGGTTTTTCTTTTTCAACAACATCAGCCAATAATGTCACACGTTCAGCGTATGCTTTTAATTTACCTTTTAGGCTTTTACCTCCGTGTTTTCCAATAGGAATGAAATCCATCTTTTTAGCAGATAGAATATCAATAATGTGATCGTGATCTCGACAAGTAATAAGAGTTTCAGAAAAATCGCCAAGGTGTTGTAAAATAGCGTCGACGAGATTACAATTAAAAGGAGTACCAATATCGAACCAAATCTTTGGATTACCCATTATTTACACCAAATTGTAAAACCATCGGTATATCATGCCATTTATAAGATAAACATATCGTATTGATTACTACTGAAAGTAGATGGGCATACAGATTAACGCATATTATATTTTTTGTTCCTTAATATTTTATCTTTTAAAATAATGTCTACTATTATAGAGAGCGCGCGCAATTAGAAATTAGTATTTTAAAAATGAAACGATAAGTAAGATACGCAAGATTGAAATTCTAATATAACAAATGAAGACAGAAATAAGACCACAAGAATTAGCAGGCTGGAATTATGACAGAAAAAGAAACGAAAGCTACTACTAATGACGAGGAAATTCTCAAAGTACTGGCGGAGAAGTCTAGAATAGAAGAGAAACATAGAAGGGAAAAAGCAACATTAATTAAGAAGATATGGCTCTCAAGACTACAATTAACTAGAGTTGGTGGCGCAATCCTCGTTACAAGTGCACTCTTGGCCATGATCTATGCCTTCGAAGCTTGGAACCCCATTTTAGAAATAATTGGTATTATGCTCTTTTTTACTGGTTTTTCTCTTCTTTTTTCAAGGATTGGAGATTCAATAAAAGGAGATGTTGTGGGAACAACTATCTTCGCTCCAATTAAGGTGATATATTCCATAGTAAAACAATTTGATGTGCAAGGATCTGAAATTTATTTACCACCAAATAAGGATGGCGAAAAGGGAAAAATGTTTTTACCTTTTAACCAAGATGATAAGGACATACCCAATTTTTACTCTGAAAACAAACTAATATTTCCTGGAAAAGGACTTATCATACCTTCGATGGGAGATAGTCTACTTGGGCTCATGGAAGAAGAACTTGCAATAGATTTTAGTAGAATTTCCACCGACTTTCTTTGCGAATATTTACCACCGCTTATGACTGAGGGCCTTGAAATAGCAGATATAGTGACCATTAGTCAGGAGTCAAATAACTTCTCTGTAAAGATAGAAGGTAACAGATTTGTAGCCGTATGTGAAGAAATCACAAAGAGCGATTTTGATTGTAAAAAGATTAGTTGTCCGCTGTGTGGCGCATTAGCAGGTATAATAGCAGAAGTCACAAAAAAACCTGTTCAAATGAAGAAAGAAGTCAATTTAACTAAGGCATCTTTAGAAATTGACTTTCAGCTAATTTCGTAATTCTTTGCCAATTTGAGTTTTAAAGAGAAACAGTTATTAAAGATAGCTTAATTAGATACTCAAAAGCCTTTAGGAAGTATTTTAATGCCATCAGGAATAGAAAATGTTCTGGTTACCGGAGGAGCAGGATTCATTGGATCATATATCGTGGACTTATTGATTGAAGAAGGTTATAACGTAATTATTTTTGATAATCTCGAAGAACAGGTTCACGGATCTAGACAAACTCCTCCTGAATATCTTAATTCTTCAGCAACGTTCCAAAAAAGAGATTTAAGAGTCCAAGAAGATCTTAATGAAATGCTTGATGATGTTGATGCCATATTTCATCAGGCAGCTGCAGTAGGTGTAGGACAGTCCATGTACCAAATTACAAAATATGTCCACTCTAATACCTTAGGAACAGCCAATCTTCTGGATATGCTCGTTAATAAAGAACATAATGTCAAGAAGTTAGTTGTTGCATCTTCCATGTCCATCTATGGAGAAGGACGATATACTTGTGAAGATTGCGGATTAGTTTCTCCAGAACTTCGTTCAAATGAGCAAATGAAAAGAAATGAATGGGAACTTCGTTGTCCTAAGTGTAACAAGATTGCAACGCCAGCACCTACTGATGAGAAAAAACCACTTAAGCCAACATCGATTTACGCGATGTCTAAAAGACATCAAGAGGAAATGTGTCTGCTGATTGGAAAGACTTACGGTATTCCCACTATTGCTCTTAGATATTTCAATGTTTATGGTCCTCGACAAGCACTTTCAAATCCGTATACAGGTGTCGCTGCAATCTTCTCAAGCAGAATCTTAAATGGAAATCAACCAATAATTTATGAAGACGGTAACATGAAACGTGATTTCGTACATGTTAAAGATATAGCAAAAGCAAACTTACTTGCCTTAAAAAGCATGAATGCAGCGTATAGAGCCTATAATATAGGAACTGGTACATATATCACAATAAAAGACTTGGCTAAGTTAATCTTGGAAATATATAATTCAGACATCTCACCAGTGATCTCTAAGAAATTCAGAATTGGAGATGTCAGGCATTGTTATGCTGATATCTCATTAGCACGAAAATATTTAGAATTCTCTCCAGAAATAGAATTAAAAGAAGGTCTTAAAGATTTGTTGCCATGGGTTAAGGGACTTGAAAAAGAAAAGGTAATCGACAAATTTGAAACTGCTGAAGCCGAACTAAAAAAGAAAGGACTCACAATCTAACACTGCATTCGCAATAACGAATGGTGTTTTAATGATAAGAATAAGGCGTAGGACGTTTCATCAGAAGACAACATACGTTATGTTAGGATTAGTTTTGTTAGCAACCCTTCTTATCAGAGTATATAACATCATTAGATTCCCAAACCTTAATTCTGCTTTTGATCCTTGGATTCACATTCAGGTTGCAGATAAACTAATAAATAGCGGAAAAATTGATTTGGAATATCACGGAGCAAATTTTGCGGTTCACATAATTCTTGCATACCTGAAGTTGCTAACGGGTACTTCTCTATTATCTGTTGCAAAATATAGTCCCATATTATTGGGCACAGTAGCTACACTAAGTGTTATGATCTTTACACAAAAATTGACCAAAAGTTGTTCAATCGCAATTATCACAGGGATCTTTTTGGGGCTCGTTGCAGATAGATTTGTATTTGCTACAAACCTACTTTGGCCGGAAATGCTAGGGCTCATCTTCATGAATTTTTCACTATATCCATGGGTAGAGCATCTTTCCAGCAAAAAACCACTTAAGAAGTCAAGTTTTTCATTCGTGTTTTTTCTTCTCTTACTACTCACGCACCGTCTGACAGTGTTGATTTTCATTTTATTTCTAATTCCAATATCAATCGCTTTGCTAATTTGGCAAAAACAAAATATGATGTCAATTTTATTTGCAGTTTTCTGTGTCGGTTCATGGTATCTATGGATTACAAATGTTGACTCAGAGTTTTCTAGTCTTATAGAAAGAATGATTAGCCGTATTTCAAGAGTCACAGCAATATTCCCTGCATTACCTCTGATGGTAGTTGCACTTGTACTTATCAGCGTAGTGATCTTGGTTGGTTTATTCCTATTGGTTAGAAATCAAGAAGTTTTCTACTCGTTTGAAGAAATCGAACCAGATACAAGAATTTTTGTTCTTTGGGCTTTAAGTATAGCTCTTCTTGTTTTCTTAATAAGCGAAGTAATAGCCTCGCCAAGTGGTACCCACTATTTTGGCACCGTTAATCAAACTCAGCTGATTTTTAAACTCATTCCAAAAGTCTTTATATTCCTTTGTTCTTTTCTTGGGATCTTATTTCTTTTCAAATATTTCCGTACGTGGCAATCAGTTTTCTTGGTAGTTTGGATAATAATTTTTCTGATAGCATTTGGAGTTCTTTTATTTCTACCATTAGGAGGCGCAGGTTATGATATCTTTCGATTCATGGCGTATATGTATTTTCCACTTTGTATTTGTGCAGCAATTGGAATTTATTATAGCTTCAAATTGAGTAATTTATCGTTCCAAAAGGCTGTTGCAGTTGTATATATCGTAATTATTGGTTTTATGATACCAATAGGAGCGTCAAGTGCATTTATGACTCCAGAACAAGGAGCACTTACACAAAATTGGCTCGATGCACGTGATTATGCTGCATTGGAATGGATGGGGGGAAAAATTAACAACTACTCAGTTGTATTAGCAGACAAACGCTATGATTTTGCATTGACATCTAGGCTTCCTGAAAACTCACATATAACGATTGAAAGTGATGAATTACACCTCTATTATAACATAACATCTCAGAAAATCGCAAAGGATTTTGTTCGACAGTTACATTTCGATGGAGAATGGCATGAGTTGTACATTCTTATCGATTCAACGATGTTAGATTATGGACTTTTATTTGACCATCAGCTTTATAGACCATTAACCATTGACGAATATGATGAATACTTCTACGTGGTCTATTTAGAGTTGGTCTTCTATTCTAATGATATTTCATTGTTTCATTTAGTCAGGAGCCGCCTAACGTAGTTTATAGAAGGACCCTATATGGTTGAAATACGAAAAAAATTTACAATAATAAAGGACAAAATGCTGCCTTTCATCACTTTCTTGAGGCAAAACGACCTTCTTACTGCTGAAGCTCTTTTTAATATAGGGTTACTGGTTTATGGAAGCATAGCCATAAATTTCTTGAATATTAAGAATACAAGTGATGACATACAGATAATCGTTACGTTTCCGCTGCTTTTTTTTATCCCAGGATATGCAATCACACAACTCTCCTTTTATGAGAACAAGAACAAACTAGAGATTTTGGCTATGAGTTTCGCCATTAGTGTAGCCATGATTCCGCTTTTCATTTTCTTTGAAGTTGGACATGTTTCGTTGATACCACATGCTAAGTGGAACGAAGAATTAGCAATAATCGCATTGCTGTTGTTAACGCTGTTAGTCTTAGTCAAACATATTGGAACAGTTATTCTAGAGGCTATTGGAAAGATCCGCTCCAAAAGTTCACCCAATTAAGTCTGAACTTAAGGCTCAATACAATATCACTTAATCTTGAAAAATAAATGGAAATGAAACACAGTTGTCACAATCTCGTGATTTATTTATATCAGTGGTCGTTGTGACGTATAACCGCCCAGAGGATTTAAAAGAGTGCCTTGAATCCTTAAAAAGCCAGAATCTCCCCAGAAACTCTTATGAAGTGCTGGTTGTTGACAGTTCTACTACTCATAAAAATGAAACCACGATGCTTGTACAAAACTACCCTGTTAAATACATCCATACAAAATATAAAGGCATGACTCTAGCGAGAAATATCGGGATTTGTAAATCAAGGGGTGAAATCGTCGCGTTTCTTGACGATGATGCGATAGCTGATGAAAACTGGATAAAACAAATCCTGAAGAACTATAATAAACCAAAAATCGGAGGAGTTGGAGGAAAAATCATTGAGGACCGACCTGTTAGAATAAAAAAGAAAAAGCAAGTTATAATCGGAAAAATAGATAAATCAGGAGAATTGATTAGTAATTTTGATCTAGGAGAAGAACGAATCGAAGTTGATCATATCAAAGGAACGAATATGAGTTTTTTAAAAAAACATTTGATTGAAATGGATGGATTTGATAATTTATATGGGGGTAGAGCATATCGAGAGGAAACAGACGTATGTATGAGGCTTAAAAAGAGAAATTACCTTATTATATATGCCCCTAAAGCAAAAGTGTTCCATAAACGCATTGGTCCAAAAACATCTCATGCTATTAGAAGAAATATCAAATTAGATTATTGGAGGGCAAGAAACCATTCGTACTTCTATTTCAAAAACATATTTGCATCTCGGATTCTACATTTCATTGGATTTCTAAAAAACAATGGAAATATGATTCTGAGTCGTGCACGAGAAAGACTCTCCTTTTTAGCTTCTATTTATTATTTGGTAGGGTTGATAGAAGGTGCTTTACTAGCCTTTTTAACATGTCCATATCGTTTATTGCGAAATTTAAATTGCAAAGAAAGTCCTTAGTTACTTAAGAACGTCCTTTATTACTGGTTAGGTGAGGATTCAATGAAGATTTTATTTATGGTTCATAGATATCCACCATCAATTGGTGGTACTCAAATCCTTGCCTACAATATTGTACAAGGATTTAGAAAAAAAGGACATTTCGTAACGGTTTATACTTCTGCATATCCAAATCAGCCTGATTTTGAAGTTAGAGAAGGTACTATTATAAGAAGATTCAAACTTAAACCACACTTTTTGTCACGATTTCTAAAACATCCAAGATATATAACGCCCCAAATGTTTCCATATCTGCTTTCATCCGATGTGCAAGATGTTGACATAATTCACGGTTTTGGTTATTGCACATTTCAATCACTTTTAGCAGTTACAAGTGGAAAATTACGAAACACTCCATGCCTTCTTACACCTCAATATCATCCATGGGGAACAATCTACGCGAACACTGCTGGAATTAAAGTCATCAAATCCGCAAATAAAATTATTGCACAATGTGAAAGCGAGTTTAAAACCTTATCACGCTATATAAAAGAATCTAAGATACAAAAAATTCCTACGGGAATTGATTCATCGCGATTTCAAAATTTACCTGAACACAATTTGAAAGAAAAGTTTGATTTACAGAATGAAAAAGTAATCTTGTCAGTCGGAAAACTGGCTGGCCACAAAGGAACAGATACTCTAATTAAGGCTATAAGTAAGTTACGCCATCAATTTAAAACGGATGTCAAATGTTTGTTAATTGGCGGTGGCGAGCGTATTTTCGAATATAAAAACTTAGCAAAACGTTTAGGGATGCAAGATACTGTAATTTTCATGGGTCGTGTAGATTCTAAAACATTACTTGAAGCATATGCTCTTGCTGATGTATTCGTTCTTCCATCATTACACGAATCATTTGGGATTACTCTGGTAGAAGCTGCCGCCTGTGGAAAGCCAATTGTGTCAACACCAGTTGGAGTCGCTTTTGACATAATAAAAGAAGATGATACAGGTTTCTTTTGCAATCATAGCGATCCAGATGATTTAGCAAAAAAAATTATTAGAGTTATAAAAGATGACCGTTTTTCAGAAAATGCAAGAGATTATAGAAATTCTGTTTTAGCAAATTATGATTGGTCAAACGTCTTTGACAAGACAGAAGAGGCATATTTAAGTGTCTTGTAAAGTTTCTTTTCACTAAACCTCTATTCATACTTCTTTCTAAAGAACAAACTGCAAACTGAAGGATATTTATGAACAAATTCCATTATCTTAGAAACAAATATGAACTCTTTTGATCAACCGACTTCTATCTTTTCAAATATTCTCTACAAATGAGGTATAACTAGTGCGCATTCTTCAGACTATCCATACCTATTGGCCTCAAGTTGGTGGTGCACAAATCTATGTGCACAATTTGTCAAAAATCTTGATTGAAAAAGGCCATACTGTCACCGTTTTTACACATAAACTCCCAGGAACTCCAAAAAGAGAAATAATCGAAGGAGTTAATGTAAGAAGATTTGGTGTCATCCCATGGAAGCCTTATGGCATTCCACATCATCGTGTGCAGCCCTATTATCCTCTTGCAGTTCTTCGACATGCTAAAGAATTTGATCTGATTAACTTTCAGATGCAATATGTCTGGACTACAGATTCTGCATTGCCATTTAAAAAGCTGAAACTACTCCAAACGCCAGTTATTTTCTCCCCTATTGGCTTTTCTCATCTTCACAAATCGGGTTGGTGGGTTAATAGGCTTTATTATAGATTTTGTATTCCTTTGATGCTGAAAGCAGCTGACACAGTTATTGCCTGGACGAAATATGAACAAATTACAATTTTGAAGCTATATAATATAGAAAAGGAAAAGGTCTCCCATATTCCTCCAGGCATAGATTTCGGAAAATATGAACAGTTACCCTCTCCAGAGTTATTTAAAGAGAGATTTGAAATCAATAGTGAAAACATGGTATTATTCGTTGGAAATTTTTTTGGCAATAAAGCACCAGATTATCTCATAAAAGCAATCCCCAGTGTGTTAAGTGAGAATCCCGATACAAAGTTTGTGTTCGTTGGCTGGGAAGGAAAAAAGGGATATATGCAACTCTGTCATGACTTGGCCAAAAAATTACAGGTTGATGAGAACATCATATTTACAGGTCCGATCAGTTTTACCGACCGTGACCTCCTATTAAGTGGCTATAGAGGTGCAAATGTTCTTGCAATGCCAAGTCGATGGGAAAATTTTGGATTGGTGCTTCTTGAAGCAATGGCATGCGAAACACCATTTGTTGGGGCATATACTGGCGGCACATTCGAATTAGAACAAAAAAAGTGTGGATTCGGATATAATTTTTCAGATATCACCAGACTTTCTGAAAAATTGAATCTACTTTTATCAGATAAGAAAATGGCTAAAAAAATGGGTATGCATGGACGTAATGTAGTGCGGACAGAATACGATATTAAAACGGTCGCAGAAAGAACAGAGGACATTTATAAGCAGGTTTTCTCTTCATATTAAATAAGAAACAGCAGTTTTAGTTTTTAGTTGATTTAAAACATGTTCAGACCATTGTAATTGGATAAGAGCCGCCAAAATACTTATACAAGCTATTTTCAACACTACCAAACTCTTCATCGAATAATTTTTCATACTTTTCTATACTAAGTTCAGTTACCTCACTTGAAGGTGAAGGGGCGAATATAAACATCGTTGATTGGCCGTCATATGAAACAACTGCCACTAAATTATAGTTCTCTCCTGTAAAAGTCCATATTTCAGTATATTGATCTATTAGATGGGCTGGAAATAGTATAAAAAGGTTCTTAGGTAATTCTCTTTTAATTGTTTCAAAATCCTCAGGATGTTTAATATCTCCTTTAATTAAACGATCACAATAATATGCAGCCTTAGCTGGGTCATCACCTAAAATAATATCATTTTCATTGGAATTATGCCTTATAAACCATCCTGCTGCTTTATAACCGATTTTTCTTCCGTAATTTGCGCCATATGGAGCATCCTGTTCAGTTTTATAACTTCTAGAATTATAAAATAATGGTGCGCTGGCGGGATAAATGTCATATTGAAGAAAAGTGATGTAACTATTCCATACAGACAAAGAGAGAAAACATAACCCAGCAAGAATTACAAAAACATTCACAGTTTTTATTCTTACTTTCCTAATTCTATCAGTTACCATAAAATATGATTTATGAATTCCGAAACTCGCTAAAAGTATCAAAGGAGCAAGAAGAACATATGTGTAAGTGGGCGATGGAAGTAATAAGAATATTAAAGGAATAAAATACGCTAAGAACCACGTTACAAAGAAATAAAGTTTCCAATTTCTGAACCAAAGAGATATCAGAGTGCCGCAGATTAAAATCACAGAGAAAAAAAGAGGATTATATCTTAACCATATTCGAAATATAAAGAAGTTGAAATAGAGAGATGGTGAGGCTCTTCGCGATGTAGAAGCATAGCCAGTACCAGGAGGAATTAATTCGGGGAAAAAATATGAAGCAAACATCCAAGGAATAAAAAAGGGTAGAATAAGAATTGCTAGAATGGTCAATGAGACAACTAGATTTTTGGTTTCTAATGAGTTCTCATACCATTTTTTTACTATTATATAAAGTAAAGGAATCACCATAAATATACCGAAATGATGTGATAAGAGAGTTAAGCCCAAAAAAAATGCGGCAAGGCCAGAATCTTTTAGATCATTGCTTTTATAATATTTAACTGAATAATACGCTGTTAATAAACTAAAAAGTAAAAACAAACTCATGAACTGAACATGGCGAGAAAATGCGATAAAATATCCATTGATTGAAGCAAAGGTAGCGGCAAGATGAGCGGTTGTTGTTCCATACAATTCCTCGGCAATTTTATAGAAAAGCAGTACTGAAATTACACCTGAAAAAAGATAAGGAATTCTCGCCACAAATTCTGTCACTCCAAAAAACACTAGAAGCGGAATATGTGCTGTAATTTCCATTGGCGGATGATGATGCTTTAAAATGATATTAAGCGTCCAAAAATTAACTTCCTTATCAAGAAATGGAGTCTTACGGAAATAACTTCCGGCTCTTACAATTCCTAAGGATTTAGCCACTACAATGGCTTCATCACCGGTAAATTCGGCGTAACCAAGGTTATGAAACCTTAAAAGGAAAGCTAGGATCAAAATTCCGATGAGAATCATCTTATTTTTATTGATTGACCACATTATTATTCAACTAGCCATAGAACTTGAGAATAAATTTTTTTAGCGGAAAATCAGATTGGCGAATAATATGCAGATCTTCCGAATCGAACGCCTTTACTAATTTCAATCCAAGCAGATAAACTCCCGCACCTATTAAAACGAAAGCTATGAAAGTAAATAATTCGGTTATAACAAAGAACTTCCCAACTAATAGAATCAAGACCATTAATGCTCCTGAAAGAATATACTTTGCTAGATTCTTAATTGGCAAAAAGTTACCACCAACATATTTGCGAGTAATGTATAAGAAAAAGCCATTGTTTGCTATTTGAAATATTAAAACACCAAATACGGCCCCCAGTATGCCAAATTGTGTAATAAGGAATATTTGAGTAGCAACTAATGCAACTGCTGATACTGCATTTATTTTTAATATGAGGTCATTCTTCTCAAGCACATTGAGGGCAGTATGCATAGGTGCCCCCAGTAAGCCTACACAAAAAGCGATAAGGAGTATTTGAAATGGAAATATTGAAGGACGCATCGCCTCGGTGTAAAAAATTATGATGAATTGTTCAGCTAAAGTTAAAGCGCCAAAGGCAACTGGCACTGCATAGAGGTAGAGAAATTTGGCGTGCATTTTACACGACTTATTTAATCCTGAGAATCCTTGTACTTGTACTTCAGCGTACGCTGCAATGCCCATTTCTCCAATTAATTGATTTGTTTTCTCAAGCATGTTTTGAGATGAAGAATATGCCAAATTGTAAAAACCTACTTCTTCCAAAGATCTAAACAAACCGATCAGATAATTTTCAGATCGTTTCCAAATGATAAAATTGACTAGAGGAATGGCAATCATTATTGCAGCGTATCTGATTAGACGTTTTCTAACATTTTTACTTACTACAGCTGTATTAGCAGATTCTGAAGGAATTCTAAATTTAAAGACTGTGCGAATGAACTTTACTAACGCAAAAAAAGTTTCGACTAAAATCGTTACTATGATAATCTCAGATATTCCAAATCCAGTTAATAGAACAGCTATTACAAAACAAGAAGTCGAGAGATTTTTCAGTGCTACAACTATATTCAGAAATTTTTGATCAAATATGCTTACTAAAATAACACCTGTTAAGGCAGAAAATGAATTAGGAACGATCCAAAGACTAATCAATCGCAAATAGGGTATTAACTCCGGATCGTTTGGAAATAACCCTATAGAACCTAGCGTCGCTGTTAGACTCTCAATCCAAAAGTAAACTGTTATACTAAAGAGTCCCGCTACAGTTAATTGAATGAGAACACCATATTTTATGATGGCTTTTGCCAAACTAGAGTCGCCTAGCGCTAAAAACTCGGGAACAAATTTGTTTAGTGTGTCTTCAATTCCCAATTTCCAGATTGGCGCAACCAGGTAAAATAAAGTAAAGACAAAAGCATAGGTACCATAATTCCTTACACCTAAACTTCTCACAATCACAACTGAAACGAGTAAGGTAACTATCATCGTCAGAACTTTTCCAATTAAGTTCCAGTAGATTCCTGTCATTACTTTCTTTGTGGTGCTCTGAGTTTTTGATTCGCTCATTACTTGTCCATCCAAATTGTAACCAAATCGTTTATTTGTGAAATAATTAATGGAGGGTTTCGTTTGTTAAATTGTGTGCCTTTTTAAGTTATCTTATACCGCATTTAACTTAATGAAGGAAGAAATCATTTCAGAAATATGTAGCGATTCGATGGTTTAAAACATGTATTATAATGAGATTTCCATTCATGTAGACGACCTCTAAGAAATGTAACTCCATATCATTTGAACCAATTTCATTTAACAAAGGATTGTCGTTTTTCAAATATGGAAGTATTTCAGGGCTTAAATCATAATAGAGATTCCTTTCCACTTGATTTTCTCCATAAGATTCACTATCAATGAAAAAGAAATTGATGGAGTATTTTTGAATATATTCAATGAGTTGTGCTTCCTCTTGAGTAAAGTGTGCTTTGTATGTGTCTATTGCAGTTTCTTTCCAAATGAAATAGGCATTTTGGTAAATCCAAGAGAAGCCTCCTAATTCGTGACTTGAAATAGTTGGTCTTTTAGCATACATTCTGACCGAATCAGCATATCTAGGCAAAGCTGAAACAACATTATCGGATTCTGTATAAGTTCTTAACCAAAGACAGGCATCGTAAAGCTCTGAAGGGGTATAGAAATTAGGAGGATACAGGGTCGCCTCAAGTATTCCAAAGATCGATATAAACGCGATAAATGCAGCTTTAATATAGTTAGCGGATATTTTTAGTTCGATTCTTTGGACTTTATCAAGTATCTTTACGAATCCGATGCCCGAATAAATTGGAGTTACTGCAATGATGAATGGAAGATATCTTGGAGGTCTTAACGTTACAAGAACACCAAAAATTTGTGTCGAAAAGAGAAGCAACACAATAAGAAGTAGGATCGATAGCATGAGAGGAAAAGGTTTCCAAAACAAATCTCTTCTACTTTTCAAGGCACAAATAAAACCTATGACAAATAAAACAGAACCAATTAAACCTATCATATGGATGACCGTAAAATGGTACATCCAGACAAATTCTTCCAAACCTACAGAAAATGGGTTCCTTAGATCTAATAGACCTCCAGTCGCTAGATAAACTAGATAGGTAACTGGTTGAATTAATGATCCTTCAGCCCTTCCTCCAGTTAAACCAACACCTGTTGTCACTAAGAATGTAGGAGTTACCAAAGAACCTGCATCTCGACCAAGTGCTTGAATTAAATAAAGTGCACTCGAAAGAACCATTACAATCCCTATTACAAAGAGGTCTACTATAGGGCGAAAAGAACGCTTCCTAATCGCGGTCAGGATACTTAGACCAAATATTCCTACAGCAGTTGCAAGTGCAGAAAAGGGATGAAATATGATACTTATACCTACAGAAATTCCAATGAGAATAAGCCATTTTAAGTTCTTTAAAGGTAAGGTCATAAAATAAAGGATTAGTAAGAATAAAAAAGCCCCTATTGAAGAATAGCTACCGATTGCAAAAATATTTATTGATGCAGGTACGGTTATGGACAAAAATGCTGTTGCAAGACCTAATTGCTTGTTTTTTGTTAAATTTATTGATATTTTGTAGTAAAGTAGAGGCGTGAGATAACCAAGAGATAAAATAATTATTTTCAAGATAAAAATGAGATCCAACCCAGAAATTAGTGAGAGGCAAATAACTAAAAAGGGAAGTCCAGGTGGATGAATTTCTTTTAGATAAACAATACTAGGATCTCTTTCAAAAGCAGAAGGATCGAGATATGAATGGATAACTGAAAGTATGTACCTTGAATCATCATAAGGAAGCCATTGGTTATTAAAAAAAACTGGAGAGGAGAACAGCATGATTGTATATATAAGAGAGACAAGAATTAAGGCATGAGAACCTATTCTTGGTTTTTGAACAATTAAAAGAAGGAAGAAAAGAGAAATAATCAAGGCGATGATAATCAATATGAGTTGATTCACCACTACAAACCTTGCAGAGTAGTAAGTCATTACAAACAATGCAAATACAGTAATTGGGACAAATATTAGAAACGATATTAAGGATAAAAATTTACTATCGTCTTGAAAAATAAATTTCCAACTTTTGACTCTTTCAATTGAATCCAAAGAGAGTAATCCTCCATTTAAGAGATATAATACAAATAGAAAGCAAAGTTGGGATGTGTTTTGCTTTCAAATACTTTGAGGAGATGCCCATCTGTCGTAAAACGGGCGATTAAGTAATAACTCTCATTTTGAGATATATCTTCAGACTTTATAATGTTGTAGCTTGAACCTAAGTAGAATCTTATCAGAAACAAATCTGACGAGAGAGGGGAAGTAAGAGTTACACCTTCAGAAATGTTTTCTTCGATATATACAGTCACCTCGCCTATTGTATCGTGATAATCATAAAAAGGAAAAAATCCGTTAAAACGAAATGCACCCACAGTTGTACGCCCCCACATTAAAATCGATAGAGATATTATAATAAGCAGGATAAAATTAATTGTTACAATTTTAGCTTTCATTTTTGAAATTGAAGTTCTCAAATGAGAATACACATCAAAAAAACTATTGCTTGCTAATATTGCAATTGCAGGAACTGTAAGCAATAAATATCCAGAAATATTCCAATAGGGATGCAACAGATCATTAACTATTGCTCCATAAGTATATACGAGGGCAGGTACAATAATCCATATTAGCAAGAGAAGATCTGCTTTAAGTTTTCCTTTTAATCTGTATGATCTAAAAAGTGCCATAAGAAACCCCATTACAAAGAACATGAATAGAGGAAAGGTCAACTCTGCAAATAGAAACGTTAGTACAAAGAATGGGTTAGGATTAGGTACCTTTTCTCTAAGAGTTATCGTAAAAGCATAATGCCGAAGTGGATATAATCCAACAAAGAATAACCAAGGAGCAAAAATAACTCCCGCGATGCCAAAAGCCAACCATAAATGTTTATTCAATAATAACTCTCTATTTGATAAAAACAGAAAAGATACGATAATTAGAGGAACCATTATAGCATAATATTTTGTAAGAAGGCTTATTCCAAGAGAAACACCCATAAGAATATATACTGATAAACTTCCTCTTTTGTAGGCGTAGAAGAAAAGCAGCATAGTCAGAAGAATCAATGTTGATCCTAACATATCAACAAGAATAATTGAACTGAAGAATACATGCCAAGGCAAAATTGCAGTAAGAAAGGAACTAAGAAGACCTACTTTTTTATCATATAATTCTACTGCTAGAACATAAACAAGTAAAACAGCAAAGATTCCTGCTATTAATGAAACGATGCATCCATTAATATAATCCATTCCAAGAACCAAAAATGAGAATGATACAAGCAGAAAAAAGAGCGGTGGATGATCACCGAATCTATAATCAATTGATGTCCAATAGCCATTTCTCTCGAAAAAACTGCTAAATCCTTCAATTACGATTCGACGGGATATTAGCGCATATATTACAGCGTCTTTGTCATACCACCCGACTTGGCTGATCCTAAGAATCACAGCAAGAATTAGGATGACGTAAAGAATTAGTTTTTCAGGACTGATAAGCCTAGAGATAATTTTGTTGTAGATCATACTCTCACTAACTTTCAAGAAACAATCTCACTCATTGGTTATCAATATCATCACAGCAACGACGGAAAAAATATAAAGTTAATGCAGTGTTGAAGTCACATTACCTTGCAGAAAATATGTTTTCACATATTAATCAGAGTATAATACATGTTGAAGAGTTGCAAGGATGTGATAGAGTTCTTTACAAAAGAAAGAGTTAGTTTTTTTCGAAATATCTTTATGTGGACAAGCATTTCACTTTTAATTCTCTTTATACTCTCTTTCGCAAGAGTGAAAATTGAAAACTATGCTGAAGTTAGTATTGTAATCTTTAATAACTTGCTAATTTGGGCACCACGTCAAATTGGCCTGTTAGTATTATCATTTGTGGCATATCTACTGTTACTCATTATTCCAGGTTTTGTAATTTCTACTTTCATTATTAGAGAGGCTAAATTCTTTTTAGAGAGACTGATATATGCTGTTCTGATTGGATCAATGCTCTTAACATATCTAATGGTAGCCCTTGGTCCGTTTAGTATCATAATTGCTCCTTTAATCTGGGCATTTGCATTATTCTGGACTATAGTACTATTCGTTAAGAAGCGATATTCTATTTTAATTAGAGAATGGAAAGCATTCATGTCAGAAATCTGGAGTAATCAGTTAGTCTATGGTCTCTTAGTCGTTATTCTAATCTTGAATTTGATCCCTAGTCTAATATTACATTTGACAAATCCTTGGGCAATGAATGATGATCATTTCTTATTTCTTATCGAACCTGCTGAAAGATTAGTTGTAAGTGGCTTTTACTCTCCACTTGACGCGGCTCCATCAGGGTTTTTGAATAATACATCTGTCTTCCCTTTAGGAGTTGCTGTTCTTGCTATGGTAACGATAATTGTAGCGACATTCTTTACAAACGTACTTTGTGTTGAGGTTGCAGGTGTATCTGGTATAATATTATCATTTTTTATCCCATTAACGGTTTTTACCGCTGGCAGGAAGCTTAGGAATACAAAAACCGGAATGATAGCATCCGCGTTTTTTCTCTTCACACAAGTAAATAATAGAATAATGGATGCACGATCTACTTGCTTTGTTTATATCTTTGTAATGAGTTTATTAATTGCAATCGTTGCTTATGAGCGAAATAAAAATAATAATAAGATGTTTCTAGTTTTAGGCGGCATATCGCTTGGTGCAATCATTATTACTCATTTAACAACTGGTATTCTATCATTAATCCTTCTACTTGGGGTTTACATATTTGCATTTATCACGAAAAGTTACCGTTATATGAAGATAACATCATGGTGCCTAGTCATTGGGTGGATATTTGCGCTTCCTTATCTTATTTGGATGTTTATCCTAGGAACCAGTACTCACAAAGGAAGTTTAGTGTTACCCATCGCAGTAGTTTTTTTAACTGTTCTAATTTTCTTAGGTTTAGTGCTCATCGGACATCTTGCTGAAATTAAAAAACCGCTTGATCAACTGAAGAAGTATAGATATCCTGCGAGTATACTGATTGGGATCTATCTCATAATTATTATCTTAAGAATACTGGCAACACCATTTATTGAACCATTTTACACCGGAGATCTTCTGTATGTACTAAATACATACGTTTTTTTGGAGGCTTTTGCCTTCGTCATAATAATCGTGTCCTTTTTTTCTGAAAAAATGAATTTTTATCGCATATTAGTTCTAACGATCTTGCCTGTGGTTTTTATAACACAGATGCTACCAGTAATTATTCCGCAATCCCTAATCTTTACTGCACTACGTTTACATGCTGATTGGGATGCGCTATTGCCTCCACTATATCGAAACCTAATTGCAAAATCCTATGAATATTTTTTACCTGTATTTCTCTGCTTTCTATCTGCTGAATTCATTCTTGAAGTCTATAGAAGGTTGGATGATATAAACATCTTTCAGCCCATTTTCAGCTATTTGTCCAGATTCAACATTAAAAAAATGCATGTAGCTATTTTTCTTTTCATTTTATTCATTATAATGCCAAATCCATTTGTACCTAATGTTAGAACACGGTTTGATAGTTATGAGAAACATCTCTCACAACACTGGTATCCAAGGTTTTTATGGGCACATGACGGTTTTTGGCCTACTGTAGGACATACCCAATGGACATATCTAAGCCCAGAAGAAGCAGCGGTTGGTAATTGGTTTCGCGAAAACACGCCAATAACGAGCCGATTTGTCTTTTATACAGAGTTAACTACCGTTAGTGGAACTTGGCTTCTTGATCAAGATTACTATGTCTATCTACGAATATCATTAGTCTCAGGAAGAGCACATGCAATATTAAAGAATCAAGATGCAAGAGCAATTTACAATACGCAGAACACAACTTTACGACTTGAATTGCTTCAGAAAGGAAAGGGAAGTTATGTTGTCGTAGGTCCTTATGAAAGAGGATTATACTCTGGGTGTGAAGCAAGACTTGAAGCAGATCCAATGCTTAGTCTTGGGTATAAAAATGATAGATTTACAGTTTATAGTCTGAGAATGATTTAGCTGTTTTAAGTATCAAATTCGTCGAAATCGTGCAAAAAGCTGAAAAGTTGACATTTTAATTTTTTTATCTCCATACCAAAACTTCTGCATTAAAAGAGCTAAGATAATGAATATATGTCGCAATAACCATTATTAAAGACTGGTGTAAAATATTGGGGATACTCTGCGAATTTTATTAAATTCTCTTTTCCAAAACTTTCATATTCCCTTATTGAAACGAAGATATAATCCACATCAAAGTCATTCATTAGATTTATTGCTTCACTAATATCTGGGGAAGTGTACATAACACGAACATCTTGGTATCGCCGTTCATAATTTAATTTATACGGTTCAACATGAAACTCATTCCCTAAAACAATCCTTCGTCCACTAAAAGAGGTTATAGGACTGGGAGGATAACTTCCGTTAGAGGGAGCGACAAGAAATACTGATTCTTCTGGTGTGTTCTCTCTAATCCAGCTATATGCCTCAAGTTCATCTTGTTGGAGTGTCATGTATACGGGAGAATTAACAGCTGCGCTGAACAATTGGATTGTTGGGATTATGCAAACCATGAAGAAAAATAGAAGAATCCCATACTTCTTCCATTTATCTGTAAATAGTTTATACGAAAATATCTTCGTTAAACCCTTTCCGGCATAAAAAATGGCAGGAATTGAAAACGTCCAGTAGTAATAGAAATTGCCGACCCTGAAGTCGGTGAAAAAAATTAGGAAAGTAATTACAATTAGCCATAACCCTAGAAAACGATCCAAGAAGCGAGTACTCTTTATTGAAAACACAAAGCCAATGATAGTGAGAATAATCGCAAAACCGATATACGAAAGGAGAGCAGCGAGTGATTGCACAGGGACGAAGGCTCCATAAAGAAATTTAAGTCCTATGAATCTTCCGGGCTTTGAAGTGCCAATTTCAATTAAATAAGGTGCGAAGAACTGCCAATAAAGATAAAGTGGGAGGGCGGACACTATACTAATTGAAAATACCAGAACTGCGTTTCTCCAATCACGCCATAAAAGAAGAAAAATTCCGAACATTAAGAGTACAATGAGGATAACAGCATAGATGAGCGTATGATAGAAGGGGAACATCACAAATAGAAGAATTGAAGTGCCGAGAAACCTCCTCTTTCGTTCCTCAACAAACTTGTTTAAGAAAAACAACGAAAGTATCGCAATTATATAAGCTGGTGTGTGCATGAACCCCTTCATAAACTGATCTATTCCTAATGACGAACAAAAAGCAATTCCTGGACTTGGAATTTGTGGAGGTAAATAGTTCCAAAGTGGAGGAGTGCCCCGCATCAACTGAAGAAGCCACGTAGCTTCTGTACCAAAAGAAAAGAAAAATGCTGAAATCACACCGATAAGCTCATTTTTGAAATTATCATTGCAGAAGATAAAAATCAACAAACCTAGTGCTGTACTCAAGATCCCATTCATTATAATCGCGAGAAAAAACGAATTTAATGTTGTTAACTCGCAAATACCAGAATAAAATATGATGAAAAGCCATGGATAGGTGAGTGGAGTACCAGAATACTCTGGCCATTGGGGAGGCATAGCTTTTCGTGATTCTTCGATGAAACTAATATACATGAAATAATCGCTGGGATTACTAACGAAAATGATACTATCTGGAAAGAAAACTATGATCGTGAGCAAATATACGCTGTGTGCGATCAAATTAAAAGCACTTAGGGCGAGTAAAAACAATAAAGAATGCTTAGAAATAGGAAGTCCTTTGTAGGCATAATTTTCTCGATATTGTGATAAAAATATTCCTAATAGAAGAAATATATCAAAGAAGAATAAACTAAAGAGAGGAGAGAGGTAGCCGAGTATTATAGCTTGGATAAGAAAAAGAAGTGAGCCAATTATAATACTTAATGAAAAGGAAAGAATTGCCATTCGAATATTGTCAATTTTAATACGTAAGTAAAATTTGAGAAATATCCAACCCGGTACAATGTTAAACAAGAATAAGTAAGAAGGAATGCGAACAAAATCTGGAAAAAGAATGAAGAGATTAGTAAGAATTACCGCCAAAAAAAGGTATCTTTCAGTATCCCACGCTTTCATAATAAGGGATTTTGCTACTGAAAACTCATTTCTCAACGTTTACTCGCATCCATAAAAAGATACTTATCAAATTGAAATAAATTTCATACTTTCTAACTTTGTCCAGCATAGTATCGCATGAACCTTTAAAATCATAACCACGATTGCATCATATGATTCCAATCTTGGGTGTCTTCAGTGGCTATAGAAAAGAAGAAATCTATGAAAATAGCGTATGTTGCTCTTGATGTTGCGCCTCAGCTTTTTAGAGGATCTAGCACACATACGATAGAAATAGCCAAAAATTTAGTCAATTTGGGAAATGAAGTTCATGTAATATGCCGACGGCTCTCAAAGACAGAGAGAAAATTTGCAAAAATAGGTAATCTATTCGTTCATAGATATTACAGAGGCATTGTGTTCCCCATTAAGCCACGTTCAGATTTTGAAGATATGATGGTAGAGAAAATCGTTCAAAAACAATCAGTATTCCGCTCAATCCTCATAAAACTCTATATGCTATATTTAAAGTATGTGTTTCCTCTTTACTTTGCAATTATCATTGCTAAAATTGCTAAAAAATATAAAATTGATGTTATTCTTGAACGTGGGTCTTCCTTAGGTGCAGGAACGATCGCAAGTGTTTTTAGCAGCCGCGCAATGGTATCAGAAATAATAGGGACAAATTTTAAAGAAATTTCCTTAAAAATAGCAAGGAAAATTATTGCGTACTCTTATGATATCCTTCCAAAGAAATATCTTAATAAGACAGAACTTGTCACCGCTGCTGCAAATATTGAGATGTTCACTCCAGAAATAGATGGAACAAGAATTCGAAGAAAATATGGCCTTGAGAACCTTTCAATAGTAGGTTATGCAGGCTGCTTTGCGGAATGGCATGGTGTCCTGGACTTAGTAAAAGCAAGCAAAAAGGTAATTTCAAAAACTGATCAAGTTAGATTTTTGATGATAGGACCTAATTCATCTGAAAGAGTTTTACCTATGGTACATAAAATGAATTTAGAGAACTACTTTATTTTTACTGACTTAATTCCATATAACGAGGTTCCTAGTTATTTAAATGCATGTGATATACTGGCTGCTCCGTACAATCCATCAGCTTATGCAGAAACACGAAAATTTGGCTTTTTCTATTCACCAATCAAGCTCTTCGAATATATGGCATGTGGGAAACCCATAGTCACATCTTCGTGTGGAAGTATCCCTACAATTATTAGGGATAAAGCAACTGGATGTTTATTTGAGCCAGGAAACATAGAAGATTTAGCCAATGCAATACTTTTCCTTTTGGAAAACCGTAAACTATCTAAAAAAATAGGAATTAATGCCAGAAAAGAAGTTGAAAAGAAATATACATGGAAAGGCGTTACAAAAAAGATCGAACTGATATTAAGAAGCGCTTTGATTATATAACTCATTTTAGGAAATAATATTTTTAAAAAGAAAACCATATTCAACCAATCATAAAATCTTAGAAACTCAATTGAGTGAGACTATATTGAAAATTGCCGTAATTAGTCCTTACTTCACGACCTTTTTTAAGCAACATGAGTACGGTTTAGCCGAAACCCTCTCAAAAAGACACCAAGTTACCATTTTGACTTCTAATAGACGAATGAGGAAGTTCTTTAGCAAAGAGAAGTATTTTGGGCTTGGAACAAGAAAGGAACAAACCGTTGATGGTTTTAAAGTAATCTATTTACCTACACTATCTGATTTCCCAGAACAGCCCTTTGTTCCAACCATTATTCCCGAGATCCTTGAATCTGATTATGATTTAGTGCATGCTCATGAAGACTTTCAACCGGTCACATTGTTTGCAATGCTAAGTTGTAAAGTTAAAGGAATCCCATTTATGTATACACAGGAACGCTACTACTACCCGAGATCTCCTTGGAAACAAGTTTATCAACTTTACGAAAAAAGTATATGCAAAATAGTTCAGAGGAGTGCTGATGCTATAGTTGCTAGATCTACAGCTGCCAAAGAATTCTTAGTAACAAATAAAGCGCTGGCTGAAAAAATTAAAGTTATACCAGCGGGTGTTGATATTAAAGAGTTTTATCCAAAAGATGATACCACATTCAAGCAAACTTTAGGGTATGAAAATTCACCACTTATTTTGACAGTTGCTCGGCTTCACCCAAATAAAGGATTACCAAATTTGATAAAGGCAATGAAGTATGTAACAAAGAAGGTACCCTCAGCAAAACTGGTAATTTTGGGAAAAGGATCGCTACATCTGCCTTTAAAAAACTTAGCAAGTCATTTGGGGATAGAAGATTCCATAAAATTTCATACTGACCCAATTCCAAATAATAAAATGATCACCGTTTATAGCAGTTGCGATATTTTCGTCCTTCCGAGTCTGAGAGAACCTTTTGGTCGGGCGTTGGTAGAAGCCTTGGCATGTGGAAAACCAGCAATAGCTACAAATATAGGTGGGCCAAAGGACTTAATAATTGATGAAAGAACAGGATATTTAGTTCAACCTGGGGACATTAGGCAATTAGCGGCACGAATGATAGCGTTACTCACCGATCATAATTTGGCCGAAGAATTAGGATTCAATGCAAGACATAGAATTGAGAAAGAATACGATTGGGAAGTAATAGCCAGCGCTTATGAAAAAGTGTATTCCCAAATCATGTAGTTTTTAGAAGAAGATTAACACAAATTACAGTATTATTATTGCAGCGAATTAACGGTGTAAGACGAATGGGTCTAATAGACACCATAATTGGCGTTTTCTTGCTTGATAAGAAATCATATGACTCATTAACAGAAGAAAAACCAGGTGAGTTTGCAAAAATCGCCGTATTAGAAATTAGTATCATATTATTAACCTATCTGTTTTTTTATCTCTTTGTAGCAGAGATTCACCTTGTTAACATATTTGGACTTCTATCATTGATCCCAATAATGATTTCTTTTGGCTTCGCTTTTGTAACATGGATTATTGCTCAAAAAAGTAGGATACAAATAGTTACGCACAGATTTCGGATATTCATCTTTGCATCTTTACCTGTTGTATTGCTACCACTTTCAATAATCTTCTATCTACTTTTAGGCAATTTCATTCGTACAACATTATCTATTCTCTTCTTGATTTCCTTATGGACGCTATTTTGCAGTATTCAACTTAGTGGCTTATTTTGTAAAAAAGAGAAAATAGAATCAAAGCTACCCATGCTTTTTGTTATAATAATCCTGTTAACAAGTGCTTTGGAGTATATTTTGATAGTTCCAGCTGGTGTAAGCGGGGCAGACGCCGCAACGTTCTATTTTATGGCAGTACGATTTTCAGAAAATCCCACACTCTCGTCATTTTACTATGAGGATCCGCTCATACCTTTGATGAATGAATTATTGAATGGAAAGTCCGATCTAAACTTCTTAACAATCCCGAATACTTATGTATATGATCGAACAACAGGAAAGGTATATGCTGACAAATCCATTGGAGCACCGCTAGTTTTTGCATTAAGTATTATATTATTTGGAAAAAACGCAGCACTTTATGTGAATGTGGTTTTTGGATTTTTGACTAATCTTGTAACATACTTTTGTGCAAAAGAAATCTTTAAAAATGATATAAAGCGAAATCAGATAGCAGCAATCTCTGTCTCGGCTCTCGCCTTTAATCCTATACATCTAATTCTTTGTGGCTTTACTTTAAGCGATATAATTTCTGAATTTTGTATAATCTTGTCAATTTTTTGTCTTCTAAAACAAAAGAAGAATAATGGTATACGTTTTTTCCTTTTTTCTGGCGCTAGTTTTGGATATGCTATTCTAACGCGTCCAACAAACATCCTTATAGTTATTCCCGTAATATTATTAATAGTTGTAGAAAAACCGCAAATCATTACTGATGCTAGACTGTATATTTATTTTGGAACTATAGTCACTGTAGCAAGCCCTGCACTTATATACAACAATTTACTTTTCGGTACTCCTCTAAAAAGTCAAAGTTGGATTCTTTCGATATATTATGAGTTTGCTCTACAGAGATTAGTCCAACAGATTATCATATATGCACAAGAGATCGTATGGAATTTTGGAGTGTTTATACCAATAGCTTTTATTGGGTTCTACGTGTTTTTCAAAAAAAATCAGAAGAGAGCGCTATTTCTTCTAGGATGCATTATCGCAACCTTTGCCCCTTATGCCTTCTATATATACTCTGTGGGACGATTCATGCTCCCAGCTTTTCCTATTTTAGCAATATTCTCAGGAAAAGGCTTACAGGAAATTTATCGATTCATAAAAGGGATTCCATATGAAAAAAACTTAACTAAGGGGTTAACGACAATGATTTTGATACTATGTGTGCTATCGATCACAGTACGATACCATCCATTACTACCGAATCGAGAATGGCTCAATACCAGCAGTTCGGGGCTCACAAAGAGTAAACTTGACGCAGTCTGTCAAATAAAAAATACAACGCAAGAAGACTCAGTAATCCTTTGTGGTGCACTGACAACTCCACTACGAATTTATGCTGAAAGGTACACAATATATATTACATATCACCCTCAATGGTATCAAAGTATAGAAGGAAAGGAAGAAGAACTAAAACAAATACTCAATTGGTTTTTAGAGCATGATAGAAATGTGTTTTTACTGATAGATGAACCAAAATCTACTCCTAGGTTAATGGACTATTTGATTGAATTCTATCACTTTGAGTTAGTACTGAATATTTCCAATAGTCTGGAAGGCTGGAGTTACCTACTTTATCAAATAAACCATGGTTAGAGAATTTAACTTTCTATTTTTATGCCTCTTGGCGGATATATTCCCTTTACATCAAGTCGTATTAGACCTCTTATCATTCCAAAGCTTTTCAGTATAATAAATAGTAGTGAAACAAATGGTAGGACTAAAAGTCCTTTTATACCAATTCTCTGCTTTATTTTAATTTTGAGCCCCTTGATAAAGTAATAACCTATCAATCCAATAATAGGTAGAAATAACAGTCCAAAAGCTCTTATAGAGGATATTACGGATGCAAATAAGAGGATTGGGGAGAATAGATAGCCAAAGAGTAAAGTTAAGACCAGTAATGAAATGATAATTGATTTTTTATTAAGAAAAACTCCATATCGTCTATATAGTGTCCCTTCTGTGATACTTGTCCGATAAATTTGTTTGCAATACTTTTTGAAAGGTTTGTTAAGGTAATGACGAATTACTGCTCTCCTGTCCTTAATTATTTGATAATCTTGTGAGAGTCTATAGCCGATATCCTTGTCTGGGTAGTCAATACTTTCATCAAATCCCCCTATTTTGATAAGAGCATCCTTTCTAATTGCAGTCCCATAGGTAGACATACTTCTCCAAGTTACTTTGTGTGGCTCTCTATTAAGTGCATTGGACACCTTTGCGTTATAATAGTCATGAAATGCTGCTCTTATCTGTGAGATGAATTTGTCTCCAAAAACGCAGGCTTGTCCACCAATTACGCATCCAACATCTGGATTAGTGAAATGCTCAACTAAAAACGTAAGCCAATGAACATCTACCCTTACATCCGCATCAGTAAAAGCGATAATATCGCCTTTAGCTTCCTTAACGCCTATATTATGTGCAGGTCCTATCTTATATTTTGGATTTTCGATAATGCGGACAGGATATTTCGATGCGATTTCAACTGTTCTATCAGTGGACTTTCCATCAATGACGAGAATTTCATACCTTTCTTGGGGAAAATCTAAGTTAAGGATACTTCGTAGGCACGTCTCAATATTCTTTTCCTCGTTTCTTGTAGGAATTACAATTGATACGAAGCTCATAATAGTGCCTTCTTTAATTTAATCTGTTAGAGGGAATAACCTGCCATAAATCTTCCCGAGTTCTCTCACAAATTCTGTAAATATTGTTAAAAAAGCGCCTATTATTGATTTTTTTGATCTATATTTAATCACGGCTGTAAGTAAGACAACGTAACAGATTGTTAAAAATACTGAACACCAAAAATATGGCTTAAACATACTTAAATAAAACGAAACAGCACCCAGCGAGAGAACAACTATTGCAACAGGAATTAGAATGATATAGATTATTCTTTTTTTACTGTCTGAATGATGTCCCAACTTTTTTTCCAAATATGCCCGACTTTTTCCCAACTTAAATTTCTTTCTAAGAAGCGCAGAAAACGATGGAACGTAGTCGTGATGCGCTACTGCATAAGGCGTATAGACTAAAAGATAACCTGCACTCAAAAGTCTCGAACAAAGTTCATTTTCATCGTGACCATATTTTATTTTCGTATCGAAATAACCAGCCTCAATTAAAGCAGATTTTCTGAAAGCCATGTTACATCCAACAAAATATTTTGTTTCTTTAATATCTGGACCTTGATCATAATCAGGAGCAAATTCGCGATTGAACAAAGTATTTGTAATAGGAATTACCTTTCCGCTTACTCCAGCAATTCTTTCGTCTTCAAAGGGTTTAACAAGGCTTTTTAACCAGTCCTTTTCAGCTATTGCATCATCATCAAGAAAAACAACTATACCACCCTTACTGTTAGAAATACCTAGATTACGTGCTGCTGAAATTCCAGATCTCTTTGATTCCCTAACGAACTTAATAGGATACTGCTTAATTAGATCGATAGTACAATCTGTTGAACCACCATCAACTACAACAATTTCGAAATTTGTATTTTTTTGAGCCATTAACGAATCCAAACAACGCTCTAATTCTCTACAACGGTTATATGTGATAATGATGACAGAAATCAATGATGATACGTTTCTGCTCAATTAAGCACCTTCTAATTCATCATTGTATAGTTGTAATATTTTTTTTGCACATAAATTCCATGTGAAATCGTTTTCAACTCGTGACCTTGCATTTTCTCCCATCAGTTTGGCATCATCTTGATGCTCTAAGAGATCTATTATCTTATCTGCAAGTAGATTTGAGCTTTTTGAGGGAATAAGAATTCCCTCATGTTCATCGTTGATTAATTCAGGAATTCCTGAAACCTTCGATGCAATTATAGGAGTTTCACATGCCATTGCCTCAAGAATGACTTTTGGACATGGATCATAGAGAGTTGGAAGTACAAAAACATCTGCCATCGAATAATATTTCGGTAATTCTTGATTTGGGATCTTATCCATCAATCCTACAAAAGGAGTAATCTTAAGATTTTTGATATTTTCTCTGAGTATATTCCAGTATACATCTGTTCGTAGCCATTTCGGTGTCCCTCCAACTGCCAGAAAAAATACATTCGGAATACGTTTGGAAACCTTTGGTATCGCTTTTAATAAGTAAGGAAGACCTTTTCTTAGACCAAAATGTCCAACAAAAAGCACTACTCTTTTTTCACTTAAACCAAGTTGTTCCTTTAGTTTTAAACCTTCTTTTACTTTATGAAATAAATCAATATCTACTCCATTATGTATAACACGGATTTTTTGGCTTGGAATTCCATAATATTGCACTAATTCCTCTTTTATTGCATTACTAACTGCAATTAAAATATCAGCTCTCTTCCACATAGCGTTTTGTCTTAAAAGAGAAAACTTATTCCAAAAATTTGTCCTTATTGCAGCAGAAAATGAATATTGTACAGGTGAGGCAATATCCTGTGCCATACCCCCAAGTGTGGTAGTGTGAATATGATTAAATAATGGTTTCTTTACAGTAGTAAAACGTCTTGTTAGGCTGTATAGAAGACTCGCTGTGGCATGTGTGTGAACTATATCAATGCCTCTTGATTTATCTAATTCCTTTAGTTTTTTAATTGCATAGAAATTATACGGATTTCTTACTCTATGTACAATAATGCCATCAGGAGATTCTAATTGAGGAGTGTGTTTATCTATTGCAGCAATTACGTGAACTTCAGCCCCTAGTTTGACCTGCTCTTTGGAAATAAAATAGAATACCGGTTCTAACCCAAAAGTCATTCGACCTTTTTGTGGAAAGGATCTGACCAGTCGACAAACTATTTTATCATTACCTCGCAAGAAAGATCCCTCAAATTGTTGGAGGATAGTAAATTTACTAATTAATCTTTCTGATAGTTCTCCAAAAACGAGTTAAGTATAATGATACAACGGAAATTAATAAGCCATAACTAAAAAAAAGGTTGCGAATTAACATTAAAAGGGGATACAAAACAAGAACTCTCAAGTCTAATTTGTTTTTGAAAAGATATCTTGCTCTTATTGTCATTAGAAAATAGAATAGTACAAATGCTAACGTAAATCCAATGATTAATGATACAAAAAAGCGTTGAAGCAGCCAGATCAAGCAGGGAATAAAAAGTGTGCCAAAAAGTGTAAAAAAGAACCGAATCTTGTCTCTTTTTGATAAACCGTAAGTGTCTATGAATGCCTGTCGCCCTCTGCCATGTCTGAATGAGCGTTTTAAAAACTGTATCCAAGAATCTGTAAGACGATGACTCCATACTTCGTGAGGTGTTATAGCAGTTGTATAACCAAGTTTAGATGCACGAGCCCATAATTCTCTATCTTCAGCTATTTCTACACTTTGTTTGAACCCACCAGTTTCCTCAAGTATATGCCTTTTAAAGACCCACGCAGATTGAGGCGTATTTGTGCCTTCTTTCATTTTTCTATTTCTTGCCCATATCTCTGCCTCTAGCAAACTAGTAAGGTTATTAGCTACATTGAGACCATCTCCAATCGGATGAACCATATCATAACCTTTGCTAATTGTTTTGTATATCGTTGAAAGAAAATCAGGTCGATATAACGCGTCTGTTTCACAAAATACTACTATACTGCCATTGGATCTCGAAAGCCCAATGTTTCTTGCTGTGGATCTATCAACATGATCAATTTCACAGATGATTATTCTAGGTTCATATTCAAATTTCTTTAACTCTTTATAAGTTCGATCAGTGCTTCCCTTGTCAAATAAACAAATGATTTCAAATGAACTCAGGTCTTGCATCACTAGAGATTGTAGACAATCCTTAACATAATTTTCATCATTATAGAATGATAATATCACAGAAACATTTACAGGCGAATTACTAGAATCAGATGTCGTGATATTCAATGGATCATCCCACTACGAGACATAATTATAATCAATATTGAGTAATCAATTTCACTTAAGAAGATAAATAGTTCATCATCAATACCACTAAATCTATATAATTTATTTAATGAGGGATCTCATAGAAAATGAAAATCGCGCAAGTGAGCGTATATTTTTATCCTGCAATGATAGGCGGCATAGAGTGGTATATACGTAATATTTCGAAAGAGTTAGTCAAAAGAGGTCATGAGGTTCACATTTTTACAGTAAATGCTAAAGATGGGAAATCATTAGGGCCTTCGGAAGAAATCTTCGAAGGAATACACATTCATCGGCTGCCAATCCTACTTGATATTAGTTATCGGCTAAAGTTTTGGCCAACACTTCTATTTCGAATTTTGAGAGAGAAATTCGATGTAATCCATGTATACGACTATATAACGACGCATGCGATGCTTGTACCCTTATTAAACCTATTAAAAGATATAAGAACAGTCCTAATGATTTATGATATTCATCATCTTGTACCACGACGCCCAGTTAAGTATATTCCATTAGCGCTTTTTGATAAGTATTTTTCGCGAATGGTTTTAAGGCGTTATGACAGGCTTTTAATTCGAACCAGTCTTTTAATAGATCCGATTCTAAAAATGGGTGCCAAAAAGGACCAAATAAGGATTACACCCTCAGGGATACGATCAGAAAGTCTTGAAGAATATAATGGCGATATTTTCAAGAAGAGATATGGAATTGATGGACCTATTATATTATACTTAGGCAGGCTTCATCCGATGAAAGGTCCACAAGTCCTAATAAAAGCAGTTCCAAATATTATTAAGGATATACCAGATGCAAAATTTGTTATTATAGGACCAGACCAAGTTAACTACAAAAAAATTCTTGAAAATCTAAGTAAAAAACTTCATGTAGAAGATTATGTACATATCTTTGATCCGATCTACAATATTAAAGAAAAAATGCAGGCTTATGCTTCGTGTGATGTTTTTGTTTTACCTAGTGGATACGAAGGATTTGGTCAAGTTTTAGTTGAAGCGATGGCTCAAGGAAAGCCTATTGTTGCTACAAATGCTGGAAGCATTCCAAATGTAGTGACTGACAAAAAAGAAGGATTTTTAGTAAAATATGGAGATTATGGGGAATTAGCCTCTAAAATAAAACAAATTCTTCTTACCCCAGAATTAAGTAAAGCACTTGGAAACGCAGGAAGAAAAAAAGCAAGACAATATACATACGAAGAATTAGCAGCACAACTTGAAAAGATTTATTTGGAATTAAAGTAATAATCAGAAGACTTAAAAAAAAATGAAAGTAAGTTAATAGGCGTTAGAATGAAACAACGGCGAATTTTCATATTATTGGTCATTATAATTTCTACATTATTCGTTTTATCGTCATATAGCAGCGCGACTTCTATTTCTCACGTTAATAATACAACACTTGTCCCCGCAGATTCAAAAAACCAAGTGCCAGATATTACGAAAAATACTGCATTTATAACTCAGACGTTTTATCTAAGCGATCAGTTTGCAGTATATGGCGAACCAACGTCCTCTACCGTCATTGATGCAGAAATATTCATCATAAAACATCCTGAAACAAACCCTGTTCTCTCAGTTCCCTACTTTGGAGAAGTAAAAGCAATTCGAAATCCATCATTCATTTCGTATAAGTATGGCCAAGACGTTTGGGGTCATAACGTGATAGAATTTAATATCCCGAGAACGACAGGCTATGCCAAAATCTCTGTAGAATACGAAGAACAAAACTTACTTTCGATAATGTATCGGAATTATATGAAAATCTACTATGCGGAATCAACGATTGGATTTATTAGAATTAACAATCTTTCCTATGATGTCCAATACTACATGTCGTTTATACTGCCAATTGATGCCGAATTTTTGTATGGATTTCCCTGGGGAGTAAGGGAAGATTCTACTATCAGATATACTGAACGCGAACTTACCGTGAGAGTGAACAGTGGGCTTTATCTACATATTGCCTATCAACCCAAGAGATTGAAGATTTATTCGACGCTTCTCTCAATTCCAGCCTTCCTGATCATCCCATTTATGTATATATCAACTACACAAAGATATTTCCAACGAAGTATAAGGAAAATCACCCGATCAGGCATTTATAAAAAATGCAATTACATGATTCGTCAGATTCAGCCTATGCGCTTTGCTATTGCGTTCTATATATTTACAACTATGCTAATGGTTTCATTATCAATATCAGTAGGACCCAATCCAGATGCAACAATTGTTGTCATCGCAGACAATTTTAACGAAATATCCGATAATATTCACGTTAAATATCCACATGCGAAGATATTTCACTATTGGTCAGTTCAAAAACGATTAAATCAATTACGAGATGTGAAACAAATTGATATCTTCATCGTAGGATATCATCCAAATCCAGCGCAATATATCGTAGATGATATCATTGTATCTTCTGAATCAGGTGTAAGATTAATAATATTAGAGGAACAGCAAGGCACTCCACTTGCATCAGCGATACTTAAAGAATTCAATGCTGGAAGGGGCGATAATTTAAGGATAATTCCATTGAACAGTGTAAATGGACATGTTGGAAGTATATACAAACAGAGACAAAAACTTCATCGGTTATATGAACCATCTTCTGAACTATTTATAGAAACCTGCTCCATTATTGCATTTCTATCCCTGTTACATTTCTATGCTGCTGGAATGGTAGTAACTGCAGCCGCGACACCTCCATCTACAAAATCAATGACTGAAGTGTTTTTACAAGCGATTTTATCAACTTTCGCGGTATTTTCTTTTAGTATGATTTCTCTCTTTTCTGTAGGCAAGTTATTAACAGTCCTTCCTGCAGTTCATGGTGCATCAGGAGTTGTTGACGGATATCCAATGACTTTGGTTGGATACCTTCCAAGCCTTCCTCCACCGTTTCCTTCTTTTGGAGGAGGCAATCTTTTGCGTGCTGCATTCAGCGCCTTAGGAATAGTTACAATAATCCTAATTAATCACAACAACAATATCATAAAACTCGATTTCACACTTTTTGTTTGCCTATTAGGAGGGATAGGTGTACTTACGGTATCCCCCTATTTTGGTCCATTCATTATAGGATTGGCAGTGGTTTTTGTTACATCGGGCATTGGCCCCGTAACCGGAGCCCCTCGAATATTGGCTGCAGACATATCACTGTTTCTTCTTACATTCTCTGAGTTCTTAGAATTAGGGAATTACTCACGTGGCATAATGCTCTTCTTCGCTTCTGTGGTTCCATTAACGATAACCAGGAAACTCTCAAGAAGGTTACGCACGCCTGTGTATATAATTATGATTCCAGTGTTAGCAAGAGGATTAATGCGCCTTGGTGAGATGAATCCCTATACGCTTATAAATAGTGCAATTCCAGGTCTCTTTTTCGGAATAGCGCTTGCAGCGATCTTTCTTCTATTGAATGCTGCTGCATATCTCTCGTTTAGAGCGATAGTAAGACTAAAGCAATGGTTCAGATAATTTGGAAAGTAGATTAAAACTGACAGATGCTAATAAGAAAAATCTAGCGGGAGTAGAGGGACAGTAGTGTATTCAAAATATTGTGACGTTTTTCTTAATCCTCTAAGTTTCTCAAGGAAGAACCACATTCTTATAAGCACCTCAAGAAAGAATGCTGACTTGAACGTTTTTGTGATTTTAAAAAGTAATTTAAATAGACTAGAAGGATGATATTCAAAAATCTCATTCATCAATAAAAAGGCTTGGTTTTTCTTTTTATGTCTCAATAACAATCGACCCCATGGGTTGTAAATTTGAATGAGTTCTCTCTTTTCAGCTACGCTCAAGGGTAGTTTCAAGAAATTCTCCAATACATTGATGATCAACTTCTCTTCAATCCCTTCTTTTCTTGCACGAGCCAATTCTCTTGCAAATATTGCCATTCTCCTTTGATAAACAATTTTTTTGAAGGAAAGTGAAAGATAGTTAAGACGATATTTGTAGAGAGGATCTGATAGATTTGCAACCTTGAATTTCTCCACAAACCTCAACCATAGGTCGTAATCTTGTGCTGTAAAGAGTATTTCTCGATATCCTCCTAATTCAAAAAAGCTTTGCCTTCTGAACATCACCGAACCATGCCAAAAGTGATTAGAATGTTTAATAGCGATCCTTAGAGAAGAGTGGTCTATTGGGTATTTGATTGTTTTTAGATAAAAGCCTCTGATATCTATGATTTTAGCTGCAGTACCAAGGAGTGCAATATCCTTGTGAAGTTCCAAAAATTCGATTTGCTTTTCGAGCCTATCCAGCAGTGATATATCATCAGCATCTTGTCGTGCAATGTATTTTCCCTTTGCTAGAGCGATTCCTTTGTTTAATGATTTTGTAAGCCCCATATGTTTTTGATGAGTCAGAACAATGCGTGGGTCATTGTAAGACTCAAGAATTTCTTGTGTTTTATCGGTAGATCCATCATTTATGATAATAAACTCGAAATTTCTAAAAGTCTGATTGAGAATGCTGTCTACAGCTTCACGAACATATTTTTCGCTGTTATAAACTGCCGTTACTACACTAATAATCGGTTCATTGATCATAATCAAACCACTCAGATCAATCTAGCCTCACTTAAATAACATTTCAAGAATTTAATTTGCTCGTTCTTTTAATTAGAGGATATTTTAATAAAAATTGATCACTAGTGCGCTTGTTCAAAGTTCACATATATCCCAAGAGTTCCAGCTGATTCTTGATTGACCGGAGTTCATCCTCAGTGTATTCACCTTCTTGCTTCACAAGTTTTGATTCCTGTGGGAGTCCGTAGACGTGGGTTATAAGACTATACACATCAGTGATATCGAAAGAATTAAGTAGATAAAACAATATCCCATATTCTCTAAATTTCCATGCACGCTTTAGTTTTCGGATAAGTTTTAATATGAACGAAATTGGACGGCTTCGCATTTTCCTGATAAACTGTAGATATCTTCTGTTTTTGATTCGTTTTAGTGCGAGTTCAATATCCTTTCCTACACAAATCAATGTCCCATACCGGCGATGTGTAGTTTCAGGGTTTTCTCTAAATGGTTCTCCTCTCCAAGGCACCATAGCTAATCCGTGATCACTGACGATTAGCAAATTATCGAATTCAAAGAACTTAAAAATCTCTTTTAGCGCCTTGTCTGCTGCTTTATAAGTTTGATCAATGGGAAAAATTCTGCGGCAATGAGCCGCAATATCGGTAAAAGAAAAACCAATTGCTAAGAAATCCAAATCGGAATAATCAAGTTCCTTCAATATTTGGCGAATACAAGTTATTTTTTCCAATTCTCTTTCAATTGAATGCTCAATCGCTTCAAATGTTACAGCTTCTTTACGCGGAGGTATTTTCTCATTAGCCCATAAGTACGCACAATAGGTTGATAAGACGATTTCTTTGATAGAAGGCGGGTAGAAATACTCATCATCATCCCGATATTGAGGAGCCGTAATCGGAAAACCGGCAACCATGAAAGCATCGATATTTTTAACAGGGAACGTCATTGGCATCCCAATACATCCAATTTGTAATCCTGCTTCTCCTAAAGCCTCAAATATTGTCTGTGCACCGATCCCTTTTAACGTTGAAACTCTATCTGGATCGCGAGACAGGGCGATAACGTTGATCTCTGAAGGAGATCTGCCTGTATACATCGCGCCCCACGCCTCCTCAGTCATTGTACTTGGCACAGTACGTAACAGGTGGATTTTCTTTCGAAATTTTCTAAATGTTGGAAATTTGGTGATCATGGAAGGCTCCAGTCCATCAAATCCAATCATCAATAACTTCATTTGTCTGCTCCCTTTTTGGACTTGATCTTTTCAGTCTCACTCAAGAGTTTTAAAAGCCTTTAATAAACAATACTGAAAGCTATTATCTTTTATTGCAGCTAGCATTAAAGTTAATTGACGTTCTTCAAGGTCTTCCACACTTTATAAAGTGATAGATATTTCTCTGTTATTTCATCCAGAGTAGGAATTGAAATTAGGTTTTGATATAACTCATAATTCTTCACTAAGCGATTTAATAACGGCAGAATCTCTTCCTTTTTGTTAAATCCAAGTCCTCCATATCCTACTATCTCAGGATGACCTCCTTCATTCAGATAAAGTGAGGGTAAGCCACATGCTAAAGCTTCAATAAGGGCATTTGAACAAGGATCATTCTTACTAGCAGTAATGTAGATGTCATGATTACGCAATATGCTTCCCAGTGCTTTTGAAGGCTGAGGACGAATATGACAAATATTTTCAAATTCAAAGGGAGTATTACCAGCAAAAGTATATTCGAATCTACTCCAATCTAGGTTTTCTTCAATCCATTTATATACCTCGAATCCTTTGCGTGGATTACGTGACCAGCTTGTAGAGATTAAGCGGATCTTTCTGTCTGAAGAAAATGGAATTCGTCCTTTACTGTGAAAAATTGTTGGATCTACTGCATTTGGAATGACTATGGGTCTTTTTGGAGTATACCCCATTTCAATAGTTTTTTGATAACTCCAATAAGATTGGAATACAGTAAAATCAGCTACCATCTCATTAAGTTTAAATATCGCATCATCTATGTCTTTATCCTTACCCCTCACTAAAAATGTGGGTCCATCCACTCTATTTATCATGCAGATACGGTTATAATTTACTCCAGAATCCTTTAAGATGTTCATATCAAATAAAAAAGAATTAAATAGACAAATCTTATTATTGCTTCTCAGTTTGGTGGAGATTTTCCATCCCTTAGCTTGCATTGCTTTCTTCAAAGCAATTAGAAATTGATTGCCACCACCCCAAGGTGGCTTATGAAAAGTATGTAAAATTGTGATGAATCCAAGTTTTCTAAACTTATTATGTAAACGATCGAAAAAGGGTATTTCAGTTGTTTCTTCAACTTTCTGTCTACCAACAGTTTTTGTTCGTACATTTCTGCTAGTCAATTCACGATAAATGCGCTCCCAATATCCCTTCACTTTCTCCAGGGTGTGTTCTTCTAATATTTTTCTATAATTAGGTTCAATGAACTTTAACAAACTATTATTTTCAATATCGTTGACTATTAGGTCGATTCCTTCTATTGGATCAAAGTAGATAGTTTCTGTTTCCAAAATATCAGCAGCGTGACCAACATTTGTACTAAGTATCTTGCATTTAGTTGCAGCGCATTCTGTCAGGGCTTTTGGTCCACCTTCTATGCGACTGGTTACCAGATAAAGATCAATTATATTATAGAGATAATTGATGGTTTCTTGTGGAAGATTATTAATAAAGATATCATCTTTCAGTTCCTTTAGCCTCTCTCCGATATAGACAAAAGGAATTGAATATTTTAAAAATTGATTGATAAGCCAAAACCTTCGCGGTCCAGCTAATATTACACAAATATCTGTTTTCTGTTGATAGAGTTTTTTGATTATCTCAAAAAAAACATCAGGTCCTTTCATATATTTAGGTGTTTTAAGATCTTTAGCTTTAGTATCCCTTTGGAAACTCCCTATGAGATATTTATCATTAGGTATACTATATTTCCTTCGAAATTCATCTAAATTTTCGTCTCGTCCATTTATTTTGTGAAATATCTCCAAGTCAACAGTATATGGTACATAATTCGCCTCACAACCTATACCTTTAAGCATTTTCTTAGCCCTTTTGGACATCACAATCCATTTGTCCACAAACGGCAGTATCCTATGATATTCTGAACGCATTAGCATATGTCTAACGTCATGCGGGATGTGTGCGATTACATATTTCTCCGCAAGATATTTAGGATCAATATCTCTTAGCCAATACCAGTTCACTGAATGAATAACATCACAATTTTGAAGATTGGTAAATTCACAGAACGGTGATAAACATTTGCGTAAGAGATTGAGGTCATCATCAGTTGCCCAATTAATTGGTTCGCCGCCTGTTAAAAACACTTTATACATATCTTTCACTCATGTTAACTATTGCTCATATCTTACAGGTCAGGATGCTTTCTTTAACCAGCAGGTTCATTTGTAAAGTTTTAATTCGAGTAAGAATTCATTCCTTATTTTTAAACAAAAATCTTATGGTTCGAATGATTTCAGACCTATTTCTTTATTTATGCCTAAAGCTTCTAAGATGAAACCTATCCCCCATGTAAACATTACAGTTCCATGAATATCAGGTTCATTAAATCCTTTTGTTATTTTTACTCCGTAATAACTACTATCTGATCTATTTGGATAAAAAGAAAATCCACCAATATCTTCATAATAATACTGGCGGTAGATTTCTAACCTTTCCTTGAAAAATTCTTCAATTTCATGCTGTCTATAGGAGAAATTGAGCGTTTTTGCGCAGTTATACAGAACATAGACGATGTTAAAATTATCGCATGCTTGTCTATTGTTTATCGCATTTAAAGCCAAATCTATGAGTTTCTCTGGATTATTAATTGGCTCGCCCATTATATTTAATCCTGTAATTATTTTCATAGCACCATTAATCTTTTGGCTCAATGTCGTATTTCCTATATACCAACTTCCATCATTCCTTTGAAGCCGCCTATTTAACCATTCTAGGACATGATTGGTCAGTTTGTCAACATCATAATCAAAAAGGTTCGGGTAAAATTTCTTCATATTAAATAAAAAGAAAACTAAATGACTAAAATGACTGCCTGCGTTCCATGGCATATTCCAATTTAAGGAAGAGAGATATTTATCTATAGATTTCTTTGATTTTGGAAAATTCCGAAAAGGAATAGGTGGTTTTTTATTAATCATAAAAAGTGTGGAAAAGGATTGTCTAGTTTCAGCCCTTTTTTCATTTCCTCTGAGTAAATTTCGTAAGCGAAGTTTTTTTAATGAGCGAAAAATCCTTCCCCATGAAAGTGTTCTTCTATGTAGATAATCATCGTAAAAGTAACCATTTGATTTTTGAAATGAAACAATGAAGTCATAAATCGCATCTATGTCGATTTGTTTGAGTGCATCAATCATATAATATATCTTTAAAGCAAAAACGGAGTTTCCAAGCCCCCAATGTACGTTTTCATCGTATAAATCTCCAGAGAGCGAATATTTGTAAAATCCGTTTTTCCCCTTCATCTTATTCAAAAAAAAGAGAAGTTTTTCTTTCAGTTCGTTTAATATGTCCAGCATCTTAGATATCTCAAGAAATTTCCTAAAATCATATTATATATAGATTTTCAAGTTTTCTAACACATCAGGATATGCTAACTAATTAAAGCATTTTGTAGTTTTAGTTTTTTCAATCTGAATGAAAAGATTACAATTTTGGAGATCCTGAATTTACAAAAGGATATGCATCTCTACAGATAACTGAAATTGTTGTTTCTGTAACGTTGATCTTCATATTAATGATTCTATTATGTGGCTTAATTTGTTAGTCACTCTGCATTTGTCGAATGCTTTATAAGACTAAATATTTCCTTTGGAGTTTATATTGTGGATAAATCAAAATCCTAAATCTCGTAAACAAGACAATAGACGTTCTTTGTTCGTGAGAATATCAACTTCTCTTTGTGAATTTCGAGATAGCTCTTGACGAATAGATACCGAAAGAAGTTTTTCAAATGCTTTTACGTAATCTTTTGCATTTTCAGCAAATATGAAAGAATTTGCTATATATGGAATTCCTGAGAAAGTTCTCCTGAAACCAATTGTAGGAACACCTTTCTTAAGTGCCTCTAACATTTTTATCTTGCAACCCCTCCCTGCTTTTATGGGAATACAAGCAATATCCATTTTATTGTACAAAGATTCTATGTCTTCAACAAAATCGTGGACAATAAGATTTTCTGTTTGTTTCATATCATAGACTTCTCTTGCTCCTCTTCCTGTTATATGGAATCTAAACTTTTTTGGATGTTTCTTATTGACTAATGGAATTATTTTTTTTACAAGATAGTCGCCACCACTACGATTCACATTGTTAGAGAAATTGCCCCCCATGTAAATCACATCAAGAGTTTCCTTGTCTTTCACATCAACTTTTGTGAACTCTCCGAGATATAGAGGGAAGTAAATTGGCTTATTTGTAAGGAATATTCTTTTATAAAATTCAAAATCCCCCCAAGAAATGCAAAGAATTTCGTCAGACAGCTTTAACATAAGCCTTTCACCGAATAAAATGCTTAGCCATACGCGCCAGTCCCTTTTTATCATTTTTAACCAATTATATAACCCATCTCCCATATTTATTTTCGCTTTATCATAATTATGAAAGAGTTCGAAGTTATGAACTCTAAATATTATTTTAGCATCGCCTTTTTTCAATAACGAACATAAATAAGCAAAACGAGTATATTCAAAAAGAAGTATATCAGGTTTTTCGCTCTCAATGTGAGACTGTATTGTTCGAATTGCATGAACATTAACAAGAGGTCCTACCTGATACCAATAGGTATAAATATTGTCTTGTTCTCTCTTTCTTTTCAAGAATTCAATTTTTATGCCATATTTAAGAGCGTTTTGTCGATTCAGATCAAAATCAGTCGGATATCGTTCCCTATTGTAGCAAAAAAGAGTAATATCGTAACCTAGTTCTTTGAATAACAAGACATGGCCCAAAATATCTTTTTGGTTAGCCGCAATTGCCGGAAAGATAGGAATTGGCGAAAAAATAAACACTTTCCGAGTAGGCATATCTAATATCCTCTGATTTTGCTGTTTGGATTAATAGGATTTTTGGCTACATTTAATGTGTCTATCTGCACTGTCTATAACTTTACATCTTTTTTTTCGAATAAATCTCATAACGTCTTTTCAATAGTTTTGAGTATTCACATGAAATCATGTAGATTTTATTCTTTAGCTTTTCACTAAATCATTTAAATAAACATTTTCTAATTTCATCTGATTTCCTCTAACAAGAAACTTGTATAATGATAATTTAAATTAGGATCGATTCTAGACAAGATAGGGAGCGTTTTTGTCTGTAAGAGCAGCAACTTTCTTTTTTGAATTTTGATAGAATATCCTTGAATACGTATATTGATTTCCATTGTTTTAAAAGTTTTAAATTGTTCCACAAACTTCGAAGAATATTTTGTATAGTCCATATCTGTCTTCTCTAATTAAGGCTCCATTTTTTCAAAGAGGAGATAAATAATTTATGGAAAAATCTGATCTAATTAAATAGGCTTACAGACTGCTATAAAATCGAGACGTAAAAACCTAAATGGAGAATTATTAAGTTGACCTATCTCAATAGCCAAAAAGTATTTCTTTCAATAATTGTTCAGTAAAAAGGTGAGGTGCCCCAGGAGTTTATGAGAAGGGTTCAATAAATGATATAGTTAAACAAATCTAGAAAATCAATAATGCTCTTGAATTGGGGCTATGTAAATGAAGAGAAAAGTATTCTTAGTACTTCCTACTTATAATGAAGAAGGAAACATCGGACGGTTATTGGACAGAATTGAAGAAACAATGAATAAGTTTTCTCTTACCCCATATGAAATTATTTTGATAGACGATGGAAGCAATGATTCTACTGAGAAAATTGTTAGTTCTCGATCAAAAAAAATGCCGATAATCTTTGAAAAACATGATAAAAACATGGGACTAGGCGCTACAATTCGTGATGGGCTTTATACTGCCTCAAAATTGGCTTCTGACAGGGACATCCTTATCACAATGGATGCCGATGATACCCACACTCCAAAAGTTATTATAAGAATGGTTAGAATGATTTCAGAGGGATATTGCGTAGTGATTGCATCACGTTTTCAACCCGGATCAAAAACCATAGGAGTTCCCCTAATCAGAAAGATTCTTAGTTTTGGGGCGTCTTGGTTATTTCGCTTAATAATGCCTATCAATGGTGTCAGGGATTATACATGCGGGTATCGGGCTTATAGTTCAAAAGTCATTAAAAACGCTATTAACAGATACGGGAAAAGTTTCATTGATCAGGATGGATTTCAATGCATGGTGGACATCCTCTTAAAGTTTAGGAAAACCAATATTACATTTGGAGAGGTTCCACTCATTTTACGGTATGACAGTAAGAAAGGCAAAAGCAAGATGAATATACCTGCCACTATCAAAAACACTATGGTTTTGCTTATCAAAAGAAGGTTGGGAATATGAAAAACCATAGGTTTGATGCCGAATACTTTCATTGTGTATATAAAAATTATGATTTACAAAATCCCCCCACCAAAATGGCTTTTTATTGCAAACTAGTAGAAGAAGTTACTACGCGAAATCAATTTGTGTTAGATGTGGGGTGTGGATTAGGTAACTTTCTTTCCAAACTACACCCACACTATAAATGCTTTGGCATTGATACAAGTAATTATGCAATTTCTCAGGCGAAGCAGAAAAATCCAGAAATCTCCTCCAATCTGGTTCAATCTGACATTGAAAAAATTCCGTTTAATCATTCCTTTGATATAATTACCGCATTTGATGTAATTGAACATATTGAGGATTTAAGCAAAGTCATTAATGCTGTGAAGTCAAATTTGAGTCCTTCTGGACACTTTATATTCTCAGTTCCTGTTTATGACGGTCCCACAGGACTATTGATTAAAATCATGGACAAGGATCCAACTCATGTCCACAAAAAATCACGAAACTTTTGGCTATACTGGGCAGAAAAATATTTTTTGATTAAAAAGTGGCGTGGCATTTATAGGTTTTTATTTCCTGGTGGTTACTACCTTCACCTGCCAACCAAACTTTTGCGCAATTATGCTCCAGCGATGGTTGTTGTATGCCAAAATACCGACTAAATCACTTTGGATGGGTACATTGGTACGTTAAGAAGCAAGTTCCTTATTTAATATGAAGAATTTAATCCTCTTTACAAAATTATATAATTACGCCATGAAATCTATTCATTTAAATTGCGATGTCATTTTCAAGTTGGTGAGAAAATGAACACTTTTATAGTAGTAAAAAAAATCATTAGATTTCTATATTCTGTATAGCAAAACTTAAGGCTATTTTCATGATTCCTTTATGAACTGCTGTCTTCATCACGACTTCTATTGCTAGAACAAGATTTTAAAGGCCTATATCACAGTTTTGGGTCTTTACATTAAATCAAGTGGTTTTTAATTTGTAAATCGTAACTAAATCATTCAGATAAACATTATCAAAATATTTCTGATTTCCAAACTTGTTCATAGCAACTTCATATTGTTCCTGTTCATCTGGTCCTACATAGATATATGAAACAGAATATGATTCTAGCAATTGAATGGTTTTTTGTTCATTAGTTGAGGTATATATGAAATCAATGTCAGATGCAATCACAACAAGTTCACTACGATTAATTCCTCTTGAAAGAAATACTGACTTCAAATTCAAAAGAACTCTCCTTTCGCCAATGATTGTAACCCATGAATGACCTCTACCAGCTCTGACAAGTTTTCCTCGAATTTCTGTTTGTTCCATATTTATATAATGGAATGTCAAGAATAAGTCATCTTTTTTGGTATTCTTACGCACCCACATTAGCGCATTATATTCTTCTTCGGTTGCCATACTTCCTGCGCGTATTTTGTAGCCTCTAATGTAAATTAATAGTAATGTGGAAAAGCAACAAGTTAGTACTACAAGAAGAATTCCGTAACGTTTAAAGCTGAACCATCTCATTGGCCATCTAACTGGTTTTAAATCAAGAATTTTGACTAAACCTAAACTAGAAAATATATAGACGGGAATATTTAGTAATAATGTAAAAACATGTGTATTCGCTAGTAATAAAGCAATTATGGCTGCCTGATATGTTGTCCCAATGAGGGGAATATTAGCGAGAATTAACGCAATAGCTAGCCATAAAAGAAAAAAATCTCTGATCTTTTTTTCCTTCATTGGATAGAATAGCACACCAATGATCATTAAAAAAAAAGCGATCCCAAAAAATGGCAAATAGAACAGGGGAGATAGATACCTACCAACACCTACTATTGTTTTACCTGTCAAAGCCCCGGCGACAAGTTCAAAAGATAATGGGATAGAAAACAGGAATAATGAAATTAGTAATGTTAAAAAATATCTTAAGCTATTATTTAGAGGCGGTTTAAAATACAATAAAGCCATTATTGATAAAATAAAGAGTTCAATTATCATGCCAGGCGATGTATTAAGCAGTATGCCTAATAGGAGCCCATTAAGAAGCATATACTTAATTTTCTTTGATTTTAAAAACATGTTTAGAAAATAAAAATAAAAACAAAATAGTCCGAATCCGAAAGTTCTTGACAAAGGTCTAAAAAGGTTGACACTGATCAAAGAAGTATAATAGTTGTACTCCACTCTCAGGAATTCGTATAAAAATCCACTTTGGCCTAAATTCAAGATCGGGAATAAATAGGTGGTCCAAAAAAATCCACCTGAAAAGAGAATGAAAAATGTAGTATAGCAACCTATTCTTTTGTTTTTAAAAAGTGAAGAGACCATTATGTAGCTTGTTAATCCAATAAAAATATTTAAAATGATGGAAAAAACTCTAAATACCTGGAGAACAGGAGCCCCAGTTATTGTTACAAAAATTGCAATCAGAAGGGGAAGACCTATCGGGTAATTTATCGCGAAGCCAGCAGCCATTGGATTTGGAAAGGGATGTTCACTTCTTAGAAGTTCCATCGTATAAAGCAAATGTTCGGGAACATCATAATAAGCACTAAAACCATTAACGACGAAATTGCCTTTGTAGAAGACATAATCATAAACATGGGCTAAAAAATTGATAAACGTGCTAATTATAACGACCAAAAGCATATTTCTATCGTATTTCTCTAACTTCATTATAAACATCCTTTAGGTTCTTCTTCATTTCATTAGAAATTTCTTAATCTTTTTTACATAATTGTGTAACTCTATTATGAAATCTCTTTCACTCAAAATTTGAATGTCATTTTCAAATAGATTTTTGTTAAAAAGAATTAGAGCAACAACTGCTGTATAAAGAGTAAGGAATGCGATCCCAATAAGAATATATATTGTAAGCGAAGGTTTAACCCTCAAATATGCGTAAATCATAATTCTCGGATACGCAACTACATGCAAAGTTATAAGCCATATAAGAAAATAAAAGAACTTTTTAAAGCTATTACTGAAAAATATTACTAATGGCAATCCATACATTATGCCTTGTGGTTTACTAAACTTAAAGGTCACCAAAAAAAGTAAAATAACAATTGAGCACCTTTTTAGTAGGGCCTTATCTACAGTTAGTGGGTTCTCTTGATTTCTTTCATGAAAATAATCCAAAAGAACATATGAGAAAATAACCGCTGCTTGAATATAACCTGAGACTGAAAATAATAAAGCTTTTTCTTTTTCTCCGCATAAGATAGAAATCCAATACCAAATTGAAGATCGAGAAGCATTTACAATTATATTCTGAGAAACTCCATTAAAAATATTCCATCCGTAAATTAAGTAAAATGGAATATAAATAAGCACTGTCACGATGATCATGCTCGATACATAAATTAACGTTTTTTTAGCACCGTTTTTTTCGAAGTAATAAAACAATAAGGGAATTGCGAAAATTATTGGATATAATTTCGCCAAAACGGCAATAGTAAGCGAGGACCACGCATACCAAGCCTTATTTTCCACTGCAAAATATATAGTACAAACTGTAAGAGCTAAGGGAAGCAGATCCCATCGACAAATCGTTGTCCACCATACTATTGGTAATAAAATGAAGATGAATGTGATATTAGAGGCATAAATCTGTCCAAAATAGCGAGAAACAAGCCTCATTGTTAAAATAACGGTAATAATCTCAAAAAGTACATTAAATAGACCCATATATAAATAGAAAATTGGACGTAAAAGAACTGAAGAAACCAAGGTGCTGCTGATAAGAGCAGCGCGTCCAACCAAATATAGATATAATGAACCTAAGATAGGAAACCTCAATGAAGTAAACTGATTTGAAACTGCTTTTCTTAAAATTGTATTATAATCAATCCATTCAGCAAGCCATGCAAGCGGGTTTCCGTAAAATGCCCACCTCCCATCTAATATTAAGAAATAACTTAAAAACACAATGAGGAAATACAAGAAATTAACAGTAATTATGAAAAGGATCGTATGTAGTTCGCGTCTTTTTAAACAAAAAGTCTGTACAATCCGATCTATTCTTTTTAGAAAAACCCTAATGATTTTGCTCATTCTTACTTTCCTTCTCTTCAAAATTTTTAAACGAAAATACTTCGCTATCATGATCACTTTTCAATATACTTCGCGAAAAATCCCGATTATTTTTTTTGATAAAATTGGCCAAGCATATTTTTTCAGGATTTTTTCACGTGCTTTCTGTCCGAACTCATCACGTTTCTTCTGTATCATCTTTATTGCACAAGCAATTGCCTTTGAATCTTTTCGTGGAACTATATAACCATCAACTCCGTCATCCACGGCTTCAGCAGAACCAGAATTCTCTGTAATAATCACTGGGCAAGCACAAGCCATTGCTTCAATAGTAACTTGTCCGTAAGGCTCAGCCCATATTGAAGGAACGATTGTTGCGATAGCCCCTGAATATAATTGTTTCAACTCTTTCGGCATTAGAAAATCGGTAAAAACAACCCGGTCCTCAAGATCTAACTGCTTTATTGTTTCAACAATCTCTCTGGTGTGTATATTGTTTTTAAGTTTGCCAGCTAGGACTAGTTTTATATCAGTAGATAGATATTTCAGCGCCTCAACAGCCCATTTTTGACCTTTATTATGATGAATACGGCTCGTAACAAGAACATATGGTTCTATTATATTGAGTTTATTTAGAAATGAAGTTTCATCAACTGGATGATAAAATTCTTCATCTATGCCTGTAGGTATTGCTTCTGCTTTTTTAGAATCAAAAAAGGAACAATACATTTTTGAAAGAGATATAACTCTGTCTGCAGATTCTAGAATTAATTGATACTGGTCATAGCGATCTATCAAGGATTTGAGCGCCTTTAAAGAAAGCATCGCTTTTAGTTTAGGAATGGGAATAGGAGAAACGCAATTTAATAACAATTTCAATTTTCGTTTCAAAGAAATCTGATTTCCATAGAAAAGCTCCTGTTTTGAATGTTCTAGTTTATCACTATACTCAAAAAGCTTCCCTTTTCTCTTAGCACATACTGAACAATTTTCAAATGATCGTTCATTGAAACAAAGTTCATCAGTTTCTGGTTTAATCAACCTAACCTTTAAAGGACAAAGTAACCCCCACCCCCGACAGCAATGGATAACTGGAATTCCTAAAGATTTCGCCGCTTTGATAATTGCTACTGATGCATGATTGTTAGCAAGTACTATATCTGGTTTAATTGAACTAATTAGCGATGCAAGTTGTTTCCATTTTGATAAAACAATTTCTGGATGCCATATCGCATTGTTCATTAGTGATGTTCTAATGACATGTCCTTCTGGCATTTTTTCTCTTTTGCGTTGACCTTCAACCGAACTTGTCAAGATATTAATTTTGTACCCCTGTTTACTTAATTCTAATCCGAGTCCTCGGACATATTGCTGAATTCCGCCTGGGACGGGGTAATAATTATCGCAAGTAATCAAGATTTTTCTAAGAGCCATATTTTGAGTACCTCAAATAACCTAGAATTTTCCCTGATATTGATGCAAGGATGTAAATAGGCCACATAAAATTGAAATCATTTCTCATTCTGATGATTCCTTGTTTTATGCCTGGACATCTCCTTGTGCCTCTAAGAATATCCATTATAAGTTTTTCAAAAGAGTTTTTCTTCCAAAAAAACCGTCTCATGAAAAAAATATGATTTCTATTCGCGTAATAAAAGTATTTAAAGCCTTTTCCTCTCTCAAATCCGTGAGAACGCTTTGCTACTTTGTGCCATATCTTAATTTCAGGATTCACGACGACTTTGAACCCAATTTTCTTAATTTTCATGCAAATGTCAGTTTCGTAACGAAATCCCAGCCCCATTGCATCATATATTTCATCAAAGCTGCCAACTAATTTAAATAGATCCATTCGAATAGCCATGAATGCACTCCTTACGTGATCTACTTCAGTAATTCCATGACCTTCAATCCATCCAAAGGCCGTATTGAACTCACCATTTTGAGAAATCCGACCGGTCTCAGCAGGAAGCGGATCTGGACCTTTTGGAACTCTTTGGTTGGGTTCCCTGAGTTCAATAGATCCCACAATTCCGATCTTATTATCTGACTTAAAAGTATTTACGAGTTTTTGTAGAGTATCTGGCTCTAAGAATTCAACGTCATCGTCAAGAGTTAAAAATATTTCTCCTTTTGCATTTTCAATGCCCATATTTCGTGCAAAAATACACCCTTTCTGAGTTATTGAAAGATAGTGAATACGATTATCGTTCTTAGCAGAGTATTCTACAATTTCCTTCGTTTTGTCTGTTGAAGGTCCGTTGTCGACGATAAAAACTTCGAAATCTTTATATTTTTGCTGAAGTAAAGATTCAAGAGTGGCCTTCAGATACTTTGCTCGATTAAATGTTGGGACAATAATTGAGAGAATAGGATATCACCATTACCTTCTACATTTTGTAAACAAGCCTTCAATCTATCTCCAATTCCTTCAAATATTTAAGTATTGATTTGTTTGTGAACTTTCTCGAATTAGTTAAAAAACTCTTGCAATTCCTTCCATAATATTTTTCCTTGATTCTCCCAGTCCAATGTCCGAGCAAGTTTGTATCCATTTTCTCCTAACTGTTTTTTAAACTCATCATCATCTATCAGAGTTTTTAATGCATTATCAATCTCTGGCTGGCTATTTGGATCGACAATTATCCCATCTTTGTTATTTTCTATGATTTCTGTAACACCACAATTTTTACTAAGAATTACTGCACATTTTGCTGCCATTGCTTCAAAAAAAACGATACCCCAGCTTTCTCTTAAACTCGGCATAAGGAACACATCGGCAACCTTATAAAAGGGGTAGAGATCTGTTTTGAAAAGTTTTCCTATGAAGTAAACATCTTTAATCTTTTTTCTCTTGATATAGTTAACGTAATACCGCTTTTCAGGGCCGTCACCAATAAATACCAGTTGATAGTCATCATAACCTCTTTTTATATTAATGAAAGACTGTATGATTCTCATCGTGTTTTTTACTTTATTGAAATTATGGACTGAAAGAATTATTCTTTTATCAGGATTTATACCATATTTTTCCAAGAAATCTTTTGATTTAAGTTTTGTATTATCGATATCATTAAAGTCAACGCCATTATAAATGACTGATATTTTTTTTTCATCCACCCCTTTTTCTATCAACTGTGATTGTACCCTTTTTGTTATCGCTATTATCTTATTCGACTTTCTTAAAAGAATTTTTCTCAGTTTTGGCGGATTTGATATCCAGCGATCTACTCCATGCATTGTAGTTACAGTAGGTAGCCCCACGTTAATGCCAGGGATTGCATTTAAACCATGTCCTATTACTAGATCTATATTTTGTTTTTCTCTATTTAGATACATTGTCGCCTTTTTTATAAAGAAGTCTTCCCAGAAATCTTTTCTATAAACCTTATAGGGATTAAAATAGATTTGTATAGGTCTGTATCTGAGATTGGCTTTATTCTGATAACTTGTATTGGAATAAATTGGTCTTGCAAACAAAAATTCTATATCAGCAAATTTTAATAGAAACGGAGCTATCTTATGTACTCTAATTTTAACTTTTTTTGGAAAAAATCTCTGAAAAGTATTATCGGAAATAAATGGTCTTGCAAAAAGGAATTCTACATTCGCAAATCGTGATAGAAAGGCTGCCATATTGTAAGCTCTATTCTCGACACCACCATAGTATATTTGATACAGCCAGCATAGAGATTTAATAGAGATCTTGTCCAATAAGATATTCCCCTTTCATCATTCTAACCTAATTAGTCTTGATTCAAGTAAATCTTAGTCATAAATATAAACGGCAGTTAGCTGTTAATAATGATCTCAATCGACGACAAGAATGATGTATTCATATATAGCATTATCTTCGCTATTTTTTGACTACGCCCTCTTAAGATGTTTATGGTCTGTTAGAGTTTCTATGAAGTTTTTCCAAGTTCTCGTTTTCCTACTAAAGTTTTTTAGGAGATTATTCAAGTTTTCGTAATTATCTTTGCATTCCCATGCCCAATGTAACGTGATGGGCATGAGATTATTGAAATATGTCCTATTTTTTAGAAATTCATTGATTCGCTCTGAACGACCATAAAAACCGTAATAAGAGGGCATATAAGCGCAACCATTTAGTATCATTGGTGGATAAGCGCCAAATAAATATAATGACTCAGGACCACCAGTCACTATTTCAAAATGTCTTGATAATTCAATAAATGTATCATAATCTATCTGGTTAAAGGGCGGAATGAATACTTTTCTGAAATTAGAATATTCAGAAAACATGTTCAATATTTTTAAAACTCTTTTTCTCAGTTTCTGAATTCCCATTAGTAATAATTCGCTCTTATCTTTTCTTCTCTGATGCGTGAACCCATGTAACCCGAATTCTATGTGTTCTTTTAATAAAAAATCAAAATATTCAGAATTGAGAAAGTCAATTTCTCTACCATAAAACTTCTCAAATGGAGTAACACACAGCAAGTAATCTATTTTATATTTCTTTGTAAGTAAATGAAATCTTTTAAAATTGTCGAATTTGTGATCTAAGCGAGGGTAATCATCCACTCTAATAATAAATTTTCTTTCCGGATTCAATTTAGTGTATAAGCCTTTCCAAGGAAATGAAGTGAGTCGGTCTAATACAATTGTAATTTTTTTAGACTTCTTGTTCTTAACTTGTGTTCTAACAATATGCTTGTTAATCTGACAAAGAAATCTATTGATCTCCATTTTCCTCTTCCAATAACTTAGATTTCGCAAATAACAAATAGAAATCCTTTAAACATCTAAGTTGTTCCCTTATATCACCATAAATATCTTCGGTATAACAATTGAAAGATGTAATAAAATCCTTTGCTTCATTCTGTTAAAATACAGGTGTCACTTGTTGACATCTTGCATTAACGAGTACGACTTCCAATATGTTAATTTTCTACCTAAAAAAACTTCCAGCCCATTGATATCTTCTTCATATATCTTGAATAGGCTTCTAGAAAGTTTTGCACTTAACTCTAACCTCGAGTTTTTGCAAATTTGAAAGAGTAATTTTCTATCAATTAAAAGAATTAGTTTATCAATTAGTCTATCTAAGACTGTTTTTTGTTTCTTACCATATCTTGCGGTTTTGTCTTCATTATAAATTGAAACAAATCGATGACGGATATTGAGTAGTCTGAGCCTTGTGAGCGAGTACACACCTGGATTTTGTTTGCTTTGTAATGTTTTTGGAATGAAATTCTCATCAACTTTAAGAAACCTGAAAATATGTTGAATTGTCTTAAGTGGATTCGCCTTGAGATCACGATAGATAATTACTAATAATTGATCTTTTTTAAAATAATGTAAGTAATGCATCAAATGCTTATAATAAAAACCGAACTCAATAATTTCTTTGGATCTAGGATACAATTTGTAGTATTTTCGGTTAATTACATTGAGTAATCCTTTTTCCAGAGGCTTTATTGGAATAAAACCTGATTTCATCTGGTGAAAATAAGCGGATATCGCTCTCTCTACAGGATTTCGAAGTATCACTATAAGTTTAGCATTTGGAATATATCGATAGATTCTTTCTGGGCATTCTATTTTACCTAAATAGTTAGGACGTTTGATTCCAATTGCTTTTTGAGATAAGTTTTCAAATAATTTTTCAAATTCATTAAAATCTTTTTGAAAGAAATATGGATTCTCGAAAAAGGCCTTTTCTTTTGGAGGCATAAAAATATCGGGATGATCTTCTAAACATTTATGTACGAAAGTGGTAGCAGATCTCTGTGCACCTATGATTAAGAAATTTGGCAACATTCATTATCTTTCCTTTTCGATCGAGTATCTGTAAGATTTGCCCTATATAACCAGAATGCTACTGAACATTTCTTCACTTTTCTTTCTGATGAAGTAAACAATAATTGGGTCTTTTCATTTCCAATGACTTAAATTTAGGCCAGTAATTCTTTCCAATTCTAGATTATGTGGCTTAAACCATCTAGACAGTATTTTTATCGTTTCTTTTTTTGGTTTAGGTTTTTCTTTCTTACTTAAAGCCAAATTCAATTTCGATAGAATTTTTAAAGGGATTTTAAATGTGCTTGGAATAGTTTCTTCTCTCAGAATCCGTACTATATATGATTCTAAACTCCAATTTCTAACAATTTTTCTTTTACTTGCTGGATTGATTCTCTTGTATAGAAATTCCTCATTATAATACCTATCTATTCCCAAAAAATCGTAGACAGAATTTAGAAGCCCTTTTGGATTCTTTTTTAGCATATCAAATTCTAAAAATAAAAATTGATCTTTCGTAAAATACTCTAAATATTTTTTCACATAAGTAGCAAAAAAGCCACGCGTAATTAGATAAGGATGAGTAATTATTGCTTTCTCAAACGTATCTGGCACATAAAAAAAAGCATCACGGTCTTGTAATTTAAAACCTAACGGCCAGTGTTTAGGATATTTAAACCCCATTTTTCTAGCTTTTGGAGAATCAATTGGTTTAATTTTACCACTATATATCGCACCATAAGTAATTGATTCTTGTAATAAGTTGATATATTGCGAAAATGCTCGATCTATTGGATCTCTGACCATTAATATCAATTTTGGTTCATTTAGTGTATTGTAAATCTCTTTTGCAATATTTCTGTGATAAGTAAGCATATATCGTCTAAAATAATCATGATCATAAAGATAGTTTGTTGCTATGTCCATTAGAATTTTCTGCCCATTATAGGCGTCTTTGTAATAATTCGAATACCACTCAATCCCTTTTAAATGATGTCTAGTGAAGTAATGGATCTCTTTTCGTGGTATTAAAATGTCTGGATGATTTTGTAAATTTTTGAATAACCAAGTTGTCCCACATTTCTGGGCACCTAATACAACTACATTAGGTAAGAGATCCTTCATATTTGACATCTAATTTACCCCAATAATGTCCTAAGCTCACAGATTAACAGAAGATAAATTTTATCCAATACTTGATATTTTAGATGTGCTTATACTAATCACTATCGAACATTTGCGGATACGATTTCAAGTGTGTTAATGTCTATCAAATTGATTCATTCGCTAATATGATCCACGGTAAAATCAAGAACAAATAATAAATTCGAATATTCTACACGATATACTCTAGGATCCGGATTCTTAATGAGAAATTGTTGACAATTGTTAAAAGTAAATAAATGGCCAAAGGAGCCTCTCACTACTGCCAGACTAATAAGATAAACTCCGTGATGCAGTCTATTATTTGTAATTGTAAATCTAATTTTCCCGGTATCACTGAAGAAAGATGGTAAATTGGACGTAGAATAAGAACTTATCTTTGCAATCGATTTTCTATTAAAAGCAGAAGAGATAATTACACGAAATTCTGGATTTTTTAGTTCCTCATAACATTTATACTCAAACTCAATTATAATATTTTTTCCAAATTCGATCTCATTAAATTCCGGATTTCCTCCTTCTTCATAAACTTTGCAATTAAAAAGTTCTATCCTTCCTGTTTCCCCTTTCCTTTGCAGGGGAATGAGATCACTTTTTTCTTTGAGAGTTTTTAGTTCCTCTCTGTTCATTAGCAGACTATAATTATTGATAACATCTTCAACCTCTCCATAATCAATAACTTCTCCTTTGTTTAACATAAGTGCCTTATCACAAACTCGTCTCACGGTATTAAGATTATGAGAAACAAGAACGACTGAAGTACCATTTTCAACCAATTCCATGAATTTTCGTTGTGACTTATCTCTAAATTTGATATCTCCTACTGACAAGATTTCGTCAACTAGAAGTATATCTGGCTCACAATGAATTGCCACCGCAAATCCAAGTCTCACATACATGCCAGAACTATAATGCTTCACAGGCATATCGAGAAAATCACCAATATCAGCAAATTCAACTATAGAATCAAATTTCTTGTTAATTTCTTCTTTGCCCATTCCTAATACTGCACCGTTAATATAGATGTTCTCCCGCCCTGATAACATAGGATGAAAACCAGCTCCAACTGCTATTAATGCACCTACTTTTCCTTTTACTGTAATCTTACCTTGATCTGGCATGTAAATGCCATTTAACATAGACAATAGTGTTGTCTTTCCAGAACCATTAGGGCCAACTATTCCAAGACATTCGCTTTTTTTTAATTCAAATGAGATGTCCTTTACTGCCCAAAATTCACTTTTTCTAAGTCTGTCAGATTTTGAGTGCATTTTAAAAGTATTTCTAAGGATATCTTTCAAGCCATAAACCATAGATCGCCTAAGTGACTTAGAAAATTTTTTTGATACGTTTTCGACTTTGATAACGACTTCGTTATCGTTTAACGACCTAACATCTGTATTTTTTAAAGACATATTACTAGAGCCTCTCTGGAATTCTGGTTTCTGTCAAATGAAACGTCATCCAGCAATAGAAAAAGACGAAAATAGAAAGACCACAAGAAATAAAGTAGCCCAGCGGATGGCTTAATGTTCCTGTTAGTGCAAGATCCCTAGGTGCTATGGAAAGATAATACAAGGGATTGATGCGGGCCAATGTTGCCAAAAATCCCATTTCAGGAAGTTCATACGCGATAGGAGTGATAAACAGCAAAAAAGTTAATCCAAGGCCAAGAATTCTTCCTAAATCTCGTATTATACCATTTATTAACGAAAAAATGAAGCCTAATCCACAAGTTAATAATAATATCGGGATTATCATTAATGGAAACAGCAAAAATTTCCAGTGAGGAAAAAATCCATAAATACCAAACAAGATAAAAACAATGCCCATCTGAAGAGCAAATGAGAATAGTGCATTTCCTAATGATGCAAAGACCAAGGTTTCCCGAGGAAAATTAACCTTTTTAATCATAGATCCCGCACTAACCAAAGAATTTGTACTCTGTACAATCCCTGTGACAAATAACTGCCAGAAAGATAATCCTAGGAGCGCATAGATTACATAAGGCACCTCTATAACTCCAACATTAAATAACCCTGAACTTCTTAGAAGAATAAAAATTGCTAGTGTTACAAGAGGCAGTATAAAAGCCCATATAATACCCAATAGAGATTGACTATACTGCCCTTTAAATTCTCTGAAAAAAAATTGACGGATTAGCCATAAGTTTTCTTTTAAATCCTGGAAATTTTCTTTCCAGAGTGTAATATAACCTTGTTTTACTGTACGATCGGGTTCATATATTGCGATCTTTTTTTCGCCCAAAATCAGCCCACAAGAACTTTGATATTTGGGGTAAATTCAATTAAGTTATGAATTTATGTCTATCGCTTTGAAATTAAGACCGTTATGATTTTCTTAATAGACCAAAAAAGCTTTTATCAGGAAACATGGAAAGGGCTATGAAGTTAATTATAAATCTGGTTTGGCTTTTTTGCGATAACTAAAGCAATCGTGATTCAAGATATTTCCAAAGTCGTTATTTTTAGTTTCTAAATCATTTAAGCATTCGAGATGCAAGATATCTAATCCTAGCTTGGCAATAGTAAAGATAATTAGCCCAACTAATAGATCCAAGTTTCCAATCATAACCTAGACGTTTTGCTATAGGATATAAAATAGCATATATTTCCTTTTGCTCAGAAAGGTCTAATTCAGTTCGCCATTTCTCGCTTAAGTTGGCAAAAATTTTGCCTTGGATCTGTCTATCTTTGAACATTGTATTTGATTTGGCGGGAAGACCATTCACTGTAGGGTAAAGCAGATTGTTGTCAATTTTGATTCCTAAGAAATTAGCGATAGTTTTCATCTCAATTTCTGGATTCTTTATTAAATCTTCATATCGTAAAATATGATACCTGCTTTTTCCAAGTCTTTTTTGGTAAAAAAATCCGAGTTTATTTGATTTCTGGATTGCATAAGAATAACCTTCTACATCCCAATTCAATTTATGGAGTTTGCAACGTCGCTTCAAGGAAGCCATATTCGAGCGAGGATCACGTATAATGTGAATGAAACGTGCAGAAGGAAAATAGTTTAAGATCTGATCAACTTTCAATTCATTCCTAGGGTTTTTTTCAACCCAAAACTTAGGATCGGTTGCACGCTGTGGATTTGCACAATAAAAAGCTAAGACAACTGCAATAAAAGGGCTAGTGTCAGAAGAAGGTAAATCTTCAAGCCAATAATTTAGATAGTAAAGAAATTCCAAATATGGATGAACTTTTTCACCCATTATCCAGAATGGTTTTTGACCTGTGGGATTGATAAGGCGAGAGATCCAGTGCACATCCCAATTTGTTAGACGCTCCTCTAAAGGTGTATTCAGCGTATTATTTATCCAATTTATCAGATTTGAGTCACCAGGCATGACAATAAGTTCAGGATGGTTATCCAAGAGTTCTAAAAGTAATGTTGTTCCACTTTTCATGAAACCACAGATGAAAACACATTTTTGGGTCAAATTCTTCGCTGAGTCTATAAGTTTATTATCGGGCTCCCAGTTTGGCACTTCTATACTTTTAAGAACATTTGCATATGCCTTGAGGATCTTTCGCACATCTTTTGTATTTTGGGGATCGTGTTTTGGGAATAATCTATCCCTTTCGTCGAGAATTCGAGTTAGACTAAGATGGATCTCCTCAAGTTCTCTACTTGTATCTATTTTTATTGACATTACCCAATTGAACTCCAATGACTTCTTTTTTGTAGTTCATTATGAAATTAGACTGAATAAGATTCTCCGCTTTTAGGTATATAGAGAATGCTTACAAATAGACCTAACTTTTCAAAAATTAAACACAAGGAAAACATATTGGCATTTCTAAAGAAATATATTATGTTTTTCAGCAATTCTTTCGCTACGAAAAACAATTTTCTAATGCCAAAAGTATGCATTATCCCCTCACTCAAACCTCCATAGAAGAATCGTTTGAAAAAGTAACTTCTGTCCAACCTTGTAGGGTATACCTTATGTCTCACCACAGCTTTGGGCGTGTAAATAACAAGATAACCTGCTTCCTTAACTCTCTTACAAAACTCGACCTCTTCATTTGATAGAAGAAGTTTTCCTCTACGACCTAAATCTTCTCTAAACAAATTCATTTCATTGAATAATTCCTTTCGGACTGCAAAATTGCAGCCAAGTACATATTCAACTTTTTGCCTTTTATTTGAAAAATGTGAAATTCCTATTGCTGGAGTCAATCGATCATCTAACCATCGAGGAACGCGTTCAGTTAAGAAAAGCGGGATTGATCGACCCCCAACAATGCCTGTTTTTTTAGTATTAAATACATTTAAAAGATTTTGAAGCCAATTAGGACAGGCTATACAATCGTCATCGATAAAAACCACAATATCATTCTTTGCAAGGAGAACGCCGAGATTTCTGGCTCTGGACAGACCTATGGGAATTTTAGAATGAGTTATTCTTACTAATAAATTATCCTTATATCTTTTTTTTAAATCAAGCGCTGTTAACACGTTGGGGGATGACTCAATAACAATAATCTCAAAATTATGTTTGTTGAGATTAAGGAGGCTGTTAATACAATCTACAACGTCTTGTCCTCTCCCATAAGTTGAAATAACTATAGAAGCATCCATTTCTCGCTCTACCTTATTTGCGCCTTTTAATCAATGTGCCGTGACGCACTACAAACGTTTTCTTGTCGTTTGAAAGCGCCTTTTTAGATTCATTTGTATGTACTATAATTCGATTTGACATTACGGTTATTAATTTCACAAGGAATACTCGCAAAAACGTTCCTGCAACCCTTGATAATATATTCTTCCATTTTTTGTTCCAGAGATAATGAGGGTTATAAACAGTGTGCATTGTTGTTATTGTTTTAACGTTAAATAATTTTGAGAGGAAATAGAAGAGTAAAATAGAAGTGCCTATCTGGAGAAATGGAAAACATTTGAATAAACCATATTCAAATTGTATATGCACAAGTTGGGGATGGTACCGATCAATAATTTTCACCAAAGCGATGCTAAAACTCCAGTTCTTCTTAAGTTTAATCCGCAGAACTTTCAGTTGTTGATTTTCTAACGAGTTTGCCAAGAATGATGCATATTCGCCTATGCCACAACGTTCCCCAAAGGTACTAACTATCGCTATGTGTGAAGGATGATATGTTTTTAGCAGATTACGATATATTTTGAGATGTTCATTAGCAATGTTGCTCCATGATGTTTTAGAGGCTAATTCTTTTGTACGAGATTCATAAAACTTCTTCAATTTGCTATTCTTCATTTTAAGAATAGCGTTTCTTAATGCAATTTTATCGTAAGGATCGACCAATAAAGCGTTTCCTCTTAATAATTCTACGAATTCTCCAATTTTTGAGGCAATAATCGGCTTTCCAAGACCTAATGATAAATGGAGAATTCCAGAGCCACTTTGAGATACATCTAAATAAGGTAAAATAACTATATCGCTATCTGCAATTATTTCAAGAAACTCCTCTTTCGAAAAGAATTTTTCAATTATTTTCACATTACAAGGAGCATTTTCTTTTATTTTTGTCAAGTATGTCTTATGAACACGTGAATCAGTTCTAATTGAACCTGCGACAATATATTCCACGTCATTGAGCCCATCAATAGCGTCAAAGACTAAATGAACCCCCTTATGCGGTGTAATAAAACCTGGCGTAAGGAGTTTTAACACTTTTTTTTGTGCTTTGGTCATTTAGTTCTCCATCCTCTGTATTTGCTCAATAAGCTCTGTTCTATTATCTCTTTGATTTTCTGTTTATACGACCAAAACGTAACAAAGAGTGCTACAAATAATGTACTCAGTGTAATTAGTAATCCTACTGTTTTAGGTGTATTAAGCTGGTACTTAAGCGAGACATTATGCGTTCCGCCTTCGTTAAGATATATACACATAAAAAAGGGTTCCGCTATTAGGATTTTACTTTCTTTTCCATCAACTAAAGCATGCCAGCCAGGGAAGAAATTAAAACTGAAAAATACAAAAGAAGATGCAGAAACAAATATATTTGTCAAGATAATGTCTTCTCTCACCTCTAAATCAATAATTTGTGACATAAAACTGGCGTCATACTCTATTGAGTCCTCAAAAGATTGGAGAGGGGTCTCAATGTCGTTATAATACTGATCTTCTTTGAGAAAAATCATTTTAGAAGGATCATAATCTGGATTTGTTACATAATCATAGAAAGTATCGATTTCGTTTTCGCCTCCAACAAGCGCTGCAGACTGAGAAATTATGATCGGGGAAGTATATCCACTATATTCCAAAATAGTTACCTTGCCGGAAGTATGCACTACTTCTAATTCAGATGATTTTGCTAAATGTGTAGCATAATTTTTAGAAGTATCTAAAAGCACATATTTAACACCTAAAAGTTGAAGAGGCGTTAGAAGCCCTTTTTTAGGGGCATTATTCAATGATCTTATTTCTCCCTTAAATGTGGAGGTAAACTCACCATAATCTTTATTCGTAGATTGTCTAAAGTAGCCTGCGGTGTCGAATGTGTTTCCAATAATAGAAGAAGAAACTACATAACTGGGTCCAGAATTCCCAAATCTCATGATTTTATGGTAACCAGTCTGTGTATCAAGCCAATTATAGGCACCTAACCATTCATCATCAACTAACCAATCCAAAGGTCTGTTTTTGGAAACTAAGGTTCCTGGCCATAGATCAATGATTATAATGACCATCAATATTACGATTACCCTTTTTTGAATTCTTGGATTCGACTTAAGTTTCATAAGATACCCTGAAAATGGTTTTTGTATATTCTTTATTGATGAAATTGCAATGCCAGATAATACTGATGCCACAAAACTAACTAGTATGAGGAATCGATACGGATATTCAAGACTGACAATAAAAGGAATTGCAGTATAGAATGGAAGTTCTGATCCGAGTACAAGAAAGAACGAAAAAAGCAACAATGCAGTATATACGATGGTTGACCTAGTTCTACGCAGAAATATCGCTGCAAAAGCTATTCCCAATATAGAATCCCCAATATATACAGGAAACGGTTGATAAACGTTTACAAAATCTCTTGTCAGAATTAAGGGTAGAGATATAGGATATCCTAGCCAATGTGAATCAAAGATTCTTGTATTTGCTCCAATACCATCTATAAAGTAAGGTATAATGAAGAAGGAAGACAGACCTAACGCTACGACTGTTGAAATTAAGCATATGCGACCTATTAAGTAGATATTTTCAAATTTGAACTTAATAGCACAGGAAAATAGAAGATAAAAAAATACCAAAAGAGAGACCATATATCCGGCTCCTTGATGAGAAAGGAATACCCCAGCCCAACAAAAACCTGCTAATATCGCATACACTTGTTTTTCTTTTCTAATGGCTAATTCAAAAGATAAGAATAATAAAGGAAGAAAAATCAACACCAAACTGCTAGCAAGATGTCCATACTTCGTTAATAGAGGAAATTTATAGTAGATAAGGGTATAGGCTACCCCTCCCACTATTCCTCCAAGTCTATCCTCAGTAATGACATATACAAGACCATACATGGCGAGGGGAGACATTATACATGCAAGATACAGAGCCAGTTTAGAGCCAAGCATCCAATCTGTTCCCAAGGAAAGTAAAGCAGCAAAAACATAAAATAGAGGGCCATAAAATTCCAGAAATGGATATCCTGAATACCAATAGGGACACCAAAGTGGATAAAAGCTTCCATTTAGCCACGCTTTCCTAAGATACCACACCTTAAAAGCATGAGTAATACCATCAGCATGAATATAACCAGGACCTATTAAAGTGAGATTCGCCAATGCGGCAATTAGAATAATGAAACCAAGTGCAAATCGATGAGAAGTAGTCATTAATTCAACGAAGGTTGTTACATCGTGCCATAACAATTCAGAAACCACCAGTATAATAACTGCTAAGCAACTCAAAAGAATAGGCCAAATTAAAGAGAAGGGAAGAAGTCCATATCGCCAAAGGACTAATAAAATTTGTGAAAGACTAAGAATTCCAATTCCTGAAAGAGAACCACGCATAGTTTTGAACTCCGGTTCTAAATTTACATTCAAGGATTTAGTTAGTATTTTCTTCAGCTTACACAGCGATTAAGTTAATATCTAAATGATTCTTTTTGAAGATGAGATGAAAGCTAGCGTAAAAAGTCTTAGTTTAACTTTTTTTGAGATCTTGATTAACTTTTTTTCCTTTGCGTTTTCTGAATATAATCAGTTCTATAGTTTCTTTAAATGTCTGTCGAGAAGGCCAGGCCATCATAAAAAGTGACACCAGAAAGGTACTTAATGTGATAACTATTCCGACAGTTTTCGGCGGATTTAAACTATATTTAAGTGAGATGTTATGTGTTCCAGCCTTATCAATGTATAAACACATAAAATTTGGTTCTGCAATTAAGATATTACTTTCTGTCCCATCAACCAAGGCTTTCCAGCCAGGAAAGTAGCTAAAACTGAAATATACAAAAGAAGGAGCAGAGATATATACCTTTGCAGAGATCGTGTTCTCCTTAATCTCTAGTTCAAGTGTATCGGAATTGAAGTTACTTTTATCATCTATAAAATCCTCAGGCAAGTTAAGTGGGACATTTGATTCGTAATCAAATTTTGTTGCCTTAAGAAAAATCATTTTTGAAGGATCATAATCTGGATCTGTTACATAAGAATAATATTCATTGATTTCATTATCTGCTTCAACAAGTGCAGCTGCTTGAGAAATAATAACAGGCGAAGTATATTCGTTATATTCTAGAATCATTACGTTGCCATTAGTCTGCATTATATCCAATTTAGAAGATTCAATCAAGTATTTAGCATAACTACGAGAACTATCTATAATCAAATATCTGACACCTAAAAGTCTTAAGGGAGTTAGTAATCCCTTTCTAGGAGTATTTTTTAAAGATTTTATGTCTCCCTCAAATTTGATTTTAAAAGATGAATACTCTTGATTCTCAGCTTGACCAAACGCACCAGCAGTATCGAATGTATTCCCTATAATGGCATGATAAGCATAATTAGGAGGACCTCCTCTATCTAATCTGATGATTTTGTGATAACCGGGATGTTCATTAAGCCAATTATAGGTATTTATCCAGTTATCATCAAGCATCCAAGATAAGGGGCGATTTTTGGAAATTAATGTCCCCGGCCACAAATCAATAACTATGATAACCATCAACACAACGATTAAGTGTTTTTGAAGCTTACGCTTTGATTTAAATTTCTTTAAATAGGCTGAAAATGGTTTTTGTATATCTTTAAGTGAGGCGATTGTGAGACCAGATAGTACTGATGCCACAAAACTAACTAATAGTAAAAAGCGATAAGGAAAATAATCTAGGCTAGTAATAAGAGGAATTTCGCTATAAAACGGAACTGCTGAGCCTAGAACAAAAAATAAAGAAAAGAGTAAAGAAGCAGTGTAAACAATCGATGCTCTATTTCTTCGAAGAAAGATTGCTAAAAACGCTATTATCAGAATTGAATTCCCTATGTAAATAGGAAATGGTTGATTGATGTGTACAAAATCTCTCGTGAGAATTAAAGGTAAGGATATGGGGTCTCCTAGCTTTCCAGGGTATACAAATAATCTCGTATTTGCTTCAACACTATCAAGCAGGTAAGGTATTAAAAAGAAGGCAGATAAACCCAATGTTATAGTCCCTGAAATCAAGGCTAATCGCCCTATGAAGTATATATTTTCTAAATTAAACTTAATTATACTTGAGATTATAAGATAGAATATTACTAAAAAAGAGATCATATATCCGTCTCCTGCATGAGTAAGAAAAATTCCCGCCCAACAAAAACCTGCATATACAGCAAAAATGTGTTTTTCTCTTTTAATAGCTAATTCCAAGAATAAGAATAATAATGGCAGAAAAAACCATTCTAAACTGCTAGCAAGATGCCCAAACTTGGTTAAAAGAGGAAATTTATAGTAAGTAAGAGTATATGCTAGCCCTCCTACTATTCCTCCCAATCTATCTTGAGTAATAACATAAATAAGACCATACATAGTCAGAGATGATAATATACACGCAAAGTAAATTGCAAACTTAGAGCCTGTCATCCAGTCTGTGCCTAAGGAAAGTAAAGCGGCAAAGACATAGAAAAGTGGACCATAAAATTCCAAAAAAGGATACCCTGAATACCAGTAAGGACACCATATTGGATAGAAAATTCCATTCATCCATGCCTTTCTTAAATACCAAACTTTGAATACATGAAAAATACCGTCTCCATGGATATTACCCGGGCCTATTAAGGAAAGATTCGCTAATACTGAAACGAGAATTATAAAACTAAGAGCATATTTATGTGATGTAGTTATACACTCAAGGAATCGAGTTACCTCCTTCCCTATTAGTTCTGAAATCGCAAGAATGATAACTCCAATACAAATTAAACTAATTGGCCAAACAAAAGACAAAGGAATGATTCCATATCGCCATATAACTAGCAATACATGGGATAGACTAAGAACACCTAATCCGAAAAGGACACCGCGCATAGATTGCTGAACTCCAATCTAAATTTTATTCACGTTTCTGTAAAGATAATTTTATTGTTATCAAAGTTAACTAGATTACTCATAATCTTATCCGATTTTCATAATGTCATCTTCATTACTCAATGTGAGTTCGTCCATTTTTTCTCAAGTTATTTTATCATTTCTTCGCAAGAAGACCCCTCATCGTGTTGGGGGGATGAAGTGCATTACTATTTTCACTTTCACCCATGTCACTCTAAATTTTAAATAGGTTTTCGCACACATATGACATGTGTCTACCTGCAGGCAAGAGGTCGGCATGCGAGTACCCTTCTGAACCCTGTATGCCGTAAAGCCCAGTGGGTCTGGAAGGGGACACATTAGGGCAGGGACTACCCGATTTAAAGCCTGTGTTAAGCCGATACCAGGTAACGGTATGGTTAGAGACGCCGCAGGTCGTCTGTGAAGCAGGAAGCCATTCCACTTGTTGGATGGTAGTTCACTAATCTAACTTTGTAAAATCTTTAACACAAATTCAAATATCTGGCCGAAAAAGCACATTGTTTCTCAAAGAATCGCCAGTTAATCAAAAGGAGATGCTGGCGTAAATTTGGACCATTGAATCAAATATATGATTACTTTAGGCGAATTTCTTAAGTAAATTACTTCTACATAAGAAGGTGCTGTATCTGGATCAGAAAGCCAAAATAGGATATTATCTGAATATCCAAAAGGCCCAAAAACGATATGGGTTATGTTGTTTGCCTTCATATAAGTCATTAATTCCGTGACATATGCTTGTTTATTGTTTCGAAAGTATTCATTATATATTCGTTGAGACGGTGCGATACACTTTCGTTGCGAATAATACTCAAAATCAAAGTTTTTAAATGCCATCACTTTAGCTTGCGGATCACTAGTTTCTTTAAACCAAAGAGCAGCCTCGATATATTCTCTCCATAATGGAGATGTAACAACCATGTCATCAGTTGATAAATAATCATTATTTGCTAAGCCGTCTGCTACAATATTCGGAAATAGAATTACAGTGATAAACATAATGCTTATGATAAGACTGCATGATCTATGAAATGAGAGTAAGAAACCCTTTCTAAAATAGTTAGGATACCGATAGTAAAATTTTCGTAAAACGGAAATTGAAGAATCCCTGATTTTAAACAACCCAATCCACAAAAAGGGTGTTAGCAAAGGAATAATTGGATAAAAATAGCGTGATTTATAATAAATAATGTTCACCAAAAATATAAGCAATATAATAATGGAGAGTAGGGTAACCCTCGTAAATAGCCTGTTCATTCGATAGCCGATCACAAGTCCAACTAATAAAATTTGGAAGATAATGATTGAAATGATGATAGCATAAGGAGTTACCTGATACTGATTAATTAGATCGAATCCTAATACCAACCCAGGTATTTGTACGAAATAATAAAGTAGAAGTTTAAAGACACCTTTTGTTTTAAAATATACAAAATAAATTAATGCAAAAACATAGAAGGCAGAAATGCTACATGCAACAAAAATACCAAGCTGTTTTTTTATTCCAAAATATTTGTTTCTATAATGAATTATCAAACATATTATTACACTAGAAGCGGTTAGGACAAGGAAAAGCAAAATATAGGTCAATAAATTGACATGGATAACGGGAAAAGAAGAAATATTAATAACAGAAGTAGCAGGGTCTAAAACACCAAATTGAATATAACTCCAAAGAAACCATGGAAATAACATGATTGTTACTCCCATAAAAAATCCAATAAAACCCTTAAACTTGACTGCCAAGTTGCCCTTTGTTACAAAATACAGTAGAATAACCATGAGGACAAGATAAATCCCTATTTGTCGAAATAAATATGAGAGCCCACAAAGTATGCCTGTAATTAATGTGAGATGTATATTTGTTTCAGATTTCTCAGACTTTTGAACATTACAGACGACGAAATAAGTACTAAGAAATGAGAGAAATGTGAATGGAACATCTGTCATAATCCAGTAGGAAAGATCAAAAAGCCTATGATGAAACGTTAAGAAAATTGCAGTAATCAAACCAGTCTTTTCTCCTCCAAGTTTTTTGCCAAAAGAAAAACCAACAAAAGGTATTAAACTTGTAAAGATAACTGTCAACAACCGCGCAAAAAATGGATGCTGACTATTTAGAATTATAAAAATAATGATCAATATAAAAGCGTAGCCTGGTTTGGTACCTGGGTCTTTAGATCCTGCAAGAAAAGAGGGTGCAATTAGATGCATAGCTTCATCTAATCCATAAACCCATTTTTGCATGGGAATAACCCTAATAAGAACAGAAACGCAAAAAAGCACTAATAAAATAAAAGTGTTAGACCGCCAGATTTTAGACATTACACAACCTCGTTGCCCAAGATGGAAAGAACAAGGCTATAAGAAAGTTATGGTGCTATCAAGAGTGAGAATCTTCTCAATTCGCAATAAATTTAAAGATATCGCAGATTTCATTATAAATTTAATTTGGAATGACAAAACTAGATTTAAGTTATTTCTTCTTACTTTTATAATATACTCAGTTTCAATCGCACATTATTATTCTCCTGATGAATCTAGCTATTGGTTATTAACAGTATCAATCACCGATTTCCAGAATTTGTATGTCGATCAAGCACTGGAAATATACACACCTTGGAAATTAGAATCAAGAATGGGCATTGGTTATTATAATGGACATTATTACTCCACATTACCACCAGGCCAATCTTTTATCGCCATTCCCTTCTTTTTAATCGGAAAAGGAATCTGGATACTATTAAATTCCCTAGGAATAAATTTATCTTACATTTCAGTTACATACGTTCCAATGGCGATGCTTAGTTCAATCTCCGCTGCTTTAACCATTGTACTGTTTCATAATCTATTAACTGAACTGGAATTTAATGATAATTCCGCTCTTTTTACATCAATAACACTAGCTTTCGGCACGACCTCATGGATATATGCTAAGACTTTCTATGCCCAATCATTATCTATGTTCTTGAATTTCTTTGTGGTATATCTGGTTATATTAAATACAAAATATGAGAAAACCAATGGACATTTTTTCGCAGGCATTATTATGGGGATAGCAGTTACTGTAAGGTTCTCAAATATTCTCATAAGTATACCTATCTTGATTTATTTTGTATTAAAATCACAAATAGTGAAAACCTTCATTCTTTTTATTATCGGAACAGTTCCTGCCCTTTCATTACTCCTTTTCTATAACTTTCTATGTTTTGATAATCCATTTATTATGGGATATTATTACGATCTTCTTTATGATTATACTTCGATTTCTTCAGTATTTTCGACAAACCCTTTCTTTGGCTTATATGGGCTTCTATTCAGCCCTGGAAGAGGTTTATTTATCTATTCGCCAATTTTGATTTTGTCAATTCCTGGATTTTTCTATTTCTTTAAATCAAATAAAGAAGAGGCAACGTTGTTTATCCTTTCATTCTTTGCCATTCTTTTATTCTATTCAACATATACATGGTGGCATGGTGGACTGTCTTTTGGTCCTCGATTCTTAACAGATATTCTTCCATGTTTTGTATTGCCGTTAGGAAAAACTCTAGAAAAGTTTTCATCCAATAGGTATTTTTGGGTTTTCTTTTACATATTACTCGGATTTAGTATATTCACGCAAATTATTGGTGTCCTCACATCACCTTTGGCAGGGATCCAAGAATATGCTCTGCCTGGAAAAATAAGAGATCTAGCTCAGAATGGACCTGATATTCTTATCTATAACCTCATAAAAAACAATTGACTTTAGAAGAATAATTGAGTAATACAGTTTGTAAAATCTATCTTACGTTTTATAAATACTTAAAAACGGGAGAGCGGACTTTTCAATGAAAATTGCTTTCTTGATGCACTATTTCAAATCACCAGATAGTAGAGGCGATTATGTCAGGAAAATTGTACTGGGTTTAGAGAAAATGGGTCATAATGTAACTGTATTTGTTACGGGACCATGGTATGATTCTCAGGCGCTCAGAACTCTATCTGATTATAAAGTGTTTTCTTTTCCACGAATTCTTTCAAAAGTACCTCTTCTTCATGAAATCTCTTTGACTCCTTATCTTAAAAAAGCATTGCGTTTTCTAGGTCAGTATGATGTGTTCTGTGTAGAAACACACTCGTTTATTGATTTTTTATTGGTTTTTTTAATTAAACGCCTTTATAATAAACCTTGTGTATTTGATCATCATGGTCTTACATTTTCTGTTTATAAAAGAGGTTTAGACAAACTTTCACTTATAAAATATGATGCAATATTCAAATTTTGGCTGTCATTTGTACAATTTAATCGAATTGTAACGCATAGTTCATATATTAGGGATGAAGTTAAGCAGCGTTATCGTATAAATAGTGAAGTTGTACCTCATGGAGTCGATTTAAATAGATTTAATCCTAATATATCTGGGAAACATATTAGAGATCTCCTTAATATAGGAGATGCTACCGTAATACTCTATGTGGGTCGTCTTGAGGCTCATAAAGGATTGCATTGCCTTTTAAAGGCAGTAAAATTAATTAAAAACGATCGAAAGGATGTAAGAATTAAAATAATAATTGTGGGGAGCGGAAGGGAAAGAAAAAGCCTTGTGAAGATTACAAAAAGACTGAATATAACAGATAGAGTAATATTTTCAGGTCGCGTTTCTGAGGAGGAATTACCAAGTTATTATGCTGCAAGTGACATTTTTGTCATACCAAGTCTCTACGAAGGGTTTGGGTTACCGATTTTAGAAGCTCAAGCATGTGGGTCACCTGTTATTGGCTCAGATTGTACGGCAATTGCTGAAACGATTGGTCTGGGAGGAGTCGTATTTGAACCAAATAATGAGGTTTCGTTAAAGAATGAGATCTTGCGACTTATTGACGATAAACAAACGTACAATAAATTCGTGGAAAAAAGTTTAGAAAATGTAGAGAAATATCGTTGGCAAAACGTTATTGATAGAATTGAAAAAATATTAAGGAACGCTTCAAATAAAGATAGTTGATTTCAGAATTAGAAATAACTTTGAGGAGAAATACATGGATTTCTCAGAAACTACACTTGATCAGTTTTTTGAATCTTATGAACCACAAAAAAAGAAAGAAAAATCCTCAAAAGAAGAGAAAATAACTGAATTAGAGGCTAAAGAACTAACAACTAAAAAGACAGATTTTTTGCTTTCAGTTGAATATGATGGAAAGACTAGTTGTGCGGCGGCACGATTTTATGATCCAAGAAATCAGTCAATTTATTTCTGGCATGACTACTCAGAACATCATCCTTATTGCTTTTCAAATATTTCCATTGAAGAGCTGAAAAACAACTCTAAGATAACGAACCATACAGGATTTTTGGATATGGAAACGGTTGAAAAAAAGGATCTTTTGCAAGATAGGTCTATAAAAATGACAAAAATAATTGCTAAAGACCCACTTGCAATAGGTGGGAGAACAGGGGCTATTCGAGAGTTACTACCAACGGCGTGGGAAGCAAATATTCCATATCACAAATGTTACATAGCGGATTTAGAGTTAACACCCGGTTTGCCTTATGAAGTCTTTGATAACCAGCTTAATAGCGCAGCAATCGTGCCGGCAGAGATTAAAGAAGAAATTAGGCGACTATTTGAAGATGAACCAAAAGAAGTGAAAGAACTGCTGGAAGAGAATGTATCTCTCTTTTTATCACCCATACCTGATATAAAACGTGTGGCTATTGATATTGAAGTTATCTCACCTTTTGCAGACGCAATTCCAAGACCTGAACAAGCAAATTTCCCTGTTGGGTGTGTCTCTGTTGTAGCATCGGATGGGCAAAAGCGAATACTAATCCTTGAAAGAAAAGATGTGGAAATTGGAGACGCCAAAGATAACCTTGAAGATGTAAGGATCGAGTATTTTTCAAAGGAAAAAGAACTTCTTCGAGAAATATTTCAGATCTTCAACGAATATCCAGTTATTTTAACGTATAATGGTGACAAATTCGATATGCCTTATTTGTATTATCGGGCTCTTAACCACCTTGGATTTCGAAGAGCTGACATCCCATTGATCATTAGAAAAGATTTTGTTGCTCTGTCGAGAAATATCCATGTAGATCTTTACAGGTTCTTTAACAACCGAGCTGTTCAGATATATGCATTCTCTGCAAAATATAAAACTACTGACCTCAATACCGTAGCCAAAGCGTTATTAGACATCGAAAAAATAAAAGTAGAGCACCCACTTTCGAAGTTGCCTCTATTAGATTTAGCCAGTTATTGCTTTAGAGATGGAAAGATTACCTTAGACCTTACTCGCTATAGTGAAAACCTTGTCTGGAAATTGATAATGCTACTGATGAGAATTTCCCATTTGTCTCTTGAAGATGTTACGCGTCAAAGTGTATCTTCTTGGATTCAAAATCTGTTTTATTATGAACATAGAAAGAATGATTATCTGATCCCATTACCAAACGACATCAAGGAGGCAAAAGGAGGAGAGGCTTCAACGCAGGCAATAATAAAAGGAAAGAAATACAAAGGTGCCATTGTTATTGACCCCTTGCCGGGCGTTCATTTTGACGTTGTTGTCTTGGATTTTGCATGCTTTTCGGAAGATACTGAAATACTTACAGACGATGGCTGGCATACATTAGCTAGACTAAAGAACACTAATCGTTCTCCAAAAATTGCAACTGTAAATATTTCTGCAGGTGAGATAGAGTTTCAAGAACATCAAAGGATTTTTGAGTATGATTACGAAGGAGAGATGTATAATTTCTCAATCAAAGGTGGTTTAGATCTACTAGTTACACCAAATCATAGAGTGGTGTTCAACAGAAGAACTAATGAAAGAAAAAAAACGGTTTGGGAAAATAAGCTTGAATTCGCAGAAGCACAAGAACTAAGCGAGCGCAGTTGGTTCAGAATTCCTTCTTTTGGCAAATGGGTCGGTAAGTCTGACAATATTATCATAGGAAATAATGTTTTTTCGCCAGAGAAATTTCTTCCCTTTTTAGGATGGTTCTTAACTGATGGATCTATTATAACAAAAGGTATTCAAATCTCTCAATCAAAAACGAAAAACTTTCACCACATAAGATCCGCTTTAACACATCTTGGTTTTCCATTCAAAGAATATGAATATACTAGGCGTGGAAAAAACCATAGAGTATTCGAAATTCACAATGTTAAATTCAAAAGGGAATTTAAGAACTGGTTGGTCAAAGAAAAAGGATTAATCGAAGAAAATGGTTCTTATAAGAAGAGAATTCCAAGAAAAATTCTTGGATTTGAAAAAAAACATTTAAAACTTCTATTTGATTCCATGATTTTAGGAGACGGAAGTTGGTATAAAGGAAAATGTCTTTCTTTTTCCTCTACATATAAGGAAAGAGCAAACGATTTTCAAGAACTTGCGCTTAGACTCGGATATGGTTGTGCAATAAGAAAAGAAGTACGAGATTGTAAGATTTTTGACACCGTATACAAAGATCATGTTAGTTATCGCTGCCTTTTAAGTTATACAAGAAAAAATGTGTTTAACGGTCAGCATAATCGTATACAAAGAGAGAATTATTTCGGAAAAGTATGGTGTGTTGCAGTTCCTAACAGTACTGTTATTGTCAGACGTAATGGCAAGCCAGCTGTAACTGGAAATAGCTTGTATCCTTCCATTATAAAAGTCCATAACCTTAGTTATGAGACTGTAAGGTGTACACATCCAGAATGTAAACAAAATCTTATACCGGATACAGACCATTGGGTTTGTAAAAAACAACGAGGCCTTGCAGGTCTTATTATTGGATTTCTAAGAGACATAAGACTGAAATGGTTTAAGCCACAGTCAAAAAACAAAACGTTAGGCAAAGAAACACAAGAACTATACTATGTTATTCAACAGGCCTTAAAGCTTATTATTAATGCGTTCTATGGCGTCTTTGGCGCAGAACACTTTCCCTTATATTGCCTGCCGGTGGCTGAAAGTACAACAGCTCTCGGAAGATTTATCATTACACAAACTATCGAAAAGGCTCAGAAAATGGATATCTCTGTTATCTATGGAGATACTGACTCTGTATTCTTAGAAAATCCTTCAGAGTCCCAAATCGAAGAACTTACGCAATGGTGCAAACACACTCTTGATATTGATTTAGATATTGACAAGATTTACAGATATGTTGCTCTTTCAGGGAGAAAAAAGAACTATCTAGGTGTATATGAAAGCGGCTCTGTGGATATTAAAGGACTGACGGGAAAAAAGCGTCATACTCCATTATTCCTTCAAGACGCATTTTTCGAAATGATGAATGTGCTTTCGGAAGTAAAAGTTCAAGATGACTTCGAAATAGCTAGAAACAAAATACGTACGATAGTAAAGACATGTCTAGATAAATTGAAAAATCTCGAATATTCATTAGAGGAACTCGCATTTCGTGTTCAAATGACTAGAAACTTGAAAAGTTATCAAAAGACGACACCTCAACATGTAAAGGCTGCAAGATTATTGAACAGAGACATCGAGCCTGGTAGCATTATTTCATTTGTGAAGGTGAGGGGGGAGCCTGGTGTAAAACCTGTTGAAATAGCTTCGATTGATGAAATAGACACAGAAAAATACAAAAAACATGTTGAAAGTATCTTCACACAGGTTCTTGACGCATTAAACGTAGATTTTGGATCTATTATCGGTATAAGAAGACTTGACCTTTTTATGTAATAGAGACGGAAAATGTTAAATCTAAGAATTGCATAGTTCTCTTATGGTTTATTTCTAATTAATGGTGATCTTATGGAACTCCGTGAAATATTAACAAGAGGACATATCCCCGTACTTGACCCTTATACGCTTAAAGAGACTTCCGATGAGTTTTTCGCGAGTTATGGGAGTTTTTTAGAGCGAATTGCGTTAATGGCGAAGAGAGATACTGGATACACACTTTATAGAAGTATGAGCGCACCGAGCGACGATCGCTATTCCGAATTTTTCTCTTCCTTTACCCAGATTGCCTCTGACATCGCCGTAGAGGCTTATGCAATAGTTTCAACCTTTGTAGACAATTATTTTGCTCAGGATCCAAAATATGGTGCATATAGATCTGGTATTACCAGAGCTCCCGTAGGCACTTTCGTATGCCCCGTCCAAGAGTCGTACTGGAAATATCTTATGGCTGTAATCAAGGAAATCCTCACATATCCAATAAATGGTATTATACTGATGGATAATCAATTTGCTAGACAAGAGTTTTGTTTTTGTGAAACATGTAGAAAAGAATTTTCAGAATTAACGAACTTAGAGAGAGAATTCGTGTTTGATACATTACTCAATGACCCGGACATCCTTTCTCAATGGTATGAATGGCGAGCCAATAAAATAACTACATTCCTTTCTAACACTACAAGTTCAATCAAGGAATTAAATCCAGATATTGAAGTTCTCCTTACCGTCGATATTGACCCCGAAACCGATTATATTGAAGGAGCTAAAAAATTTTTTGGACAAGACGTGATGAAGTTATCTGATATTGCAGATCAATTATTATTCAATGTTTTACCGCTTACAGCTACACTCCCACAGCCTGAAACCCCAGATTATGAAAGAGTTCTTTCAGAATTAGCTTTCACACGCGATTTAAATCGAATTGGAAGAAAGTATAGTATTTTCAATTGGGGAGTTACGGACCCAGAAATTGAGACTTTAGAAAAAATGAAAGCAGACATTAATGCTACGTATCTGTTCCTTTTAGAGGGCTACCCTCAGACTTACAAGGAGAGACGAGAACTCCATCTTGGATTAACTTAACAAGATTCAATGTATACTAGTTGAATAAGACCACACTTCGTTGATCATGCTACTAGACTTGGATAGAGTCTCGCCAATTGGATGATTCTTGAAAAACGGCTGATTAGGGAGCAATTTAGAGTATTTAAGAACTTATTAATCTCTAAGTTCCGCTCCACAACGAGAACAGAATTTATCATCAGGAGAGTTTCGCTTTCTACAGCGTGGACATTTGCCAGAATAACTCAAGTTACGTAAACCTGTTTCTGTTGATGGAGGAACATTTTTTCTTCCATAACGGACTTCATTTTGGTTTAAAGAACTATCCCACATACTATTGCTGTCGAAATCATTCCCTGAGAGAAATTCCTTAAGGAAATCCTCTGTATTTTCTTTTTCTGTCTTTGAATCTTCATTTGGACTACCAAAAAAGGATGAAAGATCTAAATTATCATCAACACGTGACGGTGAATTCTCACTGTAAGTGGTATGTGAATGCGTGTGTTCAAATTCTAGAAAAAGTGAATGATGCTCATCTTTAATACGAGAATACTCATCTGGCGAGATATTAAGCATTTTCAATGTAGCGTCACGTTTATCACATTTATGAGTTCTAGGGCAACAATACGCTAAGCTGTGATAACATAAAAGAGAAAACACGTTTTTTCTTGTAGAACTATTAACCGGCTTAATAGGCATATCATTAAGTATCAATTGTGCAGTTTCATTATCGAAAGAAAGTGCGACTGACCTGTTAATTGCTTTTAGAAGTTCAATAGCAGGATACGCCTTTCCATTGATAATGATGTTTCCATCAACTTCAATTTCAGATTGAGTCATTTTTGTCGCCGTCAAAAAGTGATTATACATTTACAAACTAAGATTGAAGTATTTAATATTCGTATTATCTCTAGCAATACGTTAGATATACCTGAAATGAATTACTCCTAGCAAAAATCTAGATGTTCAATACTTCAATTCTGCCCGATAGCTCTTATTTCACTGAGAAGCAAGTTTCTTTTCTAGTATTTCTTTGATGTTTTGAATCGCAACGAGCGCTGGGCATTCTGGGGCAAAGTCAATTGGCGCTATGCCTTTAATATCGGATTGAATTACTTCGGTATCATAAGGGATGAGCCCCAATAACTCCAATTCTAACTCTTTGCTTGAATTAAGCAGGAATTCCTCTTCTTGTTTATTTGAAATTCTATTTCCAACGAAATAACGTCGAGGGACTCCAAGACTTGCTGCAAGAGAATTGATTCTTTTTGCTAGATCGAGCGATCTAGTTCCTGGTTCCACGACAATTATCATAGCGTCAACGCCTTTACTTGTGCCTCGCCCTAAATGCTCAAGACCTGCATAAAAGTCTATTATAACAACTTCGTCGCGATGTAAAATAATGTGGCTTAACAATGCGCGCAAAAGAGCACTTTCTGGACAGATACAGCCGCCTCCAGCAGTCTTGATGGTTCCAAGAACAATAAGTTTAACTCCATCCTCGGATTTAACATGATATTTATCAGGAATGTCATCCACTTTTGGATTTAGAACAAACATGCCTGACGTCCCTGCAGGAACGCCCGTCCTCTCCTCAATGAGGTCTTTCATCTCGCGAATTGGTGTTAGGTTTTTCATCTTTGTTTTAGAAATACCGCCTAATGTTGCATGCAAATTTAAATTAGGATCGGCATCTATTGCAAGAACATTTTTACCATCTTTCGCAAATAACCTTGCTAAAGTTCCCGCTAAAAAGGTCTTTCCTACACCCCCTTTGCCAACGATAGCTAGTTTAAAAGACATTAGATTTCCTTCCAATTAATCTTGATTCTAGAAAAAAATTATAATATCAAACAGAATTATGAGTTAAGACAACTCTTATTCGTATCGGTTTAGCCACAGTCGCATCTATAACGAAGATCAGCGCATGCTCAGATATTTCCGCTTCAGTAATACTCATTTCGTCATCAACTATTTTTGTTCCCACTATCATTGTAGGATCAGCGAGACCGTAGATCAATGCTATTCTTTTCCGTAGTTCGCCTATTTTTTCATCTCCTTCTGCGAAATATCTTAATTCATCAAGTTTCCACTTTTCACCACATACAAAGCAATCTAATCTTCTACTAAGATCAAGTTTTGTGAATTCTTCAGAAAGACCATCGTAAAAGAGATATCCAATAGGATTCCCAAGCCCTAATAGCAGTTTCACAATTTCTTGGCTCATAATTCCTCCAATTACGGCAGAAATCGTTCCAACAGATGGAAATACCTCCTTCGGTTCATCCCTTTCTTTCTTCCTCGGTTCACCAGGGAGGGTACAAACTTGCTGTAATCGAGTTTCGGGGATTAGGGGTTGACATTCAAGACATGCAGCATCTGACCCAGGGATAATTACCTGAACATGACCAAAGAATTCGTAAAGACCTGCATCAATTAATGGTTTTCCTACAGAAACACACATTGAATTTAACCAGCGGCGTGCCTCAAAGGTATCTAAAGAGGAAACAATCAGATCGCACATTGCATAAATACGATCTGGAATGTCCTCTATCTTTTGATTAAAGGCAATAACATCGACAGAAGGATTTAGTATTTTAAGATGTTCTTTTGCGACCAAAGCTTTTGATTTTCCAATATCCTCGTCACGGAATAGCCATTGACGGTTCAAATTTGAAAGTTCAACAGTATCAAAATCCACAATTACCAATTTACCAACACCCATCATAGTTAATATCTCTGCTACAACACATCCAAGTGCTCCAACTCCAGCAAGGAATATTGTAGCATTAGAAATCTTATTTTGATCCCAGTTCGGCATTATAGTTTGCCTATGATATCTATCGCCATTTTCACTCATTTTGATCACCGAAAGGAGACACAATCATCCCAGAGATTCTTGATTTTAGATTAGCAGATTAACAATTATTAAAACTTAAAAATAGGATGCACAATGGATTTGTATTTATTTTGAGAGAGTTTGTCAATTTTGTAATTTTTCCCAAGTAGCATATTGCTCAATAAAATCTTTAACAGTCTTCTTGAAGCGTTCTAGATCATTTTCCATCTGATTAGCAGCAGAAGTGTTTAGAGGATCTGCAGGGTTTGGCGCTGCTAATAATATTCTAAGAGTCTCAATGACATCAACTAAGCTATTTGAGGGGGACCAATCCTTACCTAGTAATCCAACACAAACTTTTTCTTTGTAAATATTCGGATGCCAGATTTCTGTGAGCCATCTTACATGTGGAGGTGCGAAAGGAAATTGTCTAGGGATTTCAATTTCGATCTGAAAAACCCCACCTTCGTACAATTCAGTACCAAGGATGAAACCATGCCATTTACGAATATCCCCTTTTTCAGGTTTGAACCCAGGTTCTTCACTTTTAACATGTTTTGCTTCATAAGCCAGCCTGGCCCAATAATCTTCTTCACTTAAGCTCAATTAATCCCCCTAGATTTAGATTTAATATGATAATTTTTTGAGATAGATGTCCTAACAATATTCTCTAATGATGCTAACATTATGAACTTCATTTCAATTTATTAATGAAGATTTCGTTAGTGTATTTATTATTCTAGTGGGAAGATAATGGAAGAAGATATCACATACTCTAAAAACGATCGCAACTTCTGTTTAGTTGTTGCGTTCAATGCAAGACCCATTGCGACTTCTGCTAAAAAAGCAAATTATGATGTCCTTGCGATTGACTTTTTTGGAGATTTAGATCTTAGGTCTGTTGCAGAACATGTTTTTTCAGTTATACGGCAAAGAAAAAGTCATCCAATAAAAAGAAAATTTCTCCGCCCAATTTCTGAATACATGTGCCTCCTAGCCGAAACAATGGCTGATGATTATTATGGAAAGATAAAATTCTTGCTTATAGGCAGCGGTTTTGATGATGAACCTAAAATATGGCAACGATTTGGTAAAATTGCACCTGTTATTGGAAATACTCCAGAGATAATCAGTCATTCAGACCGTTTGAGTATCTATAGATTAGCCTCGAAATTAGGAATCGAATGCCCACAGACTATAGAAGTAAAAGAAACAGAGGAAGCACTTGAAATTGCAAAAAATATTGGTTATCCAATTGTACTCACTACGCCAAGAAGCGCAGGCGGACTCTTTGTTAAATTAATTACAAATTTAGATGAGCTTCATAGGGCATATAACGAGTTAAGAAATTCGGGGAAAAAGATTCTTATTCAAGAATTTATTCAAGGCATTGATGCAAGTTGTTCAGTACTTGGAACAGGTAAGGATTGTCAAGCTGTTTCGGTAACAGAACAAGTAATTGGAAGATCAGAATTAGGAGTTTCCATGCCTTTTGGCTATTGCGGAAATATTGTTCCACTAAAAAATTCAACAACAGTTATCGATAATATAAAAAGTATTTCTGAAGAATTAGGTTCAAAATTAGGGCTCTTAGGTTCGAATGGATTCGATTTTGTTATTAGAGGTGATCAACCTTATTTAATCGAACTTAATCCACGATTTCAAGGCTCTCTCGAATGTATAGAAGCAGTTACATCATCAAATCTAGTAAAATTGCACATTGAGGCGTTTAATGGCAATTTACCTGAAAAAGCTCTTGAATCAAAAGGTTATGCCGTAAAAATGATACTTTATGCAAAAAAGAGAATAATTATTCCAAACCTGTCAAATATGCCTCATATCGTAGATGTACCAGTTGAAGGCATCATTCTTGAACCGTCGAATCCGGTATGTACCGTTTTCGTTACTGGCCAAGAAAGAGAAATAACAATAGAAAAAGCTAAAATACTTGCTAATAATGTCTACAGACAACTTATCCCTGCTCCAAAATCATGATCTAAAGCGCGCAAAGATCATTTTCAAAAGAAACACAGGGTGTTTCAAAGCATACCATTTAAAATCACTCGGCGAAACCTCGCCGCGCATGTATTTACAAAGGTGATCTCCGAATCCTCGGTTTTTAAGAGCAGTATCTACAGTAAATTCCTGCTGCTTATTAGTTGTTAACATATTCCTTCTTATATTAAAGGATGCTTTAAGATCTTTTTCGATCTCTTTGTCGATCGCAATTTTATATTTCCTGAGAAAATCAGCTGAATAATCTTCAGCGTTATAAGCACTTAATGCGACTTTTCCTGCATGCTCACCAGACATCATCGAGTAATAAATACCCTCACCGTTTGCAAAATCAACGTGTCCGGCAGCCTCACCTGCAACCATAAATCCGTTTCCGTAATTTCTCTTTATTACTCCAAGAAAAGAAATCATAGCGGCTTGCGGGTAAAGTATTTTTGCATCTGCTAGTTTTCCACTTGCTACCGAATGATTTCTGATAAAGTTATCTAATCTTTCCCTTAAGCGAATATCTGTCCCTTTAAAAAACTCTAGCCACGTACCCATGCCTACCGAAACAATGTCTTTTTTAGGAAAAATCCAAGCATAGCCTCCAGGGGCTATATCTGATCCATAATAGACCTCTATTTGATTGCCAACTAAATCATCAATAAGTTTTTCATCCATTGCCATCTGATATTGATAACAAAGTGCTTGAGAGTGTTTATTACTTGTTTGTAAGCCAAGATGTTTAGTTAATATACTGGGAGTTCCGCTCGCAATAACTGTTAGGTCTCCATAAATATCACTTGAACCATTTGACGTTTTTGCTTTAATACCTTTTACAGATCCATTTGCAGTAATTATACCAATAACTCTAGTATTTTCTCTGAACTCGGCGCCTTGATCACTTGCTTGATCAGCGAGAGTTTTATCAAGTTTGGCTCGCATAGTTGTAGCTACTATACGTTCAGGATAGGTGAGTGTAACTGTTTTACCTTTTGGAGAGCATAAGAATAACTTGTCACAAGATCGATCAAAAATGCTCTCAGGAATTTGAAATCTTTGTATTGCTCGCTCTGTTACGCCACCTGCACACGGTTTTTCCCTGTCGAGGCGATGTTTCTCAAGAACAATCACCTTAAGCCCTTTATTAGCCATTTCTTTTGCAGCTGTTGAACCAGCAGGACCTGCCCCTACAACTATGACGTCGTATTTCACCATTTCACCCACGGTTTTATATACAATAAGCTAATCATATTTGAAAGTAACGTTGCGAGGAGGGCAAGGGGTGAATGTTGTTGGGATAATGTACTCAGAAGATCTCACAAAATATGATTTTGGAGAAGGTCACCCCTTCCGAGGGAAACGATTTAGTGACTTTCTGATCACATTTAAACAATTAGGTCTAGATGAACTCCCACGTCTTAAAATTATCCAATCGAGCCCTTGTTCTTTTGAAGATTTATTGCTTGTTCACAATGAAGAATATCTTGAGATGATAAGACAAGGAGAAAAAAGATATGAACCGCTCTCATTAGACACTCCACTTCGACCAGGCATGTTTGAAGCTGCAAAGCACGTTGTTGGTGCGTCTTTAAATGCTTTAAAATATATACTCGAAGGAAATGCTGCGGCTGCTGTGGGTTTAGGAGGAGGAATGCACCATGCATTCCCAAACTCAGGTGGTGGGTTTTGCATCGTGAACGATGTTGCTATTTGTGCAGAATACCTAAGAAAAAAGGAGAAAATAAAGCGAATCTTGATTTTAGACACAGATGCCCATTATGGGGATGGAACAGCGAATATTTTTTTTGAGACGTCTGAAGTATTATTCATTTCTATTCACCAAAATCCTTCTACACTCTATCCAGGTACGGGTTATATAAGAGAAGTAGGTAGAGGAGATGGAGAAGGATACAATGTAAACATTCCCATGCCAGTTTATGGGAACGATTCTTGCTATGAACTAGCTTATTCAGAAATTGTTTTACCATTAGTTAAAGAATTCAAGCCTGAGATAATCATTAGAAACGGAGGTTCAGATCCTCATTTCTCTGATAAATTGACAGATTTAGGAGTGTCTCTGAATGGACTAAGAAGGATGGGAGAGATTCATAGAGAAATTATGCAAATTTCTGGATCAAAAGGAATTACTTTAATTGGAAGTGGATACAATCCTATTATACTCCCTTACGGATGGATATCTATAATATTAGGGCTATCAGATATTGAATTTTCTCTAGAAGAGCCTATTCCACTGCCAACATGGATAAATGATGAGTCGATTTTGATACAAGCGAAAAATTTTGTGAAAGAAGTTAAGAACGTCCATTCTGCTTACTGGTCTCTATAACTAATTAACTAGAAAGTTACGCTATGCCATCTTGTAGTCATTGATTCAATACAAGAGCAGAATGATATAAGCCCATATTTTTATAAGTTTCACAACACATATTTGCAGTTGGGGAATAATACCCGCCGCGTTGCTTTCACAAGCCCCAGCGATGCGTGAAGGTGTCCAAAGTGGGTAACATCCCCCTTTCTTGCTTTGAAGAATTGCTGTGAATTTTCTATTTCTTACAATGGCTTTTGTGATCAATTTGAACCAAGCTGATAGAGTATTAAATTCTATTGAAGAACTAGCCAATAAAAAGTATCTTCCAATTGTTGGACCTGAAAAAGGCAGGGTTTTGATGGATGTTCTTCGAGAGATCAAACCTAAGCGAGTATTGGAAATTGGAGCACTTATTGGCTATTCGACCATCTTAATGGCTAAAGAACTAGAAAGTGAGGCTAGAATAACCACAATTGAAATAGACGAAGACGAGGCGAAAATAGCGGAAGAGAACATAAAAAAAGCTAGAATAAAACCAAAAATCGATGTAATAGTTGGTGATGCACTCAAAATCCTTCCAAAACTTGAAGGTGAATTTGATTTAGTTTTCATTGATGCCGCCAAAAGAGAATACATTAAATATCTTAAACTAATTGAAGACAAACTTCATAAGAGAAGCGTACTAGTTGCAGACAATGCAGGCAGCTTTGCAGAGTCGATGAAAGAGTATTTGAATTATGTTCGCTCGTCAAAAAAATACTCAAGCAAATTTGTGCCCGTAGGCAACGACGGTCTTGAAATTACCACCAAAATCTAGGAATAGAAATAGAAAATTGAAATTGAACATAACGCGGGATCTAGTTACCATTGGTTTTTTAGCATCTCTTCAATTTTTTTTATAGATTCTGCGATAAATGTTTTGTCTTCTCCGTATTGCAATTTTGAGTATAGATCACGCAAATAAACCTCGGCCTCGTAGAACTTTCCATGATCTTTATGATAAGCTGCAGCAATGAGAGCTCTTGAAATCAAGAATGCAGGGTGTCGCCCCACTTGTTCTTTCATATGGGCATCTAGTGTATCTACAAAATTCTTTAGTGATTGAATAGCTCGCGGGATTTCACCTGTAAGAATCCATGCCAAACTCGCACAGCAGATATCTATTGCGGCCTCAGAATAGAGTTCAGAATCGCGCATTTTTAAAGCCATTGACTCGTATTCTTTGGCATGATCATGGTAATTCTTAGTTTTTATTATCGTTTTTTCTGATTGTGGTGGAGGCGGAGTTAGTTTTGGTCGTGTTGATGGTAGCGCTGGAGTTGGTGATGGCGGAGTTGTTTTGGTTATCTTCTTAAGTTGATTTTTAGCATTTGGAACTTTCAGTAATAATTCTTCGAGAAAATCTGTCTCTTCCTCGTCCGAAGTTGAAGAAGTATCTTCTAATTTTTGAGCTTCTGAGTTCATATTTTCTACAGTAATCAGTTTATTGATAGTAACGTTCTCGTCAATAGCCTTTTTTACTTTCTCAATTTCATATGACTTGATGCATGCCTCTATAAGGGACTCGCCCCCTTTACACACGCGCTCTGCATATTCATTTGGAATTACGCCATGTTTTAAAAGACAATAGAAAGAGAGTGAGGAGGCAGCAGAAAAATGTACACATAATTTTTTAGATGGCATGGTTAATCTCAAAATATTGTTTTCAGGCATCACTTAAAAATTTCGATATTACGGGAGTTATCCTACAAGTTCATATATATAGAAAAAATGATTTACGTCGGTTAACGTATAGGGTATTTTGATTTTTAGGAGGAAGATCTATTTCTACACAATCTCCAATCATACTCAAATTAAGTGAAACGGCGATAGAATTTAGCAAAATTCAAATCGCGGCAGATTTTATACGACAAGGAAAACTGGTTGTATTCCCTACAGATACTTCTTATGGCTTAGGTGCGAATGTGACTGACGCTCGTGCTGTCACAAAAATCTTCCAACTTAAACAGAGGTCACTTAATAAACCTCTTCATATTGTCGTGTCAAGTTTACAGATGGCAGAGGACTATGCTTTTGTACCAGAATCTGCCTTAAATTTAGCGCAACATTTTCTACCTGGTCCTTTAACTCTTGTTTTAAGAAAAAGAGAAATCATTTCGGATCTCTTAAGTGGAGGAAAAGAAACAATTGGTATACGAATGCCTGACAATCTTATTGCACTTGCATTAGTAGAACGTGCAGGCGTTCCGATCACTGCAACCAGTGCAAACGTATCTGGTCAGCCAGATACATACTCGATACAAGACGCCTTTGACCAATTAGAAAATAAGGTAGATTTATATCTGGATATTGGCATTCTTCCACAAAAGCCCCCTTCCACAATACTTGACTTGACTCTTGATCCACCAAAAGTCATAAGAGAAGGCCCTATTCCAACTAATAAGATATTAAAAAAACTCAAAAACGCTTTATGATCTTAAAACAAATTTAGGTGAGGTAAAAATGGTAGTAGACCTGCGTTCCGATACATTCACTATGCCTTCCCGTGAAATGCTTGCAACTATCCTGACAGCCGAATTAGGAGACGATGTTTGGGGAGAAGATCCTACAGTCGCGCATCTGGAAGCACTAGCAGCTAAAAAACTTGGAAAAGAAGCAGGTTTGTTAGTTACGAGTGGAACTCAAGGCAATTTAGTTTCAAATATGACACATCTTAATAGTGGAGACGGTATCGTCCTCGAAGCAGAAAGTCATACTTACTTAAATGAGGCTGGAGGATTCTCCTCCATTATTGGCGCATATCCTTTTCTCGTTAAAGGGAAAAATGGTGCAATGAATCCAAAAGACGTAGAAGAAATTCTTACACGACCCTACAACGTTCATTTTGCAGAACCTAAATTGTTGTGCATAGAGAACACGCATAACCACGCTGGCGGAACTGTTATCCCCAAGGAAAACATTGACACCCTTGCAAAAATTGCCCATGAAAACGAAGTTGCTGTTCACATTGATGGTGCAAGAATATTCAATGCCGCGATAGCCTCAGGAACTCCAGCAGCTAAGTTAGTTGAGAATGCGGATAGTGTGCAAATATGTTTAAGTAAAGGATTAGGCTGCCCCGTAGGCTCAGTAATTGTAGGGACAGAGGAATTCATCCATAGAGCACGTAAGAACCGCAAAATATTAGGAGGAGGAATGAGACAAGCCGGTATAATTGCAGCTCCTGGAATATATGCCCTAAATAACATGATAGATCGACTGGCGGAAGATCATATGCATGCTAAAATAATTGCAAAGGAACTGGAAAAAATACCTATTAAACTTAAACCTGTTGAAACTAATATTATCTATGGTGACCTGTCTAAAACAAAATGGACTGCTTCAGAAATTCAAAATCGATTTGAGAACAAAGGAATAAAGGTATCTCGTATGGGAGAAGACTTGTTTAGAATGGTCACCTATTTGAATATCTCAAGGTCAGATATCAACACCGTTGTAGCTACAATACCAGAAGTATTTCAGTAGATTTTAAACTACCGTGATGTTTTAGGTGAGAACAAGTTGACACAACAAACAAGAGAAATACCTTATTACTTTGAAAAACTAATTATGGGCAGCCTCATTTCTGCGTCTATGTCTAGCATAATTTTTGTATTCTTTATGAGTTTTCGAACTTATGTTTCAGACCCAAGTACACTCGTTTCATATAGTCTATTATTCGCCGGAATCTTTTTTGCGGGGCTCTTTTCTGGGATGTTTATATTAGAAGTTCCTAGAATAGTACCCCTTCATGGAGGTTTAATTACTGGAATCATCTTGGGCATTATTTGCCTTGTAATAAACATTAATGTGGTCATGATAAATGAGACGGTGGATTTCATCGCATTTGCGCTAATATTTATTACAGCCATTTTATCGGCTTTGATTGGCGCATTTACTCATAGCAATTATTTAGCACAAAATCAATGAAACATATCCCAACCTTAAGAGACCGATAAGGTTAAATTTATCATTCCGTTAATTAAATTCTAACCCCATAGTTTAGCCCGGTAGTGTAGTGGCCAAGCGGATTCAGTGGGTATGCTTCAAAGACATACATCACTAAATCTTGGAAATCAAGGACTCTGGATCCCTGGACCCCAGTTCGAAACATCCACATGATAAAGGAGCGAAAATCTGGGCCGGGCTACCATTTCCCTTCGGGTATGAAATATAAAAGTATGCGGATAATTTATTGAGAATATTTTTAAGATGGATTTTTTAAAAATTAAACAAGGATTACTACGATAGTTATTAACAACTATTTGTCAACAATTGAAAAAAATCAGCCACACAATTTCGCAATAAGAATCGCACTTTTAGATCTACTAGTGTTCCGAGGATTCTACGGCAATGCCAATTCATAATGTTCTAATCTTAAAAAGCTCCGGTCAAAATATATTTAGTTGGACTCAAATAGCTTTCAATCTGGATGATGACCTCTTGAGCAGTTTTACATCTGCGATCTTTACATTTACACAAGAATTAGGGGAAAAGTCTATTCATGTTTTAGACATGGAAAACTTAAAGTTTCTTTACGCCTATGAACAAGAGTACGATCTTATTCTAGCAATGGGCATCGATCGAGACGATGAAAAGCAACTTGGAACATTTAAGATCGTATTAGATGAGATTAAAACAGTATTTATAGAGAAATATGGAGCTTTTCTAGAAAATTTCAATGGAGAGGTAAGTGTCTTCAAGAAATTCGAAACTGATGTTGATCGAATTGTTCAAACGATTCAAGAACAAACAATGGGCCATATTATAGCAGTTCCTTTCCTTGTAGATAATACGGGTGAAGAGATCACCAACTTTCAAAAAGAAATCGCTCTTATGTTCGCGTTATTTGAAGACTTGAGAGAGAAGGGCGGAGGAAGATTATTCAAGAAACGTAACGAGAAATTTGAATACTTAACGAAAGTCCTGTGGCCTTTTTGGGTTATTAATACTAATCAAGGACCTGTAATCGTTGATGGATTTGCTTTAACTACGTACAACAAAACTGTTACAACCCCGATCAATCTCGCATCTTTCGAAGATATTTTAAAAACTTCTGCGTCAAATTCAATATTTGCTCTCGATAAAGTTGAGGTTTTACTTAATCAAATGTCTAAAAAGGAATTCAAACTTGATGCGATGGTTGAACCAGATCTTTTAGAAGCAATATTAGAGGTATTTCCAACCGTACAGTATTATGCTACTTCTGAAATATTTAGTGAACCTCTTCGCTCTGTTTTTTCCAAGAATAAGGCCATAATACATGGAACAAAAATTGAAGAGTGTTTTCAATTTAACCAAGATGCTACACAAAGTTTAGAGCAACTTCAAAGTCTTTTAATAACAACTACTAATAATTGGAAACAAGAACTTAATGGTAAACTACAAGAAATAGAAGATGATTTTTCAAGTAAGCTTACAGTTACAAAAGAGGATGTACAAAAGGCAATTGAGAAAATAGTTGAACAACGAGAAAATGAAATTGAAGCTAAAAAACTTGATGCACAAAGCAAAATTGAAGAACTATACGATACATTTCATAAGGAAACAAAAATTTTGGACGAAAGCACCAGATCATTACTAAAATATTCTGGGCAAATCTTACAGTCTAACTCTTCTAATTCACAAGAAGATTTTACAGAAACCTTTATTGATAGTATTCGAAGAAAACGACTTCTACTAAGCAGTATTGAAGTAGCTTTCCATAACACAGAAGATACGCTTAATAAAATCGAGATACAATATGATGAACTTCGATATTCCCTGCAAAAAGAAATTAATGATGTAAATGTTAAGTACAACAATTTAGTATCTGAGCAGAATGAACGTATTGTACTTCTGAAAAAGGAATTTGAAGAAAAACGTGCTTCAATATCCGTTTCAACTAAAATGCTAGAATCTAAACGAGATAAGCTCTTAGAAATGATAGATTCCTTGAAACAAGAAATAACTAATGAACTTAGCGATTTAAATAAATTCATAATTCCTTCAGGATCAATTCCTGCCGCTCTTACAAAGCATGCTGTTATTTCTTATATGCCATGTTACGTCACAAAATTCGTTAATAAAGATGATGTAAATGGGGCACGGTTTGTTGTGATCCCACCCTGCCATTTACATTCAAAATTTAAATCTGTGAGCAAAAGAATACCAATTAGTATCGATCCGCACTTTTTCGATGCTATTAAACAACGTCTAGAAATGGCATTAGAAGAACGTCAAGAAGTACAGAGAATCTTTGATACTGTGTGCACTGAAAACAATTTTTTAAATGACAAAGAGATCGAAACTAAAATCTATGATGGGCTAAAAGAAATCTTTGAATACAAACTGATCAGCAGCAAAGATTACGAAAAACTGAGTCTTGCATGTATAGAGACTTTCAGAAAGTGAACTACCATTCAACAAGTTGTATAACTTTTTTGAGTTTCTTTTTAATTACTTTCTGTCAGCATTTTTCAAATAGAAGAATATTCAAAATTTAAGAAAAATTCATGTTCACAGATGATTTGACCCATCTAAATGTTTTAAAGAATGAACACAGCGCGAACGTTTGCCTTTTTCCAAAAGAATTAAATTCACTATTCACCTGTAAATTTTCACCTATAATATGTACATAGATGTGTATTAATTTGTCAGATCTTATCGAAATTATGCCCCAAATAAAGATACTCAGAGTTTCAGAGAGTTTTACTTCTAATGTCTATTTAATAGGCCAAGATGCATATCTGGTTATCGATACTGGTTTATACGCTCATAATCTAATTGATGCGATGAAAAAATCTAATATTTCTTTAGAAAGCCTTCAAAATATAATTCTAACACATTCGCACGTCGACCACATTGGCGGGCTGAATGAGTTAGTAGAAAAAACATCTGCAGACGTTAGTATCCATGAAAGCGAAGCGAATTATGTCGAGGAAGGAGATAAGGAAGCTACAGCAGCAGCACTATTTTCTTTACCATTACAAGGAACACCTATAGCAAGAAAATTACAAGACGGCGATATTATTAGGTTTGATGAATTTGTTTTTGAAGTGCTTCATACGCCTGGGCATACTTGTGGAAGTATTTGCCTCTACGAAAAAGAAGCACGTATATTATTTTCGGGAGACACAGTTTTCGCTCATGGGAGCTTTGGAAGAACCGATTTACCTCCAGGAGGAAATAGCAAGGATCTTGTAAATTCCCTAGAACGTTTAGCAGAATTAAACATAGACATTTTAGCGCCAGGACATATGGATGTCGTCAATAATGGTCAATCTCATATAAAAAAATCTTATGAGACCGCAAAAATCTATTTGTAATGCACTTAGATTCCAAGAAGTCTACTAAGCAAGGTATCGAATTCTCCATTGAATAATTTCCTCGATACAGCAATCAGTCCAATTTCATTAAATGATGTTGGATAATCTGTGGTTATGAAGTCAGTAACTACGGCAGCAAACTGTGCATAAATACTGAAGCATAGAAGCACAATAAAGGCGATCCAAAATATCCTTTTATTTTTATATGAGTCTATGGATTTTCCTATTGGAATTGTGAAGAGTGGAATAGCTTCATGCAGCAAACGAGGTCCATAACAAAGACCACCAGGCCAATACCACCATGCAGAATAGACCAACAACAGTATCATAAAGGAACTTATTAGGAGAACTGTCTCTTCTTTTACTTCTGTATAGAGTTCTTTTATACCGATAATGCTAAACAAAAGAACAGGCGAATAAATAAACAACCCCCTTTTCGGAGAAATAAGGAGACCCCATAATCCTATGTAAATAGGAGTTGTAAATCGTTCCGTTTCATTTCCATACAATTGATTTAAATGATAGCCTGTAATGAAGGGGCTATCAAAACAAATGAAATTGTACCACCCAGCAAGTAGAATGAATATTAGGAGAGGGAAAATAAAAAGTGTTGCTCGCTCCTTTTTCAGAGACATAGGTTTTAGGACAAAATAAAAGACCAAAGGAAATACAAAAAGGAAACTTGTATAGCGAATGAGGGTAGCAAGCCCTATTGCTATTCCAGATAGTAACGACTTCATGTAAACTGAATCCTCTTTTTCATCTCTTGTCATTGAAATGAATAAATATAAACTCAATAAAATGAAAAGCGTAGCAATAGAGTGTGAAAAAAAGGTCTTCGCATACACCCACGCTATTGTTCCAAATCCATATGTGACAATTGTTGCTCTTTTTGCTATATAACTGAATTTGAAGAACGTACAGAACTCATATACTATGACAAGAGAAAATGCGGCAGAAAAACTACTAATTGAACACATAATAATCAACGGGAATCCATTGAATCCCATTAACTGCCAAATGAATCTTCCAACAAGATAAAATGGAATTGCGAGAAAAGGCAAACCAGGAGGATACTTTGAATACCAATTCCCATCATATTGCACGAAGTTTTCGGTGTTGCTTAAATGATGTCCTGCAATAGGATCGATTGTAAAACTTCGGTTTTCGACAATAGAATAAGTCAAGTAGAAATAACTGAACTCATCCTCCGAGTGAAAAGCTCGAAAAACAGATAGAGAAAAAAGATAGATTACAAGTGCAATAAAGAAGATTTTAACGCGATCGTCATTCCAAGTGGATTTTGAACCAATTTTTTTAAATAAAGAGATTATGCTAGCTTGCAGGAAGGAGATCTTTTCTCTGATAAACGTCACCACCAATCGATATCATCAGCATTATGGAGAGATATTTTAAGAACTTTTGGTTTCGAAATCTAAAAACTCTATAAGATAAAAATTTCTCACAAATCAAGAAGAAGTCGTGCTCATTATTTTTGTATTGAAGTATCGATTTGACAATAAACTACAAATATCTCCGTTTAAAATACATCTAATGTACGTTAATTGCACAGTTGATAATAATTAAAATGCTCTAAAGAGAGCAAAGGTGGAAAAGATGTTAGAAAATCTCATAAAGACAGCAATCGGTGAGATGAAAGCTGATTTAGTAATAAAAGGATCAGAGATCGTAAATACAATAACGAAAGAGGTTTATCCTGCAGATATAGGAATATCAAACAATAAAATCGTACGTGTGGGTGATGTTGAAGATATCGTCGGAAAAGATACAGTTGTTATAAAGACGAAAGGTGTTGTGACACCAGGGTTTTTTGATTCACATATCCACATTGAAAGTAGTATGTTAACTCCTACAAACTTTTCAAAGTACTCGCTTTTGCATGGAACAACAAGTATTGTATGGGATCCACATGAAATCGCAAACGCGTCAGGAATTGCAGGTATTAAGGAATTTTTGCTTGAAGCAAGAAATATACCTCAGAGGATCTATTTCCTTGTTCCGACATGCGTTCCGGCGGCACCAGAATTGGAAACTACAAAACATACTATTAAAGAACACGATATCGCAACCCTGTTATCGCTATACCCTCGTTCGCCAATAATTGGATTAGGAGAAATGATGAATTATCCAGGTGTTCTTCATGCAGATCCAACAATCTTAGCTAAGTTAGAAACAGGAAAAGATGCTAGAGTCATAGATGGACATGCACCAGGTCTTACTGGAAAAGAATTGAATGCATATCTTTCTGCGGGTATTATGTCAGATCACGAAACCACACAAGGAGATGAAGCCCTGGAAAAACTTAGATTAGGCATGTGGCTCCAAATCAGGGAAGGTACTGGTTGTAAGAACTTAGAAACTCTCTTGAAAGCAATTATCGACAAACAGATTGGCACAAGGCACTGCTTATTTGCTACCGATGATCTTTCAGCGTCTGATCTCATTACAAAGGGACATATAGATCATGTTATAAAAAGAGCAATCGAGAGTGGATTAGATCCTGTTACTGCTATTCAAATTGCTACTATAAATCCTGCTGAATACTTAGGATTAGACAAGACTTTTGGCAGTATAACTCCTGGAAAAACTGCGGATCTTGTAATATTAGATGATTTGAATTCCATAAAACCTTCTACAGTCATTTTTGACGGTAAACCGGTTTTAGACGAAGGACAATTACTGGTTTCCGCGCCAGATTTTGAGTTTTCAGAATCGATTAAAAAGACTATAGGAATTAAAACTCCACCAAAACCAGCGCAACTCTTAGTAAAAACTAAGAAGAAGAAACCACAGCGCGTTCGAGCAATCGGTGTAAAGGATGGTACAATTTACACAACCGCAGAAGAAGGTACAGTCTCTATTAAAAAAGGAAAGTTGGAACCAAATCCTGAAGAAGATATGTTAGCAGTAGCTGTCATTGAGAGATATTCAAATGAGGGTAATATTGGCAAAGGTTTCATCAAGGGTTTTGGAATTACATCTGGAGCCATTGCAAGCTCAGTCGCACACGATTCACATAATATAGTCGTTGTTGGAGCGGATCCGAACGATATGAGCACAGCAGTTAAGCATATTATGGAGTTGAATGGTGGTTTAGTGGTTGCAAAAGATGGAAAAATCCTTGCAGATCTTCCACTTCCAATTGGTGGAATACTTAGTGATGCATCTGGTATGACGGTGGCTAAAAATTATGTTGATTTACTAAAAACAGCCAAGACAGAATTAAATTGTACTCTAAAGTCACCCTTCTTTACAATATCATTTATCGCACTACCAGTGATCCCCGAATTGAAAATCACTGACAAAGGGCTTATCGATGTCACACAGCAAAAAGTTGTGGACATTTTTGTCAAATGAATTTCTTTTTTTTTCACCTTTTTTCCTACATCGATAATAAACTATCCCTTACGAGTCCTTTTGCCACTTAATCGATAAGTTCTTAATATCATTTTATTGACATTAGTGGTAACAAGAATGATTATTTACGGAAAGTTGTGAAAATGCTTACAAAAACCTCAATTAAGCGCAATTTATCAGCTCCACGTACGTTGAACATTTTTCTTATCATTTTAATTACCATTATTGGAGCAGTTTTGAGGTTTTACAAATTAGGTGCTCAAAGTTTTTGGTATGACGAAGCCTCATCTATTCTGGATGCTAGAGGCAATTTATACAACATCTCACATCCACCGCTCTCTTTCCTGATCCTTAGGATCGTAATAGAAACTCTAGGAACGACAGAATTTACTGCACGACTTCCCTCATGCCTATTTGGCATTGCTACAATACCTTTAATCTATTTTTTTGGAAAACAACTATTTGGCGAAAAAGAAGGCTTGGTTGCCTCTTTTATAATTTCCTTATCTCCATGGTATATTAGATGGTCTCAAGAAGCAAGAATGTATACTGAATTAACGGTTTTTACCATCTTAGCCTTATATTTCTTTTATCGTACAATTTATAAAACAACGCTCACATCTTACGTACTTTCGGTATTATTTACTATACTTGCCTTTTATACGCATTATTTAGCTATTCTTATCCTAGTAATAATAGCTGCTTGGTTGATCTCAATAAAGTTTTTTGAGAAAATAGAAATTAGCATCAATTATAAATATCTTATAATCTTTTTTGCTTTGTTCTTTATCTTTACCTTGCCACTGTTTCTTACCATTATTCCCCAGACACTAACATTCAAGATTGGAGGCACAAGCTCAAGATGGGGATTGCCTATCCACATTTATTTCTTGACGCTATTTGAAGACACTTTTGGACCAACGTTATCGCTATTCTCCGTAGTTAGTGCAATTTATTTAATTTCACAAAAAAATAAAGCGGGCTACTTATTAACGGGCTATGCAGCGATTCCTGTGGCTACGGTTTCTGTGCTTACATTTGTAACCAATGTTGTTCCTCGATATGTTATTTTTACTTTGCCCGCTTTTGCACTATTGTCATCTAGTCTCATAATAGAAATCTTTGAAAGAATTATGAAAAGTGCAAAAGAAAAGAAATTTCACGTTATAATGTTAAAGAATCTGGAGTTAAACAAGTTCTTAGCCCTAGGATTTGTATTTGCTACGGTTATTAGTATAATTAACCTACCTGCCCTCTTTGAGCATTATACAAAGGAAATCCATCCAGATTGGAAATCTGCCTGTGCATATGTTACATCTAATATGGAACCGGAAGATCTCATTGCAACTACAGGTGATAAGGCTGTTGAGTATTATTTGGGGAAAGTCGATTACAGATTATCTATTGAATTTTTTGAACCTAGTGTCCTTGAAGAGATACAGAATTCTGAAGAAAAAGTGTGGTTACTGATTGACAACGCTAGAATACCATCTATTGATCCAGATTATGAGTTTAGAGCGTGGCTTGAGTCTGATTGTGAATTAATGGCAGAACCTCATAGCATTAAAGTCTATCTCTTCACCCCTTAAAATAAATAAACTGTAAACAAATATAAAGGTCTGACACCCTTGATCAGACAGAATTACTAGCAGGGGACGAAAAAAGTCGCATACAAAGTTTTATAAGGATGCGTGATCTTTTCTTAGATAAAAGAAAGATCGTAAAAGAAGTGATTAAAATAGTATTCAAAAGATTTATGAGCTGGCTTGGTGGAGGAAAAAGCCTTCAGGATTTGATCATAAACTTAAAACTCACGGACAGAAGACTTGAGCGTCAGAAAAAGAAACTAAAAAACAAAGAAAGAAAAATGCTTCGTGAAGCGCGTGGAGAGATTCAACAGGGAAATTTAGACAATGGAAGGATGTATGCAACAGATGCAGCACGCTATCGGCGATGGGCCATGGGCTACAGTCAATTACAGAGCAGGATCAATGGTCTACAATTTAAGTTGGAACGTGCACAAGCAGTAGGTGATCTGGGAAAAGATCTCAAATGGGTTATCAGGTCATTACGTACAGTTAATGCACAAATTAAAGCGCCTGAACTTGGACAAACTATCAATGAACTAGAAGGCGTGCTCGGTGAGGCAGATATCACTAGTGAAGTGATGGAAGATGGACTTGAGGGTACAATGGCAGCAGATGTCGAGGATACTGAAGTAGATAAGATAATGGTGGAACTTGGCGCTGAAAGGAGTGTACATGCCGAAACAGGACTACCTTCTCCAGATATTAGATCAAAAGAACTACAAAAAGAAATTGAAAAACTGAAAGAAGACTGATTAGTCTTTTATTTCCATCAACGCTGTATTCTTTTATTTACACTAGATTCAAATTAGGTTCGATACAGAGATTAATGTATATTTTATAGAAGCTTGTCTTTTTCTTTGAAAAGATTGAGCTCTCTATGTGTCACAGGCCATATTATGAGATTTTTTAAACGATTTTGGAAAGCACAAATTATCATGTCTTCTCTTGAAAAAGAAGAGGGAGTAAATTTGCCTAACAATTTCTTAAAAGAAAATGAAGAACTCTTAAATGATTTCTTCAAGTTTGTCTTCTGGCCTATAATTGAAAGACTTGTTTTAACTCTAACCCCAAAGAAAAGAAGTTTACTGCATGAAAAATTACTCAAATCTTTTAAGAACGCGTTAATTGCGCCAGTTAAAGAGGAAGATATATTTTCATTTATGAAACGAACATACAATACAGTTGATATTGATGATACCCTTCAGCAATTCATTGTTAATTCATTAACCACATTTGCAAAGCAATTTAGGAAAGAAGTGGAGATAGATACAGATATTGAAGAACGTATACGGGACATTAAAGGATTAACTGCAGAATGGATTCTTATCACATTTTTTGACAGAGAGTTGATGGAAACTGTATTTACTTTACTTACCTTGCGTCTCAGAAATTATGAATTAGCCCTTCATATTCGTGCATTGATTATTGAAATCTTTAAGGCGTATATTACAGAAGAAATTACGTTTGAAGAAGCCCACGATGCAATCGAAATACTTCTTGAAGAAAACAATATTGATTTTGCACCTCTAGTACTTTCTTTTATCCTTCCGTTTTTAGATACGATTCGTGAATTTGGAAAATTAAAGATTGCACATGCATTAAAAACGAAGATTCCACCAGAAATTGCATTGTCACAAACACAAGATCGCATGGACGATCCTCTCCTTATTTTTGAATGTTATGCTGAGACTGTGAATGTTACTTTAGCATTTCTTCAGGGTCTTAATTTGGAAATTGACCTAGAAAATATCACAGAAAATATCCTTACTGGCTTTCGACTGGTCATGGAGGGATTACTCACAATTGATGATTTTGAAAAACGCGTTAAGCAAGAATTAGAACAGATACCACAGCTACCTGATGCAAATAAAGCACATATTATCGCCTCCATAGTAGCCTCTGCCGAATTGATCTACTCAGAAAAAAAAATAGATCCTACACTTGCTCAATTCAGTAAATGGATGGCAGAACGGATAGAAGAACGTAATAAACTGTATATGTAAAACTAGATTCATCTATGCACCCTCAATACAAGAATCTAGAACAAAAACTTGTTTTTATTGAATATGTAATTTATCTCTTTTCTCTGAAAATCAACTATGTCTGATTTTGAAATTTTGCGGGGCTTTTAAACTCTGTTGAAATTATATTTATGGGAAAAGTTGTTTTACTTCGAGATATTGCTCTGAAGTTGTTTTTATCTAATCAAATCCACTTAAAATCATCTAGGGAGAAAGCAAAGATGAGGGGGAATCGTGAACCTATTCCATACAGATGGGAGTTAATTCAGAGCGTCTGCTTTAGTGATGATATTTTTCTGTGTTTATTACGAGGTCAAGATGAAAAATACTTCTCCTTTATTGCTGAAAACTCAAAAATCAAGAATTTTCATAAATTTAAAGAACTAAAAAAAGCTCAGAAGCATTTTTTGGGATTATTATCAGAAATATCCAAAGACAAAAGAGTAGAAACAATTATACAGCTTTAATCTGATCCTTTTACTTTAACAAATGTTTTTCATCGAAGTTTTCTTTCAAAGAATTCTTTTAAGCACCCCTGAAGGTTACGCAATTGATGAGATGCTATTTCTCTATTTGATTATAAAAACTGTAAATGATGGGGGTGCGCGCACGAAATAAGAAAAGAGATTTATAACTTGAAGGTACAATCAATAATGAGTATAGAGGGATATCAAAGAGTAATTTTTTGTCTCGTACTTCGTCGTCTAGATGAGGTGAATTGATTGCCAAAGTTCTTAGAAAAACTGTTTGGGAAAAAAAAGGTTACCCCTCAAAAAACCGTAGCGGTCCTTCGTCGTACGATAAATAAACTAAATGTGACAGCTGTCAAGTATAAACGTCAATCTGACGAACAAAGAGTTATGGCGAAAGAGTTCTTGAAAGCAGGAAACAAAGTTGCAGCCAAACAAGCCCTTATGCGTCGTCAACTCTATCTAAAACAGATGAACACAACTTACAATAAAGTCTTCAACCTGCAACGAACCATTTCTGCCCTTGAGACAGCGGGTTCTAACATCGATGTTGCAAATGCAATGGAAGAGGCTGATGTTGCCATACAAGATGCGCTTAAGGCAGCCTCACCCGAGAGGATAGAGAAAACTATGCTTCGCAGTCAGGAAGGAATAGAACGCATCTCAATGACTGATGAGATCCTAGGTGATACAAGTTTCGCAGAAAGCGAATTAGACTTTGAAGAAGAATCCGGACTTGATGCGGAAATGGAAGCACTCATGGGCGAACTTTCCATTGAATCAGAAACGGAACTGCCTGATATCACACCCCCGATTGATACAGAACCAGTCCGTGAAACCGAAAAGCCAGAAAAGAAAAAGACAGACACAAAAGAACTTGAAAAACTGCGAAAGGAATTGGAACGCGAACTTGGTGGATAAACACAAGCATAGAATGTAGTATGCTTTCTTTTAAATTTCTTATTTTATAAGAAAAAAGGGAAAAACAGTTTCTAAGGTAAGGTTAGATGTTTTTACCGTTTTACACCGCTCAGCTCATCGAGTTGTGTTTTAAGCTGATATAATTCTGCAGTTAATGTGCGATATTTTTGTAGATAATATTCCTTAGGGATTCCTCCTGATTTGAATTTTGCGTCCAGTAGTTCGATGGTCTTCTCTATTGAATGTATTTCACGTTTTAATCGTTCGATCTCTTCTGCCAAATGAGAGGGTACAGGTCCTACACGGGGCCGTATATTAGGACCTATAGGACCTAAAGGACTTATCGTTCCATAGATTTTATCACGAAATCTTAGTCTTGGTCTTAGTGAGACATCGAACATCTTTGTGTGCTTATTTTCCAGCAATTCTTGAATATCCCTATCCGTTTTGCGTTTGATTTCAGATAAAGTGATCGTACAGCGCTTTAACTCCTCTATGACATCTTCTTTAACACAATTTTGCTCCCATTCTTTCATACATTTGATATGTTGTACAAATTCTTTCAAAGTATTCATGTCCCCAGAAAAGCTGATTAAGCCTTTCGTTGTTTTGAGAAGAAGTTTTTTAGAAAATTTTCTTTTACGTATTGAACAACCAACGATTTTTGAAATAGGTAGTTCAAATAATTTTACTGAATTTTTGGACACTAATCCTTTGTTTGCAATAAAAACCAGGCGATAATTCGTAAAGAAAAGATGTCCACGACCTGTTTTTACTGGAAAAGACGATCTATTTAATTTACAAGTAATGTCAGGAAGATTACATATTGGCTTTTCTTTCAGTCCTAAACTAAGCACCTCTTTCCGCTCTTCAAATTGCTCTTTATTCTCTTCTAGAGACTTTAATGTGCTTTCAATTTCTCCAAATGAGTTCTCAAAACCTTCAAATAATTTATCAACGCTAGTTTTGTAGACTGTACATGCTTCATCAATTCTTTCTAGTTTTTCCTTATAATTCTTGAATAGAAAGGGGAGAATTTGCTTCTTATTCAAGAAATCCATCATATATCGTCTTAAAAAACTTAAATATAGACTTTCTCGCTCAATAAGTTGCGTTTCTATATTGCCAAAGGAAGAATATGCTTCAAGAAGGTTTTTTTCAAGAAAGGGGAATGTAAAATAACCCTGACTGCGTAACTTCAATATAAGGTCTCTATATTCTCCCAGACTTTTTACAAATCTCTGGGACTCCTCTAATGCATGATTCAATTTTTCACAGAATTCACGATACTTCATGAATAGGTTGCGTTGGTGTGTATAAATATGTTCAAAGTTTCTTGACTCACATGCAGGACATAATTGTAATTTTTGTTTCCCTTCTTTGATCTTTGATGATCCGCAGTTCCCACAAAACAATTTAGTTATGTCTTTATTGATCCTTCTCAGTTTACGAATGTCACTCGAAAAGCATATGCTACAGAAATAATAGTTGCTTACTTCCATATGAGCACAACTCTCGCAAAAAAGCGAATAACATTCCAAACAAACATGCATTGCTGTCGGCTTATTGCAAAATTTACATAATATGTGCTCTAATCGCTCTTCCATGTAGATTGTCATCTTTCACACCCTTGCATAGTCTTTTTGGATAGAAACCTCTTTTACTTTGGTATCATCTGAGTCAGATATCGATCTCACGCAAAATAATCAATGATGATTTCAAACCAAAAATTAGTCTAGATTAGACGAGTTCACAATATTTGTCGGATTTTAAGGAGTGCAAAAAACATAGAAAGTGTGCTTGTCAGTGGGTTGATTTTTGTTTTTCCTTTTTTGCGTTGGAGGAATTCAACCGGGTATTCATCAATTGAATATCCTTTTTGTACGGCTCTAACCAAGAATTCAACATCCCAGGCCCAGCCATCCGTAACATAATCGATACTCTCTGTGACTTCTCTTCGCATCACTTTTAGGCCAGCCTGTGTGTCCCATCGAAGGTGAAACAATAATCTGAGAAGAAGATTGAAAAACATTCCAAGAATTCGACGATATGGAGGATCCTGTCGTATTCGATTTGCATTTACAATATCAAGATTTTTCTTATTCAATAAATTAAGCATCTCAGGAATTCTGCGAGGTGGGTATTGAAGGTCTGCATCAATAATTGCTATATAGTCACTAGAAGAGACATAACGAAACCCATCTCTGATTGCAGAACCCTTTCCAGATTTTTTACGATGATTTACAGTAATAGGTATACCTAGATGATCGTATGCCTTTTTTGCCGTTTCAACTGTTACAGTGGAAGCGCTATCATCAATAATAATAACATCAAAATCAAATTGCTGAAGCGCTTTGTGAAGTGCTAGGGCAAGCGGCATCATATTTTCTGCTTCATCCTTAGTAGGGATGATCACCGAGATTTTGCCCTGTTTTTGCACTTTCTTAACCTCATTTATAATTCATTTATCCAAAGAACAAACATTGCGATTTATAAGAACTAACAATCATTCACTACATCCATAAATGAATTCAGGTGTGACTTTCCGAAAATGGTACCGCCTTTTTTTAAAGATAATGCCCGTCATTTACTGTTGTATTACTGGGACATACTAGCAATAATTCTTGCTATAATTTCAATTGCTGCAAATATTCCTATTCTCCGTGCCTTTTTAGGTAGCACATTAGTTCTCTTTTTTCCTGGCTATTCGCTCTACGCATCTTTGCTGGGAAGAAGGCAAAATCTTCTAGAGAAATTTACCTTTTCAATGATCTTGAGTATCCCCGTTTCTTGTACTGTAGGGTTTCTTGTAGGTTTACTTTCTTTTAGTGTACTCCCTATTACATTAAGTTTGTCAATTCTCTCAATACTGGGTATCATATTTGCTAAATTAAATAAGACAGATCAAGAGATCAACGAAGAATTTGTATTTAGTTGGACAAGTAAAATTCTTCTTATCTTGTTTATTTCAATTCTATTACTTCTTGTAGGAATACCACATCTACTACTTGGTGCTCCATCTAATAGTGGGTATATATTTCAAACCCCGTGGCACAGACGAGACGTATTTTGGCATATTGCACTTTCAGAAGAGATTATGCATGGGATTCCGCCTGGGAATCCATATTTTGCTGGAGCAAGTATCGTTGTCTATACCTGGTTTTATCACCTGCATTTTGCTATAACATCACTTGTTTCGGGTATACCTATTTTACAACTTTTCCGTGTCCTCCCAACGATACATACCCTTCTTTTTGCTCTAGGATGTTTCTTTTTCGTCCTTCGTGGCTTTCAAAATGAAAAAATTGCACTTGCCGCAGTTTTTTTCTGTACACTTTCTAATGAACTAGGTTGGGTTCGGTTTATTAGAGATCTTATATTTAGTTCAAGTACGAATGATCCAATTGGGCTTATTGTCCTTAATAGGGGATACTTTGGTGGGCATTGGCATGGGAATGTCTTTCCATTAATAGAATACTTTTTCACTCCACAACCACAATCAGTAGGTTTTATTCTTATGATTGCATTTCTGTATTTTCTGCAATTTTCATTGAAATATCGTGACATAAGATACTTAGGCGTCACAGGGTTTCTTCTGGGTAATTTAGTGCTGACCCATGGACTCACATTTATCGCGGTTTGTACCATCATGGGAGGCCTGTTTATTGCAAAGATTGTGCTACAACGTCCTACCAGTAAAAGCAAACTTTTTCCCTTTATCGCTATTTTGACTGTCTTTATTATTAGTGTTGCAATTGGGTCAGTTATACTTCTACCACTGATGGTGCTCTCGCCCAGTATAATTCTTCAGCCCTTCCAGATTTACACATGGATTTCTTTGATCCATATACCTCGAATAATTGGAATAATGGGCATTTTCACCTTAATTGGCCTGTTTATCAGTTTTAAAAAACGGAAAGATTTTGATATACTCTTATTCGCATGGATCATCTCAATCTTCATTGTTGCAAATTTACTTTTCATCCAAGATCCATATGGACAAGGTTGGGATATTTTACGTTTTATAGACTTCATGTTAGTCCCAATAGGAATACTAGCAGGCAAGGGATTTGTTGTTTTTATACAGGAAATTCAGATACGCCTAACGCGATTTGATTCTTTTCCACGCATCACAAAAAGTACGATAGGGATTACTATTATATCATTGCTCGCTTTGAGTTCGGTTTTATCCGTAATAATGTCTATTTACTATTCCACTCCAGATTTCTATGTGTCGCGTGATGAAATCAATGCGATGCAATGGATACAAGAAAATACCGAAGACGATGCAATATTCATTTGTAATTATGATTTCTATGAAATCGCTGTTTTCGCTGATAGACAAATTGTTTTTGCAAATCCAAGGTTCATGTCCCAGTATAAGATGGATGTCAATGACCGAATAAATGATGTTGATGCATTTTATACAAGTTTAGATCAAAATCAAATTAAGGAAATCATTCAAAAATACGATATCGGATATGCCTATGTTGGTAGAATGGAAAACGCGGTTTATTCAACAAAAGGATTAGAAAAATTCAATGATTGGAAAAACTTATTCGTGGAGGTTTATAAGCAATCAGATATTAGTATATATCGTATTAATGACTATAAAGATGGCAATATAGAAGTTCAGTGGGATGGTGCTTCAGATTCGACAGTAATCCAGCAATTTTATACCGGCTTATTCCTGTATCTAATTGGAATTCTTATAAGTGTCGTGTTCCTATTCCAAAGAAAAATTCAAGACTTGATTCTTCATTTTAAGGGAAAAAAAATCTTGTAGTGAAGAAAAGTTTTTTAAAAGAGAACGTCTTTGGTTTAAATGTTCAAGAAAAGTTTTAGGAAAAACACCCTACTTTTCAGAGATTGAAGAAAGGCTATCAAAAGAGCCGACAAACGAGTTCTTAAAAGACTGCTTTTCTTACCATAAAAAATCACGAAATTAAATGTGATTATAATTAGAGCTGTTATTATGAAATTTAGCGATTTAAATATAGAACAAAAAATTGTAGAGGCCCTTAGTATCTATGGGCTTGAAGAACCAACTGAAATTCAAATAGAGACGATCCCTCTAATTCAAAAGGGTTTTGATGTGATAGGTCAATCAAAGACTGGCTCTGGTAAAACCGCTGCATTTGCAGTTCCAATACTGGAAAAAATCGATGAAAGAATTACCAAACCTCAGGTTTTGGTTTTGTCACCAACTAGAGAATTAGCTCAGCAAATTGCTGAAGAATTTGTGAAGTTTTCAAGATTTATGCGAGTAAATATTGCGTGTATCTATGGCGGTGTCTCTCTAGATCCCCAGATTAGAAAATTGAGGAAAGCTCACATCGTCGTGGGAACACCTGGAAGAACTCTTGACCATATAAGGCGAGAAACGCTAGACTTACGTAACATAAAAATCTTCGTTTTAGACGAAATTGATAGAATGTTAGACATGGGTTTCATTGAAGATGTCGAAACTGCGATTCGTGCATTGCCAGAAGAAAAGCAAATGCTCTTTTTTGGCGCAACGTTATCAAACGATATATTAAAATTAGCTAACAGATTTTCAAATAATTTGGAGTTCGTTCAGACAGAAACACATGTGAGTGATTCCCTACTGAAACAAAGCTATTTTGAAGTAGATTTTCGAAAGAAGTTTTCATTGCTAGTTCATCTTCTGAAAAAAACAGGAAAAGACAAAGCTATTGTATTTTGCAATACAAGACGTGAAGTTGACCTTATAACCAAAAATCTACAGAATAATGGTCTCTCCGGAAAGGTTTCAGCATTACACGGAGGACTTAGTCAAGCAAGAAGAAACAGCGTGATTAGAGACTTTCACGCTGGAAGATTTAAGGTGTTAGTGGCAACAGATGTCGCGGGTAGGGGTCTAGACATTGACGATGTCAGCCATATTGTAAACTATGATATCCCCCAAAACCCAGAAGACTATATAAATAGAATTGGAAGAACAGCAAGAGCGGGAGCCGAAGGCGAGGCGATTTCGCTATTATCAGAGAGAGACTTTGATTCATTTCAAAGAATAATGATTCATGATTTGCCTATAGAAAAACTAGAAGTACCAAAGATTAAGCGCTTAAGGTTCGAACGAGATAGTTATAATAAACGCCCTAGGAAGAAGAAAGCACCTCAAACAATGAACGAAAATAAAATATACAGCAGCTATTGCCTGTAACATAAATTCATTCCATTTTATTTTTCATCAGATTCTTTGCAATGACAATTTTTTTATTTTAAAATAGAAAATACACTCACTTGAAGCGTAGATATATCACGCCCCGGTACATGCCTCGGTATCTCTGTATAGCGTATCGGAGAAGTGAGAGCTCAGTTGGTAGAGCGGCAGCCTCGTAAGCTGTTGGTCGTGGGTTCAAATCCCACTCGGGGCTTCATATTTCTTTTTTGTAGTATTTAAGTAGACTTTAGGTGAAATATTCGTTCAGCTAGGTTTTTAATAAAGTCCTTGTTTTCTAAACAATCAATCCATTCGCTTGGTATCGCCTCAACGCCTAAATAAGCACCAGCAATTGCACCTGTCATCGCGGCAATAGTATCAGTGTCTTTACCTAAACAAACTGCATATGTTACTGCATCCTCAAAACTATTCAAATTCGATAGAAATGAGTAAACCGCTGAAGGAACTGAGTTAAATGCTTCGACACCATTACCTAATTCGTCAATAACTAACTGGTGATCGCCTTTTTCATTTAAAAGATTTAAAATCTTGTGAAGTTTTTGTTTGTATACATCTTGTTTTGCTATACCCATTATTTCATTAACGAATTCAGTTGCATCTAGTGAATGTGTCGATTGGATCGATCTAAGTGCGATTGCGATTGCGTGGGCTTGAATTTGAGCACCTTCTATTCCTAAGACATGCGCGTGAGTAATTTCGCTACATTTGGCAACTGCTTCATAAAGATTTGTAGGAGTATCATAATAAACGAGACTTATTGGTGCTATACGCATAGCAGCCCCGTTTCCATAAGAACCCGTTCCGAAAAGTGTTTTGGCATTTGCCTTTTTTTGAAGGATTGATATTGTTCCAAAACCATAACCTCGTTTTCTATCAAAATTCTCAATAAATCTTTGAAGTATGTGATTTTTATCAACGAGTCCTTTGTTTGTGATAAGTGATTCAGCGATACCAATCGCTAATTCCGTATCATCAGTGTAACTGCCTTTAGGTAACCTTCCGTCCTGCATCTCAAGCGGTAGAGTGCATGTTGCATTGACTTCTTGATGAGTCAAACCTTCATACGGCATACCTATTGCATCACCAATGGCAGTGCCGATTAAAGCACCAATAAACTTAGATTTTAGAACTGATTGATTCATATCGTCACCAAATACTGTGCAAATCACTTGCTACATCTTCGGGTGCTGTTTCAATGATAGGCTCAGCATAGAAGTTTTCCATAAAAGCTGTATCTCCAGTATAAAATGGTCTTAAAACTGGTCTAGAAATCAGTTTTACATGAACACGAAAATATTCGCTTACATCAACATCAATAGGACCAGAATATATTGTAAGGTTAAGACTGCGAACATGTCGTTTCTCCCATAGCCCTGTAAAGATCTTTGAAAGTCCTTCTGAAAAATCGCTAATTAAAGTTTCATCAAATGCACGAAAATGAGATATAGGACGCGTTACAATGCCAATTACTTCATTCTTTCCCATTGGCGCATAATTCGTCAACCATGAAACTGCTCCGCTTGTACCTATAAATCGTTCTTTTAACCACTTCTCAGTTCCTACTAAATCTATCCAGTAGTTTGTACCATGCGCTTTATGATATTCTTTGCTTTTATAAAGGATTTCAAGCAGTTTTCCAGACCCTTTTATATCGCTTGTGATCTGTACATGTGGGTGCACGATAGAAGCACCAGCGGGTGGCATATAATTCATATTTATTGAACAGAATTTCATTTCGTTATTCAATTTGAAAATACGGTCAAAATAAGCTACACTGACCTTGAAACTGTCTTCAAGCAGTTCTTTTGTAATTTCGTTTAACCCAAGAAAATGGTCTTCCGATAAAACTCCGACTGCATGATGTTCTGCAAACGGGAATAAATTTGGTAGAAGAACAAACTTTCCTTTTCTTAAGCGTCCTTCAGGTGCAACTTCTGGGGGGAATTTTGGCGTCGTCGTTTCTAGATTCTCAGGACAGAAGAAACATTTTTCATGTGTCCTTTTAATTACTTCTTGAATGGTGTCATCATAATCTGAAGGTGCATGTGCTTGCTTAACGCGCAGACTCCTACCTAAATTTATTCGACACCAGTAATCTAATAAAGGATGCTTTCGGAATTCTATTTCTTGTTCATCTAGTTCGAAATCCTTCATGGGGCTCAGTAATCTAGCCGTTCTTATGAATTTATCAAACGTGAGTGCAGGGGGATTTTCGCTTTTCCATTCTTCCATTGTATTCACACTCAAAGAAATTGTAGTAACAGTTACATAGCTTATAAGGCTGATTTAAACTACTATTCACGAATTTTTAGTACTAAAATGAAAAAATCAAAAGGTTATAACGATTTATTTTTAATGTAATCAATCATAATTACTGGCTTTTTTGCGCCTCTCTTGCATATTTCATGACTTCTTGTGCTTCTTTCTTCGAAAGTCCTTCGACAAGTCTTTCGACACCCGGTGCTTTAATGATGATATTTGAAAACATTAATCCCTCGTCGATCTGGAGATTAACTATTGACTCATAGGGGTAATCCTCAAGCTGTTGACCGATCGCCTTAGGAATACGAAAAATAAGCCTCTGCGTTGTTACGATAAGTTGTGGTGGATATACTGCATCCTTAAAAGGAGAGGTATCTGCAACATAAAGAATATTTTCATCAGTTGCTAAATAATTTTTTAGTTTTTTAGCGAGCCGTTCCACTTTTCCCATAAGCAAGCCTCCGTTCTCTGCAATAATAGAATCTGTATCTAATTAAAACACAACTGCCTCTCATATAAACCTTTTTTTATTTGCTTCCTTTTCTCAATAACTTCTCGATTTTTGATAGGAATCGAGAGGTTTTTACTGTTTTTTCATCTACTTCATGGATTTTACTATGCTCTACTACAAAATAACGGGTAGACGGAGGGTCATCAAATAACCTATTGACCTCAGAAACAGTTTGATGTAATTGAACACAATGAGGGGAGCCGTCTACGGTTAAGACCGCAACCTCCTCTAAGTTTGCACTCTTTACCATTGTTGCAAGCTTGAAAGCTACCATATTCAGGTGATCTCTCTCTAGACAAACCGCTAAAGCTACTCTTCCTTCAGCATACTCTTCTAAAATGTTGGGATGCTTTTCAGCCATGCATGTACCATATAAAAGCAACTTTTTTTTATTCATGATTTCACGAGTGCCTATATTCGTTGAAAGGAAGTCCTTTATATGAACCATTGAAGCTCCTCCAATTAAGTTCAATAATATCGATAAGGTTAAAAAGTATATGTTGACGTATGTAAAGTTGTTTTTAGGGAGTTTTTTCGGATGGAACTATCGATACGCTTTGCAGGATCTGGTGGACAAGGGACAATCACCGCGGGCGTTATCTTGGCACGTGCAGCTACCTTATACGAGAATCAATTCGCCTCGCTATTTCAAAATTATGGGGCAGCAGCACGAGGCGGGTTAGCCAGTTCTGAGGTAAAAATTAGCCCTCACGAAATAATCTTTCCGAACGTAACAAAACCAAATATTCTTGTGGCGATGTCCCAAGAAGCAGTAGATACATATATTGATGATATTGAAATTAACGGCATTTTCATTTACGATGAGGGATTAGTGAAAGAAGCAACGCTAAAATCTGAATCAATTAGAAAAATTGGAATCCAAGCTACTAATACTGCAATAGATCTTGGAAACAAGGTAGTCGCTAACATAATTATGCTCGGCTTCTTAGTCGGCCTGACAGAAGTGGTTTCGAGGGATACAATAGGGAAAGCTGTGCTTGAAGTGGTGCCAACAAAGTATAAGACTATAAACTTACGGGCGCTTGAAGTTGGCTTTGCTATGGCGGAAAAAGTTACAGAAAAAACAAATTAGGACAAAACTGCCTAACCTCATTTTCAGCGATTTATTTATCAAAATTTTTGTACTCTACTGAGTTTCTTCATTTCTCTTATCAACGATCAATTTTGTTTTTCCTAGGCTCCTTTCATAAGTGTCCATAGGACAAACTTTTACAGGGAAACTACGGTTGATCATGTGACGTGATATGTCACGGACAACACTTTTAACTACGCTTTTCTGTTCTTCATTATCAGGATCAGTCAGCTCTACGCAGTAACGTACATCTGTTGTTCCTTCTAAAGATGAAAGTTCTACTCTGAATTCTCCAACTTCAGCCCCAAAAAGTTCGTGAAGTTTTCTTGTTGTATTAACTGCTACATTTTCGAGATCAGAGCGGATTAAAAACGTTCCACCAACTTTAAATTCGTCCTTAACTTTTCTTCCCAATATTTGTATACGAGGATAGCCAGATGCAAAGCAAACACAATCATTTTCTGCGACAAGTTTGACTTTATCTCCAGTGCGGTATCTAATCGTCGAGTAGCCTCCAGTATAGATATGGGATAATACTAGTTCACCAATTTCGCCTTCACTAACATCTTCGCCATTTTCATCTAGTATTTCCATGTAAAATACATCTGTCCAGATGTGAGTACCATCCTGAGCAGTACACTCATGCCCGACAAATGGTCCTCCTTTTTCACATAGTCCAAAAACGTCATATGCCTTATAATCTGGTCCTAAACCCTCTTCAATTAGTTTTCTCGTTTCGTTTGTCCATACTTCAGCCCCGTGAGAGCCGATACGCCAAGAAATATCGACCCCATTATCACCTATATAGTAACAAACCCGTTTGGCGTAAGTAGGGGTACAGCACCATACCTCTGGCTGAAAACGTTGCATAGCAGCAATACACTGGTCGATTGGGGCAGCACCTTGAGGCAATATTTTCATGCCAAGACGTCGTGCCGCCTCATCAAAAATCAACCCTCCTGTAAAGAAGCCATAGCCATAATTGACCTGAAGTGTCATCCCTTCCTCGCATCCGCAAAGCTTGAGCGAACGGGCCCCAAGTGTGCCCATTACCTTCAAGTCAACATCGATAAAACATGATGCAGTAGGCATGCCCGTTGTCCCTGAAGAGGTGTGTTTTCTAAGCGTAAGTTCAGGATGCCAGCAAATTTCGCTATTAGGAAGAGCTTTCAGTTCATCTTTAGTAGTGAACGGCAGTTTTTTGATATCATCAAGACTCTTGATATCTGTAGGATCCACATCGGCTTTCCTAAATTTGGTCTTATAGAACAGCGTATGATCATTTAGCCATTTTGCAGTATCCTTGAATTTCTTCAATTGAACCGCTGCTAGCACGTTGGCGTGTGGGGGATAAATACCAATATCCACTTTGATCGACTCCTCTGGAAGAGAGATAGACAGATTCTATTCTCGTGTGCTTCAAAAGGCAGATGAATCATCCTTATAAGGTTTATGTGCAACAAATGTTAGCTGTAATTGAACTGTTTAAAAAAAACAATAACTTGAGGTGGATGAAATGGCAAAAACTACCGATCCTGAACATTTAGTCTTTGAAGTTGTTTCCGCATGGGACCACCAAACCGGCGGAAAACTCACTGCCACACATAGCGGTTATGAGGTACAATTTGATACTCCAACGGATTGGGGCGGCAACTCTAGAGCTTTATGTCCTGATGAACTTTTCATGTCTTCCGTTGCTGGGTGCATTACCACGACTTTCTGTTACTTTTGCAGAAAGATGAAATTTCAGCCCATTGAATTCAAATTAAAGGCTGCTGGAAATGTGGATTTTGTACAAACAGTGAGAGCATATCGGCTAACAAAAATTGTAGTAAATGCTGAAATGCTGGTTGAAGAAGGCGAGGAACGACTCGGTGAAAAATGCTTCGAGTTGAGTGTTGAATATTGTCATATCACAAAATCAATTGACAAATGCATTCCGATTGAAGTACAGAATCTTAGTATGCAAACCAAAGCTATTTGAAGTTAAAATACATCTTTACAAACCTCATTAAACCTAGATTAGGTGAGAAATATGGCAGAACCTTGGAAAACTGATAAATGGTGGGTTTCCCCCTATAATTTCATTGAAGAGACAAAAGTAGAATTCCCTAAGAATATTGAATTTGAGGATATTACACTAAGAGATGGAGAACAACAGGCAGGCATTGTTCTCAGAAAAGATGACAAACTTGCAATAGCCCACAAATTAGCGGAATTAGGTGTCGATAGAATTGAGGCAGGTATGCCGGCAGTATCGGCAGATGATAAGGCGGCAATTAAGGCTATCGCAAAAGAGGTAGATGCTAAGACATTCGCCTTCACGCGTTGCATGAAAGGTGATGTTGATCTGGCGCTTGAGTGCGACGTCGATGGCGTCATCATGGAAATTCCAAGTTCCGATCATATCATAGAACATGCATACGCCTGGGATTTAGAAACAGCACTGAGAAAATCAATTGAAGCAACAGCGTATTCTGGTGAGCATGGTCTTTATACATGCTTTTTCTGCATCGATTCAACTCGTGCTGATGTAGATTGGTATTTGAATCTTCTAGAGAAGGTTAGTGCCGAGGGACATGCCGATTCCGTGGCACTTGTAGATACGTTTGGTGTGTGTACTCCTGAAGCTACACGATATCTCACAAAAAAGATAAGCGAACGAATAAAGAAGCCTGTCGAAATGCACATGCATAACGATTTCGGCCTTGCGGTAGCAAACTCTATTGCAGGTCTACAGGCTGGCGCTGAAGTTGTGCACACAACGGTGAATGCAATCGGCGAACGACTCGGAAATTGCGCTCTTGAAGAGATTTTAGCAGCCTTAAGGATGCTCTATGGCGTGGATATGCCAAAAATCAAATTCGAAAAACTCTACGAAATGTCAAAGTTTGTCCAAGAACGCACCAACGTAAAAATGCCACCAGCAAAACCAATTGTTGGAGACAACTTCTTTGTTACGGAATCAGGAATAGTTGCTGGTTGGTGGAAGCGCTTGAAGGAAAAAGGCATGCCTCTTGTGATGTATCCAATTCTACCAAAAGCGATCGGGCAGGAAGATGTCCGCATCGTGCTTGGAAAGAAGTCAGGCTTACCATCGATTCTCATAAAAGCTGAAGAGTTGGGTTTACCAGAACCTACAGAAGAACAAGCGCTAGAAATCTTAGCTAAAGTTAAGGATTTTGCAATTGAGAACAAAAGAATCCTTACCAACGAAGAATTCGAAGAAATGGCAAAGGGCGTTCTTCCATAATAATAATTTTCTTCTTTCTTTTTTTAAATGGCTTATTCGATTAATAGTGAGATATTTGTCTTAGAAATCTTTATTTTTTCACTTTTGGGAATGTCAAGTGCTTCTATAGTTAATTTCTCCCAACATGGGTCTCCATAGGGGGAGTCTGAACCAAAAACCACTTGACCAGCGCCAATTTTTTCGATTAATTCTTCGAGATAAGCCGTTGGCAAGAAAGAGGTCTCAAAATATACATTTTTTTGCTGATATGCAAGTTCAAGTATTTCTCTAAAAGCAGAAGAAGAATTTGAATCATTGCTAGTGATACCGTAATGCGCCTTGTAGCTATGACCCATAATGAAATTCACATTCGGAAATTTATGTACAATATTAGCAGATTTTATTGGATCTATGCCCTTCACAATCCCTGAAGTATGGATAAGAATCGGCATATCATAGTTTTCTGCTAGTTCAAATATAGGCATCATGTATAGCGCATCGATGTCAAGATTTTGAGCGCGTGGGTGTAGTTTTATGCCTCTTAATCCTAGTTCATTCACACAACGCTTCAACTCAGCGATTGCTAATGGGCTGTGTGGATCAAGTCTACAAAACCCTGTGAACTGCTCAGGGTGGTCGTTCATTAAATTAGCAATTAACGTATTTGCTCTTTTGAAACAGTCGCGTTGGAGGTACTCATTAAAAGGAAAAATAATAGCGTGGTCAATACCACACTGATCCATTTTTACAAGTAATATTTCGGCTGTTTGTCGAGTACCATCGATATCATGGCCGATATGACAGTGTGCATCAATATACGATAGTTCTGATGCATCTTCTAAGGAATCATTGTTCATTATTATTCAAACTGAGTTATTACTCTACAAATTTTATGCTTACAGATCCAAGTTGACCAAACGTTGCTCTAACATGATCTCCCGCTTGAACAGGAAGAGCTTTCGTTAAAGATCCTGATATCACTACTTCACCAGCTTTAAGAATGATATCATATTCTGAGAGTTTGTTGGCTAACCATGCTACAGATTCAGCGGGATTCCCTAAGACAGCAGCACCAGCAGCAGTTTCCACTACTTCACCGTTCTTTTCAAGAACAAGACCGAGATATCTCAAGTCGAGACCTGGTGTCGATACATCGGTAAGACCACCAGCACCAAAAATCACACGTCCTATACTTGCGCCATCTGCGATAGAGTCCTGTATTTTGATTCCCCAGCCCGCAAATCGGCTATCAATTATTTCGATACTAGGCAATACACCCGCTGTGGCAGCCAGTACGTGTGCAGCAGTTACACCAGGACCTTGTAAATCATCCATTAAAACAAATGCGACTTCAGGTTCTGCCTTTGGTTCGATCAACTCTTTCATGGAAATAGTCCCTTCACCAGCTATATTGGTGGACATAATGAATCCATAGTCGGGTTCGTCGATTCCGAGTAATTCTTGCATAGCCTTTGAGGTAAGTCCGATCTTCTTACCGATTATTCGCTCTCCACGCGCTTTTTTCTTTTCAACAACTCGTAGGTGGATCTGATACGAGTCTTGAATGGTAATATCAAACCTTTCAGTAAACAGTTTTAAGGGTTCACGCGTATCTTCTGCGTTGAGAACTTCATTAGCAAGCATTTCGATTGTTGCTTCATCCATTTTACTTAATGCCTCCTTGTTTTTACATCATTTTTAGAATGAACTATACTAGTTTTGAATTATGCTAATTATGATACTGATTGTTTCATTGTAGTTTATGGAATATAAAGATGGTATCTAGACATTTAATAAGCGAAATAAAGCGAGCAAAGATTTAAATAATATTTTTGCGTGTTATAATTGTTTTTCTGCAAACTGCGGCAATGAACGTCCGAGTTTTGCCTGTAAATCTCCAGAAATTGAAATTGAGGACAGAAAAATGAAGAAAAAAAGTCTTTTGAAGTTTATATTTCTTTTTGTTATTTTCGTGCCCTTGCTTACAGCAACAATTAGTAACAATGCTTATGCCGCGGGTACATACGATTTATCGGGCTATGAAACAACAATTACAGTAAACCAAGATGCATCGTTAGACATCTCAGAACAAATAACATTCCGTTTTCTAAGTGGCGATTTCGGTTTTGCGTATCGTACGATCCCGTACCGTGGATTTGATGAGATTAAAAACATACAAGTCTATGGCGACAGTAGTGAAGCCTATATAGAAGCTTCTGATGAAGAAGCAGGGACATTTTCCGTTGCTAAGGGTTTTGATGAGATTGAAATCACATGGTATTATGAGCGGGTCTATGTCGGCTCGCAACCTGTGGAGCGTACGTTTATTCTCACATACACTGTAACGAATGCAATAAGTTACGAGGATAATTACGATATAGTGGATTGGCAAGCAATTGGAAGTGATTGGGATGTACCGATTTACAATGTGCATATTCAGGTGATTCTTCCAAAAACATACACTACGGAAGATATACTGATACCTGACAAGATCCGTTCAGAATCTACAGTTATTATTTCAGAGAATAATGGGAAATCTGTTGTAGATGTGTATTACGACTCTTATTTGCCACCTAACACATCCTACGAGATCATAGTTCAGTTCCCTTCTACCGTAGAGCAACCTTTTTCCTGGAGACAGTATCTCAACAGAACTGGTTGGCTCATTGGAGTCATCTTTTTTGTCATTTTTAGTGGTATATATGCAGCAATTTATCTCTTCAGGGGACGAGATCCCCCTGTTTTTGTCAATAAACAAGCCATTGGTCTTAATCCTCCCAGAGAACTTCATCCTGCTATTGTGGAAAGTCTTCGCAGTGAAGGAGCTACTATGAATGGCGTCCTTGTTACAATTTTCTATTTAGCCAAAAAAGGCTATCTTGAACTTTGGCAATATGGATCAGATTCGTTTCTACGCCTAACAGACGACGGATATAATGCCATTAGAAGAAAGACTTTACCTGATGATCTAACAAAGATTGATTGGCATGTGTTGCGAACGGTTAGCATCTACGAGTATGACAAAAAAACCCGTATTGAAGTTATGAATCCGGATAGATTTGCAGAAGCACTTGAGGAGATAGAACAGGAATTGCATCTTCAGCAATTACTTCCCACGACTTATAGCGCGACTAAAGCAACATATCAAAAATTCGCGTTTTTTGTTATGGCAGCAGGATTTTTTATTGTATTCTCACTATTCTTTTTTAGAACTGTAGGACTCGCTCTGTTAGGAACTCTAGTGCTTGCGAGTGGTCTTATTGGTATCGTAATAGGAAATTTCATGGCGAATCGGACGGAACACGGGGCAATGATGAATAAAGAATTCAAATTCTTTTTAAGAAATGTGAAACGGGAAGCAAACCGAATTAAAAAGATGCGTGAACCTTATGAAGCTATGAAATACTTAGACGAATATCTGCCGTGGCTTTTCATTTCTGGCTTAAATGTTTCAAAATGGATAAAATCGTGTGTAAAAAGACGTCGTTATCCGGAAACAGGAACTAGAAGAATGTACTGGCCATATTGGTACTACTATCATCATCCTGCGTACGGACACACTTATGGAGCCGATTCGGACTTTTCAAACTTTACTGTTCCACAAGTGGGTGCAATGCTTGACTCCTTTGCCGCCACATTTGATTCCTTTGTAAGTGATATTTCATCTACTCTTATGCCCAGCAGTAGTGGAGGAGCTGGAGGTGGTGGAGCCGGAGGTGGCGGCGGTGGTGGCGGCGGTGGTGGTGGAGCAGGGTAATCGCTCTTCATTTTCTTTAGATTAATTAAACCTCCCTGTACCTCCTGAATTTTTAAAAGAGAGTTTGTTTTAGCTACAAAATCAGTTTGGTTATAATTTGCACTATTAAAAAAAAAGAGGATGTGAAAGAACTTAGAACCAAGCGTTTCTGACGGATGTTGCTTCAATATAAGCTATAGTAACAAGTTTGTGAACAGTTCCATGTACGATTACCGTGTCTCCAACTAATGGAAGGACACCTGACCAGTCAACGTAAATTGCATCTGTGCCATCGTCAATTGCGAAGCCATGGAAGCCAAAAAAGTCGATAGTACCAGTGACTTTCCCCTTAACGTAAACTGATTTTCCGTCCCAGCCAGTCGGATCTGCTTGAATTCTACTGATTTCAGTCGTGTAGAAGAGACCTCCGCCCCATATCGCGGCACCTACACCAGCAATAACGAGTATCAAGATGATAATAGGAATTGCTGATGCTCCTGCACGCGATCGTAGCATTTTCTTCATCCAAGTATCCTCCGTTCATATGTTTAACTAAGAAATACACGAACAAACACCTTAATAAATCATATCAAAAAATTAGATACATGGTGACGCAGAAGTGAGTAAATCAGGTGAATATATCACTCTTACGGAGTTTGGGTCTGGCTGTGGTTGGCATCCAAAACTATTAGGCGTAGCGAAGAACCAGATGGAAATTCTTGAAAAGATAACATCTAAAGATGCCAAGAAGATTGCAACTAAACTTGGAGCATCTTTTGAAGATTTTAAACTATACGACACAGAATGGACAATATCCTTTCAGCCTCTCCCGGAACTTAAGATCCTGTTTCTCTTAGTTTCAGATGAAGAATTTGGGAGCGAGTTCTACGTTTACTATAATAGAAATGCTGTAAAATTCCCTGTGGAAGATGTTCTTGTCTTCAGTTTGGCGTATATCACTTTATTCCCTCATGAAGCTGAATTCCTATGGACAAACAAACGTAGGCGATTAGGAACACAAATTATGGAAAAGCGTGATATAAATCAAATGCTTGCTGTATTAAAAAATATCACACCAGCGGTCGCAAAACAGGTCGCCAACAAGTTAGGTGGAGAATTTAACGAAATATCAGGCGGATGGAATTTAATATTTACACCAATTGCGACACTTCCCATTACTTATGAAGTGGGAAATAAAACTCGTATTTTGTTCGATGTGGATGTGGCGCAATGGATACCTGAAGTAGTGTATGCCTTTAAATGGCTATATTTAAACGCAGTGGTCAGAGAGGCAAGAATAATTAGTGGAGATAGTACGTTACCAGAAACATCATCCTGTAAGTTATGAGGTAGTACATTTGAGCGGTTCAGAATACATTGATCTAGGTGCGAAAGAATTTGGTGCGGGGAGCGGTTGGCAAAACAGGGTGCTCAGTTACGGTAAGAAACGCATGCATATTATTAAAAGAATCAATACCGACGAAATAAAAATCCTTGCGGCTAAACTTGGAGGTATGACTGAGAATTTTAGACCATATGAGAGCGTAAAATGGACAGTTTCTTTTAAACCTCTTCCAAACTTACAGATTTTGTGTCTATTCGTTGAAGATGAGGAATTTGGGAGGGATTTTTTTGTATATTTTAATCGCAGATCAGCGGAAATTTACCCAGCTGAGGAAATAATTGTACTGTCTACTGTTTTTATTTGCCTGTTGGCTCAAGAAGCAGAGTTCCTATGGACAAAAAAGCAGAAACATTTAGGAGCTCAGATTCTTGAAAATCAACCTGTAGATCAAAAGAAAATTCATGTTGTGCAACAAATCACGCCAGATGTCGCAGAAAAAGTCGCCAGTAACCTAGGTGGTGAATTTACCGAGCTATCAGAGGGATGGAGCATTACGTTTAAGCCCATACCTGAGTTTCCGGTCACTTACTCTGTGACTTCAAAAGATTTTCAAATGAGATTTGATTCCACAAAAGCGCAGTGGATGCCGGGAGTAGTCTACGCCTTTAAATGGCTGTACTTAAACGCAATAATTCGAGAAGCAAGAAAATTCTGTGAAGATTTGCCACAGATCTCGTTTTCTGGGCTTATTTAACGTTCTTCAGAGTTCTAGTATCATTTTTACGATTTTATGCCCCTTGTGGACGTATTCCGAATCGATATAAAAGTTTAGGTTTTTGTAAAATTGAATTGCTGCCTCATTATACCAGCGGGTAACAATTGAAATAGTACCACCATTATTGTGTTGTGCAAAGTCTATTGCTTTATTTATCAGAATTTTCCCAATACCTTGTCGTCTATATTCAGGAAGGACGGCAAATGGCCCCAGATACCAGAATTGAGGTTTAGTTTGAATAATACAAGAAAAACCGATAATATCATTCATTTTTTTGGCTACAAAGATCTCGCATACATTTGATGACTCAATTGCATGATGGATTGCCTGTTCGAATTGCTGTGCCTTAAGATGTAATTCGTTTTCTAGAAAATAGTCTTTAAAGGATTTGATAAAGACTTCAAGCAATTCGGCCAATTCTTTATCATATTGAAGAGTATTTATAACGACAAAACCGCTCATAGAATCCATCCAATCCAAATAGCTGCTTAGAATAAATTATGTAAAAATCATCAAGTTCCCTAAATACATTGTATCTTGAAAGAAATGAATTTTTTCATTATCAGCATGACATCTGATAACTTTTCGTTGGATAATTACCTGATACAAGTGGTTTTTTCTAATATGAAATGAACAGATAAAATTCGCTGACTTTAAATACGATTTCTAAATACGTGATTGGAAGATCTGTTAACGAAATAACTACAAGGAAACAACATTGTTTCGAATGCGGCTTTTGCCGTTTTACTTAGGTTTATGAATAATTATTGTAAAAAATGACACAGGAATGATACTGCTATTAGATCAACGGTATAAAGATGATTAAAGATGGACAAATTTGCGATGAGCTATTGTGAAAAATGTAAACGATTAGAAATGATCCCCTTCTCACAAGAGGACATAAACCACGCTTTAGAAAATGGAGGACTGTTTACAAAATCATTAGATCACGGTGACCATATGTTATCCCTAAAAATTGATTGCAATGGATCTGTACGCCGAGAAACTGTTTTTCAAAGATAGTATTTAAAATTGACTTACTGTGAGTCTCAGAGTGTAGACTGAGATAATGTGCGACACTTTTAGACATTCGCGTAAGAAATTATTTGAAAAAATCAAAACAAAGCTATGTAACTCTGTTTTTCTATCAAAATGAAATAAATTTGATAAATTTCCCCCTACGTATTGAAAGGTATCCGCTAGTTAGCTATAAATATATGCACAGAGATATTTAGCATAAACCTCTCAAGAAAAAACAGATGAAAATAAGAAAGAGAAGTTCCACATGCTGTAGGGGGCAATATATATGAAAAAAAATGCACTTTCTCTATTTTTGTTGATTTTTCTCTTGTCTTTAAGCGTACCAGCATTTGCAATCAATGATAGACTAATTGCCGATTCTAATAGCTATCAAATGGATACTTTTGTATTCTATTATTCAAGAAATCAACCCTATTTCTACTTTCGAAAGTACCCTGAAACTGAACTTAACTTTGAATACATACATTTTCAGAAGATCATTGAATACTTCGATGCTGATTATTCTGGAGATTACGATTTAAGCATAGACAACGATCAAAACGATGAATTTAGAACTCAACTTCTTCTTCAAAGCGGTCCTGTAACAGTAAGACTTACAAGCACACAAGGTGAATTTTTAAACATCAAATATACATTCTCTGTTGGTGGAGATTACAAAATAATACTTCGTATTAAACTTAACGACACGTTGTTTATGAGTTCCTTTAAAATTGATAGATGGGAAGATGAAAAACCTTCTCAGGGCGGAAATCGTTTTTATTGTACTGTCTTCGAAATTGATGGGGAACTCACGCAAGCGCAATTTGACACAGATTTCGAATGGAGTGAAACATATCCATTGTAGCAGAAAAGAGGCATTAACTAGTTAATTAGAGATACTTGAAGAAAATGGATCTTGATGTTGCCAGATTCGTCACCTTTTAATCACTAAGAAGAGACCATTGATATAACAATGTCATAATTATGGACAATTACAAACATGAAACATAGTGAGGTGGCTCTATTAGAGGTTTCTTTAACTGATAAGGCAACACAATGGCTCTCAGAACAAACAAAACAAACAAAACAATCTAATGACACAAAAGTTGCACTGGTTCTTTGGCTCAATGTCTCATCTTCCTGATCTGGAACGTTCATCTCGCCTGAGGCAAGTCTGGTTGACGAAGAGAAATTAAAAAAACACAAGCAATTTACTGTAATTGGAAAAAATAACGGGCTGAATCTTTATATGGGACCAAGAGTGGAATCATACCTTCCTAACAAAGTGCGAGTCGATGTACGTGGTAATTGGGGCTTAAAACAATTGTATATTGTTGACGTTAGCCGACCCGTGAGAGCCGGATATGGTAGTTGCAGGATATAATCTGATTATAAGTTCAAACGGGTGATCTTTCCTTATAAACTTCTGGAGGAAAGTGACGGAGGGGAATGCACCCCTTTTATATCTTCTTTTACTAAATATATAGTTGAGATTAACTATTTTTATTAAAAAGTCAATGCACGTTCGCGTTATGATCCATACGTTTTTTACAGGCATTGTAGTCCTCCTCCATTGGTTACAATCCATTTTTTCAGCAGATCAAGCAGTGTAAAGCCGATACTCATTAAGAAGGATTCATCGACATAGAGTAGCAGCAGCTATAACTAATATTTTCTGTGACCGATATGCTCAGAGACACGATATAGTGCGAGGTACTCCTAAAAGTGCGGGGTTTATTAATAAAGCCTACTATAAGATAAAGGAGCAGTCGATCACTATGATACAGACCGTCAAATTCAGAATATATCCCGATGAGGCACAAGAACATCAGCTCCATGAGATCTTCACTAGCTATAACCGTATGAAACGCATCGGCTATAATCTGTTGTTTCATGGCGAAGACTACATGGCAACACGCTTCGGTGAAGGCAAAACCATCCAACAATGTTTGATGGGGCTATGTCATAACAACCCCTATGTCAACACCATCCTGATTGATAACAAGATGAAACTGGATTCACAAAAGACCTGGCTAAAAAAACAACGCAAACGCATGGCACAGCAGTTAACAGTCATTACCAAAAAAATCAACAAAATAAAGGAGCAAAACACACATGACAGACGATTGAAGGGCTTATACGCCCGCAGATCCTCGATCATGGCGAAACTACACAATTTACATCTCGAACCCGTAGTATTCGGCACCAAGAAATTATTCAGGCAGAGAATACGCGACACCATAAGTAGGGAAGAGTTCAGGATACGACGGGACTCATCCTTCAGTTGCATCGGAAAGAAGCAACAAGGATTGAAGAACGTGAACCTCAAAGTATTGCCCGATAAAACCGTCAAGATACGCACCTTTTCCAAGCAAAAGGGACGCAAGTGGCTGATCATTCCTATGTCCGTAAACCTAGTACAGGAAAAATGGTTTCAGCAGATTCTTAATGCTGACAAATACACGGTGACCGTCAAAAGAAAGTTCTTCAAGGGGAAAACTCGCTATTTTGTCCATGTGTCCTATGAGATTCCAGAGCCGCCACCACGTTACGGCTACGAACATGGCGCCATCGGCTTGGATTTTAACTATAATTTTGCGGCGTTAACCAATGTGGATACACACGGTAATTTACTCTCCTATCATAGCATCTCGTTTAACAACCTGCACAACTATCGAACCGACAAACGTAATGATTATATTTCCTACAAAATGGATAAAATCGTCAATTACTGCATCAATAAGGGCAAGGGAATCGTGGTCGAGGACTTACAATTCGAGCAAGAATTTTCCTATAATACAAAACGCAACCGAAAATTAAGCAATATGAAGACCACCGCCCTGCAACTGTTAGAGCGAAAATGCAAAAAGCGCGGTGTGTCCTTTCGAAAGGTATTCCCGGGATATACCTCTATCATCGGCAGATACTCCTATTCAGGATTACATAATTTGTCAACCCATCACTTAGCAAGTTATGTAATAGCTCGAAGAGGGCTGGGTTTCAAGGAAGCATTTCTAGCCGTCTACAATTGGGTGCTCTCACAAGTTGAGGAGTTTATAGAGCCTCATTTGAAAAAGGGCAGTCCTTACCGTAGCTGGTCGATGATCCATGACCTCTTTGAGCACAGCGGGATAACGTCCTTCAAGACTGCCGAAATACTGAAAAAAGCAGTATTAATGAAGTATGTGTTGAACTCGGTGACGAGCGCACAGCCCGATAACCTTAAGGCTGGTTCTTCCTCCTTCATGAAAGCCGGGAGAATTGATGATTATCATAAAACGTAGAAGTATATCAACTATTCTGCTGTTTTATAAATAATTGTAAGGTTTTTAAATTAGAATTGTGAAGATGTGCTATAAAGAGGTGGAAATATGTCAAGCACTTTCGGAAAGTTACGGAAAAATTGGGGGGCACAACCAAAATATGCAAAAATAATGGACGTGACTTTTATTTCCCTTGGTGTGCTTCTAGTAATAGATATCGCACTTGCACTTGCACTCGTAGGGACTAATATCACTATCGATGTGTTTCTGTCCATTTGGATACTTCTATACTTGATGATTGTAACGCTCGCATTACGATTACGAACGATAGAGTCGCCAGAAGAAGATCAACGAACTATTTTGAAATATTGGATTGTCGCATGGATTTTTGGCATATTTCTGTTCAGCCTATCTTTCATATTCGTGCTATAAACATCTTTGGGTTTGAGAGGGATGTCTTATGAGTTTTAATGAATCATTAGAACTTCTGGAGAAGTTAAAGGATTCCTTACAAAAATCTATAGCTATTGCTGACGAAGAAAATAAGACGAAATTAATGGAACTTACCCAAAAAATCGACGAAATGAACAACATAGCAGCACAAAAAGATACAGAGTTTCGAAATAGTGAAGAAGAGAAAAATCGATTAAAGCAAGAAATCGAGTCAATTAAGCAGGAAGTTGAGTCTGCTAGACAAGAAGTTAAAAATAAAGATGATGAACTAAACGCAGTAAGCGTTAAGTTAGAAGAATTACGGAATGAAAAACAGAAAGCAGCAGCAGAAGATGCAAAAATGAAAGAAGAGTATCTCGCGGTGCAAGATCAACTAAAAAAGCTCTCTGGAATGTATCAAGAACTATCTGCCAAGCAGGACGACGCAATAAACATTCGCGAAATTTTAAGTGTATATATTGTGTTGCTCGAAGAGGTCTTCCAAGGTAAGCCACATGTGAGAATTCTTTTCATGCTTCATGGTGACAAACCTCAACTATCACGACAAGAAATCGTGAAAGCGGGAGGTTTCCAGCCTGCAATCGTACTTCATTCAATCCATGATTTGGCGGGTGCTAACTTAGTAAAATATGACATGGATAATGACACCGTAGAATTGGTAAGAAAAATCTTCTAGGCCGAAAGTTTCGGCTTTTAATTTTTTTAATAATTTGATTGCAGATATTTTTTGAAATCTTCATATGTATTGATTTCTACGGGATTGGGGAACTCTTCCTTTTGATTAATTATTTCTAAGCATTGAGGTAATTTTGGGGTTATATTTATCAATGATACAATTGCTTCTGGGAATTTAGCTGGATCTGCAGTCTCTATTGAGATTGATTTGACATTTTTATCTTTTGGAGTATCTGTTCTATATGCTTGAAGACCCGCCCAGCCAACAGCACCATGGGGTTCAATGATCTTACTATATGATTCATAAAAACCTTTAATTGTTTGTTTAGTTAGTTCATCAGTTATGGAGATCGTATAAATATCATCACGAATCTTCTCAAGATCTGGATCTTTGTGAACTATTCCTATCTCGTCAATCTGACCTCCATACATTTCAATGAGACGTGCAAGATTTGATGGATGGCCCACATTCATTGCACTAGAGAGACAGTTTTTTGAGGGCTCTACCTTTTGATAGGTTCCGCTGTTTACATAGCGAGGAAATTCGTCATTTTCATTCACGGCAGCAATAAATTTCTTAACGGGTAATCCCATCCTAAAAGCAATTAACCCTCCTAGTAAATTTCCAAAATTTCCTGAAGGCACAGAGAAAATTACTTTTTCACCTAAGTCTTCTGCTACACGTGAGTAGGCCAAAAAATAATAGAGAGTTTGTGGCAAAAGTCGTCCAAAATTAATTGAATTTGCTGAAGTTAAATTAAGATCTAGATCCTTATCAGCAAATGCATTTTTTGCAAATTTCTGACAATCGTCAAACTTCCCATTGATTCCTATTGCAGTAACATTCTTTCCTAAAGTAGTCATTTGTTTTCTTTGCAAGTTACTTACTTCATTCTTTGGGTACAGTACAACGACCTGAATTCGGTTCATTTCGTAAAAAGCTTGAGCAACCGCCCCTCCTGTATCCCCACTGGTTGCTGTGATTATTATAACATTCTTATTTTCAACTTCAAGAAAGTATTCCATTAATCTTGCGAGCATACGAGCTCCAACATCTTTGAAACTACATGTCGGTCCTTGGTCTATATACATCATGTAATCGTGATTGCTAACATAATGTATGGGAATTTCAAAATTTAAGGCACTGTTTATAATGCTTTCCAGCTGCTCTTTCGGGATCAAATCTCCAATAATTCTTGAAAGGACCTTATAAGCAATTTGTGTTAATTCTAAATCGCTGAAAGAGAACATTTCTGCATCGTCTAGCCTGGGAATTTCATTTAGCATATATAATCCTCTATCCGGGGCTTGTCCTGTGAGGATTGCCTCTTTGAAATCCACCTGCGGAGCATTAAGGTTAGTAGAATGAAGCATTATCATTTTGATACACTATCAGAGTCTGTTTAGTTATGTATTTTTAACGAATCTCTGAATGATCGATCTTAATCATCTCGAAATTAACATTTCGATTTTTGAATGTTTCGTGCACGTTTACATAAGAGTTTTTTGCAAGATATAGAACGTGAAAGAGAAAGATCATCAACGAGCTAAAAGAGCGACTTCAATATGTTTTTTAGAGGCACTCTTCAATTACGTAACATTTAACAACTTGTTTAACCGAGGATTAAAATACTGGAAACAAAAAGAGGTAAACAGATTGTTTAAAAAAAGCTTTGGCAATGTTCTGAAGAAAGGCAAAGATACAAAACTACCCTACGTAACATCGCTTGACTTTCATAGTTTAAAGAAAAAAGAGAAGGTTATAGAAGGGATTCCTGTTGTCTGTACAAGTTGCGGAGGTATCTTGACTAAAGCCAGTTTAATTGAGACGACCAAATTAGGTCGCAGTTGGAATTGCGAATTTTGCGGAACCCTGAATATTATCGCCGCTGATGTTACATTACCAGAAGATATTGGTGATGATATTGAATGGATCATTGAAAAGAAACCAGAAGATGATATCACAGTAGAAACCAAAATCGGAACTGGAACAAAGGAATATATTGTCGCCGTTATAGATGTCTCTGGCTCAATGGATGATGGAAAACTAGAGGCGGTTAAGCATTCTTTAACTCAATCGCTAAAAGATCTTAAGATGAATGCTCCACATTCACGTTTTACTTTAATAGCTTTTAGCACAGAAGTGTTTCTCTTTAATGCAAATGGTGAAAAAGTACTTGAACTAGAAGGAGATGTACTGCATTCAATAAATGGTATAGAAAAAGCGTTTACTAAAACAAAACTCGATTTTTCACCCATATCTGACACTGCCGAGAAATGGATAAGTACGATTTCTCAACTTAGACCCTTAAATTATACTTCATTGGGTCCAGCGCTCCTTGGAGGAATAACTCTTCTAGGGCGGGTTGATGGTGGTGGAAGATTGATTTTGCTTACTGATGGTCTAGCTAATGAGGGATTAGGCAATTTAGAAAGTTCAGCTACTGGAAAGAAGTTCTACAAAGAGATGGCAAAAAAATGTATTGATAAACAGGTCAACTGCGAAGTTGTGGGAATTGCGGCAGAAGACGATTCAAGCAGACTGGCTTTGGACGTACTCGGTAGATTAGCAGACGAAACTGGAGGAGACATATTTTACGTTACGATGGCTGAGGTACAAAAGGCATTTGAACAATTAAGAAAGAGGGAATATCTAGGTCGAGATGTGAACATAAGAGTAGTAACAGATACAACATTTACTACACCTGCACCTATGAAAGTTGGTGCTGTTACTGAAGACAGAGAAGTCTTCTTTGAACTAGAGAAACTAGAGACAGCAGAAGAAGAGGTCAAGAAAAAAGAAGTTCCTATACAAGCTCAGGTCACATATATTGATTCAGAAGGAAACAAAAGATTGCGAGTATTGACTTCACGTTCAGCAGTGGTTGAAGAAGAAGTTGAATTTAATAAAGCATATGATGCAAGAGTTGTTACTACAAATGTGGTGCAAGCAGCAGGTGGGAGTTATTACGAAGGGAAAACGGAAGAAGCTAAAGAAAGATTGAAGGAACTTAAAGAAACACTTGCGAAACAAGATGGTATTCAATTCCAAGAAGAAGCGTTAAATGTCTTAGAGGATCAAGCTGCTGAGATTGATGAAGAAGAAGCTGAAATAGCTGAAAAGGCTGCGGCTCCAAGCGCAAGAGCGGCGAAAGGTCTTAAGAGGAAGAGAACAAGCGAGGAAGACCTCTTTTAGAGGTTGCAAAAGAATTCCTTACGTAATAAGGATTGAAATAACAGGCTCTTCTCATCCGTTCTCTTCTTTTTACTTTCAATTCTTATTATAACATATGCTCTTTTTTCATTTTCCTTCAATTTTTTATTTTTCACAAAGTTGTTGACGAGCCCTAACTTTATCTGCTCCACTGAGAGATGAATGATTCAGGAAATCATTCAACTTGTTAGATGGTAGTTCACGTTAGGATAGAGTAGTTCGTGCACAATGAATATTGATAACGTCGCTCAATATTGCACTTGCGGTTTCCTCACCACCCGCACCTCTACCAATAATTGTTATTTCTTTTGCAAGATCTGTTTGCAGTGATATTACATTGAGCGTTCCATTCACCGCAAGAGTGGAAGTAACTGGAATGAGTCTTGGTGCAACCTCAATTTGTCCATCTTCAATGGATGCGATATGTTTGATGAGAAAGTTATCATTGCCAGCGAGTTCAATAGCTTCTGGAGTCACTTTAGTGATACCTTGAATGTAAACATCATCGATACCTTTATTCATGCCAAATAGCCCATTCGCTAGTATTACGGTTTTACTTGCAGCATCGATACCTTCGACATCGTATGTGGGATCTGCCTCTGCATATCCTAACTCCTGGGCCGTTTTTAATGCGCTTTTAAAAGACGTTCTTTCATAGGTCATCTGAGTGAGAATAAAGTTAGATGTACCGTTTAAAATTCCTTTTAGCGAATGAATGGTATTACCTTGCAAGGACTTACGTACTAAATTAAATACGGGGATTCCGCCTGCTACACTTCCTTCATATCTTAAAATAGAATCATTTTGTTGAGCTAGTTGTGTAAGTTCATTAAAAGCTACAACAAGAGGACCTTTGTTTGCTGTGACAACATCACATCCTTTCTTTATTGAAGAGATTATATGCGACTTTCCTGGCTCTCCATCCTCGATATTTGTAGGCGTAACTTCGATTACAAGGTCCACATCAAGATCATCGATAGACTCCATGAAAGATAGATCTTTTTTCCATGAAGGGTGAGCAGTTAGATCTTTTGTGTTCAATATATTCTGCAAATCTAATCCATTTGGATCTAAGAATGCGCCTTTACTTGTGAAGATTCCCTTAAATGAAAAGGAAAGATCATATTTTTGTCTTAGATGATCTTGTTTCTTTGAAAATACTTGTGCAACGCCTTTTCCAACACTTCCAAAACCTACTAACGCAATATTCATTGACTTCAACCTCTGATTAGGAATAGCCCTTTTTCCATTGAGATTTCTTTACAAAGCTTCATGGCTTCCTGAATCTTCTGTTCGGTATCACCTACAATCGAAAACTTCACGGTTGAAACTTCCTCTTTCTGCGTGATTTTTGCATTAACTTCATTCACTAAAACACCACTGTCAAGAAGACGAATAATTGTATCTGTGATATCCTTCTGAAAAACATGTCCGATAAGAAGCACAATTTTCTTGAACCCTACAAACTCTTGTTCCCATTTTACTACATGCACACCCTGCTGCTCGATGGCATTCTTAATATCTTCAATCACATCGATGTTTTCAACTTCAAAATGAATTGAAACAGGTGCTACTCCTTTTCCAACATCTAATGACCTATGGTGAATAACTTGTAAAATATTTCCTCCTTGAGCAGATATGGGTTCTAAACACCTTACTAGTTCTCCCGGTTTGTCAGTAAGTTCAACTTCTAACTCGATTTTTAAAAAGCTCACCACCAGAATAATTAGCTCTCCAAAGCTAACCAACATAAGGTTTATAAGATAGATATGAAATAGAGAGCGTACTAATATAAAATAGGGTGTTGCCTATTGTTTCGCATGAGAGGTGTCTGTGGTGCGGAGGACTAATTTTTACTAAGATGACACCATTGGATTGCTTAGGTTACACCTCTTGGCTTTCGAATGAAATGTTATTTAAAGAACTAGAATACAAGCTTTCTTCGTTTTCTGACGCATATGCAATGCCCTCTTGGAGTTATTTTACTAGCTTTAGCTTTTATAGCTATTTCCGCTTCTAGCGGATAAAGCGATTTTCTGGAGGTTTTTTGATGGTTAAAGATTCTATCGTTGTGGTAAAGTTTGGAGGTTCATGTCTAGGCTCTGGTGAAGCAATAGGACAGGCTGCTGATCACATTCTTAATGAACTTGCTCAGGTAAAAGGCCTTGTAGTCGTAGTATCGGCTTTGAACGGCATGACGGACAGTCTCCTCTCGCTCGCACAATCTTGCACCAACGGAAAAGTTAAATTACATGAGATGGATGATATTCTCGCTATGGGCGAACGCACAAGCGCACGTTTGATGATGAGTTCACTCACTAGCAAAAATATGGATGCTGCTTTAATTGATCCTGTTTCTGATTCGTGGCCCATCTACACGAATTCAAGACATGGAGATGCTGAGCCAGATATGGTGGAAACGCAGCAGGCGATACAAGAACACATCCTGCCACTTCTTGCTGAAAATAAAGTCCCTGTTATTCCAGGATTTTTAGGCAAGGACCGAATTACAGATAAAATCACGACATTAGGACGCGGTGGTGCGGATACGACTGCGGTGATACTTGGTAACTGTTTAAACGCTTCTGAAGTGATTTTAGTCAAAGATGTGGAGGGCGTTTTTTCAGGTGACCCTAAGAAGATCCATGAAACAGCGCTTATAGAACATTTGGATGTTGAAGAGGTCATGTCCTTAACTTCCGCAGGAGCAAAAGTCATCCATAATAAAGCATTGAGATTTAAGCCAAAAGACATGAATATCCGCATTGTTGGATTCTCTAACGGACATATCTCTGAGGGAGGAACGATTATTAGTGGTGCGGTATTCCCTGACCTTCATGCCTCGCTTTTCAATCAAAGGCTACAGATGATTACTATAATCGGCAAAGAGGTCGTTAAAGCCAAAAATATCCACTTATTTATCGATGAAATACAACAGATGGGATGCGAACTTGTCGGTGCATCGCTAGAGAGTGGATCTGTAATATTCTATGCAACTATCCCTGAAACAGATTCTGGTTCTTTAGTTGAGATACTTCATAAAAAAATGATCGAAGCCAAAATTGGCAAGGCAATAACCAATCATAATGATTTAGCACTTATAACGATTAGTGGACGAGATCTTGAGACTACGCCGGGTGTTATTGAGCGGATAAGTTACCCCTTTACGGAAATGAACCTCTATGGTTTTCTCACTATAAACTCAAATATCCGGGTTTTTGTAAACTGGAACGAGAGAGAAAGCGCACTTAAACAAGTAAAAGAAGCCCTTAACTTGCCAAATTAATAAAAAATTAATAGGGGGTAAGATTATGAACGGAAAAGAAGTTAGATTAAATAGAATTTTAAAAAATGGTAAAGCAATCATTATACCAATGGATCATGGAGTGAGTCTAGGGCCTGTGAAAGGCATAGTAGATATGGATGAAACTGTTTTTAAGGTTGTGGAAGGCGGTGCAAGTGCTGTCTTGCTTCATAAAGGTATCATACGATCTTTAAAAGCAGTCCCGAATTGCGGGCTCATTGCCCATTTTTCTGCAAGCACCTCTTTGGGACCAGACTCAAACAAAAAGGTCAGGACAGGATCAGTTGAAGAAGCTATAAGGCTCGGTGCTGATGCGGTCAGTCTGCATATCAACATAGGCTGTAAAACAGAACCAGAGATGCTACTCAAACTCGGCGAATTCGCAGATAAATGTGATCAGTGGCAAATTCCTTTGATTGCAATGATGTATGCTCGTGGAGAAAACGTGAAAGATCCATTAGATCCCAAAAATATCGCTATGGTTGCACGAATTGGCGCTGAATTGGGCGCTGATATCGTAAAATGTAATTATACGGGTTCGCCAGAGACTTTCAAAGATATTGTTCGTGGATGTCCTGTGCCAATAGTTATCGCTGGAGGTGAAAAGGCGGATAATGATAGAGCAGTGCTTGAGATGGTAGAAGGTGCCATGAAATCTGGTTGTATGGGGCTTACTTTTGGCAGAAATGTGTTTCAACACAATAATCCGACAGGGATAGTCCAAGCGATTGTAAAAATTGTGTATGACGGATGGACAGTTGATGAGACGCTGGAGGTAGTGAAAATTTGACGGATAAACAAATTATCCTGCAATTAGAAGGAAAATTTGAAGAAATTAAAGAATTAGCGACTACCGCCTCAACATATTTTCCAAATATTTGGTTTCTAAACATATTTTGGTGATAGTAATGAATGCAAAAGAACTCTGGATAAATGCTGCTCATAAAGATCTCGACTGGAATCAACGTAAGAAGTATATCACCAAGTCATTAGAGTCAGATGCCTCCAAAATAATGGTCAAAGAAGGAGAATCAAGTAAAGTGAAAGAATTAGGGAGTATTACAACCCTCGGAGGGACCGATGCCGATTTTAAATTAGTAGAAATTTTATCTGATGACGATATCAAGGGCATAAACGACCATACCGTCCCATATATCATCATTAATTCAAAAGAAGATGAACGACGAGTAGTTGAAGCCTCTAAAAAGGCACAGGCGGTAATAGTTGAAGGGACCGAATGGAAAATTATCCCACTTGAAAATCTGATCGCTGAAATCAAAGATTGCAAAATTATCGCGGTTTCCAAAGATATTGCTGAAGCGAAATTGAATATAGAGATTTTAGAAAAAGGTGCTGATGGGATTTTACTGAAGCCTGATATACTTAGTGACATAACAAACGCTGCAGATTTACTGAAAGACGTGAATAAAATAAAGATCGCACTCTCTAAAGCCGAGATTATTACCATAAAAGAGGTAGGCATGGGCGACAGGGCATGTATTGATACATGTTCAATGTTATCTTTAGGAGAAGGAATGTTAGTCGGATCACAAAGCGGAGGATATTTTTTAGTTCATAGTGAAACCGTTGAGAGTCCTTATGTAGAAACACGACCTTTTCGGGTAAATGCTGGCGCAGTTCATTCATATATACTCGCTAAGGACAAAAAAACGAAATATTTATCTGAAATTAAGGCGGGAAACGAAATTTTGGCTGTTAAAAACGATGGTACCGCACGTATTGTCATTGTAGGCCGTTCTAAAATAGAGAGTAGACCACTTCTTTTGGTGGAAGCTGAATATAATGCAACGGTTTATAAAATACTTCTGCAAAATGCTGAAACTATCCGCCTAGTCGATGGTAGCGGGAAACCAATATCAGTAACTAATCTTAAGACAGGAGACACGATATTAATTCATGCTGAGGAAGGAGGCCGGCATTTTGGTACAAAGATTTCGGAGACAATCATTGAGAAATAAATACCATTGATGGAAATGCCATTTTCGTTTCAGAATCAAAAGTCTGGCGATCCTTATTACGTAAGGAATTCTTTTGCGACGCAGAAGATGCAAAATTAATGTTTGAAACTTTAGAAATCTTTCAATCCTTATTAGGTAAAGAATTCTTTTGCAATTCAGGCGCGTCTTCTTCCCTGATCAGAATAACTCTATCCTTTCAATCCTTGTTACTTAAGGAATTCTTTTAAAATCTACTTTTATCCTGCTTTATAAAATCATCTATTTTTTGTCTTTAATCTATATATGTAATGAGGTTTGTAGTATGTAATTAGGTGGCAAGGATTCAAACTACATATGAAAAAAGTTAAAGGCGAATAGGCTTATTTAAATGAAATTTATATTCCCTACATTAGTTGGATATTAGTTAATAGTGATAACATTGATTACACGAATTAAGTTTCTTCTTATGGCAAACACAGAGGGAGTACTACCACCGTTTATTGGCCACCTCTTTCGAGCAGCATTTTTGGATCTGATTAAATCGCAAAATATAACCTTAGCGAAAAAATTACATGACACATCAAATATTCGCCCTTATTGTGTCGGGGCACTCTTTTCAAAAGATCTTCGTAGAAAAAGGATTACTGGTGCAATAGAGATAAAGGAAGGCACAACTTTCACTATGCCCATGAGTTTTTTTGACCAAGAGCTTGTCAATTTATTAATAAATATTTTTTTTAGCGATAAACCTCTTCGGGTACAACTAAACGATGTTTTCTTCAGTCTTGTGAATATTCAGATTAATAGGTGTACATATCAAGAACTCGTAGAAGCTGCTAAAAAAGTTACTCGCTTTGGGTTCTCATTCGTTACACCTACTCAGTTCAGTTTGATAGGAGTAAAGTTTCCTTTGATATTTCCTGAGCCAAGGCTACTCTTCTCAAATTTAGCGAATCTGTGGAATAAATATGCTCCAGAAACAAAAGTTGACGTGGATCAATTACATTCTTTTGTATCAAATAATGTTTATGCAAGGGATTATGACTTGGTAACAAGAGAGGTCAACCTAGGCAAAGGTATTCCCTTTGTTGGATGTACTGGCCGATGTAGTTACGTTGTAAGAAATTCTGAAGATCCTTATGCACTATGGTTGGACGTATTAGGAAATTTTGGAGAGTACAGCAATGTAGGCATCAAAAGGACTGCAGGTCTCGGTGTAATAAACTATTCTCGAATGCAGTATAGCCGAAACAAGGGATAACAAATCGAGCGTTATGAATGACAAAAATACCCTCTTACACTATATAACCAGAAATTCCAGCATCTTTAGTTTTGATGCCTGAATCTATATCGTAATACTCTTTCAACTTGCTCTTTTTGATATATCTAAATTCTTCTAGATTATCAATAGGTTTCAGATTTAAGATCATATTTTCCAGCTTTTTAGAGAATCCCACTTGAATTGTGTATTGTGCTATTTGCTTTTTTAATTCTAACAATTCTAGTTTTAGTTCAAATTTTTCTTTTTTATTTTCAACAATATCTTCCATTTTCTCCCTAACATTTTCAGCAATTTCATCGATCTCGACAAATATAGAAATTGAGGGTAACTTTTCTTGTATTAAATTAAACTTGGATATTTCTGAGAAGTCCATCTTAGTAAGCGACTCAAATAAATTCTTAGACACGTCTTTAGATCCGCGTTCTGTCATGAGTTTATAATATTTTTCAACAGAATTTAAAGCAAAATCTTTTTCCTGAACCATTTTGCCAAATTTTCTGATAACTTCTTTTGTTGCGTTTATGAGAGTCGGATCATAAATATATGAATTATAAGGTCTTTTATCGTCCCTCAAAACAACAATATTAACTTGACCCTTATCTTTTTCGTTGTTTCTATTACATCGTCCAGCAGTTTGTATTAGACAATCTAAAGGAGCAAAATCTCTGTAAACTACATCTACGCTGATATCAACTCCAGCTTCGACTAACTGAGTTGTTACAATTATTTTTCTTTTTTTGTTGTCTTTATCTTTGATTCTGTCTATTCTTCTTAACCGATAATTTGGAAGAATATGAGTAGATAGGTTGATTAGTTCAATTTCCAGAAAATTGACAATGCCATCATCATCTATTTCGATATTCTTTTTTTCCTTTTGAATTTGCATGATTTTTTCCTTTAAAAATTCGTATAACTCTTTACACGAATTAATAGTATTCAATACAACCAACATATTGCTGTCATCATTCAATATTCTGTTAAAGATTTCATGTTTAAAGTCTTCAAAGTTTATGGGGTTTAAGTTGAAGGTGAAGATAACTCTATTAAAAATGTTGAAGTATTCATCTCTATTTGTAACTAGATCTTTGATTTCATCATATCCAAAAATAAGTGGTGCAGTAGCAGTCATTAAGATTATCCAACAATTAAAATTCTCTGCTAAATAATTTAAGATTTTGTTAATTAGAAGCCAATATTTATGCGGAATTGATTGGATCTCGTCAAGGATAATTATAGAATTGATTATGTTATGAAACTTTCTTGTTGCTCTGTTTTTGTTTGTAATCAAACTATGGAATAGTTGGACAAAAGTGGTTATTACTATTTCTGAATGCCATCCCTCAGTAAGCAATAAAGACCTGCTTAATTCTTCAATATCTAATTCGCCATCTCTAATCTCTTTATACTCAATATCTGCAAGGTGATGATGTATTAGGAATAAATTGGAAGGAATTTTTCCATATTTAAGTTTTAGAATATCCTCAAAAATCTTAGCGTTTTGGTCGATTATGCTAAGAAATGGCAAGGAATAGATAATCTTAGGAGTAAAACCGAGTTGCTTCGCTACTTTTTCTCTCAATTTAAGGGCAAACGATAAACCAGTTAGTGTTTTGCCGCATCCAGTAGGTAAATTTATTGGGAGAATTTTCTCTTGATTCAGATCGATTTCATCAATCTTTGAAATAACCTCATTGTAGGCCTTTTCTCGTATAATATTCACTTTCGTCTTCGGTTCTTTAAACCTAATCTTTTTGTATGAATCAACGATATCGCTGGGTATATCCATCCTTTCTGGGAGATCACTTCTTCTAGAAGCGTCCAATTTGTCAACATCGAGTAATATCGAGTAAAAGAAGAGAGTCCAAAAATAATATTTAAGAGAAATTTCTTTAAAACTACTCATGCACATTTTCTTAATGTCTTTGTATATTTCTCGTGCGAGTTGCCTGAATTTTCTTATCTCGTTTAATAGTTTTGAAATTTCTGAATATCCCAACAACTTGTAAAACTCATCAACTTCAGTTGCTGAATTATTAAGAATATCTTTTAATTGTTTGCCTATAAGCTCTAATTGCTCTTCATTTTTTAATTTCAAAGCCTCTTTGTTAAGGATATCTCTTAAATTCCCATGATGTTTATTTATTACAATCCAAGCTATCCCAGGCAGAAACCATAATTCATCAAGTTTTTGAATATTTGATAGAAAATTTCTAACAGCTAGATATCCAACTAGCGCGGACAGAAAGCCATGTTGCGCGTATTTTGTTCTTTCCCCGTTGTTTAACCACTTTTGGAAGTAAGAAGTAGATTTACCGAAATCATGAACTATTCCAATTAAATACGCAACCTCAGCAAGGATTTCCCTTGTTTCTATTGATTTTGAGTTAACTATTTCTTTAGATAACCTACCCACGTTTTCTAAATGTTTTTTAAGTAATTTATCTGAATGTGATTTAAGTTTAAAGAAAGGAGACATTTTCACCATCTACATCATAAATAGTGCTGTCACAAAAATTGAGCGGTTTACCGTTTGCTTCGTAAATAACAGTACCATATTCGAGAACGATCCTTTCATTATCCATATAGAGAGGTATTGTTTCTCTTCCATATTTTCCTTCTTTTGGAACTATCTTGATAGTTTTTATACTCGCTACGCTATGTAAATACTCAGGTTTATTTTCAATTTGAATCGGGATGGCTTTTATGTCTCCAATAAACTTAAAATTAGCAATCATCTCACTAATGCCAAGGTAAGGTGTATAAATAGTTTGATGGTTCTCTAGAAGGTTTTTTAACGTCTTATACGTCTTTTCAAGCTTTAAAGTTTTAAAATGTATATACAATCTGTATTTTGGATCTTTTACAAATTCATATGGAGTGGGTGTCCTAGGATCTTTAAGTTTCCACAAATAGATCCAACTAGGATCATCTGTTTTTACTATGCTGATTGGAATAACAATTTTCTTTATAGGATTCAGAATTCGAAATGAATATTCGATACTTTCCCTAGAAAACAAATTATAGTATGAATCTCTTGGAAGACCTGAGATGGCCCCAAGAAGACCGGCTATTGTAGTTCCCGTAGGAAAAGGATAGGTAAGAGGAGATGTCGTAGTTTCTATCCTTCTAAAGTGTGCTAAGTCACTCCAGAGATCAAATACTAGTATTCTATTTACCATAATTCAACCCTTAGAAGTTTAATTCTCCAATTTGATTTTCTTGAAGTCCTATCTCTTTTAATTTCGTTTTTAATTCGTTACTTGTAAAATCTTGTCCGTTTGTTGTGAATATTGCTCTATTATCAACCTTAAGCTCTATTCTGTGTATTTTCTCTTTGTATTCTTTTAGTGTACTCACCAACTCTGAAATATCCAGTTTTACCTCAGAGATATCCCTTATCTTCTCTTCTTCTCCTTCGGACACCAATTTAATCATTTTATCTAAATCGCCTCTGTGAAAATTGGTCTCCTTGTAAACGACCTTCAATAAAAACCTTGGCACTTGTCCAGCCTTTGATCTAGTAATTAAATTCTTTGTCCCATCCCATACGCCTTCCAAAAGCAGGTTTATGTCGTTCTCAGTTAATTTAGTTGTTCTTGCAGCATTTTCGTTTATAATACCGTAGAAGCAAATCAGTGAATATGGAAGAACATACTCTTCTCTAAACGTGAACTGCGTGCTCTTTTTAGTTTCTGAATAATCTGAAGCAAACGCCCCGGTTCCTTGAATGTATTTTACCTCTACGCGATGAAGTGATCTCCCAAATTTAAATTGTACTGGTCCTGTTAGAGTTATTGAGCCTTTTTCAGTTTTATTACTGATCTTAAACTCTAGCGGAATTACGCCTCCAAAAAGTCGAATGTCTATACATTTAGAGCAAATTTCATCTTTAAGTTTTTCTTTTATTTCCGAAAATGTTTCTTCTTCCTCTCTTAGAAAATCTTTGGCCCTTGTCTTTGCATCGTAGAGGTACCCCTCTGAGTCTCTTACCTCTTTTATAAAAACGTCTTGCCCCTTAAGCCTTTCATCTCCGTTGCCAATCAATGTCAGGAAATAATCCCGTATTGTTCTTTTCAATCGTACATCGGTCACAATATTTATACTAGTTTCCTCATCAATTCTAGGCCTATTTTCTTCCATTGGGTCTCCATTTGGGTTTGCATACATTACATCATACAAAAACACAATCTCTGTTCTGTTTAGTTCACTCAAGCTTATCACCTCCTTTAAAAAATTTTCCAAGATTTAATCCAAGCGCAAAATAATAACCTAATTCATTATCTGATACCTTCCAACCATTTTCATCGGCTTCAACAAAATATTTCGAAATTAACGCTTCCAAATTGGGATACGCGGTGTTATATGCTCTGAACTTCTCTATAATTACTGGTAAAAGTCTTTTAATTTTTCTTTTATCTAGTTTTAGTCCATATAGCTTTTTTCTGAATGGCGTTGATCCTCGTTGTGCATACTGCACGCTTAAAAGAAAATTCACAAGTACACCTTCTAAGAAAATTGCCTTCTTATCAGATGTGTCAAAGGCGTTCTGGAATTCATTAAAAAATTCCTCTAATCGCCTATACTTTGTTTCTTTCATAAAGTTCATCTCTTTACATTGCTTGCTTTTAAAATGACTTGTATGAACCAAATTCAAATCTAAAAGAAAGTTAAATAAATAAAATGATTTAAGAGTGAGTAATTTCTCACTCCATTCATTACCTTGCCCATGTTGTTCCCTTATCGGCTTTATTAAAGAACTTAGTAAATAATAGTCGTGCATTTTTTCTTGGTCTAAAATATTTCCTAAGATATCAATAAAGTTAGTCGGGAAAAATGTTTTAACTATACCTGATAAATTCAAATTTTTAATGCTTTTACCAGCCCATTGTCCCTTTCTGAAACCCTCTGACCATTTATCCCCCAATATTACTTTCAAATTTTTTTGTTTGAAAATCATTTTTCGATTAGTAGCATCAAAATCATCATACATCTTCTTTATCCAGGATGGAGAAACATCTTCGCTGTATCGTATAATGTCAAAAAATTGCTGTTTTGGTTTACAGAAAACGAATATTAAATTCAATATATCGCCTTTTTCTTTCATTTCCTCCAAAATATCTTCCTCTGCATTAAGTAAGCCATTTCTATAATCTTTGCGTCCCCTATATTCTATTTCATCGATTATTTCGCTTGAAATTTCTTTGAATATAAAATGTGGTATAACAAAGTACTGATACCCATAAAGAATGAATGAGAGCTTGTTTTTCAAAAAACCCTTACCAGCTTGCAAATCCAATGTGCATTCTATACAAATAGGTAATTGTTTCCAAGAATTTGCCCGATCAAAACCATATGCGAAGCCTTCTTTATCTACAGTAAAAACTGGAAAAGGCGAAGCTGGAATCACTTTTTCATTTTTCATACACAAGCAACAGGTACCTTCACCTATAGACTCTACTTTGTGCTTGTAATAAAAATCCTCCATTGATGTTGTTTTAAAAATTTCAATAAATTCTGGAATATCTGCTAAATATTTTTCATTGCGTCCTTCTTTTATCTTGATAGTAACAAGACAGCCCCTTTTCTCTGTTTTATCAAGTGACGTGTATTTTTCTGAAATTTCTTCAATTAGTTTATCTTTATTTGATTCGACTGCTTCTTTTAATGAATCAAGTTCTGGAAAAACATCTTTAAACTTCTCAAAATATTTACCAAACCACAGAGTCCATCTTTTCTCAATCATATCGGGTTTAGTTATTTTCGCTGTTAATGTGGCATCATATCGAGCATGCCTAAAGGTTCTGTAAAGTATTTTTTCCGCCTTTTCTTGATCGAAATCTTCGATATAAACGTTATCAAAAGCAAGTCCCTCTTCTTCTTTACTGAAAACTACGCAAATCATCTTTTTTGTATTTTTAAGTTTAGATGATTCAGTTAAAATCTGAAGTTGGTTCAAATTTTTATTGTCTCTTAGATATTTTCCTAACTCTCTAATTGGTTTTAACATCAATTTCTCACCTTTATATGTGATTCCAATAGCGTTGATGCTTGAAAATCGTAGTAACCCCCCGCCCACATGAGAGTTTTGTATACCTAAAGTTCGTCATCAGTACTCTGCGGAAGCAGATATGTCATTGCTTTTCTGTGACAATTTGTCTATCAACTATTTAAATTATCATAGTTTTTTCTTGAGAGATAATTGTTTCATTATATTCAATATAAGCCTTCAAGTGATATTTATTGATTTTTTATTTAAACTCTTCTACATTTTTTCCAATATTCACAATCCGTGCATTTTCTGAGGTGAGGAGTTGGTTTCAGTAATTTTTCTTGAGAAACAACTTGTCTCATTTTATTTAATATATTTATGAACTCTAATTTATCCTTTATAGAGAGAATTACCACTCTCCTCCCTGCGTTCCTATATTCAATAACTCCTTTAGAGACGTCTCTTCCGAAATTAGCTTCTATGAGAAACGCTTCTGCAACTAACTGAAATCGATGAGGGCGATAAACTCCATGTTCAGGGGCTTTACCAGTTTTTCGATCTACGGGATATATTTCACTATCCTTTACTTCTGCAACATCTAACAAGCCATACAAGCGGAAATACGGGTTTTCCAGTCTAAGGTTATAATATCGGATAACATTACTTCTTCTATTAGAAGTATTTTTTCCGCGTAACGTTTTTTCGTGGTCATCTACGCCTTTTTTCATTTTTATCGTCATTTGCACAGAAGTATCATCTACATATCTAAAGTATGTAATTCGAGGGCAATACACATGTTGGCGGACGGCTTCTGGAGTGAACCAGAGACTTTTTGATATCAACATACTTGCAAGATGCCTCCTTTAACTGGAGTAGGGTTATTGGTGATGAGAAGAGTCTTTTTCAGGCAAATTCCGCAAATTGTGAAGATACGGATGTCCCCATCTTGTTTATCTAACAATTCCTTTATTTCAATCGCCAGCATTTCGATCATATTCCTGCTGAGGCGTCCTTGAAAGACACTGAATTGAATTCGGGAAAGGCCGTAATCGAGCAATTTATCGGATATCTTCTTTCTTAAGGAGTCATTAGGGATATCATAAGTGACAATTTGATCGGGAATAGTTACCACCCTGGGATAAACGGTACATAATCAGGAATACGATGCATGAAGAATGCAGCAAGTTGCCGTGTCTGTTTAAAGATCACATTTTCAAATTTCACGTTTTTATCGTGATATTTTACTGAAGTCCTAAAGCGCTCGAACAGCGCTTCAAGCAAAGTTGTTTTAGCGTTTTGAGACATAAAGCACATACCATCTTTCTTTTCGAAGTCTTTATTGGGGTCAATCATGCGTCTGGTAACAAGCTTTAGCACGATCCTGTCTACGATAGGCTGGCGAAATTCTTCGATGATATCAAGAGTAAGAGATGGTTTCCCAGATCGATCTGCATGTAAGAAGCCACAAAATGGATCAAGTCCAGCTAAGATCACATAGCAGAGCACACGAGTATTTAATACAGAGTAACCATAACTGAGCAATGAATTTACAGGATCTTGAGGAGGCCGTCGATTTCGATCATTAAAACGAAAGTCGTCCGGTATCACTTTTTTAAGTTGTTCGAAGTAATAATCGGTAGCTTTACCTTCGATGCCCATCAAAGCGTTTCTAATCATATCAACATGACCTTTGTGGTTATCCACAAGACTAGATAATTGGATTATTTTTTCATACGTTTCTTCTAAAGATTGAGCTAATTCTGGTTGAGTTTTCTTTCGATTTCTTAAGAGTGAGTTGATAAAGAATGCTTTATTTTGAATGGCTGCTTTAGCGAAGGCAATGGCTGCTTTTGTGCCTCTTTGATCATGATACGCAGTTAGTTGTTCTCTTCGTGTCAGAATTGTCCCATGAGAGACATATGGATGGAAAATGCCATAAGGCCTATGATTGCCAACAAAAAGAACAGGAACACCATGTCGAGCTAAAAGTTTGAGAACTTGAGAACTTATAGAAACATTGGCTTCGATGACAATCTCTGAGATTTTTACAGCGGAATATTCTTTTTTCTCACCAGTAAGCGATGTGACTTTTATACGTTCACCATGTTTTCCAATTTTTGACCCGTGATCTGAGACGAAGACGATCATATTTAGCCTCCGAGTAATATTTCTCGCCCTTGAAGTTTGGCCAAATCATAAACTAAATAATTTGAGCCAAGTCGCGTAATCAAAACATTTCCTTTAGCTACAACTACTTCTCCTTCTAACTGTTCGGGTCGTGAGATCCATTCAAGACAATCAGTGTGGATGTATCCAATCATATATGCGCGATCAACAATAGCGTGAGAAACAGCCTCTTCTGGTACGAATTTGGTCAGCATTGTTCTAATTGAGTTCATTTTTGCGGAAATGGCGTCTTTATCTGAAGAATCATTCATTTTAGCATTTTTTATGATGTTTTCCACTTTTTCTGGGAAGCTGATCCACTTGGGAATTCTTAGAAGCGTAGATAATTTCGCTTCAAGTCTTTGCGCTTCTGGAAGTGTAAGTTCTTGAGAAATGATGAAGGCTTCATCAAGTCCCTGATCTAAGAACCTTGAATGGATACCCGAATTTTCTTTCCGTGAATTCCGTGTTACACCAACTTTGAAAAGTGATCCAAATCTTCCGATGTATACTATGTGTTCAGTTTTGCAAAATGATTCTATTCTGTAAAGATCGTGACAAGGTGGATTCTCTAAATCGCAAAGTTTGGCATAGGGGGCACCAGCTCCCTTTAAAATACAGAGAAGATGTGCCGTATCTTTAGTTTGATAACATGCATTGCAAAGAGATAGAGAGGTATGAGGGGCGATATGAACACCACAATTAACACAAAACTGTTTACCGAGGTTAAAATAGAGCGATCCATGCAATATACAGGAAAAGTGGTGATATCCTGCTTTCATATAAAGGCAAGGCACATAAAAATCCATAAATTCTTTCCAGAAATAATTGTTTATACGCAAGTCACTTTTTGCTTGAGTTTGTGCAAGATTGAGTTTGGGAAATATTTGAAGCATATGATCACAACTTATTGAAATATAGGTACTATATAGAAATATATTTCCATAATGGCTATATAAAGTCTTCGCTCGATAAAAGTTGTGAGTATCATTTAACTGGGAACTGGTGTTTATGGCAAAAATACGTCGGCTTCTTTATTCATAGTATTCATATGAGGCGCAAAAGGATTTAATGAATTTTAAATGTGTTTTAAGTAGCATTATTTAATAAAATGGTAGATAGCAACCTCTTAGGTGTTAAAATCAGTTGATTTTCCTTTAATTTTCTTAGTGTGCAGTCTGAACTCTTTGCCGCTCGATTTTGCACTTTTTTAGAGCCTTTATAAAGGGCTATTTCTGCTGGTATTTATAAGGAGGTGATCAAAAGCACGACCAGCAAAAATGGCAGTGTCATACCCAAAGGAGCAATGTCATAAAGGCTTCCCTGGAGAGCGTTTTCTGCTGGTATTTATAAAGAAGAGCTCAATTGCCCCTCCAGCACAAACAGCCTCTGAAAAGGGTGCACCATAAGGTTTTTTACCTATCTTATCTTCAATATAAACTAGGGTTGCAAAAGAATTCCTTAAGTAATAAGGATTGAAATCATACAACATATTCAGATATTGGTTTTGAGTTTATCTTAGGTTGCAAAAGAATTCCTTAAGTAATAAGGATTGAAATAAAAGCAGCAGGTCTTTGTAGAATCGAATTTACAATTAAGTTGCAAAAGAATTCCTTAAGTAATAAGGATTGAAATTCTCTAAGAAGTTTTAATTTTCTCCTAAAATCTGGCGGAGTTGCAAAAGAATTCCTTAAGTAATAAGGATTGAAATTCTTTCGTTGCTAACAATAGGGCTTTTTGCTCTGTCGTTCGTTGCAAAAGAATTCCTTAAGTAATAAGGATTGAAATAAGAGTTAAAGGCGACGTATAAAAAGCGCGTTGAGAAAGTTGCAAAAGAATTCCTTAAGTAATAAGGATTGAAATACTGGTAGTGGATCTGGAGACTACGGAGACTTTCCTTCGGGTTGCAAAAGAATTCCTTAAGTAATAAGGATTGAAATTTTTTGTCTTTCCTCTTCTTCTCGTTTCTTTTTTATCTCATGTTGCAAAAGAATTCCTTAAGTAATAAGGATTGAAATTAAAGATAAACTCGAAGTATTGTTCATGAATGGATATCGTTGCAAAAGAATTCCTTAAGTAATAAGGATTGAAATTATCTTGATCTCGCCATAAGAACTATGATTATAAACAAGTTGCAAAAGAATTCCTTAAGTAATAAGGATTGAAATTTAATTATTTCGAGTTCCTTGGTGGAAAATTTCCAACAAAGTTGCAAAAGAATTCCTTAAGTAATAAGGATTGAAATTCAAGTACGTAGAGATTATAGGTACAACTACCACCAAAGTTGCAAAAGAATTCCTTAAGTAATAAGGATTGAAATTTAACATTATATACTAATCTCGCAGGATGAAAAAACAAGGTTGCAAAAGAATTCCTTAAGTAATAAGGATTGAAATTTGGATCCATGTAGAATGTATGAAAACCATGAAAACAAGTGTTGCAAAAGAATTCCTTAAGTAATAAGGATTGAAATTGATAATTTGAAATCAGATGCATATTGCGTATAGTTACGTTGCAAAAGAATTCCTTAAGTAATAAGGATTGAAATCTCTGGTTGTTGGTGAATCTCCAGTTTGTGTCTGTAAAGTTGCAAAAGAATTCCTTAAGTAATAAGGATTGAAATGTGTCATAAAGCGCGCCCATCGATATCTGGGCAACTACCGAGTTGCAAAAGAATTCCTTAAGTAATAAGGATTGAAATAAAAGAACATTATGAACTATCCTACCTTAGAAACTTAGGTTGCAAAAGAATTCCTTAAGTAATAAGGATTGAAATCTCTGGTTGTTGGTGAATCTCCAGTTTGTGTCTGTAAAGTTGCAAAAGAATTCCTTAAGTAATAAGGATTGAAATGTGTCATAAAGCGCGCCCATCGATATCTGGGCAACTACCGAGTTGCAAAAGAATTCCTTAAGTAATAAGGATTGAAATAAAAGAACATTATGAACTATCCTACCTTAGAAACTTAGGTTGCAAAAGAATTCCTTAAGTAATAAGGATTGAAATAAAACAATAATAAGTGTAGAAACGCTTCAACTACAGTAGTTGCAAAAGAATTCCTTAAGTAATAAGGATTGAAATTTTTGTACAGATTTTAGTTGCCATTTTTTTCCTCCTCACAGTTGCAAAAGAATTCCTTAAGTAATAAGGATTGAAATTCCATCCACTACCAGAAGTAGGGATATCTAACCGGATAGTTGCAAAAGAATTCCTTAAGTAATAAGGATTGAAATTTAGTAAATACTGAATGGTGTTGTAATCACGCACTCTGGGTTGCAAAAGAATTCCTTAAGTAATAAGGATTGAAATTTAAACAGGCTTTCGCTTGCTGTTCATTCATTCTTTAGTTGCAAAAGAATTCCTTAAGTAATAAGGATTGAAATCTTCAGTTATGGTATGGGTAACGAGATTAATGACGCTAAGTTGCAAAAGAATTCCTTAAGTAATAAGGATTGAAATAAAAAGGATGCCTTTAAGCTCCTCCAACATGAATTAGATACGTTGCAAAAGAATTCCTTAAGTAATAAGGATTGAAATTCAATTGTTAGACACTTCATACATTGATTTGTATTTGAGGTTGCAAAAGAATTCCTTAAGTAATAAGGATTGAAATTAGTTTTACTACTTCATAGCGATCTAATTTCTCGATTGCGTTGCAAAAGAATTCCTTAAGTAATAAGGATTGAAATCATTAATCCAATGCTTTGTTTTTATTTTATGGTTCATGGTTGCAAAAGAATTCCTTAAGTAATAAGGATTGAAATACTCATCACCAATGAGGGGGACGCTGCTCACGTCCTCCGTTGCAAAAGAATTCCTTAAGTAATAAGGATTGAAATATTTGTTTACAATCGGAAGTGCGGGATCTTTGGCGGAATGTTGCAAAAGAATTCCTTAAGTAATAAGGATTGAAATTAGGGTTTTGCTACTACTAATCTAATTGTATGATTTTCGTTGCAAAAGAATTCCTTAAGTAATAAGGATTGAAATAAATAGAATTATACCGTATCTTCGTTAGTTTCAAAAATGTTGCAAAAGAATTCCTTAAGTAATAAGGATTGAAATTTTCATTATGTACTTTTTGTAATTGTGTAATTAAATCGCGTTGCAAAAGAATTCCTTAAGTAATAAGGATTGAAATCACGGCGATGCTCGTACCGAACAGTACCATGAGGATATGTTGCAAAAGAATTCCTTAAGTAATAAGGATTGAAATTTTCATAAATCACCATTTCCAGTGGCAAGACCGTATGAGCTAGTTGCAAAAGAATTCCTTAAGTAATAAGGATTGAAATTGTGATAGAAGTCTTTCTAAACCATTTAAGGCAAAATTAAGTTGCAAAAGAATTCCTTAAGTAATAAGGATTGAAATACAAGATGCTGTTGGCGCGTGAAATGATGTTCTCATGCAATTAGTTGCAAAAGAATTCCTTAAGTAATAAGGATTGAAATCAACGTTAGAGGCCATCTGGGGGGGAGTCTTACTTTTAAGTTGCAAAAGAATTCCTTAAGTAATAAGGATTGAAATACAACTACAATCTCTTTTCTAATGTTATCCCCTCCTTTTGTTGCAAAAGAATTCCTTAAGTAATAAGGATTGAAATTCTGTAGGAGTACCAGGAGTAGTAGTACCTGATGTTTCTGCTATAGGTTGCAAAAGAATTCCTTAAGTAATAAGGATTGAAATTGATATTACCTGGAAAAAGCTTCCAAATGTACCAGGTACAGTTGCAAAAGAATTCCTTAAGTAATAAGGATTGAAATTCAAGATGGCAACCGGGGAATCGCGATTATCTGGAGATGTTGCAAAAGAATTCCTTAAGTAATAAGGATTGAAATTAAAGCACCTATAAAAATAGGAGTTGGTTGAATGAGTGAGTTGCAAAAGAATTCCTTAAGTAATAAGGATTGAAATTTTAGTGCTCAAAAATTTCTCATAATTTCTCATTTTGTTTGTTGCAAAAGAATTCCTTAAGTAATAAGGATTGAAATCAATATTTTAGTTCAAGAGATGTTAATTCATTCATTTTGGTTGCAAAAGAATTCCTTAAGTAATAAGGATTGAAATTTCACTTAGTTCGATCATAGATAGTCCATTTTGTTTCTGGTTGCAAAAGAATTCCTTAAGTAATAAGGATTGAAAGTAAATTAGATTATTCTCAACCAATGTATAATGCATCATGTAATTTCTTTTCTTATACTTCTATACCAATCTAAAAACGCACAATTTATTTAAGCAAGCATTGAGTATATATATCTATATTGGAAATATATTTCGGTGAAAATCATGGGACGCACAGGTTCAACATACAAAGCTCGACTCATGTTTCTGATCAATACTTGCACAAACCTCTTTTTGGAAGAAGGAGAAGTTAATGTAAAAAGTTTGGCTGAACGCGCTGATTTATCTGAGCGTTTAATCAGAGATTATATTGACGATCTAACTGTTCTCGGCGTTTTATCTTATAAAGGGCATGGAACGTACGATGTAGATTTAGAATTTGTAGAATCCGCTATAAACGTCCAAGATATTGAGCCGTATCAGTTACAATTGACTAAATTCTTTTCTCCAGCATACATCTCAATTTTAAAAACAAAACCTGTTGCAGACAAAGTGAGAAAAGTTATAGAGAAAGCAAATTTTGCCTACGAATATGCAGAGGATTTTTATCCTCTGTTATCAAATTCTGCGCCTCCATTTGACGATTTGATAGGTGAGACAATAATAATGCAAAAGATGGCAAAAAATGTTATGTTAGACAATATTTATGTTCCAGGTTCATCTGCAATCCGTAAAAAAAATGATATCACTTTATATGATTTCGCCTTTTTTACAATCACATATCTAAGTTCTGTTTCGTATATAGGATATTTTGAGAAAAATATGCTAATTCATAACAAATCTGAAGTAATAGAATATCCTCGCACAGAAACTTTTTCAGGTAATGATCCTTTTACTGCCGATGAGCCATTTTATGAATTAGTCAGCGAGTTCCCAGAGTTATTAAGTGCAGGACGCTCGATTGCAGCACGATTTCTTGAGAAAATTCAACATTATAAAGCGGATTTAGAGACTATTGATCAGTGGGGCGATGAGTTAGAGATTTTGTTTCATAACGGATCACTTTTCCCACATGGAATTTTTGTACAAAGCCGAAAACTGATGGAACTTAGGAATAGTGCTTATAAGTTATTTTTAAAAATACAACAAGAAAGCGAAAAAAAGAACATCTTATGGGTTGGTGTGGTGAGGGAACCACAAGATAATATTTTCACAAAAAGTATAAAGGCTGCTTTACTTCCCAATCTCAAAGATAGTGGCGATTTTTATCTATTTCATAATCTACTGCGCGACCGCGATCTAACTTGTTTAGTAAAAAGGAGAAAAGAGAAGGGGAGGCCAGATATAGACAATTTATACGAGTTCTATCTTAAAAGAGATCCTCATGTTATTCGATTAGAATTTCTAAGTCTAGATGACCCTGTTACAGAACAGGAAAAAATTGCGAACTATGCATATACTTTATTTGTTCCAGAGATGCAAGGCTCTATCTATGGGCCCAGCAGTATGGTTATTGCGCAAGATTTGTCTCGGAAATTAGTTACATCTATATCAAAAATCGTTGACAGTTCTTTTCGATTGGGATATAAAGAATATATCTCACAAATGGGAGAGCTATCTCAAGAAAAGTGATATAGGATAGAGAGCTATGGAAAAACATACTGAAGATGACACGGTGTGTCAACTTGGTATAATAATGAGTGATAGACGCACTCCAAACCACTTAGAATTTCATTTTCAAATAAAAGATGAGGTCGATCTTCCAGTAGGGTCTTATGTTGAAGTACCTGTAGGCACACGAGTCATCATTGGACGCGTCTATTTAATACAAGCCTCAAATGCGTATTATAACGATCCTAATTTTGTTCGTGATCATTTAGAACGTTCATTAAAGATTTCTGCTCGATTACCCGTCAGAATTGGGCGATGGCGAATGGCACGGGTACATATTGTCGGTGTCTTAGAAAATGATAAACGTTTACCACCTGAAATTTCTCCAGAACCAGGCGATTATATATACTCTGCAAGAACGTCACTCCTAAGCAAGTTCTTAGGATTAACTTCTAATGGCCTTTATATCGGTAAAATGCGTGGTCCTACACCGATTAACATTGTAACAGACATAGAGAAACTTGTAAAATACCATCTTGCGGTATTAGGCTCAACAGGAAGTGGTAAATCCTACACAAATGGTGTAATAATTGAAGAATTGCTTGAACATGATATTCCAGTTATAATCATAGATCCACACGGAGAATATAACTCCATACGGCGTACAAATCAGGAAGAACTCCATAGAATGGAGTTTTTTGGAGTTAATCCGCAAGGATACCCCACTAAGGTTTATACACCTCCACGTGAAAGAAATACTAAAACAAATGAACTTTCGATTCGTCTTAAAGACTTAGACGTAGAGGCATTGTCTGAAATCACTACAATGTCAGAAACACAAATGGACCTTCTCTATCTTGCTCTACAAAAACTAAAACAACTTGAAGATTATGATATCCAAAAACTTGTGGATACTATCAAAACCACTGCAGAGGAATGGAAATTCAATTCACGTACAACGCTTTCAGTAATTCGACGTATTTTTTTAATTGAGGAATTGAATATTCTTGGAAAAGGAATTGATATACAAGAGTTAGTTAAACCAGGTGTGTTATGTATCATCGACCTTTCAGAGGATATTGATGAACGGGTGCGTCAAATACTTGCTGCGATCGTAATGAAACAAATATTTCTAGCAAGGAAAAGGAATCTTGTTCCACCGTGTTTTGTAATTATTGAAGAGGCGCATCGCTTCGCACCGCAAGCGCTAGACTGTTATAGTAAGAAAATGCTTAGACGTCTTGCACGAGAAGGGAGGAAATTTGGACTGGGCATCTGTGTCACAAGTCAGCGCCTAGTCGGTTTGGACAAAGATGTTTTAAGCCAATGTGGTTCTAAAATAGTGCTCAGAATTGATTCAAAAACCGATCTTGACTATGTAAGACCCTTTCTGAATCTTGGCTCAAATGAAGACATTGATCGATTGCCGTTTCTTCCTCAAGGCGTTGCTACTATTTCCGGTGTTTGTGTACGCTCACCAATAGTCGCTCAAATCCGTGTTAGAAAGTCCATGCACGGTGGCGAAGGCACAAGAATTCAAATTTAATTTAATCTGCAGGAACCCTTTCAGGAGAAAGTGGCAGATTTCTTTATTTACTAAAATACTCTATTTTCATTATTTGCCATTTTTTGGATAGAAAAAGTGTTAAAAGAAGAGGTTTCTCAAAAAGAAAGAGTTATGTATTGCTAGTTCCGTTATCAGTTAAAACCTGTAAAGAAGCAATTAATTAAACATTTGAGATGTCTGAAGAAGATAAATATTAAACACAATAATAGAGGAATTTATAAAGCAAAATGAAAGTAGATTACAAAAGAATTCCTTACCTAATAAGGATTGAAAGATGATTTGATAGGTTGGTTTTTCAACGATTTTCGCTTTCAGTTGCAAAAGAATTCCTTACCTAATAATTAAGGATTAAGCATTCTTTTTTAGATGTGTATAAAAGAAACGTCAATCACCCCCTAACATGTTAGGGGACTTGTTCCGTGAGAATCGAGAGTAATTGGTTGATTAACCTAAGGGAAGTCGTGATGAAACACCTATTACGGTATCTACGTTATCAGGAGAGTTCAAGAACACACCACGGAATGCCTCTCTATTCCCGTGCTCTGTAAATGGTGGTTTAAACAGAGAGGAAACTCTCAGTGATCATCGTAGAGTACTGACTGATAACCTTGGAGAAAAGAACCTACTCCCCTGATGTTGGGAGCGGCGGAACTAGCGAGTACCCGTCATTAAAACACCACCCGAGGTTGGGTACACCACCCCCTATGCTCGCAGAAAGGGTTGTGTGAGCAACGTCAGACCTCAATTCATCCCCCCAATAAGTTGGGGGGACTTCTTGCGTAGAAAAGATAAAAAAATCAATAGTTTTTTTTCTTTAGTCAATCTAAGAGGCTCTATTTTTTGTAAATAGCGTTCTTATTGAACGTGCAAACAGTTATTAAGCTTAATACCTAAACCGTCATAAGATATTCGATATAGAGAACATGAGTATGAAACTAATAATGTCTAAAAGCAATTGATAAAACCCTAAGCAAAAAACAAGTAGCTCATATATCGGAGTGACTGAAAACGACAACTAAACAAACCAAAAGAGAAATCCGCGTTGACTACACAAAATGCGATCCAGAATGCTGCCATTATAAATGTGTAGATGTATGTCCAGTTGTAAAACGGTCTACGATTCACCGTCCAATCTTCATCTCGAACGAGACCAGAAAGCCAATTATTAAGTCTAGAAACTGTGGAAGTTGCAGACGCTGTTTAGACAATTGTCCAATGGCAGCAATCGATTACTGCGTCGAAATCGTAAAACCTCGGCAATCTACACAGGATTTGACTCTTTCAGAGGACTTGAACCATTGGAAGCAAAGTCCTTACGTTATCAACCACAGCGTTTACCGTCCCTTCACTGAGGAACATATCATTTTTGCCCGGATGCTTAATGATCCTAGTTTTGCAGATTACCAAGTTGGAGTTCATGCTCATCTTGAAGAAGTTTTTCGCCTGAACAAGAAAGGGTATTCAAGAATTGATGAGGCTTTGAGTTCAGCATCTTGGACAGTTTATGATCATTTTACTGAAGCTTTTTCATGGAAGAAGTTGAATGCCTCCATTGATGCACGTTTTGATGTAGAACTTGAAAAACCCGCTGACATAAAAGTCATAATTGATGATCCCCACAATATGACAAAGATCGTGAAGCAGGCTGCAAAAGCCTTTGGGGCAGCACTAGTGGGTGTTTGCAAACTCAACCGTGACTGGTTATATACCCACGACAGACAAGGAAACCCCATTAATATTCCCGATCATATTGAAAACGCCATTGTTGTCGCCGTTGAGATGGATCTAGAAGCTTTGCAAACTACCCCTGCATTCCCTGGTGCCTTTGCGACGGGCAATGGTTATTCGCGCATGGCATTCATCCAAGCATGCCTTGCTGAGTTTATCCGAGGCTTAGGCTATGATGCCATACCGGCGGGGAATAATATTGGATTAAGTGTGCCCATGGCCATTGATGCAGGAATAGGGCAATATGGTCGTCATGGGTTACTAATCACCCCTCAATTTGGATCTAATGTGAGAATCTGCAAAGTCTTGACCAATCTTCCCCTCGTACCGGACAAATCAATCAATTTTGGAGCACTCGATTTTTGCCGCACATGCAAACGGTGCGCAGAAGCCTGTCCCTCTCAGTCAATCAGTTATGAAAGAGATCCATCGTGGTCAGGTCCCACTATATCAAACAATCCTGGCGTATTGAAATGGTATGTGAACGCTGAGACCTGCTATCACTTCTGGACAATCAATGGAAATGACTGCAGTGTCTGCATCACCTCTTGCCCCTTTACGAAAAGTCGTCATTCGTTACATTGTGTCGCACGATTTTTTATTAAACATTTTCCCTTGTTGAACCGCTTATGGGTAAAAATCGATAAATGGTTAGGGTATGGCAAACAACGGAATCCAGATGTATTCTGGAACGAAAGGAAGGAATTCATTTTGAAATATTAATTTTAGTCAAGGCTTTTCTCAGAATTTTCCAGATCATCACAGAAGAGAGACCTTCATTTCCATGCTTAGACCCTGCATGACTTAAAGTTTAACATACGTACTTTCAGTTCAATTAAAAAATCTCATTCTTTTAGATATCGGCGATGTTTCAATCCTTATGGCTTAAAGAAGCGTTTTTGTAAAATTAGCATACAATAAAGTCACGTCCATCCTTACCGCCAAATTTCAATCCTTATGAGTCTATTAATTCTTTTGTAATAATACAGTAAAAACGCAAATATAATATCATAAGATTTATGATTTTATAATATTTCAACTCCTCTAAATTTCTTCAAAGTCATCTCAACCTAAAGGGCATTAGTTCTTAATTAAATGAGGAGCAAACTCTTTGATAAATGGCTTCATCCTATTCAAGGAGGTCCTCAATGCCTCAAGAAATGACTCAATTTCTTTTTTTGACATCGGTGTCGAAATACATGACAACAGTCTAGGAGCTATCCATATCCCATGATTAAGCATTGATAGGTACAATAACGAACAGAGCTCCACATTAGAAGTCGAGGCACTTCTATAATCTATGACTTCCTTTTCTGTGAAATGCATGTTCAGAAGTGAGCCTTCTCCAGTAACTTGAGCATTGATTCCAAATTCTTTGAATGTATCCGAAATGCCATCTTTTAATGAGTTTCCTAAAGAATTCAATCGTGTGTACGCTGAATCATTCAATAAGTCCAATGTTGCTATGCCTCCAACTAATGTGACAGGGTTAGCATTAAATGTTCCTGATTGGCTTAAGAATTCTGTTCTCTCCGGAGAATACAGCATCATAATTTCATCTCTTCCGCCAATCACTCCAATTGGTGTGCCACCCCCAAACAGTTTTCCAAATGCAGTAATGTCAGGAATTACATTGAAATACTGTTGTGCACCACCTCTGCTAAGTCTAGCAGTTATTACCTCATCAAAAATCAGGAGAACGTCATTTTCATTGGTTATTTCCCTTAAGAACTTCAAATAATCGTCTTTTGGAGAGATAATGCCTGCAGCACCCATTACCGGCTCAACAATTACGGCAGCTAAGTCTTTCTTATTTTCTTTGATTAGATTTTCAGTAATTTGTTGATGGTTAAAGGGGAAAACTACAACATCTTTCAGGACGCTCTTTGGAATACCCTTGCTCTCAGGGATACTTTTTGGGTGATTTAAAGGGTTTGAATCCTCCAAATGGGGATGGATACTTATTTGCGCATTATTATGAGTACCATGATAGCCACCCTCAGCCTTTAAAATCTTGTCTTTGCCGGTATATGCTCTTGCCAACCGTATCGCATTCATGGTTGCTTCAGTGCCAGAATTCATGATACGGATTTTATCTACCGAAGGAAATCTTTCACTAATTATTTCGGCAAATTTGACTTGATATTCAGTTGGGGCGTGAATTGCTTGAATACTTTCCAATTGTTCTTTAATCGCTTTAATGATCTTTGGATGGCAGTGTCCGTGTATCAATGAGGTATAATTATTCAGAAAATCAGTATAGTTATTCCCATCAATATCATGAAGTTGGTATCCTTTACCTTTTACAATAAAGGCAGGATATGGTTCAAAAAAGGTGACTGTTCGTGCGTCTCCTCCTGGAAGGAAATTTTTTGCAAGTTGATACATCTTCTGAGATTTTTGCGTCCGGTTGATATATTCATTCTCAACTTCTGCCATTAAATTCAATCTATCACCTACCACAGAAACGATTCTTAAAATTTGCTTAGACTCGAAAATGGTCAGAGATTATCCTGAGATATTAAGCCAATTCTTTTAGTAATGCTATCTAAGGATTCTTCGACTCTTTTAAAAATAGTTATATCGAGTTCTTCTTTTTTCATCTCAGTAAGCGGCTGGATTGCGCGTTGATCTCCAATTCGTCCAAGTAGTTGCACAACTTTTCTTACGACTCCTGCGTCCTCATCATTTAATGCTACAATTAGTGGATCAATTGCAAGTTCTTCATCAAGATGCATCAATGATTCTGCTGCACGCCATCTAACTCCCGGGTCCTCATCATATTTTAAAGAATTGAGCAATTCCACAATTGCGCCTTTATCTCCTAAAAAACTAAGTACTTCTACAATTTTTCGACGGATTCCTGCATCTTCATTTGCTAACGCTTCAGTTAAGGGTTTGACGGCTCTTTTATCTTTGATAAATCCTAACGCCTCTATGATTTTCCAACGAACACTTTCATCAAGATCGTTTCTCAATGAATCAAGCAAGGTTAATACGGTTCTTATATCCATGTATATTCCTAATGTTTCTGCTGCATAGAAACGAACCTCATCGTTTTCATCATCAAGTACACCTGTGATCGGTGCCACAGCTTTTTCAGCACTATCTTCAATATGACCAAGTGCCCATGTCGCATTCATTCGAATATTATTGTTATCTTCATCCAATGCTGCAATAAGAGGGTCTACTGCTGAAAAACCAATTTTAGTTAACGCTGAAGCCACCCATCCCCGAACCTCTCGACATTCATCATTTAATGTTTTGATTAAAGGCTCTATAGCGCGATCATCTCTAATTGCGCCTAAGGTTCTAACCACCTCGCCTCGAACATTCGCATCCTCATCATTTAATACTTCAATAAGTGGCTCAACAGTCAGAGGATCTCTAAGATTCCCAAGAATATACGCGGCGTTTTTTCGAATAATACTATCTTCATGTTTCAACGCATTAATCAGTATGTTGATTTCTTTTCGTCGTTTTGCAAGAGTGCGAAGCAAATAGGCAACATCGTCTCTTAAACTTGAACTTTTATCCTCTAATTCATACAGAAGCCGTATTATTCTAGCTTCAGTAGTTTCAGGCATGTCTTTTGTTTCTGACAAGTAATCCTGTCCTCCATACTGTAGAGCAGGCGTTATATTGTCTTTTGAGTTTTGATCCATAATAAGTTACTGTACACTGCTTATTATTATTTTTTGTTCTCATTCTTGTCAGAATTATTTTTGTCGTCATAAAAAAAGATAAGACTGCTATGAAAGGTCATTAAGAAGAGATTTCCCCTATCTTATATAGCCTTTAGCTTTGAGCAATTCAGCGTTTAAGATTCCGCCACCAGCGGCTCCTCTTACGGTATTATGACTTAGGCTTACAAATTTCCAGTCAAATACATTATCCTTTCGAAGTCGGCCCACAGTTACTGCCATTCCTTTATCATTATCTCTGTCCTTCCTTGGTTGTGGCCGGTCTTCATTGTCAATGTATATGATTGGCTGTTTTGGTGCAAAAGGTAGATTTAACTCTTGAGGTAAGCTCTTGAATTCCTTCCAGGTTTTTAAAATCTCTTCACGAGTCGGGATTTTATCCTTGAACTTAACATTGACTGAAGCGGTGTGACCATCAACAACTGGGACTCTGGTACAAGTTACACTTATTTGAATATCTTCATAATTCTCAATTCCCTTCTCACCAATTTTCCCTAGAATCTTCATCGGTTCTTCTTCCGATTTAGTTTCTTCACCGGAAATATAAGGAACAATATTATCCACCATATCTAATGAAGGCACACCCGGATAACCCGCACCAGATGTCGCTTGTAAGGTGGTAATAATTACTTTGTCTATCTTATATCCAGCGTGTTCCAGTGCATAAAGAGGAGTCATGTAACTTTGAAGAGAACAATTCGGCTTGACAGCAACAAAGCCGCCGTTTAGAATCCCTCGGTTCTTTTGTTGGATTGGGATGATATCTACGTGTTTATAATTAATTTCGGGTATTAACATCGGCACGTCTTCTATCCGTCTATTTGCTGAACTATTACTGACTACCGGAATTCCTTTATGTGCATACGCAAATTCAATTTGTCTGGTATCTTCTTTTGGAAGGGTCATTGCGGAGAATACGAATGATATCTCCGGGTTTAATGAGTCAAAATCTTGCACGTCCCTGACAATTAAATTCTTGACGTTTTCTGGTATGGGAACTATCATCTGCCATTTCTTTTTTACTGCGTCATAATATGACTTTCCAGCGGATCTGGGTGACGCGGCAACGTCTACTATTTCAAACCATGGATGGTTTGCTAATAATCGAACATAGTTTTGTCCAACAACGCCCGTAGCACCTAATACGCCTATTTTAATTTTATCCATTTTACATCCCTTGTCACTTAATTATTTTCTCACCTAATTCGAAAGCCTCGTGAAGTGCCCTAACAGCTAAGCCTCCGTCTTTTTCCTTGACAACAAAACTGATATTTAATTCTGATGATCCTTGTGCAATCATCCGGACGTTTACCCCTTTTTGTGCAACCGCTTGGAAAACCTTAGCTGCAACTCCAGGAGTACCCTTTAAACCTTCTCCCACTACTCCAATGACGCATATGTCGTCTTCGCTTCGAACATATTTGATATAGTTTGTATAAGCAAATGTCTCTTTCAACACTTTTTCTGTCTTTCTTATATCGGAGCGATTTACAACGACAGAGATGTTTGCTTCGCTACTACTTTGAGAAATCATTATAACATTTGCGTCAGCTTTCTCGAAGGCACCAAATATATGAGCTGCAATTCCAGGGGTGCCGATCATCTCAGCACCTCCAACCTCTATTATTCCAGCATTAAATAGTACACTTACTGCCTTTGCGACATTTTCAACCTGTTCCGTAGCGGGGACTATTATTGATCCTTCTGCATCAGGTTTAAACGTATTTTTGACCCGAACCAGAATGTTTTCTCTCTCCATAACAGGTTGAAGGCATTTAGGATGGAGAATCTTCGCCCCAAAGTAGGCAAGTTCCATCGCTTCGGCATACGACAAAGAAGGTATAGTCTGTGCATTTGGCTCAAGATTTGGGTCTGTAGTTAAAACACCAGTTGTTTCTTTCCAAAAAATTATTTCATCAGCCTCAATGGAAGTCCCAATTATCGCTGCAGAAAAATCAGTACCACCACGTCCCAAAGTTGTGATAAGACCATCTTCAGTCCCTGCAATAAAACCAGAAATAATTATTGTGTATCGCTGTTCAAGAAGAGGCACAAGAGTTTTCTGAATTTTTTCAATGGAGATATTCCAAATAGGTCGAGCGTTTCCAAAGCGTTCATCTGTGACAATTCCAGCCTCATATCCCGTTAAATACACAACAGGAATATTCAAGTTCTTGACTGCACCCCAAAGAATTGGTGTCGATAGTCGTTCACCAAAAGACATAACTTTATCTTTAGCCTGTGAACTCAGCTCTTTTAATAAAGAGATGCCAATCAATACTCTTTCTAATTCTTCGAGAGTTTCAGTAAGTTTTTGTTCGACCTCTTTTAAGATGAACTCATCATCGATACTCTCTTCTGCCGCTTTTAGATGCTTTTTCAGTAATTCTTGAATAAAATCTCTGAGAACTTCTTTTGTAATGTCTTTTTGAGATCGTTCTGCGCAGTCAATTAACTGATCGGTAACTCCTGCCATTGCTGAAACCAATACGATTGTCTCATGACTTTCTGCATAAGAATTGATGATTTTTGCTACATGACCGAAATTCGATCCATTACCAATTGAAGTGCCACCAAATTTCATAACAACACGCATAATTTGCCTCAGCCTCTATTTTTTGATAGATATAATTTTTGATAAGAGATAGACATCAAAAACCTCCAACACGCCACATCAAAACAAGATGGGTGCGTTAGTACGTCGTCGTTGTTCCTGGGAAGAAGTTATAGAAAGCATGATAAGAACTAGTAAGGAAAGTGGATTGCATTAAGATCATCATGTATTTTGCCCCAGAAACTGATGGTACCCGGTGGTAGATTTAGTCTTTTAAACTTTTTGTAAAGCAATTGCTTAGCTGACTTTTACTTTTCTAATACGACCGACTCCATTTTATTTCACCCGCCTCCAGCTGCAAAGAAGAATGTCAATTTGTCCCCATCATTCAATATCGTATCAAGCCCTTTTAGATATTTGATCGATTTGCCGTTTAAAGCGATTATTACTGAATCATGAGGAATATCTTGCTCCTTGATTATAATTTTACGCAACCTTTCGCCATATTTCTCAAATAGTTTTTGAAGAGCAGAACGAACAGTATTGCCGACTTCTAAGCCCTCCTCATGCCTGCCAGTCACTTCTCTAAGCATTGAAAAATAAGTTATTTTGATCTGTGCCATTTAGATCGCTATCATCTAAAAAATTGATTCTTAAATACCTTATGCATCATTTGTATTCTTTTCTCATCAGTCTCATCGGGAGAATAATATTTAAGAATTGTATGGATTAGAAAATGAAGGGCTTTAAACTGAAAATGCAAATAATACATAACAGCTCCTTTCAAGCAGTTATATCGTGGCGATATAATGAAATATATAATAATTGTCGGAGATGGCATGGGGGATTATCCAATCGAGGAATTAGGACATAAAACACCTTTAGAAGTTGCAAAAACTCCTAACCTAGATAAACTAGCCTCTATGGGGAAATGTGGTAAATTAGTGACAATACCTGAGGGAGCCGATCCAGAAAGCGCCCTTGCAAATATGTCCATACTGGGGTACGACATAAGCAATTTTCAAGGAAGAGGTGTTCTAGAAGCTGCAGCAATGGGAATCAACGTTGATGAAAGAGATATTGCTTTTAGGTGTAATACCATCTGTGTTGAAAATGACACAATTAAAAACCATTCTGGAGGACATATCTCAAGCGAAGAAAGCCACGAGTTAATCGAAGCAGTCGCCAAAGAACTTGGCAATGAGGAAATTAGATTTTTTCCAGGAGTTAGTTACAGGCACATCCTCATCTTAAAACACAAATACAGCCCTGATTTAATATGTACACCTCCTCATGATGTCCCTGGAACACCTTTCAAGGATGTACTTGTAAAAGCTAAGGATATCAGCGGCGAAAAAACTGCAGAACTTCTCAATACCCTTATCATCCAATCAAGATCTGTATTGGAGAATCATCCCGTAAATATCAGGAGGGTAAACGCTGGCAAAAATGCAGCAAATATGATCTGGCCGTGGGCACCTGGGAGAAAGCCCGTTATGAAAACGTTTCAAGAAAAATTTGGTATTAAAGGAGCTGTGATTTCTGCTGTTGATTTAATCCGTGGATTAGGCATTTATGCGGGGTTTAATGTAATAGATGTAGACGGCGCGACTGGCTTATATGATACTAATTACGAAGGAAAAGCAGAGGAATGTCTAAAAGCCTTGGAAACCTATGACCTGGTTTACGTTCATATTGAGGCACCCGACGAAGCATCTCATCAAGGAGACTTGAATTTAAAAATCAAATGCATAGAAGACTTTGATAAAAGGGTTGTTGGAAGAATTTTAAAGAAATTAAAGGATAACATTAAATTAACTGTTCTAACTGATCATTATAACCCAATAAGTGTAAGAACTCATACCTGTGAGCCAGTTCCTTTCTTAATTTATGATAAAAATGAAGAACCTGACGATATCAAAACTTTTACTGAAGACTCCTGTAGCAGAGGTAGTTTTGGGCAGTTGACTGGTGAGGAGTTTATTAAAGTTTTTCTCAATGACCAGATAAAATGAATAATAAGCACAGTTAAGACCTTAACGGTTTAACTTGACCACTTTTTGAGATTTCTAACATTTCAAAAGAATCCTTCTAAGAGTACTTCAAAAGATTTTTTTAGAATGGTTGTTCATTCATTATTCAGATAAATATAATGCCCTGCTAATTCGGAAAGGTGACGAATATGAGTCAAGCTATGCTCCAACAAGCATCAAACTATGCAAAGAAAGCACTTAAACTAGATCAGGCACGAAGATATAAGGAAGCAATTACTAACTATCTAAATGCAGCTACCGTTCTTCAGAAGCTTATTGGTCTTGAGCAAAGCAAAGATATGAGGAACCTCTATTATAGAAAAGCAAGAGAATACTTAGCACGCGCAACTGAGTTAAAAGAAATTGCTAAGAAACCAGTCAGTGTAGACAGTGAGGCTGATAAATCAGAGGACGAAATTGAGGCTGCAATCGAAGAGACGATCGTTGGAGAAAAACCTAATGTTGCATGGGATGATGTAGCGGGTTTAGTAGCGGCTAAATCTGCGTTACGAGAAGCTATTATTCTGCCTATGGTCCGTCCAGATCTATTTAAGGGAGCTAGAAAACCGTGGAAGGGTATTATGCTTTTTGGTCCTCCAGGATGTGGAAAGACATTAATTGCTAAGGCTGTAGCTACTGAATGTGATGCAACCTTTTTCAATGTTTCAGCAGCAGCGATAATAAGCAAGTGGCTTGGAGAGAGTGAAAAACTAGTGAGGGAGTTGTTTGAAGCAGCAAAAGAGAAAATGCCTTCGCTGGTATTCATTGATGAGGTTGACTCTATTGCCACAGAACGGGCTGCTGGCGAACACGATGCACTTCGGAGAGTCAAAACACAACTCATGCAGGCTATGGATGGTGTTACTAGCAAGGCAGAAGATAGGATTGTTGTTTTAGGTGCAACTAACATTCCGTGGGAAATAGATGCTGCCTTTCGAAGACGTTTTGAAAAGAGGATTTATGTTCCCCTACCTGATTTGGAAGCACGCCAAGCAATATTTAAAATACATACTAAAGGTGTAGAACACGCACCAGAGGTCAACTTTGAAGAGTTAGCTATGCTTTCGGAAGGCTATTCTGGTGCAGATATTGCTCTTATATGCCGAGAGGCAATAATGATGCCAGTCCGTGAATTAGATGCTGCTGGTGCTTTAACAGATACAAGTGTTCAAGTTCGACATGTAGCAAAAGGAGACTTCACCTTAGCTATGGAAAAAATTAGACCAAGCGTTTCTTCTGGTGAACTACTAAGATTTGATGAATGGTTTGCAGAATTCGGGGCAGATTAGGCGCTTCTGGTGATAGAGTTGTCAGTGAAAAAGAAAGAAAAAAAGAAAACGGCAAAGGACAAGGAATCAACTCCGAAAGAAGAAATACATGAAGAAACAGGAGTTAAGACAAAGACAAAAGTAAAAAAGACCAAAGAAAAAGTGACTGTTAAAAAACCAAAAGAAACAATAACTGCTGTAGTGGATAAAGAGATTGAAATACTTGAAAAAGAGATTGAAAACGCAGAAATTGAGCTAGAAAAAGCTAAAACTCACGACGCTGAGGCACAGGCAAAAGAGTATTTTCAAAAGAAATATGAATGGATTTCGCATCCATGGATGTTTTCATGTCCTCCTCACTCAAAAAAAGACCATTATGAATCGTGGAAGGAAGACTGGGGAAACCTTCTTTTGGACTGGGCTAAGTATTTCACGAAGCATATCGTGGGCATCTTAGAGCTCACGGATCAGTACCCCTTTTACAACGACGAAATCAAAAGAGGACTCTCAGAAGAAGACATAAGATCCATCATGGAATTCTTAATCGCGCGTGATCTCGCTAGGTGGATAAGCAAAGAGGAAACACGACTCAGAATATATTGGAAGAGTCTGGAAGCTTGGTCCGATATCATTTACGAGTGGATACTAGAAGCCTGGGCCCAAGATTCCTGGGTAATAACCCTAATTGATCTTGTGAGAGCGAAGCAGTCATTCAGTACCATCCCACCTAAGGAACTCAATGAGATTATGAGAATTATGGTTAAGAAGGGATATGCAACAAAGGTCGATGAAAAAGCCATTGAAATCAGTTTCTGAAAGAAGCAATCTGTTATATCAAGAGTTTCCCGCAAATTGAAAGAAAAAGGCTTTTGATTTCATAAATCTACAAATAATAAAATCTTTCAAATATTCTATTAATTGCTTGTTTGGTGGTTTTTTGTATTTTAATTCCAAATTCCAGACTTTCGGTATTGCGTTTCTGATAGTCTGTACGATCATTTGCCCTTTCCAAACTCAACAGTTACAGGCATTAAGTCAACCTGATCTGGAATTTGATACAGGTGTAGCATTTAAGCATCTTAAAAAATATGATCAGTTGGCGCCTCTTCTTCCGGGAAGTGAAAACAGCCAAGATTTTCTAGCATATGCAAAAAAAACACTGGAAAATTCGTTATGGAGTGTAGAAATTCAAAGTTGGGCACATAGCGGTCCAAGCATCACACTCAATAATTTAATCGCCAAAAAATCTAACCAAAATGATAATTCCAAGGGAATCATAGTTCTAGGAGCACATTATGATGCCAGAGCGTGGGCTGATAAGGATCCCGATAGAACTAAACGCAAAGATCCAGTTCCAGGAATAAATGACGGCGGGTCAGGGGTTGTGGTTTTGTTAGAACTGGCAAGAACCGTATCTATCCCGGAAGGATATGAAGTTTGGATAGTTCTATTCGACGCAGAAGACCAAGGAGGCATTTCTGGTTGGAAAGGTGGACAGAGTGGGTGGATTATTGGAAGCACTTATTTTGTCAAAAGTCTCTCTGATTCAGATAAAAATCGAATGAAATTAGCGGTGATTTTAGATATCGTGGGAGATTATAATTTGAATTTGCACAAAGAAAGCTCTTCTGATTCCCAGCAAACAAATAAGATTTGGGATTTGGCAAATGAACTCGGTTACGGCGAGAATTTTTTAGACCAGACAGGATCGTCGATAATAGATGACCATCGCCCCTTCATCAACGCTGGAATTCCAGCCGTGGATATAATCCAACAAAGGAGTAAGGATGGATACGATTTCTTCAAATGGCATCATACAACAAATGATACTATAGAAAATGTAGACCGAGAAAGTCTAAGTAAAGTTGGGCGAACCATGGAGTACTATTTAGAAAAACTTGAACTGGATCCTATGTCATCTAATTTAATTCTGTCAATTCTGATAGTAAGTGGTGTAATAGTTCTTTTTGGAACTCTAGTCTTTGTTTTTAGAAAAAAATTGTTTAAGAAAAGGTATAATTGAATTGTAAAAGACTCTATGTTCTTTTAATTTAATTTTTTATGGTGGAGTTTCACAGACAAATTGTTCATAAGGTTTGAGGAATTTTGCGATCTCTACGCTAATAAGTGCGGTGGAACTGAGGAGAATGATGAGTACCCAGTCCATCAGGGATAAAGGCACTGTGTGAAAGACTGGTTGGAGAAATGGAACGTACACAACTACTATTTGTAGAGCAATGGAAGAGACTACTGCAATAACAAGCCATTTGTTCGTGAGTGGTCCAATCTTAAAAAGAGAATATTTTTCAGAGCGAGCTGCAAAGGCACTCCATAGTTCGAACGCCACTACAAGACTGAATATCATAGTTCTTGCGTATTCGACTGAAGCACCTGTATTAATCATCCACCAATATAGAGGCAAAGTAGTAGCTACCATCAGTGTCGCCATCCCCACAACAAACAGACGTATCCTCGTATCAAACACACTTTCATTGGGATCTCTTGGCGGACGGTCAAGTATATCAGGTTCGTTAGGATCGACGCCTAAGGCTACAGCGGGAAAACCATCTGTTACAAGGTTTATCCATAAGATTTGAATCGCCAATAATGGAATTGGAAGTGCCAAGAAACTTGCGGCTATGAAAAGTAGAAGGATTTCGCCAACATTGCCTCGTAAAAGATATGAAAGATATTTTTTTATATTATCGAAAATTCCCCTTCCTTCTTCCACTGCAGCTACAATTGTAGCAAAGTTGTCATCAGTGAGAATCATATCACTAGCTTCTTTAGCTACATCTGTGCCCGTAATTCCCATGGCTATGCCAATATCTGCCCTTTTCAGAGCAGGAGCATCGTTAATTCCGTCACCCGTCATGGCAGTGATATGACCCTTCTCCCTCCATGCATTGACAATTTTGTTCTTGTTTTCAGGTGACACACGCGCATAAACGGATACCTTATCGACGATTTCATTAAACTCTGTTTCATCCATTTGTTCAAGTTCTTTTCCTGTAAGAACTAAGTCCCCTTTTTCAAGAATTCCGATTTCTTTTGCTATTGTTGTCGCGGTGAGTTTTTGGTCTCCAGTAATCATTACAGTGCGAATACATGCAGATTTCGTTCTCTCCACAGCTCTAATGACTTCTTCTCGTGGAGGATCTATCATCCCTTGCAAGCCAACGAACACTAAGTCCTTTAAAACAGTCTCCTCAGTAAGTTCCATTTTGGTATCTTGAATTTCGCGATAAGCCATTCCTAAAACGCGAAGGGCTTGAGCACCCATATCTAAATTAACGTTACTAATTTCTTCCCTTTTTTCATTGGTTAAGGGAATAATTTTGTCGTCCTCAAGAATGTTCTTGCATAGATACAATATGGTCTCAGGTGCTCCCTTTACACCAACAAATAGGGTTTCATGATTTGTTGCATGAACTGTTGCCATGAATTTGGTTTCTGATGTGAAAGGGATCTCCCATATCCTCGGATTTTCTTCTTTTAGTTCTTCATGGGTAATACCAGCCTTTGCTGCTGCAACAATTAAAGAACCTTCAGTTGGATCTCCAAATAACTCTAAGTCATCAGTTGAGGGATTTTTCTCTTTCATTGAAGCATTGATCTGTAAATGGGCATCATTACACAAAGTTCCAACTTGAAGGAGGAGTTTTAAATCGGAATTTTTTAGCGGATCAATATTTGTTCCTTTTAAGAAAAATTCGCCTTTTGGGGAGTAGCCAGAACCAGTAACATCTATAATTTTTGAATTAGTATACAACTTAGAAACAGTCATTTCATTTTTGGTAAGTGTACCAGTTTTATCAGTACAAATAACGGACGTACTGCCTAGGGTCTCCACCACTGGTAATCTCCTTACAATTGAGTTCCTTTTCGCCATTCTCTGTACACCAACAGTTAGTGCTATGACCACAACTGCTGGAAGAGCTTCAGGAACTCCAGCTACAGCTATACTAACACTCCAAAGAAACAGTTCTACTAGAAAAAGTTGCGTAATGGCAGGTGCACGAATTAATCCCGTCAATGCAACGATCGCGGCTGCTATAATACAGCCAATACCAAGCCATTTGCCTACAACATCTAATCGTTTTTGTAGTGGTGTTTGTTCGTCTTCTGCTGTTTGAATTAATTGAGCTATTTTGCCTAGTTCTGTAGTCATTCCTGTAGCAATGACCAATCCTTTTCCTCGTCCGTATGCAACAGTAGTGCCAGAATACGCCATATTTTTACGATCTGCAAGCAAAACATCCGTTTCAAGAGGTTGAACAATTTTATGAACAGGAACAGATTCTCCAGTAAGTGATGCTTCTTCTATTGTGAGATTAATAGCTTCTATTAAGCGTACATCAGCAGGAACTTTATTACCAGTTTCAAGAAGAACAATATCACCATGAACTAATTCTCTTGAAGGGATTCGCATCGCGATGCCATTTCGGAAAACCAATGCTTCTGGTGCTGCAATCTGTTTCAATGCTTCAATTGCTTTCTCAGCACGGTATTCTTGTACAAACCCTAAAACTGCGTTGGCAAAAACAATCACAAAAATCGCTATAGATTCAAAAATCTCTCCTCCAAAGAAAATTGAAGAAACAAATGAAATAACTACAGCTGCGACTAAGATCAAAACAAGAAATGATTTGAATTGAGCAAAAAAAAGTTTAATGAGACTTGTTTTTTCAGCTTCTTGAATCTCATTCAGTCCATATTTTTCGAGACGTACCTTTGCCTCATTATTGCTAATACCATCATCTTTTGATCCTAAAGTGTTATATGTTTCTTCAACGGTCATCAAGTGAAATTTCTTCTCAGTTAACATATCGCTCACTTTTTTCACCGCAAATTTAGCAGTAGTCTCGATTATACAGCAGAAACGAAGCCTTTATCAGTGTTCAGATAGTTTTCATTTTTTATTACTATAGTTAAAGGCATTTAGGTTGGTTAGATTAGTGCATTTTGAAGGGGACCTATTAAGGGAATATCGTACTCCATATTATTTAAAACATCAATAAGGGGCATAGTAGCCTGTCAGACTAAAAAAAGGTAAAATTAATTATGATGAACTGCCGCCTAAACCAGGAAAATAATATCTTGTACCCCTTGCGTAACTTGAATCAATTCGAGCAATTCCGCCGTCCTTAAAAGCTTTAAGAACTCTTTCAGATCTTTCTTTAGACCATCCTTTTTCCATCATGACCTCTTCGAGAGTTGTCCAACCATTGATACTAGCCAGTTCAAGTACTTCGTTCTGATCGCTGCTCAAGCCCACTGGAATGAATTCAACGATTTTTACATCTGAAGATTTAAGTTCAAATATATTTACGAGATCTGCCTTTTCCAGACGCTTTAACGCTTTATTTATATCATCAGGGCTTATAGTAACTCCTGGAGTTTCTTTATTTACCAACAAAACTATCTCTGCAAGGCTTATAATGCCTCCAGAAGTCTCTTTGTGTTTTTGAAGAATATCAAGGGCCTCTAGCCCAAGTTTATCATAGTATTTATCTTTACCAAACAATCTAGGTTTACCTTTTTCTTCATAAACACCTATTTCTAAAGGCAATCCTAATTCTTCACGCATACGTACAACTTTCTCTCTGTATGAAGGTATAGTTTTCAGTTCCTTGGCATATTTTTTCTCAAACTTTTTTAGTTCGCCTCGGAGTTCTTTTAAAGACGTAAGCATCTTACCCAAATCTGCAAAAAAGAGTTCCGTGCCTTTCTTCCTAAAATCTCGCTCGAGTTTCAACTTTTTCTCGATATCATGTAATCCCATGCTCGGACACCTCATACAACAAAGATTATTCTCTTAAGCGTCTCCGAAAATCATTTAACCAACGGACAGCATTATATTCCAAATTTTTGGCCATTTCTTCATCTATTATTTTATCAGGAGACTCTTTCTTAAGATTATCACGCCATCGCTCGATTTCTACATATGCCCAATAGTCCTTACCGAATCCTGGGAAATTCTCAAGTAGCAGGAGTATGTCATCAAGATTAGGAACAATAAGGTCAATCCTAGCAACACTTCGGAGTTTTGCAAGATCAATCAGTTCAATCATATCGGCTACTACATCTGCTGTCTTAGCAGCTATGTTGGAAACAGAGACGAAAGAAGGACCTATTGTGTCGATGGAACCTTTACCAGTGGCCGGCATAGAAGGTATATCGCCCTCAGCAACACGTAAACGTTCTGCTCCATAAGGGAATTTTTCAATAATCTGCTCCTTTTTTATGAATGTGTCCAGACTGAAATTCAGTGTGTCCAATTTTATACGTGCTTTAAATGCGTCTCTCATCAGAGATCTCAGTTGGCGTTTATAGAGGGTGGGATCTAAATCTCCCTCAATGAGACTTTTGGTGAGTGTATCTAACGTTGCAATTGTTGCAAATAGTTCGGCTTCAAGTTCTACCTGATCTTTTTCGCGTGCCATGCAGAATCCTCCATTAGATTTCGCTCATGTCATATTCTATTTTTTTGATTCCTCTATTTTCTTGTTAAGGAGATAGAGCTCTTTGGAATACCGCTTATAGAGTTTGCTATATTCAACTGCCGCAATTTCTCCTTCTCTGAACTTCTCCTCCAAATTTTCAATAAGATCAACAACTGCAATCTTTTCGCTCTCTAAGTCCATCTGCAGAGTTTCGGTAGTTGCTGAGGTATGAATTACTTCTTCTTTACGAACTTCTCCAGTTTCAGGAAGGTTATGAACGGTCATTCTTGCTTTTAATCGTACAAGTTCATCATCTTTGTTCATTATAACTCCCTGAAGTCGTTCGACCTCACTTTCTAGGACATCTGACTGTCGTTTGAATTTTTCTGTTTCTTCTACAAGTTTAGTAGAAGGCGGGGGTGGTTTTACGCCTACCGGAACAAGGGGAGCTCTAGCAAATAAACCTTTGAATGAATTGACCACGTGATAAATATGAAAATCACCACGCCAACCGTGTTCCAGTATCTTCATATGCAATTTTCCTTGCGCATCTACGTTGGGATGCTTCACATTCCTTATCCAGACGTCTGGAGGTTTTCTCGGAAACTCATAAGGGATATAAATATCAATTTCAAATTTTGAGCCAATATACGATCCACGGCCAGGCAGAAAACCTCTCCAATGTCTTAGGTTACCATTAACTGGGTTAAACTCTTTTGCACGTTGATACATCAACTGTGTTTCGCGAGCGAGTATAAAATCAGCGTTAATCACTAAGTTAACCTCCTAACGAAATTTCAGAAGTTTTACGATGATTAATAAGGTTTCATATTATTAATTCACCCAATACTACATTAATGTTATCTTTCCAACAATCTGTTTCATGGAATAAATTGGCGTTTGTCAATTTTGCAGTTTTTTAACCATAGAATAATGCTTTGATGCATATTAAATCCCCCTAACAAAATCTAAAGGAGAAATAATTTTATTTATCATAGTGTCAATACTTACTAAAGCAAATTTGTTTTCAGAATAAATCACGTTAATGTAACTTCACGAAAAAACAGGGTGTCAATCTTGTCAAAAAAGAAAAAAGACGATGAAATTAATGAACAACTTAATTCAATCAATGATTCTTTGGAAGAAATAAAATTTAATCTTGTACAGCTCTTAGGCAATGCCCCTAAGCAAGAAATAAAAGCAAAATTAGATATCGAGCCTATTAAAGAGTTAATTAACACTCTGGGTGCTGAAATGGCACATGAAAATACGCTTATTGAAATCCTTGAAAAAATTGAAAGTGTTAATGTACCAACTCAAGCAGAATCAAGCGGTATTTCTTCAGAAGTCATTAATGAGATTAAAACGGCTTTAGAGTCTTTTGCTAATCGAACAGATGTCCAATCACCTGATATCAGCCCATTATCAGAAAAAATGGAGGGATTTGCGCGACAAGAGACTGTAGAAGCTATACATCTTGAACTCATGAAATTTCCAGGAAATGAAATCATCAAAGAAATTCGTGAAGGCATAAAAAAAGCAACAGGTTTTGATGAAATAGAAACGATAACAACAACCATTTCTAATAAAATTGATGATAATCTCTCTAAAATAAATGAGACTATGCAAAATGTTGAGTCTCGTCTCAATCGACTGGATGAGTTTGCTGAATTCGCTGCAACCCTCCCAGAAACCTTTGGAAACCTTCAGAGCGACGTAAGGGAACTACTTGAAACTGATAAACAAGATCTTTATGAAAGAGATGAAAAAGCAAGAATCGAAATTGAAAGAGCGACGGATCTTCTTCAAACGGGCGTTAGTCTGATGGATATGCAACCAACAGTCGAAGAAATAAGAAAATTTGTAGAAAGTTCTTTAGGCGAAAAAGAAGCTTTAACTAAATCTAGAGAAGAACTCTTATCGCTTTTGAAAGGTCTTTATGAAGAAATTGCAAAAATGAGAGAAGATATTCACGAGCTTCGTGCCGTTGAGTCTACTTTAGGCAGTGTAAAGAAGTTTTTTGATGCCTTTGTCGCCGAGACAGATGCCTATAAAGATTGGGAAGACAAAGAAGAAAGCCAATAATAGCTTATTTCCATATTCTCTGATAGGAAAAGCTATTTTTTCCATTTAGAAGAGAAAAGTCAGATGTGTTATGACATATCAAATTGCTAAATGTTTTCTAAAACATCATATTCAACAGATGTGTAGCTTGAGTCCTCTACCTGATAAAATCGAAAAATTGGGCGTTGTGGATCTATAACTAATGCTACTGCATTGGGAAATAATGCTTGGTATCTCCGTTGAGTGTCAATATCTGTGCTAGACATAAAACACCCCATTTTCGGGTGAGAGTGATACCAACCTACGATTTTTTCGTCTCTTTCAGCATACTTAGTTGCTGTTTCGACTAAGAACTCATCATGTAAAGTCACATGAACATGTGTGGCGCTCTGTTGACCAGTTTCTAATCCATTAATGAGAAGTTCTTCGTCTTTCATTTTTCCTACAAGTATTCCACCTGATTCAGTTGAAACTTCAGAAGTTCGCCTTATTGCCTTACAGAGCGTGCTATCAGAGATCTTTATGATCATCTTTAATCCCTATTGACATTTGCAGTTTTTTACTCATTAAAGGTTACTACAATTCATTGAAAACAATCTCTAGTTATTTGGTCAATAAAAAACAGGAAATATTACACTAAATGTTTCCACCCTCAGTACGTGTAATGAGGTACACTTTATCGTACGCTCCTACACCTGCTTCAGCAAGAACTTCATTATCCTGCAATTGCCTGCCTCTGAAAACCAGCAGTACAGTAGATGCAGGAATTTTCTTTTCTTTTGATACAATGCTTTTTACATCGTTTACAGTTGACGTTTCGGGCACATCTACGTCTACCACTCCACCACCGATAGCGCTTACTACTCGAACAATCATATTTTTGCGATACCTCCATTCAACCAAAATGTATTTCATGAGAAATATGAGCCACATCCTTATTTTTTCTTTCGTTCATCTATGACTCCATATACAGAACAGATCTTTTTGATAATTCACGACGACAAAAGGGACAAGCGTTTCTTATTTTCAGCCATTCAAATAAATGCTTTTTATGAGCTTTAGTTCCACAATAAGGGCATTTAACAATCTCTGCGTTATCTGAACGCTTTATAGGTAATTTACAGACCATGCAAAATTCTTCTTCGGTCCAATCGTAAGACCCTACAAATTTTGTTTCTAAGATTAAATAATTACCGTCAAAAACACTCGTTGAATGGTCGATATTGTTTGAGATCGTGTCAAATGTTGTTGTAATGTAAAGACCATCACCTTGAAAATCTTCTTCGTCATCTTCAGGCTTCTCGGTTATTATTAGTTCAATGTAATGAGACTCTACCATTTTCTATCTCTCTTTCATTAGATATTAAGCAGAAAATAACATTTCAGCATAACTTATAATGCAGGAATTCTTAATAATTAATGAGTAATTACAATCATTAATCTTGCTACTTTTTAATGGGTCTCTCAGAGAATAAAGACAATGAGGAGATTAAGAAAATCATGACATCTAATAAACTGAAATTAACACTTGAGACAATAAATACACCAAAGGGTAAAATTCCTACAGCCTCTGGAATTCATAATGTTCTTGAGGCATTAATAGAATATTTCAAAGTAGAAACTGCCGACTCGATTCAGACTTTACGTGATACAATATTACAACAAATGGGAGTTCTAATTAAACAAGAAGTTGAAAACCTAACAAAAGAGGTTCTTGAAACCATCCAAAAGGATTTAATGTCTTTTAGAGAATTATTTACAGAACAGTCTACCTCTATTGAATTGCTGGAGAGATCCCTCAATGAGATAAAAACGCAATTGAGTAATACCTATTCTGCAAACACCGATTCGTTTTCAGGTCTTCTTGAAAAAATGAAAGAATTGGAAGATTCAGTTGAAATACTTGATCTGAAATTCAAAAATTTTGCATCTAAACTAGCTGAAACGCTAAGGACAATTACAGGAATTCAACGTGATTAAGAATTTGTATACAAGAGACTGTATCTTTTAAGATGAAAGGAATTAGAAAAAAGTAGTCGAACAAAAAAAGAGTTGGAGGCTGCTTTTTAGTTGTTTTATGTTGCCAATGTATCTGTTATTAGTAGCCTTGTAATTGTTAAATTACAGTGCTGATTTAAGCCTCCGTAACACGCTTGTTCACCGTGGGTGTAAAATCCTACCACAGGCGTGCCCTTCATTATTTTCTTAATCTCTTCATATTCTCCATCAAGTTTGTTTACTTTCGATAGATAGATTTTCCGGCCTACACAGTTAAAGTCGAACATCATAACAGGCTTAAATTTCGAGTACTTGCTAAACAGGTCTTTAGCTGCAGCTTTTGATCTATCAGTTAAGGTATCAGGTGTACCTTCCAAAACTTCAAGGCCTGTCCCTTCGGGTACATAAGCCCAAAATGTTAAGCCTAGATCGTCCTCTACACTGTGGACGTCTCGTGTCCATATACGTCCTTGTGGGTCTTTGATTCCTGTTGGATAACCTGTTCCTCCGATCCCAGATGAACCACCAAAAGTTACAAATGGATAATATTGCTTTAAAGTATCTACCGATACCTCACTTCCTTTTAAGGATGATATTTGTTCTGCATACCACTCGGCTGCAGGTCTATTATCGATAGTGTAGACTTTATGCCATAGTGTAGTCTTTCGTTCCTCTGGTGGATTCGCTTTAGTCACTAATCCAACTTTGCCTGTTGATTTCCAACCATGTCCAGAATCAACAACTGTAACCATATCTGAAGACATTAATCCTAGAACAACGGCATCTGTATATGCTTTACCATTTGCAAATACATATGGTGGGTTTTCCGTTAACGCGTTGCCAGCTGTGCCTCCGACGACCGGTATGTTACCAACTTCTTGTTGAAGTCCTCGGATAACTCCTTCTTCGCCTCCTGTCGAGCCGTGCATAATAATATAATTTGCACCTTCTTTCATGGCTCCTCCTTTTGCTATTAAAGACTCCAAAGCCATATTAATAGCGGTTTTTCCGGCACCTTCATCATCTTGACACACACCTGAACTTACTCCAACTCCAAATTTTATACGAGGACTACTTATTGCTGCAACCACGATACTATCCTCGAATATTCCAGCAGAAGTAATTTCTCCAGAAGTTGTACAACCAAGCCAAGGACCTGGAATGGCTGCACTTACACCTGCAGCGACATCTTTTGGATTATGTTCATACGCAGAATAGACAAGCGCTACACTAAAATTTTCAGAGCCTACACGGTTTAATGCTTCAGCTGCGGCATCTTTAGCCAAGTCAAAAGCGGACATATCTTCTGTAGTTCTTCGATAAGCGAATCCTGCTTGTACATTCGCTCCAGCTATAGCTCCTTCAGCGGCCTCAGGAGTTTCCTTAATTTCTCTCGATCTGAAGAATTTCCTTATTCTTTCAAACATTCCCATCACTTACACTTCCCTTTTTTCCTTATTTTTTATTTTCTATAATAATAGAATAGTGTTAGAACAAAGCCAAAGTCAATCTGGTTTATTTTAGTTAACCTTTGGCTCTTATTTTACACCTCCTTCGCAGTGTTACTCTATATTAATTATCAGAAAACCAACCTATATTTATTTTGGTATATTTGTAAAATTCTCAAAAAATCATATGAATAGAAGAAGTTGCTTTAAGAAAAATCAAAATATATCCACCAGTTTATACAAAAGCCACAGCACATCAATATTTATTGAAGAGATAGAGGACTAAGGATGAAGAGCGTAAAATTTTAATCGTATAAGCCGCATAAATCATTTCTTATTTTCATAGGAAAGGAGATATAACTCAGATAATATCGTTTAAGTCACTTAGAGTGCAAAGGAGTTTATATCGAGTTATTTAGAAGAGGAAAAAAAGGGAATTGTAAAGACTTATTTAGAAACACTGGGAGCGAATTTATCATGTAGTCAAGGTATCAGTTATCAATAAGCGCGTGGTGGTCAAATTGCAATGAAAATTGAGACCCGCATAACATGCCTGCTCTCCCATGGAATAAAAACCAACTAGTGGCTTCTCTTTTGTGTATTTTCGTATTTTGCTGTACTCTTCTTCGAGCTTATTGACCTTGCCTAAGTACATTTTTCTTCCACAACAGTTATAATCGAACATAATGACCGGGTTAAATTTCTTGTATTTATTGAATAACTCTTTTACACTGGCTTCTGATCTGTCAATTAGGGTTTCGGGTGTACCTGTTAACACCTCAATGCCTGTCCCTTCTGGAATGTAACTCCAGAAGTCAATAGAGCCATCGGCGTTTATGCCATGAATATCTCTTGCCCATATTCGTCCTTGAGGATCTTTCACGCCGCATGGGTTACCTGTTCCTCCGAGCCCAGATGCGCCTCCAAATGTAACGAAAGGATAATACTGTTTTAGCGTTTCTACAGTGATTTCACTACCCTTTAGTTCACTTATTTTTTCAGCATACCACTCAGCCGCTGGACGATTGTCAATTGTGTAAACTATATGGGTTCCTGTTGTTCTCCGTATTTCTGGCGGATCAGTCTTGGTCACCAATCCTATTTTACCGGTAGGTTTCCATCCGTGACCGCTATCAATTGCAGTAACCACTTTTGAAGATACAAGTCCCACGACAGCTGCATTCGTATACGCTTTACCATTCGCGAACACATATGCAGGGTTTTCTGTTAATGCATTTCCAGCGGTACCACCTACCACTGGAATATTTCCGACTACCTCTTGAAGTCCCCTGATAACTCCTTCTTCTCCACCAACGGAGCCATGTACAAGCACAAAATTCTCTCCTTCTTTCATTGTTTTGCCCTTATTCTTTAAGGATTCCAAGGCCATTTCGATAGCTATCCGACCGGCTGCTTCGTCATCTTCACTAATTGATTGGCCAACGCCTACACCAACCTTTATGTGTGGAGAACTGATCACAGCAACCACAATACTATCTTCAAACAATCCTGCTGAAGTGATTTCTCCTACAGTAGTGCATCCAATCCAAGGACCTGGAATGGCTGCACTTACACCTGCAGCTACCTCTTTAGGAGGAAATTCGTACGCAGAGTAAACCATAGCTATACTAAAATCTTCCTGACCGACTTTTTTCAATGCTTCAGCTGCGGCATCTTTAGCCAAGTCAAAAGCGGACATACCTTCTGTAGTTCTTCGATAAGCGAAGCCAGTTCTTACATTTTTTCCGAATACAACTCCTTCCGCAGGGATTTCAATAACTTGCCTTTTTCTCAACTTTTCCCTTAATCTATCAAACATTCCCATTTTCTACACTCTCATATTTCGTTCATCATTTTCTTTTGATTTCATAAAATATCTAAACATAAGAACGGTGTTTTAATAAATCCAGTTTAATTTAAGCAATTTAAAACGTTTATATAACACCTTCTTTGTAGCATACTGATTAGTGAAATACACATTCATATTTATTTTGGTAGAATTCGTAATATTAAATTTCAAAAATTACAAAAAAAATGGGTTAGAATGAAATAATCCAGAATATTTCTAAAAAATATATGTAACCTTCGCAATATATCATTCATTTATGAAAAGATTGATTTAATAGGAAATTTGCTTATCGGTCATATACATTGAATTAACTGATTGTTTTATCATGTCTCCGCAAGAAGACCCCCTCAACGTGTTGGGGGGATGAATTGCGTGTGTTACTTGTTTCACTTTCACGATACCCCCTAATCTTTAAATACGGTTTTGCAGCGATTCTAAGTAGAATTGAGCTGAGGTAACACTCGCCAGTTCTCACATTCACATAAAGTTCAGGGCAGGGACTGCCCGTCGAGCCTGTTTGACATATCCCGTTGGGGAATGGATGATTCAGGAAGCCAGCCTACTTGTAGGGTGGTAGTTCACGTTGAGAATCTACATATTTTGTGCTAAAATATGCCATTAGAAACGAATATTGGATAATATTGTTATAATCCAGTAAAATTGGTAGCAACCATTGATGATTAGTAATACTAACAAAAGTGATATTGTTCGCCTATTTCCGAATGTATATAAATAATGCTAGAGCAAACATACAAACTATGACTCCTTCAAAACGGGCCAGTTTTGAAGTCTATTTCTCAGAAGATGGTCTAAGACAAGTTTCAAACCCTGTGCGCATGAAAATATTAGAAATGTTACAAGAGAATTACGGTGAAGGGCTTGAATTAAAAGATATTTACCTACTTTTTGAAAACAGTGGACAGAGAAAGTCTAAAAGCACACTCTGGGAGCATTTGAAGATACTTATTGACAAGAAACTTGTCATCGAAAGGGCACATCCCGATGATAAGAGAAGAAAATTGTTTATTTTAAACTCTAAATTTGTTGGAACGACTGAAATGCCTATGGCCGAAGTGAGCGAACAACTTTCGGTGATAATTCAGGAATCCATTGGAGATCCATTGACTTTTGCTAACGGACTTTTTTGTGCCGTTAGATTTGGTATAGAGGGTCTCACCAACTTTAACCTGTCACCTGTCCTCCGCGAAATCGGAAGGACAATAGGAAAAGAAATTGCTTCAACACTTCTAGGTGAAAATCTAGATGAAATTCTAAAAGATCTTTCAAAGTTCTGGGAAATGCATAAACTAGGACACGTAAAGGTTGTTTCAAAAGCCCCAATCACTTTAGTAGTCACTGAATGTTATGAGTGTAGCCGGTTTCCCAACGTTGGAAAATGCCTGTGCGCTCAAGACGAGGGCATTCTTGAAGCAGTTTTCGAAACAAAATTCAAGAAATCGTGTAAAGTTGAAGAGATCGAATGCTATGGAACAGGTCATTCTCATTGTAAATTTAATATTACTTTTCCTTTACTTTAGTGAATAATAGCTTTATGAGCTAAGAGGTGTTAAGAACATGGCAAGTGAAATCTTAGGAAAAGAAATTAAAGAAATAGTTCAGGGAGACGTTCAATGGGATAAGGAAACCCTAAAAGCGTATTCTACCAATCAAAGCATGTATAGAGTGAAACCCATGCTAGTAACGTTTCCTAAAGATGATGCAGATGTTATAAACATTATAAGAATCGCCAGAAAATATGCTTGTCCTGTGACTCCCCGGTCTGGAGGAACAAGTTTAGCGGGAGCTTCTCTGAATACTGGCATAATTATTGATTTTAAAAAATACATGAACCAAATTTTAGATTTTGTCGAAGAAGACGGACAGCATTATGTAATTTGTCAGCCTGGAGTTAATCACAAAGCATTACAAGAGTTCATTAAAGTAAAAGGTTATTTCTTGCCTCCTGATCCGTCGAGTGCCCCAATCTGCTGTATCGGAGGAAATGTTGCTACTAAATCAAGCGGTGCGCATTCAGTTCGGTATGGTACTTTTGATGACTATGTTGAAATATTGGAATTCATAACGATCGATGGAATTCTTGTCAACACATCTAATGAAGAAACAATTCCTGAAAATATACAATATAGATTGCTACGATTAAAAGAGAAAATTTCTGCTGATGACGAGACATTAAACTTTTACAAAAAACGCGAAGGAGTTAAGTCTTCGAGTGGATACAATTTACCTGCACTTATACGTTATAGTAAAATTGGAGATTTTCTTGCGCATATACTTGTCTCTTCCGTAGGAACTTTGGGCGTTTTCACAAAGATTAAGCTTAGGATCGAAGAAATTCCAGAAGGTGTAGCCACAAGTTTAATTTATTTCAGACAGCTTGACGAAGCAATGGATTCTGTTAAAGGTATCAAAGAGATCGGTGCTGTAGCTATAGAGTTATTGAATTACGAGAGTCTGAAGTTAGTCAGGAAAGAAAACCCGAAACTAGGTATACCTGAAGAGGAGGTTCATATGTTGCTCATTGAATTTCAGGGCCTAGAACGGTTTGATCAGATAGAAAAACTTGAAAGAATGATCGTTGAAAAAGGATACGATATTTACAACGAGGTTATGACTGAACTAGATGAAGAGAAACAACATAAACTATGGGCAGTACGTCACGCCATTTTACCGACCCTCATGAAATTTACTAAAGGAACTGACTTAAAAGCCCACGCACTTATTGAGGATATTGGCTTAAAAATTCAGTATCTTGCTCCATTTATAAGAGAAGCCACTAAAATCTTCCAAAAATACAATTTAATAGTTGGAATGTATGGGCATGTTGGAACGGGTACAATTCATCTACGTCCTCTAATTAATTTGAAGGATCCAAAACACATTGAGATGATACCTCATCTAGTGGATGATGTGTATGACTTACTGTTTACATACGGAGGAACAATAACTAGCGAACATGGAATGGGAAGAAACAGGACAATGTACCTTGAAAAGGAATATGGAAGTACAATTTATAATTACATGAAAGACGTCAAGGTCATTTTTGACCCAAAGAATCTGCTAAATCCAAAAATGATGATTTGCGAGGACTGCAAGATCACCGACAACCTAAATATTATTTAAGTAGTTTCATCCTTACTTATGTTTGTTCTTGAACTAACACTTCTTCATTTTTGGCATTAGGAGGTTTTCTTATGATAGCACAAATTGTTTTGACACCCTGGGAAAGTAAAAGACTTATTGCAAAAGGAGTTGCCCAACTGGATTCCGTTAAAAATGCCCTTGAAAATGGCATTGTTGCCATTGCAAGAGGAACTACCGATGCTTACTGCTATGAGGAATTGCTTGGCAAGCCTATTGATAAAGAAAATTTTGTTGCAGGAGCCATTGCGCCTGACAGGCTTTGTTTAATTGATTTTTCTAAGATAAAATCAGAAGTAGCCTTTGTGAATGGTGAACTACAAGAAATAAAAACTAACGAAATTGTAAAAGAAATGAAAGCCGGCGATGTATTTATCAAAGGCGGAAATGCTGTGGATCTATTTGGGAATAGTGGGATTCTAATCGGGGCATCTCATGGAGGAACAATCGGTAATTCAATAGGACAAATCATCGCTAAAGGAGTTGAGTTAATCTGCCCCGTTGGACTTGAAAAGCTCATCATGACGCCAGTTGATGAAGTTGCATCTTTAGCAGGAATTACTAGAGTGAATTATTCAACAGGTATGCCCTGTGGCTTTTTTCCCGTCACAACAGGGACGACAATTACCGAAATTCAAGCATTAGAACTGTTGACCAACGAGGACATTGAAGCAATTCAACACATAGCTTCGGGTGGAGTAATTGGAGCAGAAGGGTCAATAGTTTTACAAATCTCTGGAGATGATGATGGGGTCAATGAACTTATTGAAATCATAAAGAATATTAAAGGTGAACCGCCCCTTAATGTCCCTGTACGAACTTGTCCTACATGCGATTGGCCTACGTGTCCTTGGAAAGGTACGGAACGTCCCTATTAGATAAAGATTTCTAAAACACAATAAATACACAATTTCTTTCTTTTCGTTTCTATTTTTAACAAAAAGAATTCATAAGAAGAAATCCGCTTTCATGAGAAAAAAAGAAAGATTAGCACTTTTAATTGTATGAGTAAAAAAGGATCACATCATACCCCTTTGTTCTGGTTCTGATCCTTTAATGCAGTAGTAGTCTTTAGTGAGGGACATATTTGAGAAGACTGGGCATGTGGGACAGATGCAGCCTTTCTCTGCAGTTATTTTTGGATTCTTGCCGATTGTTGCGAAGCAATAGCCAATAGGCTCGGCACCTTCAACAAATGTAGGGCAACTCTTGCAGATGCACATTGAAAGTACCATTTGCTTTCTTTTTTCCATTTCTTCTGGCGACATTTCCATAAGAGTTCACAACCTTTCGAGCTCTTGCTCAAACTGTAATCAACTATTATGATAAATGACTTAAAATCTATATGATTGTGACATAACTGCTCGTGCCCATTTAAAGGCTTATTCGGCGTTAAGACAGGGTACAGTACAACCCTTGCATTCAGTTGCATTTAACTGTGTAGGCGGTTCGCCTTTAATACTCTGTACTAGTTGTAATGCATTCTGTATTTTTTCATCGTCGCCTTCTGAGAAAAGAGTTATAGCACCTTCTGCGCCATTTACACCTCCAGCTCCGACGGGATAAACTGAAAGGTCGAATAGTTCTTTACAAGCTTCGACTTCTGTGATGACCTTGCCTCCAATTACTGGAAGTATTCCATAATGAAGACCTAATGGATAATCAAACTTCTTGATACCTAAATCTAAAGCTGCTAGTTCTGCGATAGGCAAAGGAATAAGTTTCTCTAAACCTACAGGCATGATCAAGTGTGCTCCTCTAGCGCTTACAGGACCTATAAACGCGCCTGTAGTACCTCCTATTGGATGCCCCAACATAATTGCCGGATACCACGTGTAATGCCCATTTTCGAAGGTTGAATAAAGGGCATTAGCCCCCTTAATTACTACATCCTCTGATTTCAATTCATCAAGTGCATCTGCATACTTCATCTCGACTTGTTTTCCTTGTTCAATCACAATTGGAGGTATACGTTCGTCTGTCTTAGTAAGACATGTGCCACGTGGTTTTATCATTCCTGCTGCAAAGTATTGGCGATCAATCTTCTTTTGTAATATTTCTTCGGCGACATATCCATTTGTACTTCCGCCTATAATGATTATTTTCCCGCTAGATAATGCATTTTTAACTTCTGGAAGAGCTGCAACGCCTTTTCCAATTAATCTTTTTGATTCTGAAGGTGTCAAAGTAAAAGTAAGTTTACTCATGCATTTTCATCTCCTATATTGTCGTTTCTTTAAAGAGAGTAAATCGTACGTTACCTTACGTGGTTTGGTAGATAAATAGTTACTCCTCCATAAAATTTAACTAATTTCTTTCACCAATACCTTTGCACAAATAAACAAAGATATACAAAATGTGTTTAATTATAATACGGAGATGCCCTATTAGCAGTTTTGAGCTTCGTGAACTACCACCCTACAAGTAGGCTGGCTTCCTGGGTCATCCATTCCCCAGCGGGACATGTCAACCAGGCTCTACGGGCAGTTCCTGCCCTGATGATGATAATGATGATGATCGTGCTTTTACATAGTGAGTGGATCGCTGTAACACCATAATGGCGGAATTATGGTCTCTCGCTAACACCAATCCACAGTACGGACAGCGGTGGATTCGTGTTGCCAGGGTTTTCGGCACCAACTTCCCACACCGACTACACCGTTGTGTGGTGTGATAGGCACTCACATACTCTACCAGCGTACCAGCTTCCTCCGCTTTGTACTCGGTAAAACACATGAGTTGCCCCCAGCCGGCGTCACTAATCGACTTGGCGAGACGATGGTTCTTCACCATGTTGGTGATGCTAAGCTGCTCATACACAATCAGGTCATAGTTATCGACCAGTTTCCGGCTGAGCTTGTGATGAAAGTCCTTGCGCTGGTTGCGTATCTTCCGGTGTACCCGTGCCACCTTCCTGTTCTGCTTGTGACGGTTACGTGAGCTCTTAACCTTCCTGTCTTTCCTTCGCTGTTCTTTAGCGAGTTTCTGCTCCGAGTGTCTTAACCAGCGCGGGTTGTCTATGGTGTCTCCGTTATTGAACGTCAGTAAACTCTTCAGCCCGACATCCACCCCTATCGCCTGCTGTATGTCTCTTTTCTGAGACTCAGGAGTGGAGTCAGGCAGTGCGACTACAAAACAGGCATACCAGTGGTCGACATCACGTTTAATGGTACAGGTCTTAACCTCGCCTTCAGATGGGATAGGTCGGTGGAGTTTGATGGTAATAACTCCGATTTTCGAGAGGCGAAGTTTCTGGTGGTGGTAATCGAGGGCGAACCCACTTTGCGGGTACGTGAAGGAATCATAGCGGTATTTCCCTTTAAATCGTGGGTATCCTGCTTTTTCACCCTTTTTAATGCGTCGAAAGAAGTTCTTGAAGGTCTTATCCAGTCGTTTCAGCACGTCTTGCAGTACCTGCGAATGCACCGCTTGCAAAAATGGATTGGTCTGTTTTGCTGCTTTCAAGTGGTTGGCTTGCTCATAATAGCTGACTGCCTGTTGCTGCCCGTCCCTGGCCTCTTTTCGCTCCGCCAGCGCGTTATTATACAACAGACGACAGATAGTCAGCCATTGCCTCAAAGTAGCCTGTTGTGGTGTGGTGGGATACAGGCGAAATTTGTACGTGCGTTTCATCGCATTTCTTCCTCTGTTCCCCTGAGCATCATGTCACTCACGATAGTTAGTATCCGCAAACTGCTATTTAAACTGAGGGACACTACCATGAAAGTGAAACCAGTAAAAAAACGCAATTCATCCCCCCAACACGTTGGGGGGTCTTCTTGCGAAGACTTCATAAAGCATATAAACAATAAGCGAAGCCAGTTTCGCGTTTAATCATTTTAAGGTGTCAAATTTGAAAGATCAAGATTATGAAGAAATTGCTCAAAAACTTAGAGAGACACTCGGCGAAGGCAAAGTGTTCACACAAACATTTCATAGAATGGCATACTCAAGAGACTGGTCTCCTCGTGATGCGAAGGAGGCATATTTACCAGATATCGTTGTTAGACCTTTTTCAATCGAAGAAGCCTCGAAAATGGTGAAAATAGCTAATGAGTACAAAATTCCCGTCATACCTTATGCAGGTGGGACAGGGATGAGCGGGGCAAGTGTGCCAATCTATGGCGGAATATCTGTAGATATGAAGGGTTTAGACAAAGTTAAAGAAGTTGACGTAAAAAATATGACCGTAACCTGTGGCGTCGGTATCACGATTCTTCGATTAAATGAAATTTTAGCAGAATATGGACTATGGTTTCCGCATGACCCAGAAAGCAAACCGGCCTCAACTGTGGGCTCTGCTATCGCCTGTAATAACGATGGAACCTTCGCGATTAAATATGGACGCACCCCTGACTTCTTGTTGAACACAGTTGTTGTAACTGGAACTGGCCAAATTTTACGAATTGGTCATCGAAAGGCTCTCGTGAGTAGCACAGGACTTAATTTAATGCCCCTATTTATCGGATCAGAAGGAACCTTAGGCTTAGTATGTGAGGCAACACTTCGAATATACCCTCTACCTAAAGCACGTGCAGTCTTAGGCTTACTATTTAGATCAATTACTGACGCAATAAATTCACTTCAAAGATTATTGCAAGCTGGACTAAGTGTAGAATCTGCCCATGTAAATTGTGGAAGGCGACTTAATTTTTACACACATTCATTCCGATTGAAGCATAATCGTGACCCAGACATTCCAGAATGGACGGATGCGGTACTGTTTGTATCATTTAATGGCGACAGCAAGGTTGTAGATTTTTCAAAGGAATATGCGCTAAAACTCGTAGAAGAAACAGATGGTGAGTTACTTAAGGAGGAGGCTATGGTCGAGTCGTGGTGGAACTCTAAACATACTGGCAGTTTCATTCCGTTTAGGCAAAAATGGCCAGATAGCCAACGGGAAAAGAAATTTGGTGCTGCAGATCTCGGACTTCCAGTAGGACGTATTGAGGAAGGATACCAAAGATATTTAGAAATAGCGGAAAAAAATGGGCTTGAAATCTTAGGTATGTGTGTTTACAATGAGAAGGCGAGTTGTATAAGCCCTTCTATTTCATTTGCAGTATGGGTGGATGATAAAGATCCAGAAAACGTGCGAGGCTGGTGGAATTACGTCAAAGAAATGAGCTATATGGCAGTTGACCTCGAAGGAACAATGAGCACCTATTGGGGGGACGGTGAATTTCGCATCGGCTATAATCGTTATGAACACGGTGACAGCCTTGACGTGATGATGCAAATAAAGAAGATCTTCGATCCAAATAATATAATGAATCCAGGGAAGAAGTTTTCCGTTGATGAAATTAACAAAATTACCGTTAAAATCGAGAAAAACTAGAGGAATAAAAATGGAGTTAGAAAAATACAAAGATGCAATTTACACCTGTAATCGTACACGGTGTGGTTTCTGTCGTGAAGAATGTCCAGTTTTTAAAGAGAAAAAACTAGAAACGTATGCATGTCGTGGAAAAATGCTTATTGCCCGAGGCATGCTCGAAGGAATTATTCCAGAAAACGAGTACGAAGAAATTGCCAAAATTGTCAACACCTGTAGTGTTTGTGGTTCCTGTGCCGCTAATTGTGCACTTGATAATGACGAAATCCTAGAAGCACTCCGAGCAGATCTAGTCAAAAAAGGATTTACCGATGAAAATCATCTCATTGGAATTAATTCCATCCTCGAAAAAGAAAATCCGTTTCAATTAGATCGCGAGGATAAAACGGACTGGGCAGAAGGTATTGAATTCAACAAACAGTCTCCAATCCTCTTTTACGCAGGATGTACAGATTCACTTTTTTATCCAGAACGCTTAGAAAAAACGGTGAGGATCCTAAAAAAACTTGGGATTGAAATGAACTACTTGGGCTCGGATGAGCCATGCTGTGGAGAACTCATGCATACAACAGGACATTGGAATAAATTTCGAGCGCAAATAGAGAAGACAGAAAAATTATTCAGAGAAGCCGGTGTTAAGACCATTGTAACTCATTGCCCAGGCTGCCTGAGAACTTTCAGAGACAAATATCCAAAATTTTATGAGAAATTTGATTTTGAAGTCCTACATGTTATCCAGATCATTGCCAAAGAAATTGAGAGCGGAAAAATTACCTTCAAAAAACCAGTAAATATGAAAGTCACATACCATGATCCCTGTCATCTAGGGAGACTTGCCGGTATTATCGAAGAACCTCGTACAATACTAAACGCAATTCCAGGTATTGAACTAATCGAGATGCCGCACATTGGGTATCAATCACATTGCTGTGGCGGAGGCGGTGGACTTATGGCAGTCGATTATGATTTGGTAGCTAATCTCACAGATAGCCGCCTTAAAGAGGCCGAAGAAACGGGAGCGGAGTACTTAGTCACGATCTGTCCCACTTGTGAATTTAATTTTGACAAAGTTATTCGAAATTACAATATTAAGCTCCTCGACGTGATGGATATCATTGATATGGCAATAGATTGAGATATCATGGGCTAAAGGCTCTAAAAAATTAGGGCATTCCAATCAAAATAAATCAAGGAGGATACTCAATGGATAATGGAAGACGTATAGAATTTCACGCTCATACCATTTTCTCAGACGGGGTTTTATTACCGAGCGAATTGGTTCGCATGGCTAAAGTTATGAACTACAGTGCGATTGCCATTACCGATCATGTGGATATATCCACTTTAGATCATGTAATACCCCGTATTGTTCAAGTCTCGGAAGAATTAATGAAATACTGGGATATCACCGTGATTCCTGGTGCCGAGTTAACTATGGTACCGGCTAAAAGTATTTCTGAATTAGCAAAGAAATCACGTGAATATGGGGCAAAATTAATCTTAGTTCATGGTGAGACGCTGGCTGAACCTGTCGAAGAAGGTACAAATTTGGCCGCTGTTAATGCAGACATCGATATCTTAGCGCATCCCGGGCTAATTACAGATGAGATCTGCCAAGTTGCCTCAAATAATGATGTTATTTTTGAATTAACTTCGCGTAGAGGGCATGCTCTCACAAATGGTATTGTTGCCAAACTTGCCATAGAAAATGGGGTAAAGCTCGTTGTTTGTACAGATGCACACGAACCAGGCGATTTAATTAACCAGGAAGTTGCTTGGAAAATAGCTGTTGGCGCAGGTCTTTCTAAGCAGCAAGCGCGTGAAGCAATAGAAACGATGCCTGAGCGATTATTAAAAAGAATTGTTTAGCTCTGTTTTTTACCGAGCAACTAGATAGCAGCTTGCTTTATCTAGTTATTATTTCGTCAATGATGCTTTTAGCTTGCGTCAGCAAATTTTGAAGTGATTTCATCGCGGATTCAACTTCAGTATTTGTGGATTCTTTCAGAAGTGAATCAAGTTGTGACATTTGAAAAGTTGCAGCTGCAAGAACATCTTTGAATTTCAATAGAGGAGAATTAACTGCTATATCAACTTTTGCAGGGGGTTCTGCTTTCATTTCAACAACAGGAGGAGGCATTTCAGGGACTGTTTCCCGGGCAGTTATTATAGGAACGGGTTTTACTTCCTTAATTACTTTAGGTTCTTCAACTGTTTCAACTACTTCTGCCACCTCAGGTTCTGTAAGATCTTCAAGCAAGCGTGAAATTAGCCTAGGATTAGGGTTTAATCCTTTGGCATCTAATAAGTCTAATAAAACACCTTGAATTGAACGTGGGTTTAAATCCGAAAGAGTTTTTTGAGCTTCAACTGCTTTTCGTTCTAAAGTAACCTTTCCAGTATTTGTTGCAGGATTCATGGTCAGATCTATGAAATATAATGTCCCAGGAAGTTTAACCTTTAGTTGTTGTGTCATAAAAAACCTCCTAGTTAAAGTTGTAGTTATTGTTATTATATTTTTTGTATTTGAAACGTTATTGTTACAATTTATTTATCAAAAAACGCGCAAAAATCATCTTAAACATTATAAGAAACAAAAAGATCTTTCAAAACTTGTTTTGCATTTAAAGCAACAAAGAGGTGCTTATTTTTGCAATAACTGCAAGCATTTCTCACAATATTTGTCGTCTTTAAAATCTGTCTCAGTTACCGTGTTAGAAAAGCGCATTACGCATTTAGGATCATTACAATGGTCTAAGCCAAAAAGATGTCCTAACTCATGTATTGCCTCTTTCACAGCACGACCGATATATTGCTGTCTATCGGAAGATCGCAAACGGGCTAATGAGATAATACACACTGATTCTTGAGGATGCGCTACTCCTAATACGAAATTCAAGTGAGGTAAATACAGATCTGCTTTAACAATCCCCAAAACAAAATCATAGCCGTTTTTTAAGGAAACAAGAGTAGGTAAGAAATCTGACGCGTTTAATTGAATAAATCTCATTCTTGCTTTTGGATAACTACTGGTTTTATTATCAACACTATCGCATCCAAGATATTCTTTAACGCGACGTTTTATTTTCTGCAAAATATCAATTTCGTCAAATGTGATAATAAGAAGTTTGCAATGCAAATTGATCATTCCGTTCTCACCAGTTCAAAAGAGCATAAATAATCATTATGTACAAGGTTGTGCTCCGTTAGCGATGTTAATTCATGAAAGTTTTGTAAGTCACAGTTATAATGACGAATGCTTATGCTGTTGTAGAGTCTCAATTATTAAAAACAAGATCTTTGTGATTTTAGACGGATTCTAACAATTCACAATTTGAAACAAAAAAAGGAATTAAAGTGTAAAAAGCTCACTTTAAGAAACGCCTGGTTGAATATTTAGAATGTCTTCAGAGCTGTATTCACGACGTACAGCTCCGTTAGCATCAATTTTCAGTGTGATTATATGATCACCATGATCTAAAACCTTTGTAAACAGACCGCCACATTTTCTGGCGGCATTTATGTCTTCTTGTGTGAAAGGTACCCAGTCTTTTCTTTTGCATTTCCGACAAATGTAGAATGCATACAGGTCTTCTTCCATCTTTAATTTCACCAAAGTATTGTGAGTAACAGTTTAAGTGTTAGAGTCTCAGTTCGCGTTTAATTTCCTTGTAACGATTCCGCAGTGTAACTTCAGTTGTTTGTGCGACTTCTGCAACTTCTTGTTGTGTTCTTCTTTCCCCAAATTCGATTGCAGATATATAGAGTGCGGCTGCTGCAAGACTCATTGGATTCTTTCCAATACTGAGTTTTAAACGTTCAGCCTCCTTAAGAATTTCAATTGCTCTACATTGTACGGAACTAGAAAGCCCTAAGTCATTTGCAAGTCTTGGTACCATGCTAGTCGCGTCCGTCGGCGGCAATTTCAAGTTAAGTTCATTGCACAGCACACGATAGCAACGAGCGATCTCTTTTTTGTCCAAACGTGAAGTGGATGCAATTTCTCTCAAGGTACGGGGTAGCCCATGACTTCTGCTTACTAAATACAGTGAAGCTGCTACCATTCCATCAATTGAACGACCACGAATTAATCTTTTGCGTAATGCCTTTCGGTAGATGATAGCGGCCTCATTTCGAACCGACATTGGGAGACCTAATTGAGATGAAAGTCGCTTTAATTCCGCTAAAGCCTTTGAAAGATTCCTTGTAACAGATCGATGATTTCTATCATGTAACCAACGAAGACGATTAATTCGATGTGCACAACGAGGTGTAAGCAAATTTCCATATCCATCTTGATTTCTTTTATCTATCGTTGTACCAAGCCCGTAATCAATCTTTAAAGGAGACAAAGGATCCCCAACACGGCTTTTTTTGTTATATTCTTCCTTAGAAAAGGCTCTCCACTCGGGTTGTTCGTCTAAAACGTAATTGTCGGATAAAACTAGCCCACATGTGGCACATACAAGATTGCCTGTTGCATAATCACTGATGATATGAGTGTTATTGCATTCTGGGCAGGTCTGTATCGTAATAAGACCAGGAATTTCCGAATACATTTCATTTACATTCATTCAGGTTGAACCTCAACATTTTTTGGTGGTATTTGTTTTTAATTATCAACTTTCAGGCACTCTTGATGATTGATTTAAGATTTTGAATGTTTTTAATGATTGATTTATAGTACCATTTAAGTTGGAAATTTATAGTACCACCACTTGAGTACTATATTACGACTCCTCATATATATAGTATATGGTAAAATCCTCCGCAATAAAAACTAACGTCAATAATTTCGTCTATAACATCTTTTTAGACCATATTAATGCTTATTTTCTTTTTATTGAGTTTTATTGAACATATTTAGCAAAAAGGAGTTATGATACTGGAATAAAATCATGTCTTAAACTATATAACTTGAGTTACTTTCAGAGAAAGTCATTTAACTACCAATGTCCCAATGATAATATAGACCATAGTCGTGACAGTTTTTTGGAGTTTTTGCGAAGTGAATTAAAATGGCGATAAATCCAGAGATTGTAGAGGCTTTGAAAGCTTTAGGATTATCAGAATATCAAGCGAAAGTATTCATTGCACTTGTTGGATACGGCTCAGCATCGGCCTCCGAGATTAGTATGGCATCAAAGGTGCCACAAAACAAAGTGTATTCTGTATTAAAGGAGCTAGAAGAAGATGGTTTAGTGTTCGTAGGAGGATCTGGTAAGGGTGCAAATATATACCGCCCAAATAATCCTGATTTCTTCATACGTGAAATGCGGATAAAATATAACAACGCCACAGGTGCCGCAAGAGACTTTTTAATCCCTCTATTCGAGAGAAGCTCAGAACAACACCAGTCAAAATCAATTTGGGTCCTTAGAGGAACACCAACAGTATACACAAAAATGGTAGAGATGATATTAAATGCTAAAGCACATGGAGAAATTATATTGGCTACAGATACGCTGTACGATCTTAAAGTAGCCAGAGTTGTTGAAGCGATTAGGAACCGCGAAATAAAGGTCAAGATCATTACTTATGCTCATGGAATTGACGATAAATATGAGAAAGACGTTTTAAGGGAACTCATTGATATGAAAGAAGTGGAAGTTAAATTACTAGAACGCGAAGGGCGTCTCGGTACGATATTTCTAGTTGCCAATGGTGAGGTGCTTCAAGGGACATATGCAATTCTCTCGAAAGAAATTGGATTAGGAATGGTTGCCATGTGGTCAGATAACAAAAATTTTAGCGAGTTATGGCACGAATTCGCCACATATCTCTGGGAAAATAGCAAACCGATAGAAACAGCACTTCCTATGGACGATTAAGCCCATGTTATATCTGATTGTGAAACAGAAATTGTTTTCCATGAAAAGGTTTCATGTTGAAAGCGAATTTTAATATTCTATACATCTCAATACTAAAAAAGAATTGATGCTAATTGGTGACTCCTATGAGTAAAGAGAATGAAGAACAACTCGAATCCGCTTTTGAGAAGGTCAAAGAAGAAATTAAAAACAAATTAAAGTTTGTTGATCACAAAATTGCGATACTCAGCAACAAGGGAGGAGTTGGTAAGACTACAGTGGCTGTAAATTTGGCAGCTGCGTTTGTGGCATTTTATGGTATGGATGTCGCATTACTAGACGTTGACATTCACGGACCAAATGTTCCAAAAGCTCTAGGTCTTTCAAATGTAGCACCACGAGTGGATGAAGAGAAAAACGTGATCTATCCAGCCGTGGTTTTCCCAAGATTAGCCGTAATGTCCATGTCATACATGGCCAAAGATGAGGATCCTATCGTACTGAGAGGACCACTGAAAACGAGTTATATCAATAGCATTCTTCAAGCAACGGACTGGGGAAGGCGTGACCTACTGATTGCTGATTGTCCCCCAGGCACTGGCGATGAGATTCTCACATTCATACAGGATACGCCATTAGATGGAATAGTTATAGTCACTGCGCCTGACCCTCTCAGCGAAATGGATGTAAAAAAAGCTATAAATTTTGGAAAACTGCTCAAAGTCGAGATTTTAGGCATTATAGAAAACATGAGTTATATGAAATGCCCACACTGCGGGGAAGAGATCGAGCCATTTGGAGAGAGTATTGGGGAAGAAATGGCAAATAAATTTGATGTACCTTTCTTAGGAAAATTACCGTTTGATCCCAATGTCTCTCGCTCTGTAAGGGAAGGAAAACCATTTGTATTAAATTATCTCGATAGTTCAACCGCCAAAGAATTCGAAAAAGTGACTAAAAAAATACTTTCGATTCTCACTTCTAAAGAAAAACGAGCAGCAACCTAAGATTTGTTTCAGATGTAACAGATTACAGTTTTTTCCATATAGTTTTAAATACGTGACTGACTTTAACTACTTTATTTGAATGACTTTAACTATCTTTCGTTTAAATTATGGAAAAAGAAGGAGAAGTTATTCCAGGCCATAAGGAGGAATATGGAGTGGCATTAGCCTTTGTTTTAATCAATACTGAGATAGGTGCTGAAGAGAGCGTTGTTACAACATTAAAAAATATCGAGGAAGTAAAAGAGGCTTACTTGGCGTATGGGGTCTACGACATAGTCGCCAAGATAGAAGCCGCGGATATGGAAACCATTAAGAGAGTCATTTCTGAAAAAATAAGGGCTTTAAAAGCAATTAAAACTACAACCACGATGATTGCGCAGATATCATAGACTAATATCTTTTTTTATTGTGAAAAACTCAGTTTTAAGTTACAGGGAAGAGAGTGGTTCAAGTATCACTCAAGTTGAAAGTAGAATGGTTTCCAGACTGGTTAAAAGCTACGCGGCTCGGCATTATTGGAGAAAAAACAAAAGAAAGACTCAAAGAACAAAACTTAGTTCTTCTAAGAAACCCTAATAATGAAAAATCCGTTATAGTAAGAGTTGTTTCGATAAATAATGCTATTTTTTCAGAAATTGAAGAAATGACTGATTTCGCAAGAGTTCTTGATAGTAATGAATATATCCTTGTAAGCAGGGCGCTAAAAAATGTACTAGACGTAACTAAAGACGATTTAATATTGTTAGAATCTCCCGAGATGAATCTTTTTACCTACGGGACATTTTTAAGTGCGTTCTGGGACTTTACAAACTCAGAGTATCCGTTCTTAAGATTGCCAGGTTCCAGGCATTACGTTTTAGAAGAATTCCATTTTCTGCGTGCTAAATTGGACGATTTTATACGCATATGGCCACCTGGTTTATCATTTCCGTTCATTATGCCTCAAGAAGGTGAAGACGTCATAGGAGAACTATATTTTGATCTTCCACCAAGTAAATTTATTGAATTGGACAGAATTGAGGGAGAAGGGTATCTTTACCACAAAGAAAATGTTTCTGTAGAATTGTTAGATACGCCTTTTAGGGGGCTAAAAGTCAATGCCGTGACGTATGTCGGCGGCGCCAATCTGATATCAGAACACCCAAAAGAACCGACTTTCGATCGTCTAACGTTTGGTGACGTAATATATATTGAGCACACAGATGCAGATATATGGCAGAAAGTTGTTGCAGAAGAGGAACTATTTTTAAAACGCATAGAAGGAACGATTCCGATGCTTATTACAACATACTCACCTACGTTGGAAAAACAATACCAAAGTAAACTATTTGACAATGTGTTCGAGACGTCTTTAGATGAGCTTAATAGACTTGCAAACGAACTAATGAGAGAATTTTTTTTGCAAAGCGATGAAAAGCAGCTTCCTTACTTGCTTATTGAAACATTGCTGAATATGTGGTCTCCAAAAATTTTAGACACTTTCAATAAAAACGAAAGAACGATCAAGAGATATGTCGAGACAGCATGCAATTCTTTCATTGAGAGGATGCAGAGTGTTATTGAAGAGTGTTTGGAACGTTTCGACAAATGTTTAATTCTTATTCTTCAAGAGCATTCCCAAGAAGGCACTGAGTTAATCGTAGAATATAATAACGAAATTCTAGACATTGATTCATTGACAAAAAACCTTAAATCGAACTTTCAGCTCACCTATTCAACTGACAAAGACAAAATAATAGAGGATTTACGAATCCAGTCTAATATCGAAAAAATTGCCATCGTACAACTAAAAATTCATGAGGAAATTCTCTTAAACATCTTTAAACGAGAGAATTTGGCAGTAGAGTTAGCAAAGATCCTTCATATGATCCATTTAACTTAAAAGATCAATTAATGTCTTGCTACTTCTTTTTTCGTAATAAAAATCTTCTATAATTCGTTTTGGGACCCTAATTATTGTGTTTTCTTTAAAATCGCAAGAATAACACTCTTTACTAATTCTTAGAGAGTATTGGCCATGCTTTGAACGATGGATGTTCATATCAACATCCATTAATGAATTACAGAATGAGTGAGGGCAAGGTAAGGTGTCGCTAAACACTGGCAGTGGGTTTTTATTTTCTAACGCCTCTAGTAAATCCCCTTTCGCTATTTTCTCTTGTGCTAGATACAAAGCACTTTTTACTTTGGGCATTAATTGAAAAATCTGTTTCATAAGCTTTGTTAAATACAATTGCCCTGTCTCAAATTCACTTTTCTCAAATGAATTTTTAATTTTGGAAACTTTTAATTCTTCACTCATTAAGAATTCATTGAACTCTTCATCATTAACGAATTTTGCTGCCAATGTAAACCCGCTAAACAAAAGCTCCAAGATATCTACACGTATAAGAAGTTCTTCTTTTTCATCATCATCACCAAGCAACTTTGCTTTTTTAAGGCAGTTTTCGAGAGTATTAAATAGATTAGTAAGATATAGTGCTCCTGAGTCCAGGTTTCCAGATTCCAATTTTGTAGTTGCTGCATTGAGTTCCTCTTTAGCGGTACTAATGCATGTAGTCAATCCCATAAGAACAGTACTCCTACTCTACGCATAAATTAGATTCTTATAGACACTTATTTGATAAAACGTAAAGGTGCCTTAAATTTTCTTCCATTTTGAAAAAATAGATACACTAAGAAGAATCGTCTGAATGTAACTCAGATTCATAGAAAAAAATTAATAAGAGATACTATTCTCTGATGCCCATTAATTGATTTTTATTCAGATGAGTGTTATGAAGAAGTTTACAAAACGGATTGTCATCCTCTCAGTGTTCGCAGTCATAGTTCTTGCGTTGATAATATATTACGTCAATCCAAGGGAGTATTATCAGGCTTTAAAAGGTTTTCCGCTGATATTTGTGCTCATTTATCTGGCGATTATGTTTGTCAGTTATTTCCTTCGATCATTCAGATGGAAAGAATTACTCTCCACAACAGGATTTGACACGAGTATAAAATTTACATGGAAAACTATGCATGCAGCGTGGTTCGTTAACTGGATAACACCCTTAAGAATTGGTGAAATGGTGCGTCTTTACTCTGCAAAGAAAAACGAGGGAATTTCGTATGGAGCGAATAGTGCGGCAATCGCAATTGAGCATATTTTTGATCTTATTGCAATATTGATCATTTCGTGCTTCAGCCTCATTGTAACGTTACAGTTAGGCTCCGTTCCAGATAATGCAATCATTATCCTTGTTTTAGCATTAGCAGCGATCATTGGACTTATTGTATTAGTTTTTGTGCTACTCTTTTTTGGCAAAAAAGTTGCACGCTTAGCTAAGCCAATATCACAAGAATTATACGAGAATTTACTTCGTCTACACAGTTCCTTTAAAACGGGTTTCAAAATTGCCTCAAAAAAACCTGTTAAACTGATTCTTATGGCACTTCTATCATTTGTAATCTGGGTTATTGAAACTACAATGCTTTACATTCTTATAATAGGATTAAACATGAATGTACCATTTTCAATTACGATGCTTGCTGGATCAATAGGATTTTTAACCTTCACTGTACCGCTACTTCCCGGAAATATAGGGACATACGAGGCAGTCTTCGTAGCCATTTTAAGTATTGCTGGCATCACACCCCGTATAGCACTGCATGTGCCTTTAACTGATAGAGTTATAAAATCAATATATATGCTTGCATTAGGATTACCTCTTCTACTGACAGAAGGAATAAATATTACCAAACTTAGAGAAATCGAAGAGGAAGTCGAAGAATATATTGAGGAAGAAGAAGATAAACTTGTAATGGAAAATAGTATGGATGAATGAGTATCTCTTTAAAATGAGTTTTATGCCAAGAAGATCTCAAGATATTTTATGTTTATAATTTAGTAGAATGTGATCAATTACGTCAAATAGCAATTTCACGTAATTAACATACCACCGAATTAGAGTGAGGCCAGAGTTTTGCAAAGTGTATTTAACATAACTCCATTATTACTTTATGCTTTTGCATCTTTGGTCGCTTTAATACTAATTTGGCTACTAAGATCAAGAAGAAGGTAAAAATAAGTACCATGTAAATAATATTCTTCTTTTGATCACAATTCTGAGAGCTGAGAACAGAATTAATAAAAAATTAAGAGATAGATATCTAATTTAGAAATCTAAATTCTTTTTATAAAGTGAATCAAATTTTGATAAAAATAAAGGGCACAAGGAAACCAAACATTGACAAACCTATTCACTGCGAAATGACAAGGTTTTCGTCATGAATAATCATCAAAAGAATACTATAGATCACCCATACCTCAAACCTATGATAGAGCGCAGGCTTTATCAGGAGATGATTTTTGGTTGTTGTGTTAAGGGAAATACACTTGTAATACTTCCAACCGGCCTAGGTAAGACAGTTATCGCAGTAATGCTTGCAGTACATCGTTTAGAAAAGTTTCCTGAATCACATGTAGTCTTTCTCGCCCCCACTCGTCCATTAGTCAACCAACATTATGACAGTTTTCAAAAGTTCTTGACATTAGCTTCTGAAGATCTTACAATTCTTACGGGAACTACCAAGCCAGAATTACGAAAAGAACAATGGGAAAAAAGCCGCGTTGCTTTTATGACACCGCAAGTTCTTGAAAACGATTTAATTTCAGGGAAATATACTTTGAAAGATGTATCATTACTCATATTTGATGAATGTCATAGAGCTGTGAAAAAATATGCTTACACGTTCATTGCAGAGAAATACAGAGAACAAGCAAAAAACCCGCTTATTTTAGGAATTACCGCAAGCCCAGGATCAGAAAAGGAAAAAATTGAAGAAATTTGTAATGTACTGGATATAGAGAATGTTGAAATAAGGACTGATAAGAGTCCAGATGTCGAACCATATATTCATCCATTAAGCATAGAGTGGAAAAAAATACCACTTCCAAAAGGTTTTGGAGAAATTAAAACTACTCTAGAAAGCGTGCTTAAAGAACATTTGAAAATACTCAAAGAAATGGAGTTTATAGACACTTATGACTTACGAAGAGTTTCTCGAACAGATTTAATCCGTCTACAAGCCGAAATACAGAATCAACTACATGATGATGATGATATTGTAGACCCTCAGTTTTTAGGCGCTATTGCCTTAGTAGCAAATGCAATTAGAATCTCCTACACCATCGAATTGTTAGAAACTCAAGGTCTAAAGGCTTTAAACAAATACATTGAACAACTTGAGAAGCAAATACGGAGAAAGGGTGGATCAAGGGTACTGAAGGAGTTTATGGCCGATAATAGAACTAGAAAAGCCATCTTTCTTATCAAAGAGTTATTGTCGAAGGGACAAGATCACCCAAAAGCTGAAGAAATAAAAAAAATAGTTAAGGAGCAACTTGAAACATCGCAAAACTCCCGAATCCTTGTCTTTGCTCAATTTCGTATAACTGCGAAACTAGTAGCTTCAGTGCTGGATGAAATTGAAGGAGTAAACGCAGTACGATTTGTTGGACAGAGTAAAAGAAAAGGAGAGAAAGGGTTATCACAAAAAGAGCAAGCAGAAATTTTAAAGAAATTCAAACACGGAGAATATAATGTACTTGTCGCCACAAGCGTTGCAGAAGAGGGGCTTGACATTGCAGAATGTGATTTAGTTATTTTTTATGATACAGTGCCAAGTGAAATTAGAAATATTCAGAGAAGAGGCAGGACGGCAAGAAAGAGCGCTGGAAAGGTCATTGTCTTAATGGCAAAGGGCACGCGCGATGAAGCATACTATTGGGTTGCTCAGAGTAAGGAGCGAGAAATGAATCGACTTCTTAATGAGATAAAGGGCGTTTCAAAATCACTAAAAGAGGAAAAAGAAAAACAAAAAAATAAAACCTTAGATTCTTTCTTTCCTGAGGACAAGAAGAAAAGAGAAGAGGAAATGAAAGAATTAATTGAAATCATTGTTGATAATCGTGAAAGAGCCTCTCAAGTTCTTCGTAACCTTTCCAAAATGGGATTTAAGATTCATTTCAAGCAACTGCAAATTGCAGATTATATTCTCTCATCGCGAGTTGGCGTTGAAAGAAAAATAGTCACAGACTTTCTTCAATCACTAATTGATGGTCGACTTCTAGATCAGATAATTGATTTAAAGACAAAATACCAGAAGCCTTTACTTCTTATAGAGGGCGAAGATCTATACGGTAAGCGTGCACTACATCCTGAGGCTATTCGTGGAGCATTGATGGCAATCTCTATTTCGTTGGGCGTGCCGATACAATGGACAAAAAACGAAGAGGAAACTGCTCAACTTCTTTCACTGATTTCAAAAGAAGAAAAGAAGAAAGGTATAAGTGAGATTAAGGCATATACCAAAAGAGAAACTCCACAAATAACAACTATTCAAGAAAATGTGATTGCAGGTATTCCTGGTGTTGATACAGTGTTAGCAAAACGGCTTTTATGGGAACTGGGAACGATTGAGAGAATATTCACTTCTGATGAAGAGCATTTAAAAGAAATTAAAGGAATTGGTCCAAAATTAGCTGAAATAATTAGAGAGATCGCTAGTTCTGAATATACAGAATGAAAAGTTAAGAGAAAAACTTTAGAGTTGAATTGACTCACAATACATACTTAAATATCTGATTTTGTTACACTAAATGAAAATTTTTGCATCGGTAGAGGCGAAAAACATGGAAAATGAGACTTCAGAAGAAAAACGTGTGAAGCAGTGCCCAAACTGCAAGACTTTTGTGCAATATGATTACTCAGTGTGTCCATCATGTGGGCATTATTTTGATGTACCGAAGAGTGAAAGAAAATTCGTAAGCACACCAGCAAGAAGCCCGCAAATAGGGAGACCCCGTAGTATCAATGTTATCATACTGATGTATTTCTTCTTTGCGGCGTATATGCTCATAAACGGCGCTACAGCAATGATTTTTTTAGCAGCAGAAGGAGGAATTATGGGGGGCTTAATTCTCGTAATTGTAGGAGTTATAGATCTTGTATTGTCATTGCTTACTCGTAGAAGACTTAGAATCGCTTATTTAGCAGGTCTAGTTATCGGAATCCTAGAAACCGTTGGACTTGTTGGACTTACCGGGATATATGTGATTCTAACAGGAGATACACTTATTGCATTACCCATGTTCGGGTTAATCTTTATGAAAGCTATAATTGTATTTTTGTTACTTCGTGAGAAGAACTATTTCACTGAAGGGTTCGGAAAACAGAAAATACCTGCTAAAGAAAGTATCTCAGGAATACCTGAGACTATATCGTCGTATCAAACAGAATCTACGGAACCTACAGTACTTGAATATCAAGCTGAATCTTTAGATCAGGAAATCAAGAGTTATTTAAATTCGGCAAAAAATTCATGGAAGCTTGCTGAAACATCTTACAAGAATGCCGTCTGGGTGGAATTCGTTCTTCGTGCTGATGATGCAATCAATTCTCTAATCAAAGGACGCTACATTCAACTATTTGGTCCAATAAAGCCTGGTATGTCCATAATGCCGATGGTCGAAGCAATTCGGTTGCGGGGATATCAATTACCAGAACGTGAAGAATTTGAGAAATGGATTAGTTTTCGCCAAAACGTAGCGAAGGGCATAGAAAAACCGGAAGAAGCAGAGATTGTAGACGCTTACCCATTTTATGATCAAATCTTCGATAAACTCGGACTTAAGTGATCATCTAGATTTATAATATTTGATTTTTTCTTATTTTTTAATAAAACCATTTCCTTTTAACGATAAATTAAGTATGGTGAGAAATGTGTCACAGAATACAATAAAACTGGGAGATTACATTTTGCTAATGCATGGAAGGAAAAAACGTTGGCTTGTAAAGGTTGAGGAAAACAAAGAGTTTCATACACATATTGGAATTATCAAAATCGGAAATGTGGTTGGAAAGCCCTATGGTTCTCCAATTATGACCTCAAAAGATAAACAATGCTGGATCTTCCAACCTGTTCCTTTTGATTATGTTCATAAGTTTCGGCGTCCAACTCAGGTATTGTATCCAAAAGACATTGGACTCATTTTGATGATGACAGGAATAGGTCCTGGCAGTCGTGTAGTAGAAGCAGGAACTGGTAGCGGTGCCCTGACGTCAGTTTTGGCATATTATGTTCGTCCAAATGGAAAAATATTCACATATGAAAAAAGAGAAGATTTTTTTGAAATTTCAAGTGAGAATATTGCAAAAGCAAAAGTGTATGATTGTGTTGTTCAATATAATCAAGATGTAATGGAAGGAATCGTGGAAAAAAACGTCGATGCTGTTGTGATTGATCTTGATACCCCTTGGTTAGTTGTTCAAACTGCAAAGCATGCTCTTAAAGATGGGGGTTATTTTGTCTCTTTTAGTCCAACGTTTAATCAAATAGAAAAAACCGTTAGCAAACTTGATGAAGAAAATTTCCATGATATACAGACACTTGAATGCTTTTCTAGAGAAATTAAAACAAAAGAAGGTGCTACACGTCCAAATAAATTTATATCTCACCATACGGGATATTTGACTTTTGCAAGAAAAACTGCAACTCAATTAATAATGTAAATTAAATTAAAAATGATGTACGTCTACTTATTCCTTATTCAAAAAGGACAACTTTTTTACTCTACCATCTAACGATAACAGTAATTCGTCATTTTCAATAATTGACCACGCGCCAACTTTCTCCAGATTGACCTCGTGGCGACTTGCAATGTCTTTGAGACCAAAGACTACATCCTTGCCTTCGACCGTTATTCGATCCACTCCTTCAATACCGCTAATTTCCCTAGGAGTAACAAAAACAACTTTTTTCCAACTTTTTGAGCTTTTATCCGCAATTTCTTTTAATTCAAAAGGTCTGACTTTAACACGTTCAAACGATGTTTTAAGAGTTTTTTTCAGGACATTTTCAAGAATTTCGAAGTTTCTGGAATCAACTAGATTTTTTCCGTCATTGGTTTCAATATAAACTATCTCTTCATTACGATCTAAAATGCTAGAAATTCGCTTAATAGGTTCAATTAGTTGATATGAGAATGCGCTTCCATTTTCTACTAGAAAGGGCTTATCAATAAATTCCAAAACGATATGAAATAGATCACGACTTATTTTGAAAACCTGTGGTGTATATTTTTTATCTGCGTCTTCTGACTTAAGCGCAGTTTTTAATCCTTTTTTTAAGGTTGTTATGCCTAATCTGGCAGGAAGAGGATCAATCACCTTGTATTTTTTCCAAACTTTGCCTTTAAGGGATTTTAACGCCCAAAGATCAGCAAACTGACTTCTTGAAAAAGCATTTATGTTTAATGCATTTAAAAGATCGATATTTTGCTTTATTTTTTCATTTTCTTTTATGTTATAGCCCCATGATTCAACTAATTGCTGCAAATCGCCTAATTGTACGCCTTCAATTAATTTCTCTAGTACTTTGGCATTTACTGAGATTTCAGCCACCTTTTTTCGGGTCGTCTTTTTTTTCTTTTTCTTCGCCCTAGGCAATTGAGTCCCTCCTTTTTTATGGCTCATCCCTGTTTTATGTTTTTTTTGGTTCTAGGATATTAGTAAATGGTTAGAAAAAGCCCCAATAAAACCAATTTCATCTATTATACGTCAATCTTAGCAATGAATGAAGCTAACTGTGCCCAAAAAAAAGGTAAAATCTCAAAAAATGTAGCCTTCTAGGTTAAGAACACCAGAACTGTCTTTGGGGATAGTGAGTTCAACTTCCGAATTCTCAGTTTTTATTGTTTCAGCTCGATGTTAATAACTTGAAGTCTTTTTTACAACTGTTTTTAGGCTTCAAAAAAGCAGTCAAGAATAAATTAGGGGATAAGTTATTGCTGGATTTAACTGGCACTTACTGGTTTATAAACTTTAATTCTTGGTGTATGGGCTACTTCTTCGATCAACTGTTCGTTCCTTAAATCTTCGAGCATAAGCTTTGCCGTACTTACTCGTACGCCATACTTTTCGGCAACTAGAGTTGGGCTAATATATTTTGTTTTTGGCAAATCATCCTTTATTGATTTCATTAAATCAGCTTCAAAGTGGATGCTCCGCTTAGTTTTTTCTACTGTCTTCGCGGTTTTTTCGCCCCATTTCTTCTTATCAGCTTTTGCAATTGGTTTTTTCTTTTGTCCTTTACCCATTGGATAACCTCCTCTAAATATCAGGGGATATATGGAGTTCAAACAATCTGGCTTCTTAAACTTTTCTAATTAACTATTAAACTCCTAGAAGATAGATACATTAAACATATAGGAGACAAAAGGAATAGGTATCTGTTGATATAGTTTTAGTTTATAGTGACTTATGTTACTTTATCTAGTATATCTTAATGGATATATGAAAAGCCTTTTAATGGAGCTTTATGAAAGATATAAAAGACGCTTTGTAGTTTTGATTTCACACATTTTTATATATAACAAAGATTCACTCTGACTTATGGAGGTTTAAACATGTTTGCCGCACCAGGATTGGGATATGACCGTGCAATCACAATATTTTCTCCAGATGGAAGATTATTCCAAGTTGAATATGCAATAGAGGCAGTAAGAAGAGGAACGACTGCAATTGGAATTAAGGTGGATGGAGTAGGTGTTGTTTTAGCCGTTGAAAAACGCATTCTCAGTAAACTTGTAGAAGCAAATAGCATAGAAAAAATTTTTAAAATCGATGAGCATATTGGTGCTGCTATAGCTGGCCTGACAGCGGATGCACGGATCTTAATCAATCAAGCGCGAATTAACTCTCAAATTAATAAGCTTACTTATGACGAACCAATTACTGTTGAAGTGTTAACAAGGAAAATCGGTGATTTAAAACAACTTTACACACAACACGCAGGTGTGAGACCATTTGGTGTAAAATTGCTTATTGCTGGTTGTGATGATACAGGATCGCATCTATTTATGACTGATCCGTCAGGGACTTATTGGGGACATCGAGCTGCAGTGATTGGAGCAGGCGCACAAACAGTTACAGAAGTTTTGGAACAAGGATATGAATCTACTTTAGATATGGATGGTATGATATTATTAGCATTAAATGCGTTAAAACAGGTTATTGAAGCTGAACTAGATTCAACCAAGGTTGAAATTTCTATAATTAATGAAGTTGATAAGAAACTACAGAAGGTTTCTGACGAGGAGATTACCAAATATATAGAGCGTATGTAGGCTGTTTTTATGGGACTTCGCGGAGATACACGTATTCCTGAATGGGGAGACTTAGTTGTAGCACGACTAATAACTCATGGAGAACGATTTGAAATATTAGTAGATCCTGATTTAGCTCAGGATTATAGATCAGGAAAGGACATAGACATTCGTGAAATCCTTGAGGGAGATATTATTTTCGAAGACGTTCATAAAGGGCTAAAGGCATCTGAAGAAAAATTGCAGGAAATATTTGAAACTAATGATCCTTTCGAAATTGCAAGAACTGTTTTAGCTGACGGTGAAATCCATCTAACTTCAGAGCAACGAAAACGGATGCTAGAAGAGAAAAGGATCCAAGTTATAGATTATATCGTCAGAAACAGTATAAATCCGCAAACTAAACTTCCACATCCTCCTTCACGAATCGAACGTGCTATAGATGAGGCAAAAGTATCAATAGATCCATTTCAGGAAGTTGAAGCTCAAGCAAAAAGAATCGTTAAAGAAATCTCGGCACAGATCCCGATTCGTATGGAAAAACTTCAAGTTGCAGTTAAAATTCCTGCTGAGTTCACAGGAAAGGGTTACGGTATTGTATCTCGATTTGGAACTATCAAAAAAGATGAATGGCAAAATGACGGGAGTTGGGTTGCGATTATTGATATCCCAGCGGGACTTCAGAGCGCACTTAAAGATGAAATCAACCATCTTACGAAAGGTCGGGCTCAAATAAAAATAGTAGAGGATAAAAAATAAGAGAAGGTCTTTAAATTATGTCAGTACTTTTTGAAAATCGGCAATTAGTAGTACCAGGTGAATTACTCGCTGAAGGCGATTTTAATGCTGGCGAGGGGGCATATCGAGAAAATGGTAAGATTATTGCATCCCTAATCGGATTAGCAGCACTCAAAGGAAAAACGATTTATGTTACTGCTTTGGCAGGATCGTATATACCCTATATAGATGACATCGTAATTGGGAAAGTGTATAATATTTCTCTCACTTCGTGGCATGTGGACATCTGTTCACCTTACGCTGGCATTCTTCATATTTCAAATGTCATAAGACGACCATTCAATGCATCAAAATCTGACCTTAGGGAGATATTTGACATAGGAGATATCATTGTCGCAAAAATAATCGCATTTGATCGCCTCCAAGATCCTGCCCTAACAGTAAAAGGTCGAGACCTTGGAAAATTGAGAGGTGGCACAATAATTGAAATACCTCCATCAAAGATACCTCGACTGATTGGACGTAAAGGATCTATGATCAACATGATTAAAGAGCAAACTCAAGCAAGAATTGCTGTTGGTCAGAATGGCAGGATATGGATTTTAGGTCAGAAGGCTGGGGATGAGATTCAAGTTATCCGCGCCATTAGAAAGATAGAGAGAGAAGCCCATACAACCGGTCTAACAGACAGAGTTCGTGAATTATTTGTTGATTAGATCTATCCATTGACTCCCTCAATTCTAACATTTGTTTTTTCTTTTTGAATTTCTACTCAGAAAAATTTGATCTTATTATTTAAATTACAAAATAGCATTTTTATGATAAGTGAAGTGCGGTGTTTAGATGAGCGAGATTTCAAAGGTGCAAATAGTTTTTGAAATTGGAGAGAACTCTGCTATCGGTGAATTACATCGTATTAAGGCACCTCTTACTTACGCAGCGATATTAGACATTCTTCCTCACACAGAAAAAGCATCTGTATACAAAAATGCACAGACAGCTATTCGAATACCTGGCACAATAGGATTAGAGAAATCAACAAAAGAAATTGATAAGGGCGACATTGCTTATTGGCCCTTAGGAAAAAGTATATGTGTCTATTATGATAAGATTGAGCCATATAGTCCGGTAAACATTGTAGGCAAGATATTAGAGGGATTAGACTATTTTAAGGATGTCAAAACTGGTAGGACGGATATTACAATCAGGAAAAAAGAGTAATGGAATTTTTGAAATTAGCTTTCTTACGTTCTACGTTTAGAAAACTAAATCACGATTTCATTATACTTTTGTATTGAGTGAACTACCACCCTACAAATTTGAGGGGGGTTCTTGCGGAGGAGTGATAAACAAAAAACCAAGTCTTTAATACAGACAATCAAAAAGATTTATTTTCAGTTTTGAATTGCTAACTAGCGCACATCTACAAGTGCACGTTCTGCTTCTTTTACTTTGCGATTCTCATCTTGGGGCGCTTCGATAATAAATCCTGGACTATCATCTTCTTCGCATTCAACAAGTAATTCCATAATGCCTATTGGCTTAATTCGTGTGATCTTTGAAGTCGTACGTATTTTAAGGCAAGGAGAATCGATCATGACTCTATTTAAGGGATAATTTAAGGATTTTGATAGAACTGCATTCGCATTATGAAACTCTGAAGTTTGTTTGAAGGAATAAGGATCATTAATCAATTCATTTGGTTCTTCAGAAATAAAAGATGTCTGAGATAATGGTGCAATTTTAGGTAAATCTGAAGAAGAACCAATCCAAGTAACCATGGTGCCTTTTTTCTCACGTGTTGTTTTAACTAATTTTGCGGCTTTCAAGATCGCGATAATATCATAAATTCGACGTCTAGCCATGTCTAATTCTTTAGCTAATGCAAGATTGATGATGCCTTCTTCTCCTGCGGACTTTATAATTTCAATTGCATGCTTTGCAAGTTCAAATAATTTCAATCTGTTCACCCAAAGAGAGCACAATTTTGTGCATTGTACAACATAAAATATACTATAAGAAGAACTTAGTACTAAAGGATTGTGCAGAACTATTTTTTGAACTACCTGACATATGTTTTTTCTACATTATAAAGTTTTAAAGTCTGGAATATACACGTAACTGCTAGACTAAAATTGAACGATAATTTGAAAAAGACATATATTTCCAATCAAATCAGCGAAAAATCTCATTTCGAGAGACAATTGAAAATCTATCACAATAGTGTGAATTTGGATAGAAATTCCTGATGTGCTTTATCTAAGCTCTCTAAGTCTCCAATATCGAGGTAATTGGTTTCTGTCTTAAAGCCATAGAGTTTTTCTCCTGAGGCAATGATCTTTGGAAAAACTTCTCTCTCAAGACTCATAGCCCTGTCAGGTGGAATATAGTCAAAGATTTTTGGTTCGAGCACATAAAGTCCAATGTTCATTGTAAGCGGGATATTTGGTTTCTCTCGCCAGTTTAATATTAAATTGTCAGCATCAGTATCAATCACACCATATTTAACGGGGAGGAAATAGGGCTTCAATGCAATCGTACCTGTTCCTCCCTTGCTCTTATGAAACTTAATCATGTCTGAAATGACGACTTCGATTAAAATATCTCCATTAATCAGCACAAAGGTGTCATCAATAAAAGATTCAGCCGTTTTAAGTTGTCCCGCAGTTCCAAGCGGACGTTTACCTCGCGCATACTTAATTGAAATATCCCAATCTTCACCTTCATTCAGATAATCCTCGATGTATCGTCCTAGATATGCCGTTGCTATAATGATCTCGTCGATCATTTGGAAAGAGGCGAGATAGACGATTATATGTTCAATAATTGGTTTATCACCAACTGGAAGCATAGCTTTTGGCATGACGTAAGTTAACGGACGTAGTCGTGTCCCTAACCCTCCAGCTAAAACCACTGCCTTCATGTACTTTGCCTCAACATAAGTTTTATATTCTTGGGAAAGTAGATGACAATATAAAACAGTTTTGCCTCATTTATAGTAAGTCATTACAATAAAAATCAAAAATATAGGAAAGGAGAAGTGGATATTCTTGCTTATAATAAAGAAACCGCTTCCACTTGTACCTCTGAAACATCTTCTAAGGCTAAAAAGGCGTTCTCAATTGCATCGGTGCCCCCAGCAACATCGTCCATCACGATAGATACTTTTAGTGCAACAAGGCCGAAAGCTATTGGTTCCTCCTTAACTCCACGAAGGGTTGCTTCAGGGGGCATTACATTTCCTAATTCATTTTTAAGATTTTCTAAATTTATATCCACACTCGCAGGCATTACTTTCAGCAATGCTAGAACTTTACCCATGAAATTTACCTCCATTAGTTTACATCAAACAGGACAGCTGCTTGAAATTGCTTATGGTCCTTCATTACGTTCACTTATAGTACTTTATGGTCCTTCAAAGCCGCATTTAGGACATCGATAGTTTCTACCAAAACTACGGCAACGCATGCATCTGAAAATTGTTATGTCCCCACAATTTGGGCATGAGAAACGTACGCTACCAATATCTTCGGGCGATATAAGATGCCCACAGCATGAACACTTCGGCATTTCGATTTGGCTGATAGCCATCACCTCCTAAAACGCATAAAATTTGAGGATATGCTATTTCCATGTATATCTCAAGATTTTAAGCATGTAAAAGATATACCTCAATTAGATAATGCATAAGATAAGTAAAGGTAATTGTAATAGGAAATCCTACAAGTCCTTTCTTTTAAATTCTTTTCGTACTAACAAATTTCCTGAATAAAACCTATAACTAAAATATTCGACTTTAAGCTACTTAGAAGTAAAGGTACTTGACAGATTAAGAATCCTAAAATCGATGCGCTTTTCAGGAAAAACTCTCATAGTATAAGAAGAATTCATATTAACAAAATTGAGAAGTGGAATGAAATGACATCAGCGACTTCAAAAGCATACGAATACAAAATGGTCATGGTTATAAGGACTGATCTCAAAATGAGTAAAGGAAAAATGATTGTTCAAGCGTGTCATGCAGCTGTAGAGTCCTCTGAAGTTGCAAAAAGAGAAAATAGAGAAATATGGAAGAAATGGAAAAATGGTAGCTCGAAAAAAGTAGCACTTCGCGTTGAATCACTTGAAGAACTCTTAGAACTTTACAATAACACACTTCAACTTAAGGTTTCTTGTGCACTCATTAAAGATGCTGGGCTCACAGAGTTACCGCCAGGGACTACTACTGCGTTAGGTATTGGCCCTGACAAATCAGAAATTATTGACAAAATAACAGGTCAACTTCAGCTTATTTAGAATAAGACGATACTAATCTAACCGATTTAAACTATTCTTTTAGTGAATGAGTTACAGAAAATCAGTTTGAGGGAAAGAAACACCTATTTTTTTGAAGGGAAAGAAATTGGCCGAACTGGTAGAATTCAATTCTGAAAGAGCCACTGGATTGAAGTACTATGTGACACCTCAACCTGGAATTGGAGGAAGAATTAAACAATTAGTGGAAGATTTTGTCGTACGAGAAATTACACCTGAGGGTATTTTACTTCCGATCGATGCTCAACAAGGGATAGAGAACGATGATCAAAATGGTGATTATACTATATTTTCCCTTCAAAAATATGATTGGGATAATCATCGCCTAATTCGAATTCTTTCTCGGCGTCTCAAAACCAGCAGGAAACGATTTTCTTTAGCAGGAACCAAGGATAGACGGGCTGTGACAATTCAACGAATGAGTGCATGGAAAATTCCTCCAGAACAATTGCTGAAGCTTCGCATCAAGGACGTGAAAATCTTGAATCCAGTCTATGCCAACAAACCTGTTAAACTCGGTGATTTATGGGGAAATAACTTCACAATCATCATACGAGATATAAGAGAGTCAAAAATGAAAATTGAGCAATCCATTGCGCAATTTCAAGAAGTTGTTAAAATGATGGGTGGGTTACCTAATTTTTTTGGACATCAACGTTTTGGAACTCTCCGCCCAATTACACATCTTGTAGGTAAAGCATTCATTCAAGGAAATTTCAAAAAAGCAGCGGAGATTTATCTAACAACAACGTCTCCTTTAGAATCAAAGGAAGCTATCCTTGCTAGAATGGAACTTAATGAAACAAAAAACTACAGAAACGCTCTAAAGAATTTTCCAAAAGGGTATAAGCCAGAGTTAGCAATGATGAATCATTTAGTGAGGCACCCCAATGATTTTATCAATGCTTTTAGAAAGATATCAAAGGGACTCCGTCTAATGTTTATTCATGCTTTTCAATCTTACATTTTTAACAAATTTCTTAGTCTACGTATAGAAAAAGGGCTTTCCTTAAAACCTATAACTGGGGATATAGTTCAAACTTTAAATGGGAGCGTAGACCTTTTCAAAGAAAATCAAGATAACATGAACACCACTTTTGTTGCCCCATTAATAGGCTATGAACTTTCTTTATTTCCTGCAGGAATTGTTGGTGATTTATTTAACGAAATTCTTGAAGAGGAAGAAATTCAACCATCAATGTTTCGCATAAAATCTTACCCAGAAGCAAGTTCAAAAGGAGGATATCGCCCCGTCGTTATGCCAATAAAAGACTTTCAAGTGTTAGAAATCAATAAAGATCATTTAAATGACGATAGAAATATGGTAAAAATAACTTTTTCATTAGGAAAAGGATCATATGCTACTGTACTTCTACGTGAGTTGATGAAAACAGATTTGGTGACTCCCATTTACGAAAATTAGGGAGTTAGTCTTGTTCTATCGCGCGGAAAGACCACTACTTCACGGATATTTTGTTTTCCTGTTAAAACCATGACGAGACGAGCTAAACCAAGTCCCCATCCAGCATGAGGAGGCATTCCCCAATCGAAAACCTTGAGATGGAAATCAAATGAACTTGGAGTTAGTCCTTGATTAATTAGCCTTTGAATCAAGATTTCTTTTTCGTGAACACGTGTTCCTCCTGAGGCTAACTCAATCCAACCATACATAAGATCAAAAGATTCGCTGATTTCGGGTTTATCGGCCCTTGACTGTATGTAAAAGGGTTTTCCTTCAGAAGGCCATTCCGTAATAAAATAGGGACCACTTATAATTGATCCTAGTTTTCGACTGGCGTCAGTTCCAATATCATCTCCCCAGGAGAGTTCATAGCCATTTTTTGCCAATAATTCTAAGGTTTCCGTGTACGTATACCTTTTGAATGGCAGTTTTGGAATTTGTAAATCACTTTTCAGGATGTTTAATTCCTTATCACAGTTATTTTTTACATCAGAAATGACATAGTGAATTAGGTTCTCAAGTACATTCATTACATCATTATAATTGCAGAACGCCATCTCAATATCGACCATCATTAGTTCGTTGAGATGACGAGTAGTTGAGTGTTCTTCAGCCCTAAATATGGGCGCAATTTCGTAAACCTTATCAAATACGGTAGTAAGTTGTTCTTTATACAGCTGGGGGCTCTGGGCTAAAAACGCCTCTTTCTCGAAATAAGCTATTGGAAAAAGCTCTGTTCCGCCTTCAGTCGCAGTAGCAATTATTCGAGGTGTGTTGATTTCGATAAAGCGTCGGTTTACAAAAAATTGGCGTATAGCTGTCGTAACTTTATGGCGGATAATAAAGGTAGCATGCGCTTGAGTAGAACGTAAGTCTAAAATACGATTATCTAAACGTGTATCAAGATCTGCTTTCACTTTATAGGTAGGATCTAAAGGTAAATTTGCAGTTACATTATTTAATAGTTTAAGGTCAGTTGGAATCAGTTCGAAACCAGTTGGAGATCGTTTATCAATTTTGACGATACCTTTAATAGCTACCGGCATTTCATTTCTAAGAGAATTTGCCTTATCAAACAATTTTTCATCAAGTTTGGCTTTAGGAAATGTGATTTGCACTTCTCCAAAATTATCACGTAAAATAGCGAATTTTAAGCCTCCAAGATCACGAGTTTGTTTTATCCACCCGCATACTATAATTTCTTTTCCTTCAAGTGTTTCAAGATCGATTTGATCACTATAATGGGTTCGTCGCCAATTCTCAAGCTTGTCTATCTCCATGAAAGTCCCTCACATCGCTATTTATGATACCAACTAACTCTTAGCCAATTTAAATCAGCATTAATAAAATGCACAACTAATCTATTTTTTCAAAATTCTAAGAAATCTTAGTCACAAAAATGGAAAATAGAATTTTCTTATAATCCTTTTGATGAAACAGAAAAGTAACGTTTATTGCAACCTCGCAAGAAGATCCCTCAACTTGATGAGGGAGTTAATTATTTATAGTGTTTTCACTTTTACGCAGGTCTCCCTAAAAACTAAAAAGCAGTAGATGCAATATTGGTATGCAGTACACTGAGGTGTCTGGCTTGGCGTGACCGCGTAAACAAGACACAGTACCAATGAAGGTATTGTCGTTTCCTCAAGTGTCCCTTGAGGGACGGGGGCTGTTGTAGACCAGCCCAGAACTGTCGATGAGTAGGCTGAATGTTACCAACCGTGTTGGCAAAGCAGAACAGTCTATGAGGGCAGAAGCTACCTAACTTGTTAGGTGGTAGTTCACTCAAAGACAATGCGAATAGGTTCATTCGTTAGTTTTTGGACCACATCTTCAAGGGTATCCACAGATGCAGGCAGTTTTCCACGTTGTCCACGCACTCTAACTTTTTTTACTTTTGTGCCGTCTGGAAGCCAGATAGTATTAATACCTGCTATTTCAGCGGGAGCTAGCAAATCTTCAACCAACTTTCCTGTAGAGGATGAAGTTTCGAGAACACGAATCTTTTTCTTAAGATTTTGTTCAAGTTCTTTAATGACTTTCCCACGATGTCCAAGAATTGCTGACAAATCATTTTCTCCAACTAATACAATGATTAATGAACCAACCTCGACTGCACGAAAGAATGTAATATCTTTTAGTTCATTATGTCTTTGCTCCAGTTTATTAAGCGCCATTGCGACACTGATATCAACGTTAGTAAGTTCTCCTGAATCAATAAGAGATTGGCACTTACCACAGAGAATACCTGTCTGTAAACAGAAATTGCAAAAGGGTCCTTTCATGTTAACTCTCTCCCGCTACTGAATCGTCCATATCTCTTTGTGGATATTTCGAAGATATCCATTAGTCGCCTCCTCTTTCCAAGATAATCTCGATCGTTGAGGTATTAAATTCATTCCCATCTTCTGTTCTTAACATTTCTGTTCCTGTTGTTATACTTTTCACCTTAATATCCGTTAAGAATTTGTTTTTTATTATCTCTGCAACATCTACGGAGCGGCTGATTGCACGTCCTCTTGCTTTAATCAAGACTTCCTTAATATTGCCGTGAAATATAGTGATAGCTGCGAGTACATAGTTCATGACTGGTTTGGAACCGACGTATATGATGTTACTTTCTGGCATTGACGAACCTCGATTTCATGTTCGTTGTATTTGCTTTGCTCCCCGTATAGTTCAATCTATTTATCAATCTTTTGTTAAGGGGGGTTCTCATGCGAATCTCGTTGCGCAGTTCTATAGCTTTCCAGAAGGAGTTATTTTAACACTTCCGTAATCCTACTACCTTTTTGAATATGACGCCCTTTTTATCATTTCGTTAGGATACACCGCGGTTTAGGAAGACGAAAAAACGCATTATTTACGAGTAGTTAAGCAAGAAATCACCACAGCTTCAGCGTGGTGATGAGTTGCGGTAATTTGCGTTAACTTTCATCACGTGCATCGAGGGGTCTGTAGTATGAGAAAGGTATCAATAACAATTGGAGGGATCATGCGCACACTTGAAGATAAGGTGCATACTCCGATTGCATCACGACCGTTAGCAGTACCTACGGGGCGTAGGGATGTTAAGCCTGTGGAGATAAGACCTCCGTAACCCGCAAGGGGATCGAGTCTGTCGTTGAAGCAGGAAGCCTCGAGGCTTTCGCACGAGGTAGGTCACCAAATCTCAAAAAAAGTGTCCATTGCATCTTTGGTATTGACATCAAACCTCTCTTTTTTTCTTTTTTTACATGCTTATTATAATTGATATATGATTATCATAAAACTTGGAATTTCGTAAATAATTTCACGGTTTTATAAATAATCATAATATTGACATCAGAATCAGTTTTTGATTTGAAAACTTGCACAACTTTTTTAATATGTAAGCTTTTTTTTACAAATAAATAATTAAATGTGTAAATATGTAAATTCCATTTTAATGCCATGTAAACAAGAATAACGGAGGATATAACATGGCCAGCAATGTTGTTAAAATTACAGATAGACAATTACAGATCTTGAAAAAACTTTACGCTGCAGGAATCACCACTTGAGTTGATCTTCCCGCTCTAAGGTGCCTGAAAAAGCGTAAAGGTTCACACCATTGTCTTAACTCAAAATGAACTGAGTGATGAATTAAGTATAACCCGTCAGGCCCTATCCAACCACCTAAGAAAGCTAAGAGACATAGATTTTATCCGCACTGGTAGAGGCTTTATAGACCTCACAAACAAAGCCATGGAAGCCCTTGGCGAATCTGTAACTGAAGCATTCGTGTTTATACAGATCGATCCTGAACGACGAAAAGAAGCATACGACCAAATTAAGGCGTTAAGAGCACAACGGTTATTTCGGGTGACTGGATCAGAACTAGATTTGATTGCACAGGTTGGACGTGCTAAGTTAGACTCTTTTCTAAAAGACCTTGCAGCAATTTCAGGAGTTAAAAAGACTTCTGCCCATGTTATCCTTGAAACTATTATGGAATGAAACATAAAATCGTCGATATGCGCCTGGGACTGAAAATCAGTTATTTACTACTTACAATTTTTTAAGTACAATTACTTCGTGGTTCAAATTTGCAGGTCTTTTTATAAAGACATAGTCTGAAAGTACTCCTCCTGCCGTAACATCTAGAGGAAAGCGATATTAATAAAACAGATGTTTAATTTTTAAATCTCTGTTTGGTAGAGTGCTAGCGTATTTTCTCCTAAGAGATTGAGTATCATTATAAACAGATTTGTTGCAGAAATGAATTGTAACAACTATCACAAATATTTATAATGGAAACAGTGAATTTTGATGCCCTAATGGAGGCTTTATTGATTTGTTAATCCCTCTGTACATTACCCTTGCTTTGCTAATATTGATGGTACCACTTACTCTGTTTTTTAAACAGAGATTAAATTACCTAGATAAGATATATACCATTTTGAAGATCATTTGGGAAAGAACTAGTTCTAATGAAAAGGCAATCAGTTTTTTTGCGATTTCACTTATTTTAGGGTTGCTATTTGTTACAGATGGGGCGTATGAATTCAGTTGGGATAATACGGACTATTATATTTTTATTATGTTAGTCGCAGAATCAGGAAAGATTAGTTCCCATGAATATTTTCTCGGCTCAGTATGTTATAATCAACAATGTTACAGCGGACGCGCACCAGGCTATCAATTCATTGCAGTTCCATTTTATCTATTGTTTAAAGCATTAGGTGGGTCAGGAAAAGTAGGAATAAAATTTACAAGCATACTTTTCTTCGCACTTACTGCTTTTTTGGTTTTTAAGTTGGGAAAGATGTTTAGTGAACTTACCGCGAGTGTGGGGTCAATATTATTTATTTTTGGAACTTTTGTGATCGAATATGCAGTAAAGATATGGAATCACACAACTTCCTTATTCTTTGTGACCCTTTCGATATATTCCGTCTTCCTCTTCAGAGAAAACAAAAAATTACGGTATTTGTTTATCTCTGCAATGAGTTTGGGAATTGTTTTCATGGTACGGTATGATGAAGTGCTTTATGGTATTCCCATAGCTGTGTACATATCATTGATGCCTGAAAATTTAAAAAAAAGGAATTTTAGAAATCTTATGATATTTTTAAGTACAGCGTGTATTACAAGCATTCCTGTTTTTGTTTATCATTATGTGGCATTTGGCAATCCATTTACAACCCCCTATAGTTTTAGTGGAATTGCGCGTCCAGTTAATGAATCTAGTTTAGCATTATTTGAAGTAGAGAACCTCCCATACGCTCTATGGAATATGTTAATCGTGTATATTTACAAAGATACACCGTGGGGTCATGTTTTTCATTCTTCTTTAATTGAATCGTCACCTTTTTTGGTTTTTTCTTTACCAGGTGTTGTTTATCTTTATAGAAAGAAACCACAAGAATCAAAAATGCTCATACTCACATTTTTAATTATTGTTTTATTTTATGGATCATCTTACAGATGGGGATCGCTTGTAACATCCTCACCACTAGGATATTGTTTTAATGTTAGATATTTTATGGGATTGATACCATTTCTTTGTTTATCAAGTGGTGCATTTATTGAAAATCTCTTAAAAGAAGGATTGACACGTAAAGTAAATCTTGGTATTATAGCAGGCCTTGTAGGTGGAAATTTATATGCGATATATGTTGAGAAGACGTTAGTACAAGTACTCTTTCACTCATACGATAGTATAGATCTAATAGCAAGTATGAACCGGACACAACTTAATCAAATAAATCACAACTTGGCAATAACTACACTTCTTTTAGTAATGACCTATATAGTACTAAGGTATTATTCCGTTAATCTAAAAGTATTAGAAATAATAAGAGGCTTATGTTTAGCCTTTGGAGTTGTTTCTGGATTAGGAGCTATCTTAACAAACATATATGCTAATATATTCAACTATGCTTACAAGGGAGGGAGAATTTTGCCTTTTCTAGATGCACTAAGATATATTGGCATTCATATCCCTGGTTTCTTTTACTATAATTCTTTTTTACAGGTTCCCGTATTTTATTATATTATTTTCAGCCTTCCAATGTGTTATTTGATATACAATTTCGTAAAGAGAATTAAACAAGACTATTTAACCTGATTGCAAAGCCGTGGATCTCCGATCCTATAGAGTAAAGAGGATGTCAAATTTAGAATGCAAAAAGGAACGTCAAAAGATCATTTTGTGAAAATATAAGATACGATGTAAATGCATACATAATATATAGATAGATGCTCCCAGAGAGAGTTGTAACGCCAAATAACTTCCAACTCCAATTTTTTGTAAAAGAAAATAACAATTCTTTACCAATAAGAATAGCTAAGACAGGAGAGATAGGAAGTAGATATTGCCAACTGACTTTTGGATTTAGCATAAACACAATTGGCCAGAAAAGACTCCAAATGAGTAAAAATTTTTCGTTGCCATTCTCTTGCAAACTATAAAGAGTAAAAAGTCCCCAAAAACAGATGCACAAGGATAATGCAATGAGATCTACAATACTTGTAGTGGGAGGAATGGAAACAAATTCTTGTATCAAATAGAATCCAAGTGGGAGCCCTAGAAGTACTATGAGGATTATGGGAAGCAGAATATTGAAAGTAGTTCTGTTTTGAATTCTGATACGGAACGCGTATGTTGCAATTAATAATATAATAAAAAATAAGAGAAGGTAATCTTCTCCGAATATTTTAACATAGCTAATTGGTAATGATTCGAATTGAGCCTGTTGGGTAATCAAATCTAATATTGTATAATCCACGCCGTGAGCAGAATAGCGATAGTCGGCTAACAACGCCCAAATCTTCCAAATGGCGTATACAAAATAGGGAGGGATAATCGTTAGAGCATTGTAGAACGAAAACCTTCTTTGAATGAGGCACCAAATGACAAAGATCATTGGGATTAAAATCCCTGGCTCCTTTGACAAGATTGCACAAATGCTTGAAAATGCCCCCAAAATCATTAATTTACGAGAGTTATTCATTTCGCCAGCATAATAGCCATATAGCGCTAAAGTGCCAAAAAAAGCAAGGACAACATCCATCATTATGAGACGACTCATTATGACATGTGGCGGGAATAAACTCAATATAAAGGCTGCAAATATGCCAATTGTTTCATTATAAAGCATTTTTCCAAAATAAAAGACTAAAATTATGGTTAAGGTCCCAAGAATCACTGATAACATTCTATAAGCTATGATTGACGAGCCAAAGATAAGATGAACACAAAAAAGCAGATAAGCGTATAATGGTGGATGTCCTCCCCAAGTGGGATGTTTGAAAGGATTTAGTTTTATTTCTTCTGAATGTACAATATAATATGCTTCATCCCAGACAGGCGGACCGGTTAAATTTATCATACGAATTATTAAACCAAGTAGAATAATTAGAATCAGAATTAGAAGTGTGTATTTCATTTGAAAACGAAATTTGAAAAAGTTCACGCGTATTCAGCTCTTTTATTCAAGAATTGACTTAATAAGGGCATATACAATTCTAAGACCGTCTCTAAATACTTTTATTTTAGATTTACCATGTTTTCGTTCAACTTCTTTTTTTGGAACTTCTAAAACCTTAAACCCTGAACCGAGAACCCGAGTTAAAAACTCTGTATTAAAGCCAAAACGATCCTCTGTTAATGGTAAAATTTCTTTTAACACATTTTTCCGTAACGCTCTAAATCCACTTTGAGAATTAGTAATCTTATGTCCATACTTTTTTCTCAGTACAAAAGTAATGAATTTTTCTCCAATTCGTTTAATTAGAGAGATATTAAGATCATTAGATTCATTAAGATATCTAGAACCTATAACTACATCAGTTTCACCCAATATAATTGGTTTTATAATTTCAGGGATTTCTTTAGGATCATTTTGTGCGTCAGCATCAATAGTAACGATGATATCACCTTTCGCAATTCTAAAACCGGTGATAACAGCAGCGCCATAGCCTCGGTTAAGGATATGATGTACAGACCTAACATAAGGATACTCTTTTGCTACTGAAAATGTATTATCAGTGGATCCATCATCTACAACTATGACCTCATGTTGAATATCGACTGAAATCGCATCAAGTACTTCTCTAAGGGATTGTTCTTCATTGAACGCTGGAATAACAATTGAAAGAGAAGATTTAGAATTGGGATTTGGGATCATAAATACCAACTAAATTTTAAACCGAATTTTTAATAAAAGATTTTTAAGAAAACCATCAACGAACATGATAAAACTTAGGTGTTGCTAAATGGTTGTTTTTCGTAGTATTCAAATAATTGCAGCAATAACAGCGATCATTTTAGTGATACATACATTGCGGCAGTTTTATCGTAAGAGAATTGGACTTGGAGGAATGCTGTTTTGGATCTTTATATGGATTTTGCTTTTAGCTTCCATGATCCTCATTTCATTTGAACCACTTATGTTTGAGTTTTTAAGTGTTATATTTATGACCGAGTTGCCTTTAAATGCAGCTCTTATTTTAGGTGTTATAATTTTGTTTTTCACTTCATATGAACTATATCTCTCAAGAGTAAACACAGATAGGGACATCACCGAAATCGTACGCCATTTAGCAATTATGGAAGAGAAAATAGATTCAATCGCTGAATCCATTAAATTTAAAGAACCTAAAGAATAATACAACTTCTTTGTGGTTCAAATTTTGACTTTACTTCTTCAACGAAAGGATTATAAAGCTATGAAAGTCTAAACTTGACAGCATTGTGTCATAAAAAATTATAAACTTGAAATTTATTGAAAAGGAGACAAATGAATGCCGGTAGCTGATCCAGAACTGAGAGAAATCGCAAGGAAGCACTTACTTTACCACATGATTTGTAGAAAATGCTATGCAAGAAACCCTATTGGCGCAAAGAAATGTCGGCGATGTCGTTCAAAGGACCTTAGATGGAAAAAACGTGAATTAACCGGATAAGATTCAATAATTCTTTGGGCGGGTGGTCTAGCTGGCTATGACGCCGCCCTCACGCGGCGGAGTATTCATACACTTGATGTATGGATCTGGAAGTCGTGAGTTCAAAGGAAAAGAGAGATTATTGCTCTTTCTGAAAATCTCATCCCGCCCACCAAATAAGGACATAAAGAAATCAAGAGGAGATAATGTTGCCAAAACAAATTACCGACCCAGATGAAATCTTAAAACTTTCCGAAAATGCCATTGAAGCACGTATTAAGAGACTAAAAGACATTGTCAAGATAAAAATTCGTACACCAAAGTATCTTTATGTTATGAAAGCAGCGCCAGAAGTAGCGGAAGAGATTCTCAAGCGTGTGCGTTGTGAAATTGTCGAAGTCTGACAATTTTATGGTATATTCTGCAGAAGCATAGAAAATAATCAACTATGCTTACTGAGAACTGTTTCATACATGTTAACGAATTTCTTTGTCATAATTTTTGAATTCAAATTTTTGATTGAATGATTTTTGGCTTTTTCCTGAATCCGTTTAAGTACGTCAGGGTTTTTATAGAGAAATAAAATCTTATCTACTAGTTGTTCAGAGTTTTTTGGCTCTACTAATAGCCCATTTTCGCCATCTCTTATGATTTCGGGGGTTCCACCAGTTTTTGTTGCTATCACTGGTTTACCAAAATGAAATGTCTCTAATAAAACGCGACTTAATGGTTCAGCCCATATGGAAGGAAGTACAATAACATCACAAAGTTCATAAAATGAAGGGATATCTTCATGCGCGATAAATCCAGTGAAAGTAACATATTTATTCAGTTTTAATTCTTGCATAAGTTCTTGTAGTTCGGTTTTTTTATTCCCATCTCCAGCGATCACAAGTTTTATTTGATCCGTTATCTTTACAATATCAGCGAATGCTTTGATGAGATACTCGATTCCTTTTTCGAAAGTAATTCGACCTACATATCCTACAATGAAATCTTCTTCCGAAAATCCATATTCTTGTCTGAGGTTTGTTTGAGATTTACTGGATGATTCAAATTTATGATATTTAGGTATGTTATAAAGCGTTACTAATTTACTCTTGTTGATTTTTAATGTCTTAAAAAGAATATTTCTCACATATTTACTCACACAGATTATTTTGTTAGCCTTTTTGAGAAATATTCGTCTCAAAACCATAAAGATGTAATGATGAAGCCCAGTTTTCCATTTATGTAGGCATTTTATTATAGATGAGGGAGCACATTCATCACATTCTCCTTGATCTGGTATAAACATAGTTAGGCGTGGGCAGATCGGCCAATAATTTCTTATTGTAACTAAAATGGGTTTTCTTAATATTTTGCTCGCAATTATTGCTCCAGGTGTAGTTCTAAAATCTAAAGCATGAATTAGTTCTACATCCTTATTCTTTATACATGATATTATCCTCTTCGCCAGTAGTAAAGAGTACGGCTCAAGAGGATACCCTGTAGCTGGAAAAGGCGCGGGGATTATACGCTGTACTTCTATACCATCTTCTTGTTTTAGAGGCTTCAAATTATCGAGTTTTCTTGTGATTACAACTATTTTATGGTTCAAATTTGCCAGATTTTTTATAAGAATATAATTTGAAATTTCTCCTCCTCCTGTGACATCTGGTGGAAAACGATACGTGATGAAACAGATGTTCACTTTCTTAACCTCTGTATATTGTGATATATACAACCGTAGGAAGTTAGCGTATTTTCCAATAGGAGATCTATTATTTCACTTCAGTTAGTATTTAGATACGTTTTATACGAAAATCACTTAAAGCTATTTGTCAAATCTCATGGGCAACAGATAGTGATGATATGGTGTATGCTCCCGTTATAAGGAAAACCAAAGATATACTTCAGAGAGTATTCCTTGAACGAAATACTCAGATTTTACTTATTATTTTTGTCTTAGCATTGGTTTTACGAATATTGTGTTTAGGAATGAACCCTTTAGTAGGGTTAGTTATCCCTGATGTAATTCGTATTCTGATACTAGGTGAAAATCTTTCCCATGGATTAGGCTATACATTATTCGATCATCCAGAAGAAAAAGTCCCGCCAATTTACCCATTAATTATCGGCGGGGCTTATTTACTTGGAGGAGTCACTTATCAAAGTGCAATTGTTCCTTCGATAATAATAAGTAGTCTTACAGTGATTCCAGTTTACCTTATTGGCAAGAAATTGTCCAATGACCGTTCAGGACTCATCGCAGCATTATTTGTTGCAGTAAATCCTGTACTTTGGTTGTTTTCTGGAATTCCAATGACTGAAACCATTTTCGTATTTTTTACATTATGTGCGTTTTACTTCTTGTTATTCAAAAAGGAAATCCAAAATCAATTTTTAGGAGGGATGTTTATAGGTTTGGCTTACCTAAGTCGATACGCAGGCATCTTAATACTGTTTGCCTACAGTCTCATACTAATTTTCAATATAATAAAAAGAAAATATACCAGAGACTTACTTATCGCTTTTATTTGGGTTATTATAGGTTTTTTAATTATTACCTTTCCATGGTTCTTGCGAAATACCATTGTGTTTGGTACACCTATGGGTTTTGGTTTTCTTGAATTATGGAGAGATCCAGTGTCAAGTGGTGTATCAAATCAATATTCAGACGTTAATATGCTTGAGTATTTTCAAACACATTCTGCTCTTGAAATTCTTTCAAGACCTTTTGAGGGCTTGATTTTTTACTCTGTTGTAGCTGTCTTTGCAGTACCCATTACGATCTTGATTTTTGCAATTCCTGGTGTCTATTTCTTAGGTATAAAGGAAAAAAGTTCTCTTATTTACTTGTATTTCATCTTGCATCTTTTCTTTTATGCATGGTTTCCTTCGCGATTGCCGAGATATCTTATCCCACTTATTCCGCTGATTTCAGTATTTGCAGCTATATCAATAGCGAGAATTTATAATTCACAAAGAAATTGGGATTTCCTAGTTTTAAAGAGAATTAAGTTTTCAAGAATTCTAGGGGGACTTTCTTTAACCATTATTGTTACCATAAATATTTACAGTATTCTTTTGCTCTCTTCATTAATTGCTGTTAATCCTACTTTTTCCCTAAACATATCAGAACCTTTGACAAATATCAATTCGAATATTGAAACTCAGTTAATCGAATTTGGAGTTATACCCTCTCCTGCAACAGAAGAATATGTAAAAGCTGCAGAGTGGCTAAAAGATAATGCGCTCTCTGAAGCGGTTGTAATAGCGCGAAAGCCATTAGTGTTTTATCATTTCTCTAGATTGGAGGTTTTAGGATTTCCAAAATTTCATTTAAATCAAACTTTGGAAAATGCGATTTTGAAATCAAATGTCAGTTACATTGTATTAGACTCAATGGAATCAGATTCAAGAGAATACCTTCCAGAGTTATACTTTGAAATGGACATCCCTGAAAACTTTAAGTTAGTTTACAAAGTTGAAAATCCAAGAACTCTAATTTACTTTGTTGAGTGAAAAGAGACAAACTGAAAAAATTTAAAAAACTCGTACTTCATTATCATAGCACTTAATCCGCCAAGACTAACGAAGGTTATATAATTCTACAAAAAAGGAGATTAAATTTGAGTCAGATTCCAAGCGAAATTCTTAAGCCGATGCTCTATACAATTTTTGCATTACTTGTTTTTGTCAGCAGTCTATATGTATTCTATAAAAGACGAGTCATTTTTTCTGATTTCAAATCAATTCTTTCAAAATCTTCAGTAATTGAATTTTATAGCGATTTAAAATCTCTAAAAATCGAAAGATGGAGTTTAATATTAATACTAGTACTCGGTGCTGTTCTTCGTCTTTGGAATTTGGCTAATTGGGTTCCAATTTTTGTAGATGAAGGCGCATGGGGAATCTGGGGCAAAGCTGTATATAATGAATTTGCGTTTGATGATTTTCGATGGCTCTTTATTACATACAGATTCGCTGGAAAGCCAGCATTAGTTGCAATACTCTATGCGCTATCATTCAATCTTTTTGGTATTAATTTATTTGCAATAAGAGTAGTTTCCGCCATATCAGGTATTCTTACAGTCTATTTTGTCTATAAATTAGGACAACTTCTATTTGGAAGCAAAGTCGGTCTTGTTTCTGGATTGATCTTTGCTATTATTCCTTATGACATCTATTATTCACGGTTAGCCTTACAAGATCCAGTTGTCAGTTGTTTCATTACTGGTGCGATTCTCTGTTATAGTTATGGCTTTAAGGAAGATAACATCATCTCAATACTTCTAGGAGGTGTGTTATTTGGATTAGCTGTCGATGCAAAACAATTAGGCTTAAAGGTGGGCATAGTAATCATTCTGTACCTCCTTCTATCAAAAGATATTCGATCACATCTAAAGAAGGCTCCATTCTGGATCTCATCGATCTTGGCAATCATCTTTCATTATCCATTTCTCTATTTCGCTGCACTACGTGACTTTAGCCTTTATACCGCTTATTTAATGAAAGATAGAGCTTCTTCTGGAATTATCTCCATCACATCTACGACGGCTGCTACTAGGGCAACCAATTTAGTAACAACTTCACAAACAAGTTCTGGTCTTATTTCAAGAGTGTTAACAATTCCAACAATCTTAGCAGACCAATTAGCATGGTTCCTAAACATGTTTACCGTTTTGATTTTTGTCTTATTCATTTTAGGTATAGGTCTGCTTCTCTCAAGAAAAAAAACAATCGAACTGCTGCCAGTCATATGGATTCTGGTAGAATTATTTACAAGTTGGGGGCCTCATAACCATGCTACCGGATATATTCTTTCGATAGTGCCTCCTGCCTGTATAACTGCGGGTGTTAGCCTAACCCTACTTTCAGAAAAAGTGCCTGAGATAATTAACGATAAAGGGATAAAGATTAGTATTCCAAGTAATATAATTTCCCTTGCCATCATTTCAATTTGTGTTTCATATACTCTTTTCTTTAGTTGCGCTTTGATACTCACTCCCAGGGAAGTTCAAATTCATTCGGATTTCAAGAAGATCACTGATTCACGATGGTCTGGATACGGCTGGCAGGAGTCAATAGAGTATTTACAACAGGAAAACTATTCTGCCGATACTGTGATTTTCCCCATGCCAAAGTGGGGATTTGAATTTATTGCTAAAGACCTATACCCACGTATTTATGGTAGTGGATATATAGCAGATTACTTTAATGGCGCTGAATTAAGTAGATATCTTATTGAAGACAATACTTGCGTCTTTTTAATTCGTAGATACACACCTGAAAAATACAAAGATTTTGCTTCACTGGTAGAAATATTTCCAGAGATTACATTAGCAAAAATTATAGAGGTTTATGAGATTCCTGAAGTCTATATTTTCGTTAAATCTTGATTCATCAACTACTACAAGTATTGAAAAAAATCAGCTAGATTGTATATCGAGAAACTAGATTTTATGGCAATATACATCTAATCCTTAAAAGGGCGTATCCAAATGAAAATCACTGAAAAACTGACATTTATGTTAATAATTTTTTTTGGCGCTCTTTTACGATTCTACTTTGCAATTATTCATCCAGTGAGTTCTGATGCTACATGGCATTTAGCAATTGCAGAAAATATAGTTATATTAGGACATATTCCTCAAGCTGATACCTTTCGTCACTACCCATTCCTTTGGCATCCACCGCTTTTTCACTTAATTGCAGCACAACTCTATGAGACTACATCAAATGCTTTAATCATGAAGTTCTTATCACCCATTTTTGGGGTCATGACTCTTTTCATTGCATTTGTATTTATTAGATATTTATTTAGGACAGATATAGCTTTACTCACTACGTTTTTCCTTGCAATTATCCCCCTTCATTTGTATTTTAGTGTAATAAGTTACGTTAGTACTGCAATCACGTTCCTTACAATTTTTTGTGTTTTTCTTTTTCTTAGAGGTATATCTGATGAGAATCATAAAATGTTAATTCTTTCAGGATTGAGTTTTGGTCTTTCGATCCTCACGAAAGCTACTGGTTTTACCATAGCATTCATTCTGTTGATTATTTTTTTCCTTTATTATAGGAAGAAGAATGTTAAGGTATTTAATTTGCTTTTAACAATGGTCATTGGCTTATTAGTCGGTAACCTTTGGTATTTAAGACCATATATTGCATATGGAAACCCGTTTGGTCCTGCTGCATTCTTATTTGGATCTACTTCACAAAGAAATATTTTAGAAGTCATTATCATTGAAAGATCATACCTGATTTTTTTCAATCAGCCTGAAAGATTGCTAGCATACTTTTGGGTTCTTAGCAGAAATAGTTCTATCATTTCGTATATTACGCCTATTTTAATGTCCCTGACTTTTTTATATGGGCTTTTTGAACTCTTACGAAGACGCCAAGATTCTGATATTGTTCTTATGACAATTGTATTTGTTTTTACGGCTATAGTAATTGTATATCTTCTCGATCATATGGAAATTCAAGGAATTAGACTAAGTTTGCCAATGCTCCCTGCCTTATCTGGAATCCTTGCTTTTGGCGTTTTAAAACTGTTCTTCAGTGAAAAAACACATATCCTCTACTCTTGGAGAATTTATTTACTTACTTTTCTATTTTCTCTTATTTGCGCATCATCTACTTATGCGATATATGAAAAAACATACACGGTGTCATCTGATATCGAAATTGTTGGAAATGCTTGCATTTGGATTGATCAATACACTCTAGATTCAATAAAATTACTTAATGATGGCTGGAGAGATGATGTAGAATATCTTTCCAAAAGATACACCATTTTTTCAGGTACAGATGCGAATTTTTCTCGCATTCTAAATAGTGCTCAAATACACAATGCTACATATCTCCTGCTTCAGGAATCCTTCGGTTTAGAGGAAGGCACTATAGAATTAATTGATACATCAACACAGTTCAATAAAGTCTATGAAAGTGATTTTTCCATTCATATTTATTGTATGAAATGAATAAAGGTAAGTAGACTTTGTTCTTTAGGTTCACTTCTGAACTCAGAAAATATTACAAACTCAATAGAAGTGAAAAAAATTTGAAGATTCTAATGGTCTATCCGTACTTTGATCATCCAAGTTCGCACACCCTTTGTAAAGGGCTTGTAGAAAGAGGTTGTAAACTTACAATTTTTTGTTGCCCTCATAAAAATGAAAAGAATTTAGAGGGTGTAGAAATCATTCATACGCCTTATCTATTCAAATTAAGACCATATTTTCCAATATCGATCCCGAAAGTGCTGTCATTTGAGGATTTTGACATTTTACATCTCCATGAAGATTATCAGTTGAATACTTTCTATTGTTCGTTTCTTTCAAGGACTAGGACCAGTATCCCAATGATTCTTACTGAACATTACGACGGCTATACAATTGAGAATATTGGTTGGAGACTTCTTCGATCTCTAACCAATACCTTCATTGGAAAAAATGTGGTTCGTGGATGTGATAGATATATTGCACAAACAACGAAATCACGCGAATATTTAATCAACCAAGGTGCAGAACCTAAGTTTATCGATATTCTTTATCATTCGGTTGATACTCGTCTTTTTACACCACGAAGAAGTAACGCACTTAATAAATACCTCTCAGACGATGAAATCAAATTTCTTTTTGTAGGGCGATTAGAAAAATCAAAAGGCATTCACTGCCTCGTTCATGCCATGAAATACGTTTTACAAAGTGGGTTAAATGCTAAGTTGTTCATTATTGGAAAAGGTAGCGAAGAAAGGAGTTTGAAAACACTAATTTCCTCATTAAATTTGACTGATTCTATAATATTTTTAGGAAACATACCATATGAAAGCTTGCCCGAGTTTTACAATGCTTGTGATGCCCTTATATTACCTAGTTTAATTGATCCCTCACCTTCTGTAATTTTGGAAGCAATGGCTTGTGGAAAACCAATCATCGGGTCTAAAGTAGGTGGAATCGAAGAGGTTCTTGTTGATAGAGAGACAGGTTATTTATTCAATCCCAACAACAATAAAGAACTGTCTTTACTGCTTAGAAAATTTGTCAAATCACCTGAAATAATTCAACAATTTGGAAAGAATTCAAGGAAAAGAATCGAAGAAGTTTATGCTCTTGACAAAATATCTGAAAAGCATATTAAGATTTATGAAAAGGTTTTGGCTAAAAACCCAAAACGCAAATAATTTGTTGAAAGAATGGCGGGCCCGACGGGACTTTCAGATCCATCATTGCGGTTGGATCATTTGAACCCGTGGCCATCGGGTGTCTCTACCTGAAATAGGTATAAGAGCCCGACGCTGTCGGCCTCAACTATCTGGTTGATCTACCTAGCTGAGCTACGGGCCCATAAATCAAATTAATAAGATAAAAGGAGATTATCGCTGAAAATTATAAAAACGTTTTGTATGTAACTTTCTGTTATTTGATGCAATGGAGGTTAATTAGCTGTCTAAAGCTCTGAGAAGGCGTTTGTTTACCTATTATTCCACCTATGAAAAGTATTTTGAAAATGCAGAACGTCATCGAAAGGAAGAAGATACGGTAGGTAAACTCTTTTTCCCGGGGCTCAAATCTCTAATAAGAAAATCAAAAAATGGTATGTTTCTTGACGTAGGTACAGGCAGTGGCGTAATTGTAAGAAAAGTCGCAACAGAAGGCATATTTTCAGTTGGCTTAGATATTTCACGAGCGGGTATTTACCTCGGAAAGAAAATGGCCATCTCTGAACAAATTGACCACAAGGTAGAATTTCTTATAGGAGATGCAACACGATTACCTTTCAAGGATAATGCATTTACAATCGTAGAATGTCAAGAATTACTTGAACACCTTCCGAATCCTGGTTCGTGCATCTCAGAACTCTCAAGGGTAACTGAACGAGAAGGTTCTGTCCTAATTCAGACTCCAAATTTTGCAAGTCCATTTGTTGTGGTATCAGAAAAGGGAGTTGAGAAAGGAAGGAACGATCTTAAAACAGCTTTTATTGCATTTGTTAGTGCAATAGTTAGTAAGAATCAATTAAAACGCCTAATTATGTTTCTTATTATGTATCTTCAACTTAATCTTTTGAAAAACCACACTTTTTCATTAGTTTTAAAACCACGCCTTTCGAAAGACCCTGCTTTCGCTTGTGGCGACAAGGATGATTTAGTATACTTGTCAAATATAATTGAGATTGAACATTTCATTAAAAGACTAGGTTTGATTATCCTTTTCTCTTCGAGTTACGTGATACGAAAAGCGCATCCGTTAGCCAAAGCAATTGCCTCCGTAATTGACTCTTTGCCAATCCTCAATAAATTTGGTCCAAATTGTTTCATCCAGGCGAAGAAGAAATAGTGTTCTATTTCACAATAACTACAAATTAATGAGAGTTATCTGATGTCTACAGCATATTATCTCTGTATACATAAAACCGAGGGCGAACCTGTAAGAAAACTATTGGTACGTCAATCGCTTATCAATGCGAAACTACAAATCGAAAAAGATGAAAATTACATCTATTTTCCTTTGGCTAAACTTCCGTCAGATAGCGAGAAGGAATTAATTGCCTCTTTGGTGAAAGATTTCTCTATCGGAGAAAAGGTTTTCCAAGTTAAAAATCAAGGGCCTAAGAATCTTCTTGAAACTCTTGAGGGAGTCCTGGAACCAAATGAACTTATTTTTGTACCTCATAGTTATGATGTGATAGGGGATATTGCGATCCTAGATATCCCTCCAGAGTTATCACAACATTCACGTACTATAGGAGAAGCATTACTAAGGTCTCATAAACATATTAAAACCGTTTTAGATAAAAAGGACGTTATACAAGATCTATATCGAGTAGGAAAATATGAGGTTATTGCTGGAGAAAATCAAACTGAAACGATTCATCGAGAATATGGATGTCGGTTTGCAATAGATGTTACAAAAGCATTTTTTAGTCCACGCCTAAGCACAGAACATAACAGAGTTGCTTCTTTAGTTAAGCCACACGAAACTGTAATCGATATGTTTTGTGGAATTGGGCCATTTTCTATTTTAATTGCTCGTAAAGTTGTTTCAAATGTACATGCAATTGATGTTAATCCTAATGCTATAGAATATCTCGTAAAAAACATTAACCTCAATAAACTTCGGGGAACAGTGGTCCCTTATGTAGGTGACGCCAGAGAGGTTGTTAGTAAAAACAATCTTATCGGAATTGCTGATAGAGTAATAATGAATCATCCAGTAGCTGCTGATGAATTTGTAGATGTTGCTTGTACTGCCATCAAAAAAGAGGGAGGAATTCTTCATTTCTATGATTTTCTTAAATCAGAGGAACTGGAACAGTCAATGGAAGAAAACGTAATTTCTCAAGTAATGGGTTTCTCACGACAAGTTGAAAAGATACTTACAAAAAAAATCGTTCGACCAATTGCGCCCCATACTTATCAAGTGGTTATTGATCTAAAAATCAATTGATCTTTACTTTATTTCACCTTTAACGTGATTATAATTTCCGTATCTGGTTTTTTGAGTTGCTCTACCAGACGTCGATCTAAATCTATTGCAGCCTTGTCAGAATTGATTAAAAAGGTTCTATCAGAAATAAAAGCACTTTTTCTTCCTACGAGATCTGTTGAATGACTAAGAGTCAATTGTGGTGACCCTTTGCCCGTAATATGTTCGACCAACCCACCTACTTCAATAAGAACTTCTATAATTGCATCTGTTTTTTTAGCTTGCCTCTTAAAATCTTCTTTTAAATCCATTGCGGCTATGTTTGCATTAACCGCAATAATACAATCGGCTCGTGTACTGATTTCCTGTTCTTGAGTTATTTCAAATGTGGTTTTATGCGTTGCAAGAATGTTTTTATGACCTCGTGCTACAATCTTCTCAATCACTTGTGGCAATCTGATTTAACCCCATTTTATTTAATTGCGTAGAAAATTAGAGCTCTCTTTGGTTCTTTTCTTAAATATTAAAGTCTAAATATAAGGTTGTATAATAGTCCAACGTAGATATTTGGTTTTTGAGTGATCGCATAATGACTGACAAAAGAACTCGCACTTTAGAAGAAAAAAAGGAGCGCCTTATACGACATTTTATTTCGTCTAAAACCCTCAAAACAGAAAAGGTGATTCGTGCATTCAAAGAAGTTCCTCGAGAATTATTTTTGCCAAACTCACTGAGAGATAACGCCTATAATGATACACCGCTACCGATTGGTAATGGACAAACAATTTCAGCGCCTCACATGTGTGTGATTATGGCTGAAATCTTAGATCTAGAGATCGGGATGAAGGTACTAGAAATAGGTACAGGTTCAGGATATCACGCAGCATTAATTGCAGAAATTGTTGCTCCAAGTGATGAAAAAACCTCTGGGCATGTTTTTTCAATAGAGAGAGTTAAGAAGTTAAGTGAATTCGCTCGTAAAAATATCGAACAGGCAAAATTTTCTGATAGAGTTACTGTTATTCATGGAGATGGAACACTCGGATACCCTGAGCAAGCCCCCTATGATAGAATTCTTGTCACGGCTGCAGGTCCGAAGATACCAGAGCCATTAATAGATCAATTGAAGAATGGTGGCAAACTAGTCATACCTATAGGTGGAGTTTATTTCTTTCAAACATTGATACTTCTGACTAAAGATTTAGAGGGGAAAATAACGAAAGAAAAAAGAGGCGGAGTTTCTTTTGTGCCTCTAATAGGGGAACATGGTCATTAAGTTTCTTTTCACCTGAGACTTATTTCATATACGATAACAACGCGTATGTATTCTTGAGATTTGGAATATAGAAATGGAAAGGAATCTCCAATATATAGTACATTGTCTCTTGTTACCCGTTCAAAAGTTACTAGAGATTTACGTACGAATTGTTCCCAATTGATTTCGTTCTCAAATTTTTTGCCATCTAAATTATCAAAAATATAGTATATGTGCTTTTCTGGAAAAAGAGTAGGTTGCTCAAAGTACGTACTTGTATAAACACATGTTCGGTTGGTATAGTAGTGAAAAAGCATTGGCTTTGTCGTAACTATCAAGGAATCGCTTGGCGTGTTTGAGTTTATCCATATCGCGGCTCTTCTAAATGCAATTCGATCGTATTGTAATTCTAAGAAATAATTATGATTAATCGTGATGTAATATGAACTGACGAAAGTACCAAGGATAAATGCTAGAATAAAAACCTCTTTAAGAGTAGTAAATCTAAAATTCCGAGTTTTATTTTCAATATAATGATAAAAATTGAAAACACCATATCCAGTAAATAAAGAAAGCGCAGGAACAAGTGTGCACAGATATCGCGGTTGAGGATTGCCCGCCCATAGTATAAAATGTAGGGATCCCAAAGTTAGCCAAATATAAAAGACCGCATTGATTTTCAAGTTTCTAATTGATGTTAGCAATCCATATACGAAAAAAATTGTCACGAGAGGTGTGAGTGTATAGAACGGAATGCCTTTAGTTGAGTAATAGATTAGATTCCGCCTAAGTACTCCTAAGTATCCTCCTAAAAGCGCAACACCAGATTCTTGTTGGGTAACATATACACTTTGGAACGGATTACCAAAGATAAGATAATTTCGCAAAAACCAAATGCTGGATAAACAAAATAAAACGATCATTACAGCCAAAAACATTGTCTTACTTGGCCATGATATCCATTTTCTCATAAGAAGCAATACCACAAGTATAATTGGGAAGAAAAGCAAACTAGGGTATCGCGTTAAGAATAAAGCTCCTGTAATAAATGCACAAAGCCACATCATTATGTTTGACTTTTCTCTTATTGCTAAGATAAGTAAGTATATTGAAACGACAGCTAAAAGAGTCGCTGTTGCTTCCGATATTGCTCTAGACGTATGGGTTATATGTTGGGGATTAATTAATACTAGCGAACTTGAAATTAGTGCCAATTTTTCATTACTTACTGTTTTTATCATCAGGAATGTAAGAGGAATTGCCAAACTTCCTACTATTGTAGAAATTAATAATGCTGAAAATTCAATGTCTCCAACAAATAATGAGATTACAGCAACTATTACAGGATAGCCAGGTAAATAATACCCAAGATCTTCACCCATAATCGTATAGCCATTGCCTGTAGTCATATTTCTGGCTAAAGTTAGGTAGTAGTAAATATCCCATACATCCGCGTATGGACGGATGATTGTAAGTTGCCTGAGAATGAAAGCAAGAATGAATAGGGTAACAAGGATTAAAGCATCTCGACTTGATTGGCGATATGACCTAGAATAGATTCGCATCGTTGTCCGCATTTTCTTCTACCTAATTAGGTGCCATTGAAAGTTCAATTAAAGAAATAAAAATCTTTGTCTATGTGCCTTCATTTGCCTAAAAGCATTAACTCTTGCATCATACTTGCGGTCAAATGATTGACAATCATGTATATTTCCATTTACTAACTTCTCAAAATTTTATAATGTCTCCGCAAAAAGACCCTCCAACTTGTTGGGGGGATGAATTACGCTGTTTTACAGTTTAACTTTCACGGCAGTGTCCCCCAGTTTAAATAGCGGTTTGCGGATACTACAGTTAGTGATATGGCTCAAGGGAACAGAGGAAGACCTGTGATGAAACGCACCTACAAATTTCGCCTGTATCCCACTGCATCACAACAGGCGACCTTCACCCAATGGCTGATTAGCTGTCGTCTATTGTATAATACCGCGCTTGCCGAGCGAAAAGAGGCCTGGGAAACTCAGAAACGATCAGTTACGTATGGTGAGCAAACAAGCCAGCTAAAAGACGCTAAAAAGGCCAATCCATTGTTAAAAACGGTTCACTCACAAGTACTTCAAGATGTGCTGAGACGACTGGATAAGATCTTCAAGAACTTTTTTCGGCGCATTAAAAAGGGTGAAAAGGCAGGATATCCACGCTTTAAAGGGAAATATCGGTATGATTCCTTCACTTACCCGCAAAGTGGGTTCGTCCTCGATTACCAAAAGAAGAAACTCCGACTCTCGAAAATCGGATGTATTACCATCATACTCCACCGACCTATACCTGCTGAAGGTGAGATCAAGACCTGTACCATTAACCGCGATGTCGACCACTGGTATGCCTGTTTTTCAGTAGCACTCCCTAATCCTGATCCTGAGTCTCAAAGAGACATACAGAAGGCAGTAGGTGTGGATGTTGGCCTGAAGAGTTTGTTAACGTTAAATAATGGAGACACAATAGACAACCCCCGTTGGTTGAGACACTCGGAGAAGAAACTAGCCATTGAACAGCGAAAGAAAGACAGGAAAGTTAAGGGCTCATGTAACCGTCACAAACAGAACATGAAGGTGGCACGGGTACACCGAAAAATACGTAATCAGCGCAAGGACTTTCATCACAAGCTCAGTCGAAAACTGGTCAATAGTTATGACCTCATTGTGTATGAGAAACTTACGATCACCAACATGGTGAAGAACCATCATCTCGCCAAGTCGATCAGTGATGCAGGATGGGGGCAACTCATGCGTTTTACCGAGTACAAAGCGGAGGAAGCTGGTACGCTGGTAGAATATGTGAGTGCCTATAACACCACACAACTGTGTAGTAGGTGTGGAAAACTGGTACCGAAAACACTAGCAACACGAATCCACAGATGTCCGTACTGTGGGCTGGTGTTAGCGAGAGACTATAATTCTGCCATCACTGTTTTACACCGATCCACTCACTATTTAGAAGCACGATCATCATCAGGGCAGGAACTGCCCGTAGAGCCTGGTTAACATATCCCGTTAGGGAATGGATGATTCAGGAAGCCACCCTACTTGTAGGGTGGTAGTTCACATCACGTTCTGCTTAAGTTTTTAAAGATTGTTCAGCATAATAATCAGAGGGGGTTTAAAATCAATGGGAGTTAAAATAAAAGATCTTTTGGAGCGCACCACGCATACTCTTAATTTAAATGATCTTAGTAAAAAAGACATTGCTATTGATGCAATGAATGTACTGTATCAATTTCTTTCAATAATTCGTCAGCCAGACGGTAAGCCTCTATTAGACAGACAACAGCGAATTACATCCCACTTAAGTGGGCTTTTTTATCGCAATATAAATTTACTTGAAGAAAACATCCGACCAATCTATGTATTTGATGGTAAACCTCCTGAACTGAAACATGAAACAATTATAGAAAGAAAACAAATTCGAGAAACTGCCACAGAAAAATGGCTCGATGCTCTTGATAGGGGAGATTTAGTAGAAGCCAAAAAATTTGCCCAAGCATCTTCACGATTTACTGAAGAAATGATTTCCGATAGTAAAATGCTCTTATCATATATAGGACTGCCATACATACAAGCTCCTAGTGAGGGAGAAGCCCAGGCATCTTACATGGTCAGAAAAGGCGATTGCTGGGGCGCAGGGTCTCAGGATCACGATTGTCTATTGTTCGGTGCAGATAGGCTGATACGCAATCTTACAATCACCGGACGTCGAAAATTGCCCAGAAAATCAACATATATCGAAGTAAAGCCAGAACTCATTAACCTTGAAGAAATGCTTAAAGACCTTGAAATAACGAGAGAGCAACTAATTGACATTGGTATTCTTGTAGGAACTGATTTCAACGAAGGAGTAAAAGGGATTGGACCTAAGACGGCATTAAAGTTAATAAAAGAACACGAAGATTTAGAATCCATAATGAAAGTAAAAGACGTATTAGTCGAAGTGCCTATTGATCAGATAAGATCAATTTTCTTAGATCCAGAGGTGACGGACACATATTCTATTAAATGGGAGTCCCCTAACCACGATAAAATACTTGAATTTCTTTGTGAAGAGCATGATTTCTCTCAAGACAGAGTGAAAAAGGGTCTGGAACGCCTTGAAAAATCTTCTGCTCAAAAAAAACAGAAAACTCTTTTCGATTGGGTATAACCTTTATCTATTTTTGGCAGCGCTTATTAGATGATGATATATGTTCTGCAGTTTTTGGATATGCAATTCCATGCTGAATTTCTGTCTAACTACCTTTTTAGCCTTTATACTCATCTTTTTATGCAGTTCTTCATCTGTCAATAGTATTTCTAATTTATTTCTAATCTCTCTTACATTTCTTGGATCAATCAAGAATCCCGTTTTCCCATCTTGAACTAATTCAGGTGTGCCTCCGAAAATCGTTCCAAGGACAGGCACGCCTGCCCACATGGCTTCGTAAACGACTCCTGGAGAATTATCTGGGTGAAGTGATGGGGCTGCACATACATCAGAAATTTGATATGCAGTCCATACATCTTCTTGAGAAATATTCCCTGTAAATATTACCTTTGATTTAATATTTAACATTTCAGCGAGATTACGAATAAAATCATCGTAACCCTTGACTTCGTGCCCAACGATTAAAATTTTAAATTTATCGATTTTTAAATAAGGGGCAGCACGGATAAGTCGGTCTAGTCCCTTATATGGTTTATGGCGTCCCAAAAATAAGATTACCTTATCATCATCTTGTATTCCATATTTTCTCCTAAAGTTTTTCTGAGCATTCTTGTCAGAAGTCTCTAAGTCAAACTCTATGCCATTATGAATTGCCAGTATTCTGTTTTTTGGGAATCCATTCTGAACAAGATATACTTTCATTATTTGACTTGGTGTTATGAATACATCTACATATTTTGAAATATATTTCATTAATTCGTTTCGGAAAGGAATGTACTTTCCTCTAAGACACTTAAAACACATCTTCTTCGTGCAAATCTGATTTTTTTGATCTAATAAGAAATACTTTGGACAAATTAACCAGTAGTCGTGAACAGTAAGAAGTGTGGGGAAATTTAATTTTTTAGCCGCTATTAACGAAAAAAGAGATAATCCCTTTTGAAGAATGTGTGCATGAACTATGTCTGGGTTAATTTTCTTTAGAATTGCTCTAAGATGCCTTATAGCAACGGGATCTACAATTTCCTTTACCATATTAATAAGTGGGAGATTTGGATAGCAGGAATTGTATCTAAAAACTTGTAAGCCATCAAACTTTTCCTCCATCGTCCTAAAACAAGGCTTTTTCACAACGCCTCCACTGATAATACTTACATCGTTTCCGTATTCCTTTAACTTTTGTGCAATGCGGTATACATATATTTCCGCTCCTCCAGATTGGTATGGTGGAAATTTGTCACACAGCAATAAGACTTTCAAGATGCTACCTCCATGACTTTGGGGATGTAAATGACGTTAAATAGATTCCAAGTAGTTTTCCAAATGTCTTTATAAAGGAATACAGAGGTATTACAAAAAGCCATTTGGTGTTCCTTTCCTCTACTGTAAAAAGAATATCCTCAAAAACGTCTACCATCCAGAATTTTATGGCGCTTAAAAGAGATGTGATAAACTTCTTAGGAGTAAGTTTTACTTGAAAAATTAGTCTTTGATGCCCTCCTACTCTTAACATTTTGACTAATAATTCTCTGAATTCATAGTTATGAGAATGATATACCGCCGCCTTTGGGTCATAAATTATTATTTTTCCAGTTAGATGTCTTAGCGTAGCATTCGCCCATTCTAAGTCTTCTGCAATAGAAACTTCGACGTTATACGGATATTTTTCCCAGATGTCCTTCCTGATCGTGGAATTAACATCTGAAAAAGGACAGATATCTTTCTCTCTATATACTGCAAATTTCTTTGGATACCTCCTCAAAAGAGCCCGTTTTTCGGATGGATGGCAATTTTTTCTGGGGATCTGCCTTCCAAAAACAGCAATAACCTCTGGATCTTGGAAATGTTTTATGAGTGTTTCCAGCCATTTTCTACTGGAGGGCTGCGCATCTTGTGTAATATATACTAAAAAGTTACCTTTTGCTAAATATGCACCAAAATTTCTCGTTCTACTATGCGAGAACCTTTCAGGAGGGATTGTTATAACTTTGACCGGATAATTTTTGACAATTTGTTGTGTCCTATCTGTTGAACCAGAATCGATAACGATGACCTCGAAACTTCTTGTAGTCTTTTGAGAAAAAATTCCTTTAAGGCATTTTCCAATAGTTTTCTCTCCATTTTTGGTTAGAATTATGATAGAAGCCATGTCTTTATCCATCAATAGTCTCCCTTATGTGCTTATATGTCAATTTTTATGTTCTGAAGTTAAATATTTGATATTTTAAAATAATCTAGCAAATTATCTTGGAAGATTCCCAAAAAGACCTTTAGAGACCATTTTAATATTAAAAGATAAAAAAGTATATTTTAGTAGAGTATAAAATCGCCCTCAGATAAAAGATTTATGATTATTAGTTCGTATAAGCACATATATATCCGCGAGAAATCGAAGTATTTCGCTTATTTCGACTTTCTCTTCAACATCAGGATGATATGCTTGAATATTCTCCTCGTATATACTTGAACAACTCTAGCAAAAAATGAGCAAATAAAGAGCAAGTAATAGATTGTTCGAAAAGTAAACAATAGAATGCCAATATATAGAATTTAGTTATCAGGAGAAGCAATTGGTTGTCCACGCAATTAAAATCTCAAAGATTCTAATTGAAACGAACTCTTTGTTATTTATCCGTAGGAAGTCTTAAAAGGACGAATAGTGGATTATATGAATGAGTTTTTAGATGCATCCCCGATACAAACATATTATCAAGTAAAGTTTCAAATCCGTAACAATCGTAAAGGAAGAAAATATGATGAAGGGCCTTGTTTTGAGTGGAGGTAAGGGTACGCGGTTAAGGCCTTTAACGTTTACGACGGCTAAGCAGTTGATACCGGTGGCCAATAAGCCGATATTAGGCTATGTTTTAGATCATATTTCTAGGGCTGGAATAAAAGATATGGGGGTAATTATAGCTCTGGAAACAGGGGAAGATATTAGAAGTTATGTAGGAGACGGCTCGAAATGGGATGTTAACATCACTTATATATTACAGGAACCGCTAGGCTTAGCTCACGCTGTGAAGACAGCTCAAGAGTTTCTCGGTGATGACAATTTTGTCATGTACCTTGGAGACAACTTGCTGTCTGAAAGGTTAGAGAAGTTCATAAAGAAGTTTAATGAAGAAGAACTCGATGCTTTACTCTTGTTGAAAGAGGTAGAGAATCCGAAACAGTTCGGGGTCGCGCTATTAAATGGGAAGGGAGAGATTTTAAAACTCGTAGAAAAACCTAAGACCTTCATAAGCAACTTAGCTTTGGTTGGTGTCTACATCTTTTCTTCTAGAGTTCATGAAGCTGTGGAACGTATAGAGCCTTCTTGGAGAGGAGAACTTGAAATTACGGACACAATACAGGAGATGATACACATTGGGTGCAGGGTAAAAGCGGAGATCCTGAGTTCATGGTGGCTTGACACGGGTAAGAAAGATGATATTCTTTCAGCAAACACATTAATTTTAGATGAGTACTCAAAAACCGAGGTTAAAGGGATTATAGACCAAAAAAGCAAAGTGAGCGGTAGAGTAAAACTAGAAGAAGACGCAAGAATAACGAATAGCACCATACGGGGTCCCTGCGTAATAGGGAAAAACTGCGTCATCAAAAACTCTTTTGTAGGGCCCTATACAAGCATAGGCAACAACTCAAGAATAATAAATTCCGCTGTGGAATACTGCGTCATACTAGAAAACGCTGTTGTCGACAGCATAGATAGATTGGAAGAAAGCCTAATCGGAAGAAACGCGAAAGTTTTTAAAAACCAAAAACATAAAACTCTCAAACTTCATATAGGTGACTACTCCGAAATAGAAATCTAACCCTGTAAGTTATTTCATGTAGGACTTATATTGAGAGGAGTTAATAATGGTTGAAGTGAAAGAGTGTGAGTTGCCAGGCGTAAGAACGTATGACTTGAGGATTATTCCAGATGAGCGAGGTTTTTTTTCAGAAGCCCTCAGAAAAGATTGGGAAAAGTTATTAGGGGAGAAATGGATAGTTCAAGCAAACGTGTCTTACAGTTACTCTAGAGTAATTAGAGCATGGCACAGGCATCACCGTGGGCAAGTGGACTATTTTTTAGTTTTAAAGGGTGCCATGAAGATATGCGCTTATGATGATAGAGCAGATTCCCCTACTAAAGGGAAACTGATTGAAGTGATAGCAAGCGAAAAAAAGCCGCAAATAGTTAGGATACCAGGTCATTATTGGCATGGAACCAAAACAGTGAGCAGTGAACCGTCCTTAACTGTTTATTTTGCGACCAGACTTTACGACTATAAAGATCCTGATGAGGAAAGGCGACCGTGGAACGATCACACCATAATAGATCCTAGAACTAATGAATCCTATGACTGGAATAAACCTCCTCATAAGTGAGGTGTAAAGATGAGTGTACTTGTAACGGGTGGTGCAGGATACATTGGGTCAGTTTTGGTAAAACTCTTACTCGAAAAAGGCTATAAGGTAACGTGCCTGGACAGGTTTTTTTTCGGGAGAGAGACGTTAAAAGACGTGATTGATGATAAGAACTTCAAACTTATTAAGGATGATATTCGATGGTTCGATCCCGCTATTTTAGGGGACGTTGACGCTGTGATGGATCTAGCAGCCCTCTCCAACGACCCTACAGGAGAGTTAGACCCAGAGAAAACTATGGCGATAAACTATAATGGAAGAGTGAGAGTAGCAACCCTTTCAAAAAAATACAATGTTGAAAGATATATTCTAGCCTCTTCTTGTAGCATTTATGGGTTTCATGAGGGGATTTTAAATGAAAACTCTTCAACAAACCCTCTGACAACTTACGCTAAAGCAAATTTACAGGCTGAAGAGGATATCCTTCCCTTAGCGGCTGAGAAGTTTACAGTGACAGTCTTAAGACAGGCAACAGTTTATGGACTATCTCCGAGGATGCGGTTCGACTTAGCCATAAACGGTATGACTTTAGGGTTCTTCAAAAACGGTAAAATACCGATATTGAAAGATGGTACCCAATGGCGACCTTTCGTCCATGTTAAAGACACAAGCAAAGCTTTCATTCTAGCGATGGAATCGGAAAAAGAAGATGTTGGTGGGGAGATATTTAATGTCGGTTCTAACGAGCAGAACTATCAGATATTTAATCTTGCAAATCTTGTCGCAGACGCTGTAGGGTTACCTTTTCAGTATGAATGGTACGGCTTTCCTGATAACCGAAGTTATAGGGTAAGTTTTGATAAGATTGCTAATATATTGAAGTTTAAACCGGATTACTCTCCAAGAGAAGGAGGAAAAGAGGTTTATGAAGCACTAAAGGAAGGCCTAGTTAAGGACGATTTAAAGACCATTACTGTGAAATGGTATAAACATTTGCTTGAAATGCACACGTATATTAAAGAAGTTGAAATGAACGGGATGATTCTATGAAAGTGGCAGTAATAGGAGCGAAAGGGCAACTGGGCTCCGATCTCGTTAAAGTTTTTGATGCAGATGAAGTTATAAGTTTGACACATGAAGAAATAGAGGTTGAACATTTAGATAGTTGTAAAATTTTCAAAAAAAGCACCCCTGATGTAATTGTTAACACTGCAGCTTTTCATAAAACGGATGCGTGTGAGGATAATCCCGAAAAAACCTTTTTGGTGAACACTATAGGAGCAAAAAATGTTGCTGAGACCTGCTCTGAACTCGATGCCATCTTGATTTATATAAGCACAGACTACGTTTTTGATGGAAATAAAGGCGTTCCCTACAACGAATATGACACACCAAACCCGATCAACACTTACGGGATATCTAAGCTTGCCGGGGAGTTTTACACGAAACTTGCTGAAAAATACTATGTGGTTAGAGTAGCAAGCCTGTTTGGTGTAGCTGGTGCAAGTGGTAAAGGCGGCAACTTTGTTGAAACAATGATAAGCAAGGCTAGAAGCGGTCAGGAAATTAAGGTTGTGGATGACATAGTAATGAGTCCTACCTATACGAAAGAGGCTGCTATTATGGTGAAGAATATTGTGAAAAACGCGCTTCCTTTTGGGGAATATCATGTAACGAATGATGGGTACTGTTCGTGGTATGAGTTTGCTAAAACAATATTTGAACTCTTAGGGACGGACGTAGTTCTACAACCTATAAAAGCTCGCAGCCTAAACTTAAAAGCGAAAAGGCCCGCATTTTCAGCCTTAGAAACTGTCAAACTTAGAAAACATGCCCTCGAAATGGACACTTGGAAAGAAGCTCTAAAAAAATACCTAAAAGAAAAAGGACAAATCTATTAGATGTAGAGGTTACTAATCGTTCTTATTTTATGCACACTATCGAAAAAGTATATTTTTTGCGAGGGTACACATTGTCTGCACGAATAAATCTAGACATAATTTTCTTCGAAAATGCCAGAATCAATGAATTAGTTAAAAATCAACTTCAAATAATTTGCACACGTGTTTTAGAGAATATACCTAAAGATATCTGTTCTTTAATATTATGTGGCGCAATGTCGCGGGGTGAGGGGAGTGCAATAATATCCGAAAACAGAGTAAAGATCATAAGTGATTACGATTTTCTAGTAGTTGTAAAAAACGGCGATCTTACGGCCCTCCAAGAAAAATTAAGACAACTTTCAATCGATTTAACAAAAGAATTGAAACTCGGTTTCTTGAGTTCTGTAGAAGTACATCCTATCACAAAAGCATATTTGAAGTCACTTATTCCAACAATTGGAAATTTTGATCTAAAAAGTAGTGGAATGATACTGTATGGAGAAGATGTATTAAATTTAATTCCTAATTTTAGTCCGAAGGAAATACCGAAATGGGATGCATTAAAAATTCTTTTTAACCGTATTTGCGGACAATTATTGTCTACTCCCCCAGATATTTTCTACAATGATAAGATTCCAGACAATATACTCGAAATGAATGCATATCAGACTACAAAAATGTTTTTAGATGTTTGTACATCTCTCCTTGCCTTTCATGGGAGATTTATACCGAGTTATGTAGGACGTGTTAACGAATTAGAAAGATTACTTGATATTTCACCTTCTCTTAAGGAGATAATCCCTTCATCTACTTTATTTCAAAAATGGTTAGAGTTCAAAAAATATCCGTGTTTAAATACTCTTTCACGTATCTCTACAGATTCAGGTAAAACTCCAAGAGAACAATGTTTGAAGGCTTGGCTAGATGCCACCGAACTAATTTTCTCCGTATTATCCTATGAAATTTCTTCGCTTCTTAGAAGAAAAATAACTGGTCTATCTTTTGAGATTAATAATATTATAAGATTGACGAATACCATATTTCAAAATGAAAAACTGGTTTTTCATTCGTATAAACGCGAGCTTCTAAGTTATATTAATACACATAAGAGTTTTTGTCTTAAGCATCCTATAAAAACTGTAAACATGCTTATTTCACAGATTTTTCCGAGATCTCTTATGTATTTGGCTCTTTTATTGGTCTACTTTTCTACAAAATTCATAGTTCGTGGTGATATACGCGGAAAATATTTGTTAGACTATTCAAGGAAATATTTACTCTTATTGCCTCATATGAAATTTCCTTTCTTCGAGAATGCTCTAAGTTCTTGGAACACGTTAAGGATTGAAGGACTAAAACTTCGGTCTGAACTCTTTGATGAATCATTCTTCGAGAATAGTGAGAATTGTTCTAATTTTCTTAGGCCCTCTTAAATATAAACAGCGCTTCATTTCTCTGCGAAACTTATACACTGCACAGTTTCTGAGTATATTATCTAATTGTTTATAAACTATTTAAAGCCACTATAAAAAATTCAAAAAGCATCGTCAAAAATCTGTTTCATTAAGAGAGAGGATCGATTTTCCCTCTATAAATTGTGCTACCTTCTCTTTGATAGTATCTACATTGAAGCAATCAATGATTGTTGGAAATATATCTATTATTTTAATTTCGTCTTTTAAAATCTCTATTCCTGAATCTGAATTTTTGAAGAGAAAAAATCCATGCTGCGTTTGATCCTCTGGAATATATCCATGCATTGCTTTATCTACATGAAATCCAGTGTAATAATTTGGAATAAGTAAGATTCCTGGATTTGTAATAAAAATCAATTCACCATAGTCTTTCTTTATGAAGTTAAGTCCGTATTTAACTAATTCTTCTTGGTATAATACACGTCCTTTTTGAAGTCGATTTAATCTCGATTCAATTTTTAGCCTAGCCCTTTTATTTAAAAACCAAAATCGTGCTATAGTGGAATCATAAAATGGGATATAATCAAAAAACTCTCTTACATCAATTGAACAGAACACTTTCTTGATACTAAGGACGCCCGTAATGTCACACATACCATGGTCTGATAAAATAAAGATATTCCACTCGTCATGCGTTTCAATGAATCGTTTTACTAGTTTTTCTACTGCATTATTGAGCCATTTTGTATGATTTTTTCTTTGTGGAGAACTTACACCATATTTATGTGTTATTGAGTCAAGTTGAAAAAAATATACAAAAAGAAACTCCTTCTTTAATGAGGCTATCGACTTTTTAAAGACGTCAAGGTCTGTTTTCTCTTTTGGATATCCAATATAACGAAATTGTATGTTATATTCTCTTAAAATATCAAAAAGCGTAGGGATGTTTCCTAATGCATTTGCTTCAAAAGCATTTCTTTTTAGATGATTAAAAAAACCTAAAAGCCATAGCGGAATATTTCTGGGGCGCATATGTGTTGATCCACTAATTCGCTTCGTCAGTCGTTTTATAGCAACCCTTACTTTATCATATAATTTCCTGTTGAGCCTATATGAGATATATGTAAACGGTGCTACTGCTTTCGTCCACTTATAAGGTGAGTTTGTTGTAAAATAGTACGATGCCCACACACCATTCGTTCTTGGATAGGTACCCGAAACTATAATTGGATGTAATCCGCTACTATATCCTAATGTAGGTTTCATTCTTAATGCCTTACTGAAGTTTAAGAGAAATGGGGTTTCTTCTTCAGAGAGGTAGTCATAACGAAAACTATCTATCATTATTACTAAAGTACTCTTGAACAAAGAACAGCACCTTCTGGTAATAATTAACTTCAGCGCAATATTTTTCTTAAGACTTTTATGCCCTTTCGAAGTATGTGCGCAATTAATTCATGTCTTATTTTAACTAATTCAATTGTCTTTATATCTTCTTTTATAAGTGTTGACGTCAGCACTACACTTATTAAAAACAATGTAAGTGCGCCAAACAACTTTATTATAGTATATAAGATATAGTTTGAAAGTAGAGGTAACAGCAGAACGCTTGACGAAATAAGCAGGCACATTACAGGTTTAATGAAATTAGAGATTGGAATATGAACAGAAATTTCCCGATTGGTAAGAGATATAGCCATTACAATTGACACAAACCAGCTTATAACGACAACGATGGGGACTATTATGTAACCATAAGGAGGAACCAATAGAAAAAGCAATACAACAATCATGACAGATCTTAGTGCTGTTGGATATAATACAAAGTCAAGTCTTTCGAAGGTTAACAAAACTGCTTGCATTGGTGCGCCTATGATCCTAAGTATACTCACTAGCGATAATATTTGGAGGAGTGGAACTGCAGGTAAAAATTCTGGTCCAGCAAGGATGATAATAAGTTCTCTTGCAAAAACGATTATGAGCATTGAGAAAAACGTAGAAAATACCATTAGATACTTTATCATAGAACTATATGTTTTCCTCATCAAAGCGATATCGTCTTCCGCGTATATTTCTGACATCGACGGGAGCAATGTTGTATAAAAAGTATAGCCCAGCATTGAGGGGCGATTTGCAATGTTATATGCATATGAATAATATCCAACAACATCTGGCGTGAGATAGTAGCCTAAAATAAGATAGGGTGCCTGTTGATATATTGTATAAAAGACGTAGCTAATACTATAAATTATACTGAATGAGAAAAGTTTTTTAAGTCCATTATCATCATTACTTTCTGGTTTTGCATGAATAAAAGGAAGTTTTTTGCGAATGAATAAATAGCCAATTATGCTTGTGAATCCACCTGCGATGATTCCTCCTGCAATTACTCCTGGGACTCCATAACCAATAAAAAACAATAATAAACTAAGTGCCATCCTACCCCCAGTGTTAATTATGATCAAAGTTGAATAACTCCCAAAAAACTTCAAACTCTCAAAGAGTGAACCTACAAATCGATTTGCTACTTCCACAGAAATCGAAAAGGCTGTAAGTGTGATCAATAACGTTAGCTCAGGACTATTAAATACAAGATTTGCGATCATATCGGCTGTAATGATAATAAGAACTGTTGAAATACTGCCGACTATTAAATGCATTATTAGACCTTTTTTATAGATGTCTTTTGCAATTCCGTATTCTTTGCTAGCAATATAATATGCAAGGTGGCGAATCATTGCTGGTTTTAGGCCTGAAAGGACAACTCCTGACATAATGCCTATTAAAAAGGCAATAGAATTTGCTAACGCAATTAATCCAATGTTTAATGGCCCTAATAGACGTGCAAGAACTGCTCCATATACTACACCCATAATTGTGAGTGATATTTTCTGAATCATTAATGCTGAGGATCCTCGTGCAATATCCCGTGCCACTTTTGATTTTCTCGAAGTTGTCATAGGGTTTCCTCTTCGAAAAGATATTTTCAAAGTTTTATAGTATAGATCGAGATCTCATTTTTCTATAAAAAGAGAATTCTGTTTTTTAGTAGTATTGATCGTCGCTCAATGACTTTCACACCTAATTTTTTTTTGTAGTTTGATCCTTCTTTAGTATTATTGTCAATTAATTCACAATGGTATGCTAGTCTATGTAGCCCAATGCTCGCAACCTTGCCGTGACTGCTTCAATATCTTCCTCAGAAATTTCTTTTCTCTCGCTTGTTTTATCTTTTTTCATCGCTTCTATTCGTTTACTGAGATCTTCTGACTCTCTTATTATTTCAAATAACTTATGTTCCAATTCTTCTGCCTTTTCAGGCATTAGTTGTATTATATTTTTTCTTTCTAAGGGATCGTTGTTCAGGTCATAAAGTTCTTTTTTCTCTGTTTTCTTCCAATAAACGAATTTATAGCCTTCCTGTGTCTGAATTGCCTGTATACCACCGAGCCTTTCAGTCTCACTAAAGGCCGCTTCGTCGTATGACGCTTCTTTTTCTAACAAAGGTAGTAAACCTTTACCCTGAATAAAGTTATCACAAGGAATATTTGCAAATTCTAAGAGTGTTGGCATCAGATCAATCGATCTAACTAGATTTGATACGACTCTTTTTGAGGTCATATTGCTGTGATAAATGATTAAAGGTATTCGTAAAACTTCATTGTAGATGATTTCACTATGTCCTACTAAATCATGTTCCATAAACCCTTCCCCATGATCTGCGGTGAGAATTATCATCACATTTTGCATAAATCCTAATGTTTGCAGCATCTCAAGCAAGAAGCCAATTCGTTGGTCAATATAAAAAATGCTTCCATCATATAGTGTGATCATATGTTGAATATCTTCGTCTGAGGGAGTAAATCTGCCATAATTTATATCCAATGAAAGTTGTTTGCTCATATTTATTCGAGAATCAAACTTTCCAAATAATCGATTATAGGGTTTCTTGTTATGATAGGGAAAATGCACATCGAACGTATGGATAAACAAGAATATTGGTTTTTTAAAATCTCTATTGAGGAACGAAAATACTTCAAAATTAATTAAATCCATTAGACTGAGATTAGCTTTATAGATATCAAAGCCCCTGTCAAGTCCAAAAATAGAATGTGTGTATCCACCTCCCGTGAATCCAGCTGTTATATAATCTCCCTCTTTCAATTTTTCTGTCAGCGTAGGTATCATGTCCCTTAAGCCTATTGCATCAGTTCTGCTTGAAATTCTAGCGATATCTTGGCCAAATTTTCCTCCTTTATCTGCGCCGTGGACACCTGGATTTACAGCAGTAAACAGACTCCCAATAGATGGTTTAGTCCATGGGGCTTGGCAAATGGCATTAGTAAAGATTGCTGAGTTTTTAGCCAATTTATCGATGTTTGGTGAAGTATTTCTATGATATCCATAGCAACCTAAATGATCAGGTCTCAAAGAGTCTATTGAGAGTAAGAGTATATTTGGATGAATTGAGAGATATTTAGGAGGGAATATTTTCGCCTTTATTCTCTCTATTTTATGCTTTATTGACCGCGCTTTTATAATGGCAAACAAATAAAATTCATACACTCGTTTATTTCTCAGTATTTTTCTGAGCAAATAGCGTCTAAACCGTTTCATATAATTCCTCAAATTCTTTTATGAGAGGCCCAATGATTCTCAAAGACAAAATTTGCAGTTTCAACTTATATGTGCTGACCTATCAGGTCAGATTAGTATTAGAAGAACATGCATCTGAGACTATAGCTGTGATTTTCTTATAAGTAGCCCTAAGACAAGAGTTTTTTATTTTCCAACTCTTTGTGCGCCTCTTCAAATTTATCTGTAAATTCTCCAGCCTTGAACATCTCTCTTGACCACGCTTCAAACTGTTGTAAACCCTCTTGAAGGGTATATTTCGGCGTAAACCCTAACTTCCTTTTAATTAATGAAATATCTGCAAATAAGTGACGAACATCACCTTTTCTATAGAGATAGTTAATCTCTGGAGAAATATTTACATCATACGCCTGAATTAATTCACTTGCCAGTTCAGTTATTTTAATTTGCCTTCCAGTACCCACATTCATTGCAAGATAATTTCCATTGTTTTTCTCTAGTGCTAAAAGGTTTGCTTGGACAATGTCTTTTACATAAATGAAATCCCTTGATTGTAATCCATCTTCGTAAATAATAGGAAGTTTATTGCTTAACAATCGCGTACTCCATATGGAACATACTCCAGAATAAGGGTTTCGCATAGATTGACGTGGTCCATAGGTCACGAAGTAGCGTAATGCTATTGTTGGAATTCCATATAATTTGCCTATCAGGAGGCACGTCTCTTCTTGTGTCCTCTTAGAAATTGAATAAACACTTGCCGGTTTAAGTGGTTTGCTTTCATTAGTAGGCAATGGTAGGGCTGTTTTTCCACAATTTGGACATTGAATTTCCCAGATTTTCTGTGTTAATTGTTGTTCCGCTCTTATATTGGGGTAAATCACACCGCACTCTTCACAGTCATATGTCCCTTCACCATAAACAGCCATCGATGATGCTAGAACTACTTTTTTTACATTATGCTCCTTATTTACGAGGATATCCAGTAATTTTGCAGTTCCACCGCAATTTGGATCAATGCAAGAATGTATTTGATACATACTTAAACCTAATCCGCCAACTGCCGCCTCATGGAATATGGCGTCAACTTCCTGAATACATTCAAAGAGCACCTTTTCGTTTCTAACATCGTTATGCACGAATTCTATATCTCCTTGTAAGCTTTCTATGTTTTTAGGACGAGTAGCATTATTTCCATGTGTCGTAGACTCTAAATTATCTAAAACAAAAACCATATGACCTTTATCTGCCAATGCCTCTACAATATGACTTCCAATGAAGCCAGCACCACCTGTGACCAGGATTTTTGAATATTTTGCACACAAATTACGAACACTCCATAGATCATTCACATGAGTCGTCTTTACCTTATTGTGTTGCGAACATATGATATCGTTTCTTTCTAGTGGATATTTAGGACAATCCAACTGTTACTGTCAGTCCACTGAATACGTGCCATAGGTCGCCTATTGCATTTAAAAATGTTAGCAATTAACAACCTTTGTCAATGATTATATAGATGTAGAACAAAGATTATATAATGTTGAAACATGACGCTTTGGTAAATTAGAATGTTTAAAAGAATGATGTTATTCCAGTAATCCTGCTAGTTAAAGAAATAAAGTTAATTAAAAGTATCAGAGATTTTGTAAAAAATAAACGAATGAGGAAAAGATGTACAAAGAAAATAAAGTTCTATTAATGATGCCGGCTTATAATGAAGAAGGCAAAATCGGTAAGGTGCTGAGTAAAGTACCAAGAGAGCTTGTAGATGAAATATTGGTAATCAATGATGGCAGCACAGACAACACAGTTGATGAAGCAAAAAGATATAATGTCACCATTATAAGCCTCAAACAAAACAAGGGCCTAGGAATCGCATTCAAAATTGCTTTTGCTTATATTAAAAAAAAGGGATTTGATATAGGCGTAATTATGGGAAGTGATGGCCAAGATGACCCGAGGAGGATAGAAACTTTCCTACAAGGCATTGTAGATGATGATTTTGATATGATACAAGGGTGTAGATATTTAGTTACAGTAAAAAATATACCTTTATTTAGGCTAGTAACCACGCGATTATATTCAATAGTTTTTTCGATTGTTGCAAAAAAATGGATAAGAGATGCTTCAACGGGTTATAAAGCGTTTAAAGTCGCTTTACTAGATAAAATAGATTTTTCGGCAGAGTGGCTGAACGCTAAGTATGGTATTGAACAACATTTCCTAATACAGACCATTAAGAAAGGATATAAAGTGAAGGAAATCCCGGCAAAAAAGCATTTTCCTAAAATTGGATATTCTAAAATGAGGCCTCTTGTTGATTGGTTAAATATGTTAAGACCTATATTCAAAAATTTATGGTAACGGCGAATTGTAGCCCAAAAGTAGAGTCTTTTTTTGTTATTTTTACCGAGAAACAGAAAAATTGTAATTTTTCAGGATTTTAAATGATATTCCAACTCCCGAGATTGTTTTAAAAACTAATGTGAGCAGCTTCTTAATGATAGTTCTTAAGAATTTTACTTAAAAGCGGAAGTTTTAATGAAAGACACTACAATAGAAATTGCAATTAGTAAAGTGTGCAACAATGTAAGTGCCCATATCTGAACTAAGCTGACAATACTTAGGACAAAAACAAATAATCCAGTAGTTAGTAAACTTATTATAATGCTGATTGTTGTAATCTCAACTACTTCAAGTTCTAATTGACCGAAGAGCAAAACCTTAGTTACTGTGTATCCCGGCAATATGAACGTTAGCACGCCAATATAGTATTTATAGTATAAACTCAATTCGGAAATCAGAATTGCGGGCACCATTGTTGCAGTTAGCCCAATGATAAGTATCCAGTCTACTTTTTCTCTAATAAATCTCGACTTTTGTGACATGTAAGGCATTTATTTGCACTCCAAATTTCATTTTTTAAAGAGTCTCAGCAGATCTTGTATACTACAACAACATAACCTATGGTATCTTCAGCCTTCTCAAATACTAGGTGAAAGTTATTAGGTACTTCCGTTTGATAGAGAAATTTTCTATAGAGGGGAGATTTCTGCCCATATCTAGTATCTATAATAAAATAATTAACACTGTTCTCGTCAAAAAATTGTAATAGATTTGTTTGTTCTTGCTCTTTTAAAGGGAGAACAACAACAGTTCTTTTAGAATGAAAACGTGTTGAACCCTGGATAGGAGCCGCAACTATTGCATCTTCATTAGAATTTTCATTTATCCAAAGGCAAGCGTCTTTATACGCTCTCGCTCCTCCTTCAGAGATTTGATTTCCTCCAATGAGCGAAAATGTGCCAAATGATGATGCAATTGAAAAGATTATTATAAAAAGAAGGGCAAATACCGTGAAAGAATTGTGAGCAACGTCTTTTTTTGAAAATAACTTATTCATATTTTCATAACTGCTCTTTAAAAAACCGATACTAAATGAGATTAAGAATGGTGTAATCGGGAATATATATCGAATTCTGCTGTGCAATGACACACCTGTATATAATGCGTGAAGCGTAAAGTGAATACATATCCATAGTAGAAGAAAAATAAAGAATTCTCTGTTCTTTTTGTGATCTTTTTTCAATATAATATAACTTATAGAAAATAAAACACCAATTGATGTTACAAGGAGTACTAAGACTTTCAGCGATGCCGTTATTCCGCCTGCTAGCTCCCGAAAAGTAATAGCTAGATGAAATTCGGTTGGTCTAACGTAATACTGTGTATATCCTTGATGAAAAGGATTCCCAAATAGAACGGTCTTAATATAAAAATCGGGGAGAAGAACTATGAAAATCATAAGTATAGCAATTAAAAGTCCTTTTTCGTGCCTTAGATTTCCGATTTTTAAGAAGATAAAGATAAGAAAACAAAGTATGAGTAATGCGCCAACATACCTCGTTAAATAAACAAGACCCATAAAAAAACCAGCAAAACCCCACAATACTTTGCTATTTTCCGTTCTATTGATAATCACAAATACTAAAAGTACAACTAATGTAAATAATCCTTCTGTTAGAACCATATAGCTTAGCCAAAAGACCCCGGGATTAAGAGATAGTAAAAAAGCCGCTACCACACCCCACTTTCTTCCAAAAAGTTGTTTATTAAACATGTAAAACAATGGAATCAATAATGTTGCGACAATAGTGGAAGTTAGTTTTCCTGTGAAGAAACTAAAACCAATAAAAAGACTAAATGCTGCAATAATGCACTGATAAAGTTCACCGTGAAAAAAAGAGACTCCAACGCCTCCGTTTAATATGTCTTCGGCAGCAAGAAGAAAATGGGACTCATCTGCCCAAGTCGCCTGATGATTTTGCAATATAAGGAGTCTTGAGACAAAAAAAAGAACTGAAATAATTGATACTATTAAAGTAGATCTTTTCTCGAAGAGTATGGATGTACCCGTAAGAGCTCTTGAGAGTGTAGTATGGGATTTGTTCATCTAGATCACTATAGGTCTTCACTTTATAGTGTGGCTAAATTGTGGTATTATATCCAAATAAGGTTGTATATCATTTTCAAGTAGAAAAGGGTGTCCAACAGTGATTAATTGAATTGCCAAATATCCCTAAAGTTGGACAAATCGTTCCACATTAACGGCTAGTCATTCCTTATTAATATTTTTCCAATCGGAAAACCTAGATGCTATTGTAGAAATTGAGGAAAAGTACACTCCGTCATATTGTCTCATAAACTCAATTAAGGTTTTTAAGAGTGTTATTCTCTCTATGTACTTTCCCGTGCGTCCTGGATGTAAAAGTAGGACATAAACACCTTTCTGTTCATAACAATACTCAAAAGCAAGTTTCCAAATGTAAAGGATTTGATCCAAAGTATTTGAGTTATCATATGCTATTGAATCAGAAGGATATATCCAGGGGATTTCTATTATCATTCTACCATCCATTTGAATAACATATGGATACGGATATTCTGGAAAGAATTGTTTAAGGTCTTTTGGGGGGGAAATCGGTGCGGTTGTCACAGTGCCAATTGATGAATCAATATAGATTTCAGATAATAACAAATTCTCAAACGTATATTTGTTATACGATTTGTGACCATCACAATATGGTGCTCTAAAACTTGAGGGGTATTTTCCTGTTGTGCGGTAAATAATATCTTTAGATCTTTGAATTTCATCTAATTGGGCCTCTTTAGATATCTCTGTGAGCAGTGGATGAGTGTATGTATGACTGCCCAAATCAAATTTATGGGCAATCCTTTTAACAAGAGCGGGATATTTTTCGCACGTCTCACCTTTAAGCATAAATGTTGCATTGATGTTTTCAGAGTCAAGAAAGGATATGAGTCTGTTAAGTTGAATTTCATCACCCTCCGCATCAAAAGTCAATGAAACTACAACATTGGCATCTTCAGCAAACCATTGATTCACAGGTGCACTTTCAACAGGAGGTGATGGAAAAAAAAGCAGTGTGTTATGTAGATTGAAAGTACCAAATATACAGATTATGATTAGAACCAAGGGAACGTATTTTATTTTCATCAATTTAACTCCTTTAGTGGACTCTTTTGTTTTGAAAGGTGTTGTTTTCACTGCGTTCTAATATATAATTCTTCTAAACCTCCTATAAATAGAATTTCAACTAACAATGTTGCTTCAAGTGGAAAATAAAGCAAATAAAGAAACCCTAAAGTCATATAACAGATTCCATTCCTTAGTTTATAATCTTTAGTATTGCTAGACACCCCAAGATAAAATACATAGAAAATTGGGAAGATTATTGTTAGGATAAAAATCCGTAATAGTAATTCCTTAGTTAAATGAGATAATTGAAGATTAAACCTATGTAAATTAACTAGTAAAACAATTCCGGTAATTAGTATTATTGAGCTTACAATAAATAGCCAAAAAATGAATGTATTCCTCTCTATTTCGAAAAATTGTAGCAAAAACAGTGTTAAAATGATAATAAGAATAAAAGTGAGTAAAGTCCAAAGATTTATCGTCATCCCTAATGTAGGATTTATCATAAAGGGTAATTGAAAAGTTCCTATCTTCAATACTCCCAAAGTTAACATAATTTCATTCACTTGTTCTGAAATCAACACTATTAGAAAAATAATTAAAATTAACATAAAGTATTTTTGATTTTCTGCTGTTTTCCTTGAATAAAAATCTGCAGAAAATGAAAGAAATATAAGCTCTATAACTCCTATTGTCAAAGCAATTATTTGACTTACAACCACATCAGCTAGATTTAAAAAAAAAGAAAATAATGATTCGGAAAATTGAATTACTAATACTCCTATTAAAAAAACTGTTATAAATGTTAAGAAAAAGTAGAATGTTCTCTTAGTTTTTAAATAAGTTGTTAGCATACGATTTACGAGTATTATACTAAAAATAATCAGCCATATATAAAGCCAAAAGGATGAAATAACTTGAATGAGTATGGGAGAGACTAAAAGCATAATTAAAGCCATATATTCGAGATTTAACCTGTTTCTTGTTTCATCGATTAATGCCCTAAGCAACAGAACCAATAGCCTTCCCCATTGTTTTTTTTGTGCCTCCTTTCGTGAGTCTCTATGTGCTTTATTTTATATTAGTTTTTGATTAGGCACACAAATCATAGTTAAGATAGGTTTTAAGGTATTCATTTACTATTTTTTCCCAATCAAATCGACTCTCTGCTAACGTACGTCCATAGTCTCCCATTTTTTGAGCCATCTCTGGATCAAGTAAGATTTGAGTGATAGCATCCGCAAGTGCCTTTGGACTTTTAGATGACACTAATAGACCACTTTTTTTATCTGCCACTACTTCTGGGATTCCTCCTACTGAAGTTGCAACAACAGGTTTGCCTGAAGCCATTGCCTCAAGTAAAACAATTCCAAAGGCTTCATAAAGAGAGTGAAGTACGAATAAATTACAGCTTGCATAATACTGTGCAAGTTCATCATCAGGCACAAAGCCAACTAATTTTACATTATTTTCAATTTTTTGCATTTTGATCTGTCTTTCTATCTTTGCTTTTTCGGGTCCTTTTCCTACAATAACAAACTTTACTGAAGGTATTTTGTCTAGAACTGTAGGAATTGCATCAATTAAATATTTCAATCCTTTTCTTGGATGAAGACGCTGAACAGATAGAACCAATGGGCCTTCAATATCTAATTCTTTTTTGAGATCCTCTTTTATCTTTGGTGTAAATCGATGGATATTTACCCCATGGGGTATTATTTTGATGTTCGAAGAAACGCCCATAGCTTGTGCTCGCAGTTTTTGATCCTTACTACATGCTATTACTCTGGAAGAATTCTCCATAACCCTTACCAGAGTGTCATGCCATTTGGTAGAAACTGGATCGATAGGATCAAAGATGTCTTTTCCAAGCAGAGAAGTTATTACTGGAATCTTTAGTAAATTTCCAACGATTATTGCAGCAAGCCCTGTATCTGCTATAAAATGACTATGAATTATATGAGGACGTATTTTTTTTACTAATTTAAATAAAGATGGGATTGCAGAAAATGAAAAAATTGCTGGTATTTTTCCGAGTGTGATCTTTGATAGCTTTGGGAAGAGTCTGATATCTTTGAAACGATAAATTTCGATACAGTCTATTTTTTCGTATTTCTGTGTGCCCTTTTTTTGAATAGTATGGACAACCACTTCGTGACCTAGTTCAACGAGTCTTTTTGCAAGTTCATATGCCATTATTTCGCTGCCGCCTCTATGCGGCAAAAATGAAGGCATTGTCATTAAAATTTTCATGGATACACCAGTCACGCTCTAAACCTCTTCTTTCACGGATAATTTCAGAATTGTAGATAGGATTTAAGCCATCTAAATATTGCGAGCCCGATTTATTCTTTCTTAAGATTAGCTGACTTGATTGTGATAACGGCTTTAGTTTTCCTCAAAATTTAAACTTTTTCTTTTTTAAATGATCTCTTCTGATCTACCAGTCTTATAACTCAAAAAAAATAATTGCGAGTCTTCAATATTGAGTAGGGGAAAAAATCTTGATATGGGAAAATAAGAAAATATTTGTTAAACGAACTGAGGTTGTGCTTTGACTTTAGTTCTTCTAAAGTGTTCTGATTGTCTTTCATACCAGCGAATTACATCTGCAGTAACTGTAGGATGAATTTTCTTCATAGCATCGGTGAAATATTGTGCTTCAACTTCTTCTGCATCCTCATTGTCCCGTAATGCGAGCATTGCCGCCTCTCGGCATAAGGCTTCAATATCAGACCCCGCGTAGCCTTCTGCGGCATTAGCTAGTTTTTCTAGATCAACGTCTTCACTAATTGGCATTTCATGCGTATAAATCTTAAAGATTTCAAGACGTTCATTTTTGTCAGGCGGGGGTACTAAAATAAGCCGATCAGTCCTACCTGGTCTAAGCACTGCTGGATCTACTATGTCAGGGCGATTGGTAGCAGCGATCACTACAACATTCTGTAAAGATTCAAGACCATCAACTTCCGTCAAAATTTGGCTAATAACTCGTTCAGTTACATGAGAGTCGCCAAAGCCTGTACCGCGTCTTGGCACTATTGCGTCAATTTCATCAAAGAAAATAATCGCTGGAGATGCCATCCTAGCCTTTCGGAAGACTTCTCTAATAGCTTTTTCAGATTCGCCAACCCATTTTGATAAAACCTCTGGACCTTTGATGCTTATGAAATTGGCTTCGCTTTCTGTGGCAACGGCTTTTGCAAGCAAAGTTTTACCGCAGCCAGGGGGACCATATAACAAAATACCTTTTGGAGGTGCAATACCCAATCTCTTAAACGCTTCAGGCTTTTTTAAGGGCCATTCGACAGCTTCAATTAGTTCTTGCTTTACAATTTCCAAGCCACCTATATCTTCCCAATTAATGTTTGGCATCTCTATATGGACTTCTCTTATTGCTGATGGCTGTACCTCTTTTAATGCGTTTAAACAATCCTCCATATTAACTTCAAGAGTATTTAAGATTTCTGGAGGGATTACATCTTCTTCTAAGTTAATTTTAGGAAGATATCTTCTTAATGACTTCATAGCAGCTTCGCGACATAAAGCAGTGAGATCTGCACCTACAAATCCGTGAGTTATTTCAGAAATTCGAGTCAGTTGAACATCTTCAGCTAAAGGCATACCACGCGTATGAATAAGTAGAATCTCTTGGCGTCCAATTTTATCTGGAACTCCAATTTCTATTTCTCTATCGAATCTGCCTGGTCTCCTTAAGGCGGGATCTATGGCATTCACCCGATTAGTGGCGCCAACGACTACAACTTGTCCACGAGCCACTAATCCGTCCATTAAAGCTAAAAGTTGTGCAACAACTCTTCTTTCTACCTCTCCTGTCACTTCTTCTCGTTTTGGAGCGATAGCATCTATTTCATCAATAAAAACAATACTTGGTGAATTCTCTTCAGCTTCCTTGAAAAGTTGTCGTAGTCTTTGTTCTGACTCCCCGTAGAATTTACTCATAATTTCGGGTCCATTTATTGGAATGAAATGAGCATCCGATTCACTGGCCACTGCTTTTGCAATAAGTGTTTTACCACAACCAGGAGGACCATGTAACAAAACTCCTTTTGGTGGATCAATACCTAATCTTTTAAACAATTCGGGATGTTTTAATGGTAATTCAACCATTTCTCGAATTCTAATAATCTCTTCAGAAAGTCCTCCTATATCTTCATAACTTACTCTTGGAAAACCAGTGTCAGTGTCAGTTAATGGCTTTTCACTTACATTTAAGGAGGTAGCATCTGTTACAAGACAAATTCCTTTTGGTGTAGTCGATACAATGCTGAAAGGCATCGCTCTTCCTAAAATTGGGATAAGTACGGTATCACCCCGACATACAGGATATCCTAATAGTTTTCTCTTAACAAAATTTTCAAATCCATAATCGATCGAAAGTGGCATAGAAGTAGGTGCTATTGTGATAGAACGCGCAGCTTTAACATCTGCTTTTTTTATCTTTACCCTTTCACCTAGAGTAACACCACAATTTCTACGGATGATTCCATCCATCCGGATGATCCCACTTCCTTGATCCTCGGGGTAAGCAGGCCAAGCAATGGCAGCTGTTGTTTTCTTTCCTTGTATTTCTATAACATCACCTGTAGTGACACTTATGGAACGCATTGCCGCTCCATCAATACGAACCTTCCCACGACCTACATCTCTCTGTCGTGCCTCCGCAGTTTTCACGGTTATTATTTTATCGGCCAATTAAGGATACCTCCACTTATAATTAGAATGAATTATTCTTAATGCAAATTCTAATATGTTTATGCATCTACACTTATGATAACCACAGACGCTTTTTTAAATTTCGTTATCATCATTATTCTTGTAAGTCCAACCAAACGTCAACAATATCACTTTAAACTCATAACCTGTCTCTTCATCAAGAATCAAACTTCAATAGAATAAATACGATTTCATTCAAACTATATAGGGAGTCAAATCAGTTTTAATAGAATAATGTGGTGCTCTGTATTGTCAAAACCAATATTTCATTCAGAATCTGCTCGAAGGAAGCGTGTTTTATGTTTTGGTACCTTTGATATCCTCCATTATGGACATGTAAAATATCTAGAAGAAGCGAAAAAATTAGGCGGTGATTCTTCAGAATTAATTGTCGTTATTTCACGTGATTCTTCTGTGGAATCAATGAAAGGAAAAAAGCCTATTTTTTCTGAAGAACACAGAAGGGCTCTTGTAGCTTCGATAAAATCAGTTGATAAAGCACTTTTAGGGACAGAAGGCGGTGATAAGTTAAAGATTTTAGAAGAACTACGTCCAGATATAGTTGCAATTGGATATGATCAATGGCCTGCAATAACGTGGTTAGAAGAAGAATTAAAAGAGAGAAATATTGAATGTGAAATTGTAAGGTTATCAAAATTCGGTAATGAAGAATTAAATAGTTCATCTAAAATAGTTCGCCAAATTTTAAGACTTAGAAAGGATTGGACAGAAAATTCATCTTGAGAGAATTTAGAGAACAGAAAGCACGCTTAAGGATTGTTAAAGAGGCTTTCTTTCGGAAGGAGTTATACTATACTTGCAATTTGGGCAGCTGATTCTTCTAGAGAAATTGTCATCTTTAAAATAAACTCTTACTTTTAAATTAGCTCCGCAAACTCCACATTTGAAACCAGTAATTTCTTGTTCCTCTACTAAAATTCCATCTTCATCGTTGAAGGAATTATTGTTTTCATTTATGGAGTTCAAAGAAATTGCCTCAAAAGTTAGTCTGACAAAGGCACCAATTATTTATTAGATCTGCTTAAACATCAAGTTATAGCGATATATAGTTAACTTAACAGAAACTCTAGAATATCATATTTCTAAATTTCATCTTCCACGAATTCTTTAATTAGGGTTGCTCCATGACGTATTTCTTCTAGAGAATTGGCATAAGATAATCTTAGATGATATTCGCCACCTTTTCCAAATACTGTACCCGGTGCTGTTGCTACACCCTTTTCTTCAAGTAATTCTAATGCGAGTGCTTCTGATGTAATTTTTAGTTCGGAGAAGTCAGGAAATACGTAAAATGCACCTTGAGGTAGATTGCATCTTACGCCATTAATATCATTTAATAAACGCGTTATTTCCATTCTTCGCTCATTAAATCGCTCTACCATGCGCTTTACTGGCATTTGAGAGCCTTGCAAAGCAGCAACACCTGCTATCTGTACAAAACTAGTTGGACATGTAGTAGAATTTTGTTGAATTCGAATCATGTTTTTAACTAGTTCAGAAGATGCTACAGCATAACCCAAACGCCAGCCAGTCATCGAATAAGCCTTCGAAAACCCGTTTATGACTATCGTCCTTTCACATTCTTTATCTATAGCCAAAATAGTAGCTGCTCTTTCATCACTATTATATACAAGTTTTTGATAGATTTCATCAGAGAGAATCATTAATTCATGTTCAACTGCAAGTTGATAGATTTCGTTTAATACTTCCTTATCCATGACATCTCCTAATGGGTTACTTGGCGAATTAATAAGAATCATCTTTGATTTTTGAGTAATTCCATTATTCAATTTCTCTACAATGCTCTTATTATAAGCATCAACTGGAATTTGAACATCAACTCCACCTGCAATTTTTATTGAAGTAAAATAAGTAGGCCAAGCTGGTGTTGTAATTAAAACCTCATCTCCTGGATTTAACGTTGCTAGCATTGCAAGAAGAATTGCATGCTTTGCACCAGGCGTTACAATTACATTCTTAGGTGTGATTGAGACATCATCCTTGTTAGTGTCTTCCGCAATTGCTGTTAATAATTGGGGGATACCTTGGCTTGAAGTGTATTTCGTAAATCCATCTTTTAGCGCACTGATTGCAGCTTCTTTGATATGTAGGGGGGTATCAAAATCAGGCTGTCCTACTTCTAGATGTATTATTTTTCTTCCTTTTTGTTCTAATTCTTTTGACTTTGCAAGCATTTTCAATGTTCCAGATGGAGGAATATCCTTCATTCTCTCTGAAATAACGTTCATAGATTCTCACACTACAAATTTTTTTAAGAATGCAGTCAATTTTTTTGCTTAAAAAAGTAGATGCAACTTTTCAATCATTCCTTTAAAGAAAATATTATTAAAAGAATTGTGTACTTAGACGAGTGACTGAAACACCTAAGGAATAAATGGAGTTGTTGCTTCTTGGGAAAGATTAGACCATCACATATCAAAAATATCTCTAAAAAAATCTTGGAAACTTACGACCATTTGATTGAAGATGATTTTGAAAAAAATAAGGAACTGTTAGATCAAATATTAGACTTGCAGTCCAAAAAACTAAGAAATAGGATAGCGGGTTATTTAACATCATTGGTTCGTATAAAAAAAAGTTCTCAATATTTCGAACCTAATAATGATGCGTTATAGCATTTTTCTAGAAATTAAATTTTATATGATATTATTTCCGTTCAGGCTCTAAATGGTTCTTAAATAATGAAGAATTTTAGAAACAAATTTTTGATTGTTTTATACAAATATCAAGAATTCGATATTAATGGATGTTTTCTTTTTAGGATTGTTAACTCACTAGGTTTGCATTTTTACTCAGAGATTTTGTTAAAAGGCGCATTGAGATATTAACTGGTTTTTCTCGTCTCTTATTGAATCATCAAAAGAGACATATAGGTGATTTCCCATTCAATATTTGCAGTAATATTCTCAATTTTAAAGTCGTAGAGGAATTAAATGTGGCTTCCGGATCAAGATTGAAAGAACAAAATCGTAGATATAAACTACATGCGGATTTAAAAGCCACGTTATTGCATAATTTTCGGAATGTTGAAGAAGAGTACCTTGAGGATAGATCCATATTTGTTGCGAGAGATAGACGCGATGACATCGCCTTATGCATCATTTTAAGAGTACATATGGCATCCTTATCTGAAATCTTTGAATCTGTGGGCATGGTTTTATTTTATTCTTCTTTTATGGGCAGTACTATTCATTTAGGTCTTCTTGATGAGACATGGAAAATAATACCTGATTCACTTAAGCGATTTCTTAATAGTCAGATTAATCTTGCTATATTCAATCCTTCTACAAGAAAACTTGTTGTACTGAAGCGTAAAAACCAGAAAAACCTAAAGAAGATTATGGATAAAATATAGGCTCTTCTTTTTCACGCTAAGAAACTTTTTCATAATAATAAATGCCATCTTTGAGTATTTCATTAACTTGTTCGTTAACTTTAAGAGATTTAAGATGCGCAATTGTTTCAGTACAAGAAATTATATTTCCAATAAGTGGTTGATTCTCTCCGAAAACTCTTTTTGAAATTTCGAATGCTGTTAGTTTTTTGTTCTCTAGAGTTTCTAAAATCCACCTTTCCCGAGAATTATGATGTTTTAAAATCTCTAGTACTCGCTTATGCGGATTTTCAATCGCCTCATTATGGCCTGGGAAAGCAATTTCAATATCATAGTTTAACAACTCTTGAAGAGATTGTTGATACGTTTTTAGGGGATTTTCTGATTGTTCTACGCATCTATGACCAATTTGTGGCGTGATCTTTGAGATAATATGATCTCCTGTAAACATTATCCTTTTCTCTTCATTATATAAGCAAATATGATCTGCGCTATGCCCTGGAGTCCAAATAATTCGCAATTTCAGAGAATTTGTGAAAATAGATTCTTCGTGAGTTAACATTCTATCAATATCAGTCATGGGCGTATTCTTTATAATGCCTTGATAAGTTTTCAGAAACTGGTTTACCGTTACTATTGGCATCCCATTTGTAACAAGTAACTCGGATCTCAACGAAAGATCGTCCTTTAAGTCAGACGTAGAGGTGATCATATTCTGATGCGCAAAGATTTGTGCATTACACTCATCTTTTATTTTTTTAAACAGGCCATAATGTTCATAATGAGAGTGTGTAACTATGCATGCCTCGATATCATCCATGGAGTATCCGATAGATTGGACATAAGTGGTAAGTGTGTTAAACGCCTCTTCAGTCGCGGGGCCACAATCGATTAAAACCAAACTTGAATTATCATGATTTTCAATTAAATGGACGTAAACATGCCTAACAAAGAAAGGAACAGGAAGACGAACTCTATGAATATTTTCCTGATTCAATTGGTTTCATCACGCCCATAACAATTTTTAAATCTCTTTGAGATAGTCGATTGTACTTCAAAAGATTTCTTCAATCATATGTCTTTCTCAAAAAAGAGATTATAATGGAGGAGTTTGTTAATGGCATTCCCTCCCGGAAAAATACCTATGGATATCTTACGAACTATTGTTTTCGAACACTTGGGGGTGCAAAATCCACGTCTTCTACTTGCGCCTGGCATAGGTGAAGACGCAGCAATTATCAAAATGAATGGAAAGGTGATTGTTGTGACAACGGATCCCATAACAGGTAGCTTAGAGAGCATTGGATGGCTTTCTGTTCACATTAATGCAAATGATATTGCAACCTGTGGAGCCATTCCCCTATGGTACTTAACAACTATTTTATTACCCGAGAAAACGAAAATAGATCACAGGAAGATCTTAGATCAAATTACTTCTCAAATTGACGCAGCATCAAAAGAACTTAATATAACCGTAGCAGGAGGACATACGGAAATTACGCCAGGAATTAGTAGACCCATTGTTGTCGGTTTCATGGTTGGTGAAACTGAAATAGATAATTATGTAACTTCTAAGGGTGCAAAACCTGGTGACCAGATTATTATTACTAAGAGTGTTGGGTTGGAAGGCACCTCAATCCTTGCTGAAGAAATGGAAATCATTCTTAAGGGACATCTGGAAGACTCGGTTATATTGCAGGCAAAAAAATTCATCGAACAAATCAGCGTAGTGAAAGATGCTCATATCGCAATGAGCGTAGGAGGTGTCAATGCGATGCATGATCCTACAGAAGGAGGGGTATTTTTAGGACTCCATGAGATCGCAGATGCCTCTCATATTGGCTTGCAAATAGAAGAAGCGCTAATTCCTATAACCAGTGAAACAGAAGCTATTTGTGAATTTTTCGAAATTGATCCTTTTCAACTGATTAGTTCTGGTTGCTTGATCATTTCGGCGAGCCCAGAAAAGACCCCAATGATTGTAGAACAACTAGAGAGTGAAAATATAGCTGCGCATATAATTGGCGAATTCGTAGGAGACCCACAAATACGTAAAATTCTTACAAAGGATAAAAAATACCGAGATCTACCGAGACCAACATCTGATCATCTATGGCGTGCATTAGAGCAGGTGTTTAAAAAATGATATCTAGCTAATTTCGCATAAGCGCTCTGAATATTGAATTATTGCGGTTTAAATGATTCTGTAGAGTATTTATTCTAACGTAGAAGCTAATTTCTCAATTAAATCTAACAAACTTTTATTAATGTCCGTGTGCTGATTTTTATTGAGAAAACTGAGTAAGGGAATCTCGATGGGAATTTGGAAAAAACAAGGCGGCGCGACAAGACAATTTCGACTGCAAGTAGCCTTAAAAAAGGCTATTGCCCAGTTAGAAAAACGAAGAGCACAATTGGAAAAACAGTTTCGAACAAAATACACAGCCGCACAAGAAGCTAAAATGGCAGGTGACAAAGAGGTAGCTATTAGACTCCTTGAAGAATGTCAACTAATAACAGACGAACAAAGTGAGATAAAAAAGGAGATTTTCAAACTCAACCGTGCTGAAAGTCTTGTAGATTACTTAATCGTGGCACCTGAGATTTCAGCGCTCTTAAGAACAACAGCTTCTTCTGAAGACATCGATCCAGCCAAGGTATTAGGTATTGTGAGCAACCTTGAACAACATATTGCACAAACAAAAGAGGCTGATGAAAAACTTGGCACCCTTCCAGCAGGGATTGACACTCAAGGATTGCCCTCGCCTCTTATGGAAGAAATTATAGAATCTGACGTTCTTGAGGAACCTTCTCAGGAAATAGAATCCAACTCTGTCCAATCAGAAGAAATGAAAGATTTAAACAAAGAAAATCGGGATACCGCTAAAAAAGAAAAAGAAACTGAATTATAGTTACTCTCCGAAAAGAATTCCTTATTGATTGTTTATACAAAGAAGGGATGTTTTATTGAGCCAATTCTGTCCTAAATGTGGTACACCACTTCCAGAGGATGCAAAATTTTGTTCTAAATGTGGTAATAAAATCGATAAATCTTCACCAATGGAAGATGCATACAGAGGATTTGAAAAAAAACTTGAGTTCCAAGAACTAGAAGGAGACTTGGAAAGAATTGCAGAGTTGAAGAACGGCTTAGAAAGAATTGAAAAAGAGTTTGGAGCTGATGTATGCAACATGCCAACTGCAGTTCTTGAAAAATATAGAAAAATGAGAAGCGAAGCAGGATTGTCTCCAATGCTTCCTGGTGAAAAACTAGCCAAACCTTTACTTTTCAAAGGAAAATACTTTGATAAACTCTCTGAAAAAATCTTGTTGATTGGGGAGAACAAGTTAGACGAGACAGGAGGTTTTGTCTCTATTGCAGAACTCTTGGCGGAATTAAAAACAATGGGTGTGAAGAGTTCGCTTCAAGATGTTGAAAAAACGGTAAAGAAACTTGAGAAACAAAAAGTAATTCCCGGGATAAAAAAGCTGAAATCTGGTGTTAAGCTTGTGGAATTTGTTGATGTTGCTCTAAGTGATGATCTCCGAGAGATTCTTAATCTTGCAGCAGAAAAAGGTTGGTTGACACTGGCAGACGTCATGCAAGCAGGTTGGTCAAAAGAACGTGCTGAACGTGCCCTTAAAGAACTGACTGCTGCTGATATTGCTAGATATGACTCTAGTTATTCAGGTGGTAATATCTGGTTCTTTCCGTGCTTTAAAGGAAAAACGTAGAATATTCTCTTTACAGGTTAATTGTTCAAAATAAGTGATAGTAGAAGAAGCAGCCACTATTCTTATATACAGTTGTTACACTTCCGACAATCAATGTGAGCTGACAGAATCGTTCAACAAATGAAGACTGCTCTTTCGGAAATTGTATTAAAAGTAGAATTATTTCTGGATTATATTATCTCGAATAAACTCTTCCGACTTTTTGCAATTAGTATTTGTTGTGTTACAGCTTTCATCTTTAGATTACTCGTGATTCGTTACAAACCTCCAACCCCAGATGATTTTCCAGCACTTCATGCTGCAGCAAAAGAATTCATTGCAGGAAACAATGTCTATGCTGTTTTTGGAACAACAGCTTACACATCAAAACCTTCATTACATCTTTATTTATCAGCAGCATTGTATATCATCAGTACACTGGTTGGTGTGCCTCATTTAACAATAACACATTATTTTCTATTTTGCATGGATATATTGACCGGACTAGTTATTTACAAAATTTTAGACAATGGACAGTTTTGGAATTCTTTTCTTGGCTTAGCAATTTGGGTTTTTAATCCATTTGTTCTCAATAGTAGCACTAATGCAAAATATGAGGTAGTTATGTTACTATTTTGTTGCTTGCATTTTTCTGGCTAGAAAAAGGAAACGAAATAGAGGCTACTATTCTCTTTACTATAAGTACGATGATTAAACCTGTGCCTATTCTGATCTTACCTATTTTCCTTTATAAATCGCGCAATCGCGTTCGGAATCTTTTAATTATCATTGGCTTATTTTTAATTCTAAGCCTACCCTTTCTACTTACACCATTTGATTATTTTCAGTCTTTAACCTACAACGTATTGGGTAGAGGACCTGCTGGGCATCCAGGATATGGTATCTTCGGTCAAATTCAGAGACCTTATTCCACAATTGTAAGCGTAATAAGTCTGTGTCTGATGCTTATAATTGTCTACATCAAATTTAGAAGGTTTGATATCTATTTAATTGGCTTTCTGGTTTTCATTGTAGCGATTTCATTTTATTGGATTACCTTTAAACAATATTTCGTTTGGTCTGTGCCCTTCTTCATTATCACGATTCTAAAAAATTTAAAATTTAAAAGAGAAATTGATGCTAAATCTAATTTTGGAGGTATTTCAAATGACAGATCTAATTTACATGTTGACAAAAGATGATGTAACTATACCGAATGCGCTTGAAGTCGTAGATGAGATAATGGATACTAATCTTAGATATATTGGATTCAAAGATCCTCAAGAAGGTGGTCTTCCTGTTGATAAGTACAAGACTTTAATGGCAAAATTACGTGAAACGGACATGGAAATATTTATCGAAATCGTAAGCGAGTCGGAAGAATTGAATCTTAGATCGACAAAAATGGCTGTGGACCTAGGGGTTGATTTTGTGTGCGGCGGAACATTTATTGATTCTTCTATGCAGGCGCTTGCCGGAACCGAAATAGAATTTTTTCCATATATCGGACAGATTGTAGGGCATCCCTGCATTCTTGAGGGTAGTATCGAAGAAATAGCAAAAGAAGGCAAAATGGTGAAGAAAAAGGGCATTGCCGGCATCAACCTTTTAGCTTATAGACGTGAACCTGCGTCAGAAGTCCCATTACTCATACAAGAAGTTCAAAAAGCCGTAGGACTCCCATTAATTATAGCAGGCAGTATTAACAGTTATGAACGTATTGAAAAAATGAAAGAACTTGACGTATGGACTTTTACAATCGGCGGCGCAATACAAGACGGTATTTTTGTTCCAGGCGATACAATCAAAGAAAATATAAACGCAGTCCTTGAAGTATTAAAGTGATACTAAAAGCAAAAGTAAGAAAGGCGCTTCTACGCCTTTATTGTCCTTTTAAAACTTCACGATTGACCACGTAAGGTGCGGTCCCCTGACTTAGAAATTGCCTTAGTCCTTCAGCGATCATCATTCCAGTTCTGCGGGGAATATCATTAGACACACCTGCGGCATGAGGAGTAAGTAGTATATTATCTAGTTTTAATAATGGATCATTAGGATAATCCATTGGCTCTGTGTTGTAGACATCTAACGCGGCGCCTGCTATCTTTTTATCCTGCAGTGCGTTCACCAGTGCTTCTTGATCTACGCAAACAGATCTTGCAGTGTTTATCAAGTACGCTGTTGCTTTCATTTTATCAAATTCTCTTGATGAAATGAGTGGTTTTGAGCCTTTTGGAAGCCTCGCGTGCACACTGATAATATCTGCTCCTTTAATCAATTCATTTATGTCTTCCATTTTTCGTACGCCAATTTCATCGAACCGTTCTTTTGGAATGAATGGGTCGTATCCCCAAACATCTAAACCAAACGGTTTCGCTCTTTTCGCGACTAATGCTCCTACAGCTCCTACCCCGAGTAATCCTAAAACCCGACCATTCAATTCAGGTCCTGTCGGTTTTTCAAATGTGTCTTCTCGAGGAGTCACCCAGTCACCCTTTTTAATCCAATTATGAGCTGTCACAATATTTCGAACTAAAGCAATGATCAAACCAAGAGTAAAATCAGCAACTGCATCCGCATTTCTTCCAGGGGTATTTAAAACGGGTATACCTCGCTTAGTCGCAGCACCAACATCAACGTTAACTGGACCACCCCGTCCGCATCCTATAACTCGCAATTTGTCTGCGGCCTCCAATACTTCTTCTGTGATCGGAGCAAATGTGATGACCAGAATCTCTACGCCATTGATTTTATCTATTATCTCTTGTGGGGTTCCAAAATATTCCTTTATCCCTGGTAGTCCTTTGACGACAGATTTTTCATCTATTTCAATATCAAAAAATTCAAAATCCAAATCCTTCCCTAAAGGCGCGAGTTTTTTTTCTATTTCTTCTTTAAACATCAACGCTGGTGTGAAATCATCTCCAGCAATGAGTATTTTCATTTTCTTCACCATAAATTAGATTGTAGATTGATTGTAGATTGTATTGTAGATTGTATTATATATGATCCTCACGATATAATGAGCTTAATAACCAGTGAGGGAGTATCCATGTCTTCTTGTTATCTTGTTGCCATAGATGTTGGAACAACTGGACTTAAAGTAACAATTTGTAATGATGAAGGCAGAGTTATAAGTTCGGCTGCATCCCAAGATTATCCTGTTTTAACTCCATTACCCATCTGGGCTGAAACGGATCCAAATCTTTGGTGGGAAGCCGCTAAGACTACGGTTAGAAAGGCAGTTGAAAAAAGTGGCATTAATAATGCAGATATCGCGGCTGTCGTTTCAGATAGTCAGACTGATGGTTGTACAGCTGTTGATAAGAATGGTGAACCGCTTTACAACTCGATACTTTATTTAGATAGGCGATCGGATGACCAAGCTAAAGAATTAAGGGAAATATTTGGTGATAATGGTAAAGAACTCCATGAAATTACTGGACTTACAATCGACTCTTATCATATATTACCTAAGATCTTATGGTTAAAAGAATTTGAACCTGAAATCTACGGTAAAACGCATAAAATCTTGAACCCGAATGATTTCATTTTACTAAAATTGACAGGGAGATTCGTTACCGAGTATACACTTGCCTCTTGCACGTTGGTCTGGAATGTACATAAGAGGATCTGGTCAGAAAAAATTGTGAGCGAAACTGGTATAGATTTTGGTATATTACCTGATGTAGTGCCTTCGACAGAAGTCATTGGCGAAATTAGTTCTGAAGTAGCTAATGAGATGGGGCTAAAACCAGGAACTCCAGTAGTAGCCGGAGGTGGAGATGAGGAGGTTGCGGTTGTAGGTGCAGGTGCTTTGCAGAGTGGTGAAGTCTGTGACATCACAGGTGGTGCCGAACCAATCCTTATTTCGATAGATGAGTCTGTCATAGATCCAAACGAAGTACTTGAGATGCACAATCATGGCGACCCAAAGCGATGGATTTTAGAAAGTCCTGGAATGGCTGTAGGAGCCAATCTTCGCTGGTTCAGAGACCAATTTTCGCATGAAGAAATAAGAGAAGCCGAAAGATTAAGCGAACCAGGTAAAGAGGTCGATCCTTATTGGATCATAGATGAAAAGGCAGCGGCGATCCCGCCTGGTAGTGAAGGACTCATATTCCTTCCTTGGACCACAGGATCTATAACACCAGAATGGAGTTCGACTGCACGAGGTACATTTCTTGGTTTCACTCTTGGACATACCAGAGCACACTTTGCACGAGCGATTATGGAAGGCAGTACGTATTATGCCCGTGATGTTATCGAGCGATTCGAGGAATTAGGCTTTCCTGTAAGTAAAATAATTGCTACTGGTGGAGGCTCTCGGAGTGCACTTTGGAGAAAGATCAAAGCCGACACTCTAGGAAAACCTATTGTATCACCCGTAAGTGAAGACGTTTCAACCATAGGGGCAATTGTACTCGCTGCAGTAGGAGTGAAATTATACAAATCAGTGGATGATGCAGTACAGAAATTCGTAAAATTCAAAGAAGAAGTCCTAATGCCAGATGAAAAGAATTTAGACACCTATACAAAACTCTACAAGACGTATAAAAAGACGTATTGGGCGCTCAATGATATCTTCAAAGAGATATCGCAATTTCAGTTGGGTACATAATTTCAAAGATTGTTTTCTTCCTGAAAGACGCTAGAGATACACCATTTTTCAGGTAGAATTCTTATTTTTTATAGATGTAGATGTTTATACAACCTTCAGCAACAAATGGAATTTTAATACCGAATGAAAGTGACATATTCTCCATTTCCATAACATCCTGTAACAGTGATTCATCGAAACCTTCTAGCCTTTTCTTAATCCGAGTGATAAGTCTTTCAAGGACTCTTCGTCTCTCTCCTTCTATTGTAAGCTTCTGAATTTCATCCAAATTTATATTAAACGTAGTGTCTACTCCTGTCTCACTTATTTTCCCTGTAATCTGTAGGCTGACTTGATATTTAGCAACTAATCTTTCAGCTATATCCTTTATTGCCTCAATAGCAGCATCTCGAATTTGGAGAATTCTGTCAATTAATCTCTTTTCTTCGCTCAAAATTATCCCTCTTTTCACAGAATTCACTATTCCGTAATATTTATTGTTTTCCCTCGCTTTTGACAATATCAGTGTCCATTTACGGAAAAATCATTCGAATTTGTTAAATCATGTATTGTGAGAAAAAATGCAATTTCCTCAGCAGTAAATATAAAAAACGTCTACAAATGTCCAAATTTGAAAAAAGAGTGGATGAAAGGGGTGGATCGCTCCGCCCTAGGAGGCTAGTTGACGCTGCCTCATTCTATATCGATCTTTTAGTTCTTGTTTTTTCCCTGCGTTCCAACCACTTACTGCTTGGTAATAACCAGTTATCCTACTATACCATTCCAAGTTTCGACCATTGCAAATTGGGCACTGATCTAATAAACCGCCAGATGTTGAATTACATTCCCGGCATACGCTCATATCCTTTGTATAAGCCATATAACCGATTGCTGTTTCAGTAAACATCCTGCGTGTTACTTGCATCAAGGCTTCGGGGTCGGGATGTGCTTCGCCTAACCAAACGTGAAAGATATTTCCTCCCGAAAGAGCTGGGAAAAATTTGTTTTCAATCGACATCTTCTTTGAAAGTGGGATTTCTGCGTCTACTGTAACATGGGTTCCATTGCTGTAATACACGGGAAGATCTACATTTTTTGTGCCATTCGCTCCAATGCTACTCAAGTCGCCTTTTACTACTTGTATTGCCTGTTCCCTGAAATGAACAAGGTCTGAAATTGCCATTTTCTGCGCTGTGCTTTCTGCGGGAGTTCGTGCACAAGCTAATAGTAGTCCACTTTCCTCCTGTAACATCTCTTTGATTCGTTCCATTTCCACTATGAATCTAAGGGCAAATCTGAGTGCAGAATTATCCTCGTGAAGTTGATATCCCGTGTGATATTGAACTAATTCGTTGACGCCAACCAGTCCAAAGACGTGCCTTAATTGGGTATGATCTACTGCCGGTGGTAAGGAATGTCCATTCACTCTTGGAGTCTGAGTCATAAAGGGGAGGAGCCCTCTGTTCATTTGTGACTTCATCCAGCGCTCTTTGATCGCGAAAACGCGTAACGCCATCCTCATTGACTTTTCCAGTTCTTCAAATAGTTGTGCGTCATCTCCTTTCGCAAGGTACGCATGTTGCGGTGCGTTTAATGATACTACTTGCCAAGCGCCCCAGCTGAAATGTGCTCCATCTTTAAAATACAGTTTGCCCCAAAACTGAGGATCTTCCTTGTCCGATGTACTTTGATCATATGCACAGCATTGATAACAACCTATTTTGACCTCATTATCCCCGATACCACTTCTATAACTTGGGATTCTGTTCTCGAAGTATGGAGTTCCATATTTCGCAACAACTTCATGTACTAAACGATAATAATCCTCGTATTCTTTTCCTAAGAATTCTTTGTCATAGAGAACTTCTAGTTTCGGAAACACAAAGGGTTTATGCCAGTAGTCCCCTTCTAATGCCACTTCAAAAACTGCTTGAACAAATTTTTGCACTTCTTCTTCATAGTTTCCATAAGTGTCTTCCAATACTTTGCCATGCATAACTGCAGGCAAGTCTCTATATACTTCGGGCACCCCAGGTGGCATTTGCAAACTCGCAAACATCAATTGTCCGCCACGAGCAACATACGCTTGCCCAATTTCGTAGAACAACATCTGCGCCAATTGTTTTATGTGATCATAACTTAATCCTCTCAAATAAGGTGCCATATAGACTGGATAATTATACAGACCTTGCCCACCAGCAAAATTTGTCTGCCCTGCAGCCATTACCTTTACAGAGTGCAAAAGTGCAACTTCAGGGTGCTTAGGTGGGCCAGCTACAGCTGTATGCAGTCCAGTACCATCGGGAAGTAAACCTCCATAAAGAAAATATCGTAAATCCCAGTTTTGACAGAAAGGGCGAGTCGCTAAATATTCTAAATCATGAACATGAATCCGTTTGGTGAGATGTGCATCCCCAATTTCGTGTGGAAGCACGGCTAACATATTTGCATCTTTGGCAGTTTTGTCAGCAATCTTTTTGTGAACGGTTTCTGGATTTGGCTGAAGATTAGCATTTTCTCTAGCTTCATAGCCTCCCCCTTGGATAATTTGTAGATAATCATAAATGGGAGTCCCAACACGGGTGTAGAAATTACGATAAACTGCATATCGGGGATCCTTCTTTGCTTTTAGCAGCATTAAAGTGCAAACTAACTCTCTGATAAGGGGAGCAGAAACAAAAGGAAGATTTTTTATGTGTCGCTTTACACTCTTGGCCAACTCACGTGCTTCGGTCACAATTAGTGGTTGGACATCAGAATATTGCTCTGATACATAAGCAGTTTCTTTTAATAATGATTTCACAATTTTATCGGGATTAAATGGCTCAAGAAGTCCACTACTTGTTCTCACGAGTATCGTGCCCTTTTCTTCCTTCTGAACAACTTTGAGCCAGTTATCTAATTTCATCTGTGATAAGCTTATCTTAGCTGCGACCATCTAGCAATCCCCTCTTTCACTTCATATTTTGCTTTATAAAACGAATATATATAATTCTAGCGCGCGACATGTGTGCTATATGCATGATACACAAATATATGCCTTTAGCACACTGAAAACATAGACATCTATTGTAGTTTCATTGCTATAAAGGTTTTCATTACAGGTAGGCGCGCTCAGTATCTCTTGATTTTCATTTTCTCTAATGATTTTGTGCAATCATCCCGACAAAAATACCCAAACTATACATAGGACATTGGATAGCAATAAAGAAAGAGTCAAAGAATGGAAAAAATTATTGGTCAAGGGGACCGCGTATGATCTACGTAGGTTGCGTTGGCGATGTACATTCACCTAAAAATTTAACTGAATTTGTTTCTGCTATGAAAAAGCTCAAAGATAAGTCTTTTGATTTATTTATACTTGCGGGAGACACAGTTCATAAGGGTTTTCTCAAAGGTTTCAATTTAGTCGTTGAAGTACTGAATGAATACATTAGTTGCCCAATTGTAGTGTGCTTTGGGAACGAAGAGTATTTCCAATTAGAAGAAAAGTTCTTTTCACAATTTGGGGAATATGTCTCATTCTTGAATGATTCTTCATCAGTTTTTCACATTAAAGGAAAAAAGATCGGCGTTATTGGGACACGGGGCGTGCTTGACAAACCAACTAGATGGCAGGCTATAAACATTCCAAATATTCTCGGAATTTATGAAAACCGTCTTAATGTTATTGGTAAATTGCTCAATGATTTAGAATCTCAGAAATTATCGAAAGAAATTGACTATTCAATTATGGTATCACATTATGCAGTTGGCTACTCACTTCTATTTGGTGAAAAAGAGCAGGTATATCCGCTGTTAGGTTCGAAAAGAATGGAAAATATACTCTTAGGACACAAAAATCTTCCAACAGTAGTCATACATGCACATGCTCATAATGCAAAGAAATTTCGCACAGAATTAGGACCACATATTTTGTTTAATGTGTCTTTTCCTGCTACTCATTCAATTACGTACTTTTCTTTGCCACTTTCAAGACAGTTACTACTAACTGAATTTTGAGTTTGAACTACTTGGATTTCACTACGCGAATGTTTTGCTATGGATTTAAAGTTTCATTTTTCGCTTCCTTGCGGTAGAATATCTAATTTTTTAAAGAAATGCGTAGCTGTATTAGTCAAAGGATAGTTAGATAGTTCATCAAAGTGTACCCACCGAGTATCCAGAGATTCTGTCGACAGAATAAATTTATTTTCATGTCCAAGAGGCCTAGCTAAAAAGCCAATGAGAACATAATGAAACCTTACACCCTGTTCATCATGCGTGATACTGTCAATTACATCAATTACTTTTTCAAGTCTGACTTTAAGCCCAGTCTCTTCTTCGACTTCTCTGATCGCGCTATCTTCAAATTTTTCACCTAACTCTATTAAACCGCCAGGGACAGAATAAAAACCAGCTTTTGGATCATGAGCACGTTTCATTAGAAGAACATTTTCGTTTTGAGTAATTACAATACTTACTGCAGCAAAAGGGCGATCTGGATATTCCCGTTGCACATCAATGCTTCCCTTAAGAATCAATTATACCAGTTCTGCATAAAAAAATAAAATGCTTTTAGAGGAAATCAAATAATTTTTGTAAAGTGGATGGTGGACCGAGCGGGAATTCCAGGCTTGGATAAGATCCATGTCCTTTGAACCCGCGGCCTCCGCGGTGCGAGCGCGGCGCTCTTCCAAACTGAGCTATCGGCCCACTTTTTAAGATTAGTTCTGGATTTTTTTACCGATTCAGAGTCACTGCAAGAGACTGTGAACTACCACCCTACAAGTAGGCTGGCTTCCTGAATCATCCATTCCCCAACGGGACATGTCAAACAGGCTCTACGGGCAGTTCCTGCCCTGAACGCGATGTGAAGTTAAGGTGAGAACTGGCGAGTGTCACCTCAACTCAATTCTACTTACGATCTATGCGAATCAGTACTTAAAGGTTAGGGAGTATGGTGAAAGTGAAAACAGTAACGCATTTCATCCCCCCAACACATTAAGGGGTCTTCTTGCGGCGACGTGATAAAAATATATCGACGCTTGTCTCTACTCTTCTGGATAGAATCTATAAAAAAAACTTTGGAAAAACAATTTAATCTAGGAGTTCTTCTTACCTCGCCAGTCAGATGTGTATTCAAAGGAGCGATTAGCAATTGCCCCAGTATTATAATGAGATTATAATAATGATTGCTTTAACAGTCTCCTATGACTTATACTCTAAACTCGTTTGAGGTAAGCCGCTTTTTGAAACAACTCATGTACTCTAAGTATACTATCATGAGAAGTTAGTAATCAAGTATTTGTCACATCTCTATTTAAATGTAGTTGAATGAACGAATTCGTACGCTTTTGGGAAATCGTCGATAAGCACCCAAATATCAATTTTCTTTTGAGATAGACTCTAAGCCGACAAAAAACTCTTTAAAAAGAAGTTGCTAAAACTAGCAAGAATTTTTGTTGGTTAAGTTAACAAAAAAATTTCAAAGACGCGTAATATGTAACATTATAACTATAAGATTTCACCATCTTGTGAGGATCTGTCTATATCAGTTATTCAATTCGAAAGGTTCATTAAACAAATTGCCTGAGAAATATCTTGAAGACTAAACAGAACTCACAATATATGACTCACAAGGATGATATTAACTTGTCATTAGCCTCATTTCTTCATATCAAGTTCAATTTATTAACCGTTCTATGTATTATAGGTGTATAAAACATTGATCTTTAACTTTCTGGCTCTATCCGATTTGAAACTGACAAAAGGGTGAATATAATTGGCGATAATAAGAGATATTGGGCGCCTCAACAAAATTTCAAGGACATTAGTCAAACATGGTTTCGGCGCTTTTATAGACGGTATTTCATCACATTTTCCGTCTATAAGCAAACCAACAAAAGAAGAAATTCGTGAAGGTGAATTATCAAAGCAAGAGAGACGTGCAATTCGAGTAAGGAAAGTTATTGAAGACTTGGGTCCTACGTTTATCAAATTGGGGCAACTTATGTCAACAAGACCCGATTTGGTTCCCGATGAGTGGATCAAAGAATTTGAAAAGCTGCAGGACGAAGTTCCTCCATTTTCTTATGAAGAAGCAAAAGAAATCATTGAAAGTGAGTTAGGCAGACCTCTTAAAGATGTATTCAAGATTATAGATCGTAAACCAATTGCTGCAGGTTCTCTAGCTCAAGTTCATAAAGCAGAACTCAAAGATGGAACAACCGTAGCCATTAAGGTTCAAAGACCTGAAATCCAAAAAATCGTTGCCGCAGATATTCGTCTTATGTATGAATTTGCAAAATCTGCTGAAAAACATTTGCGTATTAGTGAACTCTACGATCCTGTAGGTATTATTAGTGAGTTTGAGTACACCATGATGCGCGAACTGGACTTCCTTAACGAAGCTGCTAATACAGAGAAGTTACATAAGTACTTTGATGATAATCCCAATGTTCAGATTTCAAAAATATATTCCAAATACACAAGTAAACGTGTCCTTGTCGAAGAGTTTATTTACGGCACTCCTCTTTCAAAACTAATTGAAGAAAAAAAACTCGATGTTCAACGAGGAAAGTTAATCGTTAAGAACCTTGTCGATGCTTATATGAAACAGATTTTCGATTTCAGATTCGTTCAAGTGGACCCACATAGTGGGAATTTGATCGTTAAGGAAGATAACACAATTGGCATAATAGATCTTGGGATGTGTACAAAAATCACATCCAGAACTATCGAGCATTTTAGTGCATTATTCCTTGGTATGATGCAAAAAGACGTCAGTTCAATAGTCAGAGAATTCAAAATAATGGGAATCGTAACAGAAGAAACAAAAATTACACTATACGAGCGAGATCTTAGTGATTTGATAGACACTTATGCTGACAAGCCCCTGAAAGACATTAACTGGGGCAACTTAATGGATGAACTATTCCAGCTTTCTTATCGGCATAAAATGCGTGCGCCCACCGAGTTCATGAACCTTGGAAGAGCTATTATGTTTCTTGAGAAATCGGCGAGGATATTGGATCCAGATTTCAACTTCATGGACCACGCAGAGAATTATATGAGCAGTTTTATCGAAAAGATGGCTTCTCCTCAAGAACTAGCAAAACAATTAATTTCAAATATTCAAGGATTTGTAAGACTCACAAGAGATCTTCCGTCTCGGCTTAATTATCTCCTTACACGTCTAGAGGAAGGTAATCTGACAGTTCAAATAAAGGATAAAGATAGTGAAGAACATCTTTTAATGCGACAAAAAGCCGCAAATAGAATCGGCTTCTCACTTCTTATTAGTTCCATGATAATTAGTAGTACATTGATTCTCTTCTTGGAACAACCAAGTTTTTTCGGTTTTCCACAATATAGCTTAATAGGATATATTCTAGCTGGGCTATTTGGTATAGTCTTCTTGAGATGGATAATTGAAACAATCCGCATCTAAGCAATCCTAAATGATTTTTAACCATTTTTAGAACATGGGAGGCGCAAATACATCAAAATAAAGTAGATCTTCTTCAGCAGAAACTCGATGTTTGGTGTTTCTGGGGACACGAACTAAAACTCCCGGAAAGAGCTCGAATTCCCCAGACCCCTCAATGTAAATTTTTCCTTTTCCTTCTAGCGGAAAGAGAATATCATCTGAATTTTTATGTACGTGTGCCTGTATTTCTTGACCTTTTGGCAGTTTAGCTAGAAAGATCGTCAAATCAGCGCCATCTTTTTTCTTTGAAATCAACTTCTTGATTTTAATGTCTAAAAATGGATGCTGCTCCCAATTCACTTTTTCGATATTTATCCAACTCAAATTTATCAGAACTCGCGAGAAGACCCCTCTACTTGTTGGGGGGATGAATCGTGTTACGTGTTCACTTTCACAGTGGTCCCCAACACTTAAATAAGGTGTGGTACCTCTGGTAGTTAGAATTGAGCTGAGGTCACACTCGCCACTTCTCATATTAACCATACATGCAGGGCAGGAACTGCCCGTAGAGCCTGTTTGACATGTCCCGTTGGGGAATGAATGATTCAGGAAGCCAGCCTACTTGTAGGGTGGTAGTTCACCAATCCTCTATGATGCACAGAAGTTTATTCTTTTTGACGATACTGCAAAGTATTTATATTTTACAGAAATCAGTTCGACAAACATTGCAAATTCACCGGAGGGAACATTATAGCAATCGAAATCGCTGAATATAATACCATCGTAACTATGTTAGGCATGCTGTATGCGACCTCTCAAGTTTTTACCAGTTACTACGCAGCTTATATTAAGAATAGGCTGTTTTTAATTAGGGGAAATGACGCGCTTTTTCGTTCACATCGCGCCTTCGGGAGTTTTGCTACAGTATTCTATTTTCTTGGTTTATTTGCAGGTTTAATGTGATTTACTGGGACAGTCACTGAAAATGTGCCACCAATGGAGTTACCCGACCCGCTCTATGTTATTCATACCTTTGGCTCGTTTGTGATTCTTGTTATCATCGTCGCTAAAACATACCTATCGTATTTCAACAAAATGTTCTTATATGGGCGTGTCAAAGGATGGCTTGGCATTGCAACATTCTTGGCATGGGCGTTTACATGGATAACTGCAGCCGTAGCATACTATGAACGCACTCTACCGACAAATCCGCAACATGCGCCTCCCACTTTCTTGCTACCTTATGAATTAATGGGACTTATGTTAGCAATACCTTTCATTATTGGGGGAATCATTGGATCATTGGTAGTGATGAAAGCGAAAAAAAATGAAGAGGCAAAAGCCGCTAAGAAGAAAAAATCTTAGTTTTGAGCGGGTGAGATAGGTCCTAGTAGATTTATATCTCATTACAGAGGCTAGAGCTTTGAAATCCATAATTTTTTCGAAGATAAATTTGCTGTATCGAGTTCTCGTGACTCAAGCTGGTCTACTGAAGTAGGGTTTCCGAATCTAAGTATCTCAACGCTATGCATGTATTGTAAATCATTTTTGAAGGGTTCAAATTCTTTAGATATCCAAAGTTCTGGGATGGGCGCTCGTAGTGATTGTTTTTCATCTTTCTTGAATTTCCAAATCGTGCTATTGAGGGCAAATAAGGGTTCTGAAAGAAGACCAAGTTCATCTTCCCACTCAGAGTTCTCTTTCGGGTATGATTGTGTATGAATGCTTGTCTCAGGTGAATAGATTTCTCTCCAGATTTTTTCAGTAACAAAGGGGATAATGGGAGCAAGAAGCTTTAAGACAGTTTGGAGCACAGTATGGAGCGTAAACCACGCACCTCGCATTTTCTCTTCGCTAAATTTTTGATCACGGTTATAACAACGTGACTTTACGAGCTCAATGAAATGATCGGCGAATATATTCCATATAAATGACCTTACCTTGACTGCAGTACCATGGAAATCAAATTCATCAGCGCTTTTTGCTTCTTTTATGACTTTGTTTAACTCTGAAAGAATAAGCTTGTCTGTAGATGTGAGAGTAAAGTTTCCATTAGCTTCAACTGTTGGAAAAGATGAAACGAAACGAGCAATATTCCACAATTTTGTTATGAATTTGAAAGCTCCTTCTAGTCTTTCTGTCGAATAGCGTATATCAGATCCCAGTGATGATTCAACAGAACCCCACATTCGTATTGCGTCGGATCCATACTTCTCAATTAATGGCACTGGATTAACAATATTTCCTTTAGATTTGTGCATTGCTTCACCATGTTCATCGACGACCATACCGCTGATCCAGGCGTTCTTAAATGCCGGTTGTTTGGTAAGCTGATATACCCGTAGCATTGTATAATGAAACCATGTGCGAATAATATCTTTTCCTTGTGGTCTAACGCCGCACGGGAATGCTTTCTGAAATAATTCAGAATCCCGTAGGTATCCAGTGATGTATAAAGGACTTATAGCCGAATCCATCCATGTATCAAAGGTACGATCTTCTCCACGAAAGCCTTCTGATGCATTACAATGCGGACACATATCAAAGGGCGGAGGATCTCTCCATGGCTGGATATATTTGTTTGTCTCAGCAATAATAGGTTCTCCACATGAATTACAGTAGTAAAGTGGCAATTCCGTACCATAATATCTGCGGCGGCTAACTGGCCAATCTATTGAAACAGAATTCAGCCAATTCAACCAATATTGTTTTGCTGTTATGGGATGCCAAGTCATTTGTTCCGCTAAATCAAGTAATTCAGGGACAAATTCCTCTTGTTTTAAATAGTACTCAGGCATTGAGATAAACTCAACGATATCTTTTGAACGCCAACAGATGGGTGTCCGATGTAGTGTGAGTTCACTTTTTTCTAGAAGATCTTTTGCTTTGAGCATTTCTACAATTTTTTCTTGAGCTTCCTTAGCTGTTAATCCTTCAAGTTCTACAGCTGCGGAAGTCATTTTTCCTTCTGGAGATATAGCCTCGACAGGTTCTAAGCGAAGTTCCCGGAAGAGCCGCACATCAGTGTAGTCTCCATATGAACAAATCATAACGGCTCCTGTTCCAAATTCCATTTTTGCTTCAAGATGAGGAATTATCGGAACTTTTGTATCGTAAATTGGGACTATTGCAGTCATATTGTGAATATTTTCATACCTCTGATCAAGTGGATGCACCAAAACAGCTTTACATGCCGCTAAAAGTTCTGGTCTAGTTGTAGCTATAATAAGATCCTGATCTGTTTCCGCAACTCTGAATTTAATATAGCTTAAAGTAGATTCGATCTCCTTATATTCGATTTCTGCATCCGCAATTGTTGTACCGCAAGTCTTACACCAATTGTTTGGTCGTTTCGCCTCATAGACCAAGCCATCTTTCCATAACTTCACAAAAGTCGCCTGGGTAAGTTGCCGATACTTTGGATCATCTGTGCGATACACTTGATCTTTAGCAAACGAAAAACAGCTTAAACCAAGTCTTTTTGCCAGATTTATTATTTGATCCTCATACTTGTCAAGCAATTGTCTACATAAGTCAATGAATTTGTCACGAGGAGTCTCACGCATGGAAATACCATACTCCTTTTCCGTTTGCACTTCGATTGGAAGACCATTTCGATCCACGCCCATAGGAAATATAACTTCTTGATTTTTCATTCGAGAATATCTAGCCACCATATCGATCTGCGCATAATGAACGCCGAAACCCATGTGTGGGGTGCCACTAGCATACGGCGGTGGCGTGTCCACACTAAAAAATGTCTTATTTGAATCGCGATCATATGCGAATGTTGATTCCTTTTCCCAAAGTTCCACTATTTCTTCTTCAATTTCCGGACTCCATCGCTTCGCTTTGATTTTTGGTTTTAATTTTGCCAATGAATGCACCTTCTATCATTTCTAAATCCAAAATAAAAGATTGAAAGCAAAAAATATGTAAACTTGGATTTATTAGCCCCATCAACATATCTTAGTATTTCGGAGGTCTCATTTCGTTGGAGAAACCTATTTCTTGAGGTTAAAAGTCTTGAATTTTTTGGCAAATAGTACGATATCAAGCCCTCCGAAGATGTCAGTTTATGGGTTTTCTTCTACTAAACTTATGAATCTTTATAAGGTTTTTTAATGTTTATTTCTTCAATTTTATTCAAAGCATCCATAAAACAAACTAGACTGTTTTATTTAGCTTAGCTTGGAGTATATCTCAAAATTCCAGCTATACCCTTAAAGGCATTCCACAATTCAGCACCTTCTTCTGTTTCCGCTGAAATAACTTCTACTCTAGCCCCTACATTCTCTGCAATCTCTGCAAGATCCTCAATGAGCTTCTTTGTTTCGCTAACCGAAAATAACGAACTTGAACATTGAGGACATTCTTCTGATGCGAGGGAATCGTTTAATGCTGCCAATTCCTTCTCATGAATAGTTTTTTCTCTAATATGTCCACAGGATTCGCATGATATCGTTACCCTAATGATGTCCAGAGCCTCTGATAAGAGAAGGATGGCTACTGCACCCTGCTCTAAGTATTCTCTTACTTCTTTTTCACCGTAGATTGCGCGACCTGTTTCCTTCGCTAAATGCCTTAAGAATCGTTGGACGAGTTTTTTTTCCTCAACGTAGCGAACATCGCTAATTTTGGGTTCAATTTTTGATATTAGTTCCTTAAGACCTTGTTCTCCAGAATAAGAGAGGTCAGAAGTTCCTAATAACTTCTCTTTAACACGGTAATCGAGATAATCCTTATTTACAAAATCTTCTTTAGTAGGTCCAGGTCCTCCAACGAACAGGCCTTTGAAATCTGGAATACCCAAATATATTTGTGAAGCATATTCGCCCACTCTGACGAAAAATTCGTGAACTTGTTGCTCGATAACTCTTTCATAACGTCTCTGAGATTGACCTCCTGCTCGATGTTTGCCATGAACTCCGGAAGTTAATCGATGGTGAATTTCCAAGTGAGAACCTCGAAGCTCCCCAATAATTGCTTCGCTCCTATCCATAGCAATAAGTCCATAAGAGTCTTTTTCCAATAATGTTTCGCGTAACGGATCCAATACAAACTCACTAGCACAACGATACATATAAATATTGATCGGTTCCGGGGGTACGATGGGATAAATTTCCATTCTTTCCGTACCTGGACCTCCGTTTTGTGGAATAGCACCAGCAAAGATCACAATTGAGTACTCATCGATCAGACTTTGTGGGATTATTTTCAGTTTCTGCTGGATTGTCACGATTGCACTTTGGACATTTTTTTGAGTAGTCTTGGATTTGATGTTCGTCGCAGTTCCATATTCCTGCTTCAGATAATTTGAGACATCACTAATCTGCTTTCCCTGCGGAATATAAAGTGAAATTAGTTCTGTACCATAACCTTTTTTTTCCGCCAATTCTTCTAAGAGTTTTCGTGTTTTGTAGCGTTCAAGCGACTTAGATTTTGATTTTGACATTTTTGCGCATCCACTTAATCTATGAAATTAGCTTATTGTTCTCTACAATTACTATCTTATGCAAGATTGCCAATCAATTAAAGATAAACGGATTTTGCAAATGCAATTTAGTATCTTGTCGTAAGAGAAAAACCATCTGGATATTTAAGAATCCTTTGCATTATTTAAAGTTGACTTGCTTATTTTAGAGTGAAACTAGGAGTAGTAAAAAATGGTTAAAAGTGTTGTAGTGAAAATTGGCGGGTCACTTATTTTTAAGGAGAACGGAGACGTCAATGTAGACAGAATATCTGAATATGCTCAAGTATTGTCAACACTTAAGAATGACGGTATGAATTTATGTGTAGTTGTTGGTGGTGGGAAGGTTGCACGAAACTACATTAAGGTACTTAATATGTTCAATATGCCCGAAGCACAATCTGATATGATGGGAATACATGTCTCACGAATTAATGCGATTTTGTTGATCGCTGCATTAGGAAAGACTGCTTATCCATGTCCTCCAAGAGAAATCCCTGAATTAGCAAAGGCTCTCACAACCGATAAAATAATTGTCATGGGAGGATTACAGCCAGGTCAAAGCACAAATGCTGTTGCTGCAGTGGTTGCGGAATATACGCGATCTGATATGCTTATCAATGCAACTTCTGTTGATGGAGTGTACACTGACGACCCAAAAAAGGATCCATCCGCACAGAAAATTGATGAACTAGATTATGACGAGTTTCAAGAGCTCATCATTAAAAAAGGCTCACGAGCTGGAGAATATGCCTTGTTCGATCTAGTTGCTCTAAAAATAGTTTTGCGATCAAGTATTCCAACAAAGATCATTAACGGAAGCGATCCAATGAATATCCTCAGAGCAGTAAAAGGTGAGAAGATAGGAACTACGATACATCGCCGCTGATTAAATTAGCGTTCTCTTATTAGGAGTATCAATTATGTCAAAGGTATTCATTTTAGATGCAACAGCTTTAATCAGTGGTCTTGATCCAAATATCATAGATAGGTCTCTATGGACCGTAGCAGAAGTTATTGATGAAATTAAGGACTCTCGAAGCAAGCTTCGAATTGAAATGGCTATAGAAAACAAAACAATAAAGATCGGGCGGCCTTCTGCAACTGCAATTGATAAGATTCAACAAGCAGCTGAAAAAAGCGGTGATATTGTTGTATTGTCGGATACAGATATAAAGATTCTTTCACTTGCGCTTGAATTTAAAGATAAGGGACACGAAGTTGTAATTCTTACTGATGATTATTCAGTTCAAAACGTAGCTTCACGATTGAGAATTGAAAGCAAGGCTTATTCAACTGCTGGAATTCGTTACGAAATCAAATGGGAGTTATATTGTCCTTCTTGCTTTCAATCGATTGAAATGTATAATACCAAAGGGAAACAGATATTTTGTGAGATTTGTGGGACAAAGATGAAAAGACGTCCTTATGATAGAAAATTTAAAGAACGGAATAAATGATTCTGTAGTGCATCTTACGAGGTGAAAATTTTGGAAGAGAAGATCCAGTATATTTATCTTGAGGACATTCCTCCAAAGAAAATAGCGTATCCAGGTTTCTTAGGGCGATTTCTTGTGGCTGGAAAAGGAGATAGCAAATTATCAACTACTTACCTTGAGGCAGGAGTTGGAGCAGGTCATGAGAAACATACACATGACGAAGAAGAGATTATTTTTATCATTGAAGGATCAGGCACTTTAAAATATGAAAATAAGACTATTACGCTAAAAAATGGAACTGCACTTCATATTCCTTCTGGTGTAGCGCATGGTGTTGAATATAACAAGCCTTCAAAGCTTCTCGTAGTTAAGAGAATGACTCCTTAAGTTTACAAGCTCTTCAAAATTTTTTTCTTTAGTATTCAATTCTTTGTCTAGGGTTTTTTTAACTTGCCGATGAAGAAGCCAGGTGTATCATGAATATCAGGATAAAAACGTTGAAGTTTTTCTGTTTCTGTTTGCGGAAAATCACTTGATAGTTCACCACTGACTCCTTCAAATGGCTCATGTGACATGATTTCTAATCCTAATTCCGTATATGCAGATTTCATATTAAACTCGTTTTCTTCTTGAGTCAATGTGCAAGTACTATAGACTAAAATACCCTCAGGTTTTAGCACATTAATGGCTTCCTTGATAAATCGTCTTTGATATCTAGCTAACGCATCGAGCTCATCTACTTGCCAGATTTCATAGAGTTTTGGGCGAACACCTAACGCACTACAGGGTGGATCAATAAGAATTCTATCAGCTTCCACCGAAGGTAATAGTGTTTGAAGTTTGCATGAATCCCCAGGAATTACCTTAATTGAATTGATTCCTAGTCGTTCGCAATGGCGTCGCATACGCTTGATTTTGGGCTTTGAACGGTCTATCGCAATAATTTTTCCATCATCTAAGATCAACTGCGCAATATGAGTTACTTTTCCCCCTGGTGCAGCATTCATATCGATAATAGTCTCACCAGGTCTAGGGTCTAAAATTTTTGATGTGAGGATTGCTGGCAGGCTTTGGCTGTAGAACAAACCTTTCTCATAAGCCTTAGTTTCTCTTAAGTGTGGTAAAGTATACATTGAGTGAGTTATGTCGACTGCAATACCTTTTTTCGCCTCAAGCATTTCTCTGGAGGTCATTCTAGATATTCCGCTGCCAACGTGATGATCGTACTTATCTACTACAGATACCTTATCTCCCGAAAGTGTTTTTTTAGAGCGCAGAGCACCAGGAGCATACAAATGTGCACCTAACATGACCGACTCTGCTGCAAATTTATCCACCGTCACGGTTTTTGGATGAACGGGAAGTTCATTGGGACCGCTAAGTTTTATTTGGACAACGTCATCATAACAAGGGTGTTGATGAGCATCGATATCCTCTTCCGCAAATTGATCAATTAGTTCGTCAGCAGTGCACTTTAGTGTATTAACTCGTAATGTATACTGAGTGACAGGTTTTTTCAAAGCATCTAGCAATGAATATGTTCGTTTCACTCCATATTGGGCTATAAGTCGCTCAATAAGCGCTTTGGGATACAGAAATGAATCTAAAATCTGATTTATATTCTCTTTCAAGAATTAACATCACCAATAGATTATTTAGACCTCAATAATTTCTGCAGTTAAAGTGGCGGTGTCGATAATAGCAATTGTTGATTTTCCAGTAAGATACCCACAATTTTCCCCCGGATTCACGTGAAGCACGCCATCTTTTTTCTCAATTTTTGGATCGTGCGTATGTCCGCTGATCACTATATCATACATTTTCGATAGAATAAGTGCTTTGATAACTTCTAGCATTTCACCATGCATTACAGCAATGCGTCTGTTATCCCATGTGAATGAATTAAATTGACGTTTTACATTCCCACCCAGTTTGTTAAAAACTTCAATAGTTAATAACTCTCCATCGTTATTACCCAGTACTCCATAGACAGGAATATTACCTGCCTCTTTGAATATCTTAGCAGAAAAAGGTGCGACAACATCTCCAGCATGGATAATTAACTCTACTTCCTTAGCAAAGTAAGCAACTGCTCTCTTTATTGCATCTAAATTGTCATGGGTATCACTTATTACACCAATCTTCAAATTAAAGACCTCCAGTTAATGGTAGTTGTATTTTGAAAATCTATTTTGAAATGAATAGACACTTTCGTTGATATGACTTCACTTCATACAGTTATAGACTTTTAGCAGATTAAAAACAGTGATCTCAATTGTGCAAACATCGATAAATAATGAGTGCGGGGGATGGGATTTTCGTTCTAGCGATTTATCGCCACGGAAATTCGAACCCACGAAGACCTACGTCAATGGGTCTTTCATCGGCGTTATTATTAATCGATCTTGAGCTTCGACCCGAAAACGATCTGTTTTCACGTCCATCGCCTTTGACCGCTCGGCCATGGGTGATAATGCAATTATGCACTACCAACCCCCGCATTGACCCCCGCACAATAATGGAGTGCAGAATCAAACATCTCTAGACAAGGGAATAACACATCGTAAAAGAATGTCTAATTATTTAATTTTTTGCTTCAGTTTTGAGATCAGAAGTTTTATTATTAATGAATCCATTCGCTTCCTGAAATAGTAAACTCCTTTTTCCAGATAGGTGCCTCTTCTTTAAATCGTTCAACGGCATCGCGTAATGTTGGCCAAAGATCAAATCTATGACCTCCAGCGATTACGACATAAACGATATCTTCCGAGACATCCAATTCATCGATGATGTGATGAATATGAACGTCTATGATTCCATCTCTTTCTATCAATTCATTACAAATCGTTTGTAGTACTTCGTTTGCTTTCTCCTCATAGGTTTCAAATGCGAGTTTGGTGACTTTGTCCCCTTGTTCATCGACCCCTCTGACAATTCCAATGAAACAAGCAATTCCTCCTGATTTGTAAATGTCAGGATTTTGTTTAATCTCATTTATAATTTGATTTAGAGTAATTTCGCCTTTTCTATGAATTTGACCTTTTTGCAAGAGACAAACCTCTTTTCCCCTTTTGCAAGTACTCTTTTAACTATTTTTTCTCACAAAATTCACATAATTTTAATAAAGATTGAGTCAATAGTGGGTGCTAAAAAAGTAGCCAAGAAAAGAACAAACCTCTTTATTCAAGAAATTACATAAGATAATGTGTCTAGAATATCCTAAAACGGATACAAAAACACAAAGTATATATATTCACTGCGAAAAAGTCTTGCAAACTGACTTCCGAAAAACTCACCGCTTTCTGGAGGCATTTTATCCATTTCACTATCTAATCGGCTTCAGAATCTGTTGGATAGAAAAAGTCATTATCTATTAATGGCAATTTTGATATTTGGATTTATAATTAGAAGTATAACACTTTTTAGAGCCGTAAGGGGAGATGAGGGATCCTTTCTATATTTTGGATGGATGATAGTTAAAGGCAGAGTACTATATCGTGATCTTTTTAATGAAAAGGCTCCAGGGGTATTTTTCATCGCAGCCTTCATTTTCTTTCTCTTTGGAAAAAACATATTTGCTGTACGAATACTATCCATGTTTTTAAGCATCCTTACAGCACTAATTATATTTAAGATTGGAGTAAAGATAAATAATCCTTTAATGGGCCTAATTTCCGCCATTTTATATGAATTCGAGCCAATTTCTTTACATTATAGCACAATAGTATTCACTGAGACATTTATGATTTTTTTTATAGTTCTGGCAGTATATTTCTACATTCCAGCACATGAAAAAAATAGTTATAGGCATTATCTTTTTGTGGGAAGCCTCATCGGACTCTCAGCAATTATGAGGCAGACAGGTGCAATATTGCTTGTTGTTATCATTCTTCATCGTTTTTATAATAGAGATACTCCGAAGAGATTACTTCAGTCAATTGGAATGCTAATTATCGGCGTCCTGATAAGTATAATTCCCATAATAATCTACTTTCAGGCTGTCAATGCTTTAACTGATGCCGTTTACGATATCATTTTATACAAACTATCATATTCTTATGGTTTTACACTCTTTAAGACCCTAGAGATCTTTATTAATCAAGTTTTCTTACAAAACGTAATCCTCTGGATTGTTGGGCTAGGAGGAGCCCTGTTTGCACTTGAAAGGAGAAAACAATACGATTTTTTCTTAGTGGCATGGTTTCTGATCTCATTTTTAGTCATCATAGTTATGAGTACTCCCTACGATCATTATTACATTCAAGGAATGCCCGCTATTAGCCTATTAGGTGGTATTTTTGTTGAGAAGTTAATTAATATACATGAAAATATCGTTAAAGGAAACTCTCAAAGCATAGCTTTGGCTAGTACTATTAAATGGCTTCTGGTGTCATTTGCTCTTATTGGATCGTTAATGTATGGGGTCTCTCTGTACTCAGATATGAAATATGCTCACGGTCTTCCATATCAAATTGAGGCAGCAGATTATATAAAATCACATACTTCTCCAGATGAAACCATACTTTCACCGGATGCTGCTTATTATTTACTAACAGATCGTGAAAATAAATATAAGCTTGCACAACTATCTGCAGGAAATATAGAGTCATTTGGAATAAGTGATCTGCCACAATTTTTGGAAAGCAGGCAAATTAGGTATATAATATTTGATCAATACTCTGTAAGATGGCGTTTCAATGAGGAAACATATCGCAATTTTTTCAATGACGAAATTAGGGCTGTAGAAGTAAAAATCGTATTTGAGTGGATTCTTGAGAATTATGTCTTAGAGAAAACTTTTGGTTCTGGGATTGAGGAGATATATATCTACCATTCCCAGTTGTGGTGAGTTCTTGAAAAAATCTAAAACACACAGAGACTTAGGAGAAATTCAACTATCAGATGGGGAACTTTCCTAACTTTCTGAAGAGATAGATAATCCACATAACCAGCGTAAAAATGGACAATGTTACTAGCAGTGGGATCAATTGAATTGCCCAGAGAAAATTCAGCGCCAATCCGTCAAAGACAGCAACAGCCAAGCTTAAACCAAAACTGAGGGCAATCTTCTCGATTCCATCAATTTCTTCGCCTGTTGGAAATAATGCGCTAGTAAGTGCATAGCCGCTCAAAAATAAGACGAATATAATCCCTAAAACCCAGCGAATTGCAACCAGTGGGTGATCTGCAGGAATAAAAAGCGCTGCAGGAATCGTGGCTACGACAAGCCCTATAACTATCCAGAATTCTAGCCCATATTCATAACTCATTATATAATCTAATATATTATCTGGAACTGGAGCTGCATCTTTACCTTCTGGTTGCTTTAAGTTGATTTTCCCTTCGATTTCTAGTTCTTCAATTCTGTCCAAAACTTTTTTTACAGGAACACCATGCTCCTTATTAACAAGCGTAGCTAGTTCTTTAACAGTTTTTGGCTTTGGCTTACTCTTTTTTAAAGTGTCAAGAATTAATTTATCAATTGTTTCTGATTTGAAAGTGCGTTTATGCTTTAGGGTCATTAAACCACCCAGAACAGGGATATTTAATTCCGTTTCATTTCTTTCTTTATAAGTTTAACCAGCAATTAACGAGGTAAATTACATCGATTCAAGGAGAAGCCTTTGGAATCTGATCATAAGGCGTGGATTTATACCATTCTACAAATTCTTCTAGGCCTGTCTCAATAGAGGTTTGTGGATCATATCCTAGCATTTTTTTGGCTTTAGTGATATCTGCCCATGTATGCGATACATCTCCTTTCATAATTTTTGTCCAATTTGGTTCTACAGCGTTTCCAGTTATTTTTATTAGCAAAGAGATCAAATTATTTACTGAACACCTTTCTCCTTTCCCGAGATTGAAGTCTTCTCCAGCAGTATCCTTTGCTTCAGCTGAAGCAATGATTCCTGAAACTGTATCATCGACAAATGTAAAGTCGCGAGTTTGATTGCCATCCCCAAAAATAGTTGGCGACTCATTTTTCAAGATCTGTTGTGTAAAAATGTGAATTGCCATATCAGGACGCTGACGTGGTCCATATACAGTAAAAAAACGTAATGAACAGACATTAATTCCGTAAATGCGATAAAAAGCCTTACAATATTTTTCTGCAGCGAGTTTACTAGCCCCATAAGGCGAAACTGGATTGGTAGGATGTTTTTCATCAATTGGTAAATATTGTGGAGTACCATATACAGAAGAAGAGGATGCATTAATTAATTTCTCTACATTTGAATTTTGCACTGCAACCAACATATTCAGTGTGCCAGTAACATTGATCTCATTCGTTTTAAAAGGAGTTTCAACGGAGAATCTTACGCCAGGCTGGGCTGCGATATGAAAGATAAGTTCTGTATCATTACCAATAGCCTGCTTAAGGCTATTCAGATCAAGAATATCTCCTTTAATTAGTGTGCAGTTTTTTGCTTCTTTTAGGCGTTTTATATTTGCCTCTTTATTAAAATAAAATGGATTAAAGTTGTCATAGATTTTCACAATATTATTGTGTTCCACTAGCGCCTCAGCAAGATGTGAACCGATAAATCCTGCCCCGCCAGTAATGAGAATGCGTCTTTCCTCAAGCAAAGTTTATTCACTCTCTTGATTTTTGTTTGCTGTTGGTTGAGGTTGAATGGTCGAATGTGGACCAAGCGTATTGCCCGGGGTGAAAGTTATATTTGGTCCTACAACAGAATGGTCTGCGATTACAACGCCGAAAACATTATCAGTGCCTTCAGCTATTACTTCAGGTCCTATTTGACACTTTTCTCCTATAATTGAATCTTTGATTACAGCGTCGTTTGACACTAATGTGTTATTCATAATAATGGTATTTGCCAAAGTTACATTTTCTACAAGTCGTACATTTGATCCGATTTGGACGTAGGGGCCAAGTTCACAATTCGGTCCTATAAAAGAATCTTCGCCAATAGATACAGGACCATGGATTTTAACGCCTGTATGGAGCACACTTCCCTTTTCAACACGTATTATCCCATCAATTTCGCATCCTTGGTGAACTTCTCCGACGATATAATTGCCAAGATAATCGGACAGAAATTTTTTGTTGGCTTCTAAGAGATCAGTAGGTCGTCCAGTATCCTTCCAATATTTTAGCGCAGGATATCCATAAACAGGATCCCCTTGTTCAACAAGCAATTGAATTGCATCGGTGATTTCATATTCGCCACGCCAAGACTTCGGTATCTTGTCAATAGCGCTGAATATTTCATTGTCAAAGATGTAAAGCCCTGTTATCACATAATTTGAGGGAGGGACTTTTGGTTTCTCAATCAACTTGCTTATTCTCAAGTCCTCATCCATTTTTACTACTCCAAAAGGCGTGGGGTCATCTACAGTAGCTAAACCTATAGTGGCAACAGCATTATGAGCCAGATGGTGCTCTACCATTTCTTTAAGGTCTAATCTTATCATCACATCGCCAAGTACCATAACAAAGTTGTCATTTTCAAGGTGTGGTTGCGCATATTTCAAGGCATGGGCCAAGCCTAGTCGTTTTTCTTGATGGGCATACGTTATATTCATATCAAATCGATCGCCATCACCAAAATAATCCATAACGACTTCTCTCAAATATCCAACAACTATGCACACGTCTTGGATATTTGCTAATCTTAAAAAATCAAGTATGTGTTCTAAGACAGGTTTTCCTGCAACTTGCAGCATATGTTTAGGTTTAGCATAAGTGAGGGGTCTCATTCGTGTTCCAGTTCCTGCTGCTAAAACAACTGCTCTCATTTAATCACCCCTTAGTGAGCCTTTATATTTTTTCTCTTTAAGAATACCCCAGCTTAATGGAGGGTAATTGACTTACATAACAGTTTGTGGTGTGATGATGCTATCTGATACAGTTTTCCATGGACAAATCATCACACCTGAGGTTAAAGTAACATTATCCTTAATTGTACAATAATCACCAATAATTGTTAAGCCTTCGATCTTTACCCAACGACCAAGAGTTGCCGCCTCACCGATTATACAATTGTTAATAGAACTAAATGATTCTATTCGAACATCTGGAAATATTATTGAGTTTTCAATTCGACAACCTTGTCCAATACTTACATCATCCCCAATGCATACATAAGGTCCTATATGAGTTTCCCTTGCGATTTCTACATTTTTACCGATTGCAATAGATGCGTTAATATGCACTGGTTCTTCTATTTTGGCGGATGAACTAATAAAAGCCCCCTTATTTATGCTTGAATCTGTTTTTTTTAAAAAATGGTCAAGAACATACTTATTTGCTTGTATATAATCTGCAGGTTTTCCCATATCGAGCCATACATCATTATATTTGTAGCCATAAAGTTTCATTTGGTCAGCAAAAATTGGAAATACTCCCCTTTCGATAGAAAATGGTTCATTTTCTGGAATATAATCAAAAACCTCTGGGTCAAGTACATAGGCACCTGCATTAATCAAATTACTTGGCTCCTCTCCTGGAGGAGGTTTTTCCACAAATCTTAAAATTCTGTAAGCATCATCAAGTTCAACTGCCCCGTATCTGGATGGATCCTCAACAGGATATAACGCTATTGTGCCAAGTGCATCCCCACGCTGCTTATGAAAGTTTAACATATCTTTGAAATCGATGAGAGAAATTACATCGCCATTCAACACAAGAAATGGTGAATCATCCAAAAGATTTTGTGCATGTTTAATAGGACCTCCCGTGCCAAGAGGTCGTTTTTCTTTGGCATATTTAATTTCAATACCGTATTTTTCACCCGAACCGAAATACTGCATTATTTTTTCAGCTTGATAATTGATAGCAAATACTACACGGTCTACTACTTCGCTTAGGCGTTGGACTAAAATTTCGCTTAATGGTCTATTGCCTAGGGGGAAAAGAGGCTTAGGACGTGTGCATGTTAATGGTCTTAAGCGTGTTCCAAATCCACCCGCGAGAATTAAAGCACTGGTCAACCAATTAGCCTCCAACTCTGCAAATATTTATTTTACAAATCTGATTTATGTAGTGTAATCGCTGGATGCAGTTCATTTGTTTTATGTTTTTAGTAACAAAGCAAGATTTCTGTTTAAAGGTATTTTAATCTTATTTCTGTATTGAAATACAATAAACCTTTTTATTTCTCTAAAACTCATATAATTAGGATGATGACAAAGGGCTTACAGAGGAATGCAATACGCTCCAATGATGAACTCTATGAAAGCTGATGTTCTTAATAACTAAGAACGCTATGAGGATTTTATCCTCATTATCTTTTTTTGACCAAGAATGTTCCAATATTCCACTGTGGCACCTTCTACTATTTTTGAGGCGATTTCTTCATCTTCAGGCATTGATAATTCAAAGTTTGAATAATCTTCCAAGTCCATAAGCATAAAAGGATTCATAGAGATAACCTGTCCATTTCGCTTTTCAATAACGGGCACCTGAATCTTAGCAGAAACGGGGGACACAATCGTTCTTTTAACTCCATCAAAAACTCCTACTGCAACAATACGTGCTTTGGCTGATCCATGTTTTCCTGGCTTTGAACGATCAAGACTTAAAATTCGACAAGGATGTTCTTTTCCACCTTCAGAGATAATAAGATATCGTCCTACTTTTAGAGAGCCTACTTCAGCTGGTTTTTTGCTCATTTTCTTTCACCTCAACCTAAACTTTTGCTTACAAGGACATTCTTTCTAGTCTTATTGATAAAACTTCTCCCAATATCGCTTGCATTTCGCAAAGAGTCCTTATGATGAATCGTTTTTAATATGCATCTTTTATAAAGACTTCTAAGGGATTTGTTAATTAGTTTTACCTGAAAAGGTGATATAAATATCTCTTAGCCAAGATGTTTCATTGTTCCTTAGAAAACTCTCTGAGGTAATATGGCAGGCAGTCAAGCCTGTTATAGGCACTTCGGAAGCATATAAAGATATTGGAGAAAATATATACGGGCAAACCACGAAAGGCATTGATAAAATTGCTGAAGATGCATGCATTAATTTCTTACAGAAGAATGATGTATCAATTAAACTCATCAGTGAAGAAAGCGGAACCTTCACTTTTGGGGATGAACCAAAATATACACTTATCATAGATCCAATTGATGGAAGCACAAATGCAAGCCGAGGGGTTCCATTTTTTTCTTTAAGTCTTGCATTACTTGAAGGGAATACGTTTAATGATGTCGTTGCGGGACTTATTAGAGCACCGCTTTTACTTAAGAATAATCTATTTGAAGTCGAGAAGGGAAGGGACATAAAAGTTGATGGTAAGCCAATATACCGTCTACCAATAGAAGAGAAATTAAGCAAAGCTATCGTAAGTATATATGTTTACGACACAGATCTTGAACAAGTCAAACCAGTTGCCTCTCAGGCATATAAAACTCGTCTATTTGGCTCTATTGCCCTTGAAGTGTGTTATACAGCTACGGGTTTGTTAGATGCTCTCATAGATACTCGTGGCAGTTTAAAGATAATGGATATTGTTGCAGCGAAATTGTTTATTGAAGAAGCTGGAGGCATAATCACAGATATGGAAGGAAAGCCTTTAACTTCTAATGTTTTTGAATTATCTGCAAGATATTCGATTGTCTGTGCGAGTAATCGTTCATTACATCAAGAAATAATCAGTTTATTGGGTTGAGAATTGTGATTAAGAGTGTTGCTCTAACTGCTCCACCTAATTATGAGGATGCAATGAAATTCACGAAAGATTTTGCTAGATTCCTTCAAAGACTGGGACTAACAGTTTTTCTTGAACGAAATGTCGCTGAAAGATTGAACCTTCAAACACTTGCTATCGACCTATCAGAACTTGATGATTTGGATCTTTTAATCGTAGCAGGTGGTGATGGGTCAATTCTATATGCATGTAATCAGCTTACTAATTCATCGATTCCAATTTTAGCTATCGACTTCTCTCGAAAAAAGGTTGGTTTCATGACGGAAATAAAACCTGAGAATGCAAAGGACGCAATTGAACAAATCTTGACTGGAAATTATACCATAGAACTGCGAGATAAAATCACTGCTAAACTAAACAATAAACTATATTTACCTGACGCTTTGAATGAGATTGTAATCACAAGTAGTAAGCCATTAGGAGTAGCCACTCCAATGCTTCATCTCAAAGTTCAAATAGATAACACAATCGTCGCAGATACTTATCTTGATGCACTAATTGCATCCACGACAACTGGCTCTACAGCACATTCATTATCTGCAGGAGGGCCAATAATCACTCCTAGCCTTAATGCATTTATTATCAAGTGTGTAAATCCGTTAGAATTGCCTTATAGGGTTCCTTTTGTGATTCCCACTTCAAGTAAAATTAACGTGACCATTTACGAGCCTACTGCACAAATTGTAATGGATGGGCGTTCATTTGATAAAGAAATTCGCCCTGGAGATGTATTGAATATTTTCAAATCGGAAAATGCTGTGAAATTCATACGGCTCGAAGGTATAACTGATTTCTACGAGCGAGTTTTCAAAAAACTAACAGTTTCCAAAATAGGGGAAGAATAATAACATCGTTCTCTAGAATTTTTGCTTACGAGTAGCTAAGCAAGAAAGCACCACCGCTTCAGCGTGGTGATGAATGGCGGTAGTTTTCACTTTCAACACTTGCATTGAGGGTCTCCCTAACGTTATATAGGTGGTATGAGGAAGGTATCAATAACAATTGGAGGGATAATGCGCACACTTGCAAACAAGGTGCATACTCCGATTGCCTCACCATCGTTAGCCGTACCTACGGGGCGTAGGGATGTTAAGCCTGTGGAGATAAGACCTCCGTAACCCGCAAGGGGATCGAGTCTGTCGTAGAAGCAGGAAGCCTCGAAGCTTAAGCACGAGGTAGCTCACTTAACAGACCATATAATATGCCCAGACCGTATGATACATGCTCTATGAATCCTAAGATCGGTATAACAATTACATGACTTGGTATTTCACTTTTTAGTGAGACTTTTAGTCCTGTAATTAGTCCTGTGGATAAATAGGTAAGTAAGATCACGGAAAGTAGAAGCGATATCGGCATTAATAGGGTAGTTACCGTAGTAAATAGTGCACTGAATATGAGAAAAAGCAAGAAAAGCGAAGGGAGAAGATGTTTTGGTTTAAGCAAGCCCGGATATCTTTTTCCAGCCCATGCTCTCCAAATCCCATAATTATACATTTGAAGAATGAACTTAGACAAGGACTGCCTACCATGGTGCCTAACTTTTGCTTTAGGAGTATATATGAGCTTATAACCCTTGTTTATAATTCTTAAATCTAATTCGATATCTTCTGCAACCTTTAGTTCCTCATTGAAGTAACCGACTTCTTCTAAAACCTGTTTTCGAAGTGATGAGTTATTTGTTGGGTTATGGTCTACAAGCCTTGTAGTTGGATAAATTGCAGGGTTCCTGGCACCCGCAGATCCAAAAAATGTGGGTAATAATAATCCCATTGTTCGTGGGAAGTAATTCTTCTCAGGATATGGTAAGATTACTCCTCCCACCCCCGCCACTTCGGGTGTATCATAGCATTCAAGTAGTTCTTTCAGCCAGTTTTTATCAGCTACAGAGTCTGCATCTGTAAATGCAATTATTATTCCCTGAGCTTTTTTAATTCCTGTATTTCTTCCTGATGCTGGTGATCCTCCTCGTTCCTGTAAAATGCGCACAGGATATTTAGATACTTTTTCAAGAGTACTGTCCGTTGATCCACCATCTATGTATATAATCTCATATTCATTCTCTGGGTAGTCTTGTTGTAACAATGATTGAATACATTCATCAATGGTACTTTGAACATTGAGTCCAGTAACAATAACCGAGAATGTTTTCTTAGTCATAGATTAGTTCTCCAACCATAAACTTTGATTACTTTACACATTAATTTCATAACAGTACGCTTGTCAATTCATCTTTAAAGTTGGATTGCAACCACAGCAGAACCCCATCTTCCAATTGGGAATAGTTTACTAAAGATTTTATCTAACTGGACAAAAATCTGGACTAGTTTTGGAAATCTCAATAAAATTTTTTCTCGGAAGGGTATTGTAAATTGATTCATTAAAATCAATTTTTTGATTTTATGTATTTTTAGGCTCTCTAATTCATTTCTTATTCTCCCAACGGTGTATTCGTTAATATGCCCATGTTCAGGTAATTCTTTAACTCCCTTTTCTGCGGCAACTGTTTCTATATTCAAAGGAGTGGTTTTAAGCCAGCGTAATTTCGTCAATAGTGTCGCAAATGGAGGGTTCATAGCTAGAGGGACAGCAATAACAATTAGATCTTTAGAAACTCGTGTTAACTCTTTTAATGCTTTTCTTGGCTCAGGCAGATGCTCTAATACATCTAAACAAAGCGAAATACTGATTGATTCACTTTTTAATGGCAGATTTTCTGCATCTCCTCGTATAAGAAAGGTATTTGTAGGGCGGTTGCCTCTTGCAACTCGCTTCAATGCATCTGCGGATAGATCGATCCCGATTGTATAAGAATAGTTTCTTGCTAGATTATAGACATCTAGTCCCTCGCCGCAACCTACATCCAGTAAAATCACTCCAGTTTCCTCTTGCAACAAAGAATAAACGAGTTGAGTCCTTCGAACTATATAATACCGAATAGTGGGGTGTGCAGAAAATCGAAGATATCTTTGCATGTGTTGAAGAAGTAGCTGAAAATAACTTTTTTTCAGTGCAGTAGAGTCCATGTGTTTTTACTTCCTAGATTATGAGTAGCCAAACAAGAAAGCACTACAGCTTCAGCGTGGTGATGAATGGCGGTAGTGTGTGTTCACGTTCATCACGTGCATCGAGGGGTCTCCCTAACGTTATATAGATGGTATGAGGAAGGTATCAATAACAATTGGAGGGATCATGCGCACACTTGAAGATAAGGTGCATACTCCGATTCGATTGTCTCACCATCGTTAGCCGTACCTACGGAGCGTAGGGATGTTAAGCCTGTGGAGATAAGACCTCCGTAACCCG
>JAHQJS010000003.1 GCA_019057385.1 Candidatus Borrarchaeum weybense | reverse complement strand
AGATGGCTGGCAGTTCCTCTTGGACCTTGCAGAACACCTGGAGTGAGGTTTCGAAGTAGCCTTCGATTTCTGGGGGATGGATGGTATTCATGTCGTCGGCGATTTTGATGATGTTGTCGGTGTTGGTGGGGTAATTCCATTCCGTGAACTGGAAGGGTACGCCCATTTCGTAGAGACCGGAACCTAGCAAAGGTCCCCCCCAGTAGAGCATGGTGAGGCTGTCGGCGGGGTAGCGTTCGTAGAGTTTTTTGGTGAGCTCAACGTTTTTATCGACGTCATGAAGCAGATCAATCCAACTGAGTGAGGGGTCGATGAATTGTGGGTGGATGTTGGCGACTGCTAGGATGGTAGCTACCCGATCAGGCAGTTTATTTAAGTTAAACAACAAGATGCGTTCCATAGGGGTGAGTTTTACCCCGAAGCCGCGTAATTTATTCTTGACGGATGCTTTAATGACTAATTTTAACAGTTTTAATAACCCCATAATCTTCACCTATTAGTTTTAACAACATATGCTGATTATTCGTCATCAGGAAACTCCCAAAAATAGCGTCCTTCTTTTAATTGAGTCACAACTTGGACGGCTTCTTCAGCGTTATTGCCGTATCCATCGGCACCGATTTCTTTAGCGAACTTGCGGGTGACAGAGGGTCCACCCACTATGATCTTGAATTGATACTGGGCTCGTAGGTGATCCAGGGCTTGAATGGTTTGCTTGAGAGAGAAGTTGGCGGTGGTGTCCAACCAGGCGCTGAGTCCTACAAATACGGGTTGATGTTGTTTGATGGCTTCTATAAAGCGATCAGGAGAGATATCCACACCTAGGTTAATCACATCATAGCCGGCGCCTTCCAGAAATAGTTCAACGATTTTAGGGCCGATGCTATGCACGTCGCCCTCTACGGTGCCCATGACAATTTTTTCCCGGTCCGTGTCGAGTCCTTGTGATTTTATCAGCGGCTCGATAGCGTTCTTGATGAGTTCCACACAGCGTGCAGCCATCCATAGGTCGGCAATAAACAGTTCTCGGATGGAAAACTGGTGTCCGACGGTGTTCATGGCGTCGCTGACAATCTCAAGGATTCGTAATGGGTCGATATCCGCCTCCAATAATTGAGCCAGGAGATCTTTGATTAAATGGGACTCTCCTTTGATAACCATGTCTCTTAACTGTTCATATAATGAAATGAGTTCGAAAGTGTCACCAGTAAATTTAGTATGGTAGTCGATTGGTTCCTCTCTGAGTGTATTGTTCAAGGGCTTATAATTTTCTTGAATGGTAGAAATGGGTTTCCTCAAATTGACATACCTCCAATTCGTTCAGGGTGATAAAAAACTGATAGACCTCCAGTAGGTCGATATCAAAGGGAGAATATAACTTCCATAAACTGAGGATGGTGATTTTGTTGTTGACTCCTTGTACCAAGTTGGTGATCAAGTCCATGGGGTAATCACTCACCAGTTTAGAGGCGATTTCTCCCCTTAACACCTTGTCTTTTTGTTCAGGAGTCATGACCGGGATTTTCATGCCCGCTTCTTTCATGAGATCCGATTTTTTTACAAACAGTGGCTGGGGAGTTGGTAGTTTTAAACGGTCCTTTAACTGTTGTGCATTGTCACAGAGAAGACGCAACTCATTACGCAAATAGTTTTGATCACCGCCAGTGCGTCCCAACAACTCATTGGCCAGTTTATCAGCTTCGTCTGTAGAGATGTCATCCTCAATGATCACGATTAGAATGTCCTTAGCGTCGGTGCCCTCTATGATGCGGTTGCGACGGGCGATCACCATGCGTTCGCCCTGCTTTTCTATAACATCAACATCGGTCTCGGCTAGCCCCATATGGAACTGTGCCAGAATGATGGGATCCTTTAGGGTTTCCGCTACTTTGCTTTCGGAGCATGTACCCTCAAAAGCAATATAGGGTCCTGCCATGACATCGAACTTGAGGAGCAAGATTGTTTTAATGCCACATTCCTGCAACGGATAGGAATTTAAGAACAAGGTTTCACCGATCACAAATCACGCCTCCCTTTCCGTTCTTTGCACTAACTCAAGAAACGCTTCCTTAACATTTGCACCTGTTGCAGCGGAAGTAGGAAAAATGATTGTGGAATCGTTAATTTCAAGATGACTGGCAATCATCTCAGGAGATAATGTGTTAGGTAAATCTTGTTTGTTAATACAAACCACATATGGTAGACGTAATTCACCTATAATCAACTGGTGTATATTCTTGGCGACTGCTAAGGCTTCTTCATTAGAAGAATCAATAATCAAGAAGGCACCAGTTGCTCCTTTCCACCAGAGTTTCCAGAGAGGTTGATAGCGCTGTTGACCTCCCAATTCCCAATTAACATAACACTTACCATTATTCAAGGGCACTTTATAAAAGGCAACTCCTGGCGTCGGCATATATATGCCAGAAGAATTTAACTGAGTTTCCTCAATTACACACTCAAGACAGGATCCAAAGGTGCTTTTTCCAGCTCCTGCTGGCCCCATTAGTAAAAATTTCAATACTTTTTCTTGCTTACTAGTTACCTTTGTCTTAGATAACTGTGTAATTCCCATTACCAGTTCACCACTGACATTTGATAGCGGTCTATTTAAAGTCCGCGTTTTTGTATGCCAGCTGACGCTTCTTTATTGGAGAATAGAATATGCTGAGACTTACATTTTTAAACTGAGATTTAATGAGACGAAATCTAGAAATAAAGACGTTCGTTTGAAGTTTTAAGAAAACAGTACGCTAGTTAAGAACAAAAAATAAAGGAAAACACTTTAGAGAATTTGCATTTAAGTGAGTGTCAATTACAATTATTGGAGATTCAGTCAGAAAAGAAAAAGTTATAAATCTTGTATGCTTGCTCCAAGATGCGAATAGGCGATTCAAAAAATCTCCTTTCTTAAAGAAAAAGAATTCGAAAGGTAAGTCTCTCAATTTGAATAAGCCAATAAAAGGAATATTATTTGATCAGCAACTCTTTAACGGTTTCCTTTGGTGAGATATTGTTATGAATGTCCAGATACTTGAAAAGACACAAGATATGTTACGATTTATATTAGAAGATGTAGATGCCTCTTTTGCAAATGCTTTCAGAAGAGTTATGATAGCAGAGGTACCTACTTTTGCTATCGAAGATGTCATAATCATTGAAAATACATCTGCTTTGTATGATGAATTATTAGCTCATAGGCTTGGATTAATACCGCTAAAGACTGATCTTGAGTCTTTTGTCTTACCACAGGATTGCGGATGCGGGGGAACTAATTGCCCGAGATGTTCCGTGACCTTAACATTAGTTAAAGAGGCAAAAGAAATAGATAATCAAGGTGATAGTGTAATTGTATATTCAGGGGATCTTGTGTCGCAAGATCCTGAGGTTGTTCCAGTAAATGATTTAATACCTATTGTTAAACTGGCAAAAGGTCAACGCACAGAATTAGAAGCAATCGCACAACTAGGAAAAGGAAAAGTACATGCAAAATGGCAACCAGTAGCAACTTGTTCCTATAAATATATTCCAATTATTGACTTAAAAAAACAAGAATGTACAGAATGCGGTGATTGTGTAGAAAGTTGTCCAAAAAGCATTCTTAGATTAGAAGAAGGTGGATTAATAATTCAAAACATGTTAGATTGCATTTTATGCAAATTGTGCGAGGATACATGTGATTTTAATGCAATAAAAGTACGATGGGACAATAGAATTTTTGCGTTTTCTGTGGAATCTACTGGAGCATTATCTCCGGAAAAAATTGTTAAAAAAGCTGTAGAAATACTCCAAGGAAAGGCAGAAGCATTCAAAGAAGAAATCGAACTAATTCAAGAGGGTGAAAAATCTGAAATCTACAGGTCCAACTAATCCTAATGTGCAATCTATAAGAAGATACTTACGTAGAAGTGCACATAAATGGCATGCTAGCATTTGGAGGGATGTCGACAACTATTTACAAAAGCCTCGTAGAACCAATGTAGAGGTTAATCTTAGTAAAATTAATCGTCTAACGAAGCAGGATGATATAGTAATTGTTCCAGGAAAAGTATTATCCTCTGGTAAACTCTTGCATCATGTTACTATTGCGGCTTTAAATTTTTCTCAACATGCAAGAGAAAAAATACTCTTTAGTGGCGGTAAATGCCTTACTTTACAAGAACTAATAAAACAAAATCCAAAGGGATCGAACATTAAGGTCATTACATAATCAAATTGAAAAATAATTTAATTAATCCTTGTAATTTAACTAAATCTCCTTTCGGTGGTCTAAGAATGAATGAATTGGTCATAAACGCAGAAAATAAAATAGTTGGTCGATTATCAAGCTCAGTTGCAAAAAGATTACTACTTGGCGATAAAATTATTATTATAAATGCAGAAAAAGGCATTATTACTGGAGATCCAAAAAGCATATTGCGAAAATATAAAGGAAGGTTACAAATAAGGACTGCAACCGCCCCATGGAAAGGACCACTACATCAACGTATGCCTGATAGATTTCTTCGTCGTATAATACGTGGAATGTTACCTTGGGATACACCTCGCGGAAGAACAGCATATGAACGCCTAAAAGTGTATATGGGTACACCAAAACATCTTAAAGATGTTCCAATCGAATCTCTCCCTAAGATTGAATGTAAAACTATCAGAAAGAAAGTCTATCTATCTGAGATATGTAAAGAGATTGGATGGTCTCCTTCAAAGAGGGAATAATATGCCTAAAGTTATATTAACATCAGGAAAAAAGAAAACAGCGATTGCTCGGGCTATAATCAGACCAGGTAAGGGTAAAATACGAATAAACAAGATTCCTTTAGAAATATTTGAACCAGAGTTATGCAGATGGAAAATTATGGAACCAGTGATACTAGCAGGCACAGAAATTATCAACCAAATTGATATAAACCTCGATGTCAGAGGTGGAGGGTTTATGGGGCAGACAGAGGCTGTTAGAACTGCCTTAGCAAAAGCCATATCAGAATGGACAGATAAACCCGAGATTAAGCGAAAATTCCTAGAGTATGACCGAATGCTTCTTGTTTCAGATGCCAGAAGGAAAGAACCGAAAAAATTTGGTGGCAGAGGAGCGAGACAGCGCTTCCAAAAATCCTATCGATAGACCTTACTTGAAATTAATATTTGAGATGTTCAAATATGGTATCGAATAAGGAGAAAACGTCTAGATAAACAAGGTCATTCAGGTAAGAACTTTCTTAATTGAGGCGCTATTTTTCTTGCTGTCTCAAACGCACTTAATACTTCAGGTAGCTTAAAAGTTCCATCTCCTCCTTTTTGTAATGCACAAAGATTTCCATCTTGAGTAAATGTAAAGGTTATTCGCCCTGTCATTGCAAATTCTTCTTTAAGACATGGATCAACTATCGTAGCACCATTCATTTTTGCTATGGTGACAGCAATGGGATGGTCAACTATAGGGAGTGGAATTGTTTCTTCAAGATATTCAATTTCGTTATCTTTTTTGATTTCTAACTTCGGCATTTTTGCTGTCATAAGAGCAGCCATGACTGCTAAGGCAGAAGCATCAATGAGATTTCCATCATGATCTAAGGCATAAATATCAACAAAGACAATCCATACTTTTTCTCCCTCAATAATACACAACTTTTTCGTATCAACAGCATGTGATTGTCTCACGCCTCGGTCGACTACTCTTGCTAATTCAATCCCTACTTCTGTAGGAGGTCCACTTTCAAAGAAAGGGGAAGCAATTGGTGCAAGTTCTGCACTTACAGTGACAACACCCTCATCGGGCATATCAGGGTATGGAGTACCCATTTCCATTTTAATTCCTGCTAAAACTCTGGTATTGCCTAAAATTACATCAGCCGAGCCGTTCGCTTTTTCAATAGTGTTGGTCTTTATTGTAATTTCCCTAAATTCATCTAGCGAACGTTCATCAATACGATTGCCCTTGTTTACAAGTTTTTCAATATAGTTTTGTTCGATTTCAGAAAGGATTTTCTCAGACTTAACCATTTTAATCACCTTCTTCGGAGATATCATCCTCAGAATCAGTTTCATCGCGAATCTCAGCATATTTGTTCTTCAATGTTTCTTTTTGCATTTCGTAGATATTTTTGCAGCCAGTAATAGCTAAATTCATTGCATCTTCAAACTCTTTTGGTGAAAATGATCCATCCATTTGAAGCAATGTAATCTCTTCTGTTCGAGGGATAAATGCTAAAGGAAGATCTGCCTCACCACATTTGTCTTCAGTGTCATCGAGATCTAAAACAAGTGTCCCTTCAATTTTTCCAGCAGCACATCCTGCTACTAAATCTTTTAGTGGTACTCCTGCGTCTGCAAGAGCTAAAGATGCGGCAGTGATGCTAGCACATCGTGTTCCTCCATCCGCTTGTGTAATTTCGATATAAATATCTACAGCGGTTCGAGGAAACATAATGGAAAAAATTGCTGGCTCTAATGACTCACGAATGACCATGGATAATTCCTGTTCCCTTCTACTTGGAGCAGGGCTTTTTCTTTCATTTCAGCAGGCTATTTAGAAATTGAATGCCTTCTACTGAGAAAGATGCCATTCGATAAGTACACCTTACACGAGCTTTATTTGGTAAGGCTAAATGACGCGGATGTAACTCTCGTGGACCATATACAGCCGCGTAAATCTTATTTCTTCCTTGTTCTACATAACTTGATCCGTCAGCCGTTTTAAGCACACCAATCTCCATTTTCATTGGTCTTAATTCATCAAATTTGCGACCATCAGATCGGATACCTTCATCAGATATAAGTTTAAGAGGTGGTACCGACTTTTTATCTACCATTTCTTCTCCTCCTTTTCATTTTCCTATGATTTCATATTTACTTCCTAACACATTCCAACACTTAAGAAACTAAACGTTTATTCAAAACCGAAAAGGGTCATTCTGCTCAGAATTAGCGACTCTTATTCTCCAAATAAATCGCCTAATTTTTACATATACATTTATTTTAATCTATCGCATCAGTTTTAGGATGTCATCTATTAGGTCAACGTGACTTAAAAGTATTCTTCGACAACAATATCTTGTTATATTTAATTCATCTAATATTTCTTTTGGAGATTCGCCTTGTTTTATCTTCTGAGAGAAGGGTATCCACTTATCTCCAATTACCTTTCCACATGTGAAACAACGAATGGGAATGATCATCTTATAACACCAAAATCTACTGAACGCGTTCTATCTGGAGAATATTGGCATTCTTTTTTAATCTTTTCGTTCCTACGAAATCAGCGAGAAAACCCACCGTTATTAATTTTGAAGCCATTGATTATATTAAATAGCCATTTTTTCCTCTTGAGCAAGTTTATGAGCTAAACGAAGTGGCTCTGGTAACTTATAGCCTTTTAAAGAACATTTTACTATTCTTAAGCAACTATCAATAGTTATTAGGTGTCCTGGCGAAACAATGATGGGCTTACAACCCTTTTTTGATAGAAAAATTGCCCCCACCCTTCTGCCTTTATAACTTACGTAGCAATATGATCCTACATTAGCTGGTATTTCACAAACCATTCCATATAGAAGTTTAGTAGCTATGCCAATGGTTGGTATGCTAGTAAGGACGCCTATATGAGATGCGTATCCATAAAAGAGTGGATGAGCAATCCCATGACCATTAATCATTAGGACATCTGGGCGTGTATTAATTTTTTCTAGGAGCGCTAAGGTAGGAGGTCCCTCTCTAAATGCGAGAAAAGTAGGGATATAGGGAAAAACAACTTTTTGTTTTATTGCTTTTCTCTCTAAGATTTCTAACGTTTTAAACTTAAGCGCAACATAAGCAACTATACAAGTAGTATTTTTATATGACAGATCTACTCCTGCTAAAACAACGGGAGTACCAAACTTGTCTTTAAGAATAACTTTTTTAGCAAGATACATCTGTTCTTTTCCAAGAGAATCAAGATCAATTGAGTTATATTCAATCTTTTCAGAGAATCTTTTCATCAAACATTGAGTGATAACCCTCTTGGTTTGAAAGTTCAAACACATCCCTGTTTTGCATAAATTTCTGTATTGTTAAACAATTTCTCGTTATGAACCATAATATACAATTATTTCAGAGTTAATGTCTCCTAAAGTGATTTTGTTTCCATAAGAATACCAATAAATACAGGACCTCTAATATCGATTTTTTTTCCTTTTGAAGTGATAATTCTCCTTGTAGGTTCTTCTATTGTTAAATTTATATCAGCTGCATTTTTAACCATTCTTACTCTTAACGTATACTCATTTCTGTCACTCTTTAGTAGATCTTCTATATCTTTTGCTGCTTTGGCAACTACAGCATCTAAATATCGAATTCCAGTCGACTGACCTTCCTTCTTTAACTTTTCAGTTGGAACCACTCCGATTATATTTCCTTCAGAGACCAAAATTTCATTTAATGCGGCAGGGCCTAATAGTTTGACATCAGGATCAGGTTCCCAAACATAGATTTGCGTGAGTTGAGATTCAAAATGTTTTTGCCATGCTAATACTTTTGTTGGAGAACTGTCATCCTTATGTTCTTCAGCGATATTTATGATCGCCTGCATTATTTCTTTTCCAAGATCTGTTTCTGGGCTTTCAGTTAATTTAATCCCCTTTAGAAGTTCTTCATCTTTTAGATCCACTCTAGAGTAAAAATAAGGATAAACAAGTTGTCGGATGTCTGTTTCGCCAGTTTCGACCATAACAAAACGTTCCACTCCAAAACCTGCATTAAATACTGGATATTCTATTCCGAAGTTTGCAAGTGCTATTGGTGAATAAAAACCTAAATCTCCTATTTCAATAACTTCTCCAGTCTTTGGATGTTCAATAAAAATTTCTGATTCTGTTTGAGGAGCATAATATTTCGATGTAGCTCGTTTTTTTGCAAAGATGACTTCTTTATATCCAAGTTCTTTCAAAAAATCTTCAACAACAATTTTACCATCTTCTAATGTCATATCTGCCATGATTACATACGAGATAGTATAACTTGAGTAAAGATGAGTGCTATCTAGTTTCTGCTCTCTTCGGAACTTTGGGCCTATGCTAAATAGTTGTACTGGGAGAGGTTGCAAATATTGGATCTTGGCTAATGCTGGAAACCATAATGCTGTGGTATGACTCCTTAATGTCAGTTTTGTAGGGATTGGCTCAAGTCTTTTCATTTCTGAGAAAACAGAATCAATCATCTTACTTGCATCATCTTCTTTCACTTCTAGATCTGAAACAATAACTTCAAGCATATTATCGGCTTCAACTTTACCCGCTTTGTATTCTCTGAAGATTTTTTGTAATTCAGAAACCTTTTCAAATCCAGGGATAATTTCTTGAATTTGTTCAAGTTTCTCTTTGGAAATTCCGATATCAGGTCGTGGTAACCCTGCTAAATAGAATATACGGTCAAGAATCAGGCATGCTTCAGGTCCATATTCGCGAAATATGGTTCCCTCATCTACGATAATTGGTAAAACAGTTTCCTTAAAGCCTAGTCTCAGTAATGTTTTTCGTGCTCTTTCAATAAATGTAAATATTGGATGTGGTTTTCCCTGTGGCTTTAAACGTAAAAGCCTTCCTTTTTCTTTTAAAAGGCTTTTAGACATGAGCCAGGCCTTTTCATAATCCTTTTCCATCTCTGCTTTCAATTTTTGCAGATCAAACTTTCCCATTTTGATTCCCATTCTTAATTCATTGTTATCATAAGGAAGCACAAGCTCTATGCTCAATGATGAATGATAAGTGGAGTTTATATATTTTCTTTATATCTCCAGAGTGAATAGCTGAAAGAATCGAAAAAGAAGCGGAAAAAGTGAATTTCTTTGTTGGAAAGAGATTTCTAGGCTCATCCACAAAGAGTACAAAGGTCGTATTAGGTCAATTACCCCAACCTAAAGGGTAGGGGCTTGTTCCGTGAGGAATGAGAGCAATTAGTTGATTAGCCTAAGAGAGGTCATACAGTTTATGGCGGTATCTGAGTTATCAGGAGAGTTCAAGAACACACCAAGGGATGCTTCTCTAGTCCCTTGCTCTGTAAATGATGGTTTAAACAGAGAGGAAACTCTCAGTGATCACCGTAGAGTACTGACTGATAACCTTGGCGAAGAGAACCAACCTACTTTAACAGACGTTAAAGGAGGCGATAGGACTTGAGAGTACCTATCTATGTGGTAAACATGAGGGGGCAACCGCTCATGCCTACTACACAACACAACGGCAAGAAGTTGTTAAAAGAAGGCAAGGCACACGTTGTTCAGCGATGCCCTTTTACCATTCAGTTTAACTATGCTACCGGAGAAACTAGGCAACCGATTGCACTGGGAGTGGACCTCGGATATATGAACATCGGATTTAGTGCTAAGACCGATAAGTTAGAAGTCATCAGTGGTACTTTGACCTTGCGCAAGGATGTTTCTAAAAAGCTAGCGGAAAAACGTATGTATCGTAGAACTCGTAGAGGCAGATTAGGGTATCGACCACCACGATTTGATAACCGAACACGACCTGAAGGCTGGTTAGCTCCCAGTATTCAGCATAAACAAGAGTCACATATTCGATTAGTTGAAACGCTTGAAAAGTTGCTACCAATACCTTTCAAAAAGGTAGAGGTGGGCAATTTCGACGCTCACAAAATGCAGAACCCAGAAATTACAGGTGTAGAGTATCAACAGGGCGAACTTCAGGGTTACGAAGTCAAAGAATACCTTTTAGACAAATGGGGGCGTACATGTGCCTATTGTGGTAAAACGGGTGTTCCCGTAGAAGTTGAGCATATCGTCCCTAAAAGTCGAGGAGGAACTGATAGAGTGTCGAATTTGACGATTGCATGCAAGAAATGTAACCTTAAAAAAGGAGATAAGACCGCCGAGGAGTTCGGCTACCTACACATACAGAAAAAGGCAAAGAAATCACTTAAAGCAACCGCGTGTCTGAATAGCATTCGTTGGAAGTTAGTAGAGCAATTAGATGCAGAATATACTTACGGATACGTTACTAAATACCACCGCAATAAGTTAGGTTTAGAAAAATCTCATGTTAATGACGCGTTCGTTATTGCCGGCGGAACCAACCAAGAACGCTGCAGACCATATGAGGTGATACAAGTCAGGCGCAATAACCGTTCGCTACAGACGAATCGAAAGGGATTCAAACCATCTATTAGGAGACAAAAATACCAGTTGCTACCATATGACCTTGTCAAGTATAATAATAGTACATATAGAGTGAAAGGAGTTCATTGTTACGGAAAACGAGTTTTATTGGACAATCCTAAAGGAAAAAATCACAGCGTCACAATTAAAAAAGTGGAGTTGGTAAAATATGGAAAAGGGTTATTATTCAGTTTATGTTAGTTTTTGCGCATCTTTCCTCTCCACCTTAAAAGTAAGGAGTCTCCAAAGGCGATTTCAATGAATCTTGAAGAACTCGACATCAAAGATTCTGCATATAGCCATTTATGGGACTATTTAACCAGGGCAAAGGAAAAAGACCTAACTCAAATACAAACAACTCCTAGACTAATTGGGCGACCAGATTTTAACATTTCAAAGAAATATCGTTTCTTGGCAAATATAAAAGTTGAAAAAATCCAAACTATAGGTGATTTTAGAGTTAAGCCAGGAGATGCAATAATAGCTACATGGGGAAATGGAAATGATGGTACATTTTTAGTAAACAATAAAGATCGATCTCTTTTATATCCAAAGAGAGAGAAATATGGGGTTATTATAGACTATGATGCTAAAAATTACTATATTTCCTTTTCAGGGAATTTCTTGCCAGAAGAATTACGATGTTGTGACGAAATTAGTCTACGAAAAGCTGATGACCAAATCCTGTTAAGGATTCAGGAAAATATTTTGGAGAGAATTGAGCAGGGGAAAAGTAAACACCTACAGAAACTAAGAAAACTGCTTGAAAGACAAGCAGAGTTTAACCCAATCTTCCCTAGTGCACTAAATTACACCACTGAAATACTCAACGAGTCACAATTGGAAGCCGTTACAAAATGTCTCAATTTAACAGATGAGACTTACTTTTATTTGATTCATGGGCCTCCTGGTACTGGAAAAACTACCACCATTGCAGAATTGGTTACACAACTCCTTATCAGAAATAAGAACGTCCTTATCACCTCTCATACCAACGTTGCGGTTGATAATGCCTTGGAAAAACTCATAGACGTCCTGCATGACACAACACATCACGATCTTAGGAAAATATTGCTGCGCTTAGGTATGAATGCCAAGTTGCTACCAGCAATTAGACCGCTGTTAGGTACGATTAGCAGTGTCAAAGATTTTAAATCATGGAAAGTCGTGGGTTCGACATTAACAAAAGCTGGAATGTATACTTTACGACGCGATTTTGACTGGGATCACCCTCCCTTCGATTATGTCATCATAGACGAGGCTAGCATGGCGAACATACCCTTGACGCTTGTTGGCATGGTTTTTGGTAAGAAAATAATCTTGGTGGGAGACCATCTTCAACTACCACCCATTTTTAATGTGCCCATAAATCAGCGACTTGAAAAATCGCTATTTGAGATGTTGATTACTAAGTATCCAGATTTTAGCACCTTTTTAGATATCCAATACCGCTCGAATAAACACATCGCCATGTTTCCCAGCCATTTTATCTACAAAGATCGATTAAAAACTGCCTATGGTATTGAAAATATCCACCTTGATTACTTTCCTCAAAACAAGGATAGTATAAGTCAAAGTTTATCTGGCCGGTATCCCATTGCATGGCTCGATACATTTAATCTTAATGGTCAAGGTATCGAATGGAAACTGTTTGGAAACCGATATTCAGCCTGCAATATATTTGAGACTGCACTAATTATCAGAATAATTAGAGAATATCAAACAGCTGGATATAACCTTGCAAAAGATTTGGCTGTTGTAACACCTTTCCGTTTACAGGCTGCACTTATTGGACGTTTAATAAAACAATTGTTTTCAAAACATATAAATGTCATTAATCTTTGGTCAATTTCCAAATCAAACACAATAGACGCATATCAAGGTCGAGAAAACAATATAGTACTACTTTCTTTAGTAGATGATGGATTAAATCATAAGGCAGCAAAAGTGTTACAAGATAGTCGTAGAATCAATGTTGCTATCACACGTGCAAAAAGAAAACTCATCATTTTAGCCTCACACAAACTGGCTGAAGCGATAAATGTTCCTTTAATTGCAGCCTTGTTCAAGTACGTGCAACGATATGGTTGTGTTAAAACAAATCTCTCAAATCATTTGTTATCAGAAGAAGTAAATAGAGCAAAAGCAGAGTTAAACATCATTCTAAATCAAAGCAACTAAATTACTTCTTTTAGTTGTCAAATAAAGAAGGATTTCTATTATGAAGTTAGATAAATAATAATTGCACAATATCTCCATCTTTTAATCCCAATATGTTTCGTAGAAACTCTGGGGCTATGATCTCAACAACATCTTCACCATAATGGCTGCGATCCGCGTCCAACAATGCCCCCCTGGCTTTATTGTTGATCATAGTACGATATACTTTGACTGGTCCATAGGTTCTTTGACCATTAGACCACCCCTCAATTGGGATGTGTGGTATGGTACTAAGATCTTGTTTTGCGTTGATATCAGCTTTAGATCTAAGCCGTAAATTTAGTGTTCCAGGATAAGGCGTAAAGCCTAGTTGTTCCTTAAATTGTTTTAAGTAGCCTTCCTTTTGGATATAATATGAACCTTCTCCTAATCCCGTAAACACTTCTCCTTCAAGTACTACAGGAGGAAACCGATTAACGAACAAAATACTGAGATTTGAATACACTTTCTGTAATACTTCTCTTCCTTCCTTTGTTATTCGTATTAATTGCCCTTTTGGAACAATTTCTCTGCTTATCCATCCCAATTGCTCTAAATTTCTAAGTTTTCTTGCACTAGTTTGCTGGCTAAATGCAAATATTTCACTAATTCGTACAGATGTCAATTTTATCGTTTTCTCTAGAGCACCCAGTTTCGCGATTTCGAAAAGCATGAAAAATTCTGAGGTTTTTATTTTGTCCACGAATTTCATTTAACTTACCAGCAATTTTACCTGTTGAATTAACTGATTAAGTTTATACTGAAAAGTTCTGCAATTTTGTTACCGGAAATAACAAGCTATTCTTAACGAACTATGTATTATTTCTTAATAGTTAATCTTTAACTTTATCGGCGGGAAATCTCCTTCCGAGAGGGAGGGGATGAAAGTTGATGTCTTTTTATAGTTACTTGAACCCTCTATATATGGTACCATGAGTGTACCCGTAATGCCCGACTGGGTGGAGGTATATCCTCCTGTAAGCGACCAGTCAGCACGTGACAGGGCTAAACGTAAGGATGTCCGTGTATGAGGTCTTATCCAGCTTGGCAAGATATTCCCCTTGTTGTTTACAGTTTGCTAACCTGTCGGTCAGGCAGGTAATAGATCAATAGCATCCTGCAGGCAGATAAAGAAGGGGCAGGATAAGGGTGAGCAGCGTGTGCAACCTGGTAAGTTTCCGTAAGCCCATAAGTGTAGTGACAGTGGCGAAGCGTCGCCTCCCGTGAGAGAGCGAGAACTGCAGTGGAAAGCTGGAAGCCCCAACCGAAAGGGTGGGGAGGATGTCACTGTAAATCTCTTGAATTTTCAGTTTTAAAATATAGAAAATGAAAAGCGCTGGTTTTTTATATACATTTTTTAATAGCGTGTGAGTTGACGCAATATGCAAAGCGAGAATGGAGATCCATGGTCGAAATTAGATCGTCTTCAAAGTCTTCCTACTTTGTTAACAGATACATTAACAGATACAATGATTTTTATCTTCCGATTGGGTTGGATGGTTGGCGGTTTTGTCTTTGCTATTGGACTCATATGTTACATGTCAGGCATCGATGAAAGGAATGGCAAGAAAATGATATTCGGTGGATTCTTATTGTTTATGCTATTTCTTTACTTGGATACTGGTATCTGGATTAGCCTCTTTGTATAAAAAACTCTTCTTCGTTAATAATGAGAGGTGCTCTTATTTCATAGTTCCCACAAATTATCTCTGACTCATTTTTTTACTTTTTAATTATATTTAGCAAATCCTCGTAGATTTCTTTCTCGTTATCTCGATCTGTCGATCGATATAGTTTTTCAACTATTAACTCAGGCGTGCTCTTAGCTAAATGATTAAATTTTGGTGTTCGCTCAACAATGAGTTCAAGGTTTTCATCTAATCCACTTGCTTCAATACCGTCAATTCTAATAAGATCTTTAATAGTTTGAGATATTTCACCAGCTAAATGACTTACAAAGACTGCACAGCATTTTTCATTTTTATAAAGCATTTCTAAAATGCCACCAATAACCTTTGCGCCAGCTCCAGGTTCCGTTATCGATTCAAATTCATCAACTAGAATAAGTTTGCTTTGAGGGCTAAGTATAACCTCTGCAAATCTTTTTAATGTGGATTCAAAAGCCCCAGCACTAAGTATTCCAACAGATTTTGAAAAATAATAGATTTCTTCAAAAACAGACGAGAAAGCAGCACTAGTAGGGACAGGTAGTCCCATTTGTGCCAAAATGGCAATTTGACCGATCAACTGAAGTGTACATGACTTACCTCCAGAGTTTGCACCACTTAAAACGGCAATTCGCTGTTGATTAGTCCCTTCTAGAGCAAGAGGCACATTGCCAATAATATAATCAATGGGTATTACTCTTCCTTTACCCTCAAGTTCTTCATTCTTTAGAAATAGGTTTACACCTTTTTGGAAACCAATTCCTGTGTGTATTGTATCAATTGTAGGCGATAATAACTGATATTCTTTAGAAAATCTTCCTATAGCAAAGAATAAATCAAAGTCAAGTAGAGTCTCTACAATTTGCTGAATAAAGGAGATATGAATTTTGCCTTTGTTAGCAAGTTCTTTTAGAAGTTGATACTTTCGTGCAACAAATTTCTTTCGAATATTATCAATGATTTGTCTTCTCTTTTTTTGATTAATTTCGATGGGATACATCAATTCTCTTGGAAAGAGATTGTCTAGCCACTCAACTTCTTCATCTTTGAAATTTAGTTGATTACAGAGTTTATCTTCAGCTTCTTGGATAATGTCAGTCATTAAATCGCTGATATTATCTTTTAAATAATGTTGGAATTGTTGAGGGGATCCTGTTTCTGAACCAAAAGCCTTGATTAGGTTAAGAATCTCATTGCCTTCTATTGTTAGAGAACTTTGTGAAAGTTTATCTACAAGTTCTTTATTAATCCAAAGTTCGATATCGGAAACGAGCCCATCAAAATCCCTTAATATAGATCTTAAACGATCCAATTCAGGATCATATTCATCTGCTATTTCACCATTAGGCTTGATATTCTTCATAATAGCCTTAATGGTGCTAGTCGATTGAATTTCAACTTGATTTACGATTTCTCTTAATTTATCATTAGATGAACTCCAAAATAATTCAACCAAGTCAAAAGCAGCCAGAATGACATCATAATTAATGGAATAAAAGAAGAGAGTTTTCTCTGGAAGTAATTCATCTTCAGAAATACTTTTGGAAACTATTTCTACATTTGAGCCTTTATCAAGAAAATCAAGTTCATGCTTGTGAGCGATATAAATGATATAATCATAAGTTTGAATATAGTCCAGAGATTCCTGAGGTGAATCCACGAAACTAATATTATATACGTCATTAATTTCGTGCGTAATCAATCGTTCATAGGTTTCCTTATCATCAGTTAAGAGGACACGATCTGTAATTCGAGTTTTATATTCTTGTATTTCAATTGGTTTCATTCTTGAGAGAAAGCTACAGATTCGACTTATATCTTCTTCCCCAAGTTCTTCTATTAATTCTTTAGCATTTAGAAAGGTCTTTTGACGCTCCTTTATTTTATCAATGTGAGTAGGTGGTAATGGGAATAAGAGGGCCATTTTGTGTTTTGAAAATGAAGTATTGGCATATGGACGGATGAGATCTAGTATTTGTGTATAGATTTTTCTAATATCTTCAGTTACCAAGACTGTTTCAAGCCTTATACCCTCAAGTAAATCATAGGCTGACATGACGATGGACATTGCTAACTTGCTACCCAATAGCGGAATTGAAGTTAAACGGGCAATATCTGCATTGACGATTGCACGAAGGGCGGCTTCTTCTGATCCAAAATGGCTAAGAAGTTTTTGTTTTAATTTTGGACCAATTTTTGGAATATCGTCTAAAGATATTTGTGATATGGATTTACTATCGATCATTCTAAATCACGTTAAAGAGAAAATCTTTAAGCAATATATGATTTGTCGGAATTACTTTGTGAGTTTTGGATACTGCAAACTTAAGTTAGTATTGATTTACACGTTAAGTTCTAGATTTATTAAAGAAATCGCTTTTATTATAAATGAATACAGAAAGCAAATTCTTGTTAAATAATTTTTTAAAAACTATAAATTTTCAACTAAAAATAATTTGCATAACTTCGTTAAACTTTATCTCATTCATAATTTAAACTACTTAGAGAGTAGATCAGTAACACGTTTTGCATAGGCCCTCAATACTCTCACAGAGAGTCCAAGGCTTGTTGCCTCACGGCCAGCGCCAATAAGTACAAACTTTCCTGCATCTGTTAAGATTATATAGCCTGATTTTCCTCTTACTATTACTTCAGACAGTTTTTCAAACCCCATTTTATCAACAGCCATTTCTCCAGTACTTAATATGGCTGCTGATATAGCAGATAAGAGATCAGAGTCCACCTTTCCTGCAGCAAAAAAGGCAAGATGTAATCCCTCTTTGGTGATAACAGCAATCGCCTCAAGCTCTGCATAATTTACGACTTCTCTTAAGATTTCAGTTAAATCACGTTGCTTTTTTGGACTAAGTTTAAACACAGAAGCGCCTCCGTATCGTAGGAAAATCTTTTTTTAAATAATATATCTTAGAATCTAAATAGATTTTTGTATATTTAGTCTTTTTTATGCAACTCCTAAAAAGGATTATTAACAACATCTTTCAATTTTTATCTTTAAAGTATTTGCGCCGCTTTCATGCTAAAAAATACCAGAGGAGTGCAAAAAAATAGATTTTAGATCCGTCATATATTACATTCGCTAATCTCTGTAGACTACGTAGGTTCTATCTAACGAACTATTTGTTCAATCAAATAGATATTCTTTTTTAAAAATACTTATAAGATCAAATAACATTATTAATAAAAATGAACAGATTTTGAAATTACTTGATTGAGTCCCTGAAGGAAAAGAGTTTCTTGGAGGATTTAAATGACTGAATGTATTCTTCAAACATGTCCTGAATGTAGAGGTAAAATAGTACTAAACAGAGGGCTCTATGTTTGTGAAAAATGTGGTCTAGTGGCTGATATCCAGTATGTACCTCAGGACTATATCATTTCGGTAAGAACAGATAGAAACGAGTTATCAAAACAATATGTCAGCCCAGGCAATAGAATAGATATTATTGATGGGATAGGTAGTTACATCGGCAATTTTAAGGAAAAAAATACAAGAGATCATCAGGGAAATTTACTTACAAAGGAAAAAGAACTCTATTTCAGGAAATTAAACCGAATTTACAATTTTAGAGCACGTATACGTCATAAGGAGTCCCAGTACAGAGTATTAAAATCATTAAATCGTGCAGTTACCTTGCTTCAGTTATCTGATAAAACAAAACAGAGAGCCGCTTATATTTATAGAAAGAGCCTTAAAAACGCTGACCACAAAGAAGTTTCAACTCATCCTGTCTTAATGGTTGCAGCACTTTTCATAGCCATCCGTGAAATGCGAGTACCTATTACACTACAAGAAGTTGTAACTGCATTTAGACAACTTGGACATAGAATTCCTATTAATAAAGTAATGCGTATTATTGAGATGTTGAAAAAAACTCCAGGAATTGAATTAAAAAGAAGGAAAAGCGAAGATTATATCCCTCGACTTGTTAGCAAGATTGTTAGACACCCTGAGGTCGCACTGCGCATTAAGCGTCGGTTATGGTCTCCTTCAGAGTATCAAACATATCTTATGAAAACGGCATACATGCTTTTAGAAAGTATCACTGCAGAACAACGCGGCGGTAGACATCCATACATCTTTGCAGCCTCAGTGATTTATGGTGCTGATTTATTGATTGCGAAACAGAGTAAAAGACGATCTGTCCTCACTCAAAAATTATTGGCAAAAATATTAAATGTCGCCGAATACAGTGTCCGCGATCATTATTGCACTTTATTGAAAAAATATGTCAAAGGTCAACAAGAAACCCCCATAATTATGTAAGGTACTTTCGTTTGGCATATTTGTAAAGGTAATTTAGTCCTGATTGGGAAAATATCTTCTCAATAACCTTAGCGGTTTTTTTTTCTTTGATAGTTTTTCTTAATTCTGCTGGTGCAGATTTATACACCCATGCGTTATGAATTCCTCTCAATTGTAATCCACGGACTCCTCTTACTTTAAGGTTATCAAATTCTAAATAATGGCAGATAGGGCATCCACAATTTTCATTGAGAAATGCTTCTTCATCTAATATTTTATGTGCTGAAGGCCGCTTTCTTTTCTTTGTATTAGATGCAATTGCACGAGGTCCTGTATGTTGCAAATGTATACTTCCAAACCGTGCATTATGTAGGTGTGCAGATGTATCTACACTATCGGCACCTAGGAGAAACAAAAGAAAAGCAACAAGATACGAAACACCAAAGAAATGAATAAAGACGTCGGGGTACTTTTTTCTTATAGTGATGAGTAAATCGACTAAACTTTTTCGATCAGAGTACATTAAAATCGGCACGAAACTGCCAATTGCAAGAAAGGCTGTGTTTTCTAAATTATTTATTTGGTCGATGAGATATTTTTCATTGTATCCATGGATCACTGGAATGAAATCATTCGGATAATGCTTCCTCCAATATTCATTGCTCCTTGAAGTCTTCTCAATATTCTTATCGATTTCATCATTCTTCATTTTAGGAGTTAATGGGTAATCTAATGGTATAGCGATATCTGGCTTGCTTGTCTCTTGGATTTGAATAATTGTCTTTCGATCAATATTTCTTTTGAATCGTTGAATCTGATAGCCACCTGAGTCCATCATTAGTACGCCATTAAAACCCAAGATTTTACGAACACGAACAAAATCAATTTTTTGGACTGATAGGTCATAAGCATTAAGCAATATACTCTCAACATCGAAATAGTGCCAAGATAGAGGGTTTCCTCGATTCAATGAATGTCCAAGGAATATACATGGACTCTGTAATATTTTTCCATTAACATGCAAAGTTCCACTTCTTGCCCATCCATCCATATCGTGAACTTGAAACTTCACGTTCCAGCGCCTCTCTTACGAATTAACTTAAACAAATGAACATTTTTTCTTATATATTTACTTGAACAAAGCAAGAAAGCACCACAGCTTCAGCTTGGTGATGAATTGCGGTAGGTGTGTATGTTCACTTTCATTAAGGGGTCTGTCTAATACTTTAATAGTGGTGTGCCTCTTATACTAAGATGACTAGCGAGTGAAAGGCTGGGATCGCTACCTCCAACACTAAGACTTTTGGTAGTGTCACAGTTCAGAGCATGCTATCAGCCGCATTCCGAAGGAGGGATCACACGCACACTTGAAGTAAAGGTGCATACTCCATTAGACTGCGATTAAAGTGGATCGGTGGTTTCCTTCTACCAAAACCTGTTCGCGTTGCGGTAATATCCGGGAAATCGGGTTGGATGAACGAGTCTATGTCTGTGAGGTCTGTGGGTTAGTGATGGACAGAGACCATAATGCCAGTGTGAATATCGAGACCGAAGGATTAAACCAACACGTGGTTGTACCTACGGGACGTAGGGATGTTAAGCCTGTGGAGACTGAATCCTCTACTGTGGTATCACTGGAATACTTAAATGGTATTCCCTATGTGACAGCAAGTTCGGTCGTGGAAGCAGGAAGCCTCACTGCTTTAGCGTGAGGTAGTTCACGCAGTTATTAGATTAAGATTGCCAAGAGGCTTCTAGTTAGTAAAAATGTAATAACAAAAATCAAGGCGGAAAGAAAAAGCATTGGCCAAGATGATTCTCCTTCAGTGAATTCAGCGAGTTGATATGACGTGAGAATGCCAATGAAGAAGAAGCTTGCAATGGCTGGCCAAAAAACTAAAGGACTAAAGTTCAAGGTTGTTGTAATCTCACCTATATTTTGCTGACGGAGCAAGAATAGCATTGCAAATAGGGGTGTAAGGGCTGCTACGTAACCCAATACTAGTGAGGTAGCTAATGACAAAATCTTTGTCTTAAGATTTTTTGCGCGCATAAACTGGCTACGTTTCTTAATCAGAGTGGAATTCTCTTCTAAGGTTCTGATCATAGACATCAATATTCTACCTGCTTCCATCGAATCCTTTTCCAAGAACTTACAACTAAGTTGAAGGAAATAATTGCTATTCAAACTACTTAGGGAATTTGCAATACCCATTAGTACCTGTTTTAGAGGTTGTGCCCCTATAACTAATTGGCGGGCGCCATCCATAAAAATTGGCTTTAAAGATCCATTATATTTCCCCAACGCATATCTATAGGCCTGTTCTGGACAGATACCTAATTTCAATTCATCGGCAAAATAACTGAGGAAATTAGCAACTTCACTCAGTTCCTCATCGGTTGAGGATGACGAAATTGTGGTTTTAAGTAAGGATTTCATCCGACTAACTCCACTTTGTTACTTAGAACTTGGTTTTTAAGAAAACGTATTAGAAAAATATGCATTGGTACTGTAAGTAGAATGAAAGGTGAACTAGCAAGCCCATAAACAATGAGAAATAAGCCCATAAAAATTGGCATAAAAGTAGAAACACCTATAGATAGGGCAAATCGACTATCCAATTCAAGAGTAAACTGATCATATGCGTTACGTACTTCAAACTGGGTTGACTCTTTCATCATTTCAATTGCAGAATCTAAGTCATTGATAGAAAACAGAGTAGCGATATGTTTGCGCAGGGTAGTTGATGGCTGTTTATAGGCGTAGTCCAAGAGAAGTTTTTCTGGCGGCTCATTATTATTAACCTGATATAGGATCCTTTCAAAATCCTGTGATACCTGTGGAAAGTCACTTTTAGCTACGAAATAGATGGCATCGAATGTTGATCCGGCAAGTAACGCTAAGAGCATGGTATTCAGGATCAAATCCGCATATTTTTCAATGGTTAGCCTTTCATAAGCGTATCTTAGTGGGAGAGCACGCATTAGTAATCCATGAGTTATATAGGCCATAAGAAGGGCTATTGAAAGATATAAAAAAGGACCTAATCTCCAGATGAGTGATATGCTGATAGTAATGAGAAAGATTATAGCAGCGAAACCTTTAGCTCCAGCAGAAATTTCTTCTGGTGATAAATCCAAATCTTCATAATAATTGCATGGATTTATCAAATTAGAAGGACAAAATCGTTTTCCTAATAACTTGAAGGGCTGAACTGCGAATAGTTTACATAAACTCAATGGAAGGTTTGACAACAACTTAAATCCCTCGTTCTAGCACTAAACTTATTAGATCAACTCTATGACGTGATTATAGAGTATAGGCCAATTTATTCTACCATATGCTCTTAATTGTTTGAGTTTTTCAGCATGTAGTCCATGAAATACTCTTACATTGAGTTGAGGATCGAATAAGTGATTTTGCACTAAATAATTAATCAGTTCAATGTATGTGGACATTTCTTCAACGAATTCTTCCAAATTTAACCCCTCCACATTTCTGATTTCTCTTAGGGCAGGGGTATCAAACAATTCGGAAACCTTTTTTGCCAATCGTGTATCTAGGTTAAAAGTGTCACATAACTGTACTTTGTTAATTTTCAAATCGATCTCTAATAGTGTATCGGCGCCTCCATAAGGCTTTGTCACTTCACTGACCCTTCTTACCCTGCGAACCAGTTTCTGCCGATAATAAGCTCGCATGAAGATGATGAGATCCAAAGTTAACAGATTAATGGGGGCAATACCATGATGTTCTACCCAGCGGACAATCAGATTTTCAGGCGACGAGGCGTGACAAGTTTGGATTAAGTGTAGACCTGCTGTAAGAGCGTGAAACACAGCTTGTGAATGTTCTTGGGTTTGAATTTCTCCTAAGAAAACATAATCAGGCGAACGATGCAATAATTTCACGATTTCCTTACTCTTACTTCGTAATGTGTTCTCACCTTCGAAGGGAATGACTTGTAAACGTACTTGGTGTTTATCGTAATTATGTTGAGGAACACTTTCAATCACATCCTCGATTGTGATTTTTCTCCACTCAGGAGGGGTGATCAAGTCCAGTGCATTGACAAGTGTGGTTTTACCTGAATTAGGTTCCCCAATGACCGTAATGTTACGGCGTCGCACCAGTGCAAAATACATGTAAGCAGCGATTTCCACAGGAAGAGTACCATTATCTACTAATTCTGGTAGAGTAAAAGCCTTACGTTTTAGTTTACGTACGTCTAAATGAAGACCATCTGCTGCTAGCGGGGCGATATCCATTGAGATGCGAACATGAAAACGATCCGTTATCAACTCCGTCTTGATAGAAGGGTTGCTTTCATCCAGTAGCAGACCGCTTTCATAGCGTAATCGCGTTTTTATACGTTCTAAGTCATCATCAGACAAGGTTACTGTGGTTTTACACCGTCCAAAGGTGCGATGATCTAAATAGAGCTGAGTGTTGGGGCAATCTAAATAAAACTCCTCGATATGTTCATCCATAAGAAAAGGGGCAATTTTATAAATACCAATGAGTTTATAGCAAGCGAGTTCTATCAAATCATCTAAATCTTTCATGGTTTTAAATTCAGGATAGTGTTGGTAAATATATTCTTCAACAAGAACCCTTCTACTATCGAAAAGTTCCTGTAAACTATAAAAGCGAGGATCTAAGGATTTGCTTTTGATATCGTCTTCTGTAATCACATTTTCTGCAAGGTTTTTAGAAATAGATTCAATGATCTCACCAAAGGGTGAAGTCTCAGACAAAGTAGTGTACGTATAAAGTGCTTCGCTGGTGTATTTTCCAGCACGTTCATAAATTTTAATGTGATATGGACCTATAATATAGTGTTCAACAACTTTAGAGTCATATCGAGACTTTGAAATCGTCATTATATCCCTCTTATAGACATCTTTTATTTTTGGAGGGCATAAATTTAATATTTATTTGAAATCTCTTCCAGATCTTTAAATGATGGGATAAAGAGATTCAAGAATCGGTTTCCAAAAGGTTATAAATAGTCCCCGATTTTTTAAAAAAATACAAGTCAGTTTACGCAGCTTAATTGCGGTTTCAGTTAAAAATAACTGAAAATGCGCCGAAATGACTATTATAATCAAAATGAACGTAATCAATGGAGAAGATATATTGAACATGCGATATAAAATGGATCTAAGAATGGTCTGTTCAGATTTAGAAACCACAGAAGTAATATATAGCATTTTATTGCCAGAAATAAAGACTTTCTCTTCACAGAGGGCAAAAATCGATTTTTCCGTTGAAAGAAGTCAAAGAAGTATAAAGTTCATTATTGAAGCGGCTGATATCACTGCCTTGCGTTCAACAACTAATTCTATATTAAAACTCATTGTTTTAATACAGGATCTTAACAAAACAATCCAATTATGAAGAAATAGATCTTTTTGGTCGTTGATTTTAGAAAGCGGAAAAGAATGTTGAGTTTATTTGCTATTTCATTTCTCGAATACGTCTGGTCGACCTTAAAACAACTTTACCAATATCTGTTAGTGGAATATAAGCACCGCCAGTGAACGTATATCCACATTTCTTGCATTTCCATATTCCTGTACTTTTCCTTTTAACAGCTTTAATGTCACATCTGGGACATTTATGTAATTGTTTCATCTTTTCTTCAATTCTTTTCACTCGCATTCGTATTGTTGAGCCATATCTTGCTCCAAATCGTCCTGCGGATCCAATTTTTTTTGTTCGTCCCATAAAACTCACCTAAGCGGTTCTTAATAAGTTTTTCGTTATCAGCCAGCTTATAAATCTTCTGATAATTTATAAATCTAACTAAACCATTCTACACAAAAACTCATATTAATAAAGATCAGCAACACGTGTATCAAAGGTATTTAATGAGTTTTTTTAATAAAGGAGGCGAGATATTGAGTGAAGAGTTACCACAGCAACTACAACACCAACTAATGAGACTACAACAAATAGACCAGCAAGTAAAAGTATTAACCCAACAAAGAACGCAACTTGAACTACAATTAAGAGAGACGGAGAATGCACTAAAAGAATTAGAGGGTGCAGAAGAAGGTGTTGGTGTTTATAAGTCAATAGGAATGCTTTTAATTAAATCAGATATGAAAAAATTAACAGAAGAATTAACTGATAAGAAAGAAACTTTAGGTATGCGAATAAAAACATTACAGAGGCAAGAAGAACGATCGAAAAAACAGAGGGATGAGATGAGGGAGAAATTAGCTCGGCAAATCCAAGGAGAACCAGGAACTGCAGCGTAAAGAGTAGCTTCATATGAGTTTTAAAATGAGTTACATTAAGCATTCCTTTTTTTTAGTTTTCTTATCTAATTTGGGGGCAAAATGTGAATTATTTCAAATCATTTTTAGAAATACTTAATGAAATTTGTCCCAAAAAGATTTGCATATTATGTCATCAAAATGCAGATCCAGATGCAATTTGTAGTGCATTTGCACTATCAGGACTTCTAAAGAGGCTTATTCCTGAAGTCAAAATACAATGTTTTTCAGATGGACTAAATAAAATATCTAAGAAAGTTGTAAAAAACCTAAAAATGAATATTTCTACTGGATACGATATTAATGAGTGCGATTTATACTTCTTAGTAGATACTAGTAATTTTGAACAGTTAGGAGTCCTTAAAGACCATGTAAAAGAAGTATCTAAGCCAATTATAATAGTAGATCATCATCAATGCCATCCCGAAGGAAAAAAAATCTCTAGCTTATATATACATGATGATTCTGTATGTTCAGCATGCGAAGTAGTTTACAATCTCTATAGGAAACTAAATATGATTCCTAGGTCTTTGGATGCCTATGCTTTATTAATTGGCATCACTTACGATTCAAGACATTTCATATTAGGCACTCCAGACACTTTTGAGGCAGCTACAACATTAATGCGTCTTGGTGCAAATTATGAAGAGATTATTGAACTTCTGAGAAGCAAGTTGGACTATTCAGAACGTATTGCAAGATTAAAGGCTGCAAAACGTCACAAAATACACATTATAGAAGGATGGATAATTGTCGTTTCAAGAATAAGTGCATTTGAAGCATCAGTGGCAAGATCCCTACTTGATCTTGGAGCCGATGTAGCGCTAGTAGCCTCAGAAAAAAAGAAAGAAAAAAATGTTAGAATTAGCGGTAGAGCAAAAAGAGGAATTACACAAGAAACGGGACTACATTTAGGAAAGATCTTTCAAAAAATCGGTCTATTTATTAATGGTGAGGGAGGAGGCCATCAAAATGCAGCCGCTTGTAACGGAACGACTAATCTAAACGCCGGGATAAAAGAAATATTAATATTGATTCAAAAAAGTCTCACAATCAAAGGTGATCTTATTCAAGAGAATTAAAATTGAAGATCTAGGTGCACCATAAAAAAATTATTGTTAATCCATAAGAAAAGCAAGGAAACGAAAATCATGGAGAATATAGTTCAAATTAGCGAATTAGAATTTAGCTACGCAACTTCTAAACAGCCAGCTATTCGCGAAATCAATTTAAACATTAAGAAAGGAGAATATGTTGTGGTAGCAGGTCTTAGCGGTTGCGGAAAGTCAACATTTTGCCGATGTATCAATGGTCTTATCCCACATTTTTATAGATCGGGTGTTATGAAAGGAAGTGTCATAGTTGATGGATTAGATACACGAGAGCATCCTCTCTACGAAATAACTCAAAAGGTGGGAATGGTTTTTCAAGACCCCGAATCACAGTTAATGTCGCTCACAGTGGAACGTGATATTGCATTTGGTCCTGAAAACCTTGGACTTCCACGAGAGGAGATTAGAGCACGTGTAGAAGAAGCTCTAGAATTAACAAAAATTCAACATTTGAGAGAAAGAGCACCTCACGAACTTTCAGGAGGAGAACAGCAATGCGTAGCAATAGCAAGCGTATTAGCGCTCCAACCAAAGATACTAGTGTTAGATGAACCTACCGCTAATTTAGATCCTGTAAGTGCAGTAGATATACTTAATATAATCGAAAATTTACGAGCCCAGAAGAAAATAACTGTTATAATCGTTGAACATCGACTTGAATTAGTACTTCAAAATGCTACTCGATTTCTTATTATACATGATGGGGAGCTTGTATTTGATGATAAACCTGAGAAGTTAATAGCGACAAATATTACACCAGATGAGACATATGGAGTTCAAATACCTTCGTTAGTTCGGTTATTTATGCAGTTGATTAACGAAGGGATCCCTATTCAGCAAATTCCGCTTAATGTACCACAGGCGGCATCAGTTATTTTAAAAGAACTGGGGTTAATTAGGAGTTCATCAGAATGAGTATTGTAGTTGAAAATATCGAATATACATATCCCTCTGGTGTCACAGCACTAAATGATGTTTCTCTTAAAATAAATAAGGGGACTTACATCGCAATTATGGGTGCAAACGGTGCTGGAAAAACGACATTAATAAAACATTTTAATGGATTACTAAAACCTACTAAAGGGAAGGTTCTTGTAAATGAAATAGAAACAACAACACGTTCTGTTGCTGAAATGGCGAAAATTGTAGGATTCGTTTTTCAAAATCCAGATCATCAACTATTTTTAACAACAGTAGAAGAAGAAATCAAATTTGGTCCAACAAATTTTGATATTCCTGAAGATCAGATTCAAAAGGATATGGAAAGAGTTTTAATGTTTTTAAATCTTAAAAACCTTCTCAAACGCTCACCATTTTCTTTAAGTGAAGGAGAAAGAAAAAGAGTAGCATTAGCCTCAGTACTTGTAATGAATCCTGAAATTCTCATCCTTGATGAACCAACAATGGGACAAGATGCAATACAAAAAAGAAATATTGCGAAAATAATATCAGAGTTAAACCAACAAGGACGAACAATTGCTATAGTAACTCATGATGTTGAATTTGTAGCAGAATACCAACCTCGCGTTATTTTGATGGGCGATGGCCGCATAATCGCAGATGGGGAGGCTAAAGATGTATTGACAAACTTAGAAGCAATGGCACAAACAAAACTTCGCCCACCACAAATTACAGCATTAGCCTGGGAAATCGCAAAACAAGAAGAATCCTTTCCGAAGGATCTAATTTCAATTACTGAAATGAAAACAAAATTGTTGGGACTCGGATAACCATGATGCTTTCACCTTTATCCGCATTTGAGTTTAAAAGAAAAGATACGTTTATTCATCATCTTGATCCTAGAACTTTGTTATATTTCGTTGTTCTTACATCAATCATCATTTTGCAATTTCAACAACTAGTTCCAGTTGTTATCATCTTTTTTACACTTATCCCCCTTCTATTCATTGCTAGAATTATCCATGAGTGGCTCGTTTCCCTAAAAGGATTTATATTTCTTATCCTCATCATTTTCATTATAAACGTGTTTTTTAGTTCATCAAATACCCCTCATCCCACCACATTTGCCTTAAGTATGGTCGTACGTCTTCTTGCTTTAGTGACTGCTTTTGCAGTATTTTTCCAAACAGTACATCCTGATGATCTGGGGCAAGCTCTTGTAAAATTAGGACTGCCTTACGAGTTTTCTTGGGCTATAACCACTGCCTATCGCTATGTTCCTACATTAGCACGAGAAGCACAGCAAATAATTGATGCACAAATGTCAAGAGGCATTGAATTTCAAAAAGGAAACTTTTTGAAACGAATAAAAAACTATATCCCGCTTATAGTACCTCTCTTTATATCTGCAATTAAAAGAGCATGGAAACTCGCAGAAGCGATGGACTCGAAAGCCTGGGGTGCTGCAAAAAAAAGGACATTTTTATATGAATTACAAATGTCCTTAGTCGATTACGTCATTATTGTAATTGTCACGATAGTTTTCGCTGTAGTGATTTACATTAGGTATGTTTTAGGCTTACCTGCTTGGGCAGAATGGACCTTACCTCCGTACTTAGAACTAAAAGTTATAGGAGAAAGGATTTTAGATTATATTGTTAGTTTTTTTAAATTTTAGAATAAAAATAAAGATACTAACAAGCCAAAAACTACAATTCCAAAGTGATGTCATCAAACAGTTTTCGTTTTCCAATGAGGGCCAACAACAAGCCGATGCCGCTTATCGCGCCTATTCTGGCAGTTAATGAAATGCCTGTGAGATTGAGACCTTGTGTGATTGTGAGACTATGCTTTAGTTGTGAGGTTTGGTAACCCGATTTTTCGACGGTGAAGGTTATTATATATTCACCTGGGGATAACCCTGAAGTAACTAACACTGCTTTATAAAGACCAGGCTCGACTTCTTCACAGTTAAGAGTATAATTAGAGTTCAGTGTGATGGTAACATGGGCTTGCTCGATTGGGGTACCTTGTTCATCATTAACTTCTATCAGAATTTCCCTTTGGGCATTATTGCTAAGACGAGTGTTATTTTCCAAATTAACCGTTACTACCAATGATGCCGTTTCAGTTGATGAGCTACCTCCCCCTCCGTTGTCATCATCTCCGCTACCTCCGCCCCCGTTGCTGCCGCCATCTCCATCTGAAGGATCGTCAGGGCCATTGGTTTCAAGTGAAATATTCGTCCCTATGTAGGCGTCGGCGATGGTTATTCCATAGCACAGCCCCGAACTGCCACCCTGAGGGGCATTAGCATCTTCAGTAAAACCGGCGTGGTACCAGTAGGTTTCCTGTGCGCCAATCAAGGTGCTGGACATTCCCATCGTATCGCTTGAGGTGACCACCATCTGCCTGGAGGCCGCATTCACTAAGTCCGCCCGATTTTGTAACTCAGCATCACTAAGGTAGTTAGCCAGTTTTTGCAGGGCGTAACTGCTGCCGTAAGCCGGTCGAAGGGCGTTGAGTTCTACTGAGGTGGCGAATGCCCCTTTGGTTTTGAAGTTTTGCTCTCCCAGGCGTGAACTCCCAATGAAGGGGACGTTCCAAGCGTATTGCCAGGTAACCAGCCACTCAGCGGTCAAGTTTGCTTTAGTCAGGTAGACCGTATTATCGGTCAGTTCGTAAAAGCGAAGTAGGCCCTTGAGCATATATTCGGCAGTTTTAGAGTCGATGATGTGCTTTTTATAGCCATAATTGAAGTCATAGCGACCTGTATCCGCCCCAAAGAAGCGGGCTTTATCGACAAATTCAGTAATATAATAATTCATGGCCAGCGTAGCGGCGTCCGAATAGGTGGTATTGCCGGTCAGTGTAGCTAATTCCATTAAGGTCAGGGCAAGAGTCACACCACCGGCTCCTGCGATATCGTTGCAACTGGAACTGATGCCATTGGTCCAGGAGTTGCCAAACGTCCCGTTTGCAAATTGCTTGACCATAAAGATGTTGATGGCCGCTTCCACATACGAAAGCCAGTCGGGGTGGCTATCACCGTATTGCTCTGCCACTAGATAGCATTGCAGTAGGTTGTATAATACCTCGCCGCTTTTGCCGGTATGTACATCGCCGCCATGGTCTCGGGCGTTAGCGTAAGAAGTATTAGTCTCTAGGTAGTAATCGGGTAATAACCAGCCGTACTCACTTAGCGTGACGGCCGAGGGGTTACGGCTCAAGTCCACGAAGTCATCGATTATCTGGTTGGCAGTGGCAATCATGGAGGTATTACCCGTCTGATAGCCATAGTAGAGCAACGAATAGGCCAGGGCGTGCTGTTGCCCCAGTTGGCCGCCTATCGAACCGCTGCTTCCGCCTATGAAATCTACGGGAGTTCCATCACTGAAAAAGCCTGCCAAGAACAAGTATTCATTATCAGTGTCATTTTTATGATAAAAGGTGCGGTAGGCGAGTTCGGCTTTGAGTTGTAGGACATCTTGCATATTTAAGGTAGGATTGGCTGCCGAATAATTACCGTTAATCCAGTCCCATCCCAATTGAACCGGTGCAATGAACCCGTAATGGGGGGTTGCTGTCATGCCCAGATAGAGTCGGTAGGTTTTTTTGAGAATAGTGTTGGCATCGACGGTCAGTGCGTTCTTGTTGAAGGTCCACTCATACTGGTCGCGGCAACCTGGATTATCCTGATTAATCTGATTATGAAGATGTTTTGTATATGCATAGCCTTCTCGTTGAGAACCACCGCTGGTCCACCCGCCTAAGTAGTTGATGAGGTCGAAATGCTCATCATTCCCTTGATAACCTAACGAGGAGTTGCCTGTATACTCCTGTCCGTCATATATATAAGTAGGAGTGGTCAGTAAGCCGCACACAAAGTCATCGTACTCCCAGATAACTGACGGTATGCTGAGCCGTTCCTGTTCCACGATGAGGTACTGGGACTGGTTGCTTAAATCGGTCATGGGGAAATCAGGTGTTACCTGACGATCTGCGGTGTTCACGTCGTACAGGTTGCCGTTGTAAAAGCAGCCGGGCATCATCAGGGCATCAGCTTTACGGGGTGAAACTGCTGCGGGGTGGGTGATCGATAGATTGAAAGGTAGGAGCACTGCTTCTTCTGTGGAATCATTCAGATGTTCCCAGTGCCGTTCGATCTCTACGTAATCCCAGCCGTCCCGGAGGGTGTAATAATCGGTGACCCGCCACTGATGGTCATTCGCGTCAATGATGGTGACACATTCCTGATAAAATTCTTCCCAACTGACACCCACCCGTTTAGGATAGATTTCCTGGATGGTGTAATTTGTAACCGGCGATTGCGAGGTATCTGGGGCTATTGAGATCTGGAAATGTCCCATAGTGGCAATTTCAGTCCAGTCGTTTCCATCCCACACGAAGAAATAGGGTAAGTAGGTGATTTGCTGTCCCGGAGGATTTTCCAGTCGTTCCTCAGTCATGAAACTGATGCGGATCCGCCCGTTATCGATGGTAGGATCCATAAATCCATCGCCGTTATAATCGGTTGTCCCATCAAAGGAGATGTCGGCTTTGGCCTGTTGACTGTAGAAGGGTAAACCGAGCACAAGCATACTAATGAAAAGTAGAGTGCAGTATTTTACGGAACGAGACACCATAATCCCCGATAAACTTTGAATTAAGCGTTACAGTTAGCATCCCCAGCATTCCAGCGACCTTTATAACCCCCTCTTAAAAGAAAAAACCTTTCAAAAATATCCGTCAAGAAATTCGAAAATAAGTTGTTTTTTTCTAAATAGAATGTGATCGTTTAGTCATAAATCGAACTATACATTGAGAAAAAGTGTTTTAAATCCAATACTACAATGTCTAAATGATATAATATACGCCGGGGTAGCCAAGAGAACACACCAAAATATGTGTTATTCTGGAAACGGTACGGCGGCAGATTTAACAAAAGTCATATCCGCTACAGGCTCGAGATCTCAAAAGCGCAAAAATCTAGAGAAAGAGAGACCTGCTGACCCAGTGTAAATGAATGCATTTATGGAAGGTCGCATGGGTTCAAAAGAGTGTGTGGGGTTCCCTCCTCTGGAAGTCCCATCCCCGGCATCACTTTTTTTGAAAATTCTGTGTTTCAAACATAATATATCATTGAATCTTAGTTAAATTCTTTGAGATTTTATAATTTTTAATTTAGGCTATAACTTTCTAGTAAGAGCGATCTTTAGAATATAAAATTGATGCGGCCGCCGGGAGTTTCCAATAGGAGAACATCACCTATTTTTTGAACCCGGGTCTCCTGAAATGCATACCATCTATAATTGATGATACATAAACTTATCAGGCTTTCTTCACGACTGTGAAGTCAGTTTGGGAGGCCTGTGCGATCTAAGAAAGTTATTCATTCTTAGTTGTCCTAGGCCATTCTAGGAGAATATTCCTCTTGCTAGACCACGACCGCATCTTTTAGTATTTATTTATGGCCAAATATTTGTATATAGAGATGGAATTCAAACTATTGAGGGATATGGATTGTTTAGAAGTATCTCCATCATTCAAGCATTTCAATGACCTTATAATAGTTTCGCTTTACAACAATTTAAGAGTTTAGAAGACAATAGAATCAGGAGATACATAATTTCTTAAAATTAAAAACAATTAAGTGTCTATAATCTACTGATAAACTATTAATCTCTTAGGGAAAATTTCAAAGAACTAGGAGAACTGGTAAATATGTATGAAGAATATGCGATGTGGGTAGAAAAATATCGCCCAAAAAGTCTAAAAGAAATAATAAACCAAGAAAGCATAGTACAAAGGTTAACCTCATTTGCTAAGACGAAATCAATGCCGCATTGTTTATTTGTCGGTCCTCCGGGGACAAGGTCTTTATTTTAATAAAACCTCCCAAAAGGTAAAACAACAGCGGCATTATGCTTGGCTCGTGATTTATTTGGAGAATATTTTGAAGGCAATTTGTTGGAATTGAATGCAAGTGATACCAGAGGTATTGACGTCATTCGAACAACAGTAAAAAACTTTGCTAGAACAAAAGGACTTGGAGACGTACCATTTAAAATCCTAGTGCTAGATGAGGCAGATAACATGACTTCTGATGCGCAACAAGCACTTAGAAGGACAATGGAGAAATACACACGCACTTGTAGATTCGTACTAATCGGTAATTACTCAAGTAAGATTATCGAACCAATACAATCACGATGTTCTATATTTCGATTTCCTCCATTATCTCAAGAGGATGTTAAAATGCAATTAAATAATATAGCTAAAAAAGAGAGTGTTGATCTTACTGAAGAAGGCATTAATGCTATTTTGGAAAGTTCCAGAGGAGATATGCGAAATAGTATAAACATCCTACAAGCGGCAGCAGCGTTTGATGATGAAATCAAAGCAGATGTTGTTTATCAAGTAACAGGCCGTGTCCATCCTGAAGAAATTAAAGAAATGATAAGATTCGCACTTAAAAATAATTTTATGGATGCCCGAGAACAACTTCATAAACTACTCATCAAATACGGTTTATCAGGTATAGATATACTTAAGCAAATGAATTCTGAAATAATGAACTTTAAAAATGATGACTTGAAAGTTAAACTTATGAATTTGTTAGGAGAAGCAGAGTTCAGGCTTAGCGAAGGTGCCAATGAGGAAATTCAACTTAATGCTCTTCTTGCAAATTTTGTACTTCTGGGTGATAATTACAAAGACGTTGAACTATGAATATCCGTATAAGTGAGTTTTTTTATGATTTATTACTGGTTGAGTCATGTTTCTCCTCCTCAAGAGTGTTATTGAAATGGGGTCATATATGCCATTAGAAGGAGAGGCTGCATTATTACTTGAAGCTCATGAAAGTGTTCTCATTGTAGCAGACCTCCATATTGGACTTGAAAGGCAATTTGCTAAAAAAGGGATTCATTTTCCTTCACAAACACCTATAATTGAAGATAAATTAAAAAAACTCATAAATGAATACGCACCCTCGAAGTTAGTAGTTCTTGGGGATGTGAAACATAATATCCCAAGTATTTCTATTAAAGAGTGGAAAGAAATACCACGTCTTTTTAAGAACTTGGCAAAAATAATAAAAGTTGAAATTTTTCCAGGAAACCACGACGGTAATTTGGAGAAGTTAATTCCAAAAAATATAATCTATCATCCCTCAAAAGGATCTACTATTCAGAATGGGTCTAAGAAAATCGGATTGTTACATGGCCATACTTGGCCAGCAAATGATTTACTAGATGTAAATTCATTATTTATGGGACATAACCATCCTGCGATTAGATTAAAGGATTCTTTAGGAATACATCACGTAGAAAAAGTATGGATAAGAACAAAATGGGACAAGAAAAAGCTTCAAAACCTCTTTGCACAAAATAAAGTTTCAGCAAGCGATAAAGAAGTTGATACAAATCATATTATTAAAAGAAAGATAGGAAATCCTGAAATCATAATATTTCCAGCTTTTCATCCTTTAATCAAAGGAACGGCGTTTAATGACCTGCAGTCAAAGTTCTTAGGACCACTTTTTACTAAAAAATGCATTGAATTTGATGATGCGACTGCGTATTTAACTGATGGAATAAATCTTGGGTTTATCAAAAACCTATACATATGAGTTGCGAGTATTGTTGCTTAATTCTGAGTGCTCCCAAGATTCCATTAGATCACGAATTACTTTGACTATTGCATCCTCTGGTGATAACCGATAAATCTTTATGCGGCCAAATGATTTTTCTTCTACGATTCCGATGGTTTTAAAGTAATCGAGATGCTGAGTGACGGTAGCATGATTAAGTTGCGCTCTTCTTACGATCTCAGAGATGTTTAATTCTTCGTAATGCGTTAAAATCTTTAAAATTTTTATTTTTCCTTTTGAAGATAGTACTTCTTCAATAGGCGGAAAGGGAGAACTTTGAATAAGAATATCTGTCATGTCAAGTGTCATTTTTCACACTCCTTCAAATAGTTTTGAAGCTTTTTTTCTAGCAAGAACAAGGGTGCATCCGGCAATCCAATCAGGGTAGTTTTGCCTCGTATGCCTTTACCAGAGAGTTTAGTCGTGATGAGGCATAATTGCTCCAGTTCTTTAATGTATTCCCACAGTTGGGTGTGTTTGCGCGGAGTTTCGTGATATTCTTCGCAGATAATGTTGTAGGTAGTTTCAACATCTCCAGTGGTTGTATACGCAGCGTCATGTTTTTTCAGTTGCCGAATAATGGCCAATAGTACAAACTGATGATGTAATGATAATTCTTGGAAGATATCCTTTCTAAGATCAGGGTGGATATCACCTTTTGCTAATCTTACATGCTCCGGAAAAATCGAGGTAACTCTATCGCGGTCAGCATACTTTCCTGCACGCCATAAAAGTTCCAACGCGAAACGTGCATCACCTCGTTCACTAGCAATATCGGCTATTAGATTGAGAACCTCAGGATTAATTGCAAAGTCAAACAGTGCATCAGTTGCACGTTCCTGCAAAATATCTACTAATTGTTCGGCAGAATAAGGCGCTAGATAGATATGATTATTTTGAAGTGAACTAAGTGTGCCAACATCTAATTCTTTCAGATATACTCTGTCACGGACTATAAGGATAAGAGAAACACGCTGTATACCGTCAATATGTTCATCTGTCCATCTTATCAGGTCGTAAAGAAGCGAAGCGTCTTTTTTTCTCAAAATAAAATCAAATTCATCAAGAGCTAATACCAAATGGATATTCTGAGACTCTAGTAAGTGATGTAACATATGAAGTAATTCTTCTGGTGAATAACCTCTATGTGGGATAGTTGGATTGAAGTGATGAACTACTTCTCTTAAAATTAAAAAGCGCGATTTTTTACGCCTGCAATTAACATGGATATAATGTAGGTTCATGTTGTTGGTTTTGGCATATTCTTCTAGGACCTTACCGAAGCATTTGCATAGTGCTGTTTTTCCAATTCCTATACTTCCACTAATGGTAACTTGTTGACTCATTTCACCTGGTTTTTTCATCACGCCTAAGAATAGACGAACCAAATCTCGAAGTGATGATGCTCTGTGGGGTAAAGAAGATGGCACGTATGCAGCGCTTAATTTGGATTCATCCCGAAATACTGTAGGGCTATTTAATTCCTCTTCTAAAATATCAGTTAAGAGCATTTTTTCTAAACCTTCCGAGAAACACCCTTTCAAGCCCTATTAGAGGGCATACAAAGTTCTTGAAAACCATTTCTACATCATCGTCTTATTAGACCCTGTCGCTTTGTCTTGCATCAAGCTACATCTTTTTATCAAGAAAATCTATATAAGGACAACACATTTGTCTATGTTCAATGATTCTGGCTTTCTGGGAGTTTCATCATTCTCTAAGTTACATTATTACAGAATACGATTTAAAGGAACAGTGAGACTAATGTGTAAGTGAATTTTTTTTTAAAATACATTCAGGAGTTTAACAGGTTTTGTCGGGATAAAACTAGAAAAAGTGAAAAACAGAGCGAGCTCAACTCACTCAAGATCCCTATCATCAATTTTATTTTTGTGGGGTATATATTGTAAGGTACACCACTTCTATTTAGTGTATTTCAAGAAGGGTCAGAATCGTCATTGCTCGCCCAAATAATATTTTGTTTTTCACTATTATATTATTCGCAGAATGGATTGTCATGGCCTTCTCCCGTATAAATGTAAAGGATTCTAAAACCAAATTTGAATGATTGCTAAAAGGCAAAAGTTTTATTTATAGTCATGGAAACCAATTTATACTTTATACATAGTGCCCGAAAACTATTTGGCTCAAGGTCCGAGAAGTTCCTATCCTAAAGGTAATTCACGGACCATATTTCAAAATACTATGGGCGGGTAGTCTAGCATGGTATGATTCCGGATTCGGGTTCCGGAGTGTCTTCATAAGAAACTTATGGAGGTATCGGAAATCGTGGGTTCAAAAGAAGAATCGAAAATCGCTTTTTCTGAAAATCCCACCCCGCCCACTGTCTTCAGAACTAATTTATAAAATAAGAAAATAGTATAAGAACTTAAAAGGCCAATCCTTAAGACTTCTTCTACTCCTGAGTTTCTTTCTGCATCCAAAAGTAGTAGACGTCTTCTAAGCTGACACCGCTTGTCGAGAACTCAAGAATATAGTCCTCTTTCTCTAACAACTTGGCATTAAGTTCATTGACTTCAGAATGATTTTGGGTAAAAAAGCGAATGATATTTCCCATTTTCTTATAAGGGAATCCAAAATTCTTTAGAAAATCATCATCCAACGTCTTTTTTGGAGTTACTTTAATGTCATATTTATAAGGAATTTTTGAGAGTAGTTCATCTACCGTGCTGTATTTTAAAACACGTCCACCCCGTTTAAGGAGGAGAACTTTATCACAAATTCTATCTACAACCATTGGATCATGGTCTACAAGAATAATTGTAAACTTATAGCGGTTATCTAATTCATTTATAGTATTGATTACGGCTTCTTTACGCGTCAGATCAAGCGTTGCTGTAATTTCATCGAGAAGTAGAAGGCGTGGTTGTTTCATTAGTCCAACAACAAGACGAACCATTGCTTTTTGACCTTCAGAAAATGATTCTAATCGTTTATCCATCATATGAATAAGATTTACTTCTTCTAGAAATTTTAATGCAATATCATCAATATCAACGCCCTGCACGCCGGCAAAGAAATCAAGTGTTTCTTTAAGTGTGAGTTTAGCCTGAAAAGTTAAGCTTGGACTAACAAAACTTATCATATTCCTAACTTGTGTTATTTGTTTCTGTAAATCATAACCATAGATCTCAATAGATCCGCTATCAGGAAGATAAATCGATGCAAGCATTTTTAGAAGTGTAGTTTTTCCGCTCGCGTTAGGCCCCACAATTGCAAGATTGTCACCATCTGGCAAATTGAAAGAAATCCCATTTAAAATACGAAGACGTTTACGTAGAAATGCCCCTATCGGAAATTCTTTTACAACATTTTCAACCATAACTACGTCTTCCACATTGCTCACCTAATTTCTATTCTAATAGAATTCTAAAGTTCCAACTTTTGCTGCAATTTTTTCCATTTGCTTCAAAGTTATTATGGCTGCAACCATAACTATTGTAGTGCCGATTAAAAGAGACGTCAATGCGTTCCACATCATTTCAGGTGGAGGGGCGCCGAGGATTAATACCCATCGAATCAATTGGAGCCCAGCAGAAGTTGGTAAACTCATCGCCATAAAACTTAATCCAGGTACAAAATCGTCAAGTGCTTCAACTGGAAAAAAATATCCACTTAGGATCTTTAGAGCCCAAAGAAAGAGTGCAGAAAATAAGCCAATTCGTTTAAACAAAACATTTACGGACGATACTAATAAACTAACGCCCAGCATAAATAACCAACACAAGAAAAAGATCACCATCGCTAGAAGAAGCCATTGAAGTTGAAGCTGAAGTACATCTAATAGTGCTAAAATCGGAAATATAATGCATATTGCAACAACAGCGCTGATTATACTTGACGCTGCCGCTCTAGCTGTGAGTAACGTCACAAAACTTACATTATTCGTTAGGAGGAAGCCAAGAGTGCCTCGACTTGCCTCCTCTGGAATGCAATTCACTGTATCATCATAACTTTTCCCAAAAAAAGCCCAGAAAAAGACTCCAACTAACAAGAAATCTCTTAACGAGTATTCTAAGTCCACTGAAGTCGATTCTACGATGTGTCCTAGCAAAGAAAATGCGATTATGTCCAAAATGAGCCAACCTATGTTGATAAATATTTCAAACTTATACTTGAAAATTACCCGTAAATTTCTGACAGTAGTTGCTTTCAAAGTCTTCCAGAAACCCATATTAATCATCTTACGTGAATTTAATTCTAACTAAACTCTATTGAGAAAAACCTTTTCGGGGAATTTTATTTCTTTTGGATATTTTAAAACCGTGCGCGTACGCAAACTAATAGCGTTAAAAAGAAAAAAATACTATAAGAAAATGAAAAAGCAAGTAAAAAATTGCAGATTATATCATCTTCATATGAATTTCATGGGGGTGGTTGTATAAGTTTCTCATTAGAAGAAATTATTGATAAAATAATTTCAGAAACAAAGATCTCAAAAAAAGAACTTGAGGAAAGAATAAGAGTAAAAAGAGAGGAATTAGGAGGATTAATTACCGAAGAAGGAGCCGCACACATTGTGGCTTCAGAATTAGGTATTGATCTCTTTAAGGATCAAAAATTGTCAACTACCCAGCTATTCATCAAAGATCTTATCCCTGGAATGAATAATATTTCTGTTATAGGACGTGTTATGAAGATTTATGCTTTAAGAGAATTTGTTCGAGATGGAAAACAGAGTTATGTTGTAAATCTAATAATTGGTGACAAAACAAAAACGATCCGTACAGTTTTATGGGGCGATCATGCACAGAATATAGATAAGATAAGTAGAGGTGACATTCTACGAATACTTTCTGGATATGTGAAAGAAGGTTTACAAGAGGATCCTGAATTACATGTTGGATACCGAGGACGTATAATTATTAATCCGGAAGATGCAAATGCAGCAGATTTTCCTTTTGTTAAAGAATTCACACATAAGATCGATGGATTGGAAGCAAATCTAAATGACATCGATATTTTAGGTGTAGTAGAGAGTGTTTATCCAATTTCAACATTTCAGCGAAAAGATGGAAGTGAAGGAAAGAGAGCAAGTCTTATACTAAGAGACGACACAGGCTCAACTAGGGTAGTTTTATGGGATAAAAGCGCGGAAATTATAGATCAAATAGATGTTGGGACTATTTTAAGGTTAGAGGGGGCATACACTAAAGAAGGGCTAAAAAATCAAGTAGAAGTCCATGGAGGAGGACGCACGGGTGTTGTGATTGATCCAGAAACGTCAATCGAATTTTCAATTGGTGAACCAAAGATAATCGACATCGTGGATTTACAGCCGAATATGCGTTCAGTCGATATTTTCGTGCGAATAATGCATATAGGGGATCTCCGCGAATTTACTACAAAGGATGGAAGAAGCGGACGATTGATAACTCTCTATGTAAAAGATACAACTGGAGATGTTAGAACTGTCCTTTGGGATGAAAGTGTAAATTTAGTGCAAAATGCGAATCTAGGAGATCTTCTTTTAATACAAAACGCATATACAAGAGAAGGGCTTAGTGGAGAAACAGAACTTCATGTTGGACGTCTATCTAACGTTGTTATCAACCCAAAGGAATTGGAAGAGAAAGGACAATTAATATCACAAGTAAAAGAGACTTTTACAGAAGAAAAACTAACCCCTGAAACGGTAAAGGAATATCATCAAGTATTCATCAAAGATTGTATAGAAAATCAGTTTGCTGAGGTACGCGGCACTATACTTAAACTATATGAAAGAAATCCGATTTATGAAGCGTGTCCTAAATGCCGTAGAAGGGTAAAGTCAGAGAATAATGAAAAAATATGTCCAAACTGCGGGAAAATTGACAAATCAATTCCACGATTATTGCTAAGCGGCATCTTGGATGATGGGAGTGGCAATATTAGATTTGTCGTCATTGGAAAAGAGGGCGAAAAGATTCTAGAATTAACAACAGATGAATTAGTTACTAGTATTGAGAATGCAGAGTTTCCAGATGCACCGATTCGAAAATATGCACCAAAAATCATTGGAAAAGAGATTATTGCGGCTGGAAAAATAATAAAAAATGAAGTCCTAGATGCCATTGAACTCAATATTTCTCAGATACGCGTATCCAATACTCTTGAAGAGGCTAAAAAAATTATAACTCATTTAGAAAAGTAAATACGACAAAAATCCAAGCAGACGATCGCTTTGAAAATATGTAATAGTTGCCTTCAACAAAAGCTTAAAAATCAGAAAAAGAAAGGAAAAATTGTCAGAATGACCGTTTTAATGTAAGGAATTATTTAGTTCACATAAAAAAATCTATTTTGAAAACCTAGGTGATATCAATGGGACGAAGAAGACGAAAAAAGGTAGTTAAGAGACATCAAAGAACAATCCCAAAAGTTTTTGTATGCCCGGATTGTGATGCTCGCGCGGTTACAGTAGAACTTTTCAGAGAAGATGGATATGCACGTGTTCACTGTGGTGCATGCGGCATTGAATACAATGTGCCTGCAGGTAAGTTAACAGAGCCGGTGGATGCCTATGGAGACTTCATAGACCAATATCATAAAGAATAGACGAAGTAACCATAGCCAAAGTCAATCACCCCCTCACAAGTTGGGGGGTCTTCTTGCGAGGTAGTTATAAAAGAGAAATAAAAAAAATTATATCTCCGCTTTAGCAGTTTGTGCATTTCTTTTGCGCCACTCGCTTATCGGTATACTTAATTCTTTTTCGACTGACTCTCTGTGCAACGTATTATATGCACAAAACGGAATTATACGACCATCAGGGATTCCATAATGAATAACACAGTGACTAACTCGTTGTAGATCATAATTGTAAGGATCCATAAAATGCATAGCTCCAATTAATATGGACGAGCGGGAGAATTCGCCTAGTTCATCATATGAATGTTTATTCATTATATTGCGAACTAATTTGATTACACGCCCTTTTTTCTTGAAATGGCGAAGACTAAAGAAGAGACGAAGTTTGGCTTTTATTCTGCCATAGCGAGAGTTCCGTTCATAATCCTTATTTATACCTTCTAACGTACCGAAGAATTTATCGATGTTAACAAATTCTGTAATAGGCTGAATCTCTCCTTCTTCCACAAAAATGTATGTTGCCATGCCGCAATGAGGCGAACAAGTAAATTCTACAGCTGGTTCGCCACGATAATGCCCCAATGCTTTTGAAAAGGTGGCTACACTTGATACAGGATACCAATCTTTGGCCTTAATTGTACCACCTGTTTGTTCTTCAGCTAAACGCATTAAATCAGGTATTGTGATTCTCATCTCATCTAATTTTTCTCGATCGATCCTTCCAGTAATAGACACTGGCTGGAAGATGACACCTCTTACTACATCTACATTCTGTACAGCGAAATCGATTATTCCACCTACCTGAGCATCATTTAGACCGCGAACTAATGTTGGCACTAATACAATACTATCAAACCCTACTTTTCGTGCATTTTCAATTACTTTCTTTTTTAAAGGAAATAGATCTTTTCCTCTTGCAGCAATGTATGGCTCAGGTGTTATTCCGTCAAATTGGAAGTATATTGTACTTAGTCCCGCTTCTGATAATTTCGCTAAATAATCTGAACTCTCAGCTATTTTTAGCCCATTAGAAGCTATTTCTATATTTTTAAAACCGAATTCCTTTGCCATTGATATAATTTCTGGCAATTCTTTGCGAACAGTGGGCTCACCGCCAGCAAATTGTACCGCGGGAGCTGGAACAGGCTCATTTGCGCGTAAATTTTCAAGGATACCACGAATTTCCTCTAATGTTGGTTCATAAACATAGCCTGAACTTCGTGCGTTTGCAAAACAAATTGGACAGGAAAGATTGCATCGGTTAGTCACATCAATGAGCGCCAGTCCAGTGTGGGATTTATGCTCTGGACAAAGCCCACAGTCTTGTGGACAACCTTTGTTTGTTTCAGTGCGAGGGTTATCTAATCTCCCATCGCACCACCACTTCTCGACGCGAAGGAAATCCTCTTCAGAGCCCCAATACGTATCTTTATAAAAGCCATGCTCAGAACATTCCTTCTCTATGACAACTTTGCCATTTTCTGCCTTAATTTCTGCAGGAATGACTTTGAGGCATTCTGGGCACAGTGATTGAGTCATATAGGGTAATGGCATCATTTTTTCCTCCCTAATACATGAAAACTATTTATTCACATTTTCTTAGAATATCCTCACTTAAGGATATATTTTATCGTTTAAATGATATTTTGAAATGAAATTTAGTGCAATGAAGTGTTGAGTTCTATTTAAGATTTTTCAAACGATTCCGAAGGTGTAAAGTGGAAGATTGAATTATCCTTTCTTTCAGCAGAAGACATAAAAATGAAACAAAAAAAGTAGGTTACAATATAACGGTTATTTTAGACAGACTGCTCAAACAGAGGGATACGCTTCTATGAGATACCTCTTGTTTTTACGGTAGTCATAAAATCATGTACCTACCAGAATCAATATCAAGATTAATAATAACCTTTGTAATACCACCGATAATAAAAATAAATTGCAGATTATCTTATTTGCCCTTTTTAGTAATTTGTGGAGGTAAATACTATGGGTCATCGAAAACGACATGCACCAAAAAGAGGATCACTCGCTTATCTACCTCGTGGTAGAGCGGCACATCCAGTTGGCAAGATTAAAACCTGGCCTTCTTGGATTGGCCCACCAACACTTCTTGGCTTTGCAGGTTACAAAGCAGGAATGACTCATGTAGTTTTAATTGAAGATCACGAACATAGTCCCTTCTACGGACAAGAACGTGTTATGGCTGTTACTGTACTTGATACACCCCCCCTCTTCGTATGTGGAATGCGTACCTATGAATCAACGCCTTATGGGCTAAGTGTCATTGGTGAAAGTTGGTTCTCAGATTTAAATTCTGATCTAAGTCGAGTTTTTCCTCTTCCTAAAGACTATAACACTTCAGTAACTTTGAATATGTTGAAAGAATCAATTGAAACAACAGCAGAAGTAAGGGCTATAGTTCATACCCAACCTATTTTAAGTGGTGTTACGCGACGGAAGCCTCATCTCTTTGAAGTGAAAATAGGTGGAGGAGAGGGTATACAAGAGCAATTTGATTACGCAAATTCCATCTTAGGGAAAGAAATACGTGCTACGGATATCTTGAAAAACGGACAGTTTGTGGATACTGGTTCAATTTCGATTGGCAAAGGATTTCAAGGCCCGGTGAAGCGTTGGGGTATTCGCATCTTACAAGATAAATCTAGGGGGACAAAACGTGGTGTTGGTGCAATTGGTCCATGGAAACCACATCATATGTTCTACACTGTACCACGAGCAGGACAATTAGGATATCATCAAAGAACTGATTATAATAAGCGAATATTGAAAATAGGTGAGGATGGTGATGAAATCACACCTCCCGGTGGATTCATCCGTTATGGCATTATTCGTGGAGATTATATGATCATACAGGGCTCAATTACTGGACATAGAAAAAATTTAATTAAAATGCGATATGCAATACGTTCACCTGTTAATGCGCCTTCAGAAGCACCTGCACTTTCATATATACGGCGATAATCACTCTTTAGGTTTTAATATGACTCCTTCAATTTAAATCAATATGTAATAGGCGATTCAAATGAATATTCCAGAAAAAGGAATTGTATATGATCTAGATGGGACCATTAAAGAGGAAATCACTTTACCATCAATATTTTTCACACCCTTTCGCCCAGACTTAATTCAACGTGCAGTAATTGCAGCGATCACTGCACGTATTCAACCTTATGGTGTAAACAAAAAGGCAGGTCAGCGAACTTCTGCTGAATCTATGGGTGTTGGTCGAGGGATTGCTCGGGTACCTCGTATAAAAGGAAGTAGACATCACGCTGGTTCAAGAGGTGCCTTCGTCCCTATGGCTGTTGGAGGAAGACAAGCTCATCCTCCCAAACCAGAAAAGATACATGTTGAAAGAATAAATAAAAATGAGAGACGTTTTGCACTACGTTCTGCCATAGCTGCGACTGCAAATAAAATTCTCGTTCGCAAAAGAGGACATTCTATTGAGATGATTTCAAAATTCCCAATTATCTTAACAGATGAATTTCAATTATTAACCAAAACAAGTGAAACTAAAAGTGTTTTCGAGAAACTCGGTATCTGGACAGATGTTATTCGGGCAAAAAGCGGCAAAAAAATCCGAAGCGGAAAGGGTAAACTAAGAGGACGCAAATATAAAAAGCCTAAAGGTCCGCTTATTGTGATTTCTGAAGACAATGGGATTATAAAAGCGGCAAGAAATCATCCGGGCATAGATATTATTCATGTTAATAACCTTAATACAGAATCTTTAGCTCCTGGTGGTCACCCTGGAAGGCTTACCATCTGGGTAAAATCAGCGATAGAGTATCTTGCTAAACAAATGGCTTAAGAACCATAAATTATTTGGAGAAAATCTAAAATGGAAAAAGAATCGATCCTTAGCGGTAAGCTACATCGAATTGTTTATAATGTAGTAATCAGTGAAAAGTTGTTCGATATGATCGAAAATGAAAATAAATTAGCATTTATCGTAGATAGGCGTGCCAATAAGCGGGAGATTAAGAAAGCAGTTGAAGTTCTTTACGATATAAAAGTTGACCGTGTTAATACACTTATTCTGCCTGATGGAAGAAAAAAAGCGTATGTACGCTTATCTGATAAAGAAGATGCAGGTGATCTCGCTGCAAAATTGGGAATGTTCTAAAATTCCTTTCAATATTTATGAGGAGGCAAAAAAGCGTGGGTAAAAAAGTTCTTGTACAAAGAAGAGGACGTGGCTCTCCAACATTCCGTGCTCATACTCACAAGAGAAGAGGCGCTGTAAAGTATCGCCCTCTCGAAAAATCAACTGTAGAACGTATAATAACTGGTGTGATAACTGGTCTATATCATGATCCAGGACGTGGCGCACCTGTTGGCGTCATAAAATATAAAGATGGAGTAAAAAGTTTATTGCTATTACCCGAAGCTGCTTACATCGGTCAAGTTGTTGAATATGGCTCAAATGCAACTATTTCTATTGGAAATGTTCTTCCACTTGAAAACATTCCGGAAGGAACGCCCATCTTTAATATTGAAAAGAATCCAGGAGATGGTGGGAAATTTATAAGATCAGGAGGTTGCTATGCAACAATCATTTCGCATTCTAAAGGCACTACTATCGTACAATTGCCCTCAAAAAAATCGATAATAATTAATTCAAAATGTAGGGCTACAATTGGCGTAGTTGCAGGTGGAGGTCGCCCTGAAAAACCGTTTGTCAAAGCTGGCACTAAATATCACTTTATAACCGCAAAAGGGAGAAAATGGCCACATGTACGTGGTGTAGCTATGAATATCGTATCTCATCCGCACGGCGGAGGCAGCAAACAGGCACCAGGTGGTCCAACAACAGTATCACGAAATGCACCCCCAGGTCGAAAAGTAGGACTCATTGCTGCTCGACGAGCAGGTAGGAAAAAGAGGAAGTAACTTCTATCTCTGTAGATTTAAAATAGGTGAGAGTAATTTCCGTTAATTTTACTCTACGCAAAACATTGTTTGTCATTCTTATCTTCATGGTAACTAGTGCCATCATCATCTATATTTTTAGCCAGCTTGGTTTTAATGCTATTCTTGATGCCATAAAGCAAGCAAATACTCTTTTGTTGTTCCCCACGTTCTTATTAATAATTGTATCCTTTTCTCTTCGAACTGGTCGCTGGAATCTTCTTCTTTCTTCTTATAAACTGCCCCCAAGTATAAGACTATTTCCGATTTTGTGCTCTGGTATCTTTATCAACACAATCATCCCACTTCGAGTCGGAGAGTTTGTTAGAAGTTATTGGTTATCGAAAGACAGAAAAACCACATTCTCTAAATCTTTGACCTCAGTAATCGTTGAACGCTTTGTTGATAGTGTTGCACTCGTTATAATTACCTCGTTTTCTATCATATTCATTTTTAGTGACTTACAAAGTGTTATTCAGTCGTGGTTGTTCTCTGTTGGTATTATTGCTTTGTTTATCGCTTTTTTCGTTTTAATTAGAAAGCCTTGGTTCGTCAATTTCTGCATTAAAATTCTACAAACGATCTTTAAGCCTGCTAAGCAAATTCAGAAGAAAGCAGTTGAAGGAATGTCAGAACTAACGAAAGATATTGAAGATCTTATTACTGATAAGCGAAATACACCTCTTGCACTCCTTATTGCCTTTCCAATTTGGATTCTCGAAGCAAGTAAAGTCTACATCCTCTCAATTGCTGTGGGCTATCCTCTCTCCTTTGGTGTAGCATTGTTCATCGGTGCAACTTCATACTTATTAGGTGCGAGTATCGTTAACCCTGCAGGTCTATCCCAAATGTTATTCATGATCGGCTTATTTGCTTTTTTGTTCCCTAGTGCGCTCGTTATATGTTCTGTAATTGCTATATTGGATTGGTTTGTTTGTTTTATTTGGCTTCTTCTGTCAGGTGCTCCTTCCTCGCTCTATTATTCCGTCAAAATCTGAAAGAAATCTAATGAAAAATTACGAGTAGCTGAGCAAGAAAGCACCAAAGCTTCAGCGTGGTGATGAATTGCAATAATATGTGTTCACTTTTATCACTTGCATCGAGGGGTCTCCCTAAGAGTTATATAGCTGGTATGACGAGATATCAACTGCAATTGGAGGGATCACACGCACACTTGTAGTCAAGATGCATACTTCGATTGCATCACGATGGTTAACCGTACCTACGGGGCGTAGGGATGTTAAGCCTGTGGAGATAAGACCTCCGTAACCCGCCAGGGGATCGAGTCTGTCGTAGAAGCAGGAAGCCTCAAAGCTTTAGCACGAGGTAGCTCACTAAGAGAAAATTGACAATACATTATGTTGCAACATTAAGGCGCATATTTAACCCATTAAAAACCAGTAATTTGTTCCGTGAGTGAAGAGTGGTGCGGGGGATGGGATTTTCGGAATAAGCCATTTTGCTTTATTCCTTCGAACCCACGCAGGCGATCGCGAAACCTAAGGCATCTAATGCTTCTCTACGCCACAGGAGCCTCAGTCCTGCTCCTTTGGCCAAGTTCCCGTTACTCTCCATTGAGAGGAGATCTCGGACACCCCCGCTTCAATTGTTTGATTACAAGGGAACTTATATTATTAAAATAGTCCACGAGTTACATTATTGTGCCAAAGTATTGGACAATATCTATACGAAGTCTTTTTTTTAACTTTATCGGCAAACTTATAGTAGGAACAATGTCACAGATGTTTTTCTTTTCCCTCAAAAACCTTTTTCGATGAAGATTCTTCTACCATATTTTCTAAGAAGTTTAGCCTTCTTGATTAACTACTTAAATCACGAGTTGTCGAGTTTAAATACTTTGGAAGCAATAAGTCTTATTGTAGTTTTTTGTCCTCTGTATTTCATTATGTTCTATAGGTGATTAAAATCGAACCCTCCTCTATCATTGAAGAGAAGGATTAATTACCTTCTTCAACGGTGGTTTTTTTTTGAGAAGCGACATAGCGAAGGTAACTATGCCGAAGGCAAACTTGTTTTTTATCGAATAGAACATTCTAGCAATCGATTTGAAAGTTTACCCGCTTTATAAATGAATTTTAGCTAATATCTAATTAGACGAAGCTGAGGGGGCAGATCATTATTATGACAAAAAGAGGGTTTAACTACGAATTCATTCGTCAACGATTAGAACAGGCTGACATCAAAGCTCTCTACGATTTTCAATGGGAAGCATGTTTTTCTGGGAAGCAAAGACAGGATAAGATATTGTACTCTCCCACAGCTTCGGGAAAAACCTTGATCGCTCAAATAATGTCTACAAAAATACTAGGAAAAGGTTTGCGCTGTGTGATCCTTGAGCCGACCAAGCGTCTAATCGATCAAATGTACGATAGATTCAAAGAGTGGTATCAAGACACATGTACCATCCTCAGGGTCAGCGGAGATGATCGACCAGCTCCTGAAGAGATTCAAAGTGCGGATATTCTCGTCATCACCTACGAATCCTTTAATGGACTACTAGCCAAACATTTTGAATATCCATTCTTAGACCAAGTGGGATTGCTGGTAGTTGACGAACTGCACAATTTAGGCAAAAAAGGGCGGGGCGTGCACCTAGAAACCGCAATTGTTAATGCTAAAGCGTGGTTGCGTCCTCGTCCGCAAATTATCTATCTCTCGGCTACATTAGGTAATACTGAAGATCTGGCAAGTTGGCTCGATGCTCATCTTATACACACAAAAGAGCGGCGATCGACACTTATTGTGTCGACTTTTGGAATTTCAGGCAATAAATTAGAACAAATTGAACGAAAAAAGATTTTTCTTTTCGCTAGATTGATAAAAAAGACCTTTGAGCAACCTTCGAATGATGAACATCAGATCAAAATCGTGCAACTCTTCTGTTACACACGAAAACAGGTTGAGAAATATGCTGAAATATTGCAGATCTTTCTCAAGAATTCTGGTTTCGATCTCAAAGTTGGCTACAGTCACGCAGGACTCAGTAAGAAAGAACAACGAGAAGCTATGAGGCGACTTAACAATGGCGAATTTCAGGTCTTTGTTTCAACAATCCAATACGGAGAGGGGGTTAACTTTCCGATTAAACGAGTGATAATCAACGATGCTGAAATGTTCAGCCCCCAACTGCTTATACAACTGAGTGGCAGGGCGGCACGACCGCGACATCATAGGATTGGGTATGCTGACTTGATCTTTGTTGGAAACGACCAAGAACTTCTGAAACAAAAGGAGATACAAATCGTTGAAGGACAACTGATAGTGAAAGAACATAGCATTAAAAGCCAAGCACGTTCTTCAATGGCAGATATTGTACTTACATTAATAGCTAAGGGTTCTGTATCCTCGAATCAATTACTGAGCAAACTTGAAAGGCACTATTTCTTTCATCAATACAAAACAATGCTACGGAACTGGTTCGAACTAATGAATAGTGCACTTATGACCAAAGAAGAGGAACTATGCCAACTTAATAATGAAAATCATTTACTGTTAATACTATTCGACGCACACAAAGGTTCCCTGCCGAACGACTTGAAACGATTAACTCGAACATTTTTCATTTGGATCAGGAAAAGAACCACTGCAAACAAGGTTAAATACGGCGAACTTCGCTTATTTCTCACACCATTCACCTATGACAAATTGAAAGACTTCAAACAGCAATTAAAAGGAGATCTATTGGCTAAACCTGAGTCTGATGAAAGAAATAAGAAACAGGGTATCCTTCAAACGCTGATCACGGAAGGTTTTGTTAGAAAAAATGGAGGAAGGTTCTGTGCAACAGACAAGGGTCGTTGGGCAAGTAAATATTTACTGCCGATCAAAATTGCAATAAGGATCAAGAAGTTTTTTGTCACAAATCATTCCTCTTCAGAACAGGAGTTTTCCCAACAATTAGTCAAACTTGTTGGGCAATGTATGCGTGAACTAAGTAACACCAAACGGTATAACGCCCAACAGTATACAGCCTTCATTAAGTTACTAAGTCAAGGATCTACAGTAACAGAAGCTGCAATTCAGGCAAAAATACGACTGGGTGATGCTGAATCTCATAAGAAAACAGCCTCATGGATCGCAGAAGCAAGTTATAGCTTTTTGGGACAAAGAGACCTGAGAGAAGCACGAGTCGCTAAAGAACTCTCAACTAAACTAAATGCTAAATATAATGAGCTTAAAGCTAATGAAGCGAAAAAAGTTAAAAAGAGACGTTGGTATCCAAAGCAAAGACCGAAACCATATCCCGGACTTCATAAAGCAATTTATAACATTATTAAAAAACATGGAATCATTTCTTACGATTTTATTTTGTCAGAGGTTCGCAAGCAATACAATCAAAATGTTCACTATACTACGATAGTTAAGCACATCAAGCAGTTAAAAATACAAGAGCAAATACAGGTTATCTCTCAAGGTCAGCTTCGAGGGCGCCCCAAAATCTATGTAGCTGATGTGAACGCAAGTATTCCTGAACATCTTCGGCTCACCTGTGGATCTTGTAAGTTCATTCAGATAAACCCTATAAAGGACCGTCGAAGATCGAAACATGCACATGTTTGTGTGTTAAACTGCAAATTAAACAAACAAGTAGGAAAACGAGCAAGAAATCCTTACGCCACACCAAGGAAGAGTGCATGCGAACATCACGAAAATGTTCAAAGGTTAAAAAAACGTAAAATAAGAATATTGCAAGAAACAAATGGCAGCATTACATGTTTAAACTGTAAACCTCGTGGCATTGTGGAATTACCGTCCTCATATATGGAATATACAGTCTGTCCTGAATGCAATTCCAGTTATCATTTGACCGTTAATGGTGAACTTGTAATAAAACCGGGTTATCGTGATGTATTGCAAACAAATTTAGAACTGCTTATAGGTAAGCCCGGGAATTATGTTCAGAGAGTTAAAAAGACAAAGGTCTATATCAGAAGACCAAAACGAAATATCCGTGTCAAGTGTAATGAAAGGCTCGATATTAGAAAAAAACGATTTGTTCATACACTAAAAGACGGAAGAGAAACAAAACGGTATTTAGTCGGTGCTATCCGTAATATCATCATTGAAGGTGGCGATATATCGCAATACATTCGTAAGAAATATAGCAAGAAACTCATTGATGCAAATACACCAAAAGGTAGTTTCTTTGCACAAAATAAACTAACTCCAAAGAAACAACAGGTAGCCGACGAACTGAAATATGCCGCTCAGCGAATCAGAGGAACAGAACGAGGCAAATTGCTAGCATGGCTTCTGACAATAAGTAAAGATATAGGTCTAGCCAATTCAGTACTCCAAGTTGAAAAAGAGGGGTTGTTATCTGCTGAAAATGCTCAAGAGCTCTTATCTAAATTGCTGGATCGAGTAGCATATACTTTTCTCTATTGGAGGGGTAATATTGACAACCTCCGTGGGTTTGAAGGCTTAGTTGAAGGAGTTGCCTGGGAAATCCCTAAACGTTTGCTAAGAGGAACCTACTTTGAGATCATTAGTCGTACCCTAGAACGCTATATTTCCACCGTTGTCCTTTTAGGAGAAGTAAAAGCACGTACACCCTTTAGTGCTGCACTCAATGCTGTTTATCGTCATCTTAACCTTTACTGTCGAAAAGCACTCGCTGAAGTAGGATTTTCTTGGGTACCGGATGAACTGATACTGCACTTTAAAAAAACCCAACGCTCCTTTCTAGGCACTATCTTTGATTTTCGAGAAATGTTTATTCCCTTGTTCAGGCTCACCCTAATTTTAGCATGTTTGTATGGTGAATTTACAAAAGCTGATTTCAAGAAGCGTAAAACGCTTGAACACGAACAATTCTATCACCTAACATGGAATGGACACTACAAAGTTGAGAGACTAGTTGATGATATACTCAATCAAGAAATATACTATCTTGAACAGAAGATGACAGTAATGGAGGCTTTAAGGCAGTGTGCAGTACAACTCAAGGATTTTTTGCTAGAAAATAAGCGATTCATCCCCTTTATTTACGCTCCAGATAAGGAAACTCTCCACTTAATGTTTGAAAGATTCCAACATTTAGAAGGCATCTATAAACCACAGAAAAAGGGTCCTCCAGTTACAGTAAAAGATCTATTGCCCTAATTTTTATTAGCAACCATCAATGGAACAATTATTTTTTTCGAACGATTTTTAGTTTAGTTGATACCATCAATGTACTCTTTTTGAATTCCCGAAGAAACTTAATTTTGTTAAATCAAACAACTATTCTTTTAAAAAAATGATGATGTAAATTGAATGTTACATTGTGATTTATAAATCAGGTTCTAAACATACAATGGTTTTTCACATAAAACCTGTTTAAAATACTTTATTTCTAAAAAGGAAGTCATTTTAAACCCCATTTTACTAACAAGAGTAGAAAAAGTGTTTATTTTGAGCAAGGTTTATATAGGTACTTGTACTAAATATATTTGAGGTTGGAAACATGAGAAAAATCAAAAACCAGATAGTTGTTCACGCCTTTACACCCATAGCAAAGCCTATCAATGCCTCGATTCAGAAAAATTCTAGCATGCTCTTGTTAGGGAAATTTCCTTATGTGAATGGAGAAAAAACGTTCAATACTAAATTTTATTACATTAAAGGTATCCGAGGGATGTTAAGACATGCCTGTATGGAACTTGCTCAAGACTGCAACATCGAAGTATGTCATAGTTCTGAAAAAACTGAACTTAAAGATGGTAAAAGTGTTCTTCCGCAAGGATTTCATGCGCTTGGTACATGCGATCCTCCCTGTATTCTCAGAACAATCTTTGGCACCTTCCGTGAAAAGTCCTCTATTGTTGTCGCAGCAGACCCTATTGCCTCGATTAAACACAAAGATTTTATAACAATAGTGCCAGTTCAAAATGTCCACATCTCTAGTGAAAACAGAATAGCGCTTGCCTATGATGGTACTCCCATCCAAGACTTTCGTGAGAGTTATTTCAGTGGATTTTTTTCCTTTCAAATTGATGTCACTAATCTAACTGATGTTGAAATCAAGTTTCTTATAGAAGCAATGCTCTACGTAGAAATTCTTGGGGCAGGACGGTCAAGTGGATATGGTTGCGTCAAAATCCTTAATATTGCTCTTCAGAAGGTTGAGACTTTTCGAAGAGTCGAAGAGGATAGCGAAGGAAACTATAAAATTATAGAAGAAACCACTGAAATTCCGCTTTCTCTAAGTAAAATCGAGGATTGGAGAACTTCTTTGAATACTATGAGTAAACAGGATGAGAAGGTGGCTGTGTGACACATTTATTTCAACTTTTTTTCTCATCTCATTACGGTTTATCACTTACTGATGTGAGTGATACGTTCTTGTGCATGAGACTGAACCAGCTTAGAGGTCCGACGCCTCAATTGTTGGGGACGGATGACTCGCAAGGAACGAAAAATGTCATACCCACTTTACAAACAACAGTTGCAAACGTGTTTACTTTGGCAAGGTTTATATCTCCTCTCTTTTGTTCAAAGAGGAGGTAAAATCTTATAAGAGGGAATAAAATGCCACAGAAATACTTTAAATTAATTGGTTATACAAAAACTCCTATTGTTTCAAAGCGTAGACATTTTGGAGTTACCGACGTTGGAGCGATGACCATAAAAGGTCGTCCCAGGGTATTCGGAAAATTAACGGTAGGACAAAGACGTGCGCCAATGACCTTTAGGGCGTGGTTTGGTAATATTGAGTTTATCGTTTCAGAACATAAACTTGAAGAAGCACTTGCTATTGATAGTGTTGGAAGTTATACATGTGAGGGGATGGGACGAATCTTTTGGACTTCTCTCAAAAAACTCAAGAAAAAGCCTCTCTATACTACAAGAAGAATTAAGATTCGTAAGAAACTTCCTAAACTCTCAGATATGCAGGAAAAGTTAATTATAGCAATGCTCCTGCATGATTTTGTAGGCACTGATCGACATCCAAGTAAAATTTATACTGATGTTGATATAGCTGACGAAGATGTCTTCAAACTTGCAAAGAATCATCACAATTATGATATAGATGAAAAAGATTTTCTTTGGCTTTATTTATTACAACATTATGACCGACTATCTGCAATGATTTCTCGAAAATTTAGATGGTCAGCGTCCTCTCGTTATCGTGTGACAGAATTAGAAAAAATTGATTTCGATGTATTAAAAATAGAGATAGAAAGGCGTCAATATTCCCCTTATGCTCTTTATACTTATATTCGAAAATGTCAAGCGTTTGATAAGATCAGCGAAGCGCTAAAATTTGGCTTTTCATCTTTAAAAAATCACCTACTCCTTATGGTAAATCTCTATCTTGATGACTTGAAGAGTGGTTTGTATACATGGCAAGAATGAATCTTTGTTTTGAATCGCGGTGTTTATATAGACTCTTTTCAAGAGGTTTAATGAGTTACAAGGCGGAATGTTCTTCGTATATCACGGGGGACACGTTCTTGTGCATGAGACTGAACCAAATTAGAGGTCCGACGCCTCACTTGTTGGGAATGAATGACTCGCAGGGGACGAAAAATGTCAAAAAAATATCCGCGACTTAATCGGCATTCCTGTAAATATTAGATAAGGAGGGATTATTCCCTCCTATTTCCTGCATTATGATAGACTTTTGTATGATTTAAACGAAGATAATTGCACAGCGTTCTTTAGTTTTCACTTTTCATTCGAGATTTATTGAATCGAATTTTGAATTTTCCAATTCTACTCTCATTTTTGCTTTTTGAAAAGGTTCTGTCAATATGACTTGACTAATTTATAACTCGAAGCAGATGATATTAATAGCAAAAAATATTGATTTAACATAGACCGACTCATGCAAGGTCTGATGGGATGAAAAATGTCGGAAATCATCGATATCCGGGACTTAGTTGGTATTTCTGTAACTGATGAAAAAGGTTCTGCTATGGGAAAGGTAGTTGATTTCATAATTAATTCGCGAGATGGCCACCTATTAGCGGTGTGTGTGAAGCCTACTAAACATCCAGATATTGAAAAATTTCCGCGCGATGAGAAAGGAACAATTTTAATTCCTCATTCTGTAATTAAATCCATCAATGATACACTTATAATTGCAGAGGAAAAAATACGAGTTTTTGTGATCAAACAAAAGTTACAAGAGGGTGATTAACAGTTATTTATTTTATAGACAAATATAGACGATTCTTTCGCGGGCAAGGGGTTCCACAGTGAACGCGTGAGGCGTGGTGTTTATAAAGCAGGTCCTCCAGTATATAAGTGAGAATTGATGGTAAGATGAGGCACCCGGAGGTTTAAGCATTCGCCCCGGGACCACTTCACGGACTTCAGCCCAGCACTCCCGTACGCCGTCGATTCTGCGGGAACGCTGATAATAAATCATCGTTTCGTTCACGCAAGGCCTGCACCCTATATGGCGGTAGGTATCCCGCTTAACCGTCCTAGCGGGCCCTCCACTCATGTTCTTATCGTGGGTGGATAGACACTATTCGCTGTAATAGATGTCTATTATGAAAGGAACGGTAAGAATCAAACTAAGTTATCTTATATTGATGAAAGAACTAACGATAAGATTTAATTCATACTAAATGTAATAGTTGGTTCGGTCAATTGGACTCTGAGCTTCTTCCATCATTTTCTCTTTTTGCTGCCTTAGCATTTCTTCTAGTTCTTCTTCTACTCTTTGTGCGTCCTTTAGCAATTCTGATATGTCTATTTCAACATTATAGATTTTACTAAATTCTTCAACTGCTATTGAAGCCGCCCGCGGATCTGGACGATCTCTTTTTCCGTACGGAAGTACAGCTAATGCTGGAAAATCTTCCATCTCAAAGTAAGCAAGAAGCAATGCGAGCGGACCGGTGACGTACAATCCTCGCTCAAGCATCGGTAAGTCCAATTTCTTTGCCTTTTCTTCATATTTCTGTGTGAGTACACACCTGTACGGTTTTTCGTCACTTTTTTGGAATCGATTATCAAGTCCTCCAATTAGAAATGCTTCCTTAAATTCATTAGAGATTACCCATTCAACAATCCCCTTACAGAATCCATGAATTTCTTGAGGATTGGGCTGAAAGTTGGGTAAAATAGTCACAAACCTATCAAATTTAAATATTTCAAAGGGGAGGGATAATCTATTCTTGTCCATTGCAACAAAAGATGGTAACGTTTCACTATCAATTATGCCTATACGTTCACCCTCGAAGGCCTCTATTAGTTGAGTTGAAGCTATATATCCGACTTCTCCTATTCCATGAAAACCTGTTATGAGAATATTATCTAAAAAATCACGCTTAGTTATAGCTTTCTTTATTTTGAACATATCTCCAGCTCCATTAAAAAATTGCTAAAATAAGAGGGTCTGTTGCTTGAAATAGTTCTTTACTCTTAGGATGAATAAGACGAAGTTGCAGTCCTCCAAGTGAGCCAAAAACCTGAACTACGTCCTGTTTTTTTTGTACCTTAAAAACATCTCCTTGCATAAGTATATTAGCTGCATCAGCTTTCTTAGGAGGTATTTTATCAATATAAATATCCAACTCAGTATTTTCTTTAAAATCAAATAGATTTTCTATTATTTCAAATGAGAGCTCCATTTTCCCATCTTGGGATGTTAACCTTATCTTAAAAATATCCTCAAGGTCAGTAGGTTCAATTCTTTGCACACTGAAAATAGTTTGTACCATTTTTCTCACAATCTTTCATTTACAATTCGTAGATATATCCAAAAATTTTCTTTGTCATAAAAATTTAATGGGATTAATTTAAAAATCCTTAGTTCTTAATGGGTTTTAGATGGGAGGAACGTATAATGTCAAGTAGCACACGAAAATTCTTCATCGAACTTCAGAACCTTATGAACAAGAAAGTGCGAGTCGTAACGGTCGCAAAGCAAGTTTTTGAAGGTGAACTTCAGGGTTTTGATCAGAATACGCTTTCATTTTGTCTGATCAATACAAATGATTCTGAAGGAATTAAATATCATCGTGCTTTTATTCTAGGTCACGAAATCGCCGCCATTTTCGAAGTAGAAAAACCTTTTGATATGAAAGGATTAGCAGATGAAATCTCGAAACTTTTTCCACAACCTGGTCAGGTTAAACTACACGAATCAGCAGGAGTAATTTCGGTTTTAGACAACAAAATAACTGTAACCGAAGCTGGAGTTGAAGGCGAAGGCCCTCTTGCTGAGAGGATTAGCGCGGTTTATGATAAATATATGGAAGAAAAAGCCAGCGGAAAAACATCTTGATCAGTTATGAAGTTCTTAGTAACCAAGAAACGATGTGAAAGTTTCTTTGAGTTTTGAAGTTATAGAACATGATGTTGGAGGTCGTATTGGCAAGCTTTACACCCGCCATGGCGTTGTCAATACTCCTGCTTTAATTCCTGTTTTAATTCCGACAAAAAAGCCGATTTCTCCTAAAATACTCGAAACTGAATTTAATTGTGAAATAATTATTACAAGTGCGTACCTACTGAAACAATATATTGCAAGAAGCAGTGAGAATCTATCGGATCTTCACTCTTTTTTCCATTTTAATGGTCCTATAATGACTGATTCAGGCGCATTTCAGATCCTACATTACGGTGGTGTATCAATAACCCCTGAAGAGGTAATTGATTTTCAAGAAAAAATTCATTCTGACATTGCAGTTATATTAGACCTCCCTATCGGTCCTGATCTTACCTATGAACAAGCTAAATATAATGTCGCACAGACGTTACAGAGAGCGAAGGAGAGTCTGAATCTTAGAAATGTTGAAGATATTCTTTGGGTGGGACCTATTCAAGGTGGTGCTTACTCAGAACTTATTGAGCATTGTGCAAAAACAATGTATGATCTCTCTTTTGATATGTATGCTCTTGGAAGCGTTACTCCGTTTATGGAGCAATATAATTTCACAAAGTTAGTTGAAGGTATTGCTACTGCAAAGATGAATTTACCAATTCAACGACCATTTCACTTATTTGGTGCTGGACATCCTCTTTTTTTCTCATTGCTTATTGCTTTAGGTTGCGATACTTTTGATTCAGCTGCTTATGCATTGTTTGCAAAAGAAAACCGTTACATGACTCCAAGTGGTACTTATCTATTGGATTCATTAGAGGTATTTCCGTGTTCATGTCCTGTTTGTATCAAATATACACCTTCAGAGTTAAAAGCAACTAATGCAGAACTGAGATATGAACTTTTGGCAAGTCACAATTTGTATATTTCTCTCCAAGAAATTCGTACAATACGTCAAGCAATTTTAGACGGACGACTCTGGGAACTCCTGGAAGCAAGGGCACGCATGCATCCCAGGTTTTTACAAGCCTTTTCTCATCTAAAAAAATACCGTGATTGGCTAGAAAAGTTTGATCCTATCTCAAAGAGAAGGGCCTTGTTTTTTTATGGAAAAGAAGGATTATCCAGACCTAATCTAGTTAGGCATCAAGAGCATGTAACAACGTACTATCATCCACCATCAGACGCTCCAATTCTAACTATTCTCCCTGAGACGAACATAAAACCATTTCGATCATCTCCTGGACATATCCGATTAATTGAGAGTTTAAAAGAAGTTTTTAGTGAATATTTTCCTTATTTACATTTGGTGACTTTTGTTATTCCTTTTGGATGCGTTCCTAGTGAAGTTGAAAATATATATCCTCTTTCTCAGTATGAAACTTCAAGAATCATTGATCGAGCAAGCCTTAAGTTTGCTTGGGAAAGTTTTGAAGAATATCTCAATATTCATAAATCAAACTACAGAATCATCATTCTCTTCAATAATGCCTCTCAGTGGAACTCCTTTATAACTCAAAAAATGACTTCTTTATGTCAACAATTAGGATATCTTTTATTTATCATCCCAGAAGAATTATATGCAGGTACACTCACAAAGAAATTACACCAACTACTTAAAGAAATCGTACAAGTTAGTGTGTCTCATCTTGAAAGGTGAGCAAAAACAGCAACATAATTAGGCTGTGTGCAAAAATGCCACAAGAAGAAGAAGAAGAAGAAGAACAAGAAAAACGTGAATTTACCATCGATGAGACAGATTTAGATATCATAAAACTTCTTCAAGAGGATGCACGTCTTAGTTACCGTTCAATTGCCGAGGAACTTGAAAAAACTGGACGCAAGAAAGCTGCTGGAACAGTACATAATCGTGTGAAAAATCTTGAAAAGGAAGGGGTCATAAAAGGATACTCTGTTGTCTTAGATTATGAGAAATTGGGCTATGAATTTACTGCGCTAACCCTTGTAAGGGTTAGTGGAGGAAAACTCGTTGAGGTGGAGGAAAAGATAGCGCAGCATGATCCAGTAATGGCGGTATATGATATTACAGGGGAGTATGACATAGCAGTAATTTCGCGCTTTAGTTCTCGAAATGATCTTGATAAGTTTATTAAGGAAGTTCTTTCTATACACGACATAGAGCGTACAAATACCTCAATTGTACTTAATGTTCGTAAAGAGAAATGGTCTCTGAGCGATTTAAAGGTCCCGAAATCATAATAAGATTCGATAGCCTCTATACAAATTAAAAAATGGCACCAGGTATCTCTAATACGGTTTTAAGATGCATATGATATTTGTAGATCTGTTTCCCTATATTTTTAAATAGATGTCTTTAAAGAAGCGATCAGATCGTGATGAATTTCAATGCGGGGGTGTCCGAGGTCTCCTCTCGATGGAGAGTAACGGGAACTTGGCCAAAGGAGCAGGACTCAGGATCCTGTGGCGTAGAGAAGCATTAGATGCCTTAGGTTTCGCGATCGCCTGCGTGGGTTCGAATTCCTTGGCGATAAACCGCCAGAACGAAAATCCCATCCCCCGCACCACTCTTTACTCATGGGATAGCGGATTGACTTTTTATAGCATTTTAGACTAGATAAATAATGAGGAAGAGATGATGGAAAAAAAGGCAACAACAGTTCGCCTCAGAGGAATATATTCGACCGCATTAGCAAAAATCCTCATAGATCATGGATTTAAACTAACATATCCTTCAACTGTTATTTTGCAACGTTTCAAGGGAGCAATTGAGGATTTACGTGTGCCTTTCGATATAGATATTTTTGACAGACGGAATAGACAGGGCGTAGAACTCAATGGGAAAGAAGAGACTATTGAAGAATTGCTTGAAATTTTACGGTCGCTTCTTCCTGATCTTACGGTTTTTTATACAAAAGTTAGTCCAAATGGCTTCTATAAAGGAATTGTCACGAGAGTAAATTTGGAGCGAGATTACGCGATATTAAATTTAGGGAGAACAGACGGCATACTTCATCTGGATAATACTAACTTTAATGAAGAAATCAATGAAGGTGACGAACTTCTTGTACGTGTAGAAAAAGTTAGACCTGGATTATCTGAAGTACAGCCAAACATAACAATAGCTGGCAAATATGCTGTCTTGATTCCCGAAAATGTGGTTCGGATAAGTCATAAAATTCGTGGGAAAAAACGAGATGAGTTATTCTTTTTGGGGAAAACCATCAAACCTGATTCATGGGGAGTTTTATGGCGCACAGCCGCAGCCTCAGAAGATGTAACAGTGCTTATTGCCGAAATCGAGGACTTAAAAAAATTAGCACAGATGATATCTAAGAAAGCGGAAAAGACCAAAGCGCCAGCAGCCGTATATGAAGAGAATACAACAACTTTTTTGGAATTTCCAAGTCTTTCCAAAGTAAAACTTGATGAAATTCGAAGCGAAGTTGTTGCAACAGTTAGAAACCATCACCAACTCAAAGCAATGGGTTACGATTTATCATTATTAGTTGATTTTGGTGAAAGAATTCTTGCCAAATTGCCTGAACATTATGTTATTATTAACGAGGCTGCAGATTTCGTATTTTCTGAAACATTTCCTTCATTAGGCTCTGAAGTCTGTATTGACCACGTTAAGTTTAATGGAAGGACACTTTTTCTATCGCCTGGGTATGTAATAAAAAGCGATCCAAATGAAAGAAAACTACTCATAAAACGAATGTTTAAGGCTGGAGGAAAATTTGATGGTCTTAATCTTCCCAAAGAAGAAGGTGATTATGGTGTTATGGAAATAATTGAAGGAGAATTTTTTGTAAAAACGACATATTTCTCGCGAGATGGAATTTACAAAGGAGAGTATCTCAATATAAATACTCCAGTGGAGATCTATCCAGGACTCTATCCAGAACCTCATCGGATCAGATACGTTGATCTTGAAGTCGATTTAATCCGAACTGAAGATTTTACACGTGTCATCGATTTAGAAAAACTTGAATATGCTAAAGAAGAATCTATAATTTCGGAACAGTTATTCAATCTCACAATGGAAAAAATGAGCCAATTAAAAAGCATGTTCAGAACAGAAGATTCTTCTTCTACTGCAAAATAGTTGATTAGAACTATATACTCTGCAAAGAAGGTGTCATAAATTTCTAATAACGGAAATCCATTTACCAAGATTAACTACGTCCCTACTGCAAAGGAACTCTTGGATCAAGCATTTCGAAAAGCGTCTCGTACTGAAGTTAAGATTCCCAGAAAAGTGCCACGCATCATAAGGACGAAACGAAAGGAAAGTAAGAAATTAAGAGTTATAGAGGGATTTCTAGATTCACGACTCAAACGCATAGTAAAACAGATTCCTTCGATAGATGATGTACATCCATTTTATTCTGAATTAGCTGATATACTGGTTGGCAGAGATCAACTCAAAAATGCGCTTGGCTCAATTTATGGTACACGTAGAGTGGTTAAGAAACTAATTCAAAACTATATCTACAAAATCAAGAGAGCAAAAGAATTAACTGAGGTTATTAAGTTAAGTCGAGCGGCATACGGGCGTATAAGTTCAATAATTAATAGAATTAAGAACAATTTAAACATAATTCAAGAAGCTAGACCAAAATTACGGAAATTGCCATCGGTTGATCCTAAAAAACTTACGATAGTTATTGCGGGATACCCGAATGTTGGGAAAAGTAGTTTTGTGGCACATGCATCTACGGCAAAACCAGAAATAGCTGAATATCCCTTCACCACGCGAGCTGTAACGATAGGCCATATACAAAGAGGTCTTTCAATATATCAACTTGTGGATACCCCTGGTCTTCTTGATCGTCCACTCGATAAAAGGAATCCAATAGAATTACAGGCAATTACTGCATTAAAATACTTGGCTCATGTTATTCTGTATATTGTAGATCCCTCAGAAACTTGTGGATATCCATTGAAGGAGCAAATTTCTTTATATGAGGATCTTAAAGAACTTTTTGGGGAACTTTATCTTGTCGTGAACAAGATAGATTTAGTAGACAAAAGCAGGAGTGACGAACTCCTGGAACTAATTAATGACGAATGCTTTGAAACAAACGCACTCACTGGGGATGGAGTTAATGAGACGATAGATAGAATTATTGACAAAAATTTAATGAACAGTTAAATTCAATTTTCATCGAATTGTGTATTCTTGGACTTCAATTCTTCCAATTTTAATTCAATGATTTCATTTGTTAAAACAGGATCTGCCCTTCCTCTGGTTTTCGCCATTACCTGTCCTACAAGATAACGAATAGCATTCTTGTTAGTCATGGCATCGCGAACGGCATCTGGGTATTCTTCAAAGACTTCTTTTACTTTATCAGAAATGATAGAAGTGTTATCAATTTTCTTAAGACCAAGTTCTTCTATTATGGTCTGCGGGGTCTTTCCTGTAGCAAGCATTTCCCGCAGAACTGTCTTACCAATTTTTCCACTAATCAGCTCTTGATCAATTAAACGGATCATATTTGCTAAATCTTCTGGTGTAAGGAGAATCTCAGTAAATTCAAGATCAAGTTCGTTTACAAAACGTAAAAAATCACTCATAAGCCAATTACTGACTTTTTTTGCACCCACGTCATAAGTTATGCATGTTTCAAAGAAATCTGCTAAATATTTCTCACTTGTCAATACTTCTGCATCGTAAACAGGGATTTGATAATCTCTCCGAAATCTTTCTTTTCGAGCATCTGGTAGCTCAGGCATGGTTGTTTTGATTTTTTTAATCCATTCATCTGAAATTTCAATAATCGGTAGATCAGGTTCCCTGAAGTATCTATAGTCATGTTCTTCCTCCTTCGTTCGAAGAGTAAAAGTTATTCTGCGATCTTCGTCCCAATGTCGAGTTTCTTGTGCTATAAACTCCCCGCGTCGAAGAGCTTGTTTTTGTCTAATAATTTCATAGTTTAAAGCACGTTTAACTTCTTTAAACGAACTAATGTTCTTTATTTCAACACGTCTTCCGTCTCCTACAGAAATATTTGCATCGCATCGAAGAGAGCCCTGTAAATTTACATCAGTTACACCTAAGTGCTCAAGTATTGAACGTAGTTTTCGAAGAAAGATGCGCGCTTCTTCAGGTGTGGAAAAATCAGGTTCAGTCACTATTTCTAGAAGAGTTATTCCCGATCTGTTGTAATCAACCAAAGTATAAGGAGATTTATCAATCATACCAATATGCTTTAAACGGCCTGGGTCTTCCTCAAGTTGGAGACGACGAATTCTTATTACTTTTTTTTGATGATTCATTTCAAAATCAACGTGGCCTCCAATCGCTATTGGGACGCCACCTGCTTTGTCGTACTGTGAAATTTGAAAATCTTTTGGCAAATCAATATAAAAATAGTTTTTACGGTAAAACGAACTATTTCTTGATATATTCGAATTAAGTGCAAGCGAAACCATCATTGCTAATTCTATAGCACGTTTATTAGTTACAGGTAATGTTCCAGGTAGGCCAAGGCAAATTGGACAACAAACTGAGTTTGGAGGCATACCACGATAATCAGTAGGACATCCACAAAATAATTTTGTTGTCAAAGCTGTAAGTTGTACATGTATTTCCAAGCCTATTTTCACATCTGAAATTGGTTCAGAAAACTCTGTTTTTCTAGTTGCGGAAGAAGTCAATTTTAACCCTCTTAAATATATTATTAGTTCTATTCTTGAAAGTTTCTAAAGAGAAATTTGTGATTTTGTTTACGTTTCTCCAGATATAATAGAGAGTCTCCAATCGAAGCCAGGTGTTCGAGATCCCATTTTGAATACCATTGGTCCTATTCTTTTGTGTTGACTCTTACGAAGCATGATTTCTACTTTTTTTATTATTTCTAATGGAATATTGAATTCTTTAGAAATCTCATCTGGTGTCATTAATTGCTCAAGACTACTTAAGATAATATCTAAGTCATTATATGATATTCCCAATTCTGATTCATCTGTTTGTCCGGGCCAAAGTCCTGCTGAAGGCGCCTTCTTGATTATTTCTGGGGGAATGTCGAGATATTCAGCTAGTTGTCTGACTTGACACTTAAATAGATCGCCTAAGGGTAAGATATCACAGCCTCCGTCACCAAATTTGGTAAAATATCCTACTAAAAGTTCACTTTTATTACCCGTGCCAATTACTAGCCAATTATGTAGATTAGCATAATAATATAAGAGACCCATCCTAAACCTAGTTGCAAGGTTACCGTTTACAATTTTTCTTTCTGGATCGAATACTTGGAATTGTTTGAAAGCGTTTAAGGATGGCGATATGTCCTCAATTGCATATTTCACACCAAGTAAAGTGGCACTTTTAATTGCGTCATCAATGTCTTGTTGTTGAGTTGTCTGTGTTGGCATTAACAGCCCAAAGGTTTTTTCGTGACCTAAAGCACGCACACATAAAGCGGCAGTTACAGATGAATCTATTCCACCACTTAAACCAATAATTACTCCATTAGCTTTCGCATCATCAATGCGCTTAACTATAAATTTACTGATCCTACTTACAGTAATTTCAGGGTTTATTTCTAAAGAGTGCATTTGTTTTAATCTCCAATTATGAGTGCATTTGTACTCTAATCCTGTAAATCCTAAACATGAATCGTATGAATCAATTAAGCATCGCTATTTATTTCTTTTCAATGGTGTTGAAATTCAGGTAAATTATATATTCACAGCACAAAAACACCTCATCCAAAAAAATGATAAACTGAGATACAATCAAAAGCTTTTAATGGGATAGAACGATTCATAGAGAACTAAAAAGTCGTATTTACTGGAGAGGATATACATTAAAAGAAATTATCCAACAAGACCTCTTGTAGGCGTTGGTGCAATAGTCCTAGATGGTGAAAAAGTATTAATGGTCAAAAGGGGAAACGAACCAGGTAGAGGAAAATGGTCCTTTCCTGGAGGTTTAGTAAACGTTGGAGAAGCAGTTAGAGAGGCTGCAAAACGGGAAGTTAAAGAAGAAACTGGTCTTTCGGTAAAAATCGGCGATCTTGCAGGAGTCATTGATGTAGTAATTAAAGATGACAACAGGAAAGTGCAATATCATTATGTCATTATCGACTTTTTTGCCACGAGAGAAAGTGGTGAGATTTCTCCAAGATCAGACGCAGAAGATGTCAGATGGGTTCTTCTTAAAGATCTCTTTTCTCTGGATGTAACTAAAACGGCAATTAATTTGCTAAGACAACTTAATTTGTTAAGTTAGTCGAAAGAGTACCGTAGTTACTATATGTGTTCATAAGATACTATGAAGATTCAGGGTTTTGAACATAAACTTGGACTTACGGTCTTGTTTGTTGATTTTTTGATTTCCAAAAAGTGATTCATCCAAATTTCTTTTCCTTCATCTATACTTAGGCCAGTGAAGGTTACATCTTTCACACAAGTGCCTTGTTCCTTCGGAAAAAAAGGAAACACCCGACAAAGGATTGGTCGAATCTTGTGAATAATACATGCTCCGTCATCTGCATTAAAAATACAGTAGCCATATTTTGTACGCATTGATACGGGATACTTGATAATCTCACCAGTAATTAGGTCTTTACGTGTAGTTGTTTCCATAAAGTCATCAATCTCAGGTATAAACATTCGAATTGCGTTTAGTTCCACCTCTGATAGTGAAATCCCCCCAACTCAGCAACATCCACACTTTTTGCAATCACCGTTTATTGCGTTTAATTTTGAATAATATTTTTTAAGAAGAGGATATGTTTCAACGAATTTTTCAACATCATCGTCCGAAAACTTATCGACGCGTATTCTAATTTCTTTTAATTTCATTTCTAAAACAATTTGCCCATTTCCCTCCCAGCATTCTAAAAATATAATTTCATTAAATAATTAATCACAAAATGCTTATTTCTTCTACTATAAAGTCTTCTCCTCGGGTTTCAGAAGAAAATTCAAAATTAATGAAAACTCTTTTGCACTTTGCCTGCTCTATAATACTGTGACACTTTTGCTAAGTGAACGAGGCATATCTGGAGAGTAACCAAGTTTTACGGCTGCATAATACGAAAATAATTGAAGTGGCACAACGTACGGTATTGGAGATAAAAGGGGAGGTACACTTGGGATATTTACAGAATGATCAGCAAGTTCTCGAATTGTTTGATCCTGTTCGTCAATAAATGCGATAATTGTACCTTCTCGCGCTTTCATCTCCATGATGTTTCCGATTATATGATCATATGTCTCGTCTGGAGGGGCAATAAACATTATCGGGAATCCGGGAGTTATGAGCGCAATAGGTCCATGCTTACTTTCCCCCGCAGGGTACGCCTCAGCATGAACATAGGAAATTTCCTTTAATTTTAAGGATCCTTCAGCAGCGGTTGTCGTGTTAATGCCTCTTCCCAAAAAGAGAAAATTTTGCATATGGGCAAACTGTTCTGCTAGGCGCTTTACATGTTCTTCCTCTTTTGTAATAACGGTTTGTACAATATTAGGAATTTTATAAAGCGCATTTTGTAGATTTGATATCGTCTCAATATCTTTGCATTTTTTGCGTAGTGCTAAATTAAGTGCAATCATGGATAAAGTTGCGACTTGGGTTGTAAAGGTCTTTGTGGCGGCTACCCCGATCTCAGGCCCCGCTTGGGTGTAAATGACGTGATCAGAAAGGCGTGTGATCGACGAATCGACTGTATTGACAACTGAGATAATAGTCGCTTCCCGTTCTTTCGCGAAATTAATAGTCCTTATTGTATCAGCAGTTTCACCAGATTGGCTAACAGCTATTACATAGGCGTCTGATGGAAACGAAGGGCCAATTGCCTCTGGAAACTCTGACGACAAGAGAGCTGTAGGAAATACATTGCACAGTTGTGAAAAAAGATATCTTGCAGTGAGTGCTGCGTGAAAGGAGGTACCTGCTGCGGTAATAAAGATCTTGGATGCCTCATCTAATACTTCAGCAATTTTTTCCAGACGTTCAGGTCGTTGCCTTAATGTATCGCGTAGGGCTTTTGGTTGTTCATGAATCTCCTTTAGCATAAAATAGGAATATCCACCTTTTGATGCCATCTCTGGAGTCCATTTTATGGTAGTAATGTCCTTGGAAACCATTTTTTGAGTAGGAACAGAAAAAATTTGATATTCATTGGGTGTAAGAACAGCCAGTTCCTCATCATGAAGTATTATTGCCTTATTAGTCAAGGGTAAGAACGCTGGAATATCAGATGCACAACATATCACTTGGTCTCCTATCCCCAAGACAAGTGGGCTTCCATTTCTTGCACATATAATCTTTCTTGGCTCTGCTGCTGAAATAATAGTTAAACCATAAGATCCCTTTATACGTCTTAGAGCCTGAATTGTGGCATCCTTTAAGTTTAAACCCTGTTCCATGAACTCCTCGATGAGGTGAGGCACCACCTCAGTATCTGTATCTGACTTAAAGTGATGACCTCTCTCTGTTAGTTCTTTACGTAATTCTACAAAGTTTTCGATGATGCCATTATGATTGACAGCTATTTTCTCTTTGCAATCTGTGTGAGGATGAGCGTTTTCCTTAGTAGGAATTCCATGGGTTGCCCATCGCGTATGTGCGATTCCAATACTGCCAGGTAGTTCATCAAGATTAAGTCTTTCATTTACAACATCTATTTTTCCTTTATCTTTCTTTAAAATCATATGAGCATTTGCAATAGTAGCCATACCCACAGAATCGTAACCTCGATACTCAAGTCGCTTAAGAGATTCTCGTAACAGAGGTGCGACGTTACCTTGATTGAGAACAATACCTACAATACCACACATTATTTTAACTCCGTTTTAAGAAGCCTAAAGAATTTTGAATACAAGGGAACGTTGAAATGACTTTATAAATTTTTAGCTTTACATTCAGAAATTAAAGATATGACAATGCGACGCTCCTTTTTTCGAATGTAAAGCGCAAGTTGCCTTCAACAATTTTTAAGGTGTTTCTTGCATTAACACTAATAAATTAACTTAAATTTCTATGCGTATTAAATGGAAAACTGTTGTTTGAAGAAGATTAAAATCATGGTTTAAAATATAGAACAGCGATCTTATCTTACATTTAACCTTAAATTCAAATAAACTCAAATCTAGGCCAGTCTGCATGCAAATCATGCGAAAAAGGAGGCACAATTAATGAAAGAACAAAGTTATTTTGCTCACTACTCACAAGAGGTTAGAAATATCCTTAAAGAGAAAGAAATAGAGCCTGGTGACCGTATTCGAATTACATCTGAGGATATGAGTTATGAGGGCTACATTTTGCCTCGTATTGAGATTGGAGATCCTTCGAGCATTGTAATAAAACAGGATGATGGATATAACGTAAGTATTGCGTACCAGCCGGGTGTCGAGTTAGTTCGAATAGATAAAGGCATCAGTCTTGAAAGTTTTCAGAAAACATTTCCTGAGCAAAAAGCTGATCTTCCAGAGATTTCATTACTTGCAACCGGTGGCACGATTGCTAGTAGGATCGATTATTTAACAGGTGGCGTTGTTATGGCGTTCACCCCCGAGGAACTCTTCTTCGCTATACCCGAACTTTCGGAGATCGTTCGTTTTAAGGGATGTAATCTTCTTTTTAATCTTGCGAGCGAGGATTTATGGGTCAATGAATGGAAAAAAATGGCTGACGATGCCGCAAAAGAATTGAATTCAGGTGCTTCAGGAGTTGTTATAACTCACGGGACAGATTGTATGGGATATTCTGCAGCGATGCTAAGCTTTATGTTACGTGATCTTTCAAAGCCAGTTATACTTACAGGAGCACAACGCTCATCTGATCGTGGCAGTTTCGATGGTGCGATTAATTTAATTTGCGCATCATGGTTAGCAGGTCACGCAGATCTGGCAGGGGTATTTATATGTATGCACGGAGAGCCAGATGATTCATATTGCCTTATTAATAGAGGGACAAAGGTACGAAAAATGCATACAAGTCGACGTGACACATTTCGCCCCATTAATGAATTGCCGATTGGAAAGATTTGGCCAGACGGAAAGATGGAATTTCGTGAAGATGCTGAATATAAGAAACGAAGTGAAACTGAAGTAGTTGCAGATACGGCGTTTGAGGAAAAAATTGCCCTTATTAAAGCATACCCTGGTTCGAACCCAGAGATAATTGACTTTTTAGTTGACAAAGGCTATAGAGGTATCATTATTGAGGGCACTGGGCTCGGACATACACCTACTTCTCCACCACAAAACGAAAAACATCGTTCATGGTTGCCTCATGTGAAGAGTGCCTTAGAAATGGATCTCTTTATAGGAATGACGTCACAATGCCTTTATGGTCGAGTCAATCCTTATGTTTATCGAAATCTTCGACTGATGAGCAATGCGGGAGTCTTATATCTTGAAGACATGCTCCCAGAAACCGCCTATTTAAAATTGGGATGGGTTTTAGGGCATACGCAAGAACGAGAGGAAGTAAAACGTCTTATGTTGACAAATATGGCAGGTGAAATCACTAAAAGAACGGATGAGAGAGCTTTTTTGTATTAGGTGATTAAAATGGTGGATGAAAAAGCACTGAATTATGATGAACTTGGACTTATGGTAGGTCTAGAATTTCATCAACAACTAGATACTACTAAACTATTTTGTCGATGTCCTTCTTTGGTACGAACTGATGAACCCGACATAAAGGTCAAGAGGCGGTTACGTGCTGTTGCCGGAGAAACCGGAGAAGTTGATTTAGCGGCAGCATTTGAAGCAAAAAAAGAGGCAAGAGTGATTTACGAGGGGTATTCAGATACAACATGCTTGATTGAACTGGACGAAGAACCACCCACCCCCATAAATGAAGAAGCTGTTCGTATAGCTCTTGAAATTGCATTCATTTTCAAAATGAGACCAATCGATGAAGTTCAAGTGATGAGAAAGACAATCGTTGATGGATCTACGCCTATGGGTTTTCAGAGGACTGCAAAAATTGCGATTGGAACAAAAGATTCCTACCTTATGACCTCACAAGGAAAAGTGTTCATTACGCAACTTTACGTGGAAGAAGATGCTGCAAGGATCATAGAACAAACAAAAGAAGGAACTACATTCCGAGTTGATCGTCTTGGAATTCCGCTGATAGAGATCAGAACCGATCCTGACATTCACAGTCCTGAGCAAACTAAAGCGGTTGCTGAACGAATTGGTGCAATTTTGCGCGCCACTGGTAAGGTAAAGAGAGGATTAGGAACAATTCGACAGGATGTCAATGTATCAATAAGGGATGGAGCTCGCGTAGAAATTAAGGGTGCACAAGAATTGGACCTTATCGGGGAATACGTGAAAAATGAGGTATTAAGACAACAAAACATGATACAAATTCGAGAAGTGCTGGAAAAGCGAGTAGTTCGAGAAGATGACATCACTATAGAACACAAAGATGTTTCAACTATTTTTGCTGAAACGAAAGCCAAACTCCTGCAGAAAGCCCTGAAAAAAGGAGAACACGCCTTAGGTGTAAAACTTTCGAAATTTGGAGGCTTACTAGGCAGAGAACTTCAACCTGGTCGTAGATTGGGAACAGAATTTGCGGATGCGGTTAAAATCTATGCTGGACTTGGGGGTATTTTGCATTCAGATGAATTGCCTAATTATGGGATTTCTGAAGATGATGTTAACGAAGTGAGACAAAGTTTAGAATGTGGAACTGAAGATGGTTTCGTTCTTGTAATAGGTCCCAAAGGGAAATGTGAGCAAGCGATTTGGACCATATGTAATTTAGCGAAAATCTATATCACACACGTTCCAAAGGAAGTCCGAAGGCCAAATCCAGATGGAACAACTGCCTTTTTAAGACCTCTTCCAGGATCGGCAAGGATGTATCCTGAAACTGATGCTGTGCCCTTTCGTATATCTTCAGAGATGGTAGAAGAGATCAAACAACACCTTCCTGAACTTCCAGAAGAAAAGAAAACGCGTTTTATAGAAAAATATAGACTTTCAGAAGAATTAGCTGACGAGCTAGTCCTTCATCCGAATGTTTTTTGGTTCGATAAAATTGCTAGTAGTGGGCTGGGAGTAAAACCTACGTTAGTGGCGAGTACCATAATCGGCACATCTAAATACCTACAAAGAGAAGGTGTTCCATTCGAAAATATAACAGAAGATAAGTTCTATGAAATATTTGAATTTCTCTCCCAAGAAAAATTCGCAAAAGAAGCGCTCCCAGAAGTATTGGAATCAGTGGCAAAAGATCCAGATAAACCGCTAGATGAACTTGTGAGAAGTATAGGTCTCACCACTCTATCAAAGGATGAGGTAACAAACATTATTAAAGAAATAATCGCAAAAAATGAAGACTTAGTTAAAGAAAGGAAAATGGATGCACTTAAGCCTCTCATGGGAGAAGTGATGAAAAAGGTACGTGGAAAAATCGATGGAAAAACTGTAAGTTCATTGCTCAAACAACTTTTACAGGAGTTTTTATCATAATCTTTTACTTACATAAACTCCATCACGCGTATATCCTTGCTTGTAAAACCAGGGCTTTACACCTAAACCGCTAAGGACGGAAATTTTTTTGGAATCATATTCATCTTTGCTGAGGAGTTCAGCCTCATTTAATAGTAATTCTCCAATTTTTCGATGTTGCACTTGATGATGCCTTGGTTTCTCTCCAATGGGAACTAGTTCTCCAAAAACACGCAATTCTCTTACGATAGTTGTTCTCATGTCATTGATTTCTTTCCGATGTGCCTTCTCAGAAGGAACACGTAATCGTATAAATCCAAGCAGAATTTTTTGTACTGCGTCCTCGTAAGATATAAAATTTTCGATTCCTTCTGAAGCATTGAACGTTTCTATGAGGGTCTCAAGATTTTCTATTTTTGGAGTGATTCCTGATTTCCGATAAACGATACCTTGTTCGCGACATCTAATACAAGAGCATGTTATTCCACTCTTACTTAGTTCTTCATGAGCAAGCTCTCTAAGATTGCCTTTCTTAACACCATCTTCAATCATCTTTGCAGAAATATCTCTTTGAATTCGTTGTATACGAATCCATCTTGGAATGTTCGGTAAAACATGCGATAATAGATTTGTCATTGTTTCGGCGTTATAGGGTTTGTAATTTCCGCTCTGCCACAATTCGTACAACTCTGTGCCTTTAATAACTAAACAGGGGTAAATCTTCAAATTATCCGGCTTATAAAAAGGATTTTCAAAGACCTCTTGAAACATTATTAGATCTCTTTCTTCATTAGATCCTGGAAGACCTGGCATAATATGATATGCAACTTTCATTCCTGCATCCTTTAAAATACGAGTTGCGTCAATAACGTCCTGAACTGTGTGACCTCTTTTGCATATTTCAAATACTTCATCAAAAATAGTTTGTACACCCAATTCAACAGTAGTGACGCCTAAATGAAGCATTTCATCCGTTTGAGAAATCTTAGAGTAATCTGGACGGGTTTCAACGATAACTCCCACAAGTTTTCGTTGTGCTGTTTCGACAGCCCTTTTGAGTTCTTCAAAATCAGAATACCGTTCATCACATAGGGCTTCAAGACATCTGTGAACGAAACTTAGTTGATACTCATAGGGTAAATAAGTAACCGTTCCGCCTTTCAAGGATAGGAGAATCTTATCTGTGGCATGACCAATTAGTTCCAATTGATTAAGTCTTGTCTTTACCTGCAAATAGGGGTCGTAATCGTTTTGTATACCTCGCATCGTTGAAGGTTCGTGACCAGTATAACTCTTTGGAATATCTGAAAAAGTTGGACAATAGATACATGACTGATTAGGGCAGGGATAAGGCTTCACCATAACTGCAACAACAGCAACACCTGAGATTGTTCGCATACTCTTTGTCTTTAATATAGGAAGAAGAAGCATTTTTTCCTCTGGAGTTGTGTGGGAAAGAATAGTCGCATTCGAGACAATACCTACTGAAGGATATTTCTTTGCATGACGTTTTTTGAGTTTTTGAACAAGCTGTGCATCTACCTCAGATAAAGTCGTAAGTAAATCCTCAATAATTCCTCTACAAACTCTTTCTTCTAACGTACTGGACACTATAACTGCGCCTCAATTCTCTTTAAAACGTAGATTCATTTGTCTTAAAGACTTAAAATCTTTAAAAGACTTCGTTTGTTCACAATTTTAGTCAGTAATAGAGATAAGTCTACCTGAAGGGTCTCGCTTAGAATTCCCGAACTCATGCATAGTGCGAAGTACATTAGATTCAAAAATCGGGCCATCTTTACAGACGATTTGCTCATTAATACAGCAACTACCACATAATCCAATGCCGCACTTCATATATCTCTCAAGGCTTGCTTGGAAAGCAATATTTTGTGATTCTGCAATATTAAACGTAGTTTTAAGCATAAGTTCAGGACCACAAGCATAGATTTGATCAAACGTCTCCATTTGAAGAGTTTCATCCATCAACTCTGTCACTAGCCCGTGAAAGCCCATTGATCCATCATCTGTAGCTATTGATAAGCGAAATGTTTCACGTGTTGTATACTTTTGCAGCGGCTTCTGAAATAAGAGTTCATCTTTAGTTAACGCCCCAATAAGGACAGTCACGTATTTCTGCGCTTCAACAAGTTGTAGGATAAGTGGAAAGAGGCATGCCATACCGACTCCTCCTCCAACGACCAATATGCGACTACCTGCAATTTTAAACCCATTCCCATAGGGGCCTCTCACACCAACAAGTGAACCTTCGCTCATAGAATGCATCATTTCTGTAGAAGATCCTACTTTTTTCACAGTAATTCCAATAAGTTCTTTTTTGGGATTAATATGAGATAAGGACATAGGAATTTCATCATTGAATGTCCATACCATAAGAAATTGACCTGGAATTCCTTGCTGGGCTATTAAAGGAACTTTCATGAAAAAGGTTTTGATAGAGGGAGTGTTTGTTTCGATTTTTTCGATGGGTAACACAATAGGTTTGTTCATGGTATTATCACCTTTCCTGACCTTACAAAAACAATTCCTTGGCAGCTTTCTCAAACATATCAACATTGTTTCGCTCTATTTTGAGATCTGAGCACGCTATTTTTTCTAATCTTTTATCAGCACAGGTTTTATCATTTTTTATCGTATTTGGCATAAGAGAGATCTGTCGCTTTGTCAAGGGGACATTTGCAGCGATTTCTAATGCTTTCGGTACGCACTTTTCGCCGTATTTCTCTTCAATTTGTGAGAACAAATCGTATCCTTCTGCGTAAGGATTGATAACAGTCTTCTCATATTTTAAGGCAAAATACTCATGCTTCACATTGAGTTCTTCGCTTTCAAATACCGTTTTTCTGAAACTTTCTATCTCGTGATGTATCTGTTGAATAAACTGTGAATCTTTATCTGATATTTTTTCAAGCAGTTTTTCGAAAGTCTTTAACTCTAGCCAAGTTGCGAACCCTTCATCGACGATCAATGTAGAAACGGCAAGCCATTGAATCCCCATAGCATACTTATTTGATATTTTTTCTAGCTCTTTCATAAGTAATTCTACACCTTTTTGGTGGTATTCCAGTTCTAGCAATTTTTTCCCTAATGATGTATACTGTTGAAAGAAACCATGACCGAATTTTTCATGTATGATAATGCCCAGAAGATTCGCAATAGATTGCGGATAGAGATATGTCTCCAGATCATAAAGGATATTTACTTCACCAAGAGGGTCTACAAAAGCCATCTGTTGTATTGGGATCTTGGAAATGTCTGTCTTTTTTGAACGGTGCTTCTTCCCACCCTCGTCGGTTTTATAACGGAAATAATACTCTGCTAAAGCTTCGCGATATGAATTAATGTCATGGTATAGGACCGGAAATTCCCCTAGGATGATTCCTAGTTCCTTCAAAATACCCTTCACTAGATTGATTTTTTCATTGATTGTACATACCACGCCAGATTTTAATGCATTTTTGGGGTACACTTGTAACGTAAGAGGCAATGTAAAAGCGCGGCATTTCTCGTTTTTTGTGTTGAGATATAATAATCGTGGATGTGCTTTGTTATGAAGCGGTGTGGATGCCTGAACTTGGAATTCAATTTTTATTGGATTACCAGGAGATAAAAAGCGATTTATTTCTATCGTACCGTTCTTTGCCAATTGCGAATTTGAGACCACTTTTACACCTTTTTTTGGGATCAAACCATCAATTTGTTTCATATAGACTGAATTATCGGAATTGATTTCTATTGTGTACTGTATTTCGTCATTAACCTCTACTTGATCCTTATCAAGTGATATTGCAATGTTTACGCTACTGGGCTCGACTATAGTCGTAGAGTCAAATATTGGTGTATATAGTGTAAATGGTATGGTAATGGGTTTCAAGATGTTTTCGCGTATATCTTCCAATTGAAGTAGTGTAGTGATTATATCTTTTGTAAACCTATATCGTTCCATATCTTCAGCGTCTTTAAAATATTGCAGTGCCTCACCTAGCACTGCAGTCATATTATCCTTAAACTTGCTTTTTTCTGCAAGATCATCAGTTTTTTGGAATAATAATGAATAATAGATATAACTCAATAATTTCTCGAATCCAGAAACTCCTTTGGACGTCTTCTTGAACATTTTCAAGGATCTGGTTGCATTTACGAAAGATTGACTAGCGAGAGTAAAATTAGTATGCAATTCTGTGGTGCTATGGTCTATGTCACGGCGCATAATTTCTAAAGTATTCATCCATCCCCGACAAAAGAATTTTAGTCCATCACATAACTGTCTTAGTTGTTCGTCAGATGCTAACACTTTTGATGCAGTTTCAAATTGATCAGATGCATTTGCAAGATATGATGCTGCGCGTTTATATTCACCGTTTCTTATGTTAAGTTCGGATTTTTCAAGTCCGTATAGTCCTTTTGCAAATGAAGAATAGCCTGCTATGTGAATATTTCGATCTGTAAATGGTTTGAGTAGAGTATTGGCTTCCTTTAGCAACTTTATTGATCTCTCACTGTCTCCAGTACTACGATAAATTAATGCCTGTAAAATATTCGACTGAGCAAGGCAAAAAGTCTTTGAAGATTCGAAATAATCAAGTTGTAGATCATAAGCGCGTCTATCGATAAAATACTGAAATTGGGGTTTATAATCTTCAGCATAGTGTTTTGCAGTTTCATCAAATAAGCAGGTAATATTAGAAAGAATGGTAAATGTTTCCTTATATTTTTCCTCTATAAAACGTGTAGACGCATCTTCAAATAACGCGTAAATGTTATACAGTAGGCTTTCATATAAATAAAGCTTATTTGGTCGCAAAATAGAACTTGCTTCGCGATATAAGTTCGTAGCTTGTATATAACTACCTTTACGATGTTCTTCCTTAGCTTTTACGCCCAGCAACCGAGCTGATAGATAGGTTTCTAAATTTCTATAGTACGGATAATCTTTCCCTGCCTGAATTATTTTGGCTAACAACTGAAGGGCTAAATTATAATGCTTTATAGACAAATTATGCTTCTGGAAACTTTCAGCGATCATGGCAATTTTATATGCTTCAAAAAACGCGTCTGTGAAGACCTCAGTTTCCAGCGCTGAATAGTATGCCTTTTTTGCATAGAATACGCATTTTTCGAAATATATATGATTACGCTCGACTTTTGCAAGGTCCAAGTAAATTGAAGAAAGATCACGCCAAATGGAGTACGCTCTCTGTGACCAGACAGCTGTACTTTGTTCATCTTCTAGAAGTAATTCCTCACATTTTTTCAAATATTCATGTTTTTCTTTTTGTGAAGTGGCGAAAGACGCGGTCATCATATATACAAAGATAAGGTTATGATGTAAGTCAATTTTATCGCGTTCGCTTATCATATCTTTAGATTCGTATACGAACTTCAGTTTTTCTGCAGATTTTAAAGCTTTGTTAACGTAATAGTTATATTCTTTTTCACTAAAAACTTCAAAATAAAGGAAACTTAAGTAGGCTTCAGTTCGCACGGTATAATAATAAAACAGGAAGTGTGGCATTCGAATTAAGTTATTGTATTCTTCTAGTTTCTTACAATCATTCAATATATCATGGAGTAACTCTCTTTTTTCCTCATTTGTCCCTATTGTGTAGGCATAGCGTGATAAATTTAACCGTGTATGGTTTAATAAAGCCAAATATTCGAACTCGATTGAGCCATACGAGTGAGCAGCCTCAAACAAGACATCGTAAAGGCCTATAATTTTAATAAAATCTTTTTCAGTAGTAGCTTTATCACCACGTAGAACCATTTGTGACGTTTCGACAAAAGCAAAAATATAAGCTGACAAAACGTTTGCATCTCTGTTATTTGTACTGTTACTCGCATCTACAGCTTTATGTGTCAATGCTCTAGCGTTCTCTAACATATCGCGTCTTTGTTCAACATTTAATTTCTGAAATTTATGGATAAGTTGCGACATGAGTCCGTAGGCACGCCAAACACAGCCTAAAGAACAGTAGTCATCATATTCCGTATATGGATCGTTTGTTTTGGCCTGTGTTACTCTTTTGATGATTTTCCCACCCAAATTAAAGATGTCGAGAATAGAAGCTTCTTCATCTCTGTATTTCATGGTATGGTACTTTATAAAGCATTCAAGATGGTATGATCGTAGAAGCAGCCTCGTCTGGCTTTTTTCTTTCAAAATAAGACGTGCAATCTGAACTAGTTCAAGTGCTCGGTTGTAATGTTGTAGACGATCTTCATCGTTGTCAATTAATAAGCAATTTTCAATAAGTGCTTCAGCCATGTTTAAACTGATGACTGGATCGTTCCTTTGTTGCATTTTTTCTAATTGAGAGAGTATATTATGTATTTTCCCTTTTCGTGCTGTTAGGTCACGCAAATTGAAAAAAAATTGCATTTCGCTTTTAAAATCCATTTACTCTCGCCCAAGAAGAATATAATTCTGTGAATTCTGTAGCACGTTTATTCCGTTGCGCTCAGTTTGATATTAGTATGCATTACAATAGAAATAAAGCCTGTTGAAGAATATAAATGTAAGTAAATAATGTGGACTTGAACAACATCTTTTGGAAGTTCTTCCAATTATTCAAATTTTAGTTTATTTGTCTAGCCTCAAGAGTGTCTCTAATTTTGTGAGCATTTTGTCATAACGACATTTACTTTCATTTATTGAATCTTAGTTTTTATTCTTGTAACTATAATTCTCTTTAAAGAGAATCTGAGTTTCGGAAAAATACGTGGCCCTTATATTTGCGACCAAATAATGCCCAACGCTCAAAATATGTATTTTGTTATCTATTATTTTTTAAAAAACTATTTAAAAAAACATTCAGGAGGGCGAATTGTTGGATCCGGGTATACCTTTTCCATGGTAAACACTCTTAAGCGTCTTATATTGTATAAGACGACCACCAATGTTTTTTGAAGCACTAGAAGCACCTGAAGCGATTTTAAACTCATAATAAATCTTTTTTTTTGAAGAATAAAGCTTTTGTTTTTAGAAATATATAAATATAACACATAGTATTATAATATATATTCGACACAACTTAATAATAATATCAAAAGACAAACATGATAGGGCGTTATAACAATATAACTCGACAAAAGTTGATAATAATGCCAAAAGAAAAGGAAAATCAAGAATCGAACCAAAAAAAGGCAAAAGAAGGTAGTACTCTCTTATTTGCTGGGTTAAATATGATATCCTTCGCTGAGGATGACATAAATGCTCTATGTGATCTATTTAGTGTACTTGCTAGCGATAAAAGACTTGCTATATTGAAAACGACAGTCTTTGATAGCGCCACCCGATTGAAGGATTTAGCAAATGAATTAGGAAGGAGAAATAGCGCGCAAATTGCAATACACGCTAAAAAACTGCATGACTCTGGTTTCCTAAGAAAAGAGGGGACATCTCTTAGGGATTCTCGTGAATACATCCCTACAATTCCAGAGGTGACATATATTTTTCTTCGGTTAGCGTTAATATACACAAAGATTTTACAATCAAGAAGGACTGAACTTAAACTTGAAAAACTGAAAGAAGTTGCAGAAACTGCAAAAGAAACATTTGAAACCAGCCCTATTCAAGCGACTACCGTAAAGTTGTCTAGAATTCCCGCCCAATATGAAGAATCGATAAAACTTGCTCATACGGCCTTTCAAAAATTGGTGAAGCAGTTTACAAAGATAATCAATATAGATGAACTTTGACTTTTTTGAACGCATTATAAGATTTAAAGGGGGCTTTTATAGAATATTACTCGTGTAAAGATCCCCTATAAGATTTAAGTCTATGAGTAAGTCCAATGATTTCTTCTAAACGAGTATAGCCTTTTCTTCTGAGATAACTTAGAATTCCTTCGGTTAATTCATTAAACATGTCTAGGAATGATGTCCGCAGAAGCCCAGTCCCTACTTGAATTGCAGTAGCTCCAGCAAGAAAGAATTCTATTGCATCTTCCCAAGAAACAATACCACCCACACCGATAAGAGGGATCCCTACTTCTTTATAGAGATCATAAATATGTTTGATTGCGATTGGTTTTATTGCAGGCCCAGAAAGCCCTCCAAACGCGTTTGATAATAAGGGCTGCCCAGTTTCAATGTCTATGCACATAGCGCGTACTGTGTTGATTGCAGTAATAGCATCGGCACCATTATTTTCAGCACTTTTTGCAATAGGAATCAGATCAGTCACGTTTGGTGTGAGTTTAATAAAAACAGGGATCTGCACGGTATTTTTTACGGCGTATACAATTTCACCTGATAATTGTGGATCCTGTCCGATAGATGCACCATATTTTCCTCCATGAGGACATGAAAGGTTAAGTTCAAGTGCATCAGCACCACTCTTTTCCATTTTCTTCGCAATTGTACAAAATTCATCAATATCTGCGCCAAATATACTAACAATTATTGGAACGTTTTCTTGTTTTGCCAAAATTATTTCTTTGGAAAACTCTAAATACCCAGGGTTTGAAAGCCCAACAGCATTCAAACAACTAAATTCATTTAAAGGAACGACTGTTGGATTATTGTAACCTTCTCTGGGCTCAGGACCGATAGATTTTGTGACAACCGCACCCGCACCGGCATTCGCTACCCGTTTAAGTACTGGTCCCGAAATACCGAGAACTCCAGCAGCTAACATAACAGGATTCTTAAGTTGTAATGTTGCAAGGTTAGTCGATAGAGTTAGCATAAAAATCTAAACTTCACTTTCATTCGTTTATCTTAACTCTTACTTTTATATTAGACTTCTTAACTTTTTCTGAAGAAGTATAGAAGAAACAATAGGATAAAATGGAAGCGATGACAAGCGTTTAACTTGCCATCGCTTAAGAGAGGCTTTGCAAGGTTAGTCGATAGACTTAGTAAACTCATAAACATGTTTACGACATTTATCGTCCCCTGCGAGTCATCCCTCCTCATCAAAGGCGTCAGACCTTTATAGATGAGCAGTCTCATGCACAAGAACGTGCTACTCGTTAAGAACAGGTAGCATACCATCTTGCGTGCCTTGTGTCCATGAAGGTATTGAATCCCTCCAACTCTCGATATCATCGAGTTCTAAGGGCGTTATCGACTCATTCTCAACAACTTTATAACTTCCATTTTCGCGGTCGATCTTTCTGGTAATTTCAACCTTCTGAAACTCGAAACTAATAATTTTGATACGTCCATAACCCGAACGCTTACCAGCACCAAGTGTTTCAATGTAGAGTAGAGATTCCATGAGAAACTTGATTTCATAGTCAGTTAATTCAGTTACATCAATACAGAAACTAAAATACCCTGAGAAATACGATTCCTTGAAGTCCTGAATAGGTATACCCGTGAACGATTTCGCTATTCTATATTCGCTAGCGATATGTACCTTTTGCACAGGAACTTCAGTGGTAAATTCTTTGTGCTTAATAGAAGCTATAGGATCTGACAAGACAGATATTGAGGACTCCTCGCGAAATGTACCAAAAATTCTTTTGAGGATGCATGGAGGTTCACATTCACCCAGTGGATGAAACCCTGAGGGAGTCACCTTTGTACCGTCTTTGAGTTCAGTTTTTTCGCTGGTATGACACACCTCGATACTACAATCCTGAGCAAGGCTCATACAGGCATGTCTTAGCATTCCACGTAATCCTTTGATATAATAAAGCTTAGTAGTGAATATTTTTGACCCGTTTTCGTAGGGAATTTGACCTAACAACAGCATGGTTGAATTTTTTTGAACAGAGGTGTTGATCGGTTTTGCAATGGGAGTATAGGCATGAATCATCATCAGTTTTTTTGTTTTTCTCATATTTCCAACCTCGATATAATCTCATTTATACATTCTATAACTAGATTTATAAACCCATCAAAAAAATTAGGTTTTCCCATCTCCTCTAATAAAATGGGTGTATAGTTGACTTCCTTTCTTTGAAAAAATTGTTCTAAGCGGTTTTTAGTATAGAAAATTATGGAAAAAGAACTCTCTCGCTATAACTAACAGAACAGCGAATCAATTTATAACTACTTTTTATTTAAAATTTTAAAACCATGTATCTAATCGTGGATAATTAATTAATTCTCTTTGAGTTTCCTTGTCTTCAATTTCACCTTGTTCCAAATAAATCGACTTAAGAATGAAGTCCAATTCTTTCTTCTCCCGAAGTTTTTTATAAACCACTCTAAATACCATAGAACCGTCTTTTTCACCATACGTAACCAAAGGTTCGAGTTTTCTAGTTCTTTCACTTTTAATTTTAACCTTTGAAAACATAGTCATGGCTTTCTGTATTATCTTGGTTGTAAATTGCTTTTTGTCAGTTGCACTCAAAGATGGCAATGTATACATTTTATGTAGATATTCAATTAACTCATCTAATTTTACTTCGAATATGTGTTCCTTCCTGTCTTTCCATTCGATTATCTTCTCTACACGACTTTTTTTGATTATCTCAGGGAATATCTGTGTCCAAAGCAGAACCATTACATATTCAAAAGGTGTTTGTTTACTTTCTTCATATATTTTAAATTTCGCTAAATCTTCTTTTAATTCTCCTAAAACCTTTTTGTAACCAACTTTTAAAATATCTGTAGCCTTCTTATCAGTAATAGTTCCATAATCCAATTTAATGTATATGAACTCGGTATTATTTGCTCCTGATTCAAGTGTATAAAGAAGAAGTGCAAAATTGTGTTTAAACAGATTATTGACATTCTCTTTTTCTAGATACTTAAACTTCAAAACGCCTATTGCATCTGTTGCTAATGATGGAGTCATTAGTATAATATCATGCTGATAAGAATCTAATTCCTTAAAAGATTCATCATATTTTTGCAACTGTTCGATAAGTTTTTCTACAATTTTCTCGACATATTCTTCTTCAGAAGTAAAATTTTTAGGTTCAGGAAGCGATCTTTTAAGCTCTCCTATCCATGCAGTATTGCTTAGTTTTGTAATAAAGTCAGGTGTTTGAGGATCTCCTTGTTTATTTTTGTAATTTAACTTACTACCAAAATAGAATTCACCTGATAACTCGTTTATAATCATTTTCCTTAAACATATCAGAGATTTTAGCGCTTTGATATAGTTGCTGATATCTATTTTTCTAAATCTCATTAATTCTTCATTATTATCTTTAGACATTTTCAACAACTCCATCATAATTATCAACAAGAAAGTTGACTAGAGCGCCAAAAGAAATGCTCGTAACTTGAGTTTGTGGAGTAACAAATATTTCATAAGGAGAACTGATCAAAATATCGTAACTTGAACCTGTTTGATAATCGTGAAGTATGAGATAAAGGTAGTTTCTTTCTTTAAATAATGTTGAATATCCCCAATTAAGCAAATATTTATGCAAAGCTTCTAAGAACCTATCGATATCTTCTGATGAATTGAAGACGTCTTCGTTTATAAAAAACCTTACTGGTCGGGGTTCTAAATTTTCAAGACTTCTCGATCTTTCCATTAGGATACTTGTATATATTTTTGAGTATTTAATAAGAATTTGAGAGATAAGAATCAAATGAATATTTGAATAATCTAAATTCCTATAATATGATATGACTCCTCGTCTATTTATCCTAATTTTACTCTTGGATCTTTTTTCAATTGCTAAATAAATACTATCTACCCAAAGAAAATCATCTGATGCCTTATCAAAGACTTCTCTAAAACTGATTTTCTCATAGGCAATTCTTGTCTCTGGCCTTACATAGTATCTTTTAACAACATAACTTAAAACGGTCAACTTCGCTTCTTCTTTTTCCTCTAGATAGTTTAATAAGTCTTTTATTTCATTTGAGCGTAAAAAAATTCTTGATAATAGCGGATAATGTTTATTGAAAAATGATAATACTTTTTTGAAATAATTTCCCTCAGAATTTGTAATCAAAATACAAAATGGCTTATTCTTATCTATTATAAGAAATACTTTTCTCCTATCACTTGAAATTATATCTAAATCTTTTACGATCTTCACATCTAACAAGACAACATCATCGTTTTCAAATTTAATTTTATAAGACGATTTTTGATATTCCTGGGGTGTTATTCTATCTAAGATGTCTAATAATTTGTACCTGAAATCATAGATGAACAATACCGTTTTAATAGGCACATTTGGGAATCTTTCTATTGTATCCAATCTTCTAAACAGTTCTCCTGCATCGGTAAAGTGATTAATCTTAGATACCATTCATACCACTAACTTATTTTAAACATCTATACTAATTATTATCTATTTTTGCTCAACTGAGTCGTTTGAAATTTAAGATAACTCAAACTCATCTATTAGAGATTTCTACATGTTTGGACAGATAATAATACCGTTTTGAAATAATCTTTTCAGTTGTTCGCCATAATTGTCGCTTATTAGTGATTTATCGATTATGTCAACTAACTTATTTTTTCCTTGTTGTTGATTTATCAGAAAAAATATTAAAGACATTCTTAGATAGTCGAGAAGTTTCAGGAGGTTTTTTTCCATTTTCTCTCTTTGGTTTTGTTTAATATACATACCGTGAACAACATCATTTCTGAATTTATACCCACTTTCTATCAATGTTCTTACTTCTTCAATATCCGGTCTCATAAATCCGAGTAACTTCGCAACTCTAACGCCCAATTTATACGCATTTTCGCCCCTATCCTTTTCAAGAGAAAATAAAGATTCTAATCCCATAATTGTAGTCATTACTTTTCGATCAATATCTAAAGATTCTAGAAGAGCAGAGTTGTATCTTTCAAGAGAAATAAGGAGCCCCCAATTTTTCTTTTCTTTTTTGTTAAAATTCAATTTCTGTTCAATTTCAATAACAATATCAATAAAATCTTTAAGTTCAGTTTCATTTACAGTATAATTTTTGATGGAAGTATAATTTCCATTCCAACTTATTTGAGAACCTCCCCAAATGATAGACTTTCTAGTTTCAATCTGATTAATAGGGTAAATTGAACCCAGTTTATATAGCCTTAATGCGTTAAGTATTCTATTGGCGTAGGCTCTACATTCTTTGTTATCTTTAGCGATCATATTCATTTCCAGTATTGATGAAGGAATTCTAATATGATGATGTCTTGGAATATCGAAGAAAATATCTCTAGTATATTCAAAATCCTCTTTTTGCGGTTTTCTAATGATTACGTTATCATTAATCTTTACCGATTCACATTCTAAGAAAATACCGTTTAAATAGAAAGTGTAATTATATTCTGAAGGATTTAATTCAAGATCAGAATTAAACAATACAGCATATTCTATAATTTGATTTTCTGAAAGTTCTTTATCTAAATTATTATAAATTATCTTCTGAATAAATCGCTCCAACCAAAAAGTGACTTGTGCTAACTCATTGCACCCTTCGGCCAGATCTTGGATGTTCTTTTTATATCTTGCTGCAATTGATTGAGCAAGTTGTGCGAAGGCTGGCTTTTTTTTGATTTTGTCTATGAAATTAAATATTATCATAGACCAGTCCGGTTTATGAACTATTTCTCCTGAAAATCCACAACTGTGTCCTGATTCGGTTAATTCAAATTTAGTAGGAAATTCTCTAATATAGGCTCTCATTGGTGGTTCTAGGTTTTCCTTAATAACATGTTCGTTAAATATTTTGACCGATTTTTTTGCTAAATTTACCAAATCTGTGACTATCATTTATTAGTTCCTTCTTAACGCATTTGAGTATCTACACATTTCTTGAAATCAAATTTCTAGAAATATTTTACGCTCCCACTATTGTGAAATATAATTTAGAATAAGATAATTTATTCTCTCGAATTATAAACAAGTATTGCTTTCTAAAAGGATAAATAAGTTTTTGGAAAAACATTAAAATGGTGAAAAAACCCTTATTTTCTCGTGAGAAATAAAATCCAGTAGATACAAAAGATACGTGATATTCTATTAAGTTCTTAAAAACTTAATAATAGAAGATGGGATCTGAATGACATCAATACGTGCATATATTGTGGAGAATGTTGCAGGAATCTATGGGGTCGATGAGAATAGCGAAATTATTTATCGTGCGCTTTTTCCAAGTACGCCAGAGAAAATTGTAGAAAAAATTGAACTTCTTCAATCAGGACAACTTATTGACGAATTAAAAGATGTTCTAGGTGTACTAAAGCAAAAAGAGGTTCAAGAAATCGTCCTTGAAGACGAAAAACTAGCAAGGAATATTCAGGAGCAATTTGATATTCAAACGTTAACTGAAAAAGGAAATTCAATATTCAAAAATTTTCGTGAACAGTCCTTCAGTATAGCAAAAGAAGAAGGGATCAATAACTTCCAGTTTATATTACAATCAGTAGGTTTGCTGCAATCACAAAAGAAGATAAAGCGTGCCTCTGAACGAAGAGATAAAATGGTTGCACAAGCGATTAAAGCTATAGATGATATCGATCAAACGTTAAATTTATTCTCAACTCGAATCCGAGAATGGTATGGTCTTCATTTTCCAGAATTGGATAAAGTCGAAAATCACGAAATATATGTTGGATTAGTAGGAGCATTGGGTCCACGCGATCGCTTTTTAGTTTCGGAAATTCAAAGAATAACAGGCGTACCTTTAGACAAGGCAAAAGAGATAGAGGGTTATGTTAAAAACTCAATTGGAGCAGAAATGGATGAAGCAGATCTAGAATCGCTTGTTAAGTTTGCACGAATTACAGATGACTTATACAAAGTCAGGAAAGAAAGTGAGCACTATATTGAAACTACAATGCGTGAAGTTGCGCCAAATGTGACTGCAATAGTCGGCGCACTACTAGGGGCTCGAATTATTAGCATTGCAGGAGGTCTTCTTGAACTAGCACGTCTTCCCGCTAGCACAGTTCAAGTCCTAGGTGCGGAGAAAGCACTATTTAGAGCCATTAAAACTGGGAGTAAACCTCCGAAACATGGTGTATTATTTCAGAAACCTGAGATTCACAATGCTAAGTGGTGGTTGCGAGGTAAAATAGCAAGAGCGATAGCTGGAAAGCTAACGATAGCAGCAAGAGTAGATGCTTACGCAGGCGAGTTTATTGGAGACGAATTAGTTATCGAAATTATGAAGCGTATTGAAGAGATTGAGAAAAAATATCCCTCTCCACCTGTAAGAAAAGAAGTAAAAGCAAAAAAGAAAAAGAAAAAGAAGAAGAAAAAGAAAGGCAAGGGAAAGAGAATGCACGAGAAGAAAAAACCGCCTGAGGGGTAAATATGAACGAAAATATTCATTTTATAGAAAAAAGGATCGCAACAAAGAATCTAGCTCCGGGGAAAACCGTCTACGGGGAGCGTTTACTTCAATTCGAAGGGGAAGAATTTCGCGAATGGGATCCGTATCGTAGTAAATTTGCTGCAGCTATTCGAAAAGGGTTAAAACAAATCCCTATCCAACCAAAAATGCATGTACTTTACTTGGGAGCTGCATCAGGCACAACAGCTAGTCATGTTTCAGATATTTTAGGACAAGAGGGTATAGTGTACTGTGTAGAATTTTCCCCTCGTGCGACGAGAGATTTGTTACGAGTATGTGAAAACAGATCCAATATGATTCCAATATTAGCGGATGCGAGGTTTCCAGAAACTTACAGGATGTTTATTGGACCTGTAGATGTGATTTATCAAGATGTTGCCCAGCCTGCTCAGGCGATCATTTTAGTTGATAATGCAAAACTTTTTCTTAAAAAAAGAGGTTTTGCGATGCTGGCTATTAAAGCAAGAAGTATAGATTCCTCCAAAGAGATATCTAAGATATTCTCAGAGGAAATTGATATTCTTAAAAAAAGTGGTTTCGTAGTGGAAGAGAACATTGAAAGTCTGAAACCTTTTGATAAAGATCACTGTATGGTGATCGGTCAACTTATTTCCTAAAACAAGTTTTGTCGCAACAAGAACAGATTATTTGAGATAAGACAATAGGAGGGAAGTTCATGAAGATAGCGATTATTGGTATAGGAGGAGTGGGAGGATATTATGGAGGGAAGCTAGCACAGAAATATGGCAGCACAGGTGAACATGATATTTTTTTCGTAGCTCGTGGCGAACATTTAGCCGAAATCAGGAAAAATGGACTCAAAGTGATAACTCAGGAAGAGGGGGAATTTACAGCGATACCTACTACTGCAACAGATGATCCAAAAGATCTAGGATTAGTAGATCTTGTGCTCTTCTGTGTAAAGACTTATGATCTTGAATCTGCAGCACAACAACTAATAGACAATATCCACGAAAAAACTGTAGCTATTACCATCCTCAATGGAGTCGATAACACAGATAGATTAAGAACTATACTAACAAGGAGCACGGTGCTGAATGGATGCGTATACATTAGTTCTACCATTCAGGCGCCTGGTGTCATAAGACAAATTGGTGGTCCCCGAAAATTGATATTTGGACCTGAAAACAACGATCCCGAAAAATATCGGTATATTGAGGAAATATTAAGGAATGCCGATATAAGGGCAGAGTTAACTGCCGACATCTCAGTCCAAGTTTGGACTAAGTACATTTTTATTGGTCCGCTGGCAACAATCGACTCATTGTTACGAAAACCTCTTGGTGCAATTATTGAAAATGAAAATAACAAGCAAATGTTGAAAGGGCTTATGGAAGAAGTTAATTTAATTGCCAAAAAGAGAGGAATATTTTTACCGGAGGATATCATTCCATTGTCCTTGGAGAAGGCGTCCGGCTTTCCATATGAGACAAAAACTTCGATGCAAAGAGATTTCGAAAGTGGAAGAAAAACAACAGAAATTGAGACATTTGCTGGTTATATTGTAAAAACTGGCAAGGAATTAGGAGTGGAAACACCATTATATCAGGAAGCCTATAATGAACTCCTCAAGAAACTTATCTAATGCATGGACAAGAATGTATTTTAGAAAATACAAGTGCAAATATTGTGAAATGCATCTAGTCTGCTTTTATAGATAGTTGCACTTCTCGAATGGTTTCAGGTATATCCCTTAACTCGTTAATAAGACTAAATACGACACTACGAAAGACTGCTTTAACAAACGGATGAAGTTTTATTACGTCATCGTTTACTTGTAATTTAACTTCCATTAAAAAACCTCCTTTCTTAGAACGCAAGAAAATGGAAACTTGCGAAGTATTTCCTCAACAACCGTGGTAAGCAGTAAGCATAAATTTATAAATCTCACGTACAGATTGAGTAGTGAGGTGAATAAGAAATGCCAGGTTCACATGGTTCATTGACCAAAGCAGGTAAGGTTCGCTCCCAGACACCAAAGGTTAAGGGTAAAGAGAGACATTCAGCAATACCGAGAATGCGAAATAAGAAAAATTATCTTAAACGATATGTAAAAGGGCGCGAAGTTGGTCAGGCACGTTAATTTTTAATAAAAATAACTATTCTTTCCTTAAATTTGTTTAATTAACATCTTATTTATTTTAATACGAGTCTTAATTTTCTATGTCAAGGCAGTGACAAAAGGTGAAATCAACTCCCAAGAAGTCCATAGATATTTTATTCAAATTAGACATCGCAAAAATAAATAATCATCTACCACGACAATTTAAGACTCTTGATACACTTTTAAAAGAAGACAAACCCTCTGTTTTGACGAAAGATGGGACGAAATTCATCTTTAACAAAAATGAGTTAGCAGAATTAAAATCACAATTACCAGAAGAGTTTCATTCTCAGCTGAGGTTGCCATTTCTTTTTATTCGTCGTACTGATCTCGGGAAATCTATTTTTGTTCTTAATGGAGGAAAACTTGAAAATTTAGTAGCTCGAAAACTCATTGACTTAATTGACGATCCCATCAATCAGTATAAAATATTTAATCTTGATCTTCCAAAGTATTTCTATTGGGCGGATTTGCGTGCGTTTAGGAAAAAATTTAAAACACTTTTTACGATCGGATTTAGCGCCGGCGCTAGCACCATCTAACTCAAAGTGTATTACAGGTAAAAGTTCTCACTTTCACCTCAATACGCCTCTTAGTACTCTTCCTCAAGATGGTCCAGTGAAAATCCTTGGAATTGATGAGGCTGGTAGAGGGGCGGTTCTAGGGAATTTAGTTATTGCTGGAGTATCTTTTAAAAAAACTGACATAAATGAACTTATCAATATAGGTGTAAAAGACTCAAAAAAACTGACGCCTAAGAAAAGAGAAGCATTGTTTCCTGAAATCATGAATTTGTGTAAAGAATGCAAGATTATAGAGGTCGAACCTCGGGAGATAGATGATTCAGTTTTCGATATTAAATCGAACTTAAATCTGCTCGAAATACAAAAAATGGGCGAGATAATTGACGCTCTAAAACCTTCAATGGTATATATTGATGCTATCACATCTAACCCTAAGAAATTCACGGAGATGTTAAAACAACATCTCGTTTACAAAAACACTACAATAATTGCTGAGAACAAAGCTGATGAATTGTACCCAATGGTAGCTGCCGCATCAATTATTGCTAAAGTAACAAGAGACCGCGCTATAGAAGCACTGAGAAAGGAATCTAAGTTTCAGGATATAGGAAGCGGATATCCTTCTGACCCACAAACTATAAGTTCCTTGAAAGATTGGATAAAAAATAGAAATATTCCTTTTTTCGTACGAAAAAGCTGGCACACATTTGTTAAGATGAGAGATTTGCAAAAAAATGCAAAAATTACACAATTTTTTGATGTTCGAGGAGAACGCTAACTAGAACTACCCTTACGCTTCTTAATCGTTCTTTTTAATTCATTTGGAGTCTCAAATTTTGATAATTCTTTGAGTCTCATAATTGGTACGCCTTCGATATTTTTGGTTGATGACCCCTCCAACACAAACATTGCAATTTTTCTCGTGATATCAGAAATGCTTCCTGTTATTTGAACTCTCTTTTTGATGTTTTTTTCGGATTTATGTCCTACACCAGCAATAATTAACTTTTGAGTCTCATTTTCTGTTTCTTTTTCTTTTGTGATAGCGTTAAATGGCGTACATTCCGTCCAGAAAACATCAAAACCTATTTCTAGTAATTTTTCTTGGATATTTTGTTCAAAATCATCAATCTTTGCTGGAGTATGTTGTTTTATATTGCCGAAATCATACTCTAAAAGATCAATTGGTAAACTTAAGTCGGTATCAAGAATTTTTTCTAGTCGCAGAAGGTTTTCTTTACTAGCATCCATTGTTCCACGTTCATACTCGTAAATGCAGCGTTCTGAAACACCAACTTTTTCTGCAAGTTGAGCCCGTGATAAATTCTCTTCTTCTCTTCTTTCTCTTAAGGTTTCTCCAAGAATTCTAGCATAAAGGCCACCACGTTTTGCAAATACTTTTGGAAAGAATTCATGAAATAGAATAGACGCTAAGGTAGGTGGGTTCACTGCAGGAACTGAATATCTATTGTACACCACACCATCTTCTAATAGTTCTCTGTGCGTTTTTTCTCCAACAAGTAAAGGTGTTCCTGAAAATAAGTTACCCAGAAGTTTCAATTCATCTGCATGATACTGTTGTAGACTGTCGATATTGATTAACACTTTAATAAGCCATAATATTACATCCTTTCGGGCAAAAAAATCAAAACAGGCAGATTTAAGATTACACTGTCCACTGATAGCAAACTTTTTTTGAACAAACAGTTTTTGCACGTATTGAGCGAGCTCAGAGCGATTGCCGAACATTAAGTTCACTACTCCCGCTTTTGTAAGCTCTTTCCCTATTAGGATGGGCAGGAAAGAGGCGTTTAGCCTAACATAAGTTGAATAATAATCCTTTTCCGTATTTAACTAATTCCACTTTGGTGATCACTACACTCTTGTCTTGTCCCTTCACATTTTTTAATATAACCCGTGTTCCATAACAATGGACTCCCTTTACTTTATAAGTGCTACCATCAAATTTTACTAGATCGTGGGGTTGTAAATGGTATCGTTGTCTCCTAATTGACGGTTTGAAGCCTTTACGGTTCAATTGTAAGGAACGGTTTCTCCTCTTAACTTGAATTACTTGATAAGGACGACATCGTTCTTGATTGGTGCCGCTTGAGATTACGAACGCGTCATTAACATGAGACTTTTCCAGATCTAACTTGTTACGCTGGTATTTGGTAATGTATCCGTAAGTATGTTCTGCTCCTAACTGCTCCACTATCCTCCAACGAATGTTGTTCAGACATGCAGCTGCTTTAAGAGGCTGCTTTGCCTGTTGCTGGATGACAGGGTATCCAAACTCCTCGGCAGTCTGATCTCCCTTCTTTACATTGCAGGCTCTACATGAGATCGTCAAATTCGACACGCGATCTGTTCCACCTCTACTAGAAGGGATAATATGCTCTACTTCTAAGGGAACGCCTGATCTGCCACAATAGGCACATGTACGCCCCCATTTCTCTAAAAGGTATTCTTTAACTTCGTAGCCCTGAAGTTCGCCCTGTTGATATTCCATTCCTGTAATTTCAGGATTCTGCATTTTTTGTGTATCTAAATTGCTGACCTCGATTCTTTTGAAGGTTATCGGCAGTAAAGACTTAAGTTTTTTAACTAGGCTAAGATGAGAAGCTAACCTGTGATGAGTACTATGGGCTATCCATCCTTCGTCCTTTTTCCTATTAAAAAAACGCGGTTTTCTATACCACAATCTGCCTCTACGAGTTCTACGATACCTTCGTCGTTCATCTATCTTTTTGGAAATGTCTTTGCGAAGTGTTAAAGTTCCGCTTATAACCTCTAACCTTTTTGTTGTTGCACTAAAGCCAATGTTCGTATATCCTATGTCCACTCCTAGTTTAATAGGCTGTCTTGCCTCTCCAGTTGCATAGGTTAATTGAATAGTAAAAGGACATCGTTTTACAACCTTTGCCTTACCCTCTCTTAATAATTTTTTTCCTTTTTTTTGAGTGGTTGGCATAAGCGGTTGCCCTCTCATGTTTAACACGTAGATAGGTACTCTCAAGACCTATCGTCTCCTTTAAATTGCTTTAAAGTAGGTTGGTCCACTTCGAGGCTGTTGTAAAGGCTTTCATGCCCGTGACACCGTCCCTACCCCTCAGGACTTATAATCAGCGGACGACAGAGCAAGGGGCTAGTGGAACACCCCAGGGTGTCATAACCTAAACAACTGCTGCTTCCCCTAATAAACGGAAGCCCTCTAATCAACTAAGAGGCTTGATTTTCACAAGCCTCTACCCTTTAGGGTGGGGTAGTTGACCTTCTGGGCAAACTATCAAGTTTTGTATAAACTGATTAAATTCTTTTATAAATATCTATCTTTGAGCAAACTGATTAAATAGTTCTTAGACCGAGAAGCCTACATATTTCTTGATAAGTATCTTCCATGTTCCCTCTATCAATTGTTAATACATTTACGTCGGATCTAGACTTTAATAATCGCACAAAAGGATGATTAATCTTGCCCATCGTGCCGATGACTGGTTTACTCGAATTTAATCCTCTTATCACGACGTCTTGAAATTTTTCAGAAAATAGTTCCATTTTACCAATCTCATCAATTACAACTATATCATAATTTTCAATAGCAGATTTGATCGCAGTGATAGCAAGTTCATTGAAAGAGTTAAGATCCACACCATATTTACTTACTCTAAATCTACTTTTAATTTCAACGTGGGCTAAAATCTCCTTTTTTTCAGTATGAAGATCAACTACCCAAAAACCAACTCGTCTATTTTTTTCTCTAATCTCTGGGGTTTGAATGCCTCCTATATTGTATCCCTTTGTTTCTAACATAGAACAAAGCTTAGCGACTAATGTACTCTTTCCAGTCCTGGGAGGTCCTTGTATAAGGGCATTTATCTTTTTAAGAGGGGTATAATCAGACATTCAACTCACAATTTACACTTCAATTGTGACTTGTATTGTTTTCAAATATGGTTTCTAAGTCATATTAAGAGAAATCTAGTTTTTTATACCATATCGAAGTTTAATTAAAGCCTAAAATGACATTTAAAATGGACAGATCAAATTTTTTGCATTAAATTATTTACTTGAAGTAAGTGATATCAGATATGAGTGAACCATATACCGCTACAGCGATTTTAGTAGAGCGAAGACATAGAGGAGAAAGATCGAGAATTGCAGAACTCAATAGACTTGCTTTAGACGCTGGATACACAGTTATTGATGTATTAGAGCAAATTGGAGAACCAAATTCTGCATTTCAAATCGGAAAAGGAAAGGTTAAGGAATTAGAGGAACTTGTAAATCAAATTATGCCTACCAAAGTTATTTTTGAGAACGAATTAAAACCTATTCAGATTTATAATCTTCAGAAGCGACTTAACTGTGAAGTTATCAGTAAAACTGAACTAATACTTGAAATATTCGCCCTGAGAGCAGGATCTAAGGAAGCAAAACTGCAAATTGAACTTGCGAGTCTTAAGTATGCGCTTCCACGTTTAAAGGAATATGTCAGTCTTTCTAAGAAGACTGAATTACCAGGATTTCATGGACCTGGTCAATATGCTGTTGAAAAACATTTTGAAAGCACTAAAAGAAAGATCAAGAGAATAGAAAATGAATTAGAACAATATAGGAAAAGAAGAACAATCAGTAGAAAAAGAAGAAAAAGATTAGACTTCTCACTTGTTGCATTGATGGGTTATACAAATAGTGGTAAAAGTTCATTACTCAATGCATTAACTGAGAGTTCTGTTCCTGTAGCAAACAAACTGTTCACAACATTGAATACGTTTACTAGACTTCTAAATATTAGAGGTTGTAAGATTCTAATAACAGATACTGTAGGACTTGTGGACGGCCTTTCTCATGATATGATCCGCGCCTTCCATAGTACATTAGAGGAGATAAACTTATCAGACGTAATTGCTATTTTAGTAGATCTTAGTGATACAAAAGATGAAATAATACGAAAGTACACAGTTTGTCTACAAACACTAAAAGAAATAACTGTTAACATGAATTCCTATTTTGTTGTTGCAAACAAAATAGATCGTTGTGATGAATTTGAAATCGAAGAAAAAATGCAACTCTTCAGAGATAAAATTTGTATACCTATTTCAGCACTTCAAAAAATCAATCTAAATAGAATAAGAGAAACTATTATGGATTTTATTCCTACTAAACGTGCATATATTACTGTTCCTTCAAACGGTAAAGTCATGAGTTTTATTTCATGGCTCTATGATCAGACATATGTCCTTGATCAACAGAATATGAACTCGGAGATCTCATTTGAAATTGAAGCGTCATCTCAGGTAATAACTAGAGCAAAAAAGTATGTAAACAACCTTAATGGATCTTTTGTTACCCAAAACGAATTTTAGATCGATTTTTTTATTTGACTATAGATTTGTTTTAACTGAAAACGATGAAATCCCGATATTTTTGAGAAAAATAAATTGCATTAAACTTACCTTTCTTTCACGCAACTAATATCTTCAATGATTTCTTACTGTTGCAAAAAGTTCAGTAGTAGCGGGTTTACCTCATTAGGGCGGACATAGTGAGGCATGTGTCCGCATTCTTTGATTAGGTGAAACCTTATATCAGGTACTGCATCACGAATCTTTTGACTATTGGAAAACGGTATCGTTTGATCGAACTCTCCCCAAAAAAGTTGCACAGGTAATTTCCTGCTTCCAAGTCTTTCATAGGTCTTTTTCAAATTACCAAATGGCAGATTTAGAATAGTAGATCGAATAGCTCTTAGCCAGCCAGTGTATCTCATTTGCTCAGCATATTTTTCCAGATACTCATTGATCCTATCGTAACGATAGAAGTCTCCTTTTTGATTCTCAATCATTTTTTCATGATTAAGACGCCTTAGTATCAATTTTTTCAATCCTGGTGTCTTTAAAACCGATGAAAAGGCACTTCTTCCCATAGGAAATCCAATGGGATCTATCAGCGATACTTTTTTCACTAATTCAGGATATTTATCAGCGAAAACGACGCAAATTCCACCACCCATTGAAAGTCCAACAAGACTGAATTTTTGTTGTGTTAAGCCAAGCTGATTAACCAATTCGAAGAGTTGTCGGATGAAAAGATCCATGTTATACTTTACTTTAGGGCGATCCGAATAGCCTCGACCGAATAAATCGTATCTCAATACCTTAAAGCCTTTTTTTACTAAAAACTTGAAGTTTTGATCCCACACGAAAAACGGTGATGAGAACCCATGCACCAGAACAACAACGTCTCTACTGGATCCTTCTAATTCATAATGGACAATTCCATCCGAAAGTTCAATGAATTTTCCTGGCAAGGCTTCTCTAAGGTCATCCGTCAATTCGAATGACTCGTATACCATATTTTCCTAATTCTCCTAGTTACTCTTCGTCCTTCTTCTTTTTGCGAAATTTCACAACTTCCCCAAGTGTAGTAAAATCTGTCCCTTTCGTTTTAGGGGGTGTATACTCTTCTTTCTCAATAGGTTTGTGGATTTTGATGTTCAGAATTGACTCCAATTTTATAATGGATTTTGGATCTGTGGGTTTCGTTTTACCAGTCTCAAGTTTTTGAATCACAGATCCCTTTACGTTTAATTCTTGTCCAAGTTCTTCTTGTGTCAATTCCATTTTTTCACGTGCTTTTCGAATAATCGCTGAGTAATCCTCTACGATTTCATAACGACTGAAGAACTTTTCTGGAGAAGGAATAGTAACTTTTTTTCTCTTGCTTTTAGGAGTGTGTGTGCGGGTAGTAGTTTTTCTTTTTCTTCGTACAGGGATTACAGAAGTTTCTGCAGTGACTGGAGGAGATCTTTTAGTTGCTTCGCCAAAACGCGCGCAACTAATGCAAACGATCATTTTCGTACCTTCAATCAATCTTTCAATCCCTCTACCCTCAATTACATTTCCACATATCTCGCAATATCTTACTACGTTTCTTTTGGGCAAATTTATCTCCTCAAATTTGTACAGTAGACATCCAAGAATTAGAGCACAGTGAGAATTTTGTGAAACCTTACAATTATTTATAAAACGGGGTCATTATGTATAAAATCCCACGCTTTATAATAATCATCAATCTTTCCATGAGAGGAAAGACCAGCCTTAAGGTTATCGGGCTATGCGCTCGTCACCGAGTTCAACACATGCTTCATTAATACGGTTTTTTTAAGTATTTCGGCAGTCTTGAAGGAGGTTATCCCGCTGTGCTCAAAAAGGTCATGGATCATCGACCATCTACGGTAAGGACTACCCTTTTTCAAATGAGGTTCTATGAACTCCTCAACTTGTGAAAGTACCCAATCGTAAATGGATGGAAATGCTTCCTTAATGCCCAGACCTCTTCGAGCTATTACACAACTTGCTAAGTGATGTACCGACAAATTATGTAACCTTGAATAGTTATATCTGCCCATGATAGAGGTATATCCTGGGAATACCTTTCGAATGGATACACCGCGCTTTTTACACTTTCTCTCTAATAGTTGCAAGGCGGTGGTCTTCATATTGCTTAATTTTCGGTTGCGTTTTGTATTATATGAAAATTCTTGGTTGAATTGCAAATCCTCAACCACGATGCCTTTATCTTTATTAATGCAATAATTGACGATCTTATCCATCTTGTAGGAGATGTACAAGTTACGTTTATCTGTTCGATAGCTGTGAAGGTTGCCAAATGATATATTATGGTAGGAGAGTAAATTACCGTTTTTATCCACATTGGTAAGAGCAATAAAATTATAGTTGAAATCTAAGCCGATGGCACCATGTTCGTAGCCATAACTTGGTGCGGGTTCTGGGAGTTCATACGACACATGGACAAAGTAGCGTATTTCTCCCTTGAAGAGTTTCCTTTTCACTGTCACTGTGCATTTATCAGCATTAAGAATTTGTTGAAACCACTTTTCCTGCACATGATTCACTGATATATGGATAATAAGCCATTTCCGTCCCTTTTGCTTAGAGAAAGTTCGTATCTTGACTGTCTTATCAGGCAATACCTTGATATTCAGGTTTTTAACTCCGTGCTGTTTCTTTCCGATACAACTAAAGGAAGAATCACGCCTTATCCTGAACTCTTCTCTACTTATTTTTCCAAGAATTCGGTCTCTGAACAATTTCTTAGTGCCGAATACCACGGGTTCAAGGTGCAAATTGTTTAATTTAGCCATTATCGAAGATCTACGCGCGTATAACCCTTTTAACCGTCTGCCATGTTTATTTTTCTCCTTTATTGCGTTGATTTTCTTAGTAATGACCTTTATCTGCTGTTTCATGTATTTCCGTCGTTTTTCCAGCCATGTTTGTTGTGCTTCCAGTTTCGCCTTGTTATCATTCAAGATGGTGTTGACATAAGGGTTATTGTAACACAGACTCATCAAACATAGTTGTATGGTTTTGTCCTCACCGAAGCTTGCTGCCATATAATCGTCGCCATGAAACAATAGGTTATAACCGATGCGTTTCACCCGGTTATAGATTGTGAAGATCTCATGGAGTTTGCGTTCTTGTATCCCATCAGGATACATCCTGAATTTGATGGTCTGGATCATGATGATCGACTTCTCCTTTATACCTTGTATTACGGTTCATTAATAAACCCCAAGCTTTCAGGAGGACCTCGCATTGTATCGTCGAATATATCTTTCTGAAGAAAAGAAATCTTTGTCTTTGAGAAAAGTGCTTTAATGCATAGAAATATAAAAACACATTTATTCGTTACTACGTTCAATAAGACTAATGAGTGAACTGAGGGAACTTAATGAACGAAGGTACAGGATCATCAAACGACAGAGAAGAATTTGCAAGTGATGTGATAAGAACACTTGAAAATAGAATTCGTATGATAGAGACCGAAAGAGAGATACTTAAGGCTGATAAAATCAAACTAGAGCGCGAACTTGAGGAACTAGTCTCGAAAATGGATAGAAAAACGGGAATGATGAAACACTTTGAGCAAAGAATTAGAACGCTTGAGACCGAAAAACAAATACTCAAAACTGATAAGACAAAACTAGAACGCGAACTTCAAACATTGCACACTGAGCTTGAGCAATTACGCGCACCTCCACTTTTAGCTGGTAGCATTATTGATGTCTTACAAGATAAGCGCGTTATTGTGAAGAGTACTACGGGTCCTCACTTCGTGGTTCAAGTTTCACCCTCTCTTGACCCTTCTACGGTTACAAATTCAGCACGTGTTGCTCTTAACCAACGTTCGATGTCAATAGTTGAAATTTTGCCTCCTGTCATGGATCCTATGGTTCGTGGAATGGAAGTAGAAGAATCACCACAGGTTACTTATCAAGATATAGGAGGACTTTCTGACCAAATTAAAGAAATACGTGAAATTGTTGAGTTACCCATGTTAAGACCAGAACTTTTTGAACAAGTGGGCATTGAGCCACCGAAAGGACTTCTCCTTTACGGACCACCAGGAACTGGTAAGACACTACTTGCTCGTGCTGTTGCCCACGAGACTTCAGCGAAATTTATTCGCGTTATTGGATCTGAATTAGTTCAGAAGTATATTGGAGAAGGAGCGCGATTAGTGCGTGAAATATTCACTTTCGCACGAGAAAAATCACCAAGTATTGTTTTCATTGATGAACTTGACGCTATTGGTGGAAAGAGACTGGAAATCGCTACAAGCGGTGATAGAGAAGTACAAAGGACACTTATGCAATTACTAAGTGCTATGGATGGATTTGATCCTCGTGGGGATGTTAAACTTGTCGCTGCAACCAATCGTCCAGATATACTAGATCCAGCGCTTCTTCGACCTGGTCGCTTTGATCGGATTATTGAGGTTCCTTTGCCAGATAGGGAAGCTATGGCGTCAATTTACAAAATTCATTCCAGTAATATGAAATTAGATTCTGAAATTGATTTTACTCGGTTGATGAATTCAAGTGAGGGTGCATCTGGAGCAGACATAAAAAATATTTGCACAGAAGCAGGAATGTTTGCAATTCGTCGAATAATTGCAAATCCTGAAGATGAGGATGAGTCAATTCTAGCTACAGTAGAAGATTTCGAAAATGCTATTGAGAAAGTTTTAGGCAAAAGCAGAGCGGATGAAAGAAAAGCGCAGTTCTACGCCTAGTTCGTAGGGTTATTCTGCACTATTTTTTAGCACCTATTTTTTGTTGCATTGATTATTTCTGAATCGAAACTTTCCGTTATTTATATTTAGGACTAATCACTTCTTTTTTGCGAAGTGTTTCAATTTCCTGCGTTGAATAATTAAGAGATCTTAAAATCTCTTCAGTGTGTTCCCCATACCCTGGCGCTCTGGTTCTTATATTGCCAGGCGTTTCTGAAAGCTTGAATGGCATACCTATGTACTTAATGTTGCCAAAGCGCTCATCTTTAAAATCTACAATCATTTCACGTGCTTGAACTTGTGGATCCGCCATTATCTCGTCTAATTCATAGACTGGTGAAATGCAAATATCGGTCTGTTTTGATAGTTCAAACCATTCATCTCTGGTTTTGGTCAATATGACTTTTTTTAGGATTTCACTAATTTCTTTTTTTTCCATATCAGCTGGCTCAAGTAAATCTTCTCGTTTGATTGTGGTGCAAAGGTTTCTCCAAAACTTTTTTTCTAATGCTCCAACTGCCACAAATTTATTATCTTTAGCCTTATAAATTCCATATCCCGGACGCCCGCCCGTAAGCAAGTCATCACCTCTCATGGGAATTTCCTTTGATGCCCAAAAACGAGGAAACGCAAACGCTAACCAAGTCATCGCTCCATCAAGCATTGAAACGTCAATATATTGCCCTCGTCCTGTTTTGTTACGTGCAATTATACTCATTAAAATTGCTAAGACCGTATTTAAACTTCCAGCACCAATATCTGCCACTTGCACACCAATTAATTTTGGTTGATCTGGCTCTCCTGTTAAACTTGCAACCCCTGCAACTCCTAGATAATTCACATCGTGGCCTGGTAGGTCTCTGTATGGTCCGGTCTGACCATATCCTGACAATGAGCAGTATATAATCTGGGAGTTAACTCTACTTATTGTATCATAATCTATCTGAAGTTTTTTCACAACCCCTGGTCTAAAACTCTCAAGAACCACGTCAGATTTCTCGGCTAATCTATAGAAAATCTCCTGCCCTTCTGGATCCTTTAAATCAAGAATGATAGACTTCTTATTTCGGTTCAGATGAAGAAAGGCTGCGCTCTCTTTGTTTGTATCTTTAGTGTAAAATGGTGGCCACCAGCGCATATAATCTCCTTGAATCGGATCCTCAATTTTTATCACTTCAGCTCCAAAATCAGCTAATAACATAGTAGCAAATGGTCCTGGTAGAAGTCGTGATAAATCAAGGACTCTGATTCCTTCTAGAGGTAATGTCATATAAACAACATTACATAGAGTTCATTCTATAAAGGCTTTAGATAAGCTGAAACTCTTCCATGAACGATGCCCGGGGCATAATCTTTTATGAGTCTTACTTTTTTTTCCTTTATTTCGAATCCAAGTGCTTCACTCGCTGTTTTTATTTTTTTAATAGACAAATAGGGGAACTCATGGTGAGGTAGAGTCTCATGATAGTGTATCCATCCACCCTTTTTTGATCTTAATGCATTGATGCCTTTTTGCAGGTATTTATCTGTATTAAACAAGTAGCCTAGAATCACATGATCAGCACATTTTTCAGGTGCTATTTCATTGCAGTCTCCTAATAGAGGAATAATTTGATCCTCAAGTTTGTTAAGTTGAATATTTTCACACAAATATGAAAAAGCAAGTTCGTTGAGTTCGATTGAATAGACTTTTTTTGGTTTGCTATGTTTCCCTATAGGAATCGACCATTGTCCAACACAAGCAAAAAAATCTACGACCACATCATTCTCTTGGACAAATCCCGGCAATCGTTGGCGTTCTTCAGTGTTTCCAGGAGAAAACATTATTTTTGTTGGATCAAGTTTGAAAATACAGCCCACTTCTTTGTGTATGGTTTCAGTGTGCGGATCTCCATAAACAAATTTGTATTGAGGTATTCGGAAATCGCCAGATATGGTTCCAATCTGCATGATCGCGGTTCTTACAGGTCTATGATCTACATCTAATAAAAATTTACCAATCATTTCTTTCCATGGATCTAACTTGGGATGAAGTTGAAAAAGAAGCACATGTCCTAAAATAAACCATCTGCGAGGTAGATATGGGAGGAGTTCTTCAGGGATAGTGTCTCGGCACTTTTGATGAAGCGAGTTAACACTTACCATATGATTTTTACGCACCTCGTGTTATCATAATGATTGAGTTTTCAAAGCAAGTATGGCTTTCGCTAAATCACCACCAGCATCTACAAGCGCAGCACGTGCTGTTTCGACATCAACTCCTGATTGCTGGGCTACTAAATGAACATCCTCTTCTGGAATCACTGCTACAGCTTCGTCTTCTACTTCACCAGAAAGTGGTCTTTCTTCTGCACTCTGCCCTACTACTTGCCAGAGTTTTTGTCCCGCTTGTGTCATAACAGTGACTTGAGGTTCTTTTATTACTAGTTCTTTCTCCAAAGTCCGGATGATGACTTCTTGTACATCTTCTATTTCTTTTAGACCCATTTGTTTCATCATACGCTTCATTTGTCTTGGAGAAATCTTCTTCCCTTTTTTGACCATTTTTTCGTTCTCCTTAGAAAATTTTTGAGTTATATGTAGGTTGAACTATATAAAAAAATGGTGATAAGACAAAGTTCTGGTTTCAGGAGACGACAACCGACGGTATCCTATACCCTTATTATAATTTAATCATGAGATGTGTAAGTTATCATTAGGCATTAATATAAGTAAATATTATATCATTTTTCACCAATACCTCGCCTTACTTTTACTGCTATCCCTTTTTGAAAGGCGAGCATTTCATTTCCAGATAATACACTTTTTCCAACAGCAAGAAGGTTATTAAGACTATCTACTACAATCACTTCAGACTTAGGACGAACATCAGGACTTGTATAGATTACATGTTTTGCAAATACATTTCTGCCTTTTCTAACAAACGGAACAGATTCATCATTGACTTGAACCTTAAAGCGGATATCTCCTCTTGTTTTTTCAAGAATTTGTTGCGCTCCGGTTATGGTCAAAGCAAAAAGTCCATCTTTAGGGCGTAATGTTGCAAGCAGTTCATCATTCAAGTAAACATGACGAATCCGCTTTGTACTTGGTGAAAGTGCTATAACTACCTCTGAAGGGAATAACAGGTCTCCGATATTTTCCCCAAATTGGTAGTTGGCAATCCCTTGGATTTTCCTAAGTTTTTCCCACGATTCTAGGTCCATTCAATTCAACCTTCTGAAATAGATGTGAGGAATATTATTAATAATTAGCAAAATTTTAAAAGAAAAATACACTTGACAAAAGTCCATGAATTAAATTTCATCAATGAGGTAATTATTATGACTTATGATACTATGAAGGAATATAGAACTTCTAGCGAAGTTACAGGTCCACTTCTTTTTGTTGAAGGCGTGTCAGGTGTAGGATATGCAGAAATTGTTGAAGTAGAAACACCTTCTGGTGAAAGAAGAAGAGGACAAGTACTTGAAGTAACAGAGAGCCTTGCCGTAGTTCAGGTTTTTGAAGGTACATCTGGCTTGGACACATCGGCAACGTCAGTAAGATTTCTTGGTGAAACACTCAAACTTCCTGTCTCTGCCGATATATTAGGACGTGTTTTTGATGGAAGTGGAGAACCGATAGATCGTGGTCCGAAGATTATTCCTGATGACCATTTCGACATTACAGGCGCTCCAATTAACCCAGAAGCGCGAACTTATCCAAGAGAGTTTATCCAAACAGGCATTTCTACAATAGACGGATTAAATACACTCGTTCGTGGACAAAAACTGCCACTTTTCTCAGGTGCAGGGCTTCCACACAATTATATCGCCGCTCAAATTGCACGGCAAGCTAAGGTTTTAGGAGAGGCGGAAGAGTTTGCTATCGTTTTCGCTGCCATGGGTATTACTTATGAAGAGGCAGCTTACTTCCGTAGAGACTTTGAGGAGACAGGTGCGCTAGAACGTGTTACTCTCTTTCTGAATCTGGCTGATGATCCTGCTGTCGAGCGTATAATTACACCACGCGTAGCACTAACTTGTGCAGAGTATCTCGCGTATGAACAAGATTATCAGGTTTTGGTTATTCTTACAGATATGACGAACTATTGCGAATCCCTACGGGAAATTTCTGCTGCCCGAGAAGAAGTACCGGCTAGAAGGGGTTATCCAGGTTACCTTTACACCGACCTTGCAAGCATTTATGAGAGGGCAGGAAGAATTACAGGAAGAAAGGGTACAATCACACAGATGCCGATCCTTACAATGCCTTCGGATGATATAACACACCCCATACCCGACCTAAGCGGTTATATAACCGAAGGACAAATTTACATCGATAGGGGATTGCATCGACGCGGGATCTATCCACCAATCGACGTCTTACCTTCACTATCACGCTTGATGAAAGAAGGTATTGGAAAAGGACTAACACGTGAAGACCACAGAGAAGTTGCCGACCAGTTGTACTATGGTTACTCTGAAGGAAGAGATCTGCGAGAACTTGTAGCAGTAGTAGGAGAAGAGGCGCTTACAGAGAGAGATAAAAGATACTTAGAGTTCAGTGAGCGCTTCGAACGAGAATTCACAAGCCAACGGATGGATGAGGATCGCTCAATCGATGAGACATTGGATATTGGCTGGGAACTTCTTACAAAATTACCCGAAAAAGAACTCAAAAGGATCGACCCTGATACAATTAAAAAATGGCATCCTTCATATCGCGCGCAGTAAGAATAAGATATTCTTTACTAATATTCTTTCCTTTATATGAGGATCACGGAGGAAAAGTAAATGAGTGAACTTATGGCGGGCGTCCGACCCACAAGAATGGAATTATTGTCTTTAAAAGACAGACAGTCACTTGCCGTGAAAGGTCACGGACTTTTGAGTGAAAAAATGGATGCCCTTATTATGGAGTTCTTTGCGATTCTAGAAGACGTTAAAACAGTACGAACAGAACTCTCTGAAATGGTTTCAAGAGCATTTACCTCGTTAAAAGAAACCAAAATGGTTTTAGGGGCGATGAGGCTCAAAGAAATCTCTGCAATAGCACCATCTTTGTTCAAAATAGAAGCCGAAACAAGAAATCTAATGGGAGTCCGGGTCCCTGTTTTACATCTTGAGAAAAAACGTGAAGGTAATGAAACAACACCCTTTTACGGATTTATAGACACACCGACAACGCTAGACGAATCAGTGACCCTTTTCCAGAAGATACTTGAAAAGATCTGCAACTACGCCCAAGTCATCGCAACAATGGAACGGTTAGCCGATGAGATTATCAGCACTAAACGTCGGGTTAATGCCTTGAATTATGTAATTATCCCGCGTCTTGCAACAACAATCAATTTCATTGAACAGTACCTAGAAGAACGTGAAAGGGAATCTTTTGTTAGGATGAGACATATCAAGAGGTTGTTAGAGAAGAAGGGAAGCCAGGATAAAAGCAAAGAAGAAGCCAACAATATGCTAGATTTATAAAGAACTTTCTTTTAGAAGATCAATTAAAATCAGATCACTGCAAGGCAAACACATGAAACCCTTTATTTTTTAGAATAAAAAATGCCGCGCATTACCTAATTAACAATACTTTAAATGTTAGAACTTACATACTACATAGAATTGAGTTTAAGAATATTTGAGAATAATTAGATCTCCATTATATATGCAGTTGAACCAATACAAGAAATGAAATGATACAATAAATCAATGATACTGGAGTTTAGGAGAAAGACAAGAGTGACAACTTTAGAAGATAATGCAATGAAGATCATTCTTAATACAGGAGTGCAAGGTATTTTGCAGTCTGATCTTTGGAAAAAGCTGGAAACTACAAGCCGAGAAGGTTCAAGACTAGCTGTACGCTTAGAAAAAAAAGGCCTAATTAACAGAAAAAAGGAACTTGTGGATGGAAGATGGAGCTTCAGACTTATTGCAAAAACCTCAAGTACCTCGAAAATTGGATCTGAAAATACTCTTGGGGGATGTCCCTGTTTCACTTGCGGTGATTTGGCGAGATGTGGAGATCTACAATCAATATCGCCCGTTTTTTGTGTCCGTTTGGATCACTGGCTTCTAAAACTCGCGAAAACTTCTTTGAATAATGCATCGTCATAGATGTTCAATAAGGGAAGGGGATATAAACAGAGGTATTTTTTATCATTAAACTATGAATTAATTGAGGAGCATTTATAGATGGGTAAACGGTGGTTAAACGAAAGAAAAAAGGATTTTTATTACAAAAAAGCTAAAAAAGAGAATCTCCGCTCAAGAGCTGCTTTTAAAATCATTCAGTTAAATAACAAATTCCAGTTAATAAAGCAAGGCGACAGTGTTTTAGATTTAGGGTCCGCTCCAGGTGGTTGGCTAAAAGCGATTAAAGACCTTGTGGGTGAGGGAATAGTTGTAGGGGTTGATTTACAGCCTATAACTCCGATTCCCCAGGTGAAGTTAATTTTAGGTGATATCACGGACGAAAATACTATAACTGAAATTAAAGAATATAACACTAGCTTTAATGTAATAACCTCTGATTGTAGCCCTAATGTAAGCGGAAACTGGGAGATCGATCATGCCCGCCAAATATATCTAGCTGAGATATCATTAGGGCTGTGTAACCATTTTCTCATTAGGGGAGGTAACTTCATCGTTAAGGTTTTTCAAGGAGAGTTTTTTAAAGAGTTCATTGATAAAATGAAAAAAATCTTTGAGAAAGTCTTGATAAGCAAGCCTGATGCTTCGAGAAAAAGAAGTTCTGAAATATATGTAGTTGGTCGTTACTATGACCCCAAATATTCTTGAGAATGTCAAGGCAAAGGTATACTCTGATTTCTATCAGCGAGCCTTAGACGATATAATTATTTATGAACGCAAATCTAGTGATCTTGTAGACCTTTCTTTGCTAGTTGGTTTGTGTAGAAATCTTTTTTTTGAGGACCACGAACGAATTCGAAGTAAATTAGAACAAATAAATCAAAAACTAGATCTTCGTATTAATTATATCCGTTATTGTCAGCATACATTCCCACGTTGTAATGCACGACAAATGTTGGAAATTCAAGAGACTCCTGCATCTCAAATTTCTAGAGTGATCTGGGGGTTTCAATCAGTTATGCTACACTTCTTTTTTAAAATCCCATCGGGTCATGATTTTCCCCTTCGATGTGAAAAACATGCGAATATTTTAACAGAAGATAATTTTCGATTAACGCGAATTAATCTTTCACGCGGAGTCGCAATTTTTCAAACTCCCCAAATTGAAGTAGAACTGAAATTTACAGGAGATTGGGTGATTTACATCCCTTATCATGTTGAGAGATGGGGAAAACTTGTAGAAAGCGCCAAATCATCAGAGATGGCACTGCTTCAACCAAGGCTTCAAACTACGGGTGATCGTGTCTCTATAATAGCACGTCTTGTTTGGAATAAAGAAAAAATGGATCAAAAAGAAGCTGATAAAAGGTTTATAGAATTAGCCACACAAAATGGGTTTGAAGTCGGGCAAAAATTATTTCCGATTTTCTTTCTATCACATCAAAAACTAAGCCCTCTAAAAGATCTTGTACAAGACAACCGAGAAGATATTAAGGAAATCACTTTTGATTCACTTACTTTAAGAAATACTATTGATCTTGCAAAGGATATTTCAAAAGCTAAAGAAATTAGTGAAGAACTTCTTAAGTTACTTCACTGACAGGCCTCATTCGATTTTCACACATTTCATTAATACACCTTTAACATCTTCTACACCTGCATCAGTACGAAGCGCAGTAGGCTTGAAATGCGTTCTTGTTACTTTAAAACCATTTTTCTCTAAATCGCTCATTACGTGCTCTATTTTTGGAACTCGAATGGATAATTCGTCGCATAATGAATGAACATCATAATATAGAGGAGGACCGTCTGCTTCTTCAATAACCCTATCTAAAAGGCGTGTAACACGTTTTTTTGCATCATCAAACTTTCTTTTCTCAGCTTCACTTTTTATTCTTTCACAAAACGATTTATCGAATAATTCCCCCGCGAATAAAGGCCCACCAATTGATAAAACTGAATTGCAATTAGGACAAAACTGAACGAGATGAGTAGACATTCCTCTAACAAGCTCTCTATAACTACATGAAAAACAATGTAACACATAACCCAATTCCTGCAAAGAGATATTTGCTTTTGTATCACCATGATCTGTCTCCACATAAACTCGAATATAGTGATCTGTACTATGGACGAATCTCACTTTGGTGCCCATGCTAAATCGAGCGGCGGTCCTTACAATACATCCTGCTAATAGTCTAACAGCGATTTCATGGCAATATTTTGTCTTTAAGGAGTATCCTCCGTATTTTCTAAGGCTAACGTTTGGATAGACACCACAAAGAGGAGCCATATCAGTTGCTGTAGCACACAATAAACTATTTTTTTTTCTAAGTGCACGGACGGAAGAATCAATGAACGTTACAGGAGATCCGAAGGGGTCGATATCAATAACGTCAAATCGATTTCCGCTTGAAGTTTGCTTATCAAGAAAGAGGTTCGCATCTTCGTTTGATACAGTAACTTTATCTTGCAATTCATTTTCTCTTATATTCTCTCTTGTCAGTTCGTATGCAGACTTGTTTTTATCATTAAGATGTATTTGTTGAACATCAGGAATTTCTAATGCAATTCGAATACCTCGGACTCCACAACCTGTTAATGGTTCACAGAACCGAATTTGGCGTTGTTTTTCTTCTTGTTGAAACACCTGAACTGCTAGTAGTGATATGTCCCTATTCAATTCCATTAATGGATTATAAAAAACAGGTGTCTTTACAAAATTTGTATCCTTTTCTGCGGTATCTGGTATATAGAAAGAGACTCTTCCTTCAGTAATTTTACGTAATGGAAATGATATTCTTTCTCCTTTACTAACAGGCGTCATCCAGGTTTCACACTTTTGTTTGCATTTGTTTAACTTAGAATGAATAACTTAAAAATATTATTAGACTGATCCTAATATTCTGTTGGAAGGGATAAATTTGTCGAAAGAAGTCGCAATTTTACGATATGGTCATCGTCCCGCACGTGATAAGCGAGTTAGCACACATACCGCGCTTGTTGCCAGAGCATTTGGAGCGGATGGGATATTCTTCGATACAACTGATAAAGAACTTAAAGTTAATATAGAGGGAGTAGTAGAACGATTCGGAGGACCATTCTTTGTTGAAATGGGGGGCTCATGGAGTGATATAATTGAAAGATGGCAAACTAAGGGAGGAGAGGTTATTCATTTAACGATGTATGGGCTTCCACTTCCTGAAGTTATCGAAGGGATAAAGCAATCACCAAAGAAAAAACTAATCATTGTAGGTTCAGAAAAGGTACCCGGAGAGATTTACCAGATATCGGAGTATAATGTTGCTGTTACGAACCAGCCACATTCTGAAATCGCAGCCCTTTGCATTTTTTTGGATCGATTATTCGAAGGAAACGCTGTTAGGGGAAGTATACAATTTAAGGGGGCTAAATTAAAAATAATTCCGACTGCACGAGGTAAACGCGTGATGGAGTGCAATTCTTGACAAAGGTAAAGTTATACTCGCTGAACTTTAAGAAACATCGTGTTTTTTAAAGAATATTGAACCAGTATAATAAAAAATATCACTATATCAAAATGTAGTGAAATAAAAGCGATCATTTGTTCAATTGAAAAAAGCAAATTGCTCTTATCTGCAAGGAAACATGTCGCTACCTGCGTTTTAATAAATATGATTGACTACCTTTTCAGGCATTGACGGAATTTTTTTTCTAGAACGCGCTATAAGATCTTATTTCTGTGAACTTCTTACTATTTACCACTATTATGTCAGATTTTTTCTATTAAGCAAAACTCTGGATACATAGAATTTCTTGATCTAAGTTGCTATTCTCCCAAAATCGTGGTTATTAACACACAACTAAAGATATGAGAATCCATAATTGTCCTAATAGATCATTACAATAGTGCGATTACTCCTAATAAAAGACATTTAAACTTTAACATCGTATACTATGAGATGGGGGTATTTCAAGGAAAGCTACATGGCGTTCATTGACGTCCAGAAAAAAAGGCGGTTTAGCTACCGCTTCTAGGAGGAATCGAAGATCCAGCAAGAGACAAAGCACCAAGATATACTTAATACCTTCGTAGAAGAGATCGGAGGCAATGACGCACTCCAGATAATTGAGATCTTATCTGAAGAACAAGAAATAACAGATGAAGAAATTGCTTCAGAAACTGAACTCAGATTAAACGTTGTAAGGAAAATCCTCTATAAATTGTATGATAATCAGTTAGCTGCGTATAGGAGAACGCGAGATCAGAATACTGGATGGTTCGTATATTATTGGAAATTGGTTCCTGACCGCGTAAAAGAACTGTTACTGAAACGAAAGAGACAAGTGCTAAAAATACTTGAAGATCGGCTCTCATACGAGCAAATGAACATGTTTTTTGAATGCTCGACACCAACTTGCCCTCGCTGTACATTCAATCAAGCTGTAGAAAATTCATTTAAATGTCCAACTTGTGGTGGAGTGCTAAACCATCAACAAAACGAACAAATAGTATCGACACTTGAGGAAAAACTGCTGAAATTAAGACGCACAATTGAGAATGGTACTTCAGCTTCTTAGTTAATTAAATCTTTGTTAAATACAGGCATAAGATAGTTTCTTTTGTATTTTAAATCAGGTACGTTTCTTTTCAGGGAAGAATTGGATACTAAGAAACGCTTTTCGAATAATGCAAAATGTTTTTAATCAGTTCCGTTACAAACATTTGGAACTCGACTACAATAACCAAAATTGTAAGAATTTTATGACAATATGAATTTCATACAGCTTAGGTGAAATAGAAAAATGAATGTTAACGAAATAGCCCAAGAGATCCAAACCAATTATGATATCGTTGGAAGAGAGCATGAACTCAAGAAAGTGGTCATAGCTCATCTTGCTGGACAACATGCTCTTATTGAAGGGTCAGTTGGAGTTGGAAAAACAACTTTAGCAAAAGCTGTGGCATCACATTTTAACAAAGACTTCCTGAGGGTCGATGGTGACGAACGTTTTACAGAAACGAAATTGACTGGTATATTCGACCCTCCATTAGTTGTTAAAGAAGGATGGACGTGGAATTCTTTTGTGCCTGGTCCTTTAACTGAAGCTATGCAGGCTGGCGCAATTTTATTTATTAATGAGGCTAATAGACTTCCAGAGGGCACGCAAAACGTGCTTTTACCTGCTCTTGATGAACGGCAAATCATTATTCCCAAACTTGGAACAGTTACAGGAGAAAACGGTTTTCAGATAATTGCTACTCAAAATCCTGAAGAATTTATTGGCACAACTTCTCTTTGTGAAGCTCTAAGAGACCGATTTGTATGGGTCAAATTAGATTTCCAAGATGAAGAGGAAGAAAGACGAATTGTGAAACTCCAATCCCAATGTGAAGATGAAGATACCATCAAAAAAGTAGTCGCAATTGTGCGTACTACAAGAGGTTATGCTGACCTTCGACGAGGGTCCTCAGTTAGAGGTGCTATTGATCTCGCAAACATTATTCGATTTTATGACTCCCCAACGTATGAAGATTGGGTAAGCAGCGCAATTATGGCGTTGGCAACCAAGATCGAACTTGAGGATGGATTAGAGAAATCGGTTGAAGATGTTATACGAGAAATCGTAGGATATGTATTGGGGGATTTTTAGAACAGGAGAGGACATTTTCATTTCAACCAGATGTCCTTGATGATGTATCACAAAAAGAATTTTCTCCATCATGGAATTTCTCAAAAGAAGATATCTTAGAATCTGAAATTGCAGCCGGATCCAAAAAATCTCCAAAATCTTATTCTCAGTTGGCAGAAGGTCTTCCCTATAGCACGATCTCTCGACTTGCTGAAACTGCCATTCAAAATGAGAATCTTTCTGCTCTTCTAGGGCTCTCAATGTGCAGTCAACGAGCTGTAGCTGATACATTATCTTCTAAAGATGGTGTTGAATTATTTTCCAATAATATTCAGAAGAGTTCAGAAGCCATTCCCGAGTTATTCTTTCTCCTTAAGAAGTCATTTTCTCAAGGATATCTCCCGATTTTTCGGAGATTAACGCGAAATTTTATCATAAAATCCGCTATGCGGATAAGTGGGCGGGGATTAAGAGGCGATCTAAAGAGGGATACTATATATGTGCCTGGAATGTCTGAGTTCTCTGTGGAAGAAACTATTGATCGCTTCTTGGAACAGAATTCAGAACATCTTAAATATAGCGACATCGTAGGCATAGAAAAAACCGAACGAAAAAAGACAGGCGTGTTGATGTTAGATACCTCAGGGTCGATGTATGGTGAAAAGCTGGTAAACGCGTGTCTTACAGTCGCAGTACTGTCGCATCATATGCATAAGGATGAATATTCAGTGATTATTTTCAATAATGACGCAAATACTATCAAAAAAATAGATGCGAATACTGAAATTTCCGAGTTGATTGAAGGAATTCTTGACATGGAACCCGCTGGATACACCAATATAGAAGCAGCTTTAAAAGAAGGACTAAAAGAATTAGAGAAAAAAAGGCAGAATCCACGAAAATGGGGCATTATTGTAACGGACGGAGAATACAATAAAGGAGGAGATCCCAGACCATTTGCCCGTAGTTTCCAAAAACTTCATGTCATCCAGTCGCCTTCCCAAAACTCTGCCAGAAAAAAAGGAGAACATATATGTAAAGATCTGGCAAGATTTGGAAAAGGACGTTATGCAAAAGTTCATTCACACTCCGAAATTCCAAGAGTGTTGATGAATCTGCTGAAAAAGGTATAGTTGTTTTTTCGCTCTATGATTTTTACTCAATTTTTCCAAACTCATAAACATGTCATAGGCTTTTTGTGATTTTGTAAAATGAATATGCAATTTTGGGAACATTACCGTATTACCTATTAATGTTAAGAATTGCAGACGCATCTTCTCCGCACAGAAAACAAAAGATTGGGACAGAATTTATCAAGGTTTGATGCGTTTCTTCTTTTGATTGGCTTCGCGATGAAAAAATTTTTTCTTCAAAAAAATTTCGATCGCGGCAACCAAAAAATCAAAATTTGCTGGGGTGACGCGCATGGAATGGGATATACAAGATGTGCTTAAAAACGTGTTTGGAAAAATCGTGGAAGTTGGTTTCAAGGAAGACGGAAAATATGCAGATATATATCTTAAAAACCTTTTAAATCCGTTAAAAGAATACATCTACAGGTTCTGGGAAGTCGTAGATGCGAAACAAGTACTACCGCGTGATTATCAACTGTTTTCGCAATTTATGACAGCAATCGCAGATATTTTCGTTGGTGTAGAGGCTTTCTTGTCAGGAGTCCTTGACAGGACGAAGCTCCTCGATTTGATGCAAAGAAATGAGAAAGCTCTTTTGACATCCGATGCTACAACACTTTTCCTCGCTTCATAACTGGGAAACGAACGAATCAAAGGAGATAGCAAGATGGAAATGAATGATTTAAGTAAAAAAATAGATGAGAATAAAAGAGATCACACAAAGCGTTTTCTCTTCTACAAAGAAGATGTTTTTCCTGTTCCCTTCTGACTAGGTGGTGAAAAAAGTTTCGACAATGTCTTTGTACAACCCATTAAACATCGTTGGCATTGAAAACGGTGAGAAAACTATTTTGGAAGAGTGTCCGAAAATGAAAACGGAATATAATCGCATGAAAATAATTGTCGCAGGTGACGGGGGAGTAGGTAAAACAAGTTTACTAAACAGATACATCTCAAATGACTTTATTGAAAGCATGAGTTTAACAGTTGGTTCAGACTTTTTCAGTCAAGCCTGTGATTTCAAGGAGCATAAAATAAAAATTCAAATATGGGATTTTGGAGGCGAGCCACGATTTAGATTCATTTTGCCGGATTATTGTATCGGCGCCAGTGGCGTGTTATTGGCCTTTGACCTATCAGATTTTTCCACGTTACTAAGTGTTAAGGAATGGCTACAACTTATCAGGGGGAATACCGAAAATCCCGTAACAATTCTTGTTGGAACGAAAGCAGACAATACAAATCTTTTGGATGAAGAAATTATTAAAGAGTTTTGTATACAAAACGAAATCGACGAATACATACCAACAAGTTCCAAAACAGGAAAAAACGTGGATTTTGTCTTTAAAGAGTTAATTCGGCGAGTTATCGCCCGAGAAATGAGTTTTGGTGGGGTTAAAAATGTCGAACAATCTAGCAGAGTATGAAAATCATAATCAAGATCCGAATCTAGAAATTCTGTTCTTCACTTCGCCTACTAGTCATCAACCTAAACTAGAGAGGCGACTTCTAAAGGCAATTGAGCAAAGAGAATTGCCTATAAAAGTAACAAAAATAGATGTTTTAAGAGCTCCTGAGGCAGCGGAAGAACATAATATAGTAGCATGTCCTACACTAATTTTCCGAAATTTTATGAAAATCTATGGAAATTGTGAAGAAGAGCTAGACGAGTTGGTAAAGCTTTACTCATCTTCAGAATTTAAACATCAATCATCTATGACTTCTATTGGTGGTGTAAGTCATGTCTAACATTCATGAAGAAAAAATCAAAAGCCATAATCATGATTCAAGTAATAACTACGATTCATTTCTGGAGATTTTCTTTTTTACCTCCCCCTTATGCGGCCCTTGTCCTAAAATGGAACAATGTCTTTTGGAAGTTATAGATAGGAAAATGTTGCCAATAAAAATGATTAAAATAGACGTTTTAAAAACGCCTGAGGTAGCTGAGAAACATGATATCGTGGCCTGCCCAACAGTTATTTTTCCCGACTTTTTGAGAGTGTGTGGGAGCTACGACTCCGAGATCCTTGAGGAGCTAGTAACTACTTATTTTGCATCAGCTTTTGAATTTCCAACAGTCGAAGAATTTACAATGGCAAACAAGTAATCGTACAAAAGGGACTTATTCAGGGCGGCGATCTGGGATATATTTAGATTGCTTGCCAGACGCAAAAAACTCTTTTGTCAAATATAAACCGCAATAACAATGCCCATATTCTTCAAGATCAGGTTTAGCATACTCACAAGGGCAGATAATATCCTTATCTTCTTCTCTAACTCCATCGGCAAGTCGACAAGGACAGGCAAAATATCCATATCGATTCCAATTAGTAGTTAGACCTTCAAAGAGCAACTCGTTAAGTTCTTTATCGTGATTTAACTCCCATCCTTGATGTTTAGCAGTCATTTTAGCAAATAGTTTTGCATCTTCAATATTTTTTTCCTTTTGGGATACAGTCAAAACACTCACCATTCAAAATATGTACTTGTGTTAAATAAAAATCTATTTTAGTTGCTTATTACTTGCCAAAAATTGAATAGTATTCAGTTTCGTCAAAACCAACTAAGCACTTTTTGTCATCAATAATAAGGAAAGGATAGGAAACATGTCGGCCATATTTCTCTTTCAATATTCCACGTAATTCATTTGCAACCTTTTCGTCTAACTCGTCTACAAATACATACTCAAATTCAATAGACTGATTCTTTAGAAATTTAAGTGCACGAAGACCAAACCCACCTCTTGATAATACATAAAGTTTGATTTTCCAATCTTTGTTTTCACCAGGTTCAAGGGTAAATTCTATATCCGATAGAATTGGGACAGGGATAGATTCGGGGATTTCAGGTGGGATAATAGGCTTAGGTATCTCAGGTGGAGGGGTAGGTTCAGGAATTACACGTGGTGTAATGGGCTCAGGGATCTCGGGTGGAGGAGTAGGTTCAGGTATTACAGGTGGAGGGGTGGGTTCGGGGATCTTAGGTGGGATAATAGGCTTAGGTATCTCAGGTGGAGGGGTAGGTTCAGAGACTTCAGATGGGATAATAGGTTCGGGGATCTCAGGTGGAGTAGTGATAGGTTCGGGTATTTCAGGTGGGATAATGGGCTTAGGTATCTCAGGTGGAGCGATAGGTTCGGGGATCTCAGGTGGAGTAGTGATAGGTTCGGGTATTTCAGGTGGGATAATGGGCTTAGAGATTTCAGGTGGAGCGATAGGTTCGGGGATCTCAGGTGGAGTAATAGGTTCGGGGGCTTCCAGAGGGGTAGTAGGTTCAAGGATCTCAGGTGGAGTAATAGGTTCGGGGGCTTCCAGAGGGGTAGTAGGTTCAAGGATCTCAGGTGGAGTAATAGGTACAAGAGGAATTTCAGGAATTAAAGGCGCGAGGATTCGATCAACTAATTCTTGGAAGACAAAATCCACGTTTTCTCCAGTTTTTGAGCTTGTTGGGATGAATTCATGTATATTATGCTTTTCACAAAAATCTCTAATGAATTCCTCTTCCGTGACTCCTCCCGCGATATCTACTTTAGTTCCCACAAGAAGTATTTTAGGATCTGTTGTGTTTTCCTTAACAATCTGGATCCATTCATCTAAACTCATTAATGTCGTAAAATCATTCAGGTCAAATGCCAATAACACGCCACGGGCGCCCTTGCAATAACCAGGAAGAAGGAAGCGAAACCGTTTTTCACCACCAAAATCCCACAGTTGAAGTTTAACTACACTATTATCTCTTTCCATAACTTTAGAAAAGAAGTCTGTGCCAATAGTCATCTTCATTGCTGTTAAAAATGTGTCTGAAACATATCGATTCAATAAGCTTGTTTTGCCTACTCCCCCGTCTCCAGCAACGACTATTTTAATTCGATATTCTTTTCTCGTTTTTGAGGCACACAATATCTTCTCATCCTCGCTCTTTCTCAAGTGAATTAGATCCCTAAATACTCACAGAGATCGCAATGCCCGAAACTCAAGTGCCCAAGTGCCTAGTACAAGTGCCTAACTTATGAAGCATTCAATTACTCATTTAGTAAATTATACTAAGCGTGAAAAAACGTTTTTATGTTTCAGACATTATCCATTGTTTCATTAATAGTTCGGGTGTATTAGTTTTCACATTTCCTTTTTCAAGCGACTGAATTTGAAACTTAACTGATATTTTGATTATCCTTTTAAATTCATCACCTATGATTCACCCCGATTTTGTATTATAAATAATTTTCTTCTGAATCTCTGAAATTCCTATTTGTCTCATCTCACTTGCTATACATCAAAATTGACCGTAAACAAAAATTAGAGTTCCTATTAAGTAATTCAAAGTTTTTAGAATATTATTGTAGAATTTCTGGTTCTTTCAAACTCCTAGTAAGTGAAAAACCTTCCAACACTTCTTTATCCGCTTCCGTCAGTTGGTTTGTGATGACTCGGGAGATGAGTTGTCCTATCCCTGGTCCTGACATGAAGCCTTGACCACACATCCCCACGGTGTTGATATAACCTTCTCTTGAATCCACAGTTCCGACAATTGGAATTCCATCTGGCGTCATAGGATACGCTCCAGCCCATTTTCGGAGCACTTTTAGGCTTTTTATACTAGGTATTAGCATTTCCATTCTTTCAGCAAAAATGGGCACAACATCACCATAACCCGGCATTTTGTGTGTGGGGCTAATGGTAAATGCAATTTTGTTTTCCTGGTTTTGAAAAAAATAGAAATTATTGCAGTCAGGAACAGAACGTATATCAACGACAAGTGGTTTGGTAAAGTGCTCTAAAGATCTTGCAGATTCTGTGATTCCAGCCTTATGAAGGTCAGGATAGACTGGTAAATTTAACTCCACAAGAGCTCCTATTTTAGATGCGGATATACCTGCTGCGTTTATGACCCAAGTTGTTTCATATGCATCTTTGTTCGTAATAACACCCTTGATTTTATTGTCTTTTATTGAAAAATTCTTTACAATTTCCTTAAATTTGAATTCTACATCTAAAGACAAGGCATATTTGTAAAAAGCGTTTATTGCTAAAGGAGGCGAAGCCCTCCCATCCTCAGGTGAATATGATCCTCCTCGTAATCCTTTCCGTATAATTCCCGGTATTAGTTCACTTATCTGCTCAGCATTCAACCAGTCATTGTTTAATCCAAGAGATTTTTGGAGGTCTATACTTCTTTTTAGAAGTTCCTCGTGTTCTTTGCTATACGCTAGAAAGGAGTAACCTCCTCTATCCCATCCAATGTTATCGCCATGTTTCTTTTCCCAGTTGGAAAAGACTTCGATAGATTTGAGACAAGTGATAATCTTCGAAAAATTCGAATGAGTTGCTCTTACTCCTCCGAGCGCTCGATTATTTTGTCCTTGTCCCACCTCGGCATTTTTCTCAATTACTGCAATCTTAAACTCACCGATCTCTCCAAGTGCCATAGCAGTTGGCGTTCCAACACTCCCTGCCCCAATTATGATCACGTCAAGTTTTTTCATTTTATAACCTCCTAATGGCATTGCAAGGAGTTATAAAAAACAATTATAGCGCTTCTGTGAAGATTTACATAGCGGAGCGTTGCAGAATGGATGAGAATTGAATTTTGTGTATTTTTTAAGTGTAATTGTCCAAATACTTTTTAGATTAAGCGTGATGAAGAATTTCGAATGTAGCTTCTTCCTTATACATCGAAGCAAGCATTTGCCCACCTACAGTCTCATCACATAGCACTTTTTTGACACCGATTTTGTACAGATGTTTTACATTCTCTTCTCTAATGACATTGCAAATAATTTCAGTTTTACGATTGAGTCCCCCTATTGCTAAGGCGGTTAAAATAGCGTCTTGATCATGATCTAAAGAGATTATTGCTTCAGTAACGTCAAAGATCTTAGCTTTCAGTAAAAACTTGTCCTCATATGGTTTCCCTGAGATAAAAACAATGCTCTCTGGAAGGTCTTCTGGTCTTTCTTCTAATGGCGCTATGCACACCATATCCTTTGATTCCTTTGAGTTAATGTCTATTTCTTTAAGGAAATTTTTAATTTTTTCATTATATCCACAAATTAACACTATATCTGTCATTTTCTTAAGCCTCCGCATTTCTCTTTCTGGTTGAATTCCTATTAAGTAACTAGCAAATGTACCCGCAAAAATCGCAACCATTCCAATTCCCAAAATGCTGACGAAAACAACAAAAATCCGTCCAGCAGATGTAGCGGGGGTGATATCACCGTATCCGACTGTTGTAAGCGTGATAACTGCCCAATAAAAGGAATCCGCAAGAGATCGTCCCTCTAAATAAGAAAAACCAATGGTCGCGATTGATACCGCAACTATAATGTAGATGAATGCTTTGAAGAAATCCGTTTTTGTAAATTTACGAACTGCTCTCTTCAAATGACCGATTATGACGACAATCATGTGATCCCCTGCTTATATTCAGAATAGTTCAGTAGTATTAAAGTGATGATTTCCAAAATAAACTTTTATTTTGATGTTAATGAGCTGGCTACAGCATCTGCAATTACATTCAAAAGGCGAAAACCCGTTTGAAGCGTCTTTTCATCTTCCTCGTGATCCGGGTTATAGGCGGTAAGAGCTGCTGCTTTTATCCTGAAATGTGCGGCAATCGTCTTTATTGCTTTCTCCATTTCGTCCAGACTAAGCCCGTTTGGAGTCCTATAATTAACGCCAGGTGCTTCTTGTGGGTCAATCACATCAATATCAATATGGAGATAAACTTCTTGGACTTGAGGATGAAGTTTTGTAAGTGCAGAATGTAGTATTCTCATTTCTATATCTTCTTTTAATTCATCAGTAGTGACAACTTGAACCTCTGAATTCTCAAGAAGTTCCCGTTCTTTAGGATCTAGATCACGAGCACCAACGTGCATAGTGTGTGACTCGGGGATAGGGCTCATATTTCCAATATGTGTTAAGAGGTCTGGATAACACTGTCCAGTCGCAATGGCAAGAGGCATTCCATCGAAGAAACCGCTTATAGAGATCTCTGGGGTGTTAAAATCTCCGTGCGCGTCGAAATAGATTATCCCAATTTTGGATGGGGGCAACCCAGCAAGTATGCCAAGGATGGTGTTGCAATTTCCTCCAAGCACCAAGGGGAAATAACCTTCACTGATAGCTTTTTTTATGCTCTTTGCAAGATTAGCATTGATATTAGCTATTTTCTTCAGCATATCATCTTTTGCAGGAACATCTCGTTTAATTGTCTCAACCTTGACTTCAAAACCTTGGTCTAACAGATTACGATCTGCACCTGCTTGGATAAAACGAATTGGTCCCTTTCCCATTCCAACTTGCTCCTCCCCTAAATCATACGGTACCTGGATAAGATTAATTTTCATTTTTTGCGCAACTCCAAATTTTAGCCGCTGGTTCAACATCATAATTTCTAATTCAAACAACAGCAAATTCAAATAAGTGCGCTAAGAGCAAAAACTTTAGGATTCAAAAATATATTGATTATAATGTTTGAATGTTTATATTTAGAGAGAGAGAAAAAAAATCATGTTTGTCATAGGAATCACTTTGAAGAAAAATTAGCTTTGAATCAGGCTCGATAAAAATAAAAAATGATATTCTATAACAGATCGTTGAAAAATTAGAAAAATATGATGGCGTGCTTATGTTAAAGAGTACCCGAGAAATTTAATGAATTTTAGGGATGTAATTAAATGCCAATTGATATAATTATTCTTGGTTCAGGAGATTCTATCGGAACTCCAAAACTTGCCTGCAGGTGTGAAACATGTGAAATTGCGAGAAAAAACGGCATTCCGTTTTCACGAACACGATTTGGAATTTTATTGACGCATTATTCTAAATCTGATCCGACAAACACCACAAATATCCTTATTGATACTGGACCTGATTGTAGAATGCAGTTACTCCAAGCTGGGATTGAAGATATTGATGCGATATTCTGGACACACATGCACTACGATCACATGGTTGGTTTCGGCGATTTTTATCATAATAGGGGCAGTCTAGATGTTCTTAGTACGGAGGAAACTCTAAATTTTATCAAGAATTTTAGATTTAAAGTCAAAACCACACCACATCCTTTAGAACCATACGTTCCAATAGATTATCATGGGTTGAAAATAACTCCATTTTATGTGCTGCACAAATCCGCATTAACAAAACCTATAGGCTTTTTAATAGAAGATGAGACAAGCAAGAAGATTGTGATTACTGGTGATACGGGATTTAGTATTCCTGAAGAAAGCCTTAAATTAATCCAAAATGCTTCACCTGATGTTTTGATAACCGACATGTTTACGGATGCAGATACAGAACGCTTCAAAGAAGTTCATATGTCTATTTCTGAGGCTATTCGATTCGCCCAAATATCAAATGCGAAAGAAACATACTTGATGCATATGTCACATCGATGCAAACCACATGACGAATTAGAAACGTATTTGGGATCTTATGAGTACATTCATGTAGCTTACGACACTCAAAAGATAAGTCTGTAACAAAAGCAGATTCGGTGAACTGAGTGGTTGATTTACTGCTAATTTACCCATTTTCAACGATGATTTCGCGATTTTTAAGTTCCCATCTCTCAACATAGGGTATATAGCATCCTACGTTAGAAACGGCTATTCTGTAGCTATAATCGATTGTACTTTTATGAGTTTTCAACGTTCTTAAGGTTTCATATAAGTTGGCGCAGTTTTCGGACTCTTTCCTTTGAGTTCTTCGTGATACCACGCATAGGTAAGTGGTCTCCCTTCCCTCAGGAATTCAGAACAAACAACTTCTCCAATAAACACAGTATGGGTGACAACGTCAACTTGGTCACGAACCTTGGCCTCCAAAACTGCAAGAGTGTGTTCGGTGATCATGGGGCTATTATAAACACCTTTCTTATGGGAAACCTGGTCAAATTTATCAATGTCTCTGCCTGACCTAAAACCAAAACGGCCAATAAATTTCATCGGCGTAGATTCAGCAAGGACTGAGATAGCAAACATACCACTTTTGGTGATATAATCATGAGTTAGGTTCTTCTTATTGATGCTCGTCGCAACACAGGGCGGATCACCAGCAACCTGCATTACAGTATTGACTATTTGACCGTTTGTTTTGTTTTTGAAGTGTGAGGTGACAATATAGAGGCCTGAACTTAAATTACGGAGTGCTTCTGGGTCAATTTTACCACTCATAAACACATCTCCCTCTTTCTGTATCTTCCCGTTCTACTATTTCAAACCATACCATTCATCTGTGCAGTGTTATTCTCTTAATTTACTTTATTACACCTTAACTCTATTTATATAACTTAGACGAATTTTTTCCGTGATCAGAAGGTTTATATCTTACTGGATGGTTTCAAATCTTCTTAAATTGTTTACAATACTTCTGTAATACGAACGAGGTGTATTTTGTGGACAACTTCGATGTTATGGTAATAGGTGCTGGTTCTGGAGAGATTATTCTTGATTATGCGTTATCTCACGGGATGAAGGTTGCTTTAATCGAAAGAGGCCCATTAGGAGGTACATGTGCGAATCGTGGTTGCATTCCGAGCAAAATTTTGTTATATCCTGCAGATGTAGTTGATACCATCAAAAATGCTGGAAAATTTGGAATTAATGCAAAAATAGTCTCCATTGATTTTAAGTATATCATGAACAGGATGCGAGGCATCCTTGCAGAAGATCAAAAGCGAGAACAGTACGTAGAACGAGTACCAAATTTAAAATGGTATAAGGGAATTGGTGAGTTTGTAAGCGATTACACACTGAAGGTTAATGGCACTAAAATAAAGGCAGATGCCGTGTTTATAGTTTCAGGTGCACGTCCTTATATCCCCCCTATCGAAGGACTTGACAATATTGATTACTTAACAAGCGCCACTCTCCTTGAACTTGAAGAATTGCCTAAGAGCTTTGTTGTGGTGGGAGGAGGCTATATTGCTTGTGAATATGCACATTTCCTTTCAAGCATGGGTAGTAAAGTTACTATAGTTCAAAGAGCTACAAGATTAGTTAAAGAACAGGAACCGGAAATATCAGAGCTTTTAAAGAGTGAAATGGGTAAGAAAATGGATATTTTTACTGGCTATGAAGTTAAATCGGTCAGTGAGATTCAAGGTGGGCTGAAAGAAGTAATAGCCGAAGAAAATGACACTGGGAAGGAAACAAGACTTAGTGCTGAAGCTATTTTAATTGCTGCAGGTAGAAGGTCTAATTCGGATCTCCTTAAACTAGAAAAGACCGGAGTAGAAATAGGTGCTAAGGGTGGCTGGGTAAAGGTAAATGAGTATTTTGAGACTAGCAAAGAAAGAATATGGGCATTTGGGGACGCGATTGGACCTAAACATTACATGTTTAAACACGTCGCAAATTATGAAGCACGGGTAACATGGTATAATGCACATAGCACTCTTCACCCAGAAGAAGTTCATAGACATGATCATGGAGATCACGCTACTAAAGTGGCGGCCGATTATCATGCAGTACCTTGGGCGGTTTTCAGTAATCCCGAAATTGCTGGGGTAGGATTAACAGAACGGCAAGCAAGGGAACAGCTTGGTGAAGGGAAACTCCTGATCGCAAAAAACAATTACAAAGACACCGCCAAGGGAGAAGCTATGGGCAATCCTCCAGGTTTCTTAAAACTAATAGTCGAAAGAGAAACGCAAAAGATTCTTGGGGCGCACATAATTGGAGTCCACGCCTCGATACTCATACAAGAAATTACCAATATTATGAATTGCGGCGATGGAACAATCTTACCCTTGTATCAAGCAATGCACATTCATCCTGCACTAACTGAAGTAGTTAGTTTTGCCTTAGGGAACTTCCAAGAAGCATGAATTTCAGTGAACCCGAAAATACTCATAACTTTTCTCAAAATCTCTTGTAACTGGAGATGAAAAAATGGTTCAAATAATCAGCACGGAAGAACTAAAAGAAAAAATTGAAAAAGGAGAAGAATTTATACTCCTTGATGTTCGAGATACACCCGATTATGAAGAAGAACACATTGTTGGGGCCATTCATCTTTTGATTTCAGAAATGAATGAACAAAAAGTAGATTCGATGTTCGATAAAGATAATCTAATAATAACATATTCTGAGGATATCAACTGTCCTGCGAAAAAAATTGCGGCAGAGAAATTAATTGATTATGGATTTGAAAACGTGATCGCATACGACGAAAGCTGGAGGGCATGGAAAGAAGCAAATTACCCTATAGAGTCATCTTAAGAAGTTTTTTTTGACTCTATCAAACCTAATGCGGTAATTAATTAGATAAGCATATATATATGCAATATCAAATGCTCTAAAAGACGTTTGCGTCTAGATTGGAAGTTTATTGTTCGCCGAATTAAAACTTTAATACCTCCAAACAAATATCCATTCGTTCATTTGGTTGATTGCATTGGGAAAAAAGATTAGAGAATCCATTTTTTCAAGAATTATCGATAAATCTGGACTTCTTTATGATTTGACTGTGCATGCGGTACATTTTGGTGCACGAAATGAAAGATATAAACTTATCCCTCGCTTAAGTGGAAGGATTTTAGAAATAGGTTGTGGAACGGGTAAAAGTTCAATAAATTCAAACGAAGCGATACACATAGATATAAATCCAAAATTTCTGAAAAGAGGTCTCAGAAAAAATAGACTTACAATTCCGATCTGTGCAAGTGCTTATCATTTACCTTTTAAAGAAAAAACTTTTGACTCAATATTAGTGCCAGATACATTCCATCATCTTGTATTTCACCATAAGTTATTTAGAGAATGTCGTAGAACTTTAAAAGACAATAACGCTCTTTTATACATTTTTGACCCTGTAAAATTAAAAAAGGGCACAAATAGACTACAATCAACTGCGGATGGCATAACTTGGGATTTCACACTCAAAGGATTATGTAATCGAATTTTCAAATTGTCGAAAGCACATAAATTTAGAATTCAAAATTCTAAGATAGCTAAATGTAAGTCAATCATACATTTAAGCGGCTGGTGCGATATCTTATTCACGTTAATTCCGTATAACAAATAAATATTTGATAGAAACTTTTTACGATAGCTGAGTTAATAAATACTTGTCAACCATAAATTCTGGGTGATATAACATTTTCGCCTTTCTTAATCCTTCTTCTCCTGTATCTTGTTCTCGATTTACATATTTGAAATTTGCCCATTCATTTTCCAGAAATAGTTTATTGATGAGTGCATATATTCCTCTGAATTCCCGTTCGTGGCTTCCTTTCTCTATATGGACGACTAAAGTCTCGGCGTTTAATGGTTCACCCATAGTGAACGCCTTTATTTTTTCTTCAACGATGATTACAGCACCCTTGAAATTCAAAATGTCAAAATGGGATAATGCATCAAAAATTGCTTTATCTTCACCTGCTATATGGGGATCATCATAGCAGGCTCTTACATTACACCAGTCTTCTTGAAGTTCTAAGCAACCTGGAACTATTTCTTTAGTTAAGGATGCATATTCAAACTCGTGCTGGCGTCGAAATTGCTTTATACTTTTTCTTTGAGAACGATACTTTGAGCCTTGCAATTCAACCAAGTTCTTTAATAGATACACATAATCTGATGCATCCCGATCTAATTCGGTTTTTATTTTATCTTCATCGGAAAACAATTTCGCAACATTTTCTGGTACTCTTTTCATTATTTCCCCAGATCCTGTACTCTCAGAATAGGTGATACACTCTAAAACAGTTTCTTTTATTTTGTTCGAGCCGATTGGTGGAAAGAAATAGGATTCTTCCTCTGGGCTCGCCATGATCGCTATATTATCGTTAAGTATCGCCCATTTGAAGTTGTAATAATGCCTCCATATGAATAGATTTGTGAAAGTAAATTCAGAAATCGTGGGAGGATATCTTTTAAAATACTCATCAAAGATTGCTTTATCTTCGATCCCAAGTTCTTTGAAATCAGGAAATTTTGGATATTGTGTCATACATTCACCAAATAATAAATTCAATGAGATGGGTGACTTAACTTTAAAATTCGTTGAGGGATGCAAGTTGATTTAGTTAAAGCTAGTGTTTCTTATATTTTCCTATCAAAACAGCTTGTTCTATAACATGATCCTTAATAGCTTTCTCTACAGTCTTTTTGTTGCTTTTTTCTTCAAGTGCTAATTTAGTATCAAGAGCATACAGTTTAAAATAATATCGGTGTGTTCCAGATGGAGGACATGGTCCACCATAATCGTTACGACTCCAACTATTTCTTCCAATGATTCCTTCTTTTGGAATACTATTCTCTTCAATATTTGATATACTAGAATCTATATTCCAGACTACCCAATGATCCCATGTTCCAATAGGTGCATCAGGATCATCCATGATGAGCACTAGACTTTTTGTTCCTTCTGGAATTCCTTCGATTATCAATTCTGGGTTGATATCATCCCCTTGACACGAATATTTCTTCGGAATCATGCCTTCATGACCAAAAGCTGGACTTGTTATTTTTAGCATCACAATACCTCCAACATAACTGACTATTTGTAATAAAGAATCTCTTAAAATTTTATAATAAGGTAATTGATTTTAAACTGAATCGACTTGCGGGGGACGAAAAAGGTCGCACACAAAGGTTTAAATGTAGTATCATCTTAATCTCTCCGGCTACTAACAACGAATGATTATTCATTTCTACTGACGAAAAAAGACCTAAACATGGAGACTAAAAACGTGGCATGTACAGTTATAGTTGGAGGATTTTTCGGCGACGAAGGTAAAGGAAAGATCGCCTCATATCTGGCAATTTCGGATGAACTTGCTGCAATGGTTAGGGCAGGTTGTGGAACAAATGCTGGTCATACCGTAGTCTACAAAGGCAAAAAATTCAAACTTCGTCAAATTCCTTGCGGCTTTGTAAACGAGAAGACGAAACTTTACATGTCTGCTGGTATGTTAGTCGACCCAGAAGTCATTCTCAAAGAAATCGAAGAGACAAACACCAAAGAAAGGCTTAAAATTGACTTTCAGACGGGAATCATTGAACCGATACATCGTGAACGAGATAAAGGTACAATTATCTCAAAAAAAATCGGGACCACTGGTTCAGGAAGTGGTCCCTGTAATGTTGACAGAGTGTCTAGAGTTGGGAAAATAGCACAGGATATTCCTGAACTTAAAGAATATTTATGTGATGTAGCTCTCGAAGTAAACGAATTTATTGATGCCCAAGAGAATGTAGTTCTCGAAGGAACACAAGGGACATTTCTTTCGCTATATCATGGCACGTATCCCTACGTTACAAGCAAAGATGTGTGTGCAAGTGCCATCTGTAGTGACGTTGGCATTGGTCCAACTAAAATAGACGATGTTCTTGTCATCTTCAAAGCTTATGTAACACGTGTAGGTGAAGGACCTTTAGAAGGCGAACTATCAGAAGAAGAGACTATAAGGCGAGGATGGCAGGAAAAAGGTACAGTGACAGGGCGTACACGACGAGCAAGTCCTTTTAATTATAAGTTAGCAAAACGGACAGTCTTTTTAAATGGGGCAACTCAATGTGCACTTACAAAGTTAGATATTGTATTTCCGAATGTACGCGGTATAAAAACTTTTGAAGAATTGCCGAAAGAAGCGATTGAGTTTACCCATAAAATTGAAGCCCAACTGAAGATACCCGTCACCTTGATCGGAACAGGTCCGGGAGTAGAAGAAATTATTGATAGAAGGGCTTAAGAGGAGGAAAAGAAATGTATACTATTGTTGCAGAAGACCTATCAAAGAAAAAAGGTCAGTTTTTTGAGGATCTAGTTACATTCCTTGAAGAAAAACTTCCTAGATTTACTTCAATCAAAATCGAAGGGTCGGACATTGTAGTGTCAACTGACACTCCTGAAAGAGATTTTAGCAAAAGAACTCTTCGCCAACTTGTTCGAAAACATTTACACAATGTTCGACTAAAGGGAGAACTAAAAATAATTGCAGGAGATAATAAAGACGAATATATAATCAAAAAAAGGAAAGGTATAGAACTCGAAATTGAAGAAGAAGAAGAGGAAGAGTTCTAAAAGCGTATAAAAATTTCAAAAGAGTTTTCAATCTTTTTCTTACATTTTCTTACCTTAAAGATAGATTTCAATAGATTATATTTGAATAGATCTCCTTAATGGAATGTGATTTTATGAAGGAAAAAATCTCTGTTACTTTAGCACAAATGGCCCCGCTCCTGGAGAATAAAAAAGCAAATCTTGAAAAGATGCAAAGTTGGATCGAACGTGCTGCTCGTGAAGAATCAGACTTAATTGTATTTCCAGAGATGTCTTTGACTGGTTATAGTCTGCGTGATCACGTATTTGAGCTATCAGAGCCCATTCCGGGTGATTCTGTCAAGAAACTTGAAGAAATTGCTATCGAGAATAATTTATATGTCATTTTTGGAATGCCCGAGATGAGTGGAGGACTAAAGGGCATCATCTATAATTCAGCCGTTCTCTTAGGTCCTAAAGGTTATATTGGTAAATATCGAAAACAATTCCTTCCTACCCATGGACCCTTCGAAGAACTTCGGTATTTCAGGCCAGGGCCTGTACCTGAAGTTTTTGAAACAGCAATCGGCACTATAGGTCTGCAAATTTGCTTTGACGCTTTTCTTCCAGAAGTATCAAGATTTCTTGCTGTGGAAGGAGCTGATGTCCTTGTTAATATATCTGCAGCTCCAGCAATTGGAAAAGCATATTCAAGATGGGGTAGGGCATCGTTTGAGACGGTAATACCAGCGCGAGCTATGGAGAATACTGTTTTTTTTGTCTATGTCAATCTGGTGGGTATAGAAAACAATGTTCTCTTTTGTGGTGGCAGTGAGATTGCAGCGCCAAATGGAGAACAAATCGCTAAAACAAAATATGATGATGAAGATTTCTTAACAGTGAAATTAAATCTCTCGAAAATAGAGAAAACAAGGCGTTCATTTACTTTCCTTACTCATATTCGTCCAGAGTTGTATGATCGAATTGCTGATTGTATAAGAAAAATTTGATATGGCAATTTGGGGTGTTATTGCACTGTGGATTTAAATGAATTTACGGCTCATGAATTGCTTGAAAAACTTGAATCACAAGAAATATCGGCTGAGTCCATCGTTTTAGCATGTTTCGAGCAAATTGAACGATTTGATAAGGATTTAAATGCATTTATAACACTTACAAAGGACGCCGCGCTAGATCTGTCAAAAGAACTTGACAACACATTCTCGAAAGATCAATGGGGGAAACCTCTGTTCGGAATTCCTCTTGGCATCAAGGACACAATCTCGACCAAGGGAATTCGCACTACCTGTGGCTCAAAGATGCTTGAAAATTATGTTCCTCCCTATGATGCCAAAGTCGTTGAGCTCATAAAGACATTTGGGATGGTTCCTCTTGGTAAGATGAACATGGATGAGTTCGCGATGGGGAGTAGCACAGAATCAAGTTATTTTGGATCCACATTAAATCCTTGGAGTCTAGAAAGGGTACCTGGTGGTAGTAGCGGGGGAAGCGCTGCTGCAGTTGCATCAGATGAGACAATTATGGCACTGGGAACTGATACTGGAGGATCAATTCGTTGTCCAGCAAGTTTTTGCTCTGTCGTTGGTCTTAAGCCAACTTATGGTCTAGTCAGTAGGTATGGATTAATCGCATACGCTAACAGTTTAGAACAAATAGGGCCGATTACAAAAGATGTTCACGATGCCGCATTATTGCTGACTGTAATTGCTGGGTATGATCCAAAGGACAGTACAAGCATTGATACTCCTGAAGAGGACTATACGAAATATTTACAGGATGATGTTTCCTCCATTAAGATTGGCGTACCACAGGAATTTATTTCAGAAGGTATAGAAGGCACAGATGAATCTGTTATAAAATCCGTATGGGCCGCTATACAAAAACTAGAGAATTTAGGGGCCGTATACACGGAACTATCTCTCCCATCATTGAAATATTCGCTTCCAGCGTATTATATCATCGCCATGAGTGAAGCGAGTTCAAATCTTGCCCGCTATGATGGTATTCGTTATGGATATCGAATAGAAAAAGATAAAGCAATGGATGAAACAATATCGCAAAATAGGCGAATAGGATTTGGAGCAGAAGTAAGACGTCGAATCATGCTTGGGACATATGCACTTTCAGCAGGATATTATGACCAGTATTATCTTAAGGCACTTAAAGTTCGAACGATAATTAAGCAAGATTTTGAAAAGGCATTTCAAGATGTTGATGTATTAATTGGACCGACAATGCCGTATCTCTCATTCAAAATTGGTGAAAAGATTGATGATCCATTAGCAATGTATTTAGCGGACATCTATACTGTATCAGTTAATCTTGCTGGGGTACCCGCGATATCTATTCCTTGTGGGTTTGAAAATGGTTTGCCTATTGGATTACAAATTATAGGAAATTCCTTCAAGGAAGGTCAGATTCTTCAAGTTGCTTATACATTCGAACAAAACACAAGATATCATAAGCAAAAACCAGACTTCTCCAAACGAGTTTTGACATAACAAGTGTCTCATTTAAGGTGAAAATTCCTTTGTTTTTCAAAATTACTGTAAATGCTCAAAATTTAAGCGCATAAAATTTATATAGATATTCTATTTTTCGGGAATATGTAATCAAAGAAAAGGATTTAAATTCTACTTGGTGTTCGGAATGTGTTAATAAATATATTCTACCGTTTATACTACTTGTTCTCTTGCGAAAACAAGCTTAGTGATTATTTGAAAAATCCTTTTAATTCTTTTGAAATAAATTGAATAAATCTGAGATAAGACAAAAGGTGAACTAAAATGGTAAAGGTAAAGGGCGAAGAAGAAATTCAAAATATGGTTAAGACGCATCCGCTTGATTTAAGACGCATTTTTTCGATTACTGCTCATATCGATCACGGTAAAAGCACCGCCTGCGATTTCCTTATGAGACGTGCTGGTTTATTAAGCGATACTTTAGCAGGCGAACGAAGGCTTACGGACTACGACGAAGAAGAACAAATGCGAGGCATTACTATCTTCACATCAGTCGTACTCCTCAATTATGATTTTGAAGGTCAAACGTATTTGTTAGAAATTAATGACACCCCTGGGCACATCAGTTTTACTGGGGAAGTAAGCCGTGCGCTTCGAGGAAGTGATGGTGCTGTTTTGCTTGTTGATGCACTTGAAGGCGTAATGACACAAACAGAAACGAATATTCGACTGTCGGTCGGTGACGAATGGTGCAAACCCGTGCTATTCATTAACAAAGTAGATCGCTTAATTCGAGAGTTAAAATTACCACCGCAAGAAGTTATTGAGAGATTCGATGGCATTATCAAGGAAGTGAATAGGGCTATTACCGCAGTTGCTCCTGAAAGATTCAAGGACGAATGGACTTTAAATGCCACTGCAGGAAAAGTGGTCTTTGGGAGTGCAAAAGATGGTTGGGCTTTTACGATACCAATGTTAAAAAGAAAGGGCATTTCTGCAAAAGTTGTGATCGAAAAATATCAAGAGGCAATCGATAACAATACTGAAGAACCAATCCTCTGGTTACGAGACAACCTCCCCTTAGATGAAGCAATGCTTGAAGTCGTAATCGAGCATTTACCAAGCCCAAAAGAGGCGCAAAAATATCGTATGGAGCATCTATGGCGCGGCGATATCTCAAAAGGAGAGAATGTCTCATCAGTTGATGAAATCAAAGATGATATTGAAGCTTGGGCAGCTTATTCGTTGATAAATGTAGATTCTAATGGACCTCTTATTGGATTGTTAACAAAAATTTTCATTCATCCAAAAACCAAACGCCCAACTTTAATTGGACGCGTACTTTCTGGCACACTGCGCCAGGGAGACGAAATCTACTTGTCAAATGCTCGAAGGACGGCAAGACTCAGACGTTTAGGTATTATGGAAATTGATTCGTTATTAGCCGTTGATGAAATACCTGCTGGAAATCTCTTTGCTGTAGAGTTACCGGATATTGTACCTTCAGGTGAGACGTTCTTTTCATTAGATAATAAAGAACTCCCCGGCTTTGAAAAGATTATTTATGCTTCTGATGCGGTTGTTAGCCGTAGTATCAAACCTGAGGATCCTAAGGATCTTGCAAAATTAGGTGACGTAGTTGGTAAGTGGGTAATGGCTGATCCAACAGCTTCGTTCCGTAAAGACGAAAAAAGTGGTGAATATATTCTCAGCGGAATTGACCCTCTACAAATCGATATACTAACAAAACGTGTACAAGAAGAAGTACCAATTAAGATCGGTATCCCAATAACTGTGTATATGGAAAGAATCCGTCGACAAGGTGTTAACATTAAGACCAAGTGTCCAGAAGGGCATAATAAACTTGAGTTATATGTCGAACCTCTTGATGATACGACTATAAAATTAATCAGAGAAGAAAGAATCGATGAATATCAAGATAAAAAAGAACGGGCAAAAATATTAAGAGAAGAGGCTGGCTGGGATACGAAAGAGGCAAGGAATATATGGGCGATTCAAGGTCCCAATATCCTAGTAAACAAAACCGTTGGAGTGCAAAGACTTGATAGAATTAAGGCATATGTTATCTCAACCTTCCGTGATTTTACATTTGAAGGAGGACTAGCTAAAGAGCCAGTTCTTGGGTTAAAAGTTGTAGTCACAGACGCCATAGTTCACGAGGATCCTGCTCATACACGCGCTGGACAGATATTTGTAATGACATTTTCAGCTTTGAATGTTAGTTTTCTTTCAGCAGATCCTGCTCTCTATGAACCTATCCTTCGAATGGATGTTAAAGTACCTGAAGAATACATGGGATCTATAATTTCCATCTTGTCGCAACACCGGGGCAAAATCATTGATACACAAACCTCCCGAGGCACAGCATATATTCACGGAGAAATTCCAGCTTCAGAATCTGTAACTGGTATTGATGAAGTCATTCGAAGTAGCACTCAAGGACGGGCATTCTTCGGTTACCAATTTGTACGCTATGAAATGTTGCCTAGAGATATGCAGTATCCAACTATCAAGAAGATTCTTGAAAGGAAGCACAGCGAAGGTAAGGAGATCAGGGAGGAACTTGCTACTCCCTTTACTTTCAAAGCACGTTTCTATCCTGATTTTGGCGCTTGGAGAAACGGAATACTGCAACATATGGAACAAAATTACAATAAACTTGCTGTCAAAGAGTTGATCGACCAAATGCGCTCAACTGACTGAGCTTAGCATGGCATACTTTTTTTCTTTTCTTTTTTTGAAGTCCATTTATTAAATATCAACTCACATTATTTGTGAGATCTATGCCACGTAAAATTAAAGAAACTGCAGGAAAATCTTTAGTTATTGGAAAACTTCCTATTGGATGCCAATATTGTATCAAAGGACAAAAATTAGTACTTTTTGTGACTGGTCGTTGCAATAAGCCTAAGAATTGTTTTTGGTATTGCCCTTTATCTGAAAATAGAAGAGATCGTGATGTAATCTATGCGAATGAACTTCAGGTTACAGATGACATAGATATTGTCCATGAAGCTCAGTTGATGGATGCAAAGGGAGCAGGTATTACAGGGGGGGAACCACTTCTTTTCCCTCAGCGTGTACTTCATTATATTCATTTGTTGAAAGAATCATTTGGACGAAAATTTCACATTCATCTCTACACAAATGGTCTTTTCTTAACAAAAGAGTTATTTTCGCAATTAATTGATGCGGGATTAGATGAATTAAGATTTCAGCCATGTCAAGACATTTCTGATCAAATGAAATGGGCTGAAGAATATGAACTTGATGTCGGAATTGAGGTACCAGTAATTCCAACAGAGGACTACATTAACAAAATAAAATATTTCGTGCGGCTTTTAGAGAACATTGATGGATCATTTATAAATTTAAATGAATTTGAATTTACAGAATCACAAGCTAGTGAGTTAAAAAATCGAGGCTTCGTTCTCAAAAAAGGAACATTTGCTGCTGTTCAAGGCAGTGAATCCACAGCAACTGAACTTCTAGACTGGATCCTAATAAATAGCAATATAACGGCCCATTATTGCCCTATTATCACCAAGGATCAATATCAATTGAAGAATAGATTGCTACGGCGTGCAAAAAATGTTGCTAAACCTTATGAAAAAGTGACTGAGGATGGCCTTCTTTTAAAGGGCGTTATTGATGGTGACTTCTCAAAAGAAGCACTCAATAAACTTCGAAATAGGTTAATTCGTGAATTTAACGTTCCACCTAAGTATATTGGAATCAATCTACAGAAAAACAGACTTGAAGTTAATGGATGGATTTTAGAGGAATTGTCTTCAACACTTAAAGAAATGGGGTATAAATGTGGTATTGTTGAGGAATATCCTACTGCAGACATGTTAGAGGTTTTATATATCCCACTGTGAAAACTTATTTCATGTGAGAAAAATGAGCAAGAAACCCGTTCTAAGAGGCGATCGGGTCGAAATTATTTATACGGATGACATTTGGAAACTTCTCAAAGAGAAGAGGGGACGTGCTACTCAAATCATCGAATGCTTAAGCCACTCCAATATCCGCTCTTTTGTTCACGGAAGTGTTGCAAGAGGCTCTGTATCGCAGGAAAGCGATATTGATGTTGTCATCCCATATGTACTTAGTTCTTTTTCAGTTGAATTAGCTCTTCGTGAAGGTTTGGGTATTAATGCCTTTCAGAAGCGAGAAATTGTGCATGCTACACCATATCATACTCCAAAAGCTCATATAACTCTAGATAATCTAACAGTTGTTACATTTCCTTTAACAGCTTTGAGATCGCGGGAGCATGAATTTTATGCGTTTGGAGGAAAACTAGATTTAGATGGGTTAAAAACAGGAAAACGTGTACCAGGTGTTGACAAAAGACTGCTTTTAATTGAACCAAGCGCAAAGGGGCATTATGAATGGCCGATAATCGGGCGTGAGAGTGAAGCAGCTAGACTAATAGGGGTTAGCATGAATATTGTTGAAGAGCGCGTCAAGATCTTATTAAGACGTGATGATATTGGCCGTACTGGAACCTATCTAAAGCGCATGCTTCAAAGGGATGAAATATTTGAAGAAATATTCAAAAGAATAACAGATTCTGATCCTGTGGTTAGACGAAGAGTTCAGAAAGGCTCATAATTAAGGTCTACTAGGTTTTTTTTACGCTATCATCTATCCAGTCAAGATATTCTTTGCTACCTGCGATGATGGGAATTGCAATGACTTCAGGACACTCATAAGAATGGTTAACTTTGATTTCTTCAATTATTGATTCAATTAAATCTTTCCTTGTTTTGATCATTCCAAGTGCTTCTGTATCTCGATCAATTTTACCTTCCCACCAGTAAATCGATGCAACATCAAATACATTAACACAAGCCGCCATTTTCTTTCCAACTAATTCTTGTGCAATTTTTTCTGCTTCCTCTTGATTTGCGGCAGTAAAAATCATTAAACAATACTCATTTTGTATTCGATCACCACCATTTCTCATCTTAAGAGACTAGTTCGACCTAAAGTCTGATTATCAGTTCCATTTATTTGAAATTGCGCAAGGCATGGCATCTTAGAAGTGCAAATGTTTTTAAACGTAATTATATATTACTATTTCTTGCGACAGTGGTAGGCTCGGGGAGCTGGCCCTGCCCTGTAACCTGCAATGGGCCTTAGCAGGGAGCAGTAACCTAATGGGCAATATTTTCTTGCCTTTGTTGGTCTTGAATCCACGACAGTGAAGCCTCGCCTCATGGGACTGGCGGAGATGGAACATTCTTTGGAGGAAGGATGTCACTTTCTTTATGAGGCGAACCTGGCCAGGCCCGGAAGGGAGCAACCTAAACCTCGACGTTGAGTGCTCATGGGATCACGGGGTCGAGATCGGGTTTCAATAAGCCGCAATGGTAGGTAATATCCACCATTAGGAGCACTGTCGCACTTTATGCCGGGGTATCCTAGCCTGGTAGGGAGCAGGCCTGCTAAGTCTGTGACCCATGGAAGTTTCTTCTTCCGAGAAACTATGGATGGTCTCGAGGGTTCGAATCCCTCCCCCGGCGCCACTTAGTTTTTAGACTGACTTGTTTTCATTAAGAAGATCAATGTTACCTAATAACTCACATGCTTTGCACATTTGTCTCTGAGTTGGCTCTGCACAGTATTCACATGACCCAAGGATAATTGGTTGGCTTGACTGAAGTTGAAGTGCCTTACTGATTTTTTCTGAAGTTTTAAGAAGTGTGAAGAGAGTTCCTGGTCTTTTAACTTCCATTAAATTCAGGAAATTTCTTATATCTCCACGTAATGCTTCTATTGAATAAGGGCAAGAACCACCATGATAATTAAGTCCTCTATAATATGCGTAAAGCGTTAGTTCCTTTTCTGGGATTTCGCGAGCTGGCTTTACCCTAGGAATCATGCGGGAATCAATCATTTTAGACGACTTTAAATCACGTCCTAATCTCCAAATATCTCCTCGGATTAAGTTAATGAGAATTGTTTGAGCGATATCATCAAGATTGTGTGCTGTAACGATGATATCTGCATTAAGATTACGTGATACAATATTAATCGCTTTTCTTCTTAAAACACCACAATAAGTACATGCGGCCAGTCTTTTTTCTTTTAGGGAATCAGCTTTTTCAATGATTTGGTCCAAAGACGCACCAAAAACATCGTGAAAAGACCCGATTACATGTTCAATGCCTAATTGATTTGTATTTTCTTTAGCAATGGCAGTTGCATCCTCTCTATAATCTACTATTCCTTCATCTATAGTAACAGCTATCATCTCTGTGTTATGAAATTTTTCTTCTATCCCATGAAGAATATGTAACAAAGTGACGCTATCCTTCCCTCCTGACAAGGCAAAGGCTATCCGGTTGTTCTCTTGAAACATTTTGTGTTTCGAAATGGTTTTTCTAACCTTTTTTTCTATTGAATCAAGAAAACACCGCTTACACAGTTTTTGCCCCGAATGTTTTTGAAAATACACGGCTTTTTTGCCACATTCACATTGTTGCAAGTAAGCTCACACTCTTCTTGGTCTGCTCAAATATTTAAATTGATACAAGTCCCATATTAACAAAAGTTAGTATTATGTTGAGGAGAAGTACCATAAGAGCGAAAGATCTAATACCGTTTAGAATCACGTTTCCAATTATTTTAAAATTATTGAATTTTAGGCTGAAGTAACCAATGACTTCTGTTAGCATCCTATCTCCATCTAGGAAAAAGATGGGCAGCAAATTGAGCAGACCAATATTCAAAGTGAGTAGGAAAGTCCATTGAAGGAGTGTAAATAACTGAAGCGGGAAGAATGTACCTAGAAATCCAAAGCGAGAAGGATAATAATTGAACGTAAAAACTCCTAGATAACCTTTTGCTGGATCATCTGGTCGTGCACCGGTTTTAAATTGAATTATTCCTTCATCCGTTTCAAGTTCGATAGTCTCAAAAGCTTGAACATTTGAGAGAATATCAGAGAGTTCTTGTACATTTTGCGTCGGCATACCGTTGATAGAAAAGATAACATTACCTCGCTCAAGTATACCATCTGATGGACCCCCCGGAACTATATCTGTCACTAAGACACCTGTAGATTGGCCAAAAAGAGGTGCAATCAATAAGCCAAAATTTGTTAAAAGTAAGAGAACTAGAAATGCAGTTACAATATTTGAAAATGATCCTGCACCAAAAATACGTAATCTCGCGACTGGGCTGACACGCTTCACATCTTCTTCTTCAGGTTCAACAAAAGCTCCAGGAAGAATAGCAAGTAATAATAATCCTGCTGATTTTAAATTTACACCTTCAATACGTGCTGCAATTCCATGGGATATTTCATGTGTCAAAAGAACTACAGCCAGACCAAAAATAATAAAGGGAAGTGATTCGTTAGAAATCGTAATACCTGGAAGGAGTGGTAAAACCGGGCTGGCCTGAAGTGGTGCGAAGAAGAAATTGAGAAGATTTTGTAGGAGAACAATGATGATTTGAAGCATACCGAGAAACCCAATGACAATTCCAGCTGAAAATGCAATTTTCCACGCTGAAGGATATTTTTTCGCAAGTTTTTCAATAATAGATAATCTTGTAGTCCGATAAATCGCGATAAAAGGTCCAAGTTCAACGCCTTTATTTTTCAAATCAAAAACTTTGTAGGCGACATAGATGAACACCCAAATGATTAGAATGTAAATCGCTGCTTCTATTAATTGCCCTGAAACCTGCATCTATTTTACACCGTGTTTTCTAGATATTCTCCTTTACAAAGTATCCTTCAGCTTGAGGTTTTTAATCCAAATCAACATATTATCGTACTATTTGCAGCATCTGAAACCAAGTTTGGAATAAAAAGGTTTGCTAGCTATCCCTTCAAAATAAATAGCAGTTGAATTATATCTGTAGAACCATGCATTTTATTTCAAAATGTTTTTTGGGAGGTAGTATTTCATGCCCTCTAAGAAAAAGTCAAAAAGTTCGAAGAAGAAAGTAAAAGGCTTAGAAATAGTTAACCTCAAATCTGCTCCAGCATTGGACGTTGGTATAAATGGATTAACTTTGAAAGTCTTGAGCGGTGAAGGTTCTCCTACTCAAACTGAGAATTTAGTTGTCGGATATTTATTTTTAGAGCCTGGAGCCATAATAGAGAGTCATCATCATGATTATGAAGAATTTCAATACGTGCTATCTGGGACAGGCACCTTAGAAGACGCAAAAGGCAAAAAAACTGAATTACGACCTGAAATGGGTTTTTATTGTCCTAAAGGCCCCGAAGGCGCACATACTATTACAAATACATCCGATTATCAGTTAAACATCTTATTCATTCATTCAACTGCCGAAGGCGGCAAAATGCCCACACTTTCGTGGAGCAAAGGTTGAGAATTAAGTCAAGTTGGGTGAAATTATTGGATGTTCAAGAAGCGATTTTAAGAAGACGTTCAATTCGCTCATTCACAGATGAAGATATTTCAGACGAGGATGTGCGTCAAATAATTGAGGCTGGGACATTTGCACCATCTGCGGGAAATTGTCAACCATGGGAATTCTTGATCGTCCGTGATAGGATTACAAAACAAAAACTTGCTGAGGCTGCATTAGGACAGAGGTTTGTGTCTCAAGCACCAGTTGTGATAGTCGTTTGTGCTAACATAAAACGATCAACAAGCAGGTATGGTTCGCGAGGACAAGAGTTGTATTGTATTCAAGATACAGCGGCTGCTATTGAGAATATGCTATTGATGGCAGTGTCAAAAGGACTTGGGACCTGCTGGGTTGGCGCATTTAATGAAGTATTGGCGAAAGAAGCCCTTGAACTACCTGTTGGTATTCGACCTGTGGCCATTATTCCACTAGGTAATCCTGCTGAAACGCCAAGAATGCCAAGGCGAAGAAGTTACGAAGATGTAGTTCATCATAAGAAATGGTAACCTTTGTTTAATTTAATCGGTTTGTTTTCACTTTGCATATATCTTAGGATTTTATATGCATGGTTTTTAAGATAATGAAATCATAATACAAAGAAGTTACGAAGATGTAGTTCATCACGAGAAATGGTAACCTTTGTTTAATTTAATCGGTTGGTGATCTTATTGGATGGTGAAGAAGTAATCAAATCTAGACGCACAATTCGTAAATTTACCGAAGAAGATGTTTCTGATGAAACTGTCCGCAAAATCATTGAGGCAGGGATGCTGGCACCTTCAGCGGGCAATATGCAATCATGGGAATTCATAATCGTACGTGATAAAACAACAAAATATAGCCTTTCTCAAGAAGCTTTAGGACAACCACATGTATTAGAATCTCCAGTTACAATCATAGTAGCAGCTAACACAAAAATTGCAGAAAAAAAGTATGGCTCTCGAGGACGCGAGGTATACTGTTTTGTGAGTGCTGGGGCAGCAATTCAGAATATGCTATTAATGGCAGTGTCACTAGGCTTGGGAGCTGCTTGGGTAGGCTCATTTAAAGAACGTTCAGTGCAGGAAATCCTGAAACTTCCCGCAGAGGTACGTCCTGTTGGCATTATAACACTTGGACATCCTGCTGACATACCAGATATGCCAAAACGGCGGGCTTACAAAGAAATGGTTCATAATGAAAAATGGTAATCATAATCCCTATTATGATGGCTTTCTGAATATCAATAACAATCAAATCTTCTTTAAAATCAGTCGATATCTTACGATACAAACTTGATAATATCAAAATCACCTATTTGATATTGAAATGAATTCATTGATTTTGTTATAATTTTAATAAACCTATCTTTTAAAGAGAGCCGAAAAGAAATTCCTTTGAAAGCCATATCTTTCCAACGTATATGAAAAGAATAAGGACGAAAACGTACTAATTTGTTAAAAGGATCTGTCTCAAAAATTTTGCCAATAGCAATTCCATTAATCTTTACAATATCCCCTTGGGAAATTCTGTACGCGTCTTCAGTAAAAATGCCGCCGTGTCCAAAATGTGGTATTCCAGCATCAATTATCCCGCTAAATAAAACATTTTCTCCCAATTTTTCAATACTGACCTTTAATCCAGTAAGTTTATGCTTGCTGAAGGCGTCTTCGTTAACTTCAAGGAATAAGGCGTTAGGTGTATGTTCAACTAACTTTGCTTCAAGAGGTGTTTCACTGATTTTTCTATATTCTTTAGAAAAATTGTCGAGCTTTTGACAGAGATTCAATTGTAATGCCCCTCTCGCTCTCACAGTATCGTCTTTTGGTCGGAATTCTGCATGGAGATGTGGATCTGTCCAACGAGCAAAGAAAAAACTTCGTATATACTCTCCTATTTTGTCCCCAATTTCAACATGCTCGCCTTGAGAGAGCGAGCGAGCAGGTTTAACATGAAGAATTTTAGTATACACGCTTGGATCATCATCATTTTGCACCAGAATAAGATATTCTAGCTTAGATACATTTGGTAATGTTGAGTGACCGCGAAAGGATTGAATTTTACTGATAGTTCCACTAACAGGACTATGAACATCACCTCCGAACGATAATTGACTAGGATATATATCGATTCCAGTCATATTCTTATGAGAATAAAAAGGAGAATTGAAGAAAGAAATGAATCCATCCTCTGGTGCGTGAATAAGATTTTCTCGAAATTTTGCAACGGGGGTAAATTTCGATGAGTTCACTCTCCGTTTTTTCGGATAGATTTACCACAAAATATAATATAAATCAAAAATTTAATAATGAAAGGGGCTATAATAACTCTTGCTTTTGGAGTAAATTTTAATAGTGAGCATTGTCTCTTACTTTCCTTGTCATCATTTTGACTCAATCGAGGTAAAGGCTGACAAAAATGAGCAAAGTACGGTTGTTTATAATCACAGATGAAGGAGAATATAATGAACTTCCTTTTCAAAATAAAGATCAACTTGATAGTGAAGAAGTCTATCTGATCGTTGATGAGTCTGGAAAAGACATCTGGATCTATAAAGGTGCCAATGCGCGTATAAGAAAGAAATTCCTAGGAGCACGTGCAGCTACAGAATTACGACAAGATATTGGTTTTACCTTCAAAGTTCACAGTCTCGATGAAGGGGAGGACGATCCTGATTTCAAAGCATTAATCAGTGGCGCTGAACCTTCTACTACACCTAAGCCTATTAAAAAGACTGAAAAGGTAACACCTCGTGCCAAACGCAAATCTAAAACTCCTACTAAAAAAGTAACAACAGAAGACACTGCCCCGTATATGCAACTTACAGATATCGTACCTACCCCAACATTGAAATCTCATGAAAGTCCAACAGAAATGGAAAAACCTTCAGAGACCCTCGTCGTAGAGAAAAGAGTTGAAATATCCACAACTGAGACTGTAGACAAAAAGAAATCTGCTCCCACAGTTACTCCCTCAATAGCTCCTTCGAAACCAGATCTTGATTCTGTTATGAAAAAACTTGACGGAATTGAGCACCTTGATGGATATCTGCGTGAACTAGTGATTATAGGACATGACTGTTATGCAGTTTCAGAAAAAAGTGTAAGATTTCTAGGAGAGGAACGTGTCGAGAGGCAATTGGAACGTATGACATCTACATCTATGCCCGAGGGTGTCTTTTTTGCAGAAGAGTATACTCCCCGAATCATTGTCGAAGAAGGAAAAGTTGTTGCTATCGAATTTTGGAAGGAATCTGAACTAGTTAGTGAGCAACTGAGGACGCAGATGACGCGAAGTTTGGATGAATTGACTAGATTCTTCAAGATGATCGAATCAGGTGAAGAAGAAGGAACCTAATGTTTTATTGCGAATTGGGGAGCAAGAAGTCCCTTTCAATGTATTGAGAATTAGTTTACTTGTTACGACACAAAAAAGCCCCATAACTTTAGCCTGGGGATGAATGGTGTCAGTATTTTACATTTTTTAACTTTGTGCTACTTTTTGCTGAGTTTATAAACAGGGATGGAGTACACAGAGTGAGCAATTATGTTGTACATTATTAACGAGTTATTGTAAGTTGTGCGGAGCACTCATACCATGTTAACAAAGAACGAACGGATCAAAGCTACCTTAAAGGACACTAAGAAGCGGCGTAAACACATGAAGTGTCGGTGGAAGTTGACCGTTTCTTCCCCTCCACAAAGACCTGTTCACGTTGCGGTCATCAGTGCGCTATAGGTTTAGCCGAACGTACCTATGAGTGTCAATACTGCGGTCTGGTGATAGATCGTGATTATAACAGCAGTTGTGTGTTAGAACACGAAGGTCATAGAATACTAGGTAGGGGACCTACCGAAGTTACGCCTGAGGAGACTAATACCTCTACCTTAGCGTTGGATTATCTGAACCAGATAGCCTATGTTGAGGCAAGTATGGTTGCAGAAACAGGAAGCCTCACTGCTTTAGCGTGAGGTAGTTCACCTTATAAGGATTTAAGCCAGATAAATAAATAAGGTAAGATTACCTAGGATTAATTGCCTAATATTTTGATAACTAGTTAAATGAAGATTATCTCAATGGAGGCGATGGAAATTTTAGATATGCTGATCGGAGAAGCTTTGTTAGGGCATGAACCAGAACTTGCGCATGTTGATTTACTTATTGGAAGTAAAGAAGGACCTGTCGGACAGGCATTTGCACAAGGTCTAACTACACTTTCAGCGGGACATACTCCTTTACTTGCAGTTATTCGTCCGAATTTGCCCCCAAAACCTCAAACTTTGATTGTACCGAAAGTTACAGTAAAAAACATGGAACAGGCTGCCAAAATATTTGGACCAGCACAGTATGCAGTGGCAAAAGCAGTAGCTGATGCTGTAGAAGAAGGAATTTTTCCAGATGATGTCGATTTTGATAAAATTGTGATAATAGCTTCTGTTTTTATTCACCCGGAAGCGAAAGATTATCGGAGAATTTACAATTATAATTATGGGGCAACGAAATTAGCATTAAAGCGAGCATTGGTCAATTACCCTCCGTTAGAAAAAGTCCTTTATGATAAGGATCGAGCCAAACATCCAATTATGGGCTTTAATGTACCGCGATTATGGCGTCCTCCTTATTTACAGATCGCTCTAGATATTACTAGCATTAACAGAATAAAGGAAATGATAAGAAACGAAATCCCAAAAAGCGATCGACTTATTCTTGAAGCAGGGACGCCTCTCATTAAGAAATATGGTGTTCGAGTGCTTCGTGAACTGCGAGAAGTAGTTCCAGATCTATTCATTATAGCCGACCTTAAAACCCTGGATGTTGGTAAAGTAGAAGTGGACTTGGCCTATGAAGAAACAGCAGATGCAGTTGTGTGTTCTGGACTTGCAACAGTTGACACATTAAACAAGTTTATTTACGAAGCAAAACGTCTAGGTATCTATGCTATAGTTGATTTAATGAATGTAACGAATATCATCGAAAAATTAAAATCTTTGGATGATATCCCCGATGTTTTAATCTTCCATAGAGGAATTGATACAGAAACTTCTGGCGAAAAATCACGTTGGGATCTCATAAAGGAAGTTAAACAAGAGTTTAGTGATAAGAAATTCCTTGTCGCTGTTGCAGGCGGAATTCGTCCTGAAAATACTAAAGATGCCTTAGAGAAAGGTGCAGATATTGTTATTGTTGGACGATACATTACGCAAGCAAGAGACGTTGAAAAGTCCGTTCGGGAGTTCCTTAAGACTATTGGCGCAAAAGAACCTGCTATAGATCATTATCGTGTTCACTCAGAAGATGGGTGAACGTACAAATCTGTTCACCGAAGCATATACAATACATGCTAAATGATCATTCAAATAACTCCTCGCCTTTTTTTTAGTTTAAAACCTAATAAAGTCAACGTTTAGCGCAGAATTGACACATAAGGTTGATTGGAAATATCTAAGATCATTTTAGTTTCTCTAATTCAAGAGATCTACTAATTTCATTTTTCTATTGATTTTCGTGTTAAATCCTGTTTTTTTTCAGATGTAAATCTAAAGCCTTTTAAATAAGGTTTAAATCTTTGTAAATATAATGTCGTATAAATTAGTTTGTTGATCAATAAACTCCTTGTAACTCTGTTCAATGAACTCATACACTTTTTAGTGCCTTTGATATTATCTTTGGGGTGTTTTGATTGAAGACTCAAATTATTCAAATTGATGAGTTATCTAATTGGTACTCACAAATAATGCACAAAGAAATGGAGAACTTCAGAAAAGATGCACGTAAGGCATTTGATAAAATTGAACAGACGTTCGAGTTTATGGAATCCACATGCGAAAAACTAAGTGAAGAACATACAGGACCTACCGAATCAGCAAGTGATAAAATCCATGAAACTGCTATAAAATGCGCAAATAGATTAGCTTCTTCTATTAAAGATTCTGTTAATCATATAACCCTTCCCACCCTAGATGAAGTCGAATTTTCGGATTTAAAGAGTGTAAAAGACGAATTAACAATTCTCACACGAACTATCACTGATGCTGGAAGACGCTATGTACCACCGATTTCTAAGGCTAAACTATTAAAGCGAGAAATCACCGAACTTTCTTACTTTCTCAAAGACATCGGGAAAAGTCAGAAGAAGCTAGAGGAACTCACTAGGGATTACGATTATGTCCAAATTATTGAAAAAAATTTTGAGAGAATAGCAGAATTACGTAAATTAAAAGATAGACTTTCTGAACTTAATATAATGCAGTCACAATGCGAAGGCTTGATTGAAGAAGTCGAAAGTGGAAAAGATGAAATCATAAAACAGAAGGTATCTATCAAGAAAGAACCTGTTTTTGTTGAGTTGCATGAAATTGATGGAAAATTAAAGAAAAAGCAGATGAAATTTACTCAAGCACTACGTATTATTCTAGATAAACCTTTTAAAAAATTCAATAAAAGTGTGGACGATGGTTTAACTAATATTTCAGAGGATAAAAAAATTGCACTGGAAGGATATATGGATGATCCATTTGAAACTTTCACGTCAGAAGTGCTTGGTTATCCAAATTTAAAGGCACTTCTTCTTGAAATCCAAGAACGTTTGGAAATGAATCGTCTTGAGGTGAAGAAAAAACTCATCCCAAAAATTAAGACAAAGGTAGAACAAGTTTTGGATGATTCAATTCTTTCACTACAGAAAGACCTTAAAGAGCTACTTACTGAAAAGAAAACATTAATCAGCAATTCACAGGAATTATTTGCGACTCAAGACCAATTAAATAAGAAATTACACGAACAAGAAAAAAGGGAATCTGAAGTACAGCTTGAATTTTCAAAAGTTATTGCAGAAAAAAGTTGGTGTGAAGATCGAATTAATACAATAAAGAAAGCTTTAGAGAAGAATTTTCGTAAAGAACTTGAAGAAGATATCACAATTTCAATTGACAATGCCTAAGGTTTGAAAAACAAACGAAATATAACCCAATTTAATGGGAACGGGCCTATTGCAAACTTGATAGCAAATTTAGTACTCCGAAATATTGATTTTTCATCGTAGAAAATAAATAGGAGCGCATCATTTTTTCCTTAGGTGACTCTGATGAAGATAAAGTTCATTATAAATCCGTTCCAAAATCTCATTTATCATCTAGAACGGGCATCTGAATCCTTTAAAGACTTATTTAGTGAAAAATATAAAGCGAAGGCAGAAAATTTAACTCCAGCAAGTACCTTCAGCGAATTCGCGCGCGCTTTGAATCAGACGATTATCTCACAAAGTCTAAAACAGCGACTTTCCGATTTAGTTATGCCCGATGAAATCCCAGCAACAGTCAATCAGATCTTCTCTGGGTTTGCGGCTAGATTAACAGAAGTTCTTCTAGGTGATGTAGATCGGTATTTAAACGTGTGGCGAGAAGAACTTCAACCAAAACTTGAATCCTTTCAAAATGCATTGAAAAGTATTAAGAAAGATGTAAAAGAGAGTTTTAAACGTATTGAGAGTTTAACCCTCATACCCTTTAAATTTGACAACCTTGAAATCTTCTTAGTAGACGCCCTCTCTGAAGAATACGGTTCTATGAGTGAAATATTAGGATTAAGGTCATTAGCGTTAGGTATAATGAATACAACTGAAGCATTAAAAGAAATTGCTTTCAGCCTCGCGAAATTAAATCTAGGCGATACAGTTAGCAAAAGCCTACCAGAAGATTTGGCTGAAGAAGAACAAAATGTTAACAATGCGCTGGTAAAACTTATAGTAAATGAAATTCAAACCTTCTTAACAATGCCACTAGAAGTAAAAAATAAGGTTGATGAATATATTACGCTACTATGGGTTGATTGGAAAAATTATGTAAAAAATCCTGAAGAATATCGTGATATAGGTCACTTTTTCAGAGATGTACTTCTAACCAGAATAATAGGTGAAGCACTTGAGATAGAAGAAGAGGAAGAAGAAGAGGAGCCCTTAGTGGTGGAAGAGGAGCCCTTAGTGGTGAAAGAGGAGCCCTTAGTGGTGAAAGAGGAGCCCTTAGTGGTGGAAGAGGAGCCCTT
>JAHQJS010000002.1 GCA_019057385.1 Candidatus Borrarchaeum weybense | reverse complement strand
TTTCTGGGACTGATCCCCAGTTACTACATCTACATTAAACAGAAGTATTCTGCCACAGAGATGATTAGAAATTCAGGGGCGCTAGCGAGTGTACATTCTTTCCTGACCAATCGATGGTATATCAATGCTCTCTATTACAAAGTCTTCGTCTACGGTGTAATCAGAGTATGCGGAGGAATTTATCGCTGGATCGACCAAGCAATTATCGACCGATTCAACTTCGGGATATTACGTGGAGGCATGGGTCTAAGTCAGGGAGTCCGGAAGGTCCAAACAGGAGTGTTTAGCATCAATATGATCTATATCGTAGGAGGACTGCTACTAATAGCGGTTCTGCTAATCTTTATTTAGGAGGAGACACAAAAATGCAAATACTACCAATACCTGGAAATCTTAATCTACTCTTAACCTTGCTAATCTTAGTTGTAGGATCCATTGTAACCCTCGCCGCCGGAAAAGCCGGCGGAAAAGCCGCAGCATGGTCGTGCTTTGTATTCGCACTCTTATCGAGTCTAATGTTTTTCGCTAATGTACTCCCAGTTGTTTTAAGCAATGGTTCTTATAGTGACGTATCCTTTGTGCTCGCTGGAGACCCATTTAATTTTGTGTTTCAACTTTATGCAGATGGGCTAAGTGCACCTATTGCGGCTATAATATTAGGACTTTCCACATTTACAGCACTATATAGTGTGGGTTATATGGAGAAAGAGTCTAATCTTGGAAGTTACTTTAGCCTTTATCTTCTTTACATGGCCGGGATGATAGGCGTCGTTCTTGCCACCAACTTGATTATATTCTATGTCTTCTGGGAATTAATGCTTATACCCAGCTGGATAATGATCGCGAAGTGGGGTGGCAAACATGGTGAAGGCGCCGTTGGAATAGGGTTCAAATACTTCATATTTACTCATCTTGGTGCAATGTGTCTCTTGTTCGCCATTGGTGCTACGTGGATATATACGGGCAGTTTTGATCTACTTAATATGACCTTAACGGGTATACCTCAACTTGCCATAAATATCATTGTAATACTTTATATGATCGGCTTCGGTGTAAAATTAGCACTCTTCCCTGTTCACACATGGTTACCCGACGCACATGCAGAAGCACCAACGCCTATCAGTGTACTGCTAAGTGGGGTCATGATCGAGACAGGAGGCTATGCTATAGCAAGAATTTTGAACACCTATTTTGGAACCACTATCGCAACATATACTTTCGTGCTCTCTACCCTAGCTGTTGTTACTATTTACTGGGGCGGAATCATGGCTCTTGTGCAGAAAGATACAAAAAGATTATTCGCATACAGTTCTATTTCACAGATGGGCTATCTTTTCCTCGGTCTCGCATCGGCAACGTCACTCGGAATCGCTGGATCAATGTTTCATATCGTTAACCACGCCCTGTGCAAAGGGCTTCTCTTTATGGTCGCCGGTTGTCTGATGATAACAGTCGGACATACAACTGGAAGAAACATTGATGAACTAGGAGGACTTGGTGCGAAAATGCCAATTACTGCGACTATTACTTTGATTGCAGGACTTTCCATCGCAGGTACGCCTCCCTTGATTGGTTTCGCCGCTGAGTGGCTAATCTTTGCAGGTAGTTTCTCTGCTGGCAATTACTTACTGGCTACTCTGGGAGTCATTGGCAGTGCATTGACAGCGGGTTACATCTTATGGTTTGTCAAACGAGTGTTCTTTGGAGATATAAAACCAGGACTAGAGGACGTCAAAGAAGCCCCAGCCATTATGCTTGTTCCAATGGCTATCTTAGCTTTCTTTGCGGTAATTTTTGGAATCTTTCCAAATCTCGTACTACAATTCATCTTACCAGCAGTTGCTGGGTTAGGAGTAGGAGGATAAGTTTTATCAAAAGGAGGAATCAAAATGCATGCAATCTCCCTTTCATGGCCTCTAACAATTGAGCAACTCACAGCTTTAGATCCGCTGTATATCCCAATAATTGGTGCTTTACTAATATTGATTGTATCCCTTTTTGCTAAAGAATCGGATGCTGGAAAGTACGCCTATGGAGTAATAACTACCATATTTATCTTTCTCACGCTTGGTTCGTTGTTTATCTATATTCTACCTTTAGTTAATACCTATGGTACGATAGTCGTTTATTACTCTACATTTACGCCACCATTAGGCACTTGCTTAGAAATAGATATGCTTAGCTGGTTTATGATGCTAGTGTTTACTAGTTTAGCATTTCTTGTAGCTATCTACTCAATCAGCTATATGAAAGAGGATTCTGGTCTTGACAAATTCTATGCATTACTACTAACCATTCTTTTTGGCATGAATGGTATAGTCATGGCAGGTGACTTTTTCACGCTGTTTGTGTTCTGGGAGACAATGGCTATTTCTTCGTATGTACTAGTCGCCTTTCGTAAGGACAAATGGGAAGCTGTTGAAGCAGGTATGAAATACTTACTTATGAGCGCATTTGGATCCACTTTGGTCCTCTTTACAATGTCTTTATTGTATGGACTAACTGGCACTTTGAACCTTGCATTAATGGCAAGTGCTCTTAGAACTGCATCACCAACACCTATGCTGTACATTATCATTTCACTACTGATCGTAGGGTTTGGTGTTAAAGCATCCATTGTCCCACTTCATACATGGTTACCAGACGCACATCCTGCTGCTCCAACTGGTATTTCTGCGCTGTTAAGTGGTGTCGTAATTAAAACCGGTATATATGCAATCCTACGACTCCTGTTACTTTTCTTTGAACCCACAATTTTCATAAATTATGGGGTTATTGTTGCTGTTTTTGCAGTTCTTACTATGACTGTAGGTAATCTAATGGCCCTGCTTCAGGATGATATAAAGCGACTGTTAGCCTACTCAAGTATAGTCAACATTGGATATATTTTAGTAGGGATGGCTGTGGGTATGCTTCCTGTTGGTACTGAAACACAGACTCTCGGTGTAACAGGCGCATTATTCCATGTATTAAATCACAGCATGATGAAAGGGCTTCTCTTTTTAGCTGCTGGTGTATACATTCATGCAGCAGGTACAAGAAGCCTGAGTGGAATGAGAGGAATCGGTCGCAAAATGAAAGTTACAACATTCTGTTTCGCTATAGGTATTCTTGCTATGATAGGAGTACCTCCGCTGAGTGGCTTCTATTCAAAATTCATTATAATCTGGGCCACGATCGTTGCAAACCAGCCAATCATTGCAGCACTTACTCTTCTGAATAGCGCGTTCTCTGTTGCATATTATCTCAGATTGCTTCATATCATTGTTTTCGCAACGCCTGAAGGTGAAATCCTAATGGCAAAAGAGAAAGCATCTTCCATGTTAGTGCCTCTCGTTCTTCTCACGATAGGAATCATCCTAATTGGCCTGTTTCCAGGATTGATCATAACATGGGCACAAGGAGCTGCTGGCGCGGCAATCTCTTCAGACAGTTATATTCAAGCGATTTTAGGTCTCTAGCATCGCTTTCCTTTTTACTTCTTTATTTCTTTTTTAAATTGCCTTAAATCCATGGCATAACCTTTTTGGTTCGCTTAAATCAATATTAATACAACAAAACTAGATGATACTTCTATTTAGATGTCATCACTAAAGGGAAAGGCTTGCATTATCATAAAAAACAGATCTAGAAAACCTAAAAATATTTATATGAGCTTTGATGATTCCTTCAGCGTTTTGAAATATTTGCTATCAATACTATTTTAGATTTTAAAATCAATTCCCAACGGTTGGAATAACAATGGTAACAATCTCCCCTAAGCTGTATAAGGTGATTTTAGACTTAGTAGGGGGAAGCAATACTTTTTTAAACACTGTATCTTTACTTCACTAGCTTACTGTAATTAACAAATTAGAATATTTCAAAATTCAAAATAACAAGAAAAAACAAAAAGGAAAATACGGTGAGAATCGATGTTTTTTCCGAGTAAGATGCATATTGCGAAAATAACTGTATCAAACAAGTATTCTCGAAATGTAACCAACGCACTGCAAGAGTTCTGCTGTATGGAGTTCGTTGATGTTGAGCATAAAGTTTATGCAGCAACGACAGAGGAAAGGGAACAAAAAGACAGAATCAACGACTATCTTAACAGACTTTCTAAGCTTATAATGATACTAGACCTCGATAGAGAGGAATTTCCTAAGAAGAAGGTAGAGATTGATGTATCTTCACTTGAGAATGTTTTTGAATTCACTAAAAATGTTCTTGAGAAAACTGAGTCTACAACATTATCTCGCTTTGAGAAATTAGATAAACTGGTAAAGATTATTGGTCTCGCAGAACATCTTGGTGGAATTTCACCAACTGAACTTTCTCAGGAAGGTGATTACTTCAGTACCCTTATTGGAACTGTTGAAAACGAAGATGCACCAGAAATTGAATGGAAAATACTTGAAGTTACTGAAAACATTTGCTTCATTGATTCATATCAGTTAGATGAATATGAAAGCGTTGTAGTAATTTATACGATGAATAAGCATTCAGATGCTATTAAACGAATTCTTCGCGTTTATGGATTTAGGGAACTAAATCTTAGCGATATCATTGCTGCTGGCAGTGAATTATCATTGCAATCTCTTGATCCAGAAGTACTCAAGAGAGAAAAAGAAGAATGCGAGAAACAATTGACTGAAATCAATGAACAATATGGATTGCAATTATTGGCTGCTGAAGAACAATTAACAGTAGAAAAAAACGGACTTGATGTCTCCACATTATTTATACGAACACCTTATGGCACTACTGTGATGTTTGGATGGCTATCCAAATCGCAACGTAAGAAAGTTGAAAAAATAGTCTCTGAGCACACAAACAATACTAGTGAATTTGAATTTCAAGAATCTAAATTGAAGAAAGAAGAAACTCCGACAAATCTTGAACATAAAAAATTCTTTGGACCTCTTATGAGTCTAGTGACTGGTTATGGTACACCGCTTCATCATGAACTGGATCCAACTTTGTTTATGTTCATAACTTTTCCATTGATTTTTGGTCTCATGTTTGCAGACGTCGGTCACGGGGCTGTATTAGCGTTTTTAAGCGCCTTAGCATTAGTTGCAAAACGAAGAAGGATCTCAGTAAACGAGTTCGTAGATTATTTCATCAAAGGTTCTGAACTGATGTTATTGTGTGGCATCTCGTCAGTATTCTTTGGTTTCGTATTTGGATCAGTGTTTGGAGACCACTTTGGTAGTGTATATCATCCTGCACATCCAGCAACTCCATTAGGACATATTCTTCAGGAAATCAATCCTGTATTCTGGTTCAGTCCAATGGAAGGGTCCGGAACGGTAAATTTGCTTGCCTTTCAACTTGCTCCCTTAATGACACTTTTGGTACTATCATTTGTTGTTGGCGCGCTTCAGATTACGCTAGGCTTGGTCATCCGCTTTATATTAGCTTTAAAAAGAGGACATCTCATTGAAGCCATCACAGTTCCTTTAATGTTAATATGGCTTTATTGGGGTGCATTATGGATAGTCTATAATGCGATGCCAAGAAACGCAGAAGGTTATATCACAAGATTCTCGATTAATATCAATGCTCTAATGGGAAATCCAACGCAGTTAGGAATACTTGCAATAGTACCACTAACAATTATGATGCTTGGTCTTCTAATGATGCATGGTGGCGAAGGCGCAATGGAAGGACTAGAATACGCTTTAGCACTCCTGTCAAATACCATCAGTTATGGGCGTATACTTGCTCTCAATGCAGTACATGCAGTACTCTCAGTTTTAATCTTAGAACCCTTTATCGACATTGGGCTTTCTGTCGGTGTGTCGAGTCTGTGGATAGTTGGCATTCTACTAAACACAATTTTGGTCGGGTTACTTGAAGGACTTCTTGCTTTTGTCCATACTCTCCGTCTACACTGGGTAGAATGGTTTTCAAAGTTCTATAGCGGAACTGGAAAAAGCTTTGTGCCAACTACAATTGAAAGACAATTCACAACGCCAATCTCTAGAACTATTGCTTAGCAAATTATTTGAAAATAAACACGGTGAACATAAACATGCCAAGCTGGGTGTATCTCTATCTTAATCCGAGGATCAGAGCATTACTCTCATATATGCTTCCAAAAGAGACAGCATACCGTATTCTAGACTCCACTTCCCTAGCTGAAGTCCAGAATATATTTCTTTCCACTTATTACGGTAAATACTTTGAGGGATTAGACTTTACCCCAGATACTATCGAGTTAGCTTTACGAAGACATTTCTTTGAACTTTATTCCAGTATCAGCAGAGGCATTATGGGAGAGGAGGCCAAATTTTTTTATGCCTTTTTGAAAAAATATGACGCGAGTAATTTAAAATGTGTTATGAGAGGACTTCATGCAAAACTCCCCTTAGAGGACATCTTGAGAAATATAGTGCCTGTAGGGAAACTTGGCACTGCCTATTATTTGAATATGGTTGAAACTGGTGCTGTAAAAGAAGCAATAGCAAGAATTTCTGATATTGGACTTCGTGAGGCTTTGGAAGCTGCGTTTCCTCGATATGAAACTTCGAACGAAATATTTATTCTGGAATCTACGATTGATCGGAATGTCTATACGAACCTATGGAAAATCACTAATAATTGGAAGGCTGGGAAAACATTTGGGGCACGTGAGAAGTTCCTACTTAAAGGCTTAATAGGAGAAGACGTTGACTTTAACAATATAATTATTGCTTTACGTGCTATTTCTTTAGGATTGAACCCAGAAGACTTTTATCTTCCTGTGGCCTACAGAATAAACGAAGAACTTAAAAGTGCCGCAAATGCAACAAGCATGGAGGATGCTCTTCAGATTTTCTCCCATTCCCCTTATTACGGGGCTCTCCTTGAAGAAACCCGTGAAAAAGGCATAGTTCCAAATATTCTAATGGATTTAGAAGCGCATCTTCAGCAAGCGCACTTGCGAAAATGCAAACTGAAACTTTCGGATTATCCTTTTCAGATAAGCATTATCTATAGTTTTCTTACACTCAAATTTTTTGAGTTACATGATTTGAAAACTCTTCTAACTGGAAAATTAGAAGAGATTGATCCACTCAAGATCCAAAAACTGCTAATATATTATCATTAAAGGCGCATTCAAAACCAAGCGCCTACCATTTAAATGAAAAATTGGAGGTTGAAGGAAAAATGAATAGACTTAGAGCATTACAATTGACATTGTTCGGACTCGCTGCACTGATTGTAGTCCTAACACTTGTAACAGTTACACAAGCTGTTGTCCCAATGCAAGAGGCTACCACAGGTCTTACCGGCGGTACTCCAAAAGAAGTTGGATACGCGATTGGCGCTGGTCTAGCAATAGGTGTTGCTGGTTGTGGCGCAGGTATAGGCATGGGTATTGTCAGTGCTTCCGCTATTGGTGCTATCGTTGAAAAACCAGAAGTATTCGGTCGTACTATGATTTTCGTTGTGTTCATCGAGGCTATCGCAATCTACGGTCTGGTTATTGCTATAATGTTGATTGGTAACATCTAAAGTGGATCTCAAGACGACGATTGAATAATCTCAGTTTCTTCGAAGTTCGTCTAGTGATTCACATCCCCATCCCCATTTTTAAAAAAAATCTTTTTTTGCCTGAACTGAAGACAACAAAAATGTGCGCAAATCATCCCTAGCTCTTATTTAAAATGAGAATGTTCGCTCATTTTTTTTTCTTTTTATCTGAAGGATTCCAACGTATTGCTTCAATTGCAGTCCAAATTAAACCTAGCATTCCACCAGCAAGTGCACCTAATCCTGCAGACATAGGTCCATAGTCTCGTCCGATATAATATCCAACGATGACTCCCAGAATCACCATCACAGGTAGACCACTAGCAATCATAAGTCCTCTAGCAAAGTCTCTGCCAGCGTCTTTTTCATCACGATCCCTTGACATAAGCCATTCCCTTATAACGAGAAAATCAGTTTGGTTCTAAGAGTTATATCTTCGTGTAGAAATAGAAAGTATTAAAAGATTTACTTTTTCTTATGGATAACAATTGTGTTTTTCATCTCTTGATTTAAGGTAATTTTGGAGGAATTTATGTGACAGAAAAAGATTCAACCGAAGGCGAGCGCTTCCATATTCCCGTCGGTCCGCAGCATCCTGCATTGAAAGAACCCGAGCATTTCCTGTTTGAAGTTGACGGGGAAAGGGTCGTCGATGTCAAACCGAGGATTGGTTATATTCATAGGGGCATTGAGAAACTAGGAGAGTCTAGGAATTATACCCAAAACATCTATCTCGCTGAGCGTATCTGCGGGATCTGTAGTCATTCTCATACGACCGCCTACTGCATTGCAGTGGAAACATTGCTTGGTTTAGAGATCCCAGATAGAGGTAATTGGATCAGGACGTACGTGTTTGAGCTTGAGAGAATCCACAGCCACTTGCTTTGGGTCGGTGTTGCTGCTCATGAAATCGGTTTCGATACACTGTTCTACTATACTTGGAGAGATCGCGAACATGTCATGGATATGCTAGAACAAATCAGTGGCAATAGAGTCAACTATGCGATCAACACTATCGGTGGCGTTCGTAGGGATATGACACCAGAAATTAAAGAAAGAGCTTATAAAGGCCTAGACGCTATGGAAGAGCGACTGAAATACTATACAGACGTTGTATTGAAGGAAAAAACGATTGCCGCTAGAGTAGCAGGTGTTGGAAAGATTACAAAAGAACAAGCGATTGAATTGTGTGCAGTGGGTCCTAACGCACGATGTTGTGGGGTACCCATAGATGTAAGAAAAGACGATCCACATGCAGCTTACCCCGAAATACCGTTCAAAGTAATTACTTATGATGGTGGAGATACACTTGGGCAGGTAATAGTGCGTGTCTTAGAAGTTTTCGAATCTATAAAGATGTGCCGATACATGCTCGACAATATGCCTAGCGGTGAAATCCGTACAAAAGCCAAGAGAAAGGTACCTCCAGGTGAAACAGTGATTCGAGTTGAGGCCCCAAGAGGCGAAGATATCCATTATCTCAAGTCAAATGGAACGGACAAACCCGAACGTTGGAAAGTTAGAGCCCCAACATTAGGAAACATCCCCTCTGTATGTGAAAGGTTAAAAGGTGGATACGTTGCAGATATTCCAATTGTCTTGGCGGGCATAGATCCTTGTTTCTCATGCACTGATCGTGTCGTACTCGTTGATAAAAATAGTAAACGCAGAATTAACACTACACTCACTGAATTACGATTAAATCCGTCTCAAGTCATCTAGAAATTTACACAATTCATTATTTTTTATTTTTTTTGATATTTTTCCATTATGACTAAAATTTTTAATTTTGGTAGATCACTCACAAAATATGCCACTGACATGACACGGTTTTAGATTTAATTATAATGATCGTTCATTATAATTCTTTTCCGGAACATCAATTACACAAATTTTAGAGCAAAAGATGGAAACTTTTAATAAGTCGAACATTGTAATGCGCTCTTATTGTCAAAACAATTTAGTATTATAGTTCGTATTCAACGACATTTTTTAAGTGATGAATCTAAGCCTCAGGAGGTATAACTGTGGTAACGATCGTAGAAATCATCATAAGTTTAGTGCAAATCTTCATTTTTCCTGGCTTGTTCTTCTTGGGATCGCTCAGTCTGACATATGCATGGATTGACAGGAAATTCTTCGCAAAATTACAAAACCGCATTGGACCGTTGTATACAGGTTGGAGAGGTATACTTCAACCCCTCGCAGATTTCATTAAACTCTTGGCAAAAGAGGATATTGTTCCAGAAGGCGTTGATAGGAAGATGTTTACTGCGACGCCGATCCTTGCGTTGGCAGTAATAATTACTTCGCTCTTCTTCTTACCAATCTATCAATTCAGTGGTATAGCTAGTTTTACTGGTGACCTCATCTTTGTTCTCTTTCTTATGACAGCATTTGTAATAATCAAGCTTCTGGCAGGATGGTTCTCAACAAATCGCTTCAGTCTAGTAGGAACAGAACGATCAGCAATTCAGTTATTAGGGTATGAAATACCTATTCTTGTTGCCGCTATTACACCCGCAATATTGGCACAATCACTCACAATCTCAGAAATCGTAGCTGTTCAATCAGCTGGGTACGTTGCCGGTGACTTTCTTCTAGGATTTACACATTGGGCTATATTTGGACCTGCAGCCATAGCTTTTGGAATTTTTATTGCATGTTCAATCGCTGAGTTAGAAAAGGTGCCTTTTGATATCCCAGAAGCCGAGACCGAGATTGTGGCAGGCTGGTATACAGAATTCTCTGGAAAAAAGTACGGAATGTTCGTCTTCAGCGTACAGTTAGAGATGGTATTTCTCGCAGGCCTAGCTGCGGCGTTATTCCTTGGCGGACCTAGCGGCCCGATTCCAGCAGCAGGATCCCTAGGAGTTATTACTCCATGGATTGTGGGATTGCTTCAAACGATATACTTTATAATCAAAACGGTGGTATTTGTACTGGTGATTGCATTCATTAGAGCTATATTCGCAAGAGTGAGAATCGACCAGATGGTGAACATCAGTTGGCGCATTTTCTTGCCACTTGCGTTGCTCTCTGCGCTCCTAGTTTTATTGATCGGGCCACTTTATCTGTGGTTCTAAAGTTAAAGGATGGTGAATAAAGAATGGCAATGGCTGGAGAAGTTCTTCGTCATGTTACAAAAAAGGCATGTACAATCTTATACCCTTTTGAAAAGGATCAAGTGTTTATGCCAAAAGGCTTTCGAGGCAAACAAAAGTTTGACATTGAAAAATGCACTGGTTGCGGTCTTTGTGCACGTGACTGCCCTAGTGGAGCAATTACAATGGTCGAATGTAGTAAAGAAGTAACAAAGACTGGTAAACGTCCTATCTTTGACTTAGCACTCTGTCTCTTTTGTGCACAATGTGAAGAATCGTGTAAGTTCGATGCAGTTGTAATGACTGAAGAATACGAGCTTGCAGGTTTTGAAAAAAGCAATTTGATAATTGATATATGTTAGATAAGGTGATGTTGCATTGCAGAATATATTGTTTTCAGTTCCTGTGTTATTTATAATATCGCTCATCATAGTCTTTATCATTGTCGCTTTTTCGCGGTCAATAGCACCAGCAGCTCGCGATAGCGTTGACAGAAACAAACCATATGCGTGCGGAGAAGACTTGCCCTGTGAACAGGGACAATTTTTTGTACACATATTTGAATATGCAGTATTCTTCCTCATTTTTGACATTGTAGCATTTATACTAGCGACTGCCGCTTTCAATGTAGGTCTCATCGCTGGCAATTTAGCGGCTATTCTTCCAGTAGCCTACATTCTCATAATAGCGTTTACTATCATGGTACTCTTCCCGGGGAAGATAAGGGCATAGAAAACAGTGGAGGCAAAAACAAATGGTATTAAAGAAGATTGTAAAATGGGCTCGCGTAAGATCACCGTGGATTCTTCATTTAAACACCGGTGGATGCAATGGTTGTGACATAGAAGTATTAGCTGTTCTTATTCCGAAGTGGGATGTTGAAAGATTCGGCGTTTTACTGCAAGGCAGTCCGAGACATGCTGATGTAATCGTTTTTACAGGTCCCATCACAAATCAAACACGAGATCGAATGAAAAGAATCTACGAACAGACACCCGATCCAAAATTCGTCGTAGCAGTAGGTGCATGTGCATTATCCGGTGGCGTATTTGAAGAGGGTTACAATGTCCTTGGCGGCGCTGATAAAGCAATGCCCGTTTCAGCATACATTCCTGGATGCCCACCAAAGCCCGAGGCTATACTCGACGGTATTGTAAAATTAGTGACGGCCTTAGAACAGAGCGAATAATTTTTTCTTAACACATTCCTTCTTTTTTTGTTTAAGAGATTTGAGGGAAAAAGAGGAGATTATATAATTCTAAAAGACTTTTGCTACAATATCAGCACTTGACTCGATGATTCCTACTTTTGCATCTTTTCCTTGTTGTTTAAATGCAAGTTCTAGTGCCTCGTCAAGAGTTTTTGCATGACCAAATCCCAATGTTTCGATATCCGCTTCTGGAACACCATCTGTTACAAGAATTATCTGTGCTCGTTCTTTGTATGTACTCCACATGGCTGCAAGAGATGGCGCAATAATGTCTTCACTATCATCAAACTCGCCATCCTCTACCCGTGCAAGTATACATACGGGATCTTCGCAAACCAACTCAAGCATAGTGTCACGATGAACTTTTGATACTCCTGAGCGCCATGGGGCAGTGACAATAGCAGTTCCTCCCTTTTTTGCCGCAAAAGTGGCGCCGTACATTCCTTTAGTTCCTTGCCATAAGTCATAATCTGCAGGATGTGCACTTGCAATAACAATATCAGCTTTCTCCGGAATTTTTCCAAAGAACACCTTCTTTACGGCGTCAATACCTGCTCGATGAGCCTTTACCGCATCTCCTGCAAAAACACCTACTATTTCAGTTTCATGGTTAAGCACAGAATTTATGATGAAATTTAGGCCTACTTTTTTAGCCATACTGTCCATTTCGGCACGAATAGGATTTTCAGCCTCGCCATAGACAGAACCATGGTGAACATCATGTTGTACGGCTAACGTATGGGTTGCAGCAGTAGAGTCGTCTCCCATAACGCCAGGCTGTATGATTTTCGATCCTGCCCCAAAACCAGGAATGAAGTGGGGTATGATATTACCAAGTCCTATTTTAACGTCTGAATTCATTACAATCTTGTTTATACTGATGGGAGTACCGCTGGGTGTTTTTCCTAAGTCAACTAAATCTTCTTCTGCAACCGAGTGATCTACTATATTGAATGTCTCAAAGAGGTCTTTTCCGTATTTTTGAAGCATTTTTTTCTTATGTGGTTCATGAGATCCCAACGCATTGATTACTGTCACGTCTTCACCATTTACTCCAAGTTTCTTGAATTCTTCATGGAGAACGAGAAGAAATTCTCGATCAGGGCATTCCATCCGTGTGTAATCGTTAGCTAATATTGTGATCTTTTTGCCCTTTTTCACAATATTGTCTAATCGAGGTGCCCCAATTGGGTTGTATATAGCTCTCTTAATTTCCGCAATTCCATCATTGACGCCTGGAACTTCATTAGGTGTCAAATGGAATATGATATTTTTCTTTGGTACTTCTACTGTTACCGTTTCGTTGGAACCAAATGGAAGCGTTATATATTCAGACATTTTACAGCGACTCCAGTTCTGTTGGAAAATTGTGCTCATGCGGGATAGTATAATAGAAGCATATAGGGATTCAATTTATATCTCTTATTCTCATCATGCATACTTATAAGTTCACTTTATTCGTCTTAGATAATTCAAGCAGATATTGACAAATTTAATATTTATAAGTTTTCTAGGAGAACGCCTCGTTTATCGGTGATCAGTAATGACGTTACATAAAATCAAAGCCATACTTTTTGATGTTGGTGGCACACTTATAGACACTATAAAGCCACTTCTAAAGGCTATTTCAATGGCTTTTAAGCAAAATAAAATAAAGGTTCCAAGTTCTGAAGAAATAATTGCACAACTTGGAAAAAGTGCCACGAAGATAATTAAAGCGATCTTACCAAAAGAGCTTGCAAATTTTGAGGAACAAGCGAAAGAATGTATTGCATCGTTTCAGGAAATTTTTCCAAATAAAGTTCTAGATGAATTTAACGCAATAGATGGCGTCCATAAAACTTTAAAGACGCTAAAAGATGCAAACTATCGCTTAGGGGTGATTACTGCTCTACGTAAAGCCGAACTTGACAAACTCCTCACAAAATTTAATTTGAACTCATATTTTGAGGTGATTGTGACAGCAGACGATGTTCAGAACATTCGCCCATCACCAGAGATAGTGAATGAAGCAATAAATTTACTGAATGTTAAGCCAAGTGAAGTAATTTGCGTTGGGGATACAGTGAATGATATTCTCGCCGCAAAAAATGCAGGCACTCTTGTTATTGCGGTTTTAACAGGCGCACAAAATAAGGATGTTTTACGACGCAGAAAGCCTGATGCAATTATTAAAGGTATAAACGAATTACCATCTTTGCTAGACAAATTTGCTGAGTAAACCGTTACTTCTCTAATTTCGCAATGATTTGGTTTTAAACGAGTTCATCTTTGCTGGTTTTCATTGTTTAGTACGTTATTTTTGTGAGTGTATGATTCTCCGATTAAACTTTTTATGCTAGTATTGCTATACACTTCTATATTATCCACAGATAAGGGGAGGAATCTGAATGGTGGAAGAACTATTAGAAAAGATACCACCTGAGAAGTGCTGGGAAATAACCGCTAAAAATCTCCTAAGAATTTCTGTTTTAAGAGGGGTAAAGACCGTCATGCCAATCTTGGGTACAGAGGAGGGGTTCATCTCGCCTGTTCGTGGCTTGGAAAAATTTCAAGAAATAATCGACAAAGTACAGGCAGAAGGCGGTAAGAAGCTGTATACATGGGTTAAAGAAACGTTCAATCTACCCGTAGAGGATGCGATAGAAGCTGACCTATTGTTCACTGTTGTTGGAGCTTTAGCTTTTGGTTCTGAATGGGAGACTGAGTATGTCGAGAAAACTCCGAAAAGAGTTGTAATCAGATCAACAAAATGTCCGTGGATGGAGAGGTATAAAGAATTTGAGGTAAATCATGGGCATATAGTTTGCCCAACTTCTCATCAATTATTTGCTGGAGAGGGACTTAAAGCAGTTAATCCTAAGATAACTTACAAACTCACGAAGGCAATACCATGGGGCGATCCCTACTGCGAAGAATTTATCGAGTTTAAGGATTAGTAATATCATATAAACAACGAATAAGGTGAAGATGAAGAAGGAATTATTGGATTATCCCCTAAGTTCTTTATACTTGTGTTTTGAGGCTATATGTTGGAGTTCCACAGCTGTCTCGGTCACATCCTTAAGCAAACCTTTCATTGCTTGAACGGGATCTTCAGGAATTTCGATTTCCTTGAGAATTTTTTTATTTTCAAGCACCCAGTTCTGGAATGCAACTTCAGCGGCTTCGCTAATCGATCCTTTACCATATCCAAAGATTTCTATAGCTAATTTTCTGAATTCTTTTACCAAATTATCGGATAAATATATCTTTAAGGATGTCATGTAACCACAATAGAAATGTCCCTAAGGTATTTGTTTCTTTTGAACAACATAATATCTTCTTCTGCTGCCTGTTTTTTAGAACATTGAGTAAGAAATAATAATTGAAAAAAATGGGATTTTTAACTACTTTTGTTCATTTTAGCAAGTTTAATGTTATTTTTAAGATAGAATTATTACATGAAACCTTTATTTCACGTAATTCAGGTTTTGATGTATCCATTTTATCTTGTTTATATCTGTTTTTGTAAACTGGGATTTGTAGACTAGGAAGCGATTGCAGATGGATTGAATCCTTTCAAGATCAGCCATGCCGCTAATACCATTTCCTGCACTGCTATAGGCATGGCAAAAATGAGATTCAATTCCACTTCCGAAATTCCAGCAAACATGCCAACCATAATAATCACAGTACCTATTAACATTAATGCGGCAGCAATAAATCCCCAGGCCGAAATAATTCGGGGAATTAGTTCTGATGTAAATAGTACAAAATAAAGTATCAAGGCTCCTAAAGCAAAAACGATAACATAAAGCGAAAAGGTCCAATCACTCATAGCTTGAATTGCGTTGCCTATGTTTTGAAAATAAGAAGCATCCATCCCACCGCCATTTAAATAATCCTGACTAACATTTATCAGTGACAGTCTGAAACTTTCAATAACTATTATTAGAACTGCTTCAAGAAATCTGAAACCAACATACCCTAGGGCTAATGCTTCATTGTGCTTTTTTAAAATAGGAAACAAGAATACTGGTATGAGGAGTATTGCAGGGACTATCGTAAACTCAAGCAAAATTCCAATTATCACAATTGTTCTATTTGGATAAGCATTATCTAGATAATCCGGAGAACTTAAAATAGGATTGTAAAAAACGCCCCCAATAAAAAGCATAACCGTCGCAATTATAAACAATATACCTACAATTATTGCGATCTGTCTGTCTGAATTCATTTTTTTCCCCCTTTTTCTTGTTATAAAAGTCAAGAACATTTACACAATTGTTGATACTCAACATTTCAGTTTAAGATGACTCTGTCATGTTCTAGTATATAACACTAACATCCTTCAGATGTGTTCATTTTTTCTTTTCTAAAAAAAATAAAAAAAAATTGAAAGCTATAATGAATCAATTTCAGGATTTTATTTCGGGTATTTCATTTCTGAGACCTTTAAATAAAAGCACAATGCCAACTGAAATTTCCCCAATAACTGCAATCAGTATAACTATCAGAAATGATACTTCGTACAAGTTTTGCGGTAAAAGAAACTCTCCATAAGTTAGAATTAGATAGCAAAAAGATGCAATTATCACCAAGATGCCTAAAGGTCTGGGAAAGAAGCCCGACTTGTAAACTAAATAACCAAGGACAAAGATATGGGGGATAAAAAACGTATATGCAATGAGTTGTGCTAAGTTATACGCATTGATAAAAAGCAACACTAGAACAACCAGACTGATTAACGCAATAGCGGTGTATAGCAACCTAAGCCACATCTGCAGCAACGCAAGATTCTTGTTTACCTGTTTGAATACCATATAAAGTCCCACAGCCACCACCACATCGAGTATAAGTATGATTAGATAGATAGCAATACCCAGGCGGAATAGCAACAAATTAGCCATAATATTATTGATTGTTATTGCTTCATCTCCTGGCACAATAAGATTTTGGTAAAGTGGCATACCGAAGATACCGAGGAAAAGCATGAGTATAAACCCGACCCCTGTGAATATTGCAACTTTATTTAGTGATATATCGGCGACAAGGTTTGTCATTTCAAGTCCTCCTAAAGAGTATAACGGTTGGGTTAACCTGTATTGTGGAACGATAGTTGAACTCAACCTTTCAGTTTTCTATGACTATGTCATGTTCTCGTATAAAACACTAACTAGTCCACAGTTATGACTACATTTCCCTTTTTGTGTCCTGTTTCGACATACCGGTGAGGTTCAACAATTTGTTCCAAGGGATAGCGTCTATCTATGACCGATTTTAACTTTCCCGCCCCAATAAGTTCTTTGAGGAAAATTAGATCTTCAGTCTTTTCGCTTACTGAAGATCTAGTGGAAAGATAGACTCCGTTCTTCTTTAGAACTCTTTTACTACTTGAAGATGAACTCTTGCGTACAGTGTCAAAAATAACATCATAAGCCTCACCACTTTTGGTAAAATCCTCTTGAGTGTAATCAATTACTTTATCGGCTCCCAGAGATTTTACCAATTCTAAATTCGTGGTACTGCATACCCCAGTAACCTGTGCCCCAAAGTACTTGGCAAGTTGTACCGCATAAGTACCTACACTTCCAGAAGCTCCATAGATCAGAACTTTTTGTCCGCTCTGGATGTTTCCCTTTCTAAGAATAGCCAGTGCTGTAATTCCCCCAACAGGAACGGCGGCGGCTTCCTCATAGGTTATATTGATCGGTTTTCTTGCCAGCATCCCGTCTTCAGGTAGACAAATGTATTCGGCATAAGCACCCCCTGCAAAACCAGTAGATGCAAAAACCTGGTCACCTTCCTTAAACAGTGTTACATCTTTGCCTACGGATTCAATTTCTCCAGCTAACTCATGTCCTAGCATTTTGTTTTTACTAACACGAAACACGAGACGAAGCATTATTCTGAGAAAGAAGGACTTTCGAAGTATCACGTCCCCTGCTGTTACTGTTGTCGCATATATTCTTATCAGTACTTCATTATCCTTGGGAGTAGGTTTTTCTACCTCTTCGAGCTGAAGACCATCAGGAGGTCCGTATTTTTTGACTACAATCGCTTTCATGATTTTCCACCAAACTTCCTGTTTAGACCCACTGCCATGCATACCAAACAGTCAGCACATTAAACCCAAGTCCTACAATTATCAGAAATTTGTCATAAGCGGAAGGATATGAAGGCAGACCAATGAGATTAAAACCAAGGAAGAATATGGCTACGATGATGTTTACCCAGCGATTCACGGGATAGCTCAGCGTTAGGGATAAGAAAACCATAACAATTGGAATCACCATCAATATTGCCATTCCCATAAGCATCGTTTGAGACATGTGCTTACCAAATATCACTCCTGGTGTAAATTCACCGGCATATATTCGCAACACATCCCCCAACAAGTAACATAACATTAGCGATACCCAAAGTGCTGAAAGCGTTATCTGCAAATCGTCCATATTTCAATCACCAACGTGCGTGTTGTGTTTTACAGTATTACTACTGCTCTAAAACCCAAGATTAATAAAAATTGGGGTCTTTTTTCTTCGGTCGCATGCTAGCTAGTGTACTAGGCTCATCCTCTGAATAGTCATTTAAACTTTGTTTCTATCTGTTTTGACAGACTAGGAAGCGATTGCGGATGGATTGAATCCTTTAACTATCAGCCATATCGCGAGGAATATTTCATTCAACATTATCGGAAGAAAGAAAATCAGTCCTATTATGCCGAAAGATACTCCTAGAACGTTTCCTATTATCAACAATGCGACTGCTATGAAACCCCAGATTGATATAAATCGGGGAAGGAGTTCTGTTTGATACAACAAATAATAGAATACCAGAGCGCTTAAGACGAAAAAGACCGGATTCATAACGTCAGTGACCCAATAACGCTGTGCCAGAGCTAAAGTGCCTGCAGCTTGAAAATAGGAGGCATCCGGAGCTCCTGCTGCTACATATTCCTGACTTAATGTGATTAGTGATAGTGCGTTGACATCAGCAACAATAAATACTACGGCCTCTAAAGCCCTGAAAACAACATACCAAAGAGCTAAAACTTCACTACGCTTTTTAAAGATTGGAAACAGCAGAATTGCAATGCCAGCAACTGCAGCAGCATTAGTTAACTCACCGAGCACCCCTAATATCACTTGGTTTTGATTTGCAGAAACACTAATAAGATAATCTGGAGCAGTTAGAATAGATTCCAACAAAAAAGCTGCTGGAAGATACACCACGTAACCAATTAGAAAAAATACTGCCACAATTATTGCGGTCCATCTATGTGGATTCATTCTTTTACACCTGTTCTTTGTAAAAAAGTTATGAACGTTTAGACTAATGTTGCTACTCAGTATTTTAGTTTAAGATGACTCTGTCATGTCCTAGTATAAAACACTAACTCCTGTACGGATAATAAGAACAAATTAAAGAAAAAAAAGAAAAGAAATTATGCATTTGTAGTTTTCGTTATTTTGTAGGAAAAATAAACTAGCGCGGCTATTGCGAAGGGAATTATAGTGAAAATACATGCCCAAAGCCATGTAAACACTAAATAACTGTACGACAGCGCTCCAAGCGGAGTATTCCAGTTGCCCTGCAGAAAAATCATAATTAAGAAGATTATCGCGGTTAAAAATGTAAAACCACCACTACCAGCTTCTCTTTTTCTCGTTTTTCTACCCTTAAATTGATCTTTTTCTTCTTGTGGCAAGTTTCGCCACCACCAGAATGCTAAACCACCCAAAATTACCGCTGTCGGAATGACTATTATTGCAAGCTCAAAAAGAATGAGAAATATTACCCATCTAACAATATTACCTATCGAAAATTGGTCTATTGTCCATGTTCCTTGACCTCCAACAGCAGAGGTTCCTACATACCAAAAGAACACGAAGATTCCGCCAATCAAAGCAATAACTCCTCCTACTACAAAGATCGCCATGTATTTCCAATATTTTCTCAATAGTGCCCAAGTGATGTCATCATCTTCGTTGTTTTCATTTCCTACATCCAATGCTTCATCTGTCATAAAAAACCTCTCTCTTAGACAAATTTGATGAATCAATACGAATGTGCCATTGCCAATGTATTATTTAGAGAATGATCCACTTTAGTATTAAAGTGCAATATCTGCGCACTCCAGGTGCTTAGGACTAGCACAATATCTCTGTTAGAATCATTCACAACGAATATATGGACGTTTAACTTTATAAACCTTTATGTATGCAAGTTCACCTAATTTCAAGTCCATATTTCAGGGCTGGACAGTTGTTCGATGATATTTTAGCAGTCGAAAATAGTTATTTGATGAATCAAAGAAATATAAAGCATTAGTGAATCATTGTAATAAATAGCGATTGGGATATACTTATAAAAAGAGAACTATAATTATCGATCAGTTGCTTTAGTTATCAAGAATGTTGCAGTGTTGAATATACTAGATGATATGATAACAAGACAACAAAAAATTCACTTTTAGACGACTTAAAAAGTATAAATACTAAATACGCATCAGTGTTAAATCATTATTGATTTTGAAGGGAAGTGATACTTATGGAGGAAACAAAAGTAGGATCTTCTGAAGAGTTAGGATTTGTTGAAACATTAAAGTTAACTTTCACTTATTGGGCGCGGAAACTTCCATATTTCATGCTACCGTATCTTTTAATCTCTCTGATCTCGATCTTAATCATTTTTGGGATACTTGCTGCGTCTGGATTTGATCTTGGCTTGTTGCTTGGTGTATCTTACGTGACAGATATACCTTCACCACCAATCGATTGGGCAACACAATGGCAAGATGTTTTGCCCACAATGTTTGTAGGCATAGCTGTAGCAGTACTCATAACAGTGTTCTTTGAGCTTCTTGTTGAGAGTCTTCTCGTGAAATATGCTGCAGATTTGCATCAAGGAGTTGAAGGGCCGAGTCTAAAAGATAGTCTTTCACATGCGCTTTCACGATTTCCATCAGTGCTAGGCGCTACAATACTAATAATATTGATCATCCTAGGCATAGTAGCAGTTGGAATTGCTATCATTATTGCTTTAATATTTGCATTTGCAGGCACAGGTAATGTATTAGCAATTATTGCCAGTGCTTTACTCGGCGCCTTGATAATGGCAGTACTCATCATAATAATAACTACGTATTTCAAAGTAACCATCCAGAGCGTTATATTAGAAGATTCAGGAGCAGTTCAATCACTGAAACGTAGTTGGTATTTGGTAAAAGGAAAATGGTGGCTAACATTTTTCTTAGGAATTGTGATCGCTATTATCACTGGAGTTATTGGTGCGATAGGTGGTGCAATTGCTTCCATCACAACTATACTAATAGTTTCTATGGTCATTAGTACGATTATCAGCGCCATTATCAGTCCGATAGAAATAATAGCTTTTACGCTTTGGTTCTTTAATTTAAAGGCAATAAAGGGATAATCCCTTTTTTTTCTCTACTTGAAATTCCTTGAAAAACCTTATTTTCAGGTAGATAAGTTGTTCCGAGTATAGCCGAGGCGATAGTTGATTTGCCGAGAACTACCGCCCAACAAGTTGAGGGGTCTTCTTGCGACTAAGGCATTGTATCGTTCCTGAAGCTTCGGTAGTGCAAATCCACGCCAGCCGAATTCTTCGCCAAGAGCGGCGAGAAGCGGCCAAATGAGACCTATCAACAAAACGTTGAAAATCTGTTCACTTGTTGGAAATGGTATGCCAAATGCTGAAACGATGAAGAGTGTGATTACAGCTAAAATAGGGATCATAAGCAACGCAATGAAATACCAGCCGATGTTGACTCGCCATCGTTTTAATTTACCTAAAAGCGCCCATACACTTCCTTTTCCATAATATATACGTGTAACAATGAAACCTGATATGCTGGGACCGAAACCACCTATGAGAATCAATATTAAGAAGAAAGGAGCTATCTCGGTTGGATTGGTTCCTATGGGAAACGATAATAGTATAACAGCCATTGCTATCCACGTCCACATGAAAGCGATAGCTAAGAACATCGCTATTGGATGTTGCTTGATAAAATCAATGACATTCATTTATTAAGTACTTCCTGAGAGTTTCTGATGAGAATTTTGAGTTATTTACGCGCTTGCCATTTTTTATAACTAAGTTTTATTGGCTAATTCTTTTAAATAGCTGATGGTAAATCAGTTCTACAATTTTAATATTTTTTATTAGTCGCTTTGGATAATAGAGGTAAACACGATGTCCATTACAATTAGACAAGAAGTTAAAGAGGATTACAAAAGAGTTTATGAGATAAATAAAATGGCCTTCGGTCGAGAAGTTGAAAGTAAGCTGATTGAAAAAATCAGAAAAGGTCCGAATTTTGTTCCTGAGCTTTCCCAAGTTGCTGAAAAAGATAACGAAATTGTGGGTCACATACTTTTTTCAAAAATAAAAATTGTTGGTGAGTTAGAATATCAGACTCTTATACTTGCTCCACTAGCGGTTATCCCTGAAATGCAGAAACAAGGAATCGGAGGAAAACTAATAAAACACGGGATTGAAAAAGCAATAGAGTTGAGGTTTGATTCAATAATCGTTGTAGGTCACAAAAATTATTATCCCAAGTTTGGATTTCAAAACGCTTCAAAATGGGGTATTAAGTGTCCATTTGAAGTCCCAGATGGAGCATTCATGGCCATTGAATTAACTGAAAATGCTCTTGAAAACAAGGCGGGTGTAGTACAGTTTCCCGAAGAATTCATGGAAGGATTAGAAAGTTGATTGTTGATTAGAAAGGACTGACTTTTACTTCAAACTCTCTATTTTTTTATAATTTTGCCTTTTGGAACTTTTAATTATTTGCGAGGTTTATATACTTACTCTAATGATATAAATTGAAGAAATATGGCATCACAGTCTGGAGATAAAACAGTATTTAAAGCAATCATTTACCGAACTTCAGTCTATAAGTACTGCATAGAACTAAAAGACGATGCTTTAACTGAACAAGGATTCCTTGATCTTATGAAAGTCCCTGATTTGTGTGTGACTGGGGCCGAACAGTTCTTTAGTAACTTAAGGAAGAAAAAACATCTCAGCCAAAAAGATGTTGGTAAAATCCTCAATATTAGTGGAAGAATCGTGAATGCCTGGGAAAATAATCGTACAAAAATTCCGATACAATCATTAGTTCAAATCGCAGAAATATGTGGCGTATCAAGAGAGACAATATATTCGCATATTGATCAAGGAGAATTCAAAACTAAAGTAAAGTTACCAACAAAATTTGAGAAGGTCCGCGAAATTGTAAAATATCTCAGTCCTAATAAATCAGGAGTGAGTTATCGAGTCTATGTGGTCAAATGTCCGAATGAGATTCTTTCTAAAATTAAAAATGTACTAGATGTAAAGTTGATTCCTCAATCTGTTAGTAAACAGATAGATTCCACTGAATTATACAAATACCTAATGACTTTCTTTCGATATAACAAGTTTTTAAAATACATCCTCCGCTCACACATGAAGTCGAACACTGGCATGACAAAAATGTTGATTTGAAACGCGCTCTTATTATTCCATGCCTCCAGAGCGATGGCGATATTTCACAAGTAAACCACAACTATAAAGTCAGGTTTGCTGGCAAAAATAAAGCCTTACATAACTACTTTGTTGATGCAATGTTCAATGAATTTGGTTTATTGCCGACGAGTTATTTTATCTTGACATCCAAAAAATGTTATACAACAGAGTATAAAAGAAAATCTGTTAAAAAAATCATAGATGAAATAATGAAATTTGCAGGAAATACAAAAACAGCACCCTCGAAACAGCAAACCGTTGAAGAATACTTACTGGAACCACAACCGCATTTAAACTACTTAATTAATGCATCTAAAACTAAACAGCAGATTGCCTTGCGAATCTGGGCGTCTACAGAAGGAAGTATTAGTATTTATGTAAAAAAGGATGGCTACATCCGTCCTCAACTTGTTATAGCATGTGCGCACCCTGACTTAGCTAAACAACTCCAACAAATTGCTCAACGATCTAACATAAAATTTGCTGTTGTACGTTTAAAAAATAATTGGTCTGGAATCGGTGGTCTTCATAATCATACTATATGTGGATGTATAGAATTTCTAAAACTCGGAGGATTCATTAAAGGCGTTAAAATAAGTGCAAACAGCAAATATTACGAAGGTATCGAAAAAAACACCCTTTTGCTAGGGATTTTAGAATTTAAGACACGCCAAAATGCAAAAAAGAAACTTAGAAACCTATCACGTGAAAAAGTACACAATGAAATCAAGAAAATCAGTAAGAATAAAGAATATAAATCGCCGGGCTATTATGTTAAATACTTCTCATAGATGATAATATTTCATATGGGAAGACTCATTATATCTTCCAATGCTATTTTGTAAAAAAAATGCACTTATGGGAGTAAATTCATTTAAAAAAGAAAAATCGAAAATTGAACAGCGAGAAAAACTGATTTTACAGCTCAGTGTCATACAACTGGGCCGAGCACATAGACATCCATTGATTTTGTATAGCCGAGTATTTCAGCTCTTGTTTGCTTACCGTTTGCAACCTCAACTATCTCATCTACAATTTTCTTTCCCGCGGCATCCATTGTCAGCGTTCCTGAAAGAATTCCACTTACATCAACATCGATATGGTCACCCATCCGTTCCATCGTTTGTGAATTCCCAGTTATTTTCACTACTGGGGTCATCGGATGACCTTGAGGTGCGCCTAAACCTGTAGTAAAGAGTAAAATTTGAGCGCCAGCTGCAGCAAGACCAGTTAACACAGTTATTTCGAAACCAGGTGTATTCATGACGATGAGTCCCTTTTTAGAAGGACGTGCGCTGTAATCCACAACTTCTTGAATTGTGCGTGTTCCACCTTTAATTATTGCACCAAGAGATTTCTCTTCAATAGTTGTCAACCCACCACGGATATTACCTGCAGTGGGTTGTGATCCTCGGAGATCTACTCCAACCGCTTCTGCCCTTTTTTCCATCGCGTTGACATAACCATATATTTTGTTAGCTACATCCTCATTTACTGCCCGTTTAGTAAGAATATGTTCTGCACCAATGAACTCTGTGACTTCGCCAAAAATTACACTAGATCCTGCATCTATCATCATATCTGTAGCAACACCAACTGCTGGATTTGAGGCTAACCCTGACGTAGTATCACTTGCCCCACACTTAATGCCTATAGTAAGATCCTTAATCGAGGCAGGTGTTCTTTCGCTTTCATTAGCATAGTCCACCAGTTTCTTAGCTATTTTTACGCCTTGCTCAATGGCATTTGTGCTGCCTTTTAGGTCATAGATGCCTATTTTTTCAACAGGTTTCCCAGTTTTTTTTATTTCTTCAACAATTCGATCTGCTTTGACACTCTCGCAACCTAAACTCACTACAAGGACTGCAGCAATATTCGGATTTTTTCCTATCCCTATTAATGTTCGTTCAATTTGTTCCAAATCGGGTTTTAGTTGACAACAACCTTGGTTATGCGTTAGGGCTTTTGTTGGTTCTCCGACTTGATCTACTATGGCGTTTACAACTTCATTTGCGCATACTACAGCGGCTATAATGCCGACATAGTTTCTCACGCCAACCGACCCATCAGGACGTTTATAACCCATAAATTCCATAAGTTCACCCTCTTAATCTTATTCAGTTTTTTCTTCAATTTCTGTAATTATTAACTTAGTATTCCGCATATCAGGGTAGTCCCCGTCGTAAACGTGCTGTACCCTAACGTAATGCGGTTGTCCACATTTGTTGCACTTGAAGCGCTTATCATTAATGATGATTTCCCCTCTTTCCAATTTTTTCTTGAGACGATTCAATTCCTTATACTCTTCATATGTTAAAGGATTTTCTTTTGACTCAAGCGCTTCTTCTCTCAGTTCTAACTCTGCACGTGTAAGTTTCTTTTTTGAATCTGACATAGACTCAACCCCTTGAACATATCCTAGAGGATTCATGTGTAGTCAAATAAATTGCTTTAAAATTCTTCCCATCAGGAATTTTCAATTTAAAAAATACAAAAATAGGTATTTTTAATACAAATTTAAGGTTCAAGTGATCATCTAAAATAAGTATTCAATCATATGTGCGCTTCTTCTTGTGGAAAAGACAAGACGGAAGTTTTAGAAACCAAATATATGACTACAGTGCCTAAACTGAGTATCAAGGCAGTTAAAATACTCCATTCAAATTCTATCAAAATAGGATCTATTAAGTAGGTTACTACTGAACCTCCTGTGAATAAAGACCCAAAAAAGAAATAGCCAACGACATTCCAACCAAAATGTAATGCGATAGGTAGCCATAGGTTATTATTAGATTTATAGTATGCATATCCAAGCCAAGCACCTCCCAGCACCATATTAATGCTAAAAAGCAACAAAGAAGTAAAAGTTCTAATACCAAGAGAGATCAGAATATTTATCCAATGAAGAAGAGCAAAGAAAAGAGAAGCTATACCGATACTAAATTTGGGGCTATAACGCAGGCTAAGTTGTCTTTGGATATATCCCCGAGAACCCATTTCTTCTATAATACTGATAAAGATCTGAGTTACTACCATTCCTGGCAAGAAAATTATAGCTTCCTGAGTAATGTTAACAAGAATCCCTTCTATGGCCAATCCAATCCCAAGATGAATTAGAATAAGACATGATGAAATCATTAAGCCGATTACTAAATATTTTGGCATACCTTTTGTCCAGAAACCAAACTCTTCTAATGACTCTTTGTTTATTAGAATTTGAAAAAAGATTGGGATCAATAATGCTCCAAACCAAAAGGTTAGGAGTCCAATGTCACTTCCAAATATCAAAAATATAACAGTTATTACACTATTCAAGAAAAGTAAGATCATACATAAGACTGCACGGACATCAGGTTGAATAGTCAAGAATATCCACTTCTATCTGTTAAAAAGTACCTTTGATATAAACAACATGAAATGAACTACTTCTACTATTCATAAGATTAAGGGAAAATGAAAAAGAAATAAAAGTAGCGTCCACTTTGAAAGTGGATGAAACGCTTATCTAACGAAGTGAATGTAGAGATAACCCTTTTTCTTTTCTTGTTCAGTTACCTTGTATCCCCTATCATTAAAAAATCCAGTTAGATAATCCGCCCAGAAGTCAGCATAGCTATCTGTCGACTTATGAGTAAGCATCAATTGAAATTCTTTTTGACCCTCCAAGAAGTTAAACGAGAGCGTAGTGAAAATATTGTTAATATCAACTAATACCTTTTTGAGATAAGGCGCTATCTCCTTTTCTAGGTCGATATTCTTCATTTTTTTGCCTAATGATTTTTCCAGACCGGTTTCCAACGACTCGACAAGATCGATAATTTTTTCGGGTGGATACAATTCAATCAGTTTGTTGAAGGTTGATCTCGAAATGCCTATACGATCATACTGGGCCATATGACTTCGTTCTAGAAATAGTTCAAAGATTCGTGTACAAAAATGAGAAAAAATCTCATTTTCATCCTTAAATTCAATTAGTTTTTCATAGAGATTTGAAGGAATTGTTATACTTTTTCTAACAACACTTGAAGGACTCATAAAATCACCTAGTATTTATTTATGTACGTAATATTGTTGCTTCAATATACCAATGGGATTCTGTTTCATCGAAAATTGTTTTACGAATATAACTTTGTTTCCTTTTAAAATCTTTTCGCCATCAAAAACCAGAAAATGCAATCTGTGGAAGTAGTAATGTTATTCATTTTACTAACATTTCTTGTAATTGAGGGGATGCCATTAATATGAGAGATTTCGTAATAAGTAGCAAATATTGGTATGAAATAATATATTTACTAATAGTATATAAGTATTTTCTTCTTCTTTTCTCAGAAAATGAATGTGAAAATATCTACATAGTTTTTATATATAAGAACAAGTAAGAACACTGATTGGTGGAGTTTTTTCGACAAAAAAAACTCATGGATGCTCGTAACATGGCATCAAAAAAGGTATCAAAAAAGGCATCAAAAAATTACATTAGGGTCGCATTACTTGGCGACGGAGGAGTTGGAAAAACTAGTCTATTAAACCGATATTTAAAAGATGAATTTGAAGAACAAACACGTCTTACAGTCTTCATGAACTGTGAGACTAAAACAGTTCTATTTCAAAAGAATGCAGTGCAAGAAGAGTATACATTATTTTTGTACGATTTTGGGGGTCAAGAACGTTTTCGTTTCATGCTAGATGATGTCAATCGAATAAAACCGGATATACTCCTTCTGACTTTTGACTTATCTGATATGGAGACGTTCTTGAATATTGAGCACTACCATAAGTTAATGGATACCGGACATATGCCGAAGTCAGAGGTTCTTTTGGTCGGATCCAAATCGGATCTTGATCGAGATGTACCACCTATAGAAGAAATCGAAGCATATTGTGATTCAAAACAGATCCGGGGTTATATAGAGGTTTCTGCAAAAACTGGAGAAATGATAGAACCTTTATTCTCAAAGGTTGTTGAATGCCATGTAAATAATGGGACTCCAATTCAAACATATATGGATGATTGGACCAATTTAACAACAGAAAATAGAAAAATTCATCAGCAAACAACTCTGAAGTCCCATTGGAATGTCTAATTTCCATTTTTATCTGATATCAGCGAGAAGACCCCTTCCGACAGGGAGGGGTAGTTGACTATAGAGATTGAAGTACAAGATCCATTAAGTCTATAATTTTTATTGGCAGATTATATTCTTTTGCTGAAGAGGAGAATGTTGCAAAACATGCAGGACAGCAGGTAACTAGTGCTTCAGCTCCGAGATCTAACGCAGTTTCTAGTCTATGCTTAGCAATTCTTGTTGATAATTTTGCGTCTATCGACATTAAGCCACCTCCACCACCACAGCATTGAGTTATCGCATTTTCTGGATTTTCCACAAGGTTAATGCCAGGAATTGCTTTTAAAATCCTTCTTGGTTGGTCATATATAGCAAAATGAATCAATTCACAAGGATCGTGATACATTATTGAAAGTTGCATTTCTGATTGAAAATGTAACTTGTCATTGTCTAGAAATTCTGTCAACAGTTCTGTTATATGCAACACTTCAAAGTCAAGTTCTTTTCCCAATAATCTAGGATATTCACCTTTTAGCATGCTGAAGCATCCTGGACAAGAAGTGACCACTTTTTTAGCACCGGTTTCTTGGATTTTAGTAACATTGTATTGTGCTAATTCTTTAGTAGTCTCTTCATCTCCTAAGAAAAATGAAAGACTTCCACAACATCGTTCATCAGATCCAAGTGTGGTAAAATTAGCATTTATTGCCTTTAGAATTTGTGCCGTTGCACGTGCGTTTTTTCGATAATACGCGGGCATACACCCTACAAAATAAACTATGGCCGCAGTTTTTGGTAATTCTATGTCTTGTCCAATTTCCCATATAGTTCTTTCTTCAGGTAAATTTCCGAGTGGATTATAGTTTTCTTGTATTCTTTGGCAAAGGACATCAACTGTTTGTAGTGTACCGCTTTCAAAGGGTATATTTTCTCGCTTAATATTAAAAAGATCCTTTCGGGATGCTAAAAATATCTCTCCAAGAGAAATGCCAGCAAGACAATCCTTTTCACATTCACCACAAAATGTACACTGATAAAGCGATTTTATTGTTTTTTCTGTTAATGTACCAAAGCCTTCTAACAGACCTCTTAAGACAAGCATTTTGCCTCGAGGTGATGCGGATTCCCAAAGAATTTCTTTCGCTATTACGCAGTCTGCTTTACAAAAGGCACATTTTACACATTCAGTGATTTTATCCCGCATGGTACTTAAGTTTGGGAACTTCTTTTCTTGATTCAAGTTGATTCCTCTATTATTGCTTCTCCGTAGGAAATATTTTTCCTGGATTTAGTATGTTCCCAGGATCCAAAATCCTCTTAATCGCCTTCATTATGTTCAACGCGTGTTTTCCATGCTCTAGTTCCATATATTTTATTTTTTCAATACCAATACCATGCTCTGCAGTGACGGATCCGCCAAGTTCAAGGGTTTTGTAGACGATTTCATCTGCAGCAGCAAACGCTTTTTTTGATTCATTTTTGTTAAAAGGGATTAAGTAGTGAATATTTCCATCCGCAGCATGACCAACAATTGAAATCAATAGGTTTGTTTCTTTTGCCACTTCTTGAATGTAACGAATTATTGCTGGAACGTGTTTAATTGGTACGATTAGATCGCCCAGTATCGTTGAGGTTCTAGACCGAACTGAAACGACAGTAGCTGCTTTTCGTGCGTTCCAAATTTTTTCTCGTTCTACGTCGTTTTTTGCCCAATTGAGTTCGTTACAGTTGTTTTTTTGAGCTACCCATTCAATTAACTTTTTTTGGGCTTCGAGACCTTCTGCAGAGAATTCATGAATTTCAAAAATGACAAGTGCTTCAACCTCAGGGACAAGTTGTTCTTTCTCCATCTCGTTAATTGCCCTTTGTGTTTGTAAATCTATTAATTCGATTCCTGCAGGTGTTAAAACCCTTCGGATTTCGTAAATAGCATCCATCGCATCAGTAAGACTTTGAAAGTTTGCGAAAGCAGTACTTATTTGCATTGGTCTTGGAATTAAGCGTATGGTTATCTCTGTTATAACTCCTAGGGTGCCTTCCGATCCCACAAAAAGATGAACTAAGTCATATCCCGAACTAGACTTAAGCACGGATTTTCCTGTTTTTATAATCGAACCATTAGCTAGAACTACTTCCAACGCCAAGATATGGTCCTTAGTTGTTCCATATTTTAATGCCATTAGCCCGCTAGCATTGTTTCCAACCATTCCACCAATTGTGCAGACCGCTCCTGATGGCGGCTCGATTGGAAACCATAACCCGGCTTTTCCAGTTACTCGATTAAGATCCTCATACACAACCCCAGGTTCGACTACCGCAATCATACTTACTGGATCGAATTCAATGATCTTATTCATACGCTTTAAATCGAGTAAAATACCTCCTTGAGCAATACTGCCTCCGTGTGTGGCTGTACCCGCTCCTCTTGGGGTAACGCCTATGTTGTTCTCGTTAGCTAATTTTAAAATTTCAGCTATTTGGCTGGCATTCTCTGGAAGAATTACCACATCTGGCTTTAGAAATACATCTATCATGAAGTCACTCGAATAACTCACAAGATCTGCATCATCAGTCGATATATATTGCCCGCCAACAATTTCGGTTAATTTTTCGATGATAATGCTTTCTAAAGGGCTTACCATAATCACGTCCGATCTTAACGTAGGTCATTTGCATGATCTATTAATTGATAAATGTCCAAAATTTTAACTTTCAAGTTATATTTATCTTTGGAGGCTGAAAAGTTTAATTGGCATGCTGGGCATGCTGTAACAACTGCTTTATTCTTTTCTTCTGCTTCCTGCAATCTTGTCTGTGCTATTTGGTTGGCCAGATTTGGATTACTTATTGTAAGACCTCCTCCACCGCCACAGCATTTTGCTTCATCTCTATTTTTATCAAATTCTTCCAAATTGACTCCAGGGATGGATTCTATAATTTTTCGTGGCGCTTCATATATCCCGCAGTGCCGGCCAAGTTCACATGGATCATGATAGAGAACATTTAGTTTATCGATTCCATTCTTTTTAAAAACAAGTCTACCTGCGTCAATGTATTCTGCAAGTAATTCAGTGATGTGAAGCACTTCGAAATTGAGTTTGCCAACTAATTTGGGGTATACTTGTTTCAATACTCGATAACATCCTGGACAAGCTGTAACTACTCTGCAAGCGCCCGTTTCTTCGATCTTTGAAACATTGTACTCACAAAAACGCCTTGTTGTATCCATATCTCCAAGAAGATATGCAGGTGATCCACAGCATTCCTCATCTCTAAGAATTGTAAAATCGACATTTAGTTTTTTTAAGATGTTGAATGAACGCATAGTACTTTTATGCGGTATTGAGTGATAATTAGCATAGCAGCCTTTGAAAAAGAGAAGATCCGCACTTTTCGGAAATTCCTTGTCCGGATTTAACCCAAATATATCCAAATCCTCTTTGGAAAGGTCAAAAACGTTACCGCTCGCTTTTAGCGTCTTTATAAGAGATTTAACACTCTCTGGAGCCTTTCCTAGTTCATATAGGTCACGTCTTCCAGCAGCCAAAACATCTGTCACACTAATTCCAGCAATACACGTATTATCGCAGTTCCCACACAGTGTACAAGTGTATAAACTGTCAATAACTCTTTTTGTTAAATCTCCTTGCTCTCTTAATAACCCCCTTAGTATAAGCATTTTCCCTCGAGGACTGAGTGTCTCCCAGAATATTTGCTCGCTTACGGGACAGTTACCTTTACAAAAACTGCACTTGAAGCACGTATCTAGGCTTTCTTTTACCTGTATCAAATTTTTAAAAGAAATTTCCGACATATTCAAGCCCTCTTTATTCACAGAATATAGTTCCAGGCGACAATATATTGTTAGGATCAAACAACTGTTTTATTGCAAGCATAACTTCGTAGCTCTCTCCATGTTCAGGTTTCATGTACTTCATTCTATGTTGACCTATCCCATGTTCTCCTGAAACTGATCCGCCTAATTCAATTGTCTTATGAACTATTTCATCCTCTAAGGCTTCCAAGCGTCTTAATTCATCTTCATCGTTTATATCGTATGGAACTAAATAATGAGCATTCCCATCTGCTGCATGGGCAATGATGTAAACCTTTATTCCAAATTTTTTCCCAGCATCTTGCATAATACGAATAAGATCGGGTAATTTAGACGGAGGTAGAATGCAATCTCCAATAAGTATCGTTGGTTTATCGCGCACAAGAGTTACCAAAACTGATTTTCTCGCGAACCACATTTTTTCTCTTTCTTCTTCGTTTTTTGCCCATATGATCTCTTTACATCCATGTTTCTCTGCAATCTCTTGAAGTATGATCTTATCTGCCTCAATTTGAGCAGTATCACGTCCATCTAATTCGAATAACAAGAGGCCTTCTGCTTCTGGAAAAGAAGCCTCACTGAGTTTGCCTCCATATTTTTTGGCAAGTCTATTTGTAGCTTGTTGTGTAGGCAAATCAACAATTTCCAAGCCTGCAGGATTTATTCCACTTTTTACAATCTCAGCTACAGCTCTTGCACTTTCCTCAAGACTGTCAAAAAGACCATAAGCAGTAGCAAAATACTTAGGTATGGGTTTTAACTTAAGTGTAATTTCTGTTACTATCCCTAAAGTTCCTTCCGAACCTACAAAGAGATGTACTAAATCATAGCCAGATGAGGTTTTGTAAACTGGTTTTCCAAAGCGAACTATTCGTCCATCTGTTAGAACAACTTCTAAAGCTATAACATAGTCCGTTGTTGCGCCATATTTTGCACTTCGTAATCCCGATGAATTGCTTGCCACCATTCCGCCCAATGTCGCTACAGACTCAGTTGGAACGGTCGGGGGAAAATTTAAACCATATTTTCGTGCTTCCTGATTCAACCTCTCGCAAATCACGCCAGGCTCGACAACAGCCATTAAGTTATCAACGTCAATTTGTTTGATCCGATTCATCCTTCTAAGCTCGAGGATAATCCCACCATGCCATGCAACACAACCACCTAATTCTGAAGTTCCTCCTCCTCTAGCAATGACGGGAATCTTCTCCCTATTCGCTAATTTAAGGATATCAGAGATTTGTTTGGTATTTTTCGGCATCACCACGCAATCAGGTTTCTTGAATGCACTTGAAAGGACATCGCTCGAATAGGCTACTAAATCGGCGTCATCTGTAGTTATGTAATCGTCTCCAACAATTTTGGCTAACTCTCTAATTATTTCTTCGTCCATCGCGTCCATCGCTTCCAAAATAAGTGAAATGAGTTTCTGGGCAATACATTATTAGAAAAATTGCACTTTTATATTCTTTGAAAGAAGTAAATTAAAGAAAAAATAGTTGTAAATGTCTTTAGAGAAAATACCCAGGATTGAAAAAAGGAGATTATTAATATTGTATAGGCTTCTAACAACTGGCGCATATGCATGTAGCGGTATCAAGGACGCCTCGTACTTTTCGTAGTCTATTAAATATAAAACTGTCTAAATCTTCAGGATTTTTTACTTCAACTTTCACTATAAGATCAAATGCACCGTAAATGAGAAACGCTTCTTCAACGAATTCATCCGTTCTAATTTCATTTAGTAAATCCATTCCAGACTCTTCAGGACTTAGTTTTGCAAGAATAAACGCGGTCATTGTCATCGTAAAAACTCACCTCATAATCTATGACTTTACTTTCTATGTGTAACTATTTTATAAAATGAAGTGTTTAAAATTCTTTTCCATCCCACTTCCGCAATTTATAATGATCGTTAACGATATATCGTCAGGTGAAATTTAAAGTTTGAAATCAATCAGCTTTACTTATTCGTTTAATCTCGTTTGTGATCCATTCAATAAACTCAGGTGTATCTCCTTTCATTAAACCTGTTAATTCTTCTTCAAAAGAAGTGGGGTTAGTGGGGGTAAGTTTAATGCACCAGCCTATCGTATATGGTGCATTACTAACAACTAAAGCATCCATCATTACTTTTCGATTTCTCTTTTCAATCGTTCCAGAAAATGGTGAATACAAGATGTTAGTACCTTTTGCTGAATCCAATGCTCCGAATGGCTTGTCACATTGAATTTGACTACCTTCTTTCTGAAACAATTCAATTAAAACCACTTCATCTGCATTTTTAATTGCGAAATCGGTTAATCCGAAGGTTACAGATTCATTAGAGTCTACTTTAACCCAAATATGTTTTTTGGAGTAGTATAACTCGTTAGGAAAATTGTATCCTTGTATCAAACCCATATTTTTCCTTCCATTTCAATTTGAATACTCAATTGGCAGTATATACGATTGATGTGGCTTACAATACATTCCTTATATAATATATATGAAACTGTATATTGCTCAACCAAACATGTGATCACATACCTAAGATCTTCCTTAAATGTGACAATAAAACTTACTATTGTGTAATTTGCAAATAAACAAATAAACTAAGACTTCATTACGAGAGTAATGATTTTTCGACCGTTCTCTTAATAGAATTAATACATGAAGGTTCTAGAACAGAATGGCGGAAATACTTACTAGAAAACCTAAAAAAGGGGTTTTCATATTATTATTTAGATAAAGCTAGGGGATTCGATTGATACACAATGTCTACATTTTGAAAACAGATGGCACTGCTCTTATTTCTAAGAGATACGGATCGTTAGAAGTTGATGAGGCACTTATATCTGGTTTTATAACAGCAATCAATACCTTTGCAGAGCAAATAATTCAGCGACAAGTTGATGAAATTGTTATGGGCGACTTAAAGTTTATTTATTCAAGATCTCATAGCTTAGATGTGATTTATGCTGTTTGTGCTGATTCTGAGACTTCAAGTGACGAAATTAAAGAAATTTTTGATCAAGTTGATGAAAAATTCATTGAGATGTACCAAAAAACCTTTAGTGATGATTTATTAAAAGATAATTCTATATTTCACGAATTCATTCCCTCTCTTGATACGCTTGTGCAACAAATGATCGTTGACAAAGAATCACGTGCTATTGGCAAAAGCGTTGTTGGCATGTTCAAGAAATTGATTCGTTTGACTTCAGATGCGAGTAGTTCGCCAGGAGAGACATCCATTGAAAAACTACAAGATAGTACTATAGAAATCACTCAACCAGATGAAGGACTAAAGGAATTAAACGATGTCTATGCGCTGAATACTGATGCTTTAAAGGCTGTAAAAAGTATTCCTGCTCAAGATAAGCAATATAGAATGGCTTTACAGTATATAAATGGTAAAAATACAGTTGAAGATATTATACTTTCACTACAACTACTTGGATATCGACTAAATTCTGCAAAAGATTTCATTGCGTTCTTTAAAGAATGCGAGACGAAAGGCTATCTGAAGCGTGTTAGCTAGCGGTCTTATTAACATTAATTTTCAATAAATAAGTGTGAAATGGAAAGTTTAGAATATTGTTCAGCGTTCTCTTTTTCCTTCGATGAACTCCTCAACGTTCGTATGTGCAACACTGTCGACAATCTGTTCTGGAGGATGTTTAAACCCATAAGACGAGATGCTGGTTAAAGGTCCACCTATACCTCTATCAAGTGCTAATTTAACTGCGCGAATAACATCAATTACAACACCTGCGCTATTAGGAGAATCTTCAACGCTTAGTTTTAGTTGTACAGTTACTGGTACATCTCCGAATTTTCGACCTTTCAACCAAATATAGCAAATCTTATTGTCTCCCAAAAACTTAACATAATCAGAAGGTCCAATTCTTGTTGGAGTAGGATAGGGAACCAAACTCGTAACTGCTTCAGTCTTTGATACACGTTTAGTCTTTAAACGAGACTCTACAGTCATATTTTCGAAGTCAGTGTTTCCGCCTATATTTAACTGATAAGTTTGGTCAATTTTTACGCCTCTATCAAGAAATAGATTCACTAAGGCTCTATGTGCTATTGTTGCACCAACTTGGCTCTTGATATCATCACCAGCTATAGGAATGCCACGTCTTTCAAATCGTTCAGCCCATTTTTTGACAGATACAATAAACTCAGGTATACAGTTTACAAATGCGCAACCTGCTTCTAGCGCAGCCTGAGCATATAATTTGGTACCTTCCTTTGAGCCAACAGGTAAATAATTAATTAAAACGTCCGTCTTTGTTTCTCGTAGTACACTTGCTATATCAACCGCTTCAATGAGATTGGGATCATAGCAATGAAATGAATTAACCATATGAGGTGCAACACCATCTGCAATCGGACCAGGTAATACCTTAATATTGAAAGGTTTAATATTTTCAGCAAACACTTCACAGCAATTTGGTTCTGCAAAAATTGCTTCTGAAAGATCTTTTCCAATCTTTTTTGTATTGACGTCGAAAGCGGCAACAAATTTGATGTCTCTAATGTGATATCCGCCAAAATTCACATGCATAAGGCCAGGAACCATCTCATCTTCTTTAGCATTTCGATAGTATTGGCATCCTTGAACTAATGCAGAGGCGCAGTTTCCAACCCCAGCAATTGCAACGCGTACTTCCTTCAATTTATTTCCCTCAAAACAAGTTCTATCAATCAACTGACTATCAAGTTATTAACTAAAGTTTATAAGATTACCTCAAGGAGACTCCAGCCCTTTAGGGTGGAGAGGAATTGAGGTCGGATGTTGTTCACACAACCGATTCTGCGGAGACAGGGGTTGGTGTACCCAACCTCGGGTGGTGTTTTAATGACGGG
>JAHQJS010000001.1:158940-179096 GCA_019057385.1 Candidatus Borrarchaeum weybense | reverse complement strand
CACCTGTGCCTCTGAAACTTTCCGGCCTTCGGTGTGTCTCGATGGCTTCGGCTACGAATTCTTCGGTCATCTTTTCCTTAATATCGTCCTCCATCGTGACCTTGACTGCCGCCAATGCATCTGTTAAAGCGCCAATTGCGGCACAAACATCTAATGCATCGCCGAGCTGAACCTCTCTTTTGCTCTTGCCATTGGATTTTTTCTTCTCCGGCTCAGGCTTATTAATCGCCTTTGCATTGGCAAAAACATTGGGTTTCGGCTTCATTTTTGTTTCTTTTAACTTCGGCATTTTTATTCTCCACCTTAACTTTAATTGCTTCTTATATATAAAATATAATATATTTGAGGGATTTTACAAGTAAAAAATCAAGATTTTTTCAACTTTTTTAGTCACCTCTAATTTCGACTACACCCTCATATCCGGTGGAATCTGTATAACATATTGAGAATCCTTTAGCATTGCCTTCACCTGTTCCGGGTTCAATCGCGTCAATTTTACAATCACCCTCCAAGCCGGCTTCTTCTGCTTTTTCAAAAAATTCTTCCCAGGTCATTGTTCACCTCTTCGTTTCAGCTTTTTTTCTATCATTCTTAAGGCCTTGGCATCATCCTGCTCCAGCGGTCTTTTCCATTTATTCTTATATTTCCACCATTCCACAGCCTTCCAAACTTCTTCCTCCACCACCTTATTCCTTCCAGCGACCAGGCTAACGAAATGCTTTTCTCTCTCAAGCTCCACTCGCCTTTGCTTTTTCAGCTGCCAAAGTAAAGGAATCATGTGGACATAGCTTCCTCTATCCACTCTGCTGCCCAGGTAGAACTCAATATCCTCTAAGGATATCTGGTCATAGTTCAGAACTTCATTCGAGCTAAATTGGAAGCCCACTCTATTTTTGCGTGGCTGATATCCACTTCTTCTGTCATCCCAGTAATCATGTTCATGCCAAACTTCATCACCTGGTTGATATAGAAATCTCAGCCTTTCAAGATCAGTTTCGCCTCGTGGTCCTGGAATAACTGCATATACTCCTGAAGCTGGATGGCGTACATGTTTTAAATGGTAGGCTACTCTGCTGGTCATATATCCATTATACCATCCAGGATATTCATATAATATTCTCGAGCCCACTTTGATCTTAGAATTGATTTCCTTTTGCCATTCTCTCCAAGGAAGCCTACCAGAAGGTAGTAACTGCTCGTCATCCCGGATAAACACTATCCGGTCATTCCAAGTTTCAGGTTTGAATATGTTTATCTCTGTATCAATAGGATGAAGGATTTGGGTTCTATGGATAAGACCTTGAATCATCAATCCATATTTCTTGTACTGAAACTCCGCCTTCTTAGCATCACCTTCCCAGAATGGATCTTCTCTTATTTTAGGTTTGAATTCATCTCTTCTCGGGAATAGTCTTGGATCAACCGTAACATTTGACCAAATGCGGTAGAGGTTTTCGCCGTTCCTAATTAAAAAGTAGGTACGCATATTCTTGGCGTTCATTTCGCAAGCTACAAAAGGATGCACACCAATGTAATTCTTGTCACGTCTTCTTACCCTGAAAGCGACTATTCCTTTTTCCTCTGGCAGGACTTGTTGAAGATGTTCAGGATCTGTTAGCCAGATATCAAAATCTTCTAAGCTTCGGAAATCTAATCCACCATCAGATGGATCTCCAACTTCTTCATCCATGTAAAGTAGCTGCTGCCGGATATATATCGGGAAATTAGCCGGCATGGGTTCTCCCTCTTTTATTTGAATAATCTCTTCATGAATTCCAAGATATAATTCTACTACGCCTAAGACTTTTCTGATATGTTCTAACTTCTCGCCGAGTTCATGCATATAGTTAGATAGCTCGCTCCTTTTTCTATCTAATATAGCCCTCATCAATGCGAAGTGTCTTTGTTTCTGCACTAAATCACTTTCACATTTGAGAAAGAATTCTTTATCTCCTGCACGAGATAATGCGGTGGTTTCTGGATCTCCTTCTTCATACTCCTCAATTTCCTTATCCAAGTTTTTTACTTTGTCTAATATCTCTCGCTCAACTTCTTCAATTGGCTTATCAATTTTAATATATCCCTCTTTTGAAAATTCTTCCGGGGAGGACGTCCCATAAGGTGACCATTCTCCTGAACTCCATCGACGATCATAATGGATTTTCTTCTTCGTGATCTTGCTGATACGGAGAACTTGGCCATCATAGTGGGGATCAACAAAAACATCGCCCACCTGGATATCTAATCCATGCTTCTCAAGTTCTCTCTTGGCAGCAGGAGATAGCTTCTTTCTTTTGGCTAAGTCACTCATTAATAATCAAATTCCTCTTCGTCTTCTATCCAGTCTGGCCAAGTTTCTTCATACTCCTCAGGTTCATAGAAATCATCATTGTCATCATAGTCGAAATAGTCATCATACTCATCTTCTTGAGCAGCCCAAATATCCTCCACACAAATTATTTCCTTACAACTCTTGCAAACCTTTGAGCTTGCATCCGCATCCATTTTCTGCTTTGTCCCACAACTGGGGCAGACAATATCTATCTGATCTTTATCATTCTCGCTCATTGCATCCTCGTGCTATTTATCTTTTCTGGGGCATCTCTTTGGCTTGAAGCTGAAATTTTTACGATTATTCCAGTAGCCGGTCATTCTTTTGTATCTTTTAGAACCCAACATTCTTCTCTTGACTGATGTTGGGATGGATACCAAGAGATCCTTAATTTTGTTCTTGTTATCTTTTCGCGTATTTGCCATATATCCCCTCAACTTTTATTCCTTTTTCCTTGATCATGTCTCTAATATCATTAAGCATTTGCCCGCGAGTCTTAGCGGAGTTTGCTCCATTCCCCTTTAGTATGATCCACATTCCCTATAAGCCAGAGAATCGTTTGCAATAACTTGTCCTGCCAAATCTCTTCCTCTTCTCTTACAAGTTCAGCAAGTTCATGATAAACAGCATTGACTTCATGCAGTCCACTGGAAATGTTTGGCCAGGTCATTTTTCTTACCGCACTTTGTGCAATCATTTCGTCTCCTCTGGGCAACCACCAAATTTCCCGCATAATGCAACATTGGTTATAGCACATTTCTTGCTACAATGTACGAGCTTTACTTCTTCGTTGCAATGATAGCAGATATCCGTTCGTTGATTCTCAGGAACTTCGTTCTGATGACAACATTTCGGACATGTCCAGATATAAGATGTACGCGTTTCGCATTTTACTTTAACCATCATATCTCCTCAGCATAATGCAATATAGCTCGCTATTGAGAGGATTAGGATTCGCTTCTTGTTAAACGTGAATGGAATCCATGTTTCGTAATAGAACTTTTCCATTTTTTTGCATAAGTTCTTCATACTATCCTCACTCATCCAATGCACGACCTAATGAACGCAGCCGAGCCCAAAGCGACTCGGTTCTTACTATCATCTGATTAATAATGCCATGGGCTTGCTTCTTGGGTATTCTCTTCTCATCCATCATCTTCTTCAGCTCGGCAAAATCCTTTTCATGCTTCTTAAGCATCTTGCTGATACTTTTGACTTTATTCTGAATGTCCATCAAAAACCCTTTCAATTATTTACCTCTTATATATAAAGTATAATATATTTTGAAAGGTTTTACAAGTAAAAATCATGATTTTTATCAACTTTTTATCAACTTTTTACTCGCCAAATACCTGATCAACATCCTCACCATCCTCGTTGTACCATTCAGACCATTTGCCCTCTTCAAACACCTCAAGGCCAAAGGCATTGGACACAATCCAATCCATAGTGAGTTGGTCATCTGCCAATCTGCAGATTAATTCATGCCCTTCCCGTGGATTAGGCACAGGATAATAGTCAGGCTCTCTCGGCGGATTGATGATATTCCACACCTCCAATTTTCTACCATCAGGACTCCAACGGGCGGTTCCGGCCTCAACACGTGAGATGATATATTGAGCTTCTCTTATTTGAGCCTCAAAGTGCCGAATGTCATCAGCATCATTTTCCGGGTCATCCAGCTGCCCCTGAAGAATTCTGATTCGTTCTTCATATATCTCAATAATCTCTTCTTTTGTCATAGCCATTATTGTCCCTCTATATCATCTTGGTATTTTGTGGCCAGGTCTTTAAGTTCTGTAATCGCTTTTAATGTATCATCCAGCTGTGTCTGCTGTTCCTCACTTACAGCTCGCTCTATATCGTATCCATCAACCCGAGCGGTGTTTCCCTGCATATCCTCAACTAAAAGTGCAGTACCCATAGTAAAGGAAGCCATACCAAAGCCTCCTCTGCAGCGAACCAACATTCCATTCTTAAGCACGACCAGCTGTCCCACTTTAAGATCTACATGTAATGAATTTGCCATCTTAGCCTCCAATAGGTCTTGATCAGTTATTATACATTTAAATTATAATATATCCTTAGAAAATTCCAAGAAAAATATGAAAATTTTGACAACTTTTTCTTTGAATAGATGTACAAGTATTGTATAATAAGTAATAAGTAGTTTTGATGGTTTCTATACAAAGGCGAATATGGGTTGGATACCTACTAAAGAAACTCGGGAACGGTTGAGGAAAGCTCGGAAAATATCGCATAAGATAAATTGTAGGTGTTGTTATTGCAAAGCGAAGAGAGGTGAAACTAAAGGTGTAAATGCTCCTCACTATGGAAAGAAGCGAACCGAGAAAACTCGAGAAAAAATAGGTAAAGGAAATAAAGGAAAAGTCGTTTCTATAGAAACCCGTGAAAGAATGAGTAAATCTCATAAAGGAATGCTTGGAAAGCATCATTCTAAATCATCAAGGGACAAGATAAGCGAAGCTAAGAAAAAACAATGGAAAGACGCCGATTTTATTGCTAAGCAGATGTTAGCCAGAAATGTTTATCCAAACAAATCGGAAAAACTTCTAACTAAGCTGCTTCATCAACTTCTTCCAAACGAATGGAAATATGTAGGTAATGGACAATTCATTCTTGCTGGTAAGTGTCCTGATTTTGTAAATGTCAATGGACAGAAGAAAATCATAGAGCTGTACGGAGATTACTGGCACGAACCTGAGGAGGAAGAAAAAAGGACAAATTTATTCGCCAAGTACGGATACCAAACTTTAATCATCTGGGAGCATGAACTTGATGACTTAGAAAGCCTCTCGGAAAAGTTGTTAAATTTTAATTCTTAAAGGAGAAACAAATGCTCACAATTGTAGCTGGAATTGACGAGGCCGGATATGGTCCAATCCTTGGCCCGCTAGTTGTGGCTTCTTCTATCTTTCTGCTTAGAGAAAATACTGAGGATCTTGATTTATGGTATCGACTTCAAAATAGCGTTGGCAAATTTAAGCAGGGTCTTGGTAGCAGGTTGTTAGTTACAGATAGCAAAAAAGCTTGGAATCGAAATGCTAAAACTAACCATCTCGAGCGAACTATAAAAGGTTTTATCAATCAACTTGGTGTGGATAGAGCAACATTTACCAGCTTGCTCCCAATAATATCCAACGACCTCATAAAACAAGCCGAGAAGTATCCATGGTATCCATCCTTATATAAAGACTATCTTCCCGAGATAAGTCAAGATGTATCAGAAGCTCTAACTGAGAATATGAAACAAGAGGGAGTTGAATTTCTGGATTTCCGATGTCTTTGTATAGATGCTGAAGAATTTAATAGGATAGTTAGTACCACGGATAATAAAGCTTCGGTGATTACTTCTTCCGTGCTCAAACTGATTCAACAAATCCTATCCATCGCTATTTTCTGTGCAGCGAAAAGAATAGTAATTTATGTTGACAGGCTCGGAGGTAGAAAGTTTTATGGGGATTTATTACAAACTTTGCCCGATGTGAAGTTGGATGGCGTTCAATTTCCAGCTGATGAATCGACTACATGCTCCAGATATTTTTTATCCTCAGGAAAAATAGAGTTAGATATACGATTCGAGGTAAAAGCAGATAATAAATATTTCCCAGTGGCTTTAGCCTCAATGGTGGCGAAGTATATTAGAGAGAAGATATTAGAGCGCATGAACGAATACTTCATGAAGCTACAGCCCGGGTTGAAACCTACAGCTGGATATTGGACAGATGGCTGGAGATTCTTGGAAGAATTAGAAGATGAGACATACGAAAAGTCAGGTCTTAGTATGCAGGATATTGTGCGGATTAAATAAAGAAGACCTTCTTCATAGTTTGACTAGTTGTAGTAGGAATGTAGTAGATTGTAGAATGGATGTAGAAGGCGAATTAAAAATTGGAAGGAGTCAAAATGAGTGATTGTCTTCCGGCGGGCTTCGCGTTCGAGGCGGCGTTGAAACAAATGAAGACTAAATGCCCAAAAGCTAAGGACAAAAACATGTTTGGGAGGATAGTGGTATTCATATTAAGGCATGCAAGAAGTGTAAAAAGGTGGTCTATACAAAATAACTGAGGTATAGAAGTTGAAATTGTATAATGATAATAGAGGATTGTTATGAGCTTATTAGATGAATACTATCCAGAATACTTTGGCGGAGGTCTTCCCGAGAGTTCAGGAGTTAGTTGTCCTGAGTTAACATCACAAGAGGAAGCGGCATGGTCTCTCTATTGTAAAGATACTGCTGGAGGTATGGACGTTAGAGATTTTTGGTGGGAACTCCCAGAGTGGGTGCAGAAAATCTACTTAGAAAGGGTGCGGAATGCGAAGCATTATGACATATAGCAAACCAATAGTGTTTTCTTCTGAAATGATTAAAGCTATTCTTAGAGGACACAAAACTCAATCAAGACGAATAATCAACTTAAAAGGAAAACCACCCGTAGGTGAATTTGTTAATATTCTTGATAATCTGGGCTTTCCGGCATCAGAAGGTTTTACCTGGGCGGGATTTGGAAATCCAGAAGATCCGGTATATTATAAGGCTAAGTATCATATCGGAGATATACTATATGTGGCTGAGGGATATCAGATATGTGAAGTGCCGATTGGAAGTACAACTGCTAAAGGAATATACTTAGCAGATGAGAAAGAATTTACAGTTGAACTTACTGATGAGGAATGGAGAAAGTGGGCGCACAGAGTTAGGCCATATTCACGAACTCCTGGCCGTTTTATGTACAAGTCTCTTGCTCGAATCTTTCTTGAAATAACTAATATTAGAGTCGAGAGGATTCAACAGATAACTGAGAAAGATGCTATTGCAGAGGGTTGTGTAGCTATTACATCAGCATCAACTTATAAAAATGAAGGTTCAGTGACAAGGGCTAAATGGTATTTCGAAAAACTTTGGAATAAACTCCATGGTAGAGAGGCTTGGAATAGAAATGATCCTGTGTTCGTTTACGAGTTTAGGAGAAAATGAGGTCAATAACTTACTTCAAAGATGAGTATGGATTTCTGAGTAATTTTTATCCTTCTCCTTTTGTCTGGAATGGATTTTGTTGGCCTACAGTTGAGCATGCCTATCAAGCGGCTAAGGTAAAACATCTCGAAGATCAATGGGAGATTAGAACAGCTAAAACTCCTGCTCAAGCAAAAAAGCTTGGTAAGTTTGTTGAGATGCGTGAAGATTGGGAGCAGGTTAAAGTTGAGAGCGAAAGCTGCATATAAAAACAATTATTAAAGGAAGGCAATAAATCACTTGACGCACCAAAGGTAGAAAAATGAAGAAAGATGATATAAAAGCCAAAAGAACATTTCACGACTTTTCATTAAAACGCATGAGAGCATGGTGGTTTTGGAAAGGTCAAGTATTATGTCGTTTATTCGGCCATAGAATACCGACCAGAATAAATCAACCTTGGTGCGGAAGGTGTGGCATAGCTTTGGAAGAAATATATGGATTAAATTTTTATGAACATTATGACATTACTCCACAACATTCTACAGAGTCAGAATTAACAAAATTAAGAAAAGCAATAGTTATTTGTAGAGATATAAATGATAGTGGCGAAACATATAATTCGCCTACAGCAGACGCAGCCCAAGCATTAGCAAATTTATTTTCCCTTGTTGATGATTGGAAAGAGAAAGATTTTATTTTGGGAGAACAAAGATGAGCAGACTTTTAATGACTGAGCTATTAGAGGAAATGGACAAAAAAAAGAAGGATGATGTCATGGCGGTATCCATTTCCGCAAGCTTAGAAACGTACAATGATTGTATCAAACAATGGGAAGGAACAACAGAGGGCAAATATGACAGACAAACAATGAAAGTATTTTACTTAGTGGGTATTCCTATGCACGTAGCTAAAGACCTGAAAAAAGGTTACATTGTCCATTGGTCTAACGGTTTCAGCACATCTAATAATTGGAAAGAGCCTGTTTGTGAAAGAAGAGAGCCGTTATATAAACCTATGAAAGCTGATGATGTTGAGGCGGGTAAAATATTTGTTCAGCATATACAGTCTCATTTGCAACCTACACAAGAAGTTATATGTAAAATATGTGGCAAAACGATAAGCCAGATATGGAAAGAAGAAAAAGTTAAAGAATAATTTTTGGTGAGCCAAGTGATTCAATACCTTAAATAATTACATTTGCAGAGAACAGGAAGGCCGGAAATGAAAGACGCTGAAAAGATACGAGAGTTGCTGGAAAAGGCAAAAGACCATTACTGGGACACTTTAGAGCCACATAGAGATTTAATACTAAAGCATTTAGAAGCCCTGCTCAAGCCCTGCAAAAGCAATTTACGAGGCAAAGGAATAATAATTGGGCCAAGCGACTTAAGGCATTTAGATAAGAAGCCCTGCGGGACTTGCGGGGGAACGAAGGAAATACCTAACCCAATAACAGGAGAGGGAAACAAATGGGACTGCTCCGACTGCACAGACAAGCCAGAGGCAAGTGAGTTTGTGAAAAAGTTTTTAGAACAACATAAATTTATCCATTATGATTTGAGATTCCGAGAAGGTCATGTCGAGCATCCGTATTACAATATGACAGACTATCTAAATAAAGTGGAAGAACTCTGCGACCGCTTCGAAGCGGCAGAAGCAGAACTGGTTCGATGGAAGAAAATGCGTGAAGTCCTTGCCCTGCTCAAGCCAGAGCCACAGGACGAGTTAAAGGATTGGGATATTGAAACGGAGCTATTTGAATGTTGTAAGATTTGTCCTGAATGTTCCTTTAAGTTACAGGGTTTTAAGGATTATGCTTGCGACCGGCTCGCACAGGCCGGGGCGGATAGAAAAGCATTACAGGCGGCTCTTGTGGATATGCAACAATTAACCGAAAAACTAACTAATGAGCACGAAAGCGATATAAAAGTAGCCCAAGAATATGAGCAACTCCAACAGCAGCTTGCCGAGGCAAAGAAGGAGATAGAGCGGCTGAAGGAGAAATCAGCTATGTTCGCCGCAGAAATAGGAAGCGAAATTGTCAGGCGAATTGAGCAAGACCTGAAAGGCGGTGAATAATGGATATTGAAAAACTATTGGATATGAGCGAGAATGAGCAGTGGGATCGGCTTGAAAAGAATCTGCCTCTTGTCTGGGAAAGAAAACTAAATGCTTTTTATTGTTTGTATAATGGGAAGGAAATTTGCTGCATGGCCGACCTTGCCTTCAGACTGCACAACGGGAAAATAGCAGGCAAAAAACCTATAGAGCATATTGTGGACGCCCTCATAGCAAAGGAGCAAGCCGATGAGTGAGAAATGTATCTGGACGTATAACGGTATGAAGTATTGCTACTGGTGTGGCAGAGAAATCACTGAGATAGTTGAGGAGAAATCCGATGTACAAAAGCAAAATCGAATGGACGGACTCGACCTGGAATCCGGTCTGTTTTCCTTTATATTGAGTCGAAGAAGAAGTTAACAAAATGTATGGGAGATCATTTCCGGCAGGTCTGCCATAGATGTAAAGAATATTCGAACTGTTCGGTTTATTCAGAGCATTTTCAAGCATGGATAAATCTACAGAAAGCTTATAATGAATATAAGAAGGGGAGAAAACATGAATAAAAAAGAGGAAAGCCAGCCTAGTTATTATGCTATAATACCCGCGGATGTGAGGTATGATGCTTCGCTTCCGCCAAACGCGAAGCTGCTCTATGGTGAGATAACGGCTTTATGCAACCAGAAGGGGTACTGCTGGGCAAGCAACAAATACTTTGCCGAGCTATATGGAGTTACCAAGGTTTCGGTCTCAACATGGATTTCTGCTTTAGCAGAAAGAGGGTATATACAAACAGAAGTGGATAAAGGAAATATCAGGTGCATATATATTAAAGATTCTTATAATACCGATTTAAAAAATCTTGAAGACCCATTAAAGAAATCTTTAATACCGAATAAAGAAATCTTTAAATATAATAATAAATATAATACTAAAGGAAATACTAAAGTAGATAATAATACTTCAAATGAGCCTCATCCTTCTAAGAATAAGGAAGCTGTTGAAGTAATTTTTGAATTTTGGAACTCCTATAAATCTACAGGAAGATGGCAAAGCCATAGAAAACTTACACACGACATGGTTCTCGCCATCATGGAAAACCTCAAGTCTTATTCCCGGGAAGATATTTGTGCGGCGATAGATAACTACGCAACGGTATTACAAAAGGAGGAGTACTTCTGGGATCATATCTGGCCGCTATCAACCTTCCTTACCGTAAAATATGAAAAGAGAAAGGATGGCCCAAAGAAGTGGTGGCAATTCTTGCCTGAGAATTTCATGAAGTCCAGGTACCTTCGCAGAGAGAATAGAAAGGAATTACCAGATCCAGATCTTGTTGGACCAAATCCAGAACTGACAAAGAAGATTATCCGAAGATATGGCTTGTACATTGGTCGTAGAGATTACACACCTTTGCCTCATGAATTCCCGAAGTTTGTTGAGGCGACGAAAAGGATGATGGACTTTTATAAAGGAAAACCATGCCAAGATGTAGAGGTTTGGATTACTGACCTGTTTGAGTATCTTGATGACAGATATGGAAATTCGGGAGATCTTATCAGTCCAGGACATCTCTGCAGTGATAAAACCTGGCTTAATGATATGCCCCAGTATCTTAAAAGTTTGGGAGTTAGTTAATTTGTATCCACTTTGTGGATGTTAATTTTATTAACCGAGATGAGAGGTAATATATGGAAAAGCTGGATGACACATCCGGTAAGGACAAGCAGGAGAAGGCCAAGAAGAGCATTTCTCCAAAGGTTAAGGGATTAGCCAAGCTGTGCAGAGAGCTTAAAGCACAGGGTAAGAAGGATGAGGAGATTGTGCAGGAGGTAGCGAAAAGATATGTTGAATCAGGTAAACCTGAGAAGGAGGCTAACAGCAGGGCGAAAAACTGGGTTAAACATATGATATGGGATAGGTAAGAGACGTGTGTGACTAAACCCACAGGCTTAAGGCAAAGGGCGGGAAAACCAGCCCGCCCTTTTTATGATTATTTTAGAGAAAATTATCCACTTTTTCTTGTGAATCCTATCAAAATCCCTTATACTTTATATAAAGGAAGAAGAAGAGGTATTTAAGATGACAAGAGAAAATAGAAATTTTGGTGCCGAGTATGGAATAGAAGTCAGGATACCCAAGGGTGTGCTGGCAGCTGGATGGATGCCGGATAATATTCCTGGTGAGGGATTTGAGGAGTATGAAACAGCCCGGCAGGAAGCTCTTAATTTGAGTGCTAAGTTTAAGGTTAAGCAATACCGAGTTGTGGTATACGAATATGATGGATTGGAGAGAAAGAACGTAAGGATAGTTACGACTATAAAAAGGGGGACAGGAAAGGAAGCTTAAACCAAATACTATTTACTTTGAAAATGAAATGCAGCAAGCACTTTGGCATAATGAACTTCTTGGCCAGCTTTCGGATGGTGCTTGGGAAAATTCCAGGCCGGGTGATCATTGGAAAGCCTGGGACAATGCGAAAGTTGATATCAACCCTGAGCGGCCTGGCAATACAGTTCATACCGCAAAGAGGCGGGGATATAATTTTGTTTCGTTATGTTCTATAACATGCATACAAGACCGCATGTTAGTGCAAGGCCTGAACCTGAACCGGATGTATCAATCTCAGCTCAAGCTGATGAGATTAGATACGGCATCGGCCAAGACCATGGTGGAGGTTCATTTGGAATGTGGCACGGGCCTTTTGAAAAGGAAAGAGATTGCCTCGAAATTCCAGGGCGGGATAACTACTCAGTTATTGTTAAGCTGACTGGAAGTAAGGGAAATGATGAAATACTTTGGCGTTGGGATGGAGTTTGTGATTGCTGGAGAAAAGCGGAAGATGTTTAAGTCTGGATATGATCCTGAGGAGGTATTAAAAATGTTAACATCAACATCGGTGAGCGACGTGGATATTATCGCTGTTCTTCGTATTTGTGGTGTTGAATGGGCAGACATATTTAGTCTTGTTTGGGGACATATGATAGCAAAGCGTGTAGGTTTTCCTCAAAGTCTTAAGAATATTGTGGACGATGTTGTCCGCGAGGAAGCAAAGAAAGAGGAATCACTAGATATTCAGGATAGAAAAATTCATGATATTATAATTGAGCTCTCAGGGGTTATGTATAAAAGACAAGTAGAAGACCTGGTTGAGAGAGTTGAAGAAAATGAAAAAATGAAAAGGAGACGATATGATAGTCAGAGTAGATGATGATTTGGCCTATGTTATTTATTTTACCAAGATACCGCACAAGACTACTAAAAGGAGCAAAACTGACCCGAAGAAAATGGTAGAGGTTACTCTTATAGATACTATGTGTACCATAAAGATTTTCAAGGATGTCAGCCTTGCTAAAGGCACTGTTGTGTGCTCCGCTACAGTTAAGCAATACATCGGAGACAAATATGATAAGGTTTTGGGTAAGAAGCTCGCCTTAGATCGTGCACTTCAAACTCCAGATGCGAGAGAATGGTTTTGGCAAGCCCTTAGTGAAGAGGGCGCTAAACTCAACAAAGAATGCCGCACAAAGATATGGAATAAGTTTCGTGAAACCTTTGGGCAGTGGCCTAAGGATTATGCACGTAAAAACTCTAAGGCAGAAGAGGTAGAGAATGCCGACGTACGAGTACGCGTGTAATTCCTGCGGGCATAAGTTCGAAGCTTTTCAAAAGATAACGGCTAAGCCCAAGAAGAGATGCCCAAAATGTAAGAAGAACAAACTAACCCGACTTATTGGAGCAGGTTCGGGAATTATTTTTAGAGGTTCTGGATTTTATCAAACTGATTACAGGAAGCTAGATGAGAAGGAAAAGAATGGAAATTAAGCAACTTTCTCCAGAGAAGCTTGAGAAGCTTAAATCTTTGGGTCTTGAAGTAGAGGTCATCTATAAGACTAAGTGTGACTTGTGTGGGAAGAAGTTTGAGTCGAAAGATCCAGATAAAGTGCAAAAGATACTTGAAAAACATGTTGATGAAAAATGCAAAGCTGTTAAATGGATTCGCGGGGCTACTAATATTCTAAAAATAATGGGTCTTGAAAATCCTGTGATGGGAGATTTAGAGTACATCCAAAAAGGAAAATTTCCTGGAGGCTACTCACGAACGAAAGATAACGAGATAGATATATTGAATCGAGCAAGAGAACTACTTGGATATTGAGGTGGAAAATGATCGGAAATATTTGGGGAGCATGTTGTATAACAGCTTTAATGGAAACAGTGCTCATGGGCATTCTCTTCGGGTTTGCGGAAAAACGAAAATTAGTTGATCCAGAACTCGGCAACGCTTTTTTCGTGTGTCTCGTTACCTGGGCGATAGGCCCCATAGCTGTTTTGATATACTCTTACATCATTTATAAACTGGGAATTCTACTAATCAGAGGAGAGAAAAGCAATGGATGAATCAAACATTGAAGATAGCCTCAACGAGATTATTAAAGAGTTTGAAAACACACCAAATTCTCAACATGCGAAGCTCGCGAAGCAAGCACAGGAAAATCGTGAGAAGCTCGAGAAGAGCATCAACAAACTACAAGAATCACTTGATTATCTTCGGGTGTGTATCAAATATCTTCTTTTTGATCTTGAAGCAACTCGTAGAGAAAACCAATACCTTAGGAAGTTGCTTGGAGACTTAGGATAAGTTGTATCCCTCAAAGGAATAAAAAATGAATGAAAAAGTTGTTTCGCAGCACCTTCAGGACTGTTTTGTTTTCCTGTCAATAACTGATACCGACTTTCTTAAAATGGCTCGGTATGCTGTTAAAATCCCATACTTTGGTTCGCAAGTAACAAGAGACGTGATGAATCTTTGTTATAACTGCTATGACCAATTCCATGTTGCTCCCGGAGATCATTTTTGGGATGAATTAGTTGGATTTTTACATAAAGCTGATGAGGAGAAGAGGAGTCGATATTATAATTATGTTGAACGTGTATGTAACATGGAGCCGCCAAACAAGAAGTATGTTATGGCGAAGTTCAGCAAATTTATTCAAGCACAGGAACTTCAGGCGACTTTAATTGATGCGGCACCGTTAGTTGAGAGAGGGCAATTTGACGAAGCTCGAGCGATGCTTCAAAAAGCTCTCAAAGCCGGAATTCCCTCAGAGGAAGAAGGAATTGAGTATCCTGGGAATTTTCCACCGTCATATCATAATGAAGGATTTAAGGAGATTATTTGTCCAACGGGAATTCCGATTATAGATAACGGGATTAAAGGAATAAAAAGGTCTCAGCTTATTTGCATCTTCGCGGGTTTCAAAGTTGGAAAAACTTGGGGTTGTTGCCAGATAGCTAAAGAGGGTATTATAGCAGGAAGGAATATAGTAGAAATTTCTCATGAGGCGTCTCAGGAAGAATATGAACAGAGACACGATATGATGTTCGGAAGCTTAACTAGTGAAGAGCATGAGGAAGAGGTAGAATTCAAGATCTATGATAATGAGGGAAAATATTTAGAATCGTCTTCGATAATTAGAGATACTATATGGAATCTTGAAGCTGTTGGAGAAGTTCGGGATAGAGTAAGAAGATTTGGAGGAAGAGCGTATATTAAGAAGTATCCAATGGGATCTTGTACCATTGGAGAGATTGAAAGATATCTAGATTATCTCGAAACTTTTAAGCGATTTGTTCCGGATATACTTATAAATGATTATGTTGAGAAGATGAATATGCCTCCGGCTAGTCAAGGTAGGGATCAAATAAATGAGGCATATATTCAGTTGAAGCGAATAGCTGATGAGCGCAACATAGCTGTAGTAACAGCAAGTCAGATTAAGACGGCCTGGTTGGAAAAGAAAAATATAAGTGAAGCTGGAGCCGCTGCGGAGGATGCTAGGAAGTTAGGCAACATTGATCTGGGTTTATTCTTTGGAGCGGATAAGAGACAGGCAAGACATGGCCTTATGCAAGCCTTTGTGCTTGTTAATAGATCAGGACCACAAAAATTTGGTTGTGTAGTAAGTAGAAATCTTAAAGTTGGCCAGTTGTGTTTAGATTGCTGGCCATTGAGGTTTGATGAGGAGGAACAGCAATGACCTTTGAGGTATTTGTATGGTTGATGATTTTCGCTCATTTTGTTGGTGATTTCGCATTTAAATCATCTTATATAGCTGCGAACAAAGGACGTGAATGGTATTATATGCTTGCTCATTGTATCCTTTACACCGGAGTTGTTGGATGGGTATTGTTAGGTTGGACGAATCCTTTTAACTTTCCTTACTTTGGTTTGTTACTCTTGCTTGGTTCGCATTGGATTATTGACGTTTGGAAATGCAGAAAAATTGAGAAGTTGAAGGCGAAAGAAGGATCACGCAGCTGGAAAGCGTGCCTATACATGGACCAGTTAGCACATTTTATTGTTTTGGCCGGTTTAATAATTTGGTATAAATGATAGCTAAAGTGGTATATTATATTCGTTCAGAATCTTTGGGATTATTCATGGGAGAATGTCTGGGATTTGGTTTCTTTGAGTACCATAAACAAGATGGAACGCTTCCTCCAGATTTACAACCAGTACAGTTTGAGGATGAGGAAGTAGCTCAAGCGTATTTGGATAGCTGGGCAGAGGGGCCTGGTGATTGTTTCGTTGAGGAAGGAATTGGAATATGAAGATTATTGCGGAAATAGTGGAAGCTTATCATTGGACATGTCCATCCTGCGGGGAGGAGCATGTTACTTGGAAAGATCCAATAGATAAGTTGCGTCAGGCGTATAGCTTACCTCACATCCCTGTTGAGTGTGGAGTTTGTGGATGTGATTTCAAACTATCTGTAAAAGGAAAGTAGTATGATCAAATTAACAAAAGATAGAATTATAAGAACGAATGATTTTGAGCCAGACGAAGAAAGATATAAGGAATGGGAAGTGCCTCATCTTATTCCATATCTCAATAACGTGGTTGCGCTCAGTGATGATTTTACATTAGGAGATCTTTTTCGCTGGATTGAGAAAGAGAAAACATATTTTGATATGCTTTTTGATTCACAACTTGGTCACTACGATTTGCAATTGTATATAGATGATATGAAAAGGTCTGTTGAGAATAAGAAAGAGGAAGAAGAGATAGAATATTTAGAAGTATCAAGAGGAGCAGAACGTTGGGATTTTAACAACTCAATTGATATATTTTTAGGTTTTCACGGAATTGGTAAGAAGGATGAACATGGCATTACTTCTTATGCTGTAGAATTTACTCCATTGAATGAACTAAAAGATTTACCTCTTAAGATAAATAATCATTTTGAGTTAGGGGAAACGGTCACGCCTCCTCAAGGAAGGGCATATTATAAGAAGCATGTTGAGGGAGATGTAGATATTACTTTATACGAGCTGATTTCAGCTGTTTTAGATGAGATTAGTTTTTGTGGTACTCCTGAAATGAGGGATGGAAAGTTGAAAGAAATTGTGGGAAGAGCTGAAGAGGTGGAAAAGGAGTATAAAGAACATCCTGAAAAATTTAGAAAATTCGATATTTCGGAGGATTAATGTTTGTAGTTGAAGAGTATAAAAAACATCCGGGATTTTATTGTATTGTAGATAGACGTGAAGTTGAGGTGAATTCTTCTACCTCGGGCTGGTTTCTCCACAGAGATGGGAAAATTCAAATTTTTGTTGGGATGATTACTCAGAAGCCTGAGGATATGCTTGGATTGTGGAATGATAGAAACGAAGCTGAAAAGTTTTTATCTGAGTATAATAAAGTTCGTGGGATGCAGATGCGGAACTCGAGTTTAGAAGAGTTAGATCAAATTCTATCTATGGTGGATTACCCGGAGGTATAGGATAACTGGGTCGTTGGTGAAATGGTTATCATAACGGATTCCAAATCCGTTGTTCAGGGTTCGAATCCTTGGCGACCCGTTGTGGCCATGGTGTAAGGGTAGCACAGTAGGTTGTGATCCTGCGAGTACGGGTTCAAATCCCGTTGGTCACCTTGGCCAAGTGGTGGAATGGCAGACGCGAAGGATTCAAAATTCTTTGTTCGATAGGAACGTGCGGGTTCAAATTACTGGGGAGTAGTTTGGAGGAGTTTAATGAGTAAGATAATTGAAGATACATTATCTTTAGCACATGAATTTGTGGCCAATGCTGAGTTTGTATCTATTAGTGATACAGGCATTGATGTTGTGGCTCACTCTGTTAAAAAATGGATAAAGGAAAAGAAGAAACATCAAATTGCTAATTGGTATCCAAAGTGTATTAATCCAAAGAGCAAAGACGCAGTTAAAACATTATTTTTGTATGAGCTCATAGCTAGTTCAGTTAACTACTGCTATTGGTTTGGTAAACATACCATACGTCCTATTGGAGCAAACTCTTCTAAGATGTATGATCTCTTGGATGCGAGCTTTCTTTATCTAATGGAATTGAAGAAAAAGGCGCAGTATCATCCGCATCATGAATTGGAAATAATTATTGGAGATTTTTGTGAGCGAATAAGTAGAGAACGCTTTCCTTTGATAGACCAAAGGATAAGACATCTTACAGAAATATTAAAGAAATTCGATCTATTATCCATGATTGAGATATCTGTTCAAAGGGAGGATTATAATATTCATCAATGGCTTGACTACATTATAACTTCATTCCCGGGATTCTCAAGGGATTTGTTCTTGAAGCGCACCTTCTTGTTTATCATGCAAATGCATAGAAGGATCGGAATATTTGATAAAGGGATAAAGGAAGTACCTGTTCCAGCAGATTATCAAGTGCCGAAGATATTGAGAATGTTGGGATGTATTGGATATGCCCATAACTTAGCTGATATGGTGGACAATAATCTGCACCTTCCTGAAAACAGTCCAGGTGAATGTGAAATTAGAGCCGCTACTATAGTAGCCTGTAAGGAGATAGCGGATCTTGCGGACTGTAGTTGTGAGCAAGTAGATTCCTATTTATGGAATAGAAGAAATGAGTGCTCTGATCCTTTCCATCTAACTATCACCTCAAATTATTAAATGATAGATACTCTTGATTATAAATCTCTGACAAAAGAGGAACTACAGTATATCTTTTCAGATATAGACTTTCCTCTTGAGCCCATGTGGCACCAACTAGTCTCTCTGGCTTTTGCTGCTAAGCGTGACCGAGTAGCGTTTTTCCATGACGTTGGAACTGGAAAGACTCTGACTGCTTTGCATACGCTCAAACTCTGGGATTGTCAGAAGACTCTGGTAGTATGCCCATCCTCAGCATTTAGTTCCTGGCGAAGAGACTTAAGATATCATACAGACTTTTCCTATGAGTTTCTTATAGGAGGAGGCCGGGATAGGAAAAAACTACTCAAGAAGAAAAAGGATGTGTTTGTGATTAACTTTGAAGGATTGAAGACCATCTACGCGAAACTATTTAAGAAAGTTGGATGGAGAATGATAGAGAGTTCATTCATTCATGGATTTGATGGACTAGTATTGGATGAAGTACATAAATGTAAGAATTATGATGCTCTTCAATCTATTCTATGTTGTGCTATATCTGCAAGAGCCGATCATGTTATTGGCTTAACAGGAACTCCTATTGATAAGAGTTATCTAGAGTTATTCAATATATTCAAAGCTATTGACTTGGGAAAGTCACTTGGATCGAATTTCTTTAGTTATCGTTACAAATACTTTGATAAAATAATGCAGGGAAGTAAGTACGGAAGAAAGTGGCCTGAATGGATACTCAAAGAAGGATGCGAAGAAGAAATACTGGATAGGATCTCTGATGTTACTCTTAGTTTTGATATGGAGGAATGCTTTGATTTGCCTGAGGTAAACGAAATTGTTAGGTATTTGCATCCTTCGGATCAATTCCTTCAAGTTCAAGAAGATATCATAACTAACAAACCTTTAAGAATTCCTGGAACCAATGTTAAAATTGGTGGTAAAATAAAAGCTAAGGCTCATGCATTGCGAGAACTACCAAGCGGATTTATTTATTATGGTGAGAATAAGTCTGTTCTTAGATTATCAAAAAATCCAAAGATCGAAGCTCTCCTTGATTTTCTTGAAGATACTGCTTCAAAAGTAGTTTTGTTTTATTGGTATACTGAAGAAAGAGAAATAATTGAAAAGGCTCTTAGAAAAGCGAAAATTCCTTTCTGTTCTGTTTATGGAGGACAGGGAGACATAAGAAAAGAAGAAGAGATTACTCGTTTTTCTGAAGATAAAAAAGATAAGGTTCTTTTATCACAAGCTACAATTGCGAGTGAAGGATTTGATGCCTATGTCGCTGATGTGGTTATATTCTTCTCTCCATTTTCCTCACCAAAGATGAGAAAGCAATGCATTGGGAGGATTCGTAGAAAGGGGCAAACGAAGAAGTGTTTAGTTGTTGACTTTGTCTTAGAAAATTCAATGGAAGAAAGAGTGATTGAACGGCGTGGTCCTAGGTTTAATCTTGTGCAAGAAACTATGGAGTACATTCGGGATTTCCATAAGAGTTCCAGCGTATCAATTGTATAATTAAAGGAGACGATATGCGGCATATAATAAGAAAACTAAGGAAAGTAAACTGGACGGAATGGATGAATGATCCTGTACATGGAATAGGAAGCACCGAATTTATCTGCACTTTAGTAGTTATAGAGGTCGCCCTTCTTCAGGTTTTGGGATGGATATAGACAAGTTTACTAATAAAATTATCAAAGGAAATTCCATTGACCTGATGCCTAAAATTCCAGATAAAAGCATCAAGTTAATAGTAACTGATCCTCCATACTTTACCACTTGCCAAGAACTCCTTCCTAAAAAGATTAAGTGTCTTGATGATTATTTATCCTGGTATGAAGAG
>JAHQJS010000001.1:139424-158840 GCA_019057385.1 Candidatus Borrarchaeum weybense | reverse complement strand
CGCCTTTGGAATTTGCTGAAGTGCACTTATTAGTTAAAAAGTATTTTCATCAGAATGCGGTAATATCATGGGTGAAGCGAAATGTTAGAGTTCGACAACCCACTGCTAAGACCTATCTGCCTAAGACGGAACTCATAGGATTTTACACTAAAGATCCAAAGAAGTATGTATGGAATAGTATAGCAAAGGAGTACGGCTTGCGGAATGCCTTTAACTTCTTTTTGGATCCCGCCATTCATAAGAACTTCGATGAAGGAGTAGATCATCCAACTCAAAAACCTTTGAGGCAATGTATCAGATTTATTCATGCTTCTTCCAATGAAGGAGATATCGTTCTCGATCCCTTCTGTGGTTCGGGAACAACTTGTGTTGCTGCCAAATTATTGAACAGAAAATTTATTGGAATGGAGCTTAAGCCAAAATATTGCAAAATATCCAAAAGAAGAGTGGAACAGTTTTCAGAAGAAACAATAGATGATAAACCTAGTGGTGCTTTATTTTAGAAGAAGAGGAGTAGAAGATGTTAGAGAGTAGTGAATATGATAGTAAAAAGAAAAAGATGGAGCAAGGCATTCAAATGTTTTTGGAGGCTATGGATCTAGATTTGAAGGATCAACATCTTAAGGGCACGCCCGAGAGAGTGGCCAGAGCTTGGCTTGAAGAATTTGGTGCGGGAAATTTTGTGTCTGAGGAAGATATCAAGAAAATCTTATCCATAGATTTTGCTGAGAAGTGTGACGAAATGATAGTGCTCAAGGATATCTCGTTTACCTCACATTGCATACATCATATGGTAGAGTTTACTGGGATAGCTAAAGTTGGATATGTCCCGGATAAAAGAGTAGTAGGTTTATCAAAGCTTGCTAGGATAGTAGATGTTTATGCAAAGCGATTGCAAATCCAAGAGAGACTTACTCGGCAAGTAGCAGAGGCTATCAAGAAGCATGTAAAACCTCTTGGCGTAGGAGTTGTCATCCAGGCTCAACATAACTGCGTGGCATGTAGAGGAGCTTTTAAGCCCGGAAGTAAGATGATAACCAGTTGTCTGCTGGGAAAGATGAGGGAGGATAAAGCCATGCGACAAGAATTTTTAAGTTTTTAGAAAAAATTCTGATTTTTCATTTGGAATTTTATCAAAGATATATTATAATTTAAATGTATAAGGAAGATTCCAATTATGTATTTGTAAAGGAGGTACAAAATGAACCGGTAGGTTAAAAACCTACGAAACTGGCCGGACTAGAGTCGAGGCGCTATGCACGGATTCAGGGGATTTGTTTGGGAAATGGTGGGTTAGCCCGGTCAAATAGAGGAAGTAACTTGGGCAAGCGAAGCTAATCCTGAAACTATCGTTCACATACGCAGAATTCATCTGCCAGAGAAAGTATGCTCCTGGCGATTAAATCAATAAAGAAGTTAGTAAAAGAAAGGAAATGAAATGTCCCCCTACGTACCTAGCGAAAAAACTGAGCCTCCACGAGAGGATAGAGAGAAGTTGGATCCTATAGCAAAGCAAGCCGCTGAAATGATAGCTGAAGTTGCGGAAAAATATGGATATAAAGGAGCATTCGCTGGCGAGATGAACTATTTTATTACTCGAATGCTCAATCATCTGCCAAGGGCTTTGATGGAAACAGGAGAAGCTAGTTCTGAACTTCGGTATTGGATACAAGCTTTGTTCTTCGGAGTCCTTTTTGATGTTGCTTTAGAGTACAAAATCCGAGTGAATCCGGCTTACGAGATCGCTCAAATTGTAAAAAGTGGAGATTGCTATGATACTCCATATTATAACAAACCTGCTGAGGTCGTAGATGATTTGGGCAATCATATTGGCTATGTGTATGTTAATATGAAGCGTTCTGAGAAGACTATCAACCAAGATGTCTTGGAGGATGTAAAGTTTGTTTTGGATGGCCCAGCGGGAGAGATGAAAAATCTTAGATGAGCAAGAAAAACAAGAAAAAGCTGAAGATTAAGAAACGTCGGTCTATTACCTCTGAGGAACTTTTCAAGAAGAAGGAGACTCAGAAGATGATAGATATAGATTTTCTTCTTCGAAGAGATATTCCAGATCCAGAGGAACGGCAAGAATATATTAAGGCTTTGATAAAAGGTTTGGAAGAAGAACCTTGTTTGGAGATATTATAGAAAGGAAATTTATGTATAAAGTTACTTGGACGTCGGATGGTAGATCTCGTGAGTTTGAATCTTTGAGCTCGGCCAGAAGGGAAATTCAAGGCAAGTTAACACAAGATGTCGTATTTGCGCCATTTTCAAATGATGTTGGTGAGGGAGAAGTAGCTTTGTATTATTATCATCCCATCGCTGTTATTACAAAAACCTTAGAGACCCGCCGGAAGGATGCGAATAAAAAGGTCTATATAGTTGAAAAGATGATTGGTCCGGGAAAGAGGACGATGGAGGTTATAGCTCTCAAAACCAACTGGGAAATAGCCTATGGTCTTATTGGAAAAGAAGATACAGGTATGATAACAGAGATGTACATAGATGAGGAGTATCCTGAGGGAATTGGAGTTTGCCGACATTGGCATTTTGATCCAAATGAGAAAGATGATGATGGAAATCGATTGGATGGTTTAGATTGAAATGAAACTAACTAAATCAGAAACGAATAACGCAATTGTAACTACTTTGGCTAATGTTCGAAAGCATCCAAATGCTGACCGGATTAAGTTAGCAACTGTGCTGGGTACACAAATTATTGTTGGATTAGATGCTAAAGATGGAGATGTTGTTGTTTACTTTGACTCCAACTTAGCTCTATCTCCTGAATTTCTTCACTTCAACAATTTGTATGAAAACCCCGAGATGAATAGCGATCCAAGAGTTAAAGGTTATTTTGGTAAGAACGGGCGAATTAGAACAATCAAACTTCGAGATGAGATATCAAATGGATTCGTGGTTGGTCTGGAGGTGATAGATCATTTTGCAGTGTGTGTTGGATTAGTTGATAATGTTCAACGTACTTTTCCTTCATATAGTTTGAAAGTCGGAGACGAATTTACTCATATCGGTTGGAGTGAGGTGAGTGCTGAGGTTTGTCATAAATATATAGTTGAAAAATCCAAAGGAGTGTATCTAGGTGGATCAAAGAAAAAGAAGAGGAAATTGAGACTTCTGAAAAAGTTTTATCTGAAGCTATTATCTCTTTTTCAAAGTAGAATAACAACGGATTCGTTTTGGAAGCATTGGGATACTAAGCAACTGATGCGTGAGGCTCATAGAATCATCCCGGGAATGATATACATAGAAGAAAAAGTTCACGGAACATCAGGAAGAATAGCCAATGTTCGACATGTCGAGAAAAGAGGCCTACTACAACTCTGGAAACCAAAAACTAAAATCTTTTGGAAAGTCGTGAGTGGAACTCGACGAAGAGATGGAACTCAAGGACACATGGGAAAAGAACGCAGAGAAATAGAAGAAAAACTCGCACCTCATTTGCATAAAGGTGAAGAGTTGTATTACGAAATTTATGGATATCAACAAAGTGGAAGATGGATTCAGAAGCATTATCCCTATGGTTGCACTCGCGATGGTTTTGGAGGCGAGTATAAGGTAATGCTATATCGCGTTACCCTTACGACTGAAGATGGCTATCGTGTAGATTTAGATCGTGAGCAAGTGTATCGTAGGGCTGAGGAGTTGGGTTTAGAAAAGCCTTATTTGATAACCAAGTATGAACTTGGAGAAGCAGAACCAGAAAATAAGTTTGTATATTGGGATATGATGGTTAAGGATTTTGGTTACTGTGAAGGTCAATCTAATCTTGATCCAAATACTCTTCTTGAGGGAGTAGTTGTTTGGTTCAAAGATTGTACCGGAAATTGGACTTGCTTAAAACACAAATCTGAAGAATTCCTTCTTCGTGAGAGTAAGATGAAAGATGAAGGAATTGGAGATGTGGAGGATGAATTATGATGATAGTATGTGAGCCAAGAGGAGCTGGAAAAACGACACTCTTGGCAAAATATGCGAAAGATAATGATTTCTATCTTGTAGTAGCAGGAAGGGTTGAGGAAGGTAGAATCCGACATTTACTCAAAGAGAATGCTCCTAAGATGTTAACATTTGAGGAGTTTCTTCATCGTAGATATCATTCTCCAGGGATTAAAGGATTTGTTATTGATAACGTTGATTTGTTATTGCAGGAAATGTCTCCATCAATCCAAATTTTTGGAATTTCTCTGAGCAAGGAGAGTTAATGAGCGAGCAAGAACTTAAACTTAAACTTGAAAAAGCGCAAACTGCGAAAAAAGCATTACAGAAAGCTAACAGCAAAAGAAAATACTTGATGCGCAAGAAGCAGAGGAATGCCGCAGGTATGGCTGAATATATAAAAACACTTAGGAATAATCAAAAACATACTATAAAACTTCTGCAGAGGTATTTAGAATTGCGGAATATGGGAGAAGTTGGAAGACTTCTCTCTGAGGAATTTAACTCGTTTCGGATTGAGAAGAGAACTGATGAGGAAAGAGATGAGCGAAAACTTTGTGGTGATGATTTATTTTCTTGGTTAGTTAAAAAAGCTATAATTGAGTTAGGCGGGAAAGTGGAATGAAAAATCTCGGCGACAGAATGAAGACGTATGAAAGTGTTACCAGGTATTATCTGACTAAAAGAACACCCGTTATTATCCGAGTTGATGGAAGAGCATTTCATACTCTTCTTAGAGGAACTAAGAAGCCATTCGACCACAATTTTATTACAAGCATGAGGAAGGCAGCAGATGATGTTGCCGATGAAATTCAGGGATTTAAAGTTGCCTATGTTCAGTCGGACGAAGTGAGCTTCCTTTTAACTGATTATGAAAAGTTGGATACTCAGGGTTGGTTTGACTACAATATCCTAAAGATGGCCAGCCTGTCCGCAGCTCTTATGTCTGTGAAATTCAATCAGATTTTTCCTTATGGGCAAGGTATTTTTGATTCACGAGTTTTTAACATACCCAAGGAGGAAGCGGCGAATTACTTTTTATGGAGAGCAAAAGATTGGGAAAGGAATTCTCTTAGCATGTACGCCAGAAACTTCTTCTCACATAACGAGCTTATGAATAAACACAGTTCAGAAGTTCATGAGATGCTACATAGAATTGGTAAGAATTGGGCGACTGATCTTCCTGATATCTGCAAGAATGGAGCTTGGTTGATAAAGGGAGAGGGTTGGAGATATGATATCCTCCCATCTTATTGGAATATTTGCTCAGTTGTAGATCCTTTGATAAGGATAGTTGAGAATGAAAAAGAGTAAGGATTTGAAAACACATCTCTACGCTGGAGAGCTTAAACTTGATCCTTGTATTATCTATGCTGCTTGTGGTTTGTGTTTTCTCTCTGAGATAGATAAGAAATATGTTAAAAAAAGAAGGTCGAGTGTTAAGTGTGAAAATTGTAAAAGAACTAAACTATTCCGGAGAAAAAAATGATTGATCAATGCTTAGCCGTCTGGGCACCAGGCCCGTGGGAAATCGGCGTGATTCTCATTGTAGCATTATTGATATTCGGTAGGCGACTGCCAGAAGTAATGCGGGGTATCGGCAAAAGTTTTTCTGAGTTCAGAAAGGGTATTAACGAATCTTTCGACGCGCCTGATGGAAAAGAAAAAGATAGTTGATATTTTCAATAGCTTGGGCATTCCCTGGTGGGATGAGGGAAAGAATGTTACTAAAGGATGGATAAATATAAATTGTCCATACTGTGCTGATCCTTCGAATCACTGTGGAGTAAATCCTGATACTGAAGTAGTAAGTTGCTGGAGGTGTGGTCCAAAAGGCAGCTTTGTTGATCTACTTGTAACAGTAACTGGACTGTCTTATCCTCAATGTAAGGATATGATTTCGGAGCCTATCATTCTTGATGGAGATCCCGTTGAAATCTTGAAAGCGATTTTCGCGGGTGAGCAGAGAGAGAAAACTCCAAAAGAAATAACCGAAGTGGAACTACCCCGAGAAATTGAACTTATTACTGAAAATACTAACTTCCCTTTACTTTATAGGTATATAAAGAGACGGCGTCTTTCAATAAATACTTTGATTGAGCATGGTTGTGGTATATGTAGATCTGGACGATACATGAATCGGATGATCATTCCAGTTTTTTGCCATAGGAAGCTGGTCGCCTTTCAAGCTGCCGATTTGACGGGATTTGCTAACTTAAAGTACAAAAATTCTTCAGGAGATATAGGCAACTATTTGTATAATTATGATCACATTGGAAAAGTGATGATTGTAGTAGAGGGCATCCTGGATGCCTGGAGAGTTGGTGATGAAGCAGTTGCAGCCTTTACTTCGAATCTTACTGACCAGCAAAAAACGTTGATTTTGAAAAAAGGACTTAAAGAATTATACATGTGTTTTGACTGCGAATTGAAGGCCTATTACAAAGCAAGAAAAGAAGCTGAAGCTCTCATGGCCTATATTCCAGTGGTAGAAGTTATAAAACTTCCCCATGATAGAGATCCAGATGAGATGGGAAGAGAAAAAATATATGAACTTATAAATGAGTATAGACATGGATTGCTATAGGATAAAAAATAAAGAGACTGGGTTGTTCTAGAAGAGTGAGGGTAGGTAAGAGAGGTGGAGCTTATACCGGATTCGAAAAAAGTAACTGGTCTAAGACGGGAAAAATTTATTCATCTTTGGGTAGAGCCAGAGCTGCGGTAAGAGCCGCCATTGATTTTAAAACGATTAAAAGTGAAGATGAGGTTGAGATAGTCCATGTGTGATGAGGTTGAGATACAATCAATAGAGTGTAAGTATAATTTTTCTGCCGATGTTGAAAAGTTGAGACAGATGATGGCGGAGGCATTGATGATTCCAAAGGAGATTCTACATGAAGAAAATAGAACTGATGAAGGTTGAAGCATTTGATTCTAAAGGAAATGTTTTTGAAAAAACTGTTACCATTCATATTATGGTTGATAGAATTGTTGTTTGCTTTGGGTGGCCTATCCAGTTTACTATTGACCAGATAGTTTCTGGTCATCCATATCAAAAAGATTTTTGTATTGATATGTTCGGAGCACATCATAATGGCCAGGATGGCTGGCCAGTTTGTGTTAGCAAAGATGATATGGATAAAATTGCTCTGGGGGTATTATCAAATTTTGGAGGAGAGGATGAACGAGATCAAGTTGAATGTTCAAGCGATATTCGATAGCATAGATGGCGAAGTCAACGCTTTTGATGGGGCTGGACAACTCGCCACTTTTATTCGATTGAAAGGTTGCAACCTCCACTGTGGTTATTGTGATACGAAGTATTCTCAAGAGAACAAACCTGAGAATTGGATGACTATACCTGAGGTGCTTGAGAAAGTTCATTTTCCAAAAGTCACGATTACAGGCGGTGAGCCTCTGCTCCAGATGGAAGCAGTATATGAGCTGTGTAGATTTTTAGCACTGCGAGGTGATGTGTCCATTGAAACGAATGGTTCGATTGTGCCGATATACTTCAGCCGTGATATACGATATGTGATGGATTGCAAAACACCATCGTCAGGGATGCACAAACAGTTGAATCTTGAAGCTCTCCGCAGGATGAGAGATGTAGATATTATAAAATTTGTTATCGCCGATAGGAAGGACTATGTTTTTGCTAAAGAAATACTTGATTATCATCCTTCTTGGGATGCTAAAATAGTTTTTAGTCCAGTTATAACTTATATCTATGCTACTCTAGAACAGAAGTTGGGTTGTGGAAGAACTTTAGGCCATGGCGAATTTTGCGTTCAAGGACATTTATGTGGAGAGTGTTCTCAACTTGGAGGCCAAGAACCGAAGATTAACATGGAATGGCCAAAGCAACTTGTTGAGATGATGATAAGGGATAAGGTAAAGGTTCAGTTTAGCTTGCAGCTCCATAAAATCTTATGGCCTGGAGCGAAGGAGGAAAGATAATTCCATTGTTTGGATATTTATGTATTTTTATACTTGTGCTAATGATCTCGGCTCTTTTATTAACCGGCAGTTCATTATTGAAAAGACATAACAGGTTAAGAAGAAGGCTGGAAAATATTCACAAAATGGCTGAGCAAGCAATCGACGATGGAACAATGCCAGCAGAAAAAGGAGCTCTAGCTTTTATTGTTTGCGAGTCTGATCTTAGCTTAGTGAAAAGGAGAAAGTAATGGCGAAACAAATATCTGATATTTTAAGGGATAAGGTGGTTAAGGCGAGGGCAAAGCATCCTGAGAAGAGCATGGATGAACTGGAAATTACTTTGACGGATAGAGAAGCTTGTGAAATATGGTCTAAGCTGAGCGATATTGAAGCTGATGTTTCTAAATTTGAGAACTATTTAAAGAAACTAATAAAGGAATACTTTGCTGATTTGAAAAGACATTTAGCGGCTTCGAAAAAGGAGCTCCGAAAAAGTGGGGTGAAATCCAGGAGATTTTCTGGTACAAAAAAGAACCCTTCTAATAAACCAAAACCAAAGAAATCTCGAAAATCTTGATAAAATTCCGATTTTTTACTTGTAAAACCTTTCAAAATATATTATACTTTATATATAAGAAGCAAATAATTGAAAGGCTCAATTAGATGAGAAGAGACGAACGGAAAAGAGAGAAAAGAATGAATGCGGCATGCCTTTCGGCACAACGAGCAAAGCGCTCAGATGAAGAGCAGCTTGCTAAGCTCGATGCCGGCAACTGGGTAGCCAAAAAGGAAAGAGCAAAGCTCAACCAGCGGATTGCTGAGAAGAAGGAGCAAGAAAAGCTGGAGGCTCAAAAGAAGGAAAAAGGCAGAGTCAGCGGAAGAAAAAGAAGTCAAAAAATCGGGGGAGAAGGTAATGAAGATTAAGTCATTCAACAAAGGCAACCTTAAAGTACTTCGGAGCGAAATCGACAGTGCTCTAAAGGAAGTTGGAGAGAAGTATGGAGTGGACTTATCCGCAGGCGGTGGCTCATATACATATACGCAACATGAAGTAACCTTTAAGCTCAAGGTGTCCGTTCTTGATGCCAGCGGAGAAAGCGTTCAAGGCCGGGATGATTTCATTCTTTATGGAATGCTGAAAGGCTTCGATGAGGATGATTTTGGGAGAACCTTTACAACCGATGATGGCAAGACATTCAAGATAACAGGTTGGAACCGCAGGCGGCGAAAATATCCTGTTGAAGTTACCCGTCAGGATGCTGGACATGTTGGTGATATTTGGTTCTTTTCGGTTAATGCCGTTCTTCGGTATTTGGGCAAGGCCGATAGAATTCGTCCGAGTTTCAGTATAAGATAAGGGGCTGATATGAACAAGTGCAAATTCTTTGGAGTTCGGACAAGTAAGAGGGAAGCGGGAAAGAAGTGTCAAGGATGCAAAGAACAGGATTTGTCAATGTTCAAGAAGTGCACTTTCGAAACAAACGTTATCATGGGCACTTCAGTAAATGTGGATGAGGAGGGCAATACTTTTTCTGTTCTACCGAAAAGGAATAGCGAAGATGAGCTCCTATACGAGAATTTCGAAGATAAGCCAACTGAGAAGAAATCAAAGGAAGAATCAAAGAAAGAGAAAGAAGAGCCGAAGAAGAAGTCCAAGCGAGTTACTGGATTGGTTAAGTTATGCAGGGAAATGAAGTCGGCAGGGGCGAGTGAGGAAGAGATAAGAAAAGCCGTAGCACAGAAATACATTGGGGCAGGGAAGAGCAAGAAAGATGCAGAGGGAAGAGCAAAGAATTGGGTAAAAAACATGGTTTGGAATTAAGAGGAGGATCATGGACAAACTTAAAAAAGAGCCCGAAACAATAAAATGCAAGTGCAATTACAAAAAGGTCAACGTGTTGACGGTATGTAGCGGTACTCAGAAGATTAAGTATGCACCTTGCAAGAATTGTGGAGCTGAGAACCTAATCAGCACCGAACCTTGGAAAAGAGGAGCAGCAGAAATTGATATGTCTGATGAAAAGGAAGTCATTCAGCATATTCGAGACCTATTCAACTTATCACGCCTGCTTGAGAGAGGGTTGAATGCAGAGTTGCTGGACTTTATCCACCAGATGAAGGCAGCAGGCTACAATGATGAGCGGGTACATAAGTTTATTACTGCCGGCGCTCATGGTACGATATTTGGAGAATGCCCAAGAAAAGGCGTCGAGAATGGCGAAGAATACACTTTAGGTCTTGTTGACCTGGAGAGGCCTATTCCAAATAGAGGGGATTGGAAAGAGTGGCTGAGTTTAAGACCAAGGGCTATGTAAGGGGGAAAACATGTTTAAGGTATTGTTGATACTTTGCTTGTTCGGCATAATCTACATACTTGAAGAAATAAGAAATAAGTTATAATTTTTTCTAATGTAGAATGGAGGATATTGTATAATTATATATGTGATGGGAGATAAAAAAGGTTCCTATTAAAATTTTTGATGGCCTACGCGGTAATACGCAAGGCCATCACCATGAAAAATACCTTTCATCTCCCTTTGAAATATTGCGGCAAAGGAGGTTCCTAAATTATATGCATTGGGCAAATGATACCTCCCGCCGCCTTTTTTATAGAGGGTTAACATGGAAGCAACAATCAAACTTTTCAAAGCATTGCCTGTAAAGAACAAGAGCAGGAAAGAACCAAGTCGTACTTTGCTGGAAGCAACTGTTCAGAGGGGGTTTGTATTCTCTTCAGAAGTTATATCAAACTATTCAGAGCAAGAGCTGCTTAAGATAGCTGAAAGCATTGGACGAACGGCCGAGCAACTAAACAACTCTTTTCACAAATCCTGGAAGAAAGTGAAGGAGGCAAGTATTGTTCAGTTGGTACTGGAGCAGATACTGCATTATTTCACTACCTATGGCTTTGAAGCATTGGGGGTCTACGATAAAGATTCGGTATATATTCCAAATGAACAGCTTGATGTTCCAGAGGTAAAATTGGATAGGATGAATCTGGTTGTAATCAAAGGCTATACCAAAGAAGAGCTAAAGGAGAAGGTAATAAAGCTGATTTCTTCTGGAGTAGCTTTGAAAGTAGATACATTTGACTATCTGGTTGAGATATGTATCTTTGTTGGAATATCCCTTGAGGATTTGGAAAAAGTAAAGAATAAAGAAATTCGGATTAAGCTGTATGATTATCTGGATATCTTACCAAAAGATCCTTCCGAGTTTCTGAGGTTCTTACTTTACCGAACCATCAACGAAACTTTGCTGATTAAAAGCAAGGCGACTATAGGAAGAGTTGCTGCAGCGGATAAACTTCCGGCTCTTCTTTTACTTACGAAGTATGAGAAGCGTTATGGTTTAACGAGCTTGTCGGAAATCTTCAATAGATTTAAGCCACTATTCCTGGCATTTAGATCCGATGGCCGAATGAACGCTCTCATAAACAGAATCAGCAAGCTATCCAAAAGACATCACGTGCCAATGCATTCAGATTATCTTAATGAAGTTACCTCTCTGATTAACAAGAGAGAACTTTTGACATTTGGCAAGTTAAGCAAAGCTTTAAGCAAAGCAAATACCTTCCGAAAAATTCGGTTAGCCTATGCTTTGAAATTCAGAACAAAAGATGTTTTTTCAACTCTCTACAAGGTAAGAAATGGGAGAAGCTGGGCTACGGAAGTTAGTTATGATGGATACGTAAAGGCTAAGTCAGATGAAGTGCTTAGAGTAGTCCTTTCGCATATTGAGCAGGATGTCAGCAAGAATGTTAGCGGGAAGAAAATCTACCTTCCAAAGAATGTTGTATATGCTCTTCCTGCTACAGAGAAGCAGTTCACTGGAAATTTACCTTCTGGATCATATTTGACAATAGACCAGGATATGGTATTTGGAGTTCACTGGTTCAACCTTGAAGGTCGACGTGGAGAGAGGTCAAGAGTCGATTTGGATTTATCCTTGATTTCTGCAGATGGAATGAAATATGGCTGGGATGGTTCATATAGATCAGACTCGAGAAAAATTCTGTTCTCAGGAGATGTCACGAATGCTCCAAGGCCAAAAGGTGCTTCAGAGTTGTTCTACCTGGCTGGCCAATGCTTGGACTCACCTGGTATATTTATGGTCAACTATTTTAATTACTATTCAGATTCAAAAGAAGTACCTTTTGAAATCGTTGTGGCAAAGCATCGTCCTAGCGGCTTTGGGAAGAATTATGTTATTGATCCAAATGATATCGTCTGCTCTGTGGGAACAAAAATAGATGACAAACAAAAGATATTGGGTATAGTGACGTCAGCCATTGGAGATGTTCGATTTTACTTCTCAGAGAGCCTTATAGGAACGAGCATTACCTCTGGAGCATCAAAAATGATTAATCATGCTCGAAGATATCTTGTGGATTTCTACATAGACACGATTAGTTTGAATGAAGTGCTTTTGCAATCTGGTGCAGAGATAGTGGATACCGAAGAGGAATGCGATATCAACTTGTCTCTGGAAAAAATAGAAAAAGACAGTATATTGAATTTGTTAAGTTAATTGGAGGGTTGAAAAATGAGATATGTTGGTTATGTAGCGCTTAGCATAGTGATAATTGTGTTGTTGCTATCCGCAGCGTTCGGACTGGAATGGGCGGGAATCAAATGGTATGGTTTCTTTGGCCCGAAGAAAGAGGCTGTTCGTCGTGAAGTGTTTAAGCAAACGCGAAGCTACAATGAGGGAAAAGAACAGGAGCTCATCAAATATCGGCTTGATTACCTCCGAGCCCAGAGTGAGGACGAGAAGAAGGCTATTGCAAGCACCATTCGTCATTCATTTGCAGATTATGATGAGAACTTGATCGATAGTCCAGAACTGCAATCTTTCCTGCGAAAGATGAAGTATCCGTCTGACTACTAAAATTGAAACGTTTATCTGACTACTATTTGAAAGGGTGAAAAATGAAGAAGTACATGTTAATTATGCTGATGCTATTCGCATTTATCCTCGTGGGATGTGATGAGGATTTCGAACCTACAGATGCGGATAAGGATCAAGCAAGGAAAACAGCTCAGGCTATGCAGGAGGCAAATGCGCAGGTGGGTATGCCTGCTATTGTTAACTATCAAGAGATGTTATACGAGCTGAGAGATCAAGAAGGCTTGGTCTGCTATGCCTATTTGAAAAGTCTTGAGGGCAAAGCGGTCTATCTTGGAAAATGCATAGGATATGGTCTTCCATATTGTGTTCAGTTTTCCAATCCCGAAAGGATTGTTCACCAAGTAAATTATAACGGTGGATCCTTTGGAACCTTGCCTCAACCTGAACCGAACGGCCTGTTTATGCCTCAAACTCTTTCGGCAACATGGTTGATGATGATTGATCCAGCAACGGGAGATCCAAGGCCAGTATACATCGAACCAGAAATTATAGTATCTCCGTTCCCGCTTACGAATGCAATTGGTGCTCCTACGGGCGTCAAGATCAACTAATGAAAAATCTTCTCGTCGCAGGAAATTCGACAATGCCAAGGAGCGTGGGGATTTTTATGGCATAGTATTAAGGCCGTTCATAAGTGGCGGTATAAGCAGAGCCTGAAGAAAAATTTCGCCGCTAAGATGATGGCTGAGATAAGCCGTAGGAAATCACTCAAATATATTAGAGTCCACATTACCGGAGATTTCTATAGCAAAGAATATATTGATAAGTGGGCGAAAATAGCGGAGATGTTTCCGTTTATCATTTTTAGAACAAATACTCGGAGAGTTGGCTTCTTAAAATATATGAAAAAGGTGCTTCCGGCGAACTTTATAGTAAGAGAATCAACTGATACTACCCGAAAGTGGAGCGGAGTATTTCCACAAGCTGCGATAATAGGAACACCGGGTTCGGAGAAATTTTTTACATGCCATGATGATTGTGAAGCATGTAAGTTTCATTGTTGGAATCATCGAGATATCAACGTGGTTACGAGCCAGATAAGAGGGCAGAAATGAAATTGATAAAGCAACTGATAAAGCAAATAAAGTTGGCGCTTTGGAAACGGAATTATCAAAGTGGAATTCCGTTGTTTTCTCATTGGGCTTGCTCTAATTGTGATTGCTGGCTTATGAATGGAACATACAAAAATGTAAAAGAAGATTTGGGATTCCCTAATTGTGGAGTATCCTTATCCTCTTTTGTATATAAGACTGTTGATGCACAAAAAAAGTATGATGAAATCATGGGTTTTGATAAATGAAGAGTCTTTTTATAATAGATGGTTATCTGCATATTCATAGAGCATATCATGCTCCTCTTCAAATCGATCTGACCAGCCCTTCTGGAGAACCAACTAAGGCGACATATATTTTTACTACTGCCTTGCTAAAGTTAATCCGGGAGGAAGACCCGGATATGCTGGCTGTTGCTATGGAGGGGAGAACCAAAACTTTCCGATGTGATCTAAGTAGTGAGTATAAGGCTAATCGTTCACTTCCATCCAGTGATTTTATTATTCAAAGGGATAGGATTGAGCAGATACTTGAAGCTATGAATATTCCTATAATTCGAATGGATGGATATGAAGCTGATGATATCATCGGAACAGTATCTAGATTAGCCCAGCAGGATGGGCATGAAGTTTTCATCTGCTCTAAAGATAAGGATATGCAACAGTTGCTATCCTTTAATGCTCGAATGCTTGATATGAAAACAGGAAAGTATACTACCATCGATGACTTAGCAGAGAAGCATGGAATATGGCCGCGGCATATCATTGATGTCTTAGCTCTACAAGGAGATTCTACAGATAATATTCCAGGTGTTCCGAGTATTGGATTTAAAACTGCGGCTGATTGGATACGAAAATATGATTCAGTTGAGGGATTGTTTGAGCATATAGATGATATAAAAGGCAAGAAGAAGGAAAAGCTGCTGGAATTCAAAGATCAGATTCTCTTAAACAAGAAGTTAACAACTATCGACTGCTGTGTTCCTATCAAAGTTGACTTTGATGAGTTAAATATAAAGGAGTATGATAGAGGAAAGTTGTTGGAAATTTTCACTGAGTTGGGATTTAATAGTTTGATTTCCCAACTGAGTCTTGTATAATGAAAGTAAGATGAGTAAAGATAAACTACATTCTATTGGATTTTACACTCTAGAGGATGAAAGGGCAGCTAATTGTTCTCATGAAACGCCTCTCTGGCGATGCGAACTTCTTGTCACTTCTCGATGCAATTTCAATTGTCCATACTGTAGAAAAAGAGATTTTTATGATCTTTCAAGAGAAGAAGCTTGGGAAGTGCTAAATCTATGGATCACGAACGGCCTTCGAAATGTAAGATTCTCTGGTGGCGAGCCTACTTTATGGTCTCATCTTAGAGATGCCGTTGGACTATGTGATATGTACGGAGTTGAGAGAATCGCTATTTCTACCAATGGTTCGGCAGACCTTGAAGTGTATTTAGATCTTATTGATGCTGGAGTTAATGATTTTTCCATTTCGTTAGATGCTTGCTGTGTTTCAGCTGGAAAAGCAATGGCGGGAATTGACAATGCTACGGTTTGGGATAAGGTTGTATCAAACATCAGAAAACTTTCTCATTGGACATATGTAACGGTGGGAGTTGTATTTACTGAAGATAACGTTCATGACGCGGAAGAAATAATTGAATTCGCTCACAATCTTGGAGTTGCAGATATCAGGATTATTCCAGCAGCACAGGTTAGCAAACAGTTACCTCTTTTGACTATAGATCCGGAAATCTTGGTTTGTCATCCTATACTTAATTACAGGATTGGAAACATTCAAAAGGGCAGACCAATCAGAGGTATTTCGAAAACTGATAATGATCAGTGTCCATTAGTTCTGGATGACATGGCTGCTGAGAATGGTTATCATTATCCTTGTATTATCTATTTAAGAGAGCGAGGAGCTCCAATAGGAAAGCTTGGTGATAATGTCCGGCAAGAAAGGCTCGAGTGGTTCAATAATCATAACTGTTTGGATGATCCTATCTGTTGCGAAAACTGTTTGGATGTGTGTGTTGACTACAACAACAGAGTTATAGAATTGGGAAATGACCATGCAAGTGTTTGAAGGAATAAGCCTGCTTTTATTCTTAAAGCTTTTAGCTCTTGCTTTATCATTAGTTGTTCCTTTCTTCTTGACTTTATTTATTATCTATGTTTATTTATGCCACATCATTAGCTTAAGGAAAAGATTGAAAAATATAAAGGATGTTTCTGAAGCAATGCTAGCCAATGAAACTGACCATCTTGCTGGTTTATCTTTCATAGTTTGTGAATCTGATATAGATCTGAAAATTAGTAAAGAACAAAAGAAGAGGCAAAAGCGAAGAAGAAAGCGAGTTGATAATGTACGATCTGTTTAAGCACTGGCAGAAGACATGCATTTTTCTAACTAGAAAATGTAATCTTAGATGCAGAGGATGCAATGTTATTAACTATCAATCAGCCTATGAGATGGATACTCAAGAATGGATATCAGCTTTTGATATTATGAAAGAGTTTGGTGTTGGTTTTGTAGTTCTCTTCGGAGGAGAACCAACACTTAGGGAAGATCTTCCCGAGTTAGTTAAGCATCTCAACTATATCAACATGCCTCATACGATCATAACTAATGCTGTTCGATTGGTGAAGGATAGAACTTACTATGAAAGAATTCTTGACGCCAAGCCTTATGGGATAAGCGCGTCAGTTAATACCTTGACACCTACCACAAAATTCCATGACGATTTGAAAAGTGATGTTGGTCATAAGTTGCTATTGAAATTGTTAGAGGACTATCCGGAGTGTGACAAGGTTGCGAACATGGCCATAACTCGGGAAAATATTCGATTGCTTCCAGATATAGTTAAGTATTTTTCAGATAGAAAAATTTGGAGTATTCTATCATTCTTTCATGTTTGCCCGCCAGAAGAAAGTATGTATTGGTGGTATAGAGGTCCGATAGATGATAACAACAGGAGTTTGGATTTTAGAGAAGAAGATGAATGGATGGTAGCCGCAGTTGCTCAATGGTTTATAGATAACTATGATAAATTGATGCTTCACAATGGAAAAGCATATTTTGAGAGTTGGGCGAAGTGGGGCATACATCAGGATTGGCATTGCAGCGAATGGGCTTGCCCAGCTGTGAATCCTGATGGATCGTTGATGGCTTGTATAGATCGTCCACTATCTCATCCGTATTCAATATTTGATATTCCACTGTACCCAAGAGAGATACATCAGAATTTCAAAGAAGTAATAGCCAGATGTCCTGGGTGCGCTTGGGATCACATGATCGAAACAAATAAATATGCCTTAGAAAACCAGGCGGAACTTGGAAAGAAAAACTTTTCCCATCAAAGTGATGGAGATTCATAGTTTCTAAGTTGTAGAGGAATGTAGTTAGGTTACTGGAGGATGTAAATGGAGGATCCGTTTTATGAGTATGCTCAGTTGAAAGAGGAATCTATTGGAATAGTTAATGTGTCTGACATACATGTTCAAGGATATGTGCACGGTAAATTTAACGTTCTTAGATTGCCTATAAGAGGGACATTCCTTGATGAATATAGCATTCGTGAAGTTTTGAAACCTCATCCAAAAATGTCATATTGGATTTTGATTTCTGGAGGGGAAGTTGTGTTAGAAGGAAAAGGGTTTCTATCTGGGACGTTTGACAAAGATTTAGATTTTGAACTTTGGCCTGAGAGTGATTGGACCTTCAGGATTGGAGGGGGCTAAGAGGTAAATACGAGAGGACACCTGAGGTTAGGGCAAAGCAGAGTAGCTTTTTGAAGGGAAAGAAGAAACCTCCTCGTTCTGCAGAACATCGTGCTAACCATCGGGCTTCAATGATAGGAAAGAATAAGGGGAGAATTCTACCTCCTCGTTCTGCAGAACATCGTGCTGCAGCAAGTGCTGGTCAAAGGAAGAGATGGTCTCGGCCGGAAGAACATATTAAACATAGTATCGTGATGATGGCCAGTTTAAGCTCTCTCAAAGTGAGAAATAAGATGAGCGCTTCTGCTAAGATTCGTGTAAATTGTTTAGGAGCTCAAGAAAGGAAGAGGATTGAGAAGATAAAATACTGGCAAAATCCTGTGAATAGAAGTTATAATGTTCGAGCTACATTACTTGGGAATAAAGTTAAACCGAACAAACCAGAAAAGTTCCTGACAAAACTTCTCCAGAAACTGTTTCCTAATGAATGGAAGTATGTTGGTGATGGGCAGTTTATCCTTGCTGGTAAATGCCCCGACTTCATCAACATCAACGGACAAAAGAAAATCATCGAACTATTCGGCGACTACTGGCATTCTGAAGAAGTTACAGGTATTTCTAAAGAGCAGCATGAGCAAGAGAGAGTGGATCACTTCACACAATATGGATATCAAACTTTAGTTATTTGGGAATGTGAATTGAAAGATATTAAAAGTATTGAGAATAAAATTATTGACTTTGATTCTTTGAGGGCATAAGCATGCAGATATTGATACCCACGAGAAGGAAAGAGGTGATTGGTTTGTGTTTGCAAGCCTTGGCGTTTCAAACCTTGCTTCCTGATAAAATAACCATACTTGATAATGGAGCACAGCCCATCACGTCAAATTATGTGGTTCGTATGGTATTTGATATCTTAGCTGAGAAAGGGGTTGAGGTAGTTTATCTGAGAAGCAATAAAACTATCCCAATTATCGCTGCCAGAAGGAAATTGCTGGAGGGAGTTAGCGATCCAATATACTTCATGTTTGTAGATGATGATGCATTATTGGAATCAGATTACCTGGAGAAGATTAGAGCTACCATGAAGTTTAATTTGGCTGCGGATAATAGTCCGGTTAATTTTGCCTGTGGCTTGTTTCTCTTACCTAACAATGAGATTGGAAAGCCTGATTTTTCTACTACTCCGGTAGATGGTCCTCCTGATAACGTTAGTCAATATCAGTACGCCTTTTTTAGATACAACTTTCCCAAAACTATTGAAATTGATTATGGTGGAATCAGTGGAGTACTATTTAGATCAGCTAGTGCTCCGAAGCTGTTAAAAGCTTTGAAGAACTTACCTGATGACGCTCCATTGGAAGATTTCATTTTAAGTAGAGCGGATGGTCGGGGAATACTTAGGACGGATGCTATTGCATGGCACTTGATGAATCCGGATCAAAAAAGAGATTGGAATTACGCTCTTGAAAATATTTTGAGAAGAAACTTTGAGGAGCATCCCAAGAAAGTTATTAATTTTCTGAAGAAAAGGTAAATGAGCAAGAAGAAAAAAGAGAAAAGATATGCACTAGTAGAGGATAACTTCGGAAATACTGATGAGGGAAAAGAACGCTTCATAGGAAAAGTAGCTGAGGTTATCAAAGTAGAGTGTGATTATCTTTGTTTTAGTCAGGTTCGATTAAAGTTTGATAGCGGCGAGAAAGAATGGTTTTGTAATACAACACTTGAGGAGATAACCGAAGAAAAATATTTGGAGGTAAAATATAGAAATCCACTCTGCACAAGGAAAGAATGCTCGTGTATTTGGAAAGAGGAGGCCGT
>JAHQJS010000001.1:111790-139324 GCA_019057385.1 Candidatus Borrarchaeum weybense | reverse complement strand
GAAATCCACTCTGCACAAGGAAAGAATGCTCGTGTATTTGGAAAGAGGAGGCCGTGAAAACCGTGGAGGGTGGCATTAACATTAGCACGTTCAAAGCGCCTTGTGGTAGCTGTTCTAAGGCGAAGATAGGAAGAGGTCAAAATGAATAGAAATAAAGAAGAGGATCTGAGAAAATTAGCTGATGCTGTGATAGAGAATTTGCAGTATGATGATATGTGCGAGTATGGTAGTATTGGAGTTGATTGCAAACGTCCTTTTGGTAACTCAGATGTCGAAGCCGATATGTTAGAAATAATTGGTTGGGATATGGAAGGCGACGATGGCGATGATGCGTGCTACAGCTCAAAACAAAGGGATTATGTTCGTACTTTGTATATGGAGGAATTGCCCAACTATATTAAAAAGTTGTGGAAAGAGTTGACAAAAGGAGAGAAGAATGTATAAAATCCCACAGTGTTTGAGAATAGGAGAGCATTGCTTAACATTCCAGCGAGCTTATTGGAACGATGACTATGAACATTTGAGTTTTGTATACTCATGTCGTGGTGGTTGTTGTACAGCTCCAGGCTGCGGAATTACAATAGAGATAGGAGAAAAATCTCTTCTAGATGGGGATTTGAGTGAATTTGTTCGAGAACGCTCGAACTTCGGCGAAGAAGAAGATGATAAAGACTAAATCTTTATTCGCTCCAGTTGAAGAAGAGGATGGAACGAGAATAGTTGTATCAGGAGGAATTCCGGATAATATATCATTTGATGAACACCATCCTGAATTAGCTCCAACTAAGAAGTTATTGTATGACTACAAATATCATGGGTTGTCCTGGGAAGAGTATGAAAAACAATTTTTCTGGTTAATGGGTGGGCGTAGAGCTCAAGAGGGAATTAGAGAGTTGGCGGAGAGATCAAGAAATGGCGAGATAATAACTTTACTTTGTTTTGAAAAGAATGATGATCATTGTCATAGACGTTTGGTTAAGCAGTTGATAGATAGTGAAGGAAGTAAATAAAATAATTTGCGGTAATTCTATTGAGGTGATGGAAGAATTCCCGGAAAGAATAGACCTGATTGTTACATCCCCTCCATACAACATCGGAATAAAATATGACAACTACAACGATTCACGGCCGTTCGATGAATACTATGAATGGTGTAGAGAATGGTTGTGCTCTTGCTACAAGGCATTAAAACCCAATAGAAGAATTGCCTTGAACGTATTGCTGAATATAGGAAACAGCAAGATCAGAAGAGACTCGCCCTGCGTCAGATTCTCGAATTTACTTGAGCAGGTGGGATTCAATCTACATAGTATCATCATCTGGGAAGATCCAACACGTTCAACATTGTCAGCCTGGGGAAGTTGGATGTCCGCATCTTGTCCATACATCTATTGCCCATATGAAGTAGTAATTATCGCGAGCAAAGGAAATTGGAAAAGAGAGGATAAAGGAGTGTCCGACATAAGTAAGGATGAGTTTAAGAGATGGGTTAATGGGATTTGGAAAATTCCCACAGCTCATAGCAAATCATTTCCCGTACCATTTCCAGAGGAGCTTCCTAGAAGATGCATTAAGTTACTATCTTATGTAGATGATGTTATTCTTGATCCATTTTGTGGTTCGGGAGCAACCTGCATGGCGGCTAAAAAGCTAAAGCGAAGATACGTTGGGATAGACGTATCTCCTAACTATTGTAGATTAGCAAGAAATAGAGTGAAGATGCTTCTTTTCTGAGGAGTTAAAAATGAGTGAAGACAAAAGAGTACTTTTATTCAGTGGCGGAATCGATTCATTTATCGCTTATAGATATCTTGGAAGACCAAAGACGGTATACTTTAATCTAAGAACGCCGTATAGCGATTATGAGATTCGGGTAATTAAAGAATTGATTCCAGATACCATTATTGATAACTCTCTTAATCTTGCTTCAAGACAAATCCCGAGTGATACTGCAGCGCATATTCCAATGAGGAATTTATATCTCGCTATGTTAGCTTGCAAGTATGGAGATGAAATTATCATTTGTGGTTTGAAGGATGATAAGGTTAATGATAAGACTCCAGAAGCTTTTAAGGAAATGTCAACTTTGTTGACTAGTCTTAATGATAGGCCGATAAAAGTTACTAGTCCATTTTGGAATATGACTAAAGCGGAAATTGTCAAGTGGTATATAGATACTTATCCGGGAAATTGGGATAAGCTTCATCAAACTATAAGTTGTTATACACCAGATAAGGATAATGGAACAAGTATAAAACGATATTGTGGGAAGTGCCAATGTTGTTTTAGAAAATGGAACGCTCTTTGGGTTAATGGTATTGAAACACCTTTTTATAATCTCGTGCTGATGAAGGATTATCTTATTCGAGCACGGCAAGAACATTATACAATTGAGAGGAACGCTTCTATACACGTGGCTATAGACGAATTCGCCAGAAAGTTCAAACATAAATATCTTGGAAAAATATATCGAGTTGATATTGATGGTGTTCTAACTGAAGAGACAGAAGGACATGATTATGCAACTAGGACCCCGAAGATGGATGTGATTAAGAAAGTGAACTTGCTCTATCTGGCTGGAGCAGAGATAATTTTGTGGACAAGCCGATATCCAGAGGATTGTCAAGTTACAAGCATGTGGCTGGAGGCGAATAACGTTCAATATGATGGTATAGAATTTGGTAAGCCTCAATATGATGTATTAATTGATGATAAGGCTATGGAATGGGAGTATCTTGAGGATATAGAACATACATAGATTTGCCGAACGAAGAGTAGATGGAGGAGCAGATATGCATGTTTACCATGCTGGCGTGGCTAATTACGGGATGTCCTATCCCGAGTTGATGCAGATGCTTGAAAGGAAAGAAGTTTATACTCTTGAATCTTTTTGGTATCAAGATAGATTAGTCAAAGCATTCAAAACATATCCTACATTCAAAATTTTCTTGGACTCTGGTGCATATAGTTGGGATCATCAGATGACAATGCAGGGTAAGGTTGTTACAGAGGCCGATGAAGAGAAGTACTTGGATAACTATATAAAATTTATTAAGGAATGGAATCATCGACTATACGCTTATGCTAACTTGGACTTTGTAGGTAATCCAGAAAAGACTATGAGAATGCAGGAGCGAATGGAAGCGGCTGGATTAAAGCCTGTTGCGGTTTTCCATTATCACAAGAAGCAAGAAGATGCCATGATTCAGGAAGCTCATTTCGAGTATCTGAAACAGATAGTTCAGAAATATGATTACATAGCACTTGGAGGTGGTGTAAGTGCTGGCCTGTTTAGCTACAATTATATGACTAAGTTTGGTGTGGCAGCTTGGAATATAATTAAGAACTGCGGCAGAGAAGTTAAAGTTCATGGATTTGGATTGACTTCAGTTCCTGTTATGTCGAGATTTAATTGGTACTCTGTTGACAGTACAAATTGGATAAAGAGTGCGGCATTTGGTATTGTATATTTGCCAATTCTTGATCCCTCTGGAAATCCACAATATGGAGAAATTCCAAAACGTATATGTGTTTCTGAGATAGGCTTGAAGAAGGATACGGTAGCTACACATTATAGAAATCAATTTCCGGATAAAGAAACGCAGGATATGATACATAACTACTTTGAGTCTATCGGAATAGATATGAAGAAAATGGAGACAGAATCGCTTGAAAGAGCTAGAGCTAACTTTAGATTTTTCGATGATTTTTTAAGGTATAGAGATGAGCACTTCAAGGAGGAGGAAAAAAATCGAAGATCATGCAAAAGGTTATTTTAATTGGGAGAAGTTAGAATGAAGTTGAATCGAGAAAAATTACTTGAACAGTTGGAAAAAGTGTATCCAGCTATCGCGCTAAATCCGATCGTTCCGCACTATTCGTATTTCAAGATATTCAAAAATATACTTCAAGGATGGAATGGCCGCGTTTTAATTAGTACTACATTACTTGAAGGAATAGAAAAGGATTGTGGAATTCCTGCTGAGTCGTTTTTGAAACTCCTTAGAAGTCTTGAGGATGATCAAATCGAGTTGATTTTTGATGGCGATGAAGTCAAGGTCAGGACGAATAGAGTTAAAGGAACGTTTCAGGTTTTGAAAGATGTTTCTTTGAAAGAAGCAACTATGTCCAATACAATCATTGAGGATGAGAAGGATATTCAAGATTTGATAAAGGGATTGAGAATTTGCAGGATGTATGTTTCTAAAGACCAAACCGCCGGCCCGGTGCGTGGAGTTATGATTGATAAAGATATTCTTATTGCTACAGATAGGTTTAGAGTAGTTGAATGGAGGTTGGAGAATACTATTCCGATTTCTTGCTCAGTATCTCCAAAGTTTGTTGATATTATAGTGAAGCATCGAGAAGAGATAGAAAAACTGAGTTTTACCAAGTTAAAAGAGGGAAAGGAATTGTCTGCTATTCTAAAGGATGGAACGATCGTTAGTACGACGGGTATATCTGGAGAATATCCAGATGTTTTGAAGTATTTCCCGGCCACTGGAGAATATGAGGAAATAAGATTCCCAGCTGAGATTTTTGATGTAATGGAGAGGCATGTGACTTTTCTTTCTCACGTTGACCTAATTGATAAGGAATCTATCATTCAAATCTCAGGAAATGAAGCGACGATTACTTCTAAAGATAAATTACTGGAGGGAACGAAGAATACTCTTGTTGATGAAATTGAGATATCATCCTCAGGAGAGGGCAAAGTAGAAATTACGGTTAATCCAATGTTCTTGAAAGATATCATTGGCCTTTGTCCGTACTTTAAGTATTATGATACGATGGGATTAATCCTTCTTGAGGCAGATAAGTTACGGTATGTAACACAAGTAAGAGAGGAAGAGTAATGGGAAAACAGCCAGCTTTCTTCATGAGCAAGTGGGAGATTTTTCAGAAGGAGCATCCTGAGAAGTTTGAGAGAAAGAAACGACCCGCTTGTGGTGGGCGACCGAAGGCTAAGAAGATTTACGACTGTGATACTTGTGGGCTCCATAGAAGGTGCAGAACCCCCAAGATGGAAAGGTTCGGAGATGGAAGGAAGAAAATTCTTATCATAGGACAATGCCCAGGAAGAGTAGAGGATAGGAAAGGTAAACCTTTAGTCGGTCCATCCGGAAGACTTTTGAAGAGGATGTTTGAGTATGTTGGAATAGATATGGACGCAGACTGCTGGAGACAGAATATTGTTCAATGTTATCCAGGACAGAATGATAGAGGAGAGGATAAAGAGCCTACAAAAGAACAGTATAAATGCTGCAGTGAAAGAATATTAAAAGATATTGAAGAAACTCAACCTAAGTTAATTATATGCCTGGGCGGACCTGCGATAAACGCTATTCTAAAAACTTTGAATATGAAAGGTTTCACAGCCGGGCAGATGCATGGAAAAGTTGTACCATTTCATGAGTTTAATTGCTGGGTAGGATGTTCTTATCATCCCGCGTTTTTTAGATATCGAAGTCAGAAGAAGGACAAGTATCCAGATGACGAAATCATTCTAGGATATGATTTGGCTAACATAATTTCATATCTTGATCAACCTCTGCCCCGACCTTTATCTAGAGAAGGCAACAGGCATTTAACTAATGTTGATGAAGCAGTTGAGTTTATTAAAAATCTAATCCGAGAAAACAAACCAACGGCCTATGACTATGAGGCTACAGAATTATTCCCTTGGTTGGAAACTGCGGATTTACTAACTATATCAGCAGCTAATCATGTGGACTATGGGGGAGTTATTCCTCTAAAGTTATCAAATGATAATGGCACCGCTATTTTTAGTCGTCGGGAACAAGAAGTAATTCTAGACGCTTGGAGAGAATTTTTAAGGAGTAGAGTTCCAAAGGTAGTACAGAATATCAACATGGAAGAAATATGGGGTAGGATGTTTTTGGATCAACCAGCGGATAACATTATTCATGATACCATGATCGCCGCTCACGTGATAAATAATAATTCGAATACAACCGGCTTGGGATTTCAAGCGCTTATGCTGGCTGGGCATAGCTACAAGGGAATGGTTGATGTTAAGAACATATCTTCTGAACCATTGGATAAGGTTTGCAATTATAACTGCTTCGATGGTAGATACACATTAATGTCTTACTATGATCAGAAAGCATTCTTTGAGGCAAATCCAGGTGTTGGAGAATTCTATAAGTTCTATCTTGAAGGAGCGAAGGAATTGGTGAGCATGAGGGAGAGGGGAAATAGAATAGATTTGGATGTTCTTAAAGAACTTGAGGATAAGTATCTATCCGAGAGAGAGCTTAGAATATCTGAGATGAAAGCTTTATCTGGAGTTAGGCAGTATGAAGAAGAGAATGAAAAGGAGTTTAATCCAGATTCATCGCCTCAAGTGGCTGCCATTTTAAAGAATACTTACAAGATTGATCCAACGAAAAATAGGAAGCTACCGAAGATAAAGAATAAAAAGTTGTGTACTGATAAGAATGCTCTTCCAATAATTATGGAGGTTACAGATAATGAAGAAGTAAGGACTCTGATCAATGCGCTTCTTAGATTTAGGAAGACCTGTAGTTTAACAGAACGAGCTACCAATTATAGAAATGTCATGGATAAATATGGATATGTTCATCCATCATATAATTTGAACATGGCCGATACCTATAGATCTTCTGCAGATAGTCCAAATATCCAAAACGTGTTTAAGCATGATAAAGAGCTTCTTATATTTAGAAAATGTATTGTTCCATCTATTGGCAGAATTATGCCTGAGGTTGACTATAGCGGCATGGAGGTTAAGGGTATAGCTATGTTTTCTGGAGATCCAGAACTTATCAGGCAAATCCGAGAGGGAAAGAAGTGGGATGAGGAACATCCAGAAGGTGGACATAATCCTTTTGATACTCACTGGAGATGGACATCTAAAATGTATCGAAAGCCCGTTGAGGACGTAACGAAAGATCAAAGATATGGAATAAAAAATGGATTTGTTTTTCCAAGTTTTTACGGCTCAAAGGATACCAGCATTGTTAGATCTTTCCCTGACCTTTCTCCTGATCACGTAAAGCAAGTTCAGAAGGAATTCTGGGAGGAGTATCATTATGTCAAGGAATGGCAAAATAAAATGATTCGTGATTACATGCAGGATGGTTATGTTGAAGCAGTTAATGGATGGAGAAGAATAGGTCCATTATCCATTAATCAGTTATACAACAATCTGATCCAAGGAGTGTCTTTCCATCTCTTGCTTGATGCTTTGATTAGAGTTGGAGCGGAGTTTAGGAAAAGAAAATTAAAATCATTCGCGAATATGGAAGTTCATGATAGTATGGCTTTTGATGCGATAATAGAAGAAGTGGATGAGCTGATTAATATAGTTACGGAAATAATGTGTTCCGAGAGGTACGAGTGGCAAAGAGGTATTCCTTTAAGTGTTGAATGGGAGATAGGTTGGAATTGGTACGAGATGAAACCAATATCAATTAGAGAAGATAAAAAGTATGTGTGCCTGAAGGATGAAAGAATTGAGTTGGATAATTTCATGGTCGCAGCCTCTTGAAAATCTTAATGTAGAAGGATCGAAAATGTATAATTACTATAGATAGGAGAATAGGAATGTTCGAAAAACCAACCAAAGTATTCCCTTGTGATTGTATGGGCGAAGGAATCGCTGTTACTTCATCAGATTTATTTGATGAGGAGGAAGGAGAAATTTTAGTGAGTGAGGATAAGAGATTAAGGGATTGCCAAGGGGCGCCTTTTATAGAATTTTCATTTTGGGAGTTTGGTCATCCTACACATGGGCGATGGGGAATATGGGATCGACTTAGGATGGCTTATCACGTATTTAAGCATAAAAGTCCTTGGCCGGATATGGTAATAATGGAAGCTAAGAAGGCTAAGAGCTTTGCCAATCATGTTTTGTATGTGATATCCAAAGTAGAAAAAGAAATAAAGCAGCCACCCTTAGTAAAAGAGGAGTAGTCATGTCTTTATATCAAGAACTTAGACCCGAATCATTTGAGGAAATTGTAGGAAATTCTACGACGATAGGAGCTCTTCGAACCATGCTCAGGAAAAAACCCGCTTCTCGTCCTCATGCGATACTTTTGAAAGGACCGTACGGTTGTGGAAAAACTACTATCGCTCGAATTCTTGCTAAAGAATTTGGTTCTAATGATGAGTCTACTTTTAAGGTTCAAGCTAATAATACGAATGGGATTGAAACAACCAGACAAATTGCAGATGATGCCCAAATGCTTGGCCTTGGCGGTCATGTTAAAACATATATTGTTGATGAATCTCACGAGTTAACAAATAGAGCTCAACAAGGTTTTCTGGATATCCTGGAGGATAATCCATCTCATTGTTATTTTATCTTCTGCACAACAAATCCAGAAAGTATTATCGAAGGAATACATAATAGATGTGCTGAGTATGAAGTAAATCTATTATCAAGGAGAGAGATTCAGAAAATCCTGGGAGAGGCTTGTAAGAAAAAAGATTTGAATGTTTCTGATGATATTATCGAAGCTATAACATTAACTTGTGATGGTTCTCCAAGAGCAGCATTAGTTTCTTTGGAGCAGGTTTCTGGAATAGAAGACACCAGCGAAGCTCTCGAGATATTAGTAAGTGGTACGGTGAGAGATGCTTCGGTTATAGATTTGTGCAAGTTACTTACAATGACTCCTGATAGAAGAAGAAAACAATGGAAGAAAATCAAAAGCACTTTTGATGCGACTAGCGGAGATAGTGAAGCTATTAGAAAAGCCATTCAAACATTTTTGTACAAGAAGCTTGATAAATACGACAAGATGGAGGACATCCTGGATATCATATATCTATTAACAAAAGTATTCTCAGTTAGCACGTTTTATGGAAAGAGAACTCAGCTAGGGGCTCTTATTGTAAGAGCCTGCTTTGAATCATGGCAGGATGATCCTGTCAATAAGGTTTGAATACCAGAGGTATAGAACGATCAATAAAATGCTGTGCTTAGTCGTTAGCAGTGTTAATCCCATAACTGTACATAGAGAGGAGTACAAGCGAAGCATATGAGGTGGAGAATCGGGAGTCCTCACTCTGGTATTTTGGAAGTGATAAGATGAAAACGCCAAAAGGCAAAAAGAAACTTAGACGAAAGCTTAAAGCCAAGCGGAAGAAGGTGCGGATGGTAAGCTGGTCTAAACACAAACGATAACATTTTAGTTGGAGATTAAAGAGATGGTAGAAGAAAGTCGAGCAAAAGAGATTGACGAAGGTGCAAATATAAGTAGTGGAGGAGGCGCCCAGTATTACTTTGTCGACAGGGATGTGTTAGATAGGTTGGGTATCAATCAGTACAAACCTAAGAAAGGAGATAATTTCATTCGAGTTGTTACTCCAAATAAGAAAGGCTGCTTTGGAAAGAAAATATGGCAGCATACAAATGTTGGAGCGAATGGAAGTACTTATCTCTGCATGCAGGAAACGTTTAATAAACCCTGTGCCGTTTGTGACTACATAGCAGAACTACGAAAGCAGAATGTATCCAATGATCAGATCAAGCCGCTCTTGCCCGGTTTGAGAATTCTACTTTTTGTGGTTGATACTACCTCAAGAGATACTGAGGACGAAGGAGCAAAGTGGTTTAACTGCCCACCCGCGATTTATAGTGGTATTTGCGGAGCATCGAAGGATAAGCGCACCAAGGAGATAATCGATGTATCCGATCCAGTAAATGGCTGTGATGTGGAATTCGTTCGTAAGGATAAAAAAGGAAATCCTTATAGTGACTACTCCCTTGGAAAGATTAGTAGTATTCCAAGAGAATGGCATGAAGATTTGCCTCCGTTTGATGATGTTCTGCTTATTCCTTCTTATGACGATGTTGAGAGAATTGTCAAAGGTACACCTGCTTCAAAAGACAAAGATGATAGAGACAAGGACAGAGATAAGGATCGAGGAAGCCGCGAAAGTCGGGACGACCGAGATAGAGACAGGGATCGAGATAGAGACAGGGATCGAGATAGAGACAGGGATCGAGGAAGCCGCGAAAGTCGGGACGACCGAGATAGAGACAGGGATCGAGATAGAGACAGGGATCGAGATAGAGACAGGGATCGAGGAAGCCGCGAAAGTCGGGACGACAATAGAGACCGGGATCGAGACAGGGATCGAGGAAGTCGGGACGACAACTCTGACCAGCGGGACTCGGTTAAAAAGAAAATGGAGGAGATAGAAGAGAAGCGAAGACAAAGGAACGAGCAAAGAGATGACTAATGAAGATAGAGAAGAGCTGGAGAATTTTAGGGAGAAACTTCCAATAGACCAGTTCAGCTTGGAGGTGGAGAACTGCCAGCAGCCTGTGTTGTATGATGAAGTTGGCATATGGGTAGCTGATGTCAAAGCACGCTCCAAAACTGCGAAGGAACGCATAGAATTTGTTAAAGCTGATTTATCTCTTAAGATTAGGAAAGATCCTAAGAGTTACGGACTAAAAGAGAAGCCTACCGAAGGAGCAATCAACTCGGTAATTACTACAAATGAAGAGTATCAAGAGGCCGTCCGAAACTATATTGATGCTGATAAGCTGGCGAATGAAGCATCCACGCTTTTATCCTCTGTAGAAAAAAGGTCGTCATCTATTAGCAATCTTGTTAGGTTGTTTGTGCGATCCTACTATTCTGATAGGCCGATTAGTAATGAGGATTGGCAAGAGAATGAAGAAGCAATAGTGGCTATGCGGGATAAGAAAGCTCAAGATGAAGTTGACCATGAGGAAGAATTATCGGAGATATAAAATATGGCTGGAAAAAAAGCTAAAAGTGAAGTAGAAAAAACTTCTGAAAAAGCTAGCGAGTTGATAAGCCTTGCTGAAGTTACTGAATGGTGCCAAACTGGATGCACTGTTCTTGATTTGGCTATCGCGAATTTATTTCCAGGAGGCATACCGATAGGTAGGATAATCACGTTCTTTGGTGGGAATAGTACATGCAAATCAGTGCTCGCAGCTCTTATACTCGGATATGCAATACGATCTGGAAGAATTGCTCACTATGCTGATGTGGAGCACACTCTTGATGAGAGGTTCGCCAAATTGTTTGGGTATGAACCGAATAAAAGTATTCTATCTTATCCCAACACTTTGGAAGAAATGTTTGATGACTGGATTGCAGGCGCTATTTACAAGGATCAAAAGAAAGGAACGTATGATACGAAACCAAAGGTAATGGTAGCTGATACTGTTGCCGCACTTCCGGCTCAAGTTGAACTTGAGAAGAAAATGTCGGATAGCCAGGCCAGAGCTCCTCGAGCTAAGCAACTTTCTCTGGGATTTAGAAAATATATAAAAGCTCTTTCAGAAAGTAACACCACCTTAGTTTTTATGGATCAAACAAGAACTGACATGAATTCACCTTGGGGCGGCGAAACAGTATCTGGTGGAAAATCGCCGCTTTTCTATCCTTCGGTTCGAGTTCATCTTAAGAGTGATGGTAAGGTTGTTAACAAAGCTGACAAAGTTATTGGAATTTGGACTAAGTTTATAGTCAAGAAAAATAAAGTAGGCCCGCCATTTAGAGAAGGAAGATTTAAAGTTTTGTTTGATCATGCTCTTGATGACATCGGATCCAACATTTACTTCTTGAGTGAAGCGCAAAACGGTCCTAAAGAAGCTAAGAAGAAAACAACGAAGATTGAAATTTTCGGAGAAGAGCACGCATTTGGTTACTGGGTTCAAAAAGTTGAGGATGAAAACCTTGAGGAGGATTTGAGGCAAGCAGTTTGGGAGAAATGGCAGGAGGTTTATCAAACCGAAAAGAGAAAGAAACGGACATATGTTTGAGGATTGGTAGTCAGATGTTCTGTTGAATTTGCGTCCGGTACATAACGGCAAATATTAGAGCCCCAATGGCCGGAGTAGGGGCGGAATAATAGGAAAGATAAATATGGGAACAATGTGGATATGGTTGGCCATTGCATTTGTGATTGTATTAAGCCCGATAGTATGGTTGTTCTATAGATGGTACAAGGCTATCCAATCCGAGAAAGATACTATAACAGCTTATATGTGTTTGGTAGATTGGAAATATGAAGTTCCTTACAATTCCGCTGGTAATAGAATTTACTACTCACTTGACGCAATCAAAGAACAACGAAGTTGTGTTGATGAATGTGGAATAGTGGAGCTTGAAGTAACTTTTGTTAAGGCAATTCAACCAGAAAGAATGTAGGAATGAAAATTTTTGGATTAGATATATCACTCGACCATGGAGGAGTTGTTGTGCTCAATGATGATGGAATGGTAATAGACTATCTTTACCTTACAACTACAAAGAAGATAGCCGAAGTTGATTCAGAGCATTCACATCTTTTAAGTAAGATAAAGAAAGATGAATCTAAAGATGTATTTCGCTTAAGAAGGATGTCTGAATATGCCGAAGCATTAGTGGGATTTGAAAATAGGATATGTACTTTTCCACCACAACCAGAATATTTTTCTATTGAAGGATATTCTTATTCATCTCAAACTACTTCAATTTGTCAGATTGCTGAACTAACTGGATATCTAAAGCGTTTGATATTTACTGGAGGAGGCAATATTCGAATTCATGATCCTTTGACGGTTAAGCTTTTTGCTTTGAATAATGGAAAATGCATGAAAAAGGATATTGTTAAAGTTGCTCCAGATTTCTTTCCTGAGGGATTGATAAAGAAGAAGATGATAAAGAAAAAAGGAATGTCTGAGAAAATTGAAGAGTATGATGGTCCAGCTACTGACCTTGCTGATGCCTTCTTTTTAGCTCTAATGTTGTATAAAGAGTTAAAACTTAGAAGTGGAGAAGTTATGTTAAATAAGTTATCCGAAGGTCATAGAAGAATATTCCTTCGAACTACTAAAGCGTATCCAGTCAACATTTTGGATAGACCATTTATTTGTAAGGACGCATCTTAACATGTTTACGCAAGAAGAAAAGGAAAAGATTTTGAAGTGCCAAACGGTGGATCATATGGAGGAAAGACCAGATAACGCTTTTGTTATCAAAAATTGTCCTGTACCAAAGTGCAGGTTATGCCTTTTGATTAGGATATTAAATCTCCTCCCAGTGCAGTTATCATCACCATCCACTTCATCCTAACCTCTCTTCCTAGAGTTTCAACTTATTTTACTTGGAAAAGTTTGGGAGGACTCGGCAGTTGGAGATTGTCTACAATGAAAACATTTTTGCATAATTGGGATAACTTAAAAGTGGACAGGTTTGGAAAACAAGTAACTAAAGAGGAAAACTATGATATATGATGTTGAAAAGGTTTATTCGGTAAAGGAACTTGAAGCACTATCCGGAGATGAATTACTCAAGTTGTATGAAAGTGCAAAGCAAGTGTCATGGGGACTTCAAGGAATCAAGAAGATAAAGAAAGCCCAGTCTGATATCGCTACTATGCGATACATCTTAAAGGGATTTAATCAAGTCCATAATCAAAATGGAATTAAGTAATGTTTAAAGATCTTATCATAGAAGATTGCAAGTCCCACGAGAACACTAAACTTGAGTTTTCAAAAAGGATAAATGTTATAACTGGAGACTCAGGTCAGGGGAAAACGAACATTCTGCAAGCTTTAAAGTTGGTTAAGGATAATCGACCTCTTGGAACCGGCTATATTAGAAGAGGACAAAAAGGATGTAAAGTATCTCTTAGTGTAACCGAAAGTGATGGAGAGTATGGAATATCTCGCAATCGTGGAAAGATATCTGGCGAAGATGTAAACAATTATGTTTTGACTAAGGATGGAAAAAAGTTCGCTACCATCGCAGCTGGAACTACGCCTCCAGATGAAGTAACTAAAATCCTCAATTTGTCCGATATAAATATCCAGAAGCAAAGAGATCCTTATTTTCTTGTATATGCGCCTCCAGGACAAATTGCTACCTACATCCGAGCTATAACAAAATTGGATGAGATAGATGAGGTAAGGCAACTATTATCTAGTGATATTCGTTCGGAGAAGGCTGATGTTGTTCGTGACCAAGGAGAATTGGAAACAAACCGAACTAAGTTAAAAACTTTGATTAAGATAGATCTTGATGGGTTGGAAAAGAGGATAACTAAGGCTAAAGAAGTTATTCGAAGAATTGATGAAACGAGAAGCACTTTATCTAAACTCAAGAACATTGTTGATGCCATAAGAGATTTAGATGCCCATCAAATAGTCATCCCAGAAAATATAGATGGAACACTTGAGCAGGCAAATCAACATGTTGAATCTATTACTAAAACTTCTGAAAAGCTGGAAAGACTTAGAAATCTGGTGAGTGAGTTAAAGGTTGCAGAGGCAACTAAAATACATCTTCCAGATGACCTTAGCATCCTTCCTAAAAGTAAAGAGGTGATTGAAAGGTATAATGATACAACTAAAAAGGTAGAAACACTCATGGAGCTGTCTGAAGATATTCGAGATATTAATGATGGAATTGAAAACCTTGGAAAGTTGATATCAGAAGAAATGGAGGAGAAGAAGAAGCTTGAAAGTCAATTAACTTCATGTCCTCATTGTGGATCAAAACTAACTGAAAATACAAAGAAAACATTATTAGGAGAAGGAGTATGAAAACTTTCATTCTGCTTTTATGCCTCGCCGTCATTTTATTCACGTCGGGATGCACCGCAGACCTTTTGACTCCAGATAGATTAGGCATTGGTTTTGCCCAGTCAAGATATAGAGAAGAAGACGCGGCGTATAGAGGATTCAATATTAACTTACAGTGGGATTTGAAATAGGAGACTATTATGTTAACCAAATTCAAGTTTATCTTCCAGATGGTGATGCTCGCATCAATGATCGGATTAACCGTTGTTAATGCTATCGATTGGCATTCAGCAGGATTCAATTTTTCTTGTTCAAGCTTTAAGCCATTTGCTTTAGGTTTGTTATATTCAATTGCTAACATAGTCATTTTTATTGTCCCTTAGTCAAATGAAAACTATAATTTTAATTCTTATTTGTGTTATTTTCTTAAGTGGATGTGGTCCATCGCTTCCTCATATGGGAAAAGTTATTGTTCGGGATCCAGAAGGAAATGTTCTAAAACAATATGAGCTCGTTCTTGACCGACCTATGCAGATGAGCGTTACTGATGGAGAAGTAGTTATCGAAGGTGATAGCAGGTGCAAAGGTCTTATCGAGAGCTTGTCCATGAGTTTAGGTTTGTACAAGAGTGATGGAGGCTATGATTACGGGTATGATTATTAAGCTAGGAGAATGGTATCACATTGTTCCTGATAGGGATTATCATCCTCCCGACTCCTCTTCTTTCAATTTGCTAGCGGAAGGTGATTATCGCATTGTGAATATTCGCACCGTCCAAATTTCTGTAGGGCAAACAACTTATTTAGTAGAGGTATTTCAGGTGGAAGGATGCCCAGCGCGATTTCCAATTCCTGCACATAAACTTACCCACATCGGTAGGGAGCATCCTCTTCAATCTAAGGTATGGAGCAATCCAAAAGAATATCTAACGCCTGAAGACCTCGTCGCGATGTACAGCTTTGCGAAAAGAGCAAGTTTAACTCTTCCTGAGGTACTTTTTTTGTTTGAAGCGGACAACCTGTTTTACTGGCCAAATACTTCCAATAAGTCAAAACAATTATTTGTGGATCTAGAGGCTGCAAAGAAGAAGAGGGATAGCAGTACCGACTTGATGGATAAGAAGATTTACACTCTCATTATCGAATTGTTTGATATACTGCTAATAGATTCTTTGCATCATGACTACTATTTTGTTCCTGAAATATTGTATCCCGAAATATCTGGAAAGAAGAAATGAAATTAGGTATACTTGGAGATTTACAACTTACGAATAGAGGTCCAGAGAAGAGGCTGGATAACTACTGGGAAACTTTGTACGGAAAGTTAAGTCAAGCTTTAAGTATATTTGATAAACATAAATGTGACTGTATCATACAAGTGGGCGATTTTTTTGACGCTCCAACAGTAGCTAACAAAATCGTGGTAGCAATTATCGAACTTCTATACTGTTATGGAAAGAGTGGAGAACAGAGAATATTCTGCGTTTTCGGGCAGCATGATATATCAGGGCATAGCAAGTTCACTTTGCCTAATAGTCCACTATCTCTCCTTCAAGCAGCAAGAGTTGTTAAAATACTTAATGATAAACCGGTTTATGCTGGAGAGGGTGGTGATTCAACACATGCTTTTTACGGAGCTTCCTTTGGTGAGGACATACCCGAACCAAGTGAAGAAAGTTATAATATTCTTGTAACTCATAGAATGATTGGAGATAGGCCGTTATGGCCAAGTCAAGAGCTTCCTGGCCCAAGACAATTTCTTAGGAAGAATCCCGGATATAATCTGATATGTTGTGGGGATTATCATTATCGATTTACTGAAACTTGGAACGGTAGAACGATTATAAATCCTGGAGCAATAGTTAGAAAGACAACGGGAAAATTTGATTTAGAGCATAAGCCAGCGGTTGTTGTATTTGATACGAATACTGATGAAGTAAAAATTATCGAACTTAATGCGAAACCTATTGAGGAAGTATTTGATCTAACTAAGAAGGTTGAGAAGAAAGATAACTCCGCTCTTGTGGAATTGGTTGAGAGAATAAAAGAAAGTGGAGACAGATTATCTGGATGGAAACATATCCTGGTAAAAGTTTTGGAAGAGAGGAAATCGAACCAGAGAGTTAAAGATATAATCGATGAAAAGCTTGAGAAAGTAAGGAAGAAAAATGGCTGATGTCATAGATAATGTTAAGGATAAGAGTAAGAAGATCGAGCAGCTTCAGAGAGAAAAAGCTAAGAAGGATGGCCGGCGAGAACAAATAATGAAGCAACTCAAGGATGATTTTGGAGTAGAGTCACTTAGCGCTGCAGATAAAGAAATAGAAAAGTTGTGTGGAGATCTTGTTCAAGATGAAGAACTTCTTAAAAAACTGGATCGTGAAATGGGCGACATCATCGACCAAGCAACCCCCAAAGAAAAGTAGGAGACTAATTAGTTACGCCGTTCTAACTAAAGATAGGTTTAGCCAGAAAAAGTTTTGGGTAACCTTTGATGGCTCTGGAGAAAATGAGGTAGCTTACAGCGGAGGCCGTCCATTGCTTTTTCCTCCTGAAGGATTAGAAGTAGGAACGAGAATTGATCTTTTGTCTCCGGAGGAATGATGAGCGGTAAGCTATTTTATTGCCATACGTGTGAAAGAGAGTTCGCCTCTTGGAAAGATTTGAAAGATCATTATCGTTCCAAGGAGCATAAGGATAGATCTAACATGGGGAATCCAGAATCACTGGCCGAAAAGTTTGCTAAGCATTTTAATGAGTTGAATGATGGATCTAAAAAAGTATGAAGACTTCCTGAGTGATAAAAGAGCTTCGATAGAAATTCACAGGGAAAATATTCAGGAGCTAGAGGATAGGATTAAAGATTGCCTGATTTATTTGGGCGATTTAGAAGAAGCTCTTGAAGTTATGAATATAGTAGGAATCTTAGCTCAGCAAGAATTTGAGGATGTAGTTGAAACTTTAGTTACTCAGGCTTTAAGATTTGTATTTGGTGATAATCATTCTTTTGTAATAGAAAGTGAAATTTCTCATAACCAACCTGAAGTTCATTTATTTATTGATATTGATGGCGAAAGATTTTCTCCGAAGGATGACGAACTTAGCGGGGGTCAGGCGGACGTAGTTTCTTTCGCACTACGAGTAGTTTTGTGGGCTATTCAATATGAAAGAACAAGAGCGACTTTAGTTTTTGATGAACCTTTTAGATGCTTGCATGGATTGCAAAATATTGAATCGGTAAAAGAAATGATACGATATCTTTCCGAAACACTAGACTTGCAGTTTATTATAATCACGCAGGAGGGCGAGTTGTCAAAAATAGCAGACGCATCTTTTGTAGTTGTAAAAGAAAGAGGAATAAGTAGAGTTGAAAGAATAGAAAGGGATATCGAGGATGAATGTTAAGCTCAAACCTATTCTGGAAGATGAGGGTGTTCGAGAAGCTATTGTGAAAATGGCAATGGAAATATACAGTATTAAATCACCTCTAGCTCTTGTAGCTATACTAAAAGGCGGGGCTTATGTGACGTATGAAATATTGAAAGCATTAAATCACATCAATGGCTTTTCGAGTATCAGAGAAGAATTGGACGTGATTATAGGTCATATAGGACTTGAGTCTTATGGGGAAGAGATGAAGTCGAAAGGAGAAGTAAAATTGATGACTCCATTAGATTTGTCAAGGAAAGATATCTCTGGGAGAACCGTTGTCTTAATTGATGATTGTGTAGAAACAGGTAAAACACTTGAGGAGGGAGAGACGATTATATATGGGTACTGTCCTCTTCAAATACGTACAGCTGTCCTCGTGGATAAAGTATTACTAAGAAGTAAATATGGAGCAACTGATCCAGATATTGTTGGATGGGAATATTCAGGTGAAGGATTTATTGTAGGCTGTGGAATGGGCGCTGGAGAAAGATATAGAGAACTTTCTTGTATCTGCGAAGTGGAGGAAGTAGAATGAGAGAAGAGGATAAATTAGTTTTAGAAACTTTACAGCGTCTTTGCGCATCCAATGCTATACTACTTCGAATGTCCAACAGGATGTGGTCTGAAGAACATGGGAATGCATATTCTGATGGAACAATGAGCGTCAAGTTGCTGGAATCTCAAAAGAAGATTGATCGATTTCTTAAAAAGAATAGAATTAAAAAGAAAAGGAAAGAAGATGTTTGAAATTAAAGTTCAAGATTCGTTTGATGCCTGCCATTTTCTTGTAAATACAAATACTCAGTGTGATAATTTGCATGGGCATCGCTGGACGGTTTGGGTTACTTTCCGATCGGATGAGTTGTCATCTAAGGGTTGGGTAATAAATTTTACTTTAGTTAAAAAATGGTTAAAAGAAGTTCTCCAAGATTTTGATCATAATGTATTGAATTACTTTCTGGATCAACCCACAGCTGAAAATTTGTGTTATGTTGTATTTAGACATCTCCACTTTAGATTGTATGACTATAATGGCAATTCGGATATGCAGATTATTCTCAAAAAAGTGGAAATAGCCGAGACTCCTGGCAATACTGCCTCGTATTCTTGTAGTGATATCAATGTGAGAAAGGAGTCATTGAGGCGAGGTAGAAGAAAATTTTGGAAAAGTGAAGGAAGCGAAAAAACGAGAAAGAAGATAGGTAAAGCGAGCAAAGATCGATGGGTTGATCCTAATAAACGAGAAGAAATGACAGGAAAGATTTTGGAGGCAAACAAAGATCCTGAACAACGAAGAAGAAAAAGCGAGAGAATGAAATTAAATAATCCGATGAAAAATCGACGAAACGTTGAAAAAATGATAGCCTCACTTAGAAAAACACAGAAACTTTCTCCTAATAGGGAGGAACAAAAAGTTATTGAGTTTATGAAAGAAAATAAACTATCCTTCTTGTTTGTAGGAGATGGAAGTTACATAGTGGATGGAAAAATTCCCGATTTTATTAACAAGTCTATGAGAGTGGTTGTAGAATATAATTCCAGGTTCTGGCACTCTGATGATAATCCTTGGTATAATACTTCAGATGATAGTGAAGATAGAAGGAAGTTTTTTGAAGCAAGAGGATATAAATTTTACATCATTTGGAGTGATGAATTCGAAACGAGTAAAGAAAAAATTATTCGGGATCTAAGAGCTTTACTTGAATAGGAGGATTCAAGATGGATAAGTTATTTAAAGTATTGGATTTTGTAACTTCAGCTTTAGTAATAGTGACTTTATACTTAATACCTCGAAGTCATAAGTGGTGGCTTGCATATGCAGCCAATAGTCTCTTGTTCTCTGCAGTTACGGCGCATAATAAAGTTCCAGGTTTGACTCTTATGGGATTTTGCTTGTGTGGAACCGCCATCAAAAATTATATTGTAGAAGGAAGGAAGAAGAGGAATGAATCAAAGAACTCCATTTCATAATGAAGAAGGAATTCTGGAGTTTCCATATCGACCACTTCGTGATTTAGTATTTATATTTCCAACGCCCCCTCCAGAGAAAATAGGAGAAGAGAGTTTAATATTTATTCCTGAGAAGTTTAGGAAGCGACATCAGGATAGTACCGGCGTTGTTCTGGCTGTAGGGCCAGGATATCAAAATGACAAAGGAAAATGGCAATGCCTCCCACCATCGAATTTGAAGCCAGGAGTTAAAGTGCACTTTGATAATTTAGTTCCTTGGGGAGTAGAAGTTGAGGGTTTGGATGGAGAGGTACATTATATTTTCGTTTGTGGAATATCTGATGTTTATGGAATTGTAGAGGAAGAATAAAATGGCTGGAACGCTTCAAGAATTAGAATGGGAAAACAAAACTAGGCTATTGTTCTTTAAGCATCGCGGTAATATAGCTGAGATAGTGAAGGAACTTCAGAGCATATATGAGAATGAAGTTGAGAATGTCGGCGAAAGGATCACTGTTGATTTTGTTAAAAAAGTTATTAAGAAGTACAAGAAGGAGCAAAAATCGAGAGATCCTTTCGTCGCCACATGGATATTAGATTACATATTCATGGGCACAAAACAGAGAGAAGTATTTTGGGATATTGACGATAAAGAACTGGAACGACATAAGTTTCTTTATCGGTCAGTTTGCTGTGATGCTGCAACTGAGATGCATATTGATCAAGAGAGTGAACCTCACTTTACTTGCATGAAGTGCGACAAGATTTGCAGAGTTTATAGAATACCTAATCTTGATGTGTTCGAAGTTCAGCGAAAAATTCGAGTTGAGAAGAGACGTGATGAAGAGCAGTTGGTTAAGGCTGCTGAAAGTCTTGGATTTGGTGGAGAGAAGCCTCCTTTGATTAAGCAGTACAATCAGCAGGTTGTTCTTCCAGGAGAGAATACTCCAGGTCGGAAGAGAATCGGGGTTAAAGAGATAAAAGAATTGCCCGATAGTGATCAAGAGCTAGTGGAAAATATGAAGGATATGGATCCACGGGATAGAGAAACCATCCGAAAAAACTTGGAAAAACTTAGAATTGAAGAGGTAGGAGATGGCTGGCCGAAAGCCGAATAGATTAGAACGGATAAATACTATCCTAAAAGCTTATGTGGATGCGGACTATAGAGAAGAACCTATTCCCATTGGTCAGTTTCTATCCGATCCAGAATATCTAGGAAGAGTTACAGGAAATGGTAAAACTGTATATCCTTACTGGAAAAGTATTCTATCTGACATTGCTATAGATGATTCCAGATTCTTAACAGTACTAACTGGAGCAATAGGAACGGGAAAAACACGTACAGCCGTGGCAGCAATATGCTATGGCATGTACAAAGTGCTATGTCTTAAAGACCCGTGGGAATTCTATGGCAAGCAAGCAGGCGGCAAGATTGCGGTAGTATTTTTCAACTTAACTAAAAGTTTAAGTCAAGGAAAAGGATATAACATTCTCCAATCCTATTTGTTATCTTCGCCATGGTTCAACCGCCATGGAATAATAATGAATGAAAAGGGAGCAAACCCTCGAATTGAATTTCCAGTTTTTGAATTCAAATCAGGCTCTCCCTATGCTAAAGGATTTGGTTTTGTAGGAGAGGACGTGCTCTTCGCAATTATGGATGAAGTTGATTCGGAAATGGAATCTGACAAGCAGAAGATTAGAGTTCTTAAAGCTTATGAAGAAGCTGTTTCAAGACTTGAATCCAGGTTCGTTAGAATAGCTAAATATTCTGGAAAGCGAGAAACATTAGGTAGATTTTTCCTTTGTGCTTCGAAGCAAGAAAAAGCATCATTCCTCAATACTTTTATTGTTAAGATGAAGAACTCACCAATAATCAGAATTGTTGATGCAGCACTTTGGGAAGTCAAAACTGACCTGAACTTTTCTGGCGAAACTTTTCCAATCATGCTTGGCGATTTGTATACACCTTCTAAAATTCTTTGCATAGAAACGGAGAGAGGTCTTGAGATAGATCAAGTGGGAATGGATAAGGCCGTAGTAGATGGATTTGATATAATTCAAGTTCCCGTAGAATTACTGGAAAGATTCCAGAAAGACCTTGTGGGTAATTTGAGAAGACTCGCCGGTGTGTCCGTTAACTACCTTAGGAAGTCGAAGTTATTCCCATCCGAGAAACACTTAGTAGATTGTTATGATCCGGCTAAGAGAGATCCAGTTCCGATGCATACGATTGAGGTTGGAGTGAATGATAACATTGATCTTGCTAAGTATATCGATTTTAGTGCTATTCGAATTCCCAGGCATGTTCCTAGATATATCCATGTGGATATAGCTTATTCTGGAAATGGAGACGCCTTGGGTTTAGGCATGTCTTGTGTGAGCGGCTGGTCTGATAGGGTTATTGAAGACCTCAAGGAAGGCGGGAATATGAAGATTGTAAAGCTTCCAATAATCGAAACGGATTTTGGTATGAGAATCAAAGCTCGACCTAATGATGAGATTAATTTAAGTTCAGTGAGAAAGCTTATCGCCGATCTTAAGATAGTTTATAAGTTTAACATAAGATTAGCTACCTATGACTATGATGCTCTTAGTAAAGAATCACAACAGATTTTGAATAGAATAGGTATTAAATCTGAGCATTTATCTCTTGATCGAGATCCTTCAATATATCGAGGATTTAGAAACCTTGTTGTGGATAAGAGATGGTGTTGTCATAGAGATGAATATCTACATTTCGAGTTGGTCAATCTTGAGGATGACAAAGAAAAGAATAAGATAGACCACCCGGATGAAGTTATTGACATAGAAATTTTGGAAGATGGAAGTACTCAGGATGTGGTAGTAAAGGGTTCGAAGGATGAGTCAGATGGCGTAGTTGGATCTGTTGAAAATGCCCTGAGAAATTGTGGGGATGTCCCATCAAAAGATTTTACTACTAAAGTAAAAGGTTCTTTTCCTGTTCAGGATAAAGCCCGAACTATCGGCTCTCTTTTATCTATAAACAAAACATTGGTTGGAGATCCAAAGAGGCAAGAGGATCCGAAAGGAACAGATGTAGACTTCAAGAATATATTCGACAAGTCGCAAAGAAGAAAGTTGTAGGGAGTTATGGAAGAGCATGGATCATATGAGTATCTCAAAGAGTTAGCTCTTATATTCAAGGAGAGTCAAAACCAAGAGACGTTTATGAAGATAGTAGAGCTGGTAAACAGGCTACTATACAAGTTGGTGCATAAAGCCAGAAGAAGTAAACCTTATCTGAAAAGGGTTGATATTCAAGATCTTTATAGTACCGCTTTACTAGGATTGTTTAAGGCGGTTCTAAAAGTTAAAGAGGATCAACCAGGGATTAAGTTGATTTCTGACATAGTTGGATATGTTGGTAATGAAATAGCTAAGGATAACAAAAAGACAAATAAAGTAACGTTTCCATTTTCAATAGCTGAAGTGGCTCTTCAAGTTCATCTTTATTCTAATGACATGCCACAATCTCAAAAGTATTTGTATCAAATCGAGAATAAGCTTGTGGATAGTGAACCAGTTTATAAAGAGCTTGAGATGAATTTTCTCCGGGATAGGTTTGAAACATTAATAGCAGAGGGGATTATTTCATTTGAAGAATTTGAAATGCTGACTATGCGTTTTGTTAATGATATGTCGTTTGAAGAAATAGCTATTCAAATGGAAGGTTCGGATGTGAATGCAGCGGCGATAATAGAATCTACACTGAATAAACTGAGGTATGAGTTTAGAAAACGGGATTGGGATGGGGATGCCCTTTGAAAAATACTTGAGTTCCAGGATAAAGAAAGTATAATTATTATGGGTATAAAAAAGAAACTAAGAACTCTGGAATGGCTGCGGGAGCAGGAGATGAAACATCAACGAGAAATGTTTGAATCCGCATTGAATGAGATAGAAGAGAAAAAGAAGTCCAAATCAGATCAACCATTAGAAACAGAGGAGAAGAAGTGAAAGCACACATTCTTATTGGTAGTATTGGCTCGGGTAAGTCCACTTGGGCTAAGCTCATGGCCGGCTGTGATTTTAAGAACATTCGAGTTAGTGGTGATGACATTAGAGGCATGATTAAGAATGGATACGTTTTTGATTTTCAACTAGAGCCAATTGTCCACAACATGATGAGAAGATGTATTGAAGAAGCTTTATTCCAAGGGAAGAATGTAATTATAGATGATTGTGTTTCCACTTTAACTAAAGAAGATAGAAAATCACTTTGTGAGTATTTGGTGACTCAAGATCCAAATATTGAGATTAGTTATATTTGGGTAATATGTGACTATGATGTAGCTCTTAAGAGAAGGTTTAAGAATTTGAGAGGCGGAGATAAATTTAGTTGGAAGCTGGTTATGGATAAGCATATTTCTATGTTTGAGCCACCATCAGAAGATGAACACATAAATATTAAAGAGATTATTGAGGTGCGTAATGAGCACGACTATTGAAACAGAATTTGCCGAAATGGTAGCGAATCTACTGCAAGATGAACTATGTCCAGAATTTAGGTCTGACCTTCTTCATGGTTTTATGGGCATGGCGAGTGAAGCTGGTGAATTGCTCAGTAAATATGCAGAGTTTAAGCGTTTACCTGATCACTATGGCATTTTGATTGAGTTATCTGATTTACTTCACTTCACACAGATGATAATAGGAAAACTTGGAGATCTAACTATCTCGGATGTTATTAAGCTTGAAGGAATGAGTATATGGAACGATGACTTGCTGGATATTAGAATATCTGGCTTTGATATTCGTGTTCTCCAGGGATTGGGAAGTTTGTCAGGAGCCACTGGCGAACTTTTAAATAGATACAAAAAGTTTATTTTTTATCATGGAGAGCCCTTGTCTAGAATGGATATTGTGCGTGGATTGGAAAGGGTGATGCATTATATGATGCTCGTCACGGTAGATTTATTTGGCTCGAGCATTGAAGAGTTAATGGTTATAAACTTAGCAAAACTCCATACTCGATATCCAAAAGGTTATTCTCATACTAATGCTATAACGCATAACCGTGATAAGAAGAAGGAAAGAGCAGCTGTCATAGCTGCTATTGAAGAATATAGAAGAAGCAGATAGTAGTCTGAATAGAAGAAAAGGGGAAAGTAGTAATGGCCAAATGGAAAGCAACTGCAAAGAAAAACGTGCAGAAAAGACAAATGCGGAAGTTCGGAACTGGAGCAATTCGAGATGCGAATCATGATAAGCTCAGTTTTATCAAAGCCTTGAGCCCACTTGTGCTCAAGAGATATGTTGAATATATTGGCAAGCATAGGCTATGCCCGGATGGCAGCGTTCGTGATTGGGACAACTGGAAGCAAGGAATACCTGAAGAAGTTTATATGGATAGCAAAGGCCGGCATTTTATAGATGCCTGGCTGCACTATGAAGGATATTCTCATGAGGCTGTTTATGATGATATTGAGGATGTGCTATGCGCCGAGCTGTTTAACACGATGGGATTTTTACACGAGATCCTCAAGAAGAAGTTGAACAAAAAGTCTAGGAGAAAGAGATGAGTAGTGAAGAATTCAAAAAAGAACTAGATAAGTATCTAGCAGGGAAGAGTAAAGTATCCGCTTACTTCTCTCATTCTATCAGAGGAGCGAAGGGAATGAAAGCTACTGATAAGGATATTGAAGAAAACTGCAAAGATGCAATAAAAATGGCTGAGTGGATTCGTGAAAACGTTCCCGGACTTGACTTGTATGTTCCTGCAGAGCATGAGGATTTTGTTCATATAGCTTATAAAGATGAGTATCTTTCAGAAGAACAAATTCTAGAGATTGATTGTAAGATATTAGAGAGGAAAGATTTCCATATAGTTCGTGGAATAGATAAGGAGCGTAGTAGGGGAACTGTAATAGAAATTGAATATGCTAAAAAAGCAGGCAAGTTTACTTTTTACGTTTTTACAATGGATGAGGTAGAAGCTGCTGCATTGAGAGTGATAGTGAAGGATTTTCAGAGAGCAAAGAGTAAATGAGTATTCCTAAAAACTTATTAGAGATGAAATGTTTGAGTGATTGGTGTATTCTTTTAGGATATAGAGGTTCTATCTCTCACGGAACATACAAATCTAATAAAGATCCAAATTCGATTGATGATAAGGATGCAATAGGATTTTGTATTCCACCTGTAGACTATTATTATGGTTTGAAAACGTTTGGTTCCAGAAATACAAAAGAAATCAAAGAAGGTGTTTGGGATATTGTAGTATACGAATATAGGAAAGCTATCAGACTTCTTGAAAAAGGAAATCCTAATCTTTTGTCCATCCTCTGGTTAGAGCCACAATACTATTTGAAAATAACTCCAGCCGGTCAGTTGCTTCTGGATAACAAAGATTTGTTTGTTGGAAAGCACGTCTATCATAGTTTTGCCGGATATGCTAATGGTCAGTTGCGGAGAATGGAACGATTAGCTTTTAAGGGATTTATGGGTGAGAAGAGGAAAAAGCTTGTTGAAAAATATGGATATGATTGCAAGAACGGAAGCCATTTGATCAGAATACTTAGGCTCGGTATTGAGTTTTTGCGGGAAGGGAAACTTAACGTTTTTAGGAAAGATGCTGCTGAACTTTTAGAAATTAAAGAAGGCAAGTGGTCTTTAGGAAGAATTAAGAATGAAGCAAATCGATTGTTTTGTTTAGCCGAGGAAGCGTTTCATCTTTCTGATCTCCCTGAGAAGCCGGATCACGAGAAGGTAAACAGACTATGTGTTGATATCGCAAATTGTTGGATGGAAGGACAAAAACAATGAGTTTGATACAATCTGTTGCTCAAAGAAACAGATGGGCAAAATATTCAAATGAAGAGAGAAAGCAGATAGGCAGAAGGATATCGTTAGCTAAAAACTCTCCTGAAGGAAAACGAAGAGCTAAATTGGCGCGACGAAAGTGCAGTGGCAAATTATCTGCTAACTTGAGAGGAAAACCTGCACATAATAAAATGGATGATTCTCAAAAAGTACTTGTCAAATGTTTGAACTGCGGCGTAGAAGATCTTGTAGTCCCCAGCATTGCTAAAACTAAAAAGTTTTGTTCAAGGAGATGTGTCATATCGAACAGGAAGGTTGCATGAAAATTGGAATCTAAATAGTTTTCATAATAAAACCGGCCGAGGAATTTCTGGAAGATATAAAGGAGTATTGTTTAGAAGTAGTCATGAATTGTCGTTTGTGGTTAGAGCATTTCAGCTGAACCATTCTGTGGTTGCAGAACCTTTTAGATTTAGAGCATATAATTATTTATCCGAATTTGACAGGAATTTGTATGAAGTTAAAAAGACTAAAATATACATCCCTGATTATTTGTTGAACGACAAGGTTATAATCGAAATTAAATGCAGCAAAGTTTTTAGTTCTGATAATCCCGATTTTGGACTTTTGATTTCTAAGCTCAATGCGTTATCTAACTTTTGTAGGGAAAATGATTATGAATATGCAGTTCTAACTGAGGAAGAAATGTGCGAGCACATTTTAACAGATAAACAGATAAAATCAATTAGTACTGATATTGAATTTTTTAAGCAGCGGCATACAGAGAAATACAAAGCCGCGTAAAGAAAGGAAGAA
>JAHQJS010000001.1:103716-111690 GCA_019057385.1 Candidatus Borrarchaeum weybense | reverse complement strand
TATGTACCAGAAGGTGAAGAAGCAAATTTTCATATTTGTAATCAAAGAGCTGCCAAGTTGATTGAGTTGGGATATAATGTTTATTCACCTATATCTCACACACATCCAATACATAGAGCTTCACCAGTGTTCCTGGCGAGACACGAACACGAAGCTTGGTATAAGTTGGACATGGACTTCATTTCGAAAACTCAGTTTGATGGAATTATTTTAGCTCCAGGCTGGGAGGATTCGAGAGGATGTTTGATGGAACGTGATTGGTTTTTGAAAGCAGGATTGAGAATTCTAACTTATGAGGAAGCAGTTAACTTAGCTTTGGAGGATACTGAATGATATGTTTTTATCATGATGATGCTGATGGAAGGTGTGCTGGTGCTATTGTTCATAAATATATCCAGGATCAGTTTCCGAATACTTCTGAGAAGTATGTAAAAATTAATTACGGTTGGCCTGTTCCTTTTGAACTTGTTGAGCCGAACGAACAGGTTTATATAGTAGATTTTCACTTCTCGGTAGAGAATATGTGGAAGTTATTTACTATCACATCCAATATTAAATTGTTTGATCATCATAAATCTGCTGTAGAAATAATAGATCAATATCCACCAGGTGTGTGGGTTTGTCACGATCCTGCGAGTGATTTTGCTGGATGTGAGTTGGTTTGGTTGGATCTTTTCTTTGAGGAACAAATGCCTACTGCTGTGAGATTGATAGCAGATAGAGATAAATGGGCTTGGAAGTATGGTGAAAAAAACTGCTATGTTTGTCACTGGATTAAAATTACACTCACATCACCCTGAGGATGAAATTTGGAATGAGTTACTTGATGATGAAGCCAATCGTGATACTCTAGACGAGATTTTTTACTGGGGGGAGATATGTTTGAGATATCGGGATAGCATATGTGAGGAGTTTAGGAACACATGGGGTTTTGAAGCCATGCTTGATGGTCACAAGTGTTATGTTATGAATCTTCTTCTTCGAGGGTCGTCGTCCGAGGCATTTGGAAACAAGCTTCAAGAGTATGATATTTGTGTAGCTATGGTCTATGTTGATGGCATGTGGAAGATATCTTTGAGATCCGAAGGGAAAGTGGATGTATCGGAAATAGCTAAAAAGTTTCCTGGTGGTGGTGGCCATGCTGGTGCCGCAGGATTTGCGGTGAGGGAGTGGCCCTTTGAGAGAATTTAGGAGATTGAAAATGGAAGTGCTGATGATCGTATTTGTACTGGTAGGTATAATTGTAATAACACCAATTGCTTTGTATTCTTCTGATGTTGATTCAAGAGCAGGCGCAGTAATTTGAGAGGATAACTAATGAAGCTTAATTTTATAAAGCTTAGAATGATGGATGCAGACACAGGAAAGGAAGGAAGCTTTTACTGGGCAGTTCCCGAACAGATTAGAGGAGTGGCTACTGTACTAGTGCCATCTCCTTTAGTTGATGGTGGGAAGCAGGCTATTCATGTTCAGAAAGGCGCTCTTGATCTTGGGATGAGGTTAGTTCCTATTAACATGACTCCGGATCAGTTGGTTAAGAAATTGGAGGAGTGGAATACTGGTGGTGATGGCACTTGTCCGATGTGTGATGATAATGGCTACTATAAACCACCTGAAGAAGATGTTGGATATGAATTTCAAGGCTTGGAGCCGAATCAAACTACTATTGATACTCTTGAGAAATCTGAAAGAGGAGAAGATCTGCATTCTTTTAATACTGTAGAGGAGTTGTTTGAAGATCTCGAGAAGCGGAATATATCTGGAGAGGATGAGGAGAGGAAGTTGTTTTATGAATCGATGATAATGAATTCTCCGGAGGAGTTAGCTCAAGTTTGCATTGGCGATTGGGTAGAGGGAATAGGAGACGTTCTTTCCTTGTATGAGGCTAAATTTATTCGTAAGTGTTCCTCTTTATTAGTGAAAATAAAAAGTTGGAAAGATACTGCAAAAGGAGACTCCGAACCAAAATGAGTTTTAGCATAGGACAAGTTAAAATAGGTTTGAACGAACCATTCTTTGTAATAGCTGGACCTTGCGTTCTAACAGATGAACACGAAGCTGTTTGCATAGCTAAGAGATTGTCTATGATGCAGATGCGCACAGGAATTCCAATTGTATTTAAGGCCAGCTTTGATAAAGCAAATCGTTCTCATCCTCGTTCTTTTAGAGGACCAGGAATGTATCCTGGATTGAATATGCTTAAAGCAGTGCGTGAGAAAACTGGACTTCCAGTTATAACTGATGTCCACGAAACACATCAAGCTGAAATAGCAAGTAGATTTGTTGATGCCCTTCAAGTTCCAGCTTTCCTTTGCCGGCAAACAGATCTAATTGTCGCTTGTGCTAAAACAGGCTTGCCAGTTAATGTTAAAAAAGGTCAATTCTTATCGCCAGAAGAGATGATGAATGTTAAGAATAAAATAGGATTTGGTAAGTCGGATAAGATCCTGTTCACGGAAAGAGGAAATTCTTTTGGCTATGGTAGATTAGTTAATGATATGACAGGCATTTCTACTATGCAGCGAATGGGTGTGCCAGTTGTATTTGATGCTACTCATTCAGTTAGGATTTCAGACACGGCAAAATGTGGACTGCAATTTACTGAGACAGAACGTTTTGCTCTTCAAAGTCATAGGAAAACAAATATTTTAGCTAAGTCTGCGACTGCTGCGGGAGCGAATGGACTATATTTAGAAGTGCATCCAAATCCTGCTAAGTCAAAATGTGATTCTGATTGCATTCATCCTTTAGATAATCTTGAAGATTTGGTATTGAAGTGCCATAAAATATTCCAGTTAATTCGCGAGATGGAGGTGGGAACCGCATGATGAAGCGTACTCTCAGGGAATCCCATTCCTGTCCTGAGCCCGCCAAAATTCGCAATGATGAATGAAAAGTTTACTCAATAAAATTCATAATATAAACTGCTTTTCTTTATTCGAGCAGATACCTAATGAATCAGTTGATTTGGTTTGTGTTGATCCACCATACGGAATAGGTTATGGGCCTTGGGATGTTTGGAAGTGCAAAGCAGAGTTTTTAGTATTTTGTCACAAATGGATTTCAGAATGTTTTAGAGTGTTAAAACCATCAGGAACGATGTGGAGTTTCATGGGATACCAAAATCTGATTGATTTCGTTTTAACCTTAAAACAATATGGAAATGTACATTTAGAAAATTGGATCATCTGGGCGAGAGCTAAAGGTAGAAGTTCTTCTAAGCACCTAAAGTCTCAAAGAGAAGATGTTATTCATGTTACAAAATCCAAAGAATTCACTTGGAATAACTTAAAAGTATTGCGAGAAGTTATCTGCCCGTACATGAAAGATGGAAAGCCTCGTGGTTGGTTTATAGATGAGAATGGAAAGCGGGTTAGGTGGACAGGGCTTGGAAATATTTGGCCATATACTTCGCCATTCTGGAAAAGCAAAAATGACAAATTGATCCATCCAGCGCAGAAGCCATTCTTAATCATTGAAAGGCTTGTGCTTCTCTCCAGTAATGAGGGAGATATAGTGTTGGACCCATTCAGTGGTTCAGGAACCACTGCAATAGTTTGCGAAGAGCACAGAAGGAGTTACATCTGTTCTGAGCAGAATGTACAGTACTTCAATGATTCGATCGCCCGGCTGGAAAAGTTTAAGGAAAGCAAAGTTGCGGACTAAAACAAAACATGTTGTTATCTGCGGCAAAGTGGTTGACGAGTTAAGTAAGTTCGAGGATAATGAGTTTGATCTGATAGTTGCTGATCCACCATTCAATAAGGATAAAGATTATGGTGAATTTACAGATGATAATCGAAAGTTAGAGGATTATTATTCTTGGGTAGAAGATTGGATTCGATTATCCTTCCAGAAGTTAAAAGAAACTGGCGGCTTTTACATCTACATAAATACACAACATCTGGGAAGGCTTCAAGTGATATGCGAGAAGTATGGTATTTGGAGAAATACTATAGCATGGCATTATACTAATCCAACACCATCAAAAAAGAGTTATCCTAAAACTTGGTCAGCCTTTTTATTTTTTACTAAGACTGATAGCTATAAGTTTTTTGAAGTTGAAAGGATGCGTGTTCATCACACTTGTGTTGATAGATATGACGATAAAGTTATTCGATTATATGATTGCTGGTCAGACGTTTCAAAACTGGCCTCTGGATATTTAGCCCAGCAAGAATGCGTTTTTTACCCAAGGACGAAGAATAGAATTTTCACATATCAATTGCCTCTTGAATTACTCAGGAGGATAGTTTTAACTTCGACTGATGAAGGAGATGAAGTATTAGATTTGTTTTCACACTCTGGAACTACCTCTTGCGCTTGCAAAGAATGCGGCAGAAATTCAGTAGCCGTAGAGGTAAATCCCGAATATTGTGAATGGATAAACAAACGATTAAACAAAGTTAATCGTTGGACATTAGTTAAAGATATTCCTCATAGTAGGAGCAAAGAAACGTTTTAAGGTGGAAAACATGAGTGAGATAAAATTTCCGATTACCATAAAGAATATTAAGTTTGATGATTCATTCCCGCTTATGGATAAAGCAATTGCGAGCAGGATCAAAAGAGGTGACTTTGTAGCTGTGCGTCCTTGTGATGAAAAGTATGAAAATAAAACATTCCTGGGAATATTCTTAGGCGAACTAGCAATGCTCCAGAGTTGTAAATTCAATGAGAAAGAGGGAGAGTTAGAAATATCTCGTTGCATGTATAATCCTATGATGTATGTTCCAGACATTAAACAAGTAGTCTTTGGATGTGAGAGTTGGTGGTCCAGGATTAAAAGTGAAGAAGATCTAAAACAAATTACTGATAAAGATATTGATAATGTTTGGTATGTTCGGGCGTTAAAAGGATTAGATGCAGTAGCAGATTTAGATATAGAGGATGAATAGAAACAATAAACAATTTTTTAAGGTGACCACATCCAATAGGAAAAGTTTGGGATTAAGAAGAAATCCAACGATATTAACTTTTCCTCTGGGAAGGTGGATTAAGTCTCCCATAGTGAAGGAAGGAAAGAGTGATGCAGGAGGAATATGGTTAGCCGTATCGTTATCCAACGCCCGACATCTTGCAAAGTACATGCTTGAGAAGTATGGGGAGAGGTGTAGAATTTTTAAAGCTTCCATTGGTAAAGTTCTTTTTAGGAATAGCTATCGCATTAAAACAGATAAGGTAAGATGTGATGAAGAAGTTGTATGTACTGCCGCTAAAGATTAGGATGATATTGAATCCAGATAATAATCAAAGGGCAAGAATAAAGAAGGTTTGCGAATTCTTTTTCATCCTTTCAAACATATTAAGCATGAAAAGGAAATTGCTCGTTTTAGATCAAGAAACTATCCCGTCAGAATAGACAAGTTTCCTACTGGGTTGGAAATGGTTTTGGTTCGAAATCTTGATACTCATCAATATGGTGGATGGTACATATATGTGGAAGATGCTGGGCAGCGATGGGGAAAAGAGGTAGTTGAGATGTTACGAGGAAAACCAAAACCAGCGGGGAAATTTCTATGAAAACTAAATATGAAAACTAAATATGAACATATTCATTTTGACTTCGCCCCAGAAAATTTTAGAAAAGCTCCAGGAGGCGATGTTAGAAAATTAAAAACTTTAATTTACTGGTGCGTGAGTAATAGAGGCAATGATTATCTTGGTACGGTAAAATGGTTTGGTAGATGGCGACAGTACTGCTTCTTTCCTGCAGAGGAGGCAGTATTTAGTGTTGGATGTATGAATGATATAATCGATTTTATAAAACAATTAGAAAGTTTACGCAATGAAGCAAAAAAGGAATAAAGTTTTTGTGTGGATAACCTGGATACCAAAGTTGCTTATAGGCGAGCAGCAATGTGAATGGGCGGCATGGTTCAAAGCTCACTATAAATATGATAAAGCACCCAGTGATTTCGACTTAACTAGGTGGACTATTGATCATAACCAACTTGTGCACAGGCGTAGAGATGAGCTAGAGGAAATGGGATTCAAAGTTTTTATCGAAGACCAAAACCAATTCTATTTTGATATGCCTCGCTCGAAAGATAATCCCGCAATTACAATTTCAGGAAAGGCAGATATCACAGCAGGGAAAGAAGATCTTGGCGAAGGAGGTAGCACTCTGGGTTGTGTAGAGGATTGCAAAACTGGAAATCCCAGAGGAAGCGACCAAATCCAAGTTATTCTTTACATGATAATTCTTCCATTAGCAATTCCAAAGTTTCATAAAACAACTTTTAATGGGAGAGTTGTTTACAAAACTGGCAAGCCTCTTGATATCTTGTGGTGTGATGTTGATGAGGAGTTAAAGGAAATGATTTGGGATATGGTGCGAAAAATTGGTGGAGACGAGCCGCTTAGAAAAGTACCGAGTCGAGGTGAGTGCAGCCATTGTGATATTCCAAAAGAATATTGTCCGGAAAGAATAGAGGAGAAGTAGCTCATGCGGAGTAAAAATAAAGTGACTGAGAAACGATATGGCATTTGTAAAAATTGTGGTTCTTTAGCCGTAGGATATAAAAAAGGACGACCATGTCTTAAATGTGATTCACCTGAGGTTGGAGAAGTTTGCCTTGAGTTTGTATGGGCTAATCAAAAGAATGAGATTTTCGGCCTTAAGAGAGAAGTGAAGAGGCTCAGGAGAGGCTTCGAATTATATGCCGTTCTGGTTAATCAGGGACAACTTGTTAATTCAAAGATAATAACTGAGATAGGCAGGATTACCGGAAAAGTAGATTATCATCGCAATCGAGTGTCAATCAAGACTATTCTTAGAGATCTTGAAGAGGCACTTCAGATAAGAAAGAATGAGATGGAAATACTCAAGGAGGATATGGAAAGTATAAGAATAGATCGAAGTAGTTGGTTTTACAAGAATTGCAAACGACAAAGAAAAGCACAGGCGAAGATTTGCCAGGTATGTCCTTTTAGAAATTTCATTGAGGAGCGGGAAGAACGTGCTCAAGAAAAGGATCAAGAAAGTAATTAAGAAAGTAGTTAAAGTTATTTGTATTGCAGCAGGAGTTCTAACAGTCTTGCTCATAACCATCCCACTATTGATACTCGCGGCTTTAGCCATACTGAGTGGATTGATCTTTATCACAGGAGTATCTATCATGGATTATGGATTAACGGGAATATGGAGTTGGATGTAAATGAGAGATGATAGAGGAGCGATTAAGTGTGACTGCTGTGGTCGTCAAATAGTAAAACGAGTTGTTCGGAGAGATAATTATATTGTTGGTCCATCATCTGAGGCGCACAATATTGGGTGTGGGAAACATTGCTGTGGAGAATGTTATCCAGAATGGAAAGCATGGACTGAGTGGGAAGAAATGATAAAATGAAAGAGGAAGCTATGATAGATCGAATAACGGATATCCTTATAGAACATAGTAATTGTTTTATGGATGCCTTCCAAGCCGAAGGCGTAGCAACGATTATTTCTATTGCTCAAACTATAATGCGCACTCTGGAGGATGGAGGGACGATATATCTTTGTGGTAATGGAGGTTCTGCAGCAGATGCTCAACATGTGGCAGGAGAGCTGGTGGGAAAGTTTCAGAAAGTGAGAAAAGCACTGGCGGCAGTAGCATTGTCAACTGATACTTCAATCCTTACATCTATTGCTAATGATGATGCTTATGAGAATGTTTTCAAAAGGCAGGTTGAGGCATTAGTTAAGGAAGGAGATATACTTTGGGCATTCTCGACTAGTGGAGGATCAGATAATGTCATCAGGGCTATTGAGGCAGCAAAGAATCAAGGAGCTTATATTATCGCCTTTACAGGAAAGTATTTGAGCTTTATAGAAAGGATTTCAGATAAATGTTTTTGCGCTATGAGTGATACGACAGCAAGAAGCCAAGAGATTCATCAGATTGCCTACCATACTATTTGTGAGTTAGTAGAAAGTCACTTTGCTGAGAATGAATAAGAACGATAAGAAATGGTATGAAAAATGGATTG
>JAHQJS010000001.1:94375-103616 GCA_019057385.1 Candidatus Borrarchaeum weybense | reverse complement strand
GTCACTTTGCTGAGAATGAATAAGAACGATAAGAAATGGTATGAAAAATGGATTGATCCTAACAGCAAAGAAGCTTTGGAAAAAGCAGATAAGTTTTGCTGTGAGGATTGCCTTCCGGTAGATAGAAATAGGATTAAGTTTGTGACCGTTAAAGATCACCTCCGGGATGAGCAGATTTTTGTAATTTGGGAAGGAGATAAAGGAAGGAAGTATGGAGATGATTACAAAGGTGTGAATAGAATTTATATGCTGTGTCCTCTAGATTGTGCCATCCGTGGCAGGGCTTATGACAATGATGAAAGATATAACAAAATAAAAGAGGAAACCAAGCATGTTAAACTAAGGAGAGCTATTAGAAAACACTTAGCTAAAAAGGATAACAAATGTCAGAAAACAAATATGACAGATGTAAAGAATGTAGAAGGTCTGGAAACGGTCGTCCAGTTTGTGATGAGATTTGTGAAAAATGTATGGAACAAGGCGCTGAGGAATAATGTGGATAGAACGAAAACCAAATGAATATGAACTTGGGCTTGGCATCGATTTAGCCTGGTGGGCATTACCTTTTAATATTCACTGGACAAAATTACGTCGTCCATCTTCAGTTAGGAAAAATAGTATGAGCTCCCTTTTTGATATCTGGATAAGTTGCCTTTGCTTCTATTTTCACTTCTGCTGGTGGAGATGGGGTGAAGGAACTGAATGGGAGGAAAGATGGGCGGAATAAAGGAAAAGAAAAAGAGGCAATGGTTTTTTCGCAAAGTTCGTATAGATGTTGCTTTAGCAATTGAAAAAGAACACTGGGATTACTACTTCGCAGGATTTGCTATTGGTCAGGCTGCGATAGGAATAATTTGGAGAAAGAAAAAACTTCAAGGTCTTGAAGAGCAAATGCAACGCGTTCACAAGGAGATAGGTTATGACGAATCCGGAAGATAAAAACTCGGATCAAAATTCGCCTTTTTTAGTTCCATCTTACCTAGATGAACTATACAAAGAATTGTTTGGTGAGAATTGGAAGGAACTACAAATTACCTCACCAGAACTTATTAACAAAGCTACTACAATGATTCGGAGCCTTAAAGAAGACTCAAATAAGTTTCAAGCTTTGCAGGCTATGGGTGTAGACAACTGGGATGGATATGAAGAAGCTATGGAGATGGCTAATAAATCATGAAGTATCAACCATCAAAAACAATTGTAGAAGCTATACGGAAATGGCTCGGTGAGAAAGGCTTAAGATTATTCCGACATTACAAAGGAATTACTGGAACGGTTAGTCCTGTTTTTGGGAGGACTAGAAGACGGCATTTGCCTCATCCGGTTCATTTTAGAGAAGGGATGCAGGTTAGGAATTTTTTAAGATCACTTGATGAATGTAAAAACTGGACAGCACATGACTTTGATAACAGATGGGCGACAATAGTTGAAGAAGCTATTAAGTAAGATATGGAAGATTACTGATGTACTAAAACGGCTATTGCATTACCGCACAGCGATTCTGGGATTATGCATAAGCCTAAACCAAAACCATACAAAGCTCGCTGTCCCAAATGTGGTAGACGATTAACTGTGAGGATAAATTCATGTGGAGATGAGGGATGCTGGCACATTCAAATTCCTCCACATAAGATTAGAAAAACTAAAAGGAAAAGAAAATGAGAGTTAAAGCAAAACCAAAAAGTGCTAGACCAAACATAAGTCCAGGAAGAACTCCAGAGGATGAGATAAATAAAGAGGACTTTTTTGAATCGGATACACAAAGGCAAGAAACTTTTTTCCATGTTGAAGTTCACTATAAAGATGCCAACCGCCCGATTGTTTATGAGCATGCTCACATGACATATGTAAAGGACGTTTTTTACTGTGTGCACTCAGGGGATAATGAGTACAAACATCCTATAGCAAACATATGGAGAGTTAAGGAAAGTTGGTTTCCTCATTTGAAGAGTGACAATGATTCTTAACATCCACACTATAATCGTGGTTAATCCTGCCTTTCAGGATATGTGTAAAAGGCCATATCCTGGTCATCCAAAAGGATGCCCAAATTACGGGCAGAGAGCAATATGTCCTCCAAGGCAGAGGCTGCTGTTTAATATTTTTGACTGCAGCATTGAGAATTTTCATCTCATTTACGTCTCTTTTGATTTAGCGTCACATGTCAAGAGAATGAAGGAGAAGCATCCAAAGTGGACTGATAAGCAGTTGAAGTGTTGCTTGTATTGGCAAGGAACTGCTCGGAAGGATTTGAGAAAAGAGATTCAGCGTTTCAAAAAGATATTTCATGTTGTTACTGAAGTTCTGGAAGCAATGGGTGTTAATGTTACTAAACTAATGGAAGATAATGCTAATATAAAGTTAGAATGGCCACCGGAGAATATAGTTTATAAAGTTGCTCTTGCTGGGAGATTGAAATGAGCAAAATAGAAACAAATAAAAAACAAATAAAATTTGGTATTGGATTTTGTGCTGATACCGAGTGCCCATTTTATTCGAAAGCTAAGTGCATTCATGAGAAGAACAAATGCAGACTAAACGAAAAAGTAGATGTTCACAATAATCGGCAGATGATACCAAATGATTGTCCATTGCTAAATAATTTTAAGGTTAAGTTCCTGATTCTGAAGGTATATATAAGTTCAGGTAAATAAAATGAATGAATACATTGAAACGCCCGAGTATGATAAGTGGAAAGCTAAACAATCCTTTTCGACTAAGGAGCCATAGTTTTATCGCAGCTTCTTTCTGCCTGGGTAGGTTTGGCAAAGACGAAGAGCCAGGAAAGAACATTGCTGACGTGCTAAAGAGGAAGGACGCCCCGGATTGGAAGGAGCAATTATGAGTAGTGATATTGGCAGTTGCATGACTTGTTGTGATGGAACAGATTTGCCTCCAGATGCAACATGTAGTGTATGTGGAAGACATAACAAAGTAGTCGGCCATAGGAAGTGTGAGTATCCCATGACCGAAGATGATGAGCGTAGAGATATTCCCATCACAAGATACTGATGAAGATAATTGATGTGATACAAATTCTATTGTTTTTCATATTTGCTATTTTAATATTTGTATTTTTTGGATTGTTCGCAATACATCCTAAGAGCAATTATGGAAATATCGCTGGGTTTTTCGTGTTTTTAGGAGCTCTAAACGCTCTGAGTTTATATGATAGAACATCGTAAATGACAGAAGAACATAAGAAAATACTGAGGAAGCTTCTTAAAATTGCTAAAGCATCTTCTTCAAGAGACCTTGAATGGTATATCATGATTCTCATATACTACTTTGCTTACTACGCCAAAAGCTTAGATGAAGGAGAGAAGAAGGCTAAAGAAATGCCTGAACCTTTTCGTGATATGGGACTTCAGTTGTTAGCCGAGAAAACAATAGAGATTCTTAATGATGCCGTTCAGGAGCAAAACCTTTTTGATGAGTTCCTTAGAGCAGTAAAAACTGCATTTTTCGGAAGATAGAAGAGAGTGATCATGAAAACATGCGGCAATTGTAAACATTGCAAGGAAGAAGTAAAGGATAAGATTTACAATCCTACGGGTAAGTACTGTGAGATTTCAGAATGCTCAGTAAGTAGTAGCACTGTTTGCCATAAGCCACATAGCTTCAGACCCAAATAGAAGAGAGGAGTAGTTATGGATCTCAGAACTTCTGCAGGGATTAATGAGAGACTAAAGGAAGTTCGAAGCCGAGTTCAGAAGCTAATCCAAAAGGATCCCCAAGAGTTGGTAGAGATACCCTATGATGGATTCCTGGATTACTCGGAGCTTGGTGAAGGAATAGGAAAGATATTTGACAACTTCGATCATTTCCTAGATGATATTGAAACATGTATGGCTTTTCCTCAACTGCTCTCCAAGTTGCGTGAGGAAGGATTACAGGATGATTGACTATACATGTTTAATACATGGCAAAAAGATGTCTGAACATCCAAATGGTATATGCTTGTACTGCTGCCTCTGCTTTAAGTCTTTAACACCTGAAGAGTGCACTCCAAATGCCGATGGCATAAAGGAAGACGTGTGTATTGATTGCAGATGTCATGAATTAAGAGGAAAGAGAGACCCTACTCAAACTTCGGGTAGAGGAAGTAATAGTGGATTGGAGTAGTATTCAATTCAACTTTTTCAACTTTTTTCATCTTTTTTCTTGTTTTTGAGGGATCTCCTCATATATTGGATTATAACAGGGGTTATATGAAAATTTTAAAAATGTCACTACAATCTTGATTTTTTGTTGATTACAAGGAATTTGCTTGTGAAATATAAAAAGCATGATCACATACGGGAAGTAGAAATCCAAAATAAGTTATATAATTCTTGCATAGAAGCAGGATTAACCTGTGAGCTGCAGTATATAGTTAATCCAAATCAACAATACCTTCCAAAAGAATATCGAGAGAGCACTTGTGTTTTTGATTTAATTGTTATCGAGGCGTATGAGATAATAGCTATTGTAGAAGTAAAGGATAGTAACTGCACTCCTATTGTAGTGGAAGGCAGCAAGCAGATTGAAAAATACAATCAGTTCAACCTCCCAGTATTTGTACTCTACTCTGCTCATGATATTCCGTATCTAGTTAAGAAACTATTAGAGGTTAGAGATAAGTTTTTGCAATCTTGTGATTCTAATAAAGCTAAATGCTTTGAGGCCGATATCCAGAACGAGAAGAAATGGGGGGAAAAGATTGCCGAAGCCTTTGTTAAGTTTGATTTGGCTTTTCCAAATTACAAATTTACTAATGAATGTTCACTAAAAACCCTTGCTGATGCAGTAAGAATTTTAGGATTATCTGATGTATTGAAGTTAATGGATGAGTCCAAAGGAAATATCCAAAACTTCTTTTTCTCGCTCAATGCTTCATTTGAATACAATGAATGGGAAAAAGCCCAAATAATGCCCAAAGATTTTCTCGATCCAAAAAGTATCTACTGTCCAGTTTCTGCATACCTAAATGAAACCAAGAGGATAGACGAAAAGCTTAAATAAGGAAAAATATGCCTTTGAAAAATTTCATCCAACAGCTCCAAGATTTATATCCAAAACCACAACTTCTTCCTGGTGAGATATCCCAAGTAAAAAATCTGTCTCCTGAAGACGCAGCGCTCTTACGTAGAATAGGGTTAACTGCTTCTTTTGTACGTAGGGATTTGCTTAAAGATCTCCAGGTACAGTTGGATAGGCATTCGATTTATCATCAGTTGGAAAGAGCTCTTGAGCATTCATTAGTGGGAGCGGCAGCAGAACTTTACGCCAACTATTGTACAGTATTTAGCCCATTACATAATGCTACGGTTTGGATTACATCAGAGAGTCATACCTACCAGAGAGAACTTACTAAGCTTCTTGATAGGATAGGTATTGAAGAGAAGATATTTGACTGGGCTTACTCGGTAGGAACATATGGTGATTTGTTCGTTCAGGCGAATGGCATCCCGGGTCAGGGGATCGTATCAGTAGATGATGGCGAACATCCTTTGAATCTTAGTAGAGTAGATCATGAGGGTGTGCTTATTGGATTCTACAAAACTCCGCTGGGTCAGGTCAGTGATAATCAAAAACTAATTGCCCCTTGGGAATATGTACATTTCCGACTATTAGGTGGAAAGAAGAAACGTCCGAGATTTGGTGACCAATCTTATGGTGAGTTTAGGACGATGCACTTATTAGTGGGAATGGATGTGAAGCAAGTTACAACGCGATATGGAACGTCCTTGCTGCTTAACGCACTGCCTTCTTACAGAAGATTAAGATTGGCAGAGGATAGTCTATTGCTTGCAAGATTGAGTAGAGGCATCATTCGTTACATATGGAAGCTCAAGGTTGATAGTGCTAACATGGAAGCAGTTGGAGAGTTGGTGAACCAATATGCTTCAACCTTACGAGAAGCAAGAGCACTGAATACCAGGGCGAGTGAAGTCAATTTCGAATCCAAAGAAAATCCTATGGCGGTATTGGAAGATATATTCCTGCCGGTGTGGGATAGTGTTGGAGACCTGACCTTTGATAAGATAGGTGGGGAAACAGATATTAGATGGATTCGGGATATCGATGATTTAAGACAACAACTGGCTGCTTCACTTAGAACACCATTACCTTTGCTGGGAGCTTACCTGAGAGAGGCTACAGGTCCACTGGGTAGTGAGGCTATTGAAAAGTTGGATATTAACTTTGCTCGTGCCGCTCGTAGATTGCAAAGAGCCATCAGGAATGGTATAAAACGAATCTGCCAGATACATTTGGCTTACATGAATATGGATCCCGATCCAAGCCTCTTCGATGTACAGATGCCGGAAATGAGTACAGCAGAAGAAGAATCCATGAAAGCTTCACTGGAATCGGGAATGAATGTAGTTACTCAAGTCATGGATGTGGTAGAGCGGATTGAAGAGACAGAGGCGAGAAATATAGATAAGATTGAGATATTCAACTACCTAAATGAGAAGTTCCTGAAGCTGGAAGATTTTGACCTTAAAGATTTCATCATATCAATAGAGAAGCTGCCTGAGTGCACAAGGCGGAAAGAGAGAAGGGAAAAGGAAGAGAAGCTGCAGAAGATAATCGAAAAGGCTATGCAGGGCGAGAATAAGCGTATATTACTACCAAAACCTGCACTCCTGGATACTGACTTGATGTCTTATGTTCCTTCCAAAACTCATACATCAGAAGGCAAGTTAAATAAATCTGCGGTGAGGAAGTTGTATCGGAATGGTAATTGGCTGGGAATAGAACGCTGTCAAGAGAAGTGGCAGGAAAAGTTCTCTGAGGTTATGGTAATAGAAGGAAATATGGATATGGATGTTCACAAGGACGGCCAGTTGATATTACCTTTTGAGAAGGATAAATGATTCAGCTAAATAAACATAATAGGATATCTGCTCAACAACCTCGTGGTCGTCCAAGTTGGTGCAGAGGATGTGATGCAGCAAAAACAAGAGATGGTCAAAAATGTCCTGTATGTGGGTATAAAGAAAATGATAGGAAGATTGAAGAAGTTAAGTCCGATAGAGTAGTATGGGTTTTGAGCTTAGTGAACTTTGAGAAGGAGCTGCTAAGAGTGTGGGTATATTCATCTGAAGAAAAAGCTAAGCGAGCGTATACAATGATGTTCACTGAACATCCAAATGGGATATGGATTCTTAAGAAGCATGAGGTTATAGGTGAAAGCGCATTATAAGTCACCGGTATTTCATAATGTTCGTTTAGTAGATATGAAGGAGCAGATACGTTGGGACAGCTACTGAACTTAATGACATCGCCTCAGTAGAGCCTCTGCAGTGCTAGATGGATTTCTTCGAAATCTGCGGGTTAGAGAATGTCACATTTACCAGAAGCATATTCAGGTAAATTATGTTGTAGATTTGGTAGCTCCGGGAACGGATAGGATAATGGTTTATGATCATAAATCTTCGTTCAATGCTATCATCCGCGGAAGAAAAGGAGATACTGCTTGGGTTGAATGTGAAGCAAGTGGAGCCAGAAATCTCCAAGCACATCAGGAATATGTTGTACAACTGATGAATGGAAAGAGAGTAAGAATAAGCGAGAGAACATGAATAATGTAATTTCCATATTAGCAGCTTTGGTTATCTTCGTTATTGAGATGAGAGAAAGAGAGAAGAGATGTGTTGCGATTGTCAACAATGTAGGGAGTTCAAAAAGGACTTAGCAGAAGTTCTTAACAAGCATAGTATGGAGAATGGAAGTGATACTCCGGATTTCATACTGGCTGAGTTTTTGCATGGATGCTTAATGGTCTTTGACAAGTTAATGAAGAGAAGAGAACGTTGGTATAGCAACGATGCCAAGCCAGATGGTCTATCTGAAGTGGAGCCGGTGAAGTCTCAGTTGATGGAAGGCCTTCCTGATTGGCCAAAACCCGTTGAGGATATGACTACAAAAGAACTGATTGAAGAACCCACACCAATCTTGCATGACCTTATGCCTTCTGAAGAAGCGGCTATTGAAATGGATGAGAAACCACATCCAATGTTTTGTGTTCAGCATGGTGGCAGTCCAGCTTGCGAAAAGGTAAACGAGAAGCATGGTTTTATTTGTCCAAGATGTGATGAAAGAAACTATGCTTTTGCAAGAGTAGTTGATGAATTGCTCTGTGTTGGTCCTTGTCCAAAAACTGGAACGTTCGCAAATATAAATGATTTTCCAGTTGGTGGAAAGCTACATGTTGGCAGCGTGAAGTTTTACTTGGGTCAAAGCAAAGCTGGCATTTTGGTAGCTCATAGTGACCAGGATGGCAAGATATCAGGATCTATACATCCATGTAAAATATCTGGAAGTGTTAATGAAGCTGGCGAGTATGATCTTACGATTCAAAACATCCAAGTGACAGATTCGATTTATGTTACCTATGATTACTCGTATCGGAAATAAGATGGAAGAGATACTTCAACAGCTTTTGGGTGAAGCGATAAGAGAAGAGATAGATTGGCTATGGTACAAATGCTACGATCCGGAAAGCTATTATGGTGCTATGGTACGATTGTGGACTAGAACATGATTAGCAGAAGATCATTTTTGAAATGTGCAGTAGCAGCAATAGCTGGAGCAGCTTGTCTTGGAGTGCCAAAAGTAAATAATGCTCCAAAGAAGAAAGTATCTGCGGTAGATCCGCTTCTTAAAGCAGAGTGCAAATTGGGTGTTCAACCTACTATGCCTTATGATGTAGCACCTACTCCGCTTAGAGCTAAGTTTACAACTGCAGCTCTTGAGGACTTGAGTAGAGCACATGGTCTTAATGTTGAAGAAGAATTAGTTAAACAACTGGGTGCAGTTCTTTTATCTAAAGGTTGAACAAGCGCAACTTCACTCAGAGCCATTGAAGGAAATATCGGAGACATTATAGCATTTAGAGCAAGCGAATCAACCTCATAAGCTAAGTCAGCTGCAATATTTTATCTGGATGTGAAATATGGAAAAGAAAAACAAACACTTCGAACATGCTAAGAAGATTATTAGTAAATGGCCTAAATGGAAGCAAGAGGTAGGCTTCCCACCAATGTCGAATAGAGGAATATATGAGCAAAAGAAGTAAGCGATTTCTGATAGGTTCAGTGCTCGTTGTAGTCCTTTGGAGTCTTCTAGTATTAGCGATTTATTATACTGAATCTGCTACGATGCATGCAGAAAATGTTGTTAAGAGTCTTGAAGTGTTGGAAGCTCGAGTTAGTCATGAAGAAGATCTGCTTTGCGACTCAGAAGACTGGGG
>JAHQJS010000001.1:90745-94275 GCA_019057385.1 Candidatus Borrarchaeum weybense | reverse complement strand
TGGAAGCTCGAGTTAGTCATGAAGAAGATCTGCTTTGCGACTCAGAAGACTGGGGTGGATCGGATGAATGAGCCAGATAGCTGCATTGGTGGAGTTGATATTAGTATTATCCAGGACAAGAAGCCATGCGAATGAAGCAATGGTTTTTTAGATGAGCTCGTGCTTGAAGCTCGAAGGTTTGGACATGATGGAGATTACCCAGCCGTGTGTGAATTTGTCAGACATTGTTTTGTAGAGGCGGGTTTGCCTCAACCTACTGATGAAGAGTTAGAACCATTTCCAATTGAAGAGGAGAAAGATGAATAAAGAAGAGAGAGAACATTACGCAGCTCTTAAAGAAAGTTTGGATGAGGACAATCAAAAGTATCCAGTGCTCGCAGTGCCATTTCCAGAGTTGACGGGACAAGTTAACATGGTAGGTAGATGTGAAATGGTAGGAATTGTAGATCATAGCTTTGCGCCTAGAGATAGATATCCATATCCAGTGAGCCGGGATTGGGCATTAGAAGGATTAATCAAATGCGATTGTACAGAATGTCATGCTAACAGTGGTAGAGGAACGTGTGCTTGCCCTGCAATAATTAAGATGGACAAAGAGGGCAGATGCACTTATCGCATAGCAATGAAGGCAGCGGAGAAGAAAAAGAAAAGGGCTGAGAATGTTAAGCGAGCAAAGAGGAAGAAATGAGTAAACTGATACTTTCAATCCCAAAGAAACACATGGTTAAATAGACAATCGATAAGAGTGTTTACTTTAGTAAAGGCGAATATACAATTATCCCTGCAACTGCAATTGTAGCAAGCAAAGTCTTCACTTGGTTGGATGCATAGTTGTTGATGCTGATATACCAAAGAGAGTGTGGAGGAAGAAGTGATGGAAGAATATATAGAGTATTTATGTAAGCAAGCGGATGCACTTGGAGTGGAGAGTCTTACGGAAGATGAGCAAATACTAATAGGCTGGTAAATAATTGGACTATCGCGGTAAAATAAAATTTACTGAGGAAAGTAGGACATCGCAGAGAGTGCAGACCATCCGGTATAGAGACGAGTATTGTGGAACGAGCGGACCTGCGGATGCAACACCAAGACGTTTAGGGCTTCTCGTCCGATGATAACAGGTAGGTGGCAAAGGTAAATGGTAGTCCTCGACAGAATCCTGCTTATAGATTATTTACTAAAATGACCATGTGGCCGAGTGGTTAGGCAACGGCCTGCAAAGCCGGTTACATAGGTTCGAGTCCTGTCAATAGAAAACGTGAGCTATCCGCGGATGAGCAGATAAAGGAGTTTGAAAATAATTGATGGGAGTGATAATAGTCATATTTATTTTACGCGTCCTGCTCATTGTAGCTGTCTGGGAAACTGTTTGGCATTTGATAAAACCTAAGACGCAATTGATGCGAATAATTAGAGCGGCTACGCTTTTACTTGTATTGCTAATCATTTTGCTTATGTTAAGAAATATAGGATGCTAGTTTAAGATGACTGAAGATGAATTTCTAAGACAATTAGCTTGAAATAGTTCAGATGGATATAGCTATTCGTCCTTATGCTGGCACAGCCTTCTTATCTGATGATGAGAAGCAAATGGAGTACTTCAAAGGTTTCCATAACGCTCTTGAAAAGATGAGAAAACATGTAGAAGAGAAACGCTTGCGGTTGCCGGTAGAAGAAGCTAAGCTGGAAGAGAAAACTTTTTCCGCTCATGTTAAGGAACAGCTGGAAACGTTAAAGGATTATGACCATGAGTTATTTGAAGAAGTCATTCAGGGCTTAGTAAGATTTGGTTGGAAGGAAGAAGGAGGATCCGGAGTTTTTAGACTTCTGCATAGAGGAGGTGCATCAATAAAAATATTTCGTAATGAGGATGCTCCTGAAGTTATCAAGATGTGTTGGTCTGCTCCACCTGAGGTAGAGGATGAAGATAGTTAAGCGTATTCTATATTTCATTTATAGGAAAGTATTTTTTCGAAAGCTTTGCAAGAATAGAGCTGAGCTTGCTCAAGAGATTCAGGAGAAAAAAGCTGAGCGATTCGACTTTACTCCGAGTGAGAAACGTCCTTCTTTTAACAAGGACAACCTTCAACTTATGGAAGAGTTCAAAAACGTTTCAGTAGAAGCTATCATGGAAAACTTGGATTTAGCTATGCAAGGAGATATAGAAGGCTTGATGAAAGCGATTCAGAACCGGACGCTTCCAGCGAAAGGTCAGAAAGTTATTGAAGATATCATGTTTAATTGAGAAAGTGAGAATAGAGATGGATGAAGATGAAAACACAGACGTAAGAAATGAGTTAGATAAAATTGCATTGGAAAGAGAGAAAGTGAAACTTGAGCAGGATAAGATAGATTTAGAGCTATTGAAGGTTCACCTTGAGAAGGAAAAGATTCTGCTTGACGCTACGAGGAAAGCGAATAATCAACCACATCCAGGACAGCTTGGTTAATGCGAAGGATTGTAGATGAGTAAGAGATGGCCAAAAATCTGGGGCTGGAATGAAGAGCTAATCCGAAATGATATTTGCAGCTTGAATGTTTTACATGTTGAAAAAGGTGGTCAATGTTCTCTTCATACACATAAGCACAATCATAATTTGTTTTATGTTGTATCAGGAAAGTTAAGAATTACAACTGAGCATGGAAATGTTGATGTAGAATCTGGCCAGAACTTTTTAATCCTTCCGGGAACTCAACACCAGTTTACAGGATTGGAAGAATCAAAAGTAGTTGAATTTGTATTCGTTCAATTTGATCCATCTGATATAGATAGAAGCACGCAGGGAAGGATGATTAAAAAGCCTGGCCCGGAAATGCCGGAAGGCTCGCCACTGGAGGAATATGGTGAAGCGGATGTTGGTGACGAATGAGAATTGAAGTAAAACCTCTCAGGGAAATAAATCTTGAAGATAACTTCTTCGATTCTTTCAAAGCAAGTTACGTCGACTTTGCTGATTGGTTCAGTAGAAAGAGAGATGAGAAGGCTTTCATAGTTCGTAATGGAAATGGAATAGAGGCTTTCCTACTTCTAAAAATAGAAGAAGAGGATGAAGATTACAGTGATATAGAACCTGCCTTTCCTAAAAAAAGACGCCTAAAGGTTTGCTCGTTTAAAGTGGCATTGAGAGGGATGGGAATCGGAGGAAGCTTCGTAAGCATCACATTGGGAATAGCTAAAGCTCAGAAGGTAGATGAAATTTATGTAACTATTTTTGATGATGATGTGTATCGTCGTGAGCTAATAAGATTTTTAGCTGCCTGCGGATTTAAGTTTCATGGCTATAAGAATAGCCAGAGTGGTTGCGAAAAAGTATATGTTCGAGAAGTGAAGTAAATCTTTAGAACTGTGTGCCTTCTGTTAGAGACATAAGCTGTATATGGATCAAATCTCAGTAAACACAGCTAAGTTGATGGCGAGATTGATAGGACTCTCAAAAGGAAGTAAGAGAAATAACTAGAAACTTACTTTTAATATAGGATGGGGAAATAAGATGGCATTGGCTGATAGCGGTAATCAATTAATTAACGAA
>JAHQJS010000001.1:74870-90645 GCA_019057385.1 Candidatus Borrarchaeum weybense | reverse complement strand
AAATGTAGGTGGAGGATTCAGTTCGAAAATAAGTGTTTATCTTTCTACAAACCAGTCTATTTCAGGAGGCCTCGCTTTTGAAAAAGTTGAATTTGATTCTGAAGATTATGACATTGATGGTGAATTTGATAATTCTACGAATTATAGGTATACGGCTACGAATGCTGGGTATTATTCTGTTAAGGCAAATGGAAGGTTTCAAAGTCTCGATACAAACAATAACTGTCAACTTCAAATAAAAGTTAATGGGGAGGTTGTTGACCAGACATTAAGATATTGTTTTCCAACAGTAGGTAATATTGATGTATCCTGCTTTAAAGATGTTTATTTAGCTGCCGGAGAGTATATAGAAATATTCGTTGCTCAATCTAATGCTGCTCCCAGAAACTTACAAGGTGCTCGTGAAAGAACTAATTTGACAATACATAGGTTTGCATAAGGAAAAACATATGACTGTTGAAGAGATTATACAGATTCAAGACAATCACACAGAAGAATTAATGGGTAAGGCGAATGTTGTTGGTGTATCAACAGGTTTTAAATTTGTTGGTGGGGTGAAAACTACTGAGATTTCAGTAGTAATAAATGTTTCTCAGAAAGTAGATGCGGGAACTCTTGCACCTGAGGATGTTGTTCCTGCTACTATTGATGGTGTTTCAACAGATGTTTTTGAAGCAAATGATTTATTAGTACATCATATTCCAACTGGAAAGTTCCGCCCTGCTCCAGGTGGAGTTAGTATAGGACATCCAAGTACCACCGCTGGTACTCTTGGTGTTACGATAGCAAGGTCTCAAGGCTCAGCTATTAAGGACGGTGAGTCATTCTTTCAAGTAAATGGTTTAAGAATAGGATGGCCTTCTGATGCTCAACCGAAAGCAGATGAAGTTTATATTCTCAGTAATAATCATGTCTTAGCTAATGGCAACAATGCCAGCATTGGCGACCCAATTTATCAGCCAGGTGTTTATGACGGTGGACTTCTAGCAGATACAATTGCTCATTTAGAGAACTTCGTTCCGATAGATTACACCCCAGGAGCGTTAAACAAAGTAGACTGTGCCTTAGCTAAGCCAGTGAATCCAGATGTTGTAATACCAAATGAGATATTGGATATAGGAATAGTATCTGGTTCAGTAGAAGCAAGCTTAGGTATGCTCGTCCGTAAGTATGGTCGAACGACTCAATACCTTGAAGGTGAAGTTATCCAGATAAATGCCACGGTGGATGTTGGAGGTTACCCAGGAGGCACAGCGAGATTTGAGAACCAGATAATTACTACCTTAATGTCCCAAGGTGGAGATAGTGGTAGTTTGCTTGTAGAGAAGAATGGTCAAAGGGCAGTAGGATTATTGTTTGCTGGTTCTACTACAATAACTGTTCATAATCCTTTCCAGGAAGTAGAAGCTGCGATAGATAGCATGATTCCTCTAACCACGCCGGATATAGATGGTCTGGAATTATTTGATGGTAAAGATCCATCCAAGCGAGCGAAACTTGATTTATCTAAAATTACACCAGGTAATGTAAGGACGGCAGAGTTGCCGGATCAGAATGGATCTATCATCATACTTCCACCCAATACCCCAGACGGTATTCTTGCAATTAATAATAGAGTAGTTTCTGCAATAGAGAGTGGCGTTACAGCAGCTGAATTGGAAGAGCTAACCGATGGTTCAATAACAGCTTTACATACTCACGATTACCCCAGTGGTGGAGGCTCTGGTGGAAGCACAGTAGATGCGGGAGACCCAGCTAATTATGACTGGTTGGTAAATGATTTTATTAAAGATAATGATTGGCATACTTTTTCTTGTGCAGGTAAAGTCCCAGCCGATACAAAACGTATTGGGGTAGTTATAATAGCCACAGTTAATGATGCAATGAGATTGATCCTTCTTAGGAAAAAAGGTAATGTTAATTATGTCAACACAGGAAGAATTTATACCTCAGTAATTGCTGGCATGACACAGGCTTATGAAAGAGAAGTAGAACTTGATCCGAATTTAGAGTTTGAATATCGTGTTCAAAGTGGAAGTGTCTGGTCTACGCTGAGTATGGCAATAAGGAAAGTTATGATATAAACTAATCAGATAATCAAGCGTAAAAGCTCGTCGGAAACATCATAATGAGTCATTTTTAATTTTAGCGAAAGGGAGTAAAGATGAAACGAGTTAAAACATTTGTATTTGTTGCTATAATTTTGGCATGTATCGGAGACATTATAGCATTAAGCGTATCAACCGTCCGGTCTGAATTGAAAGAAAGTCATAATCCCAGAAGCATATATGATAACATGGTAGCTGCCTCTGCAACAATACATGTAACATTACCAAACGGAAGAACAGGAGGCGGAGCTGGAGTATTTATAGCGGACAATAAAGTAGCTACGGCCGCTCATATATTCACTATGATCAATCAGGATAAGGCTAAGGTTGAACTACGTGATGGCACTATCCGGGAATCCACAAGTGTTTATATTGATGAAGCAACAGATGTTGCTATTATAACTGTAGATATTGAAGAGATGGCCATAGCCCATCCGGGTCGTTGTCCGAAGTTGGGCGAGGATGTATATTCAATAGGTACTCCGTTTAATCTGCAATTCAAATTTACACTGGCCAAGGGAATTGTATCACATCCTGGTAGAGATATTTTTGAGAATGTAGATTTAGTGCAAGTAGATAGCTATGGTGCGGGAGGCTGCAGCGGTGGACCTGCTTATAATTCAGATGGAGAACTTGTTGGGATAATGTTAGCGGGAATGCCCACAGGAGGCAGCCTGGGATTCTTCAAGAAGATTGAAGATGTCATGGAGGTGTACCGAGCATCACTTTCTGCGGAATCCGACAGGATTGATATCCGGCAAGGAGCAGGAGTATCTGGATTTAGTTATAAGAAAAAGGTAAGCCGTAAATAAAAGATAACATATTAGAAAGGGAAAGTAAGATGAGTAGGACAAAAATTGCAGGGTTTATTCTTGGTATATTTCTGATGGTAGCCGGATGTGTATCTGGTCCTTTAGCATGGCATATAATGCCTGGTAGTAGGCGAAATGAGAAAGCTGTAGAGTATGTTCTCAAATCAGGTGTATGTGATCCTAACGCACTTGAAGGTTATTGGAACGTTGCTAAGCAGCAGTTGCTGAATGAATATTTAGATATGGCAACTCGAGAGATTCAATTTCAACTAGACCTTAAGAAGGCAAGAGACAGAGAAGACTATACCAAGTTTAAGAAGATCGTAGCAGATGCTTTTGAGCAAGATAAAGCTCGCGCTGCGGCATGGTTTGGTCCTAAAGGAATTGTTTCTGTAGCACTTGGATTAGCGGGAATAGGTGTATCCGGACTTACCGGCTTGATGATAAGTAAGCCTGGCGAGATTTCCAAGACAATTATGGAACAGGCAGTTGCTGATATTCAGGGCAAATCTACTGCTGAGTTAACCGCTAAAGACAAGCATATAACTCAAGTGGTTATGGGAATTCAAGATATCTTCAACGGGCTTAAGAATAAGAAACCATTGCCTGAGGTAGAGAAAGCTATCGCTGCTACTATTGGAGTGGCTACTACTGAACTATCTGAGAGGGAAAAGCAGCTTGTTGAAGCAGTTAAGGAAGCGTTCCTTATTGAGATGAAGTCTTCACTAGCCGGCAAGCAAGATTCGGATACTAAGCTAGCTGTTTCTACAATTAAGAAGAACATGCTGGTATAGGAGAGAAAATGAAAGGGTTAAGATTATTGGTAATTCTAATCCTTCTGATTGGTTTTTGTGCAGGATGTGCTCACGAGATGGGCACTTTGGAACATCAACCTAATATCATGGCTGTTAAGAAGTGAAGAGGATGGACAGGAAGAGAGTTTGTTTTTGCAAACTTAGGAATGTTTTTGGATGTCCAAATCGGCAAGTGAGTTGTCCTGCAGCAGTATTGGATGCGATGAAAGAGCATGATATTAATTTGCTACCTCAATTGAAAAGTTCTGTGAAACGATGGCGGACATAATAGTTACAGTTGCCAAAAGCAAAATAAAAGAAGAGGCTTTGAAAGCTGCTGAATCTCTTGAATCACAAGGATTGATTGAATAGCAGAACATATCCTTTTGGAAAAGCTCCTCCAGTTAAACAAGGAAGTAAAGTATTTGTTATTGAGGATGGTTTTATTCAAGGCTACTTTGTAGTTCATGAGGTTAGGGATTATAGTTATCCTGTGATAGGAACAGATGATGTTTTCGATGAGGGAACGGTTGTAGTGTTTGATATCTTTTCCTGGCAACCGATAGAACCTATTGCTATGGCAGGTTTTGGTAATTTCAAATATGTTCCGGATGGTTTTGTGTTTCAGATGAAAGATGTTGGCTGCTTCGATCTTTACACTATAGGGCTCAAGAATGATTGAGAGTATTTTCGAAAACATAAGAGATAGAGAAGTGATAGAGCGTAGGCTTCAGTTCCTCTTTGAAGGAAAGAGCTGGGAATACATCGCTAAGGCTCTCTATGGAATACTCGATGATATTGATACTGCGGATGATATGTGCAAAGAGAATTCCGAGGCTTTCCGTAAAATGGTAATGAAGCTCCAGGCTAAGAAGAATGAATTCCTTTGCTCTCGAGATGGATTTACAGTAGAGCCGGTGATTGAGATAGAAGAAGCTGGAGCAACTACTAAAGTAGCAAATCCGGAAAACATGTTGAGGGTTAGGTTTAAGGATATCCTGAACGGACGTTTGACGGTTACTACTTTTGGTAAAGAAGATCCAATGGAAGCAGACTGGAGAAAGTTTTGGCTTCTTACCGATGGAACAATCGTACCAGTTACCTTTTCGCATGCTGAAGCAGCTAAGTTGGCGAAGACTTCATATGATGAGTTGATGATGGCTGGAGCCATTGCAGGTTATGTTGATGCTGAAGATGAGGATCTTGGTTTAAGAAGCAAGAGGAAGTTAACACCTCAACAAGTAGCATCGGTTAAGTACCTTTTCAAAAACTATCCAATTAGTACTGTTTATACTTCTACTGGAGTTTATGATAAAACCAGATCTCATATTTCTTCTGCTCAAGATTTGACAAGCTATCTTAAAGTTGGAAAATCTAAAGAGCGAAAACCTTGGGAAGCTATAAATGAAGATGGCCTTAAGAAGGTTATCTTATCCAGGGTAGGTTCAGAAGACTGGGAGCTTTACTTAGGCAAAGGCGGAAGGCTTTACATATATGATAAAGGTCCACATGCTGCTGGTGCTGTTTCGATGTTTGATTCAATAGCTGATGCAAAAGCGGCCGGCTGGAAAGTAGAAGGAGTTGTTGAAGAGGCAAGAGAAGAAAGAGTACCTGATTGGGTAACAGATCAAATTGAGGCCTATCTCCAAGAGATACCAGAGGAACAAGCTGATGTTGACTCGGTATTAGATTATGTTGCAAGTACTGCACCATGGTATGTTGAATGGAATGATGAAATCAGAACTATGGTTAAAGCAGAGATTGAGCGATATGGTGTAGGGCTTAAGCCTGAGGTAGAGATGTATGAAGAGCCTGAGGAAGAGTGGAATGATGATGAAGATGAATGGGATGAGCAGCCGGATGAAACTCCTCAGAAGAAAATATACCCACCGGTTGAAGATATTGAACTACATCCTGTTAGAGATGGCTACTGGGATTTGGTAGATAGGAATACAGGAGAGATATTATCCAAGCCTCTTAGCAGGCAAGATGCAGAGCAATTGCTACATCATATATCAACTAAGAATGAAGATATTACACCCGCCCACGATGAAGAGATAGCTGCAGAGTTCAAAACACTTATCGGCCAGGATGTAGATTCTAAAGAAGCAGTTAGAAAGATTTCAAGAAATTTGAGTATCCCTGAAGAAGAAGTTTTGAGATCTTTAGTGGTATCTGGCCTTATGAAATATCATCATAAGACTGGATATACTGTTAGTGAGGGTTTAGTTGACCATGCTAAATATGAGTTAGAGCTTGCTGGGTTATTTGATAAGGATAGCGATTATGAAGGAGCTCTTGGCGAAGCTGTTATGGAATTAATCCAAGCATTCGCTGGGCAAGGACATTCAGGTTTTAGTGCTGCATGGACAACTGATTTATTTAGCAAGTTAGCCGACTGGAAGCCTTTGACCGAACTTACTGATAATCCTGACGAGTGGCAAGATTTAACAGAGAAGGATGAAAATGGAGTTAATCATCAACCAAAAGATGTTAAAGGTATGCGATGGCAGTCGAAGAGAAGCCCATCATGTTTTTCTGATGATGGTGGAAAAACATATTGGGATGTGGACGATGAATACTTCATAAAAGAAGATGAGGAAGGGAATAGATATACCGGAACTGAATCTCAAGAGGAATGGGATAACAGACCGATTTACAAAAGTAAACATTATAAACCCGTAGGTTAAATAGAGAAAGGAAACACGGGAGAGAAAGATGAGTAAGAGAAATAAGCTATTTGACAAGTTAGTGAAGGCGGCTGGTGGATGGGAAAAGTTTCTTTACCAAACACTAAAAGATGTTTGTGAAGATTTATGTAACGGCTGGCCTGAGATTACTGATACTGCATCTATTGAAGAAGCTACAGAGGTGCTTGAGGCATATGAAGAGATGGTTGGATTAACTTCAAGTACACCACAGCAACCGGCTCAAGTACCAAAACCACAAGTTCAGCAAGTTACAAATGAAGCTAAGCCGGTTACAAATGAATCTGAACCGGTATCAATACCTAAGAATATCCAAGCTAAGATGGCGGCGAAGCCTCAAGCAAGGCCGGAGAGCATGTCAGGAAAAGTTCTGGTTGATTCTGATGCTGGAGCGAGTCAAGGCACACTTGCAATGCCTCCGAACTTTAAGATAGTCCATCGAGAAATGTTAACCATTTCAACTGCCAGTGGAATAGAGCTTGGAAGAGGAACTCCAGATGGTCAAGTTAAACCAACGACAGGTCAGGGAGTATCAGGTTATATCAAACAGAATGGAGAATATCGTTTGGTATTTAAAGATGCTGGTCTGGGTGTAGGTATCGTGAACTATCTGGCTATCCTAGAAATTCCGGAGGAGGAGAAGTAAGAGATGCATGAATAGAAGAATCTTTTTGAAGAAAGCTATAGGAAGTGCGATAGCCATAGCCCTACTTCCAAGAATTGGATTCAGTGAAGAGAAGCCAAAGGAAGAAAAATATCGGACTATTGCAGGATATACCAAAGTAGATTTTATGAAAGCAGGCTTTATTTATTGCCCATATATTCCATTGTTTACTACACCAACATGCATTACTAGTGACCTAATCGCTCAGAAAGGGAGCATAAGAGGAGAGTAAGAGATGCTTAAAATTCGTTTGCAAAAGAGAGAACAAAAGATTTTGAAAGACCTTGAGATTAGAAGCACTTTCAAAATACCAGAGAGCAGTTTTATCTTTATGAAGATAGATGTGGATGGCCTTTCTACTAGGATGAAACAACATCCAGATGTTGTTGGAAAGGAAGAGCCAAAGATTCTTAAGGTTCAAGTACCAGAAAACAAAACTTCAGTTCTGTGTTTGGATACAGGAAAGACTCAGTTTATAGGATCGTTTGAGAAGGTAGAAGTAGTGGAAATAGACGCCGACGAAATTCTTGGCGGAAAGTGGAAACTACTACTGATGAATTTTTTAGCTGCCAGTGGAGTAAAAGTTGATGAAATCCTCAGTGAAAAAGCGACTGAGAATACTCAAGCTAAGGCTGATTGATTGGGCTGGATTTCAACTTACCAGTGATGAGAGAAGTGAATTTCAGGATAAGAAATGCCAAGCAGGGTTTTTGCAAGAGACGAAAAATATAAGGAAAAACTTAGAGTAGCGGCTAAGCGAAGATGGCAAAGCCTTGAAGAAAGGTCTAAGCAAAGTGGGAGGATGAAAGCTTATTTTGAAAAACATCCTGAGATTGCTCAGAAGTGCATTGAGAATATGAATAATGCTTGGAAAGGAGAAAGTCATTCAAAAGAAGCTATTGAAAAGATAAAGAGTTCATTAACTGGCCGAACATTATCACCTGAACATGTTATGAATATTAGTATTGCGCAAAAAGAGGCGATGAACCGGCCAGAGGTATTGGAAAAAGTTAGTGGCGAAAATAATCATAATTGGAGTGGAGGCTCTTCAAATCTTCCTTATCCTATAAAATTCAACGAAGAATTAAAAGAATCGATTAGAGGAAGGGATAATCATATTTGTCAGTTGTGCGGGAAGCTCGAAAGCGCTGAGGAAGAGGAGCTTGGTAGGAAACTGGCGATTCATCATATTGATTATGACAAGAACAATTGCGATCCAGAAAATCTATTATCTCTTTGTGGAGGATGCAATAGTAGAGTTAACTGGAATCGAGAATATTGGACTAAATTCATAAACGAGAGAAGGAGAATAAATGGGAGTGAACAAATATCCCGCGGTTCTTAATGAAGAAGAACATTGCTGCCCGGAATGTGGTATGCTATATAACCTGAACGTTGATATAGGAGGCGAGTACCTTTATGATATTTGTCCCGGTTGTGGAACAAAAGGAAAAAGACCAGGGACGGGAAAGTGGTAGAAGATGTCAGCAGGAGTGAGAAAACTTGATTATGTAGTTATCACTTGGTTACTTACAAAACTGATGCTGGATACACCAGTTGTTATTTACTTCGTTCATAATTTTAATATGAAGAAAAATCTTGCATACGCGGTTGTGTGCTGGTTAATTACAAAACTAATTTTGGATGTTGGAGCATTCATCTACTTTATTTGGAGAGTATTTCATCATGGACAACATGGAATTATTCAGCAAGCTACAGAGAGCTGAAAAGTATTTTGTCAGAGAAGAATACAAATCTATAGTCGATGAAGCGAGAAAGCTTTTTGAGAATGGCGAATTTAAATCATGTAAGAAACAACTTAATAGGCTTCCTTCTGACTTGGATGTTCTGAATGCTCTTGTTGAAAAACTAAAAGGAAAATCTGTATACAAAACCCTGAAGAAAATTCAGGAAGGCAAAGTAGAAAATGATGTCGTCACGGCTAAAGGTATTAGCAGCCTCTTGACGCATATTATTATCGAGTGTGAGCATGGGAATAAAGAGTTCGCTTTACTTATTCCCGGCATTTTGGAAAAGTTGAGCGAAACAATTTATAATGTTCTGTAACAAGAAATGAGGTAGAGATAAATGAGTACAGGAAACGATGCTAATTTCGAAAAGTTGGTGGAGAGCTTCAAAGAAAAAGTAGAGAACGATGAGAACAAGAATGTGGATGTCCAAGACGAAGCTAAGGATTCTATGGGAGGCAAACCCAAAGAGATAAAAGGCAAAGATGGCGACAAGGAAAAAGTAATTGCTCTGGAGTCTGAAGAATCTTCTGAAGAAAACAAAGATGGAGTCAAGGAGGATGATGAGCCAGCAGAAGTTGAAGAGCAAGAGGTGGAGGATATTGATGAAGAGGATGAACTGTTTGAACTTTTAATCAATCTACCTCTTGAGAAGATAGAGACTCTCTTCGACGAAAAAGCAGAATTAGGTCCGCTTCCTTATGCCATAGCCCGAATGATTTTGGATAAGATGGATACTGAAGAGAAGTTGGAATTACTCGATAAGCTAAGAGCTGAAGAAAGTGAGCCTATGGAGAACAAGAAAGGCGGAGACAAAACTCGAGATATTCCAGAGGATACTAATGAAGATGTTAACTCTGAGGGAAAGCCTATTCTCGAGCAAGGTGGAGAACAGGTTGGCCCATTCGAAGTGACTGAGGAAGAGTTTAATACTCTTGCTTACACCCTGGAAGACTTCGAAGAGACTATTCCAGACCCCGACCTTCTTGACGCTTTAGATGGCCAAGGAAATGTCACGGTTATAGCTACGGATGGAAGGCGATTCATTGGTATAGATCCTCAAGGGTACAGTTATCCAAGATATAAAACTCCGATTGTTGGCTCAGCAGAAGGCGTGATGATCGCCGCAGAGGAAGGCGAGTGGCGCAGGAAGTGGGTAAAAGGCGACTGAGAATTATATGAACAACTGGGTTGTATATTTGGTTGAGTGTAGTGATGGCACACTTTATTGTGGAGCCACCAACAATATCAAAAGAAGAATTCATGCTCATAACTCTGGTAAGGGGGCTAAATATACAAGAACGAGATTGCCTGTAACTCTACGGATAGTCAGCAAAGAAATGACTAAGTTGGATGCTCTTAGGTTGGAGAGAGAAGTTAAGAAGAAAAAAGCAAACAAAAAGATTGAGCACTTAAAGAAACATATGTGAAGGTGAGAGAATGAGATATGTTCGCAGGAGAACTAAGGCATGAGACGGAGCGAAAAGTGCGAATTGGTGTGCTCCTCGCTCATCCACGAAGATATGAAGAACCCATTGATCCAATATGGGACGCGGAGCTCAACTGGTTTTACTGGAGATATATAGTAAAGGCTGATGGAACAGTTATTGATATTGTTAATCATGAATGGAGCATGATTCCAAACTGTGCAGGAGTGTACTTTTTAACTTTAACAGCTGAGGATACGAATCAACTAGGACAGTTAACTCTTTATATTCATGATGCTGTATCCTTAGGAAGACCAATACTCATGCATTTCGATGTGGTGGACAAAAATGTATATGATGCGAAGTATGGTTTTGAGAGGCTGAAAGTAGAAACGGAACCTCAAGGTGAATGAGAGGAAGTAGGAAATGGCTGAAAAGTTTTTTAAAGTAGGTGAAGAGATTGAAGTATTTTATCAAGCTCCAAATAAGGAAAGTGGACTAACCATTGTAGCGGAGATTTATCTTCCCAATGGTGAAAAGGATTCAAACTTTCCAGATGTAACTCTCGATGAAATGGGAGGCACCGGAAGCTATAAGAATACCTTCACGCCAGATGCTCAAGGTGAATGGAGAGCGATAATCCATAAAGATAATGGGGACGGCCAAGTTGTAAAACGTTATTCAGTGGGCGCTCATAATGTTCATAGTGTTGGCGAGGCTGTAGGTAATGTTGATGGTAAGGCAAGTTCTATCCAATCTGCAGTTGCTAACCTTGATAGTGATGTTGCTGCAGTAGATGGTAAGGTAGACGCCGTTCAATCAACAGCGAATGATATCGAAACAAAAGTTGACAATCTGGATACTAAAGTAAGTTCGCTTGATACTCCACCAATGGTGAGCTAAGAAATGAGAGAGAAGTTAATGTGGCTGAAATATATCCTCCTGGGGATAATAGGATTTTCTATCATATCAGAGCGAATTCTGATAGTGTATCAGTTAGAGTAGATCTCTTAGACCCAGATCTAAACAATCATACAAACATCGAGCTTACTCCTGCGGCGGGGATAGAGGGACTATATTACTTTGATTATACCTTTCGTGAAGGTCCTTATATTGCAGTATATTTTGAAATTAAGAACGATATAGTAGTCAGGAAGTGGTCACAAGCTTATAGTATAAGGAAGGAGTCTGGTGGATTTCGATCCTCGCCTGGAGGCAATGTGATAAACACATAGGATGTTGTAAAATGACTAAGGAAGAACGAGAGCAGTTTAATAAGTGCTGGTTGGAAGCAGAAAATCTCATAACAGTAATCGATCCGCGGTTTGATCCAGTAGTAAGACTAAAAAGGCCAGAACAAGCTGGACCGAAAGATCTGCTCGACCTTATGGGATTTCTGAGAATACTAGTTAAAGTAACTTTACATGACAATGAATCAAGGCAGAGAGAGTGTCAAACTTTGCGAAACGTTATGAATGAGGTGAATAATGGAAATGTTTAATATTTTGGTGTCATCATCAGATCATGAGTTGTTGATTAAGCTACTCGAAGAAGTCTCTGGTTTATCCGCTAAAGTAGATATGATGAACCAATTGTTAACGAACCATCTAGAGCATCATTTTGTGTACACTATTAGCATGATCACTGCTTTGGTGACTATAGGAATATTCGCTTGTAAAGTATACCTGGATAACAGGAAGTTAAAGAAGAAGAAATAAGGGGTGTTGATAATGGCTCTTCCAAACGATTGGATAGAACGGCATTTACATGATGCATGTGGACATACTGGTAATACCTACTATATGAGACTTATTAGTCGAACAGATAGTAAAATCTGGAATCCGAATAGTAAAGAAATGAAGGCGGTTGGTAGTATTACTTGGGCAAATTCAGTAACGCTACTAGTTGAAGAAGGAACGACTGGCGTATTTCCAGTAGTGATGTCGAAAGACGTTCCAGCTGATACTTACGATATAATTGTGTACAAACAACTTGGGGGTGCTCCTGCTAATACTGATGATATTGAAAAGCAATGGGAAGTAAAAGTCGGCGATATATTTGGGTTCTAAAATAGAATAGGTGGACAAGGAAAATGGATAAATATTTTGACTTAATAGCAGAAAATCCTGGCATGCCCAAGAAGAAAAAGGTTGAAGAAACCGTTCATAGCTCTGCTAATGACAAGCTGAAAGAAGATGAACGCTTTACTAATCTTCTGGATAAGATTCACGAAAGCGATCTTGCTGAGAAGAGGGCTAATGAAGGAATTGGTGAGCAGATATACCAAGAAGCTCTGGAGTACATTAAGAAACAAATAATGCATCAGATAGATACCAAGGGTCATTATGATGAGATAGGTATTAGAGATGAAGCTGCTAGAAAGTTTGGAATCACAACTTTTGAAGCAGAAGATATCATTCTGAATGCAGTTAAAGAATTAGATTTAGGAGACCAACCAGGTTTTGAATCTAAAATTAAAGAATCCAAAGACCTGAATGCCGAAGCTGGAAGGAAAAAGCTAACAGAGCAAGATTATGAACCAGATGAGGAAGATCCAGATGCACCGCCACCTCCACCAGAAGAGGTAAAAGAACCTGAAAAGCCAGTAGAAGCACGGAAAGAATATCTCGGAAAGACTGAAGACACGCATTACTATTTTATCACAGATGAAGGTGAAGAAGGCGAGATTGAAGACTTTGTAGTTGTAGACCAAGAAGGAGTAAAGAGATTCTCAGCTCGGGATCATAATATAGAAGTTTCGGAAGAGACAGTAGTTGATTTTATAATTGATGCTATCCGAGAAGTTGATATAGCGTCAATAGAGCGTGGAATATTCCTGAAATATATCCTTCCTAGGTTAGAAGAAGAAGAGATGCCTGAGGTAGAGATGTATGAAGAACCTAAGAAAAAGCCTCTAGCTCCTGAAGAGGAAGAGCCTGAGAGACTTGCGGCGAGTAAGCAGCATGAATCAAAGATAGAGGAAGGATTCAAAACGGATCTGAAGAATAGGGATAAAGCTGCTATTAAGAAAAGGATGGGAGATATTACAGATAAGCTGCTTAAGGGTCAGACATTAAGTAGTTCTGATAGAAGTTATTGGAACGCTTATAATGCTGAAGTTGATAAGTTATCTGAATCGAAAGTAGATGAAAGAGGATGGGAAAGAACTGTACTTCATAATATGGCTGCTATCATCCGGGAGGCTTGGGAAGCAGAAGAAGAACTGGGCGAAACTTTTTCTGAAGAATTTATATGGAAGCAGCTTACAGAGAATGAAGAATTACGAACATTGATTTCCCGTGCTGTTATGAGTTATCTTGGAGAGCCAAGAGAGTCGAAAGTAAATGAGCAGCTTACCTCACATGAAAATAATATCATCTTTATAAATAAGGCGTCACTTGGAGATGGTTGGCAAGTTCTAAAGACCAGAGAAGGAAGTCGTTCCGCAACTGTGATATTTACGTTTGTAAGTGAAGAGGCGGCCGATGCCGCTGGCACAAAAATAGCCACTGCCATTGGAGGAGTGTATGTGGGTAAAGAGGATCCAAGAGGAAAACCATCTCATAGAATGGAGTCAAAAGATGGAGAAAGGATAGCAGAATCTAAAACTAATGAGAGAAAAATTAATGAGTTAACAACTTGGACTGATCTAGGCTGGAAAGATTTAGAGTTGGATGGAGTGGCTCCTGATATTAGAGGATGGACAATCCGCTTGAAATCGGATCCTACTCAAGATTTCAAAGTATCTGACGCGGATGAAAAGTTTATTCAACCTTTTAATCATAAAGAAATTCCTGTAGGCGATGGCTTCGCTTGGGAGGATTCCGCCTGGGAGCTTGTTGACCCTGAGGGAAATGTAGTAGAAGTAGATCGAAGAAAATCCGAATCCAAAGAAGCTCCTGAGCCAAAAGAAATGAAGGAGATGAAAGTAACTGATCCACAAGGAAATACTTTTGATGTTTACGTTCTTCTGGAATCAGATACTGATGTTATCATTAGTATTAATGAAAAAGAATTTAGTTTTAGTCCTGAGTTCGTTTCCATGTGGAAAGATGAAACTGGCAAGATTTCTGAAGAAGGCTTGAGGGAACTCACTCTTGATGCTCTATCAAATATGGATGAAACTGATTATCACGAGCTCCTGACTAAAAGCGAGAAGCAGGAGGAAGGCAAGGAAACGCCAGGAAAAAGGGATGGGACAGGACCGTTCAAAGGCTCACGTCAGAAGCAGATGAGCGATGTAGGCAAAAGAAAAGAAGCTGGAGAGCCTTGTCCAATGGAAAAGAACGAATGTGTTTGCCACATTTACGACATGAAGGATGATGAACTCGTAGCATTCTACAAACATATGGATGAAGGATATCGAATTGCTACTTATGAATCTGATAAGGCAGAAGTTGAGAAGGAGATAGCTAAAAGAGGCCTTGCAGTAAATGAAGACGTAGCCGCCATTGAAAAAGAACTGGATATCCTTGATGGGATGTCCATGCAAGAGCTCAGAGATGCCATGGGTGATCAGGCTAAAACATTGCCTGAGAAAGAAGATCTCATTGATGCTATAATGCTTAAGAAATTTGGTAAAGATTATACTCAGTATCAAAAACGAGCGGTTGGTATTGAGAAGAAAGACAAGGATGGAAGCGGAAAAGCCATGGAGGAAACAGAAGAAGCTCCAAAGTCGGAGGAGCAAAACAAATCTGAAAATGAAAATGTAGGGGATATTGAAATGAAAGAGGAAAAAACTCCGGAGAGTTTGAGAGCCAAAGCTGAGGAGCTTCTCAAAGAAGCTGAAAAGCTGGAAAAGCAGGAGGAAGGCAAGGCTACAAAAGAGGGTGACAACGAAAAGCAAATTCTCAAGAAGTTGGCAGAGTGCGGAATTAACGAGATTGATGTGGCCAAAGGTGTAAAAGCTTTGATTAAGATGGCATCTGATGCTCTCAAGGCTGGAGAGTATAGTAAGGTCGCAGATTATGGAATGAAGCTAGCGGATATAGAAAATGTGGTTCCTTCTGAGGCCGAAAGAGAGGCCGACAAAGATGACAAGGATGATAAGGACGACAAGAAAGATGACGACAAAGATGACAAGGATGACAAGGAAGAAAAATCTGAGCCCGAAGCAAAAGAATCTGAAGAGGTGAAGGAAGAGGAAACACCAGCAGAAGAGCCTGAGGCGAAAGAAAATTCCGAAGAGGAAACACCAGCGGATGAGTCTAAAGAGGATTCGTCTGTAGAAGAGAAGAAAGACAAGGATGCTAAGGCCAAGGCTGAAAAGGTTAAGAAGGAAAAAGCTGAAAAGGAAGCAAAGGCCAAAAAGGAAAAGGCTGAGAAGGAAGCTAAAGCTAAGAAGGAAAAAGAAGAAAAAGAAAAGAAGGCTAAGGCCAAAAAGGAAAGTAAAATCCAAGTGGATGAGCATGAGGATATTACTGAAAGAAAGGCCGAAGAAAGATTACGGGGTCTTCTTGAATAATATTGCGGCGTAGAGCAGTGGTTAGCTTGCCTGCCTCATAAGAAGAA
>JAHQJS010000001.1:51824-74770 GCA_019057385.1 Candidatus Borrarchaeum weybense | reverse complement strand
TCGAATCCTGCCACTCGGAGTTGCTGGAGTAGCTCAACTGGCAGAGCGCTCGCCCTGTAAGCGAGTGGTTGTGGGTTCGATTCCCTCCTCCAGCTCATTGGGGAGGCATGTTCCAAGGGGCGAGAATGCCTTGCAAGCAATCTGTGGTGGGTTCGATTCCCATCCTCTCCACTACGGCCTGGTGGTGGAATGGCATACACGGTAGTCTTAGAAACTACTGCTCAAACGAGCTTGCAGGTTCGAATCCTGCCCAGGCTATTCGTCGTAGTTATAAGTTATGGAATTATAAGAGGATATTGCAATGAAGCTTGTAGAGACAATTCTGGCAAAACCAATTCTAGAAGAAGTATCCAGAGACAAACTTCCTGAAGGTGTTCTGTGTAGAGTAACCTACCCTATTTGCAACATTGGTCAGAGGAATGCTAACAATCGAGTTTATGAGGATGAGGTTTGGGAAGCAGTATGCAATGAAAAAGAATTGCAAGAAAAGATGGAGAATCGGAGGCTATTTGGTCACGCTGAGCATCCTAATGAAACACAATCTAACCTTGAAAAAACCAGCCATGTTATCTTCGAGATGTGGAAAGATGATGGGATTATGTGGCAGAAAATGGATGTTGTTGATACTCCATGTGGTAGGATTGTAGATGCACTCCTTAGAGCAAATTGCCAGGTTGGTGTTTCTACTAGAGCCGAAGGCGACCTTGAAGAAGCAGAGGATGAGGATGGAACTTATCATCGAGTTGTTCCTGAAAGTTACAGATATGTAACTACAGACTTCACAGCTGATCCAAGTACTCCTGGAGCTCTTCCTCATGATGTTAGGAGAAACGTAGTATCCGAAATTAAGAAAGTCCTTGAAGGTAAAGATGTAAACGAAAGTGAAAGAAAATTCGCAACATGTTTACTTGAAGGAATGAAGTGCGAAGAGTCAAAAGGTGAATGTGGTGGATGCGGCCGTTGCGAAATACTTAAGGAGCAAAAAAAGGTGGCGGAGAAGAAAACTATAGAGCAGGCAGTCCAAGAAGGAATTATTAAAGAGGGCATGCCAATCAACTTTATCCAAGATGGCAATGAGATGGAAGGCAAAGTTACAAAGGTTGAGGAAGGAAAAGAAGTTGATATATCAATTCCTGGAATGGATTCTAGTGGTGGGAAAGAAGTAAAGATAAATGGAGCAGCTTATGTTATTATAGAGCTGGATGGTACAATATTTATTCAGCCGGAACAAGAAGCTCCACCTTGCCCAGGTCCTGGAGAACCTCCGGTAGAAATGCCCGAACCAGGAAATACTGGAATGGGAATGCCAGCAGTCACTGGAGATGAAACTCCTGAAGAACTTATGAAAGACGAGCCAGTCCCAGAGGCTAAGAAGGATCCGAAGGCTAAAGTTAGAAATAGAGGAGATGTTATATTTCCTGCTGGAAGTTCCAAGGTTAAAGATGATAAGGATCACTTCCCAATTAACAATAAAGCTCAGGCAAGGAATGCATTATCCAGAGCTAATCAGTATAGCAAAGCTCCGCCTTGGTATAAGGGAAGCTTGGAAGACCTTGTGAAAAAAGTTGCAAGTGCTGTTAAGCGTAAATATAAAAATATCGAAGTTAGCAAAGCTGCGGAGAAGCCTGGTAAGGAAAGTATCGAAGTTGATGACCAGGTCATTCTTACAGAAGGTGATTACGAAAATGAATCTGGGAAAGTTACTACTATTGACGAACAAGGTGTTGGGGTAATGCTTGATGATGGAACGTTAGTTCAGGTAGAGAATCCAGATTCGGTTTGCATTACTTTGGTTCCACCTCCAAAAGAGGTAGAAAAAGAACCTGAACTTCCACCAGAGCCAGAAGTTGATTCAGAGATAGTAGCTGAACCAGAAATGCCTGAAGAGGAGATGGAAGAGAAGTGTGATAAGCACAAGAAAGCAACTAAGGAATCTGAGTCTGAAATTGATGAAGCACATGGTCTCCAGAAAGGGAGTGTTGTTCAGAATAGAGCAGGCGAATCTTATGTTGTAGATAGCTTTGACGTGAACGGAGTTAATCTGGAAGTTATGGGTGGAGGTGTTGGAGCTCTAGTTAAGAAGTCATGGAATGATTTTGATAGAGAAGGATTTACAAAAATATCCGAAACCCGAGTAGATGAGGAAGATCTGGTATATGCACACCAACTTGCTCAAGTGATGAAGCGTAGAGGAAAGAAAGAAGATGCTATACGAAAAGTGCTTCATCTCTCCGGATTGAATAAGGATAAGATAGATTCTATTATCAAGAGTACCTTTGATGAAAAAGTCAAAGAGCAAAAAGTAGATGAAAAGAAATGCCCAAAATGTAAGGAAAAGATGGAGATAAGGGCAATTCCTGATTCTGAAGATAATCAGTTTGAGTGTGTGAAGTGTGGATATACCGAACCGGTTTTAGAAGAAAAGCTGGACGAGAAGAAATGTCCTAAGTGCGGAGCTGAAATGTCCGAAGGAGCACCTCATGCCGAGGGAGACATATCTCAGTGGGAATGCCATAAGTGTGGACATGTAGAAGGAGTATCAGAATCTGAAGTAGATGAACAAAAGTTGTCTACTGCGGATGTGAAGAAACTCTTCAAGTCTATTGACAATGCTTTTGCGAAACATCTTACAGGATTAACCAATTCCAAGAAAGAGGTAATTAAGAGAGGCAAAGAAGTTGGATTAGAACTCAGTGATGAAGGTAAAAAAGTTCTTGAAGAAGCTGAAGAAGTAGATGAAGGAGCTTGGACATACGAAGGACAGTACACAGAATTGTTTAACATCCTTGACTCTCGCCTTGGTACTGCTATAGCTACTCAGATGGAATATTTGGAAAACCATGAGTTTGAAGATCCTAATCCAAATGCAATCAAAGCTATTGAAGAGGAGCTGCCTGACTTAAGTGATAAAATTCCTGGAGTGGAAGAACTTAAGGAGCTTATCAATGAATACAATGAATGGGCGGAGGAAGAGTTAGAAGAGTCCGAAGAGATAGACGAAACAGAAGACATCAAGAAGATGTACCGGGATGCCGGACTTCCTGCTCCAGATGGTAAAGGTATTCATACAAAAGCTTTCCATGAGCTTGCTATTAAAATAGCTAAAGGATATAAAGATGGGGGCGATTCTGGAGAAGAAGCTCTTAAGAAAGCCTATCCTACAGCCATGAAGCAACTTGGAAAAGAAAAGGCTGTGAAGAAAGCTCATAGGAAGAAAGGTAAAAAGGAATCTATCTCAACCACTGCCAAAGAAATTAAAGACCTGAAAGTTAAGGAAGCTTCAACAAGAGCTGAAAGAGATAAAACATTGGAACTTCTTGAAGAAGCTACAAGTGAGAAAAATGACCTTAAGGCAAAGGCCAGAAAAGAAAAAGCTCTTGAAGCTAAAATACTTATCAAAAAGGCGAATCAAACCTTTGAAGCTAAGGAACGAGAGGTTGAAGCATTACGATCCAAATTAGAGGAGAAGGCAAAACTTTCAGCTGATTTACAAAAGCAGTTGGACGAGAAGGTTGAGCAGGCTAAGAAAGTTCAAAAACAGGTAGAGAAAATAAAATCCGACCTGTCTAAAGATATCACGAGTTTGAAGGAGTCTGCTTCTGCTGCTGAGAGCAAGCATAAGAAAGCTTTACAAGAAGCTAAAGTAAAACATGAAAAGGCATTGCAAGAAGCAAATGAAGTAGCTAAGGAAAAGATTAAGGAGGCAAAAACAGAAACAGAAAAAAGAGTAAGAGAAGAAGTTACAAAGGAGTTTATTAAGCGTTTTGTTGAGTTTAGACTTTCTGAAACTAATCTGAAAGTCGATGAAAATTCTCGGGCACTTCTTGAGGATTGTGAATCGCCAGAACAAGTGGATGATGTTCTAGATGAAATTTTAGATGCTAGCAGGCGGGGTGCACTTCACTCTGAGTCCATATCGGGTGTAGCTGTTAGTAAACCTAAGAATGATCCAGAACATGAGAGAGCTAAACGTAGTGTAAATAATGTGTTTGAAGGTATGAACAGTTAATTAAAGAGGGGATTTGAAAATGACTGACATAGAATTAGTACAATCTCAATTAGCTGCCCTACATTCACAGCAAGAAGCCTTGATGAAGATTCCCCGAATCAAGAAGTATCTCGGCATAGTTGAAGAGCACGTTCAGGCTAATCAAAACCGTGGAATGTCGGTTTATGAGAAGCGGAACGTAGCACAATGTCTTTACAATGCCATTATCGATACAGGATTAAAAGCTGGAACCAGGTTGTTTGAAACTACAACTGAGGATAATATTGCTTTCTTAGGCGTTCAGCTTCCTGTTATCGCGGCATTGCTGCCATCGTTAGCTCTTAATGAGATAGCGGTTGTGCAGGCTATGGATCGGCGAATCGCAGCTGTGTTCTATCTTGATGTGAAATATGGTTCCAACAAGGGCAACGTCTCCAGTGGAGATACAATGCTTGGAGCCAAAACTGGTCATTCTATCGGCAAGAGTGGACGTCGGTATGCAATGGCTCGAGTGGTTGACGAAGCTGTCGGCCAAGGTGATGGTATCACTTCTGGTACCCTTGACTATAATAAGTTGATCAATCTTGAGAATGTCAAGATTGAGACAGTATCTAATATTGGTACTATCAACGAATCCAGAACTCTGGTTGGTTCCAGTAACTCCTCAGGGCAGATTACTGGTACTTATATTAGTGGAACTGGTTCGATAGCTGCTAATGGAACATACTACTTTATAGTCACCGGAACTTCAAGTAGCGATACTATTTACATCACTTACGATTACCAGTATGACCTTGTGGAAGACGCCTATGGCAACAAGACTGGCGTTCCGGAAGTTGATGTATCTGTCACTCAGTCAACAGTGGAAGCGATTGACTTCCCACTGAGGGCTAAGTACAGCATCGGTGCTCAAATCGATTTAATGAAGGCGCATGGAATCGATCTTGAGAGTGAACTGGTGAAGTATCTCGGCAGCGAAGTTAAGTTTACCATTGACCAAGTAGGTTTGGATATGATCGATGAAGCGGCATCTTCATCTGAAGCTGCTACTGCTCCAACCGATTGGGATGCCAGACCTGGTCTTGGTGAACCTTGGCTGTGGAAAAAGGCAGAATTCAAAGATAGAATCGAACAAGCTTCGAACCTTATCTTTGAGAAAACCAAACGTGGTGTGGCAACCTTTATCCATTGTGGTAATAATGTTGCCCGAGTGATCAGGCAGTTAACTGATCATGGATTTACTCCGCGTAAGGCTGCCGCTCCAGTTCCAACTGGTCCGATGGTAATCGGTGACTTGGATGGTCGTACGGTTGTCCAGAACCCGTTCAAGAGGAGAGATTATTACACTTGTGGCTTCCGTGGTCCAAGTTATCTCTATGCGGGCTTCATTTATGCTCCGTATATTCCTCTGTTCACCACTCCAACATTGATCACCAGTGACTTGATTGCTCAGAAGGGATTCCTCTCAGCAGCAGGTTTCAAGGTTATCAATGCCGGTCTGTTTAACGAAGGCAAGATCACTAATCTCGGCTCCGGATATCAGACTTCGTAGTAGTGACGCGTTGTTTGTTCGCATGGGGAGGATATTTTTCCTCCCTATGCTTCTTTTTGAATTTGATGGGAGAGAAAGAGAAATGATAACGAAAAAAATTAGAGCGTTAAAAGATTTTCAATTGAAAACTTGTGGGGGAATTTATTTCCTTTCCAAGGGAGAAGTAAAGAGAGTGGACTTCAAAGACCGAGGGGATTTTGAAGCGCATTTGAAATTGGGCATAATTGTTGAAGCGGGAATGCATGAAGAAGAGAGAAAAGAAATTCCCGTAGTTCTTCCCGAAGTTAGTGAGGAGGAAGTAGTTGCGGTGGAACCTGAAGAGAAGGTAGAAGAGCCTGAGGAAATTCCAGTACTCAGTGAAGCTCCTCTTACAGCACCATCTCTTGAAAATGTTCCCAGTGAGAATATTATAAACCGACCTAAAGAACCGCTTCCAGAGCATGGAGTGGATGATACTCCGGATCTACCCGGGACGGCAGAGCCAGATGCTCCTTGGAAGGAAGGTACGCCCGAGTTTGAAGGAAAGCAGTTGAAAGAGTCAGGAATAGTTCTTCCAGAAAATCCTCCGGAGATATCCACTTCCAATGGTCCTGAAGTAGAAGAGATTTCTGTTGAGGAATGGAGAGAGATGAATCCTGATGCTCCAGAATTACAACCGGGCGAGAGAACTGATGAGAATCCAGAAGTAGAAGTAGAAGAAATCCCTAAAGAATAATGGTGAGAAGATGGATCATGAAAGAGCTCGAGGTGTGTTGCATGAGCTCCATAGAAAACTCCTTTTAATGGTTTCAGAGAGGAAGGTTGCAAAGAGAAGAGAGATTTTTGAGAGCATCTTCAATGAGACGAGAGACGCTCCCTTTGAAGAGCAATGCATCGAAAAACAACTAAAGATTTTATTAGAGCTAAATGAGTGAGGAGAGCAAATGAATAGAACTGAAATGGTTAGCTGGATAGTGGAAGAATTTAAGCCACTAACTTTAATATCTCCTACGAATACTCTCCTTCAACAAGTTGATAACGCTGTTAGATATTGGAATACTCATTCAGCATTTAAGATATCGGGTGTATATGACTACGCCGCTGGCACTAAGAGAGTTCAAATTGATCCAGAATTTAAATCCGTTGTAGATGTTATTCCGACGCAGGCAACTACTTGGATTTGGAACGATCATCCTCTTTGGACATTAACTGGTATAACCGTTTTGGATAATGTTACTACCGACTTGATTATGATGTCTGAAGCTTTCCGAAACTACAGAATATATGTAGGAACAAACTTTAGATTTCATTGGCAGAAGTCAGATGATCCTACAACCGGAGGATATGTTTACGCCATTAACGTTCCAAACAATGTTTCAAGTTTATTTGTAATTGGAACGAAAAGGATTCTAAGTAACGAGAATGTAACAAATGAATACATCCTGGATTGGGTGCTTTATTACGCTAAGGCGTTAGTAAAGCAGATAGAAGGAAATACTTTGAGGAAGACAGCTATTATTGATACTCCTATTGATGGCCAGGCTATGATTGACGAAGGAAGAGAAGAAGTAAAGGACTTGCAAGCAAGACTCGCCAGGGATTGCAGATGGGTAATCATGATGAAAAGAAAATAAAGATAGGCGAAAGCTGGGGGTAAACTTTCGCCTACAGGTGGACGTCATCCTTAACTTTCTCAAAATATAAGAGGGGCGTTGATTTTAACCATTCATAAGTAATTATACAAAATGATGGTTTGTACTCAAAGAAATTTTTCGGAATTTTTGAAATATTATGTGGGTCATATCTTTATTAGAAACAATAACAGGATTTATTCCAAGGCCCGCTATTATCCGAGATGATGAAGCTGGCTTTAGGCAGGTACCAAAACCTTGGAAAGGATGGCCGTGGGATTACTGGCCTTGGATTAGATGGACATGGATCAAAAAGCCATGGGCGATGAAGCCTTGGCATCCAAGAGTAAAACATGAAAATACCTGGCTTACTGAAACAAAGGCAGGAGGATGGTATTGGATAATTCCTTGGATAATGGAATATGAAACATGCAAAACTAAAACGCAAGTAAAGGATATTAGAGCTCAATCAGTTTGGACAAAAGATGGTCATGATGTAACTGTTGGTACATCTATCAGATATTATGTTAAGAATGCCATGAAAGCTCTTCTGGAGGTTCATGATTACGACCAGAGTCTTCAAAATGTGGTCTTAGGCGTGGTTTGTGATTATGTCCGTCAGCATACCTTGGATGAGCTAAAATCCAGTTTGGATGAGTTAAAAAATAAACTTTTAGAATCAGTTAGAAACGCCTCAGATGGATGGGGCTTAAAAATCCAAGACGTAGCAATCACGGATATTGGAAAGACACAAAACTTTAGAATATTACTGAGTGGAGATTTACTTAGTACACAATGATTGATTTAATAGATAAATTAGTAGAAGCTACCGCTAGTGATATTTTAAGGAAGCATCGATCCATAAAACGACTCTTTCCCGACTTCGACAAAAAGACAAAGGGAGTAGAAGATAAGGGAGGCATTCGTCTTGATGATCAAGATCCAGAGACTTGGAAGTTTAGGCTGCATAGTGGGACAAAAGATGATGTCTGGTATGATGGATATATCCACTTTAAGAATGTGAAACCAACATTAGAAAGATTGGTCAAGGATAGAAGGTTTTGGACTGCAGACAAATCAAGAGTTGACCTGAGAAAGCTGGCCAAGGAATTTATGAATAGGGCGGATATTCAATTATTCTGCTCTTGCCCGGCAGACCTTTACTGGGGTGGTCACTATATAAGGAGTTTGGGCAAATATGATGCTAAGTATACAAGGAAGGAGACGCGTCCTCCAAAAGTCAGAAATCCAAGACAATATGGAATGGTTTGTAAGCACTTAGACAGATTGCTCAAGGCCTTTCCATTCTATGGAAGTACAATGGCAAAGTGGCTTCGGGATTTCTACGGTAAAGAAATACGCGAGTGGGAGGATGAAGCAAAAGAAGAGTTTGGTTGGGTTAAACGAGCGGCCGCAGCTTTAAGAAAACGGCGAGCAGGAGTACCAGAAGAACCGGAAGAGCTAGAGGAACCAGAAGAAGAGGAAGAAGAAAAGCCGAAAAAGAAAGTTAGAAAAAAGCCGAAACGAAAACCTGGAAAACGTCTCAGAAGGCGTCCAGAAAGAGAACCGGAAAAACCTGAAGAAGAACCAGAGGTAGAAACTCCAAGAAAGAGAGAACGACCTCCAGAGGAAGAGCTTTTCTAATGTTTGAACTTCTTGAGAAATGTTTGTGTGAGCAGTGGACGTATTTCAAAAGAGGAGGTTACGTTCTTTCTGATGGTAGAATTGAAGAGATTCCTCAATATGTGATAGGGGATCATGATACTTATGCCTTGGAGGCATTGGAGAAAGAAGGTTGGTCTGGTAATCCTGGTCTAGCTTATGATGAATTTTTAAATAGAGGGAATATCCGTTGGTTACTAAACGAGCCCCGGTCAGAGATGGATGTGATGTTTTCTGTAATGCCTAGTGAAAGTCAAATTAAATCTTTGTATAAATTAGCTAAAAATGAGGATAAGTTTTTCTTTGAATATAAACATCCGAGAAAAGGAAAAGAAGGCAGCAGTTGGAAAGAATTTTTAGATCTAGTTAGGGTGAGGTAATGACAAGAGAATACTTTGATATGTGTGACGAGTTGGGGCAGGTTGAGATTCATAGGAGAATAAAACTCATCGAAGCCACTACAATGGACGCCATAACTTTTATTCCAGCTCACTTGGGAGCTATCAGAACTAAAGTTAAAGACTTATCGAGACAGAAGTGGAAATGGGGTTTAGAAATATTGGAAGATGACAATGGGAATAAGGATATTAGAATTGAAGACGCTCTAAGGATCATCGTTCCAAAAGAGCACTGGGAAGCTTTCCAAGAAATGTTCTCAGGAAAGTTGGATGATGATTCATACCTAAATTTAAAAGATCTCTTGAACGAAGCTATGGAGGATGATCTTGAAAAGCTTCGTGATGATTTGAAGCCGGTTATAACTGAGATGCTCAATGAGCAAAGATTTTCTTCCTTGGACAAAACAATAAAAGTTTGGGCAAGTCGTTTTGGAGTATCTGAGTTTGTAACCAATGAAGACAAAGTTGCTATAAGATTTGAAAATAAAGAGAAGGATTCTCAGAAGTTATCCAGTGGTCTCTTATATGTCTATGGTGAAGATAAAGGCAACATGGAGATGCTTATCGATGATATAGATAGTGGCAGGCCGTTAAGTGCCCATGAGGTATTCAAAGGCTATGATAACATCTATGGAACTAGAATAAAAAGCAAATTTCATGATATCCCGTTAATTTTTGAAGCTGCTGTCGATACCTCTTTTATGGTCTCCGAGTCTATTTATGTAGATAGCGAACATGTTTTAGATGAGGTAGAGAAACGGGTGTCTTCTGTTAAGAGAGTTGGGAGAGTATTATATCCGAGTGACGAGAAATTCAATACCGACTTTTTCGGTACACTTTACGAAGTTATAGAGGATATGACTAAGTAATCATATCTTATAGTTAACATATATACGTTGGAACGTAGAAGATTGTATGAAGGATTGTTAGAGGAATAGCAATGGATAACATACTTAAGCAAATTCGAGAAGCTCGAGATGTGAGCCTATACCAGAAATTACTCAAAACTTTAGGTGATTATTCCGCCTCAGTTCCAGCGACTGGCGTGGATAATTTGTTTGATGTTGCCTCAGAACAAGGGAAGAAAATACTACCTAAAGATAAGAAGGCTCAGGAAATTCTTGGATTCATACTCTCCGCAGGTTCTGTTCCCAGAAGCATCCACAAATTGCTTAATCTAAGATTTTCCGATCTACCTATTTGTTATAGGCCGGTGATGAAGGATGGTCGAAAACATCATGTAGCTCATTGGTCGAGAGATAAGAAGATAAGTGACCGCGTGAAGGATCTTATTGATTGGGAGAATACCGGCAAAACTGGGAAATGGACAAATATCGACGGGGAGAGTGTTGATTTAATACCTATGGAAAAAGAGGAGAAGTAGAATGTATCCAAAAGATGAGGATGTACTTAACCTACTGGGCAAAATTCGGGAATCCACAACCCCGGATATAGATGAAGAAAGAGGCTCATTTAAGAAGGGCGATAAAGTAGTCTATAATATGTTTGGCTCTGGTCTTAATAATTCTGACCTTGTTAGAACACTTGGAGCTGATGAGCATGCAAGCAGGCTGAATCATAACGAATCTGTAGCTGAAGTTGTTGAATCCGTTGGAGAAGAAGTGGCTCGCTATAGCATAATGTTTGAAGATGGTTTTGTCATTACTAATGTATGTGCAAGTGAGTTGAAGGATTCTGAAGTCAATGAGAAGTATAGATGTGTTAGGTGTGGATCTGGGAAGACAGCTGAAATAGAAGGCAAGATCAAATGCCTAAAATGCGGACATGTAGAGGACGTAGCTCCGGGAGAAACTTTAGGTATTCCACCAAGAGAATCTACAACTAATGAAGCTGAAGATGCTGAGCAAACTATGAAGCCTCAGGAGGAGCCAGATGTTAAAGCTGAAGATTCTCATATGGAGGATCTCTCAAAAGAGGATCTCGAAAAGCCAAAAAAGAAACCCAAAGATGCTGAAGATGTTATCAAACCCGTTGAGGATGATGAGTTAAAAATAGAACCGGATAAGGTGGTTAAACCAAAGAAGGAATCTGTAATAGAAGGAATTAAGGATATTTCTGATGATGAACTCAAAAAACTTCATTCTAATGCTCGTAGATCTCTTGAGCTTTGGAAGGCGGACAAAGCACATGCTGAACTTATCACTCAGTCTGAGGAAGTGCTAAAAGCATATGAAGATGAGATGAAAGAAAGAGGGCTTTTTGGTGCGGCCATGGAGCAGGTGGATACTCTAGAAGATGCTGTGATAAAAGTTTATAGGAAAGCCAGAGAAGAAAGTCAAATGACAAGGGAGCAAGCTGTTCAGAAAGCTGCAAAATCTTCAAAAGGAAAAATGTCCGCTCCAGATGTTCGAAACTTGCTCCTGGCCAGAGGAGTTAAAGATTCTAAATTTTCTTTTGTGAGCAGACAAAAACCACTTTGGTTATGTAATGAGTGCTGCAGAACTTTCCGAAGTAATGAATCAAAGTGTACTGAGTGCGATAGTGAGAATACCGAAAGAATAACTCAAGAGGAGAAAGGAACTGTTCACTTTTTCAAGAAGCCCTTCAAAGTAGTTTTTAAGGATGGGGAGAAGGAAAAAGAGGATAAGGTCATGGCCTTTGATGAAGAGGATGCGAAGCAGTTTGTTGAAGATAAAAATCCGTCAGCTGAAATTATCTCTGTCGAAAAAATTGAGAGAGCTATGGAGGGAAGAGATTCCGACTTAGCCGCTGGTCAAACAAAAGAACCTTTTAAGGTAACCTGGAAAAATAAGAGTACTGGAAAAGAAGAATCTACAACGGTTATGGCCTTTGATAAAGCTCATGCTGAAAGAGAAGCCAAGCGTCCATCTAGAGAGGATATTAAAGTTGAAGGACCAATTACAGAAGAACCGAAGAAAGGAAGTAAAGAGGGGGATGATGCCCCTTTTGAGTCAAGCCTCAAGGAGGGGATTCGCGAGTTAGTTGGCGAAGTACCTGGAATAGAAAAAGAAGAGCAAGCGGCGCTATATAAAGCCCTTGAGGATGGAGTTATCCCGAATGAATGGCCATCCGATGAGCAGATGGTTGATGAGTTAACCAAGGCTGGAGTCGACGCAGCAATAGCTGATTTTGATGATATACAAGATTTTAGAATAGTGTATCTAAAACATATCCTTCTTACTAAGGCTATGAAACCTTATCTTGCAGCTACAACTAACGAGAAGGAAGAGGATTGGGATTTAACATTTAAGTATGAGCATAATCAACTCTGGAGCAATCCTTTATTAGATAAAAAAGGAGATCCGGTTTCTGCTTTTCGTCCGCAGAACGTGGCGGGGAAAAAGATTCGCGTATTCACTGATTATCAAGCTAACTGGGTGGAGAAAAACAGAGCGATTCCGATGAGGTCTGAGTTGGAAGAAAAAGAGATGAGGCAAAAAGAGATTGAAGCTGATGTGGAATCACAAGTAGTTATTGAGATTTCAAGAAGCAAAATAGACTCAGATGTTTTTAATCTTAGCATCGTCGAACTACCAAAAGGAGAGAAGATAGAGGTAGATACCGATCCTGATTTAGATAAACTTACAAAAAAGGGAAAAGAGCTTGCTCGGACTTTGAATGCGAAATTCGCCGGGCTTGTTAGTGAAGATAAAGTAGATGAGCAAACTTTTTCAACTATAGCTAAGGGAATTGAAGATAAGGCTAATGCTGAAGAAATCGCTCGGAAAGAAAAGGGTCAGGTTGTAACGGATGAGGAAGATCCAAAGAAGTTCATGGTCATCGTAAAGGAAGAATAATGCGAGAGATTGTTGAAAAATTATCAAACCTGAATGAAGCTGACGAAAACTATAGTATAAACGTTGATACTGTTTCTGTTTATGTTGATGGTTTGAAAGATGGCGAAGAAGAGCAGAGTCCGGATAGTATTCGCATATCATATGATATCGAAATTGAGTATCGAGACTGGGGCATAAAGGACATAACAGTTACTCCACGAGGAAGAGTTGAGTTTGATGTAGAGATAGTTGATGCTGAAGATAATCATGTGGATACTATAGAAGTGCTTTTTGACTTCGACGCGGTTGACTGGCATATAGATTGGCTTCCTGGATCGGGATATGCCGCTGAATCACTCACGATAAGAATCAACCGTGAGGGCGGAGTTGAGGATGTTGCGGTAGGCTTTTATTATCCGAGTCACTAAAATGTATGAACTTCTTGAGAAAACTTTGGCTGCCACAAAAGAAGAGGCGGTTAATGAGTTGGATATAAAGAAAACTCTTAGAACGGCTGCTGCTACTGGACTTATAGGTGGAGCTGCTGCTGGTTTAGGTTTATGGAAGGGAACAGCAGAAAAACCTGCTAGTTCAGTTGAGAAACCTGTTGAGAAACCTGTTATTACTGCACCAAAAGAGATATCTAAAGTTTCTATCGATATGTCCAAGATCGCTTGGATTGAGTCTAGAAATGATCCGGATACTCCTGATTCACCTAAAGGAGCGAGAGGCTTATATCAGATCATGAGACCTACTTGGGAGCAGATGGTTAAAAAGATGGGCGAAGATTGGACTTGGGAAGAAGCTCATGATGCAGATAAAAATACTGCCGTTGCTAATTATTATATGAATGTGGAAATTCCACGACTACTTAAACATTTTGGAATTGAGGATACTGTAGAAAATAGGCTGGCAGCTTATAACTGGGGTGCGGGGAATTTGAATACCTTAGGAATAGATAAGGCTCCTCAGGAAACAGTGGACTATATAAAGGATTATAAAGGGATGTGATATGCACGAACTTATAGAAAAGCTACATGAAGCAGCATTTGTAAATCCTTTTAGCGGGATGGTTCCTCCAAGGAAGATGACAGACGCTGAATTAATAAGAGCGCTCAGACTTGACTTAGCAGCTGAAGAAGAAGCTACTCATCTTTATCAAGCACACGCAGATGCTACAGACAATGAAAAGGTCAAGAAAGTTTTACTGAGTATAGCGGACGAAGAACGCGTTCATGTTGGAGAATTCCAGAAGCTTTTGAACGATTTGGCTGCGAATGAAGAAGAACTACTCAAGAAGGGTGAGGCTGAAGTAGAAGACATATGAGAAATCTTCTCGAAAAAATCTTAAAAGAATCTTTAATTGACTTTCCTCAAGAAGATTTGGATTTATCTGTTTGGCAAAAGAGTGAAGATAAATATATTCTAAGGCCAGAGGTTAAAGAAAAGATATTCGATGTTCTTAAAGCTTATGAACCAGTTGACCTGGTAGATATAGCAGAGGAAATTAGGATAGTAGGATCTATTGGTACGAATCTTTACACTGAAGATGCGGATATCGACGTCCATATTGTTCCCAAGGATATTAGTGCATGGACTGAGGAAAAGCAAAAAGAGACGAAAGTTTGGTTCGATGAGCATGCTGAGGAGATAGATGCTTTTGTAGACAAACATAGGATCGAAGTTTTTGTGCAGCTACAATCACATATTGACCACCTTTCCGATTCTGTATATGATGTTCAAAACGATGAATGGAAAAAAGGTCCTAGAATAGTTCCAATGGATTTCGATCCTTATGAAGACTTTTCAAATATTGGCGATGACATAAAAAATGCTGTTCAGGGAACGGATATAGTTATAGGCGAATTAAAGAGGGATGTAATCGACTATGAAACAATCCATGGTGTTTTGCCTCGGCTACCAAAAGAAGCTCAGGAAAAACTTCGTGTTCGATTAAAAGGCAAACTTGAGGATATTGAAAAGGATATAGAGAGTTTGCACCTAAAGAGAAAGAATTGGGTTGAGTTGAGAAGGCTTGGAAATAAGGCTATCAAGTCGTGGGAAGACCTCAAGAACACAAAGCTGGTTAATGACTGGAGAGATATGAATGCGGCTTTTAAGTTTATAGCTCGTTACCAGTATATGACAATCATAAAGGAATTAGAGGAACTTCTTAAGGATGAGGAAATAACTCCAGATGAGGTGAGCAAAATCAAGAGTATTATGGGAGTATGATATGACTACGCGAATGTTTCCAAGAGAGACGATTGATGTACTTCGAGACTACGTTGATGTAGCTTTAGATGCTATTGGAATGGACTGTACTTTGTATATTCCTACTACATCATCATATAACACGGCGGAAAAACTTGATGTATTTGCTACACCAAGTGATTATAGTTTTGATAGCTACTCAGCTAAAATTTTCATTAACTGGAATCCAAGTTTATATAGACTAAAGAAGTTAGGTCTATTTACAGAGGATGTGCTGCCAATATTAGTTTGGTTTGGTAATAAAGCTACGGCTATCTCTGGAGCAAATGCTGGGCAAGTAGTAAGCATTGATGTCTGCAGAAGAAGTTATTTTGAGATAGAGCCGGAATTCATTCCTGGAAATTATAAGGGAGCTGAACAATTTGAAATAGTAAATGCGGCGAGTAAGGGAATGCAAGACGCAGTTATAAGAAAAACCTACTCGGCTGTTCCAAGAAGGGTTCAGGCATAAGAAGGGAGAGTAATGAAAGCTAAAAGAATACAAAATATTTCTCAGAAGACTGTTCCATTAAAACTTAAGAATGGACAACAAGTTGATCTTCCTAGTGGATCTTCTCTTGAGAATGTTAGTATAACCAACGAAGATGAGTTGAAAGGACAGGTGTCCTTTACTCGGGATCTTACTGAAGTTAACGAAAGTGAGGGCAAAACAAGATTGCTCGACTAATGGATTTTAAGGTTAAACTACAATTAGAATGTGATCCTAGTTGTCCTGCTGATTTTCTATTTCACCAGAGCGCTTTAATGGCGTCTCTTATGATGTACAAAAGTTATAAGGATGCTAAAGATATTATTCTCGGGACGGGTCCAGAATTGTTCGCCGAGCAATGGGTAAAAACTAACTTGGCTTGCCCAACCAGAGAGTTTGAAGATTTGGTTGTGAAGTATTTCATAAAGATTTTGAGGGGCGTAGAAGATGGCGAATAGTTCTTTCTTAAGAAGCTATGACTTAGCCCTGAAACTCCTTATCTATGATCGATTTGGATCTAATTTGGGAATTGATACTCAGCATAGCATAGAAGAGGAAAATATTAATGAGGGAGTATTTCAATTTCCAAAAGACACGGCTATGAGAATCGCCGCCGAGAAGCGGGGAGAAAATTTTCTAGAGTTCATAAATTTTTATAGAGAAGGAACAAGTTTTAGTTGGGATAGAAATAGAAGTGTTGTTTCAAGAAGGGGAATGTGGGTTTCGACAAGTTCCACTACTCAAGAAACTGCACACGTCAAAGCTGTTCCAGTGGATTTGAGATATAATGTTTGGTTTTGGAGCAAAGATTTAGATAAGATTTATGAATGCATGGAGGATTATATATTCTGGCAGCAAGACAATCCCAAAGTTTCGCTTAAATATAATGACCTATATGAGATTACTCCAGATATTCATCTTGGGGATATTGTTGATGAATCTACTGTTCCTGAAGAATTTGAAAAAGGAATAGTTTTTTGCTTCAAGATGCCTATCAAGATCGATGCCTGGATATTCAGAGGTCTTAGCTTCAAGACGATAAGCAAGATAGTTGTAACATTCTACGATAAAGATCAAGTTGAGAATTATGAGGAAATCATTGTTGATGATTCGGATCAGAATACCGAACTGGAAGCTGCTCTAAGGTTCTTTAGAAGAAACTTATATGATATTTATGAGATAGATCTTACTAACAACCTCGTGAAAATCTTTGGTAACTTCCCAGGAGACTTCTCTGCCGGCGAGAAGTTTAGGATTCAGAATTCTACAGGAAATGATGGAATCTATACTGTGGTTAGTTCTGGATATGCCAGTGATGTAACTTCTGTTAAAGTAACCGAAACATTACAAAGTTCTGTCGCAGATGGATCTATATACAAGGTGGAGTGATGGATAACGAATTGTATGAAAGAATAGTTAATGAATTTGAACCTACCGGGAAGGGATTTATTACTGACTTTGGAAAGTCGTTTGAAGCCATAGATGCTAAGACAGGTAAAGTTGCGATGGTGATACCACGATATGGTTATTGGGATGATAAAGGAAGAGGAAAACCTGAAACGGTAGAATCTAGTGACGACTTGGAATATTTAATGAAAAAATATAATGTTCCTGAAGATAAAGTCGTCTCACTAAAGGTAGAAGGATGATGATGGATACTGTTTTATATGACATTCTGCTCCAGGGAGATAAGGGACCAACTCTGGAAGAAACCTTGACCGCAACTGAATTAGATCGGATGCGCGATGAGATAGCTACTCCAGAAATTCTCCCTTGTACTTTTGATGTTACTATACCAGGATGGTTAGAGCGAATTAAGATGTGGGGGAAAGTTGAGATTCGCCATAAAGACCCTGAGAATTTTTGGGGCAAAAGGAAAGTCACTGTCAATCAATTTTTAGATAGAATAAGTGATGATGATTTGAATAAGATGTTTGGGAAATGGTCGATAAAGAAAAATAAGGTAACCAAAGTCACTTTCCATAGGGATTACATTGGAAAGAACAACCGACATTACACCGAGCAGTTTATTATAGATGTGAAATTGAGGCCAGAGCTGCAGTGATCAAATACTATTTACATTTTTGCACCTGCGGTTGCGGCGACAGAATAGAAATAAAGCCTCATCATAAATACACTGGAATCCCTAAGTATTTATCTGCACATCATAGAAGGGGTAAACCTGCTTGGAATAGAGGGAAACCTCTGAACCACAAACCAAACTGCAGCTGCTGCATCTGCAAAGCTAAGAGAGATGGAACTGGACAAAATAATCCAATGTTCGGTAGACATCATTCTGAAGATACTAAAGAGAAAATGAAAATTTCTCATCTTGGCGAGAGGAATTTTAATTGGAAAGGAGGAATCTCAAACTTTCCATATCCATTTGAATTCAATGAAGAATTGAAAGAATCAATTAGAGAAAGAGATAATCATACGTGCCAACTTTGTGATAAAACTCAGGAAGATGAAGGCAAGAAATTATCTATTCATCATATTGATTATGCGAAGGAAAATTTAGATTCTAATAACTTAATAACTTTGTGTAGAAGTTGCAATGCTAAAGTAAATACTAATAGAAAGTATTGGACTAAATTTTTCAAATCAAAGGTGAAATCATTAGAATTGATGAGACCAGAAATAAGATAAACTTTTTATAGGAGGCGTTGAGATGGCTGGTATTTTTCTCAGTCCGGGTGTATATGTTAAAGAAAAAGATATCTCTGACATAACACCAAGAGTTGCTACCTCATCAGCTGCAATTGTAGGGTATTCTGTTAAGGGAAGTGTTGATGATATAGTACTCATCACCAGTGACCAACAGTTTATAGAAGAGTATGGTGAACCAGATCCGACTTCTGGGCACTTCTTCCACTACGCTGCTCTTGCATATCTGTCTAAAGGTAGCACGTTATATTGTTTGCGGGTGGAGAACGGAGCACTGTATGGTGGGGTTGATATAATGGGTTCCTCTTCATCTGAGAGTAATGCTGCCTTTTCTGTTGGAAAAGCATCTTCAGCGGGAGGTATAACTTCCGGATATACTGATGATGTTGCTTTCCAAATCTTGGGAGCTAACCCAGGTGCTTGGAATAACAAGGTTGGCATCAAAATTGAGAGTATCAAGGATGGTACCGATCCAGTTCCTACTGATCAATATACATTTGAAATTGTTGTATATTATCAAGATGCAGATGGTAACTGGTCGGAAGTAGAGAGGCATAAAGTATCTCGTAAGACAAAAGTGGATGGTCATGGAAAGCAATTATATCTCGAGAACAAGATTAATGGAGTAAGTAGATACATCCTGGTAGTGGATAATACTACCACAACCGGTGGAACGAGAAATGTGCCTGATACAGAACTTCCAAAAGCTCAAGCTACTAGACTTGACTTTTTGAAAGGAAGTGATGGAAGCGCTATTTCCTCTGCAGATTTAGTATCTGGATGGGATGAATTTGTTAATCCTGATGATGTAGATGTAAGAATACTCATTGATGGTGGGGAGACAGATATTTCAGTCCAAACTAAGATAAAAGCTGTGGCGGAGAGCCGTGCGGATTGTATAGCCATTCTGGATATACCTTATGCTTCTACCGGTACGGTTACAGATATGGTATCCTGGAGACAGAATACTCAGAACTTTAACTCAAGTTATTGTGCTTTGTATTCACTATGGCCTAAGATACATGATGCTTATAATGATCTGCTACTTGAGGTTCCACCATCAGGATATATTGCTGCTCAGTTTGCTTATAACGACTATGTTGGCAATCCTTGGGATGCACCAGCGGGCTTCAATAGAGGTCAACTGGATGTTCTCCAAGTTTTGAAGCCAAATGGCAAAGCTTTTAATTTGTCCGAAAGAAATACGTTATATCAAGCGCAGATTAATCCTCTCCAAACGTTTAGAGGTGAGGGAAGAGTTATCTGGGGTCAGAAGACTGAGCAGTTTAAGGGTTCGGCTTTAAGCAGCGTTAATGTCAGACGGCTTCTGATTGTTATCGAGAAGACTATGGCAATAGCTTTAAGGCAGTTTGTATTCGAGCCTAATAGTGAGATAACAAGATTCAGGATCGAATCATTGCTGGATTCTTACTTAGATGGATTGTCAGCTCAAGGTGCATTCCAGCTTGAAGGAGCTGATAGAGGATATCATGTTGTCTGTGATGAAACTAATAATACTCCTGAGAGAATTGACCAAAATGAATTGCATGTGGATGTGTTCATTAAGCCTGTAAGGGCTGCGGAATATATTCAACTGCAGTCTATCATAACCTCAACTGGAGCTTCCTTCGAAGAACTTATCGCTCGTGGCGTATTATTTTAATAAGTAAGGAGTTATAGCAATGGCAAATATGTCAGCGGATAATCTAAAGAATAACCTTAGTGATCCTGCAAAAACTTACCTATGGGAAGTTATCATAGTCAACCCAGTAGGTGGAGGGGATGCTGAAACACTGGAATTGAGGTGCCAAAGTGCTGTGATTCCTGGCCGGAGTGTGGGCGAGATTCTCGTACCATTCAAGGCAACTGCTGGAATTAAATATCCAGGGAAGTTGACTATGTCTCATGCTTTTCCAGTTACTTTTGTTGAAGGCCTGGATAAGAAAGTTTTCGATGCACTCCATGCTTGGAATCAAGCTATAGTTAATGATCGACTTGGTACTGGTGGTCCTGATTCGACAATCAAAACAAATATCCATCTCCGCTTGCTGAACCCACAAGGAACAGTTTTTGCAAAGATTAAACTGGTAGGTTGTTATGTCCAAGCTATAGATGATGTTCCTTTGGCGTACGAGGCTGAGGGAAATGTGGTCTATAATGTAACCTTCTCATATGATTACTGGGAAGAGCAATCTTAATCTAAGAGGTTGAGTAATGCAGCAAATAGGTTTTGATTTATCAGGCCTGGCAGGCAATGTTCTTAGAAGAGTTTGGTTGCTGCAGAGATCTTACAATTGGCAACTAATAATGCCTCATGACATAAGAGGACTTATTGGAATTCTGGTCTCACAATATTGTCAAGAAGTAAGATTTGGTGACTATAGCATAACAGAAATATCATCGATTAGATATGGACCATATCGAAGATTTTATGCCGGCCTCCAAGAGATTAATACTGTAACCTTGTCATTTCTGGTTCCGGTAGATAACTCAGTGACTAGTTACTTCTATGGCTGGCACGAATTGATTGTGGACAAAGAGGGATATTATCATCCAAAGAATAACTACAAGAGAGATATCTATGTTATGTTGTATGACAGGACAGGTATCGAGTCTGTAAAATTTAAGTTGAAAGGAACATTCCCGCGAACAAAACCAAGATTCACTTTATCGTATGATAGTGAAAGTGTATCTATTTTAACAATTGATATGAGCGTTGACTCTATAGAGCCAACAAGCTTCATTGGTTCAATTACTGAGGGTGTATCAAGTATAGTAGGAAGTGTAGCCAGTAAGACAAAGGATATGTTAGGGAGTATAGGACGCAAACCTTTGAGTAGTAGGCAATGGGCGGGGTTGAATACTACTCCCGGGTTGAATAAAACTCCCACTACTGGCGGAACTTTTTTCGCATAATTAATTGAGAAAGGAGAGAAATGATGAGTGAATTTTTACCGATAAATTTACCATCAAAATGTTTGACTTATGATGTTAATCCAGAGGACATCACAATAAGACCTTACCAAGCTAAAGATGAAATATTTTTAGCTGAAATCAATCCCATCAATCTGGAATCAAAATATCTCCAGGTCCTCCAAAATGTCATTCAAGGCATAGACGCTAAGAAACTAACTCTGGGCGATAGATTTTACATCATGATTTGGGAGTGTATGAACTCCTATACTGAAGTTATCAAAGTCAAGATGGTATGCAGTCACTGCCTTAGAGACGTTCAAGTCGAGGTGGATTTAACTAAGTTAAACTTGATTGAACTCCCAGATGATTTCCAGCAACCTTACTCCGTGAAGCTTCCAGTCGCTGGAAAAGAGATAAAACTTCGTTTGTTCACTGTTGCGGATGAGTTGGAAATCGAAAGATATGAATCCAATCCAAATCATGAGGATGGTCATCTATTTCGTTTCGCTAAGTCAATAGTTAGTGATATGGATGTGATGGATAGGATGAACCAACTTAGCAAGTTAAAGGCTAAGGATCTAGCCAAAATTAGATGGTTCCACCAAAAGTTTGTGCATGGACCTGATATGAGAACAACTGTTCAGTGTCCTGTGTGCAAGAAGGAGGAAGACTTGGAGGTGCCCTTTCGACTTGACTACCTTTATCCAGATGGCGAAGCCCTTGGAGATGCTTTTGGAGAGGGAATTTGATTTAGCCTACTATGGAGGAGGTGGGTTTACTATTGGAAGTATGAGGAATGTTGAATCGAGAATACTGGATTGGCATCATGGAAGATTACTTAAACAATTGAGAGATGAAGAAGAGCGTCTTAAAGAGAGCTTGAAGGGAAAGTAATGCCTGCTAAGAAAAGATTTTATGTTGCTCCGGGAAAGTATAGGCTGAATGCTCCAGATCAGTTTACTAATCAAACTTTGAAAGCTTTGAGGACTAAGCTGATGCGAGACTATCTTGGCTTCTTTGATAATTTACGTAAGTTATATGGTGCTAGTAGACAAGGAAAGCAAGTTGATACAGCTATAGTTGAGACAAAGAAGGCCGTATCTTTACTGGATAGTGTTCTTTCCTCAGGTTCTATGGCTAAGGAGGATGTAGAGAATCTAACTCAGCATATAGAAACTCTGAACAACCAAAAAGAATTCTTTTTGGAACAGTCAACAAAAGTTGCAGCTACGCGACAGAGGATAGAAAAGGTCACCAAAGAAACAGGAATTTCACCTCAAGATTTAAATATAACAAAAGAAATGGTTGTGAAGGGAGCATCAAGAGCACGTCGAAATACTCGTGAGGGGGTTGTTCCCTTCCTTCGTCGAACAATGCCAGGAGTTACCGCTGGAGTTGAAAGAGGAGTGAAAGGAGTGGCGGGAGCCTTCCTTGGCCCGTTTGCTCCACTCGCTGGAATGGCGGGAACGGCATTAAGAGATATATACGGCTTAGCCGGAGGAATAAGAGAAAAGTTGCAACAAAGACAGGAACGTGCTTTGGGTGCTCAACTAAGGCCAATGGCCATGGGTGCTCCTGCAGCAACCTTTGAAAGAATTCAAGCTGCCAGACAACGAGGAACACCAGTCGCCAGACAACGAGGAACACCAGTC
>JAHQJS010000001.1:0-51724 GCA_019057385.1 Candidatus Borrarchaeum weybense | reverse complement strand
GCCAGACAACGAGGAACACCAGTCGCCAGACAACGAGGAACACCAGTCACCAGCTTTGGAGGATTTGCTAGGAGAGGAGCTGCCAGAAGACCTTCAAAAGAAGATATGGTGGCACCATTACAATATTTCTTTGATAAAAAGGCTCACAGAGCTAAGTGGACAAGAGATGTCTTAACTAAGTTTAAAGATATAGAAAGAAGTCTCAGTGGAAAAGGATTAGCTGGAATGTTAGGTCTTGGAGGATTAGGCGAGAAGTTTGGCGCTCTTGGATCAGCAATATTACCTCTTATAGGGAAAGCTGGCTTAATTGCGGCGTTCGCTGCCGGTCTTGGTTTATCTATAAAGAAATTCGCCGAACTTGGAAAAGGATTAGTAGATCTTAAAAAGGCAAGAGAAGCACAGGCTAAAGCGGAGCAAGGTTTAGCAAGAGCAACTGAACAGAAGAAAGCTGCTCTTTCAAGCATGGGAATTGAACAGTATGCTGCTAAAGTTGGTAAAACACCAAGACAAGTAGCAATGGATGTTGCCTATCAAGAACAAAAAACTCAACTTGCTGAATATCGTAGACGGCCTTGGTATAAGAAATTTCCTGGCGCTCGTCGCATATTCAAAGGACCTGAGATAACACCATACTATGAAAGAGTTGCTGAGATTGAGAGGGAGTATGGGAGTGTGAGTAGAACTCCTGGATTGCCTGCGGGTGGTGGAGTAACAGCTGGAGAGGGCGTATCTGTAGAACAGATGAAGGAACTGCAGAAATCAATAGATAACATGTCCGACGAGTATAGGAGAACACAAGGACCTCAAGGGATTAGAAGTGCTGGGATAGGAAATCCTTACGATTCTGGAGATGCTTTACTAAATAATCTCGCCGAGGGAACATTAACAATAGAATAGGATGATCAATGGCTATAGTAAGAAGAACAAAAAGAGTACCAAGACCGAGAACCTTTACTTTTACCGAGTATGGATACAAACCGGATGGTATTGGAGTGCCCTCTGAGTATCTCGCTCATATTACTAGTGTTAAGAATAAAGCTACTATCACAGGTATTCTTCAAGAGAATATAATAATGCGAGTTGAGTCAAGATGGGAGCCTTTTATTCCTACATCTATGTTGGCAAAAGGAAACTACCTATTGCAAGTGGTGACGGGAGGGAGGAAAGCTTTAGTTACAAGAGCTGCGACGAGAAGGTTATGGACAGGCTCTACACCTATGACTATGTTTTTGAAGTTGAGGTTTGAGGCTATTGATGATTCATTTATCGACGTTGTAGAACCTTGTAGAATACTACAATCTATGGCCGTACCTTCTGAGCCTGCGGGTGAAGTTACTGACTTTGGAGAGATTAAGAAAAGTCCAGAAAGTCATGAAATAGTAGATGCTTTACAAAAACTTCCTGCATTATCTCCACCAGGTCCAACTCCATTTACATTAGAGGGATTACTGGGAGCTAGAAGACCTATCAATGAGCTAAACCAAACAGAAATTATCGAGAGCGCCAAAGGGGGCGATAGAATAATTCTTCAGTTGGGTAAGTTTTTGCAGTTTGACAATGTTATATTAAGAGAAGCCACATCAACTTTTCATATTCAGTTTGATCCTTCTGGAGATCCAATAAGTGCCGAGATGGCGTTAGTTTTTGAAACATATGAAATGCCTACTGCTCAGAGCTTACAAAGAGCATATCAAAAGGCGTCTATGGTTCAATATGAAGAATATGACGAGCAAGGACGCAAGGAACTTAGCTCAATTACTTTTGGATAAGATAGATGAACAGAACAAATTTCTTCCAATCAGAAGTTGTTGACGGAGTCAAAGAGTTGGATTTTCTTCATAACTCTCTATCTGAGTTTACTTTGAAATATCCAACAACCAATTACCGAGTTGATGCCACTGACTTAATGCGACCGGATATGATTAGTTATAAAGCTTATGGTAATGTATATTTCTGGTGGATCATCATGCTGGTTAATAGTATAGATAATCCTCTTACGGATATGCAGACAGGGCAGCTGTTAATAATTCCTAGTAAACTTGATATCTATGACTTTCAAAAGAAGTTTAGGATACGCAGGAGTCGATAATGTTTTTAGTTGGTAACTACCAGATAAATATAAAGTTTGGTGATACTATCGTTCCTATTCAACCGTCTATGATACAAGAACTGACTATCACTCAAGACATTGATCGATTGCTGCCCACTTTTAAGTTGGCGATAAAAGATTCTACTGGGCTGTTAGGTGAAGTGACTCCTTTCGATAGAGATCTTAATGTAGTGACTATTGAAATTGCCCGAACTGAAAATCCGGATAAAATGAATGAATTTGTTTTCTATGTAGATAGAAGGGAAACAAATTTTGATAAAGAATATGTTGTGATGGGAACATTGAAGGTTGATGGTCTGTTAGATCCCTCAAGGATACGAAATATAACTGGAAATGTTAAATCCACGATAGAAGGTATTTCAACAGACGAACTGGGCATTTCCAGTACCGAAGTTGGAGCATCATTAAACTATGATAACTTCTTGCTTCAACCAAATTGGACAAATGCTAAATTTCTTCGGTACTTAAAGGAGTATCTTTTAGGAAAGAATGAGGAAGCTGGATACTTTTGTTTCATCAAAAATACAGTAGGAAAACCTACTTTTGTATTTAAAAGTGTAGATGAATTAGTTGAGACAGCAGCGAGGTATAAGTTTTTAGTTGGACACAAACCACTTGAGGATCACTATCCTGTTATTGATTACAAAGTATTTGATAACTCCCAACTTATAGGTATTTTTGGGACAAAAATTCAATGTTATTGCTATTTTGATTATGAAACAGGTACACATAAAATTGTTTATGCTGACCTTGATGGATATCCTTCTCTTACAGAACAACATCTAATAGAGGATGACAGTATTATTAGTGGGGTGCCTCTTGTTGAGGGACGGAGTAATCAATTTACTTCTAATTTCAAAGGAAGGGTAAAAACAAATTACTACGACAGGATAACCGGCCTTATAAACATGTGGATTTCTACTTGGGGTATTGAAAATGTTGCTCCTGGTGATATAGTGAGAGTTTTATTCAGCGAGTCTCTGGAAAGAGGACAGCTGTTCCTATATCAACACTCAGGGTATTGGTTGGTCAAGAGAGTGGTGCATGTAATTACTAATTCCTTCATGACCCAAATTTTGTTAACTAGGAATGGAATAGATACAACTATTGAGACAACACTAAAGCAAGCGGATAGCTATAAGAAATGAAAATTACTAAAGAAGATTCATTCAAGTTCTCTGAGATATATCGAGGAAAGGTTCTTGATAATTCAGATCCAAGTAAACTCGGTAGGATTAAGGTTGAGATATTTAGCATATTCGATGGGCTAACTGCAGCAGAACTTCCTTGGGCTGTTCCAGCAATGCCCATATTTTCTGGGGCTGGAGACGGTTTTGGCTGTCTTGCTATTCCAGAAGTTAATTCGAATGTCTGGTGCTTTTTTGAATATGGAGATCCAAATCAACCTGTTTACTTTGCGGAAGCAACTGATGGCGTTCATGGATTACCATCCGAGAGAACAACAAATTATCCAAGCAGAAAAATTCTTAAAACGAAGAATGGAATTGTAGTTTATATTGATGATTCTAGTAAAGAAATTAAAGTAAGTCATCCATCAGGAACTTACGTAACAATAGATAGTAGTGGTGATATCACAATCAATGGCGGAGATATCACAGTTGATGGTGGAGCTGTAGTTATTAAAGGATCAACTGTGAGTATAAATCCATAATGGCGAAACCAATAGCATTAAAAGGTGATTTTAGTGATCATGGAGGCAGCATTATAACTTCCAACCAAGATGGAACATTTACGGTTGGAGGAGTTGAAGTTGCTGTCAATGGAGCTATGCATAGCTGTCCTATAACTGGACATAGTGTAACTCCAATTACTGCAGTAACTACTAAGAGTTTTCATAACGGAAAGCTCATACTGACTAAAGATGCTGTTGCAGGTTGCGGTGCTAAAATCACACCGTCAGATAGAAAGGTTTATGTAGAGTAATGGCTGTAAAAACACAAGTAGATGAAGTTTGGTCTGACCTTGATCATAGACTTATTCAGGATGCTCAAGGAAATTTGAAGAAGGTTATCAATGTAGAATCAGTTATGGTATCCATTGATAATATTCTTAGGACATATCGAGGAGAGCGGGTGATGCTTCCCGAGTTTGCCTCCGCTTTGAAAAGTCTTACTTTTGAGTCTATGACCAAGCCTTTACTAGATTTCTTATCCCGGGATATTAAAGAAACGATAGAGAGGTGGGATGATAGAGTGCTCGTTAGTCAAGTTAGATTTTTAGCTGAGCCTGATTATTCATCCATCACTCTCGAAATTTCTTTTGTAATAAAAGGATATAGCAAAATTTTTGTTCATGAAATGCCAGTCAGAGGAGAAGTTTGATGGCTAATGTACTAAACTATGTTGAATATGATTTTGATCAAGCTGTTCAGCAGCTTCAAGACAGGCTTAAAAATAAGGGAACCTGGCAAGACATATATAGATCATCTACTGGGGAAATGCTGATTGAGTTGCTGGCATATGTTTTGAATCAAGGAATGTATTACACGGAGAGAAGAGCTAACGAATCTTATATTGGCACAGCGCAACTTCGTTCCAGTATAGTGAACCTTGTTCAGTTGTTGAATTACGTACCAAAAAGGAAAACATCTTCAACTGGTAGTTTGACTTTCAGTATTTCTTCTCCACTTACAAAGATAGTTTATATTCCAAAATATACCGAGTGTCAATCTGCAGAGGGAATTAAGTTTTTAACCAATGAAGATGCTGCGATAGAAAAAGGTCAAACCTCCGTAGCGGTAAACTGCATTCAGGGTGAATTGATCCAATCACAGGTTACGTCTGACGGTTCAACTGAACAAGAAATAACTTTAACCAGCACGAATGTCGAGAATTCGGCGAGTACTACAAATCCAACCTTGAGAGTAACTATTGATGGTACAACATGGACTAAAGTAGCTTCGTTTATCTACAGCACCAATATCAACCAACACTATCGCATTATTAATGAAATGGATGGATATGTGACCATCAAGTTTGGTGATAATATAAATGGAGCTGCCCCATCTTCTGGATCTGTAATTACTGTGCAGTACGTTAAATCCGATGGTGCAGATGGAAATGTTACTTTTCCAAATAAAATAACTACTGTTAACTCTGCCATCTATGATGAAGATGGTGCTACTGTAACTGTTTCAGTTACTAATTCAGGATCTTTTCTTGGTGGAGATGATGAGGAAGATATAGAAGAGATACGATATGAAGCTCCAAGAGTTTTCAAAACAGGAGATAGAGCGGTAAGCAAGACGGATTTTATTGCTATCATAGAAAATTACGCCGGCGTAGCAAATGCGAATGTTTGGGGTGAGAATGAAGAAGCTCTTGCTGCTGGCGTAGCTGCTGTGCAGTCAATGCTTAATAAAGTGAAGATGTGCATAATTCTTCAGAATTGGGAGCTTCCAGATGATTCCTTTAAGAGTACTTTGTCGGCTTATATCTACAACAAGTCGATGATTACAGTAAAATATGAATTTGTTACTCCAACTATATTATATGTTATTCCAACACTTATAGTAAAGGTAACAGCTGGAGAATCATTATCCCAAGCCCAAGCGGATATCGACGAAGCAGTGGAAGAAAAGTTTGTTCTTGGAACAACAACCAAATTAGGTACGATAATAAAGTATAGTGATATAATCTCCGCGATTCATGATCTTGATAATGTCGCATATGTTAACATGACTCTCGAGATAAAAAAGGCTTTGAGCGATACTTATGACTCGACTTATGATTATGGAGAGGAGCTTGAGGCTACAGATATTAAACCTGAAACAGTAAGGCTGTTTATCGATGGAAGTTATGTTACTACTGATTCAGATAATGGGGATGGAACAGGATCGTTCTCTGCTACCGGTACGCACACGGTTAGTGGAACAGTTAATTACTCGACAGGAGTAATAAATGTTGATATCAGTCCTACACCCACTCAGAGTGTCCATGTTAGATATCAACAAGATGAGAACGGGAATATTGTTCCAACATTTACGGAAATATGTAAATTAGAAGAGGTAGATATTACCAGTATTTCTATGGAGTCAAGCTAATGAGTAATTTTATTCTTGAACAAAGATGGGATATAAGACATTTTCGAAAAGGGCAGCTCATCTACGAGGAGTTGGATAAGAAAAATATCTTAGTAGATGCCGGTGAGAAGGCGATAATTGACGTGTTCTATCGAAAGAAGGATATACTATACTTTCCCACTTCAGATATATTCTATGTTGGACTCTATAGAGGTAGTATTGCTGAGTCCACAGTACTTACTACTATTCCAAACGAGCCTAGTGGAAATGGTTATACTCGTTTACAAGTTGAGAGGTCGGATGTTGGATGGCCTACGATAGAACAAGATGTGAATGATAACTGGAGGGTTGCTTCTAAAGAGTTAGAAATGACAGCTTCTGGCGGGTCTATCGGGCCGGTGAGCGGTGCATTCATATGTACTTCTTCTGATAATTCCGGTACATTAATTGGTGCCGTAGCAATGGCAGTAGAAAGAACTATTCAGCCTGGAGATAAGATTATCTTCCAAGTAAGGGCAACACAGAAGTAAGGAGATTCAAAATTAGTATTGTAAAAGACCACTATTCCGGTACAGCACTGCCTTATCTTGCTCTTAATTTAGATAATGCTAATGATTGGGCAGGACAGACTTTTACTGCCTCCAGTTCCTATACTATTACTACAATTGAAGTTTTCTTGAGGAAAGGTTCTGGAGATAATATCGGAACACTTAATGTAGGATTGTATAATGTTGATGGAAGTGACCATCCTGATATTGCCGGAGGAGCTTTGGCTACCGGAACAATCAGTGACTCAGATGTTTCCGATTCTGGTTATAATTGGATAGTATGTACTTTAGGTACTCCTTATGCCTTGACCGCCTCTACAAAATATGCGATAGTTGTTCATGGAGATTCTTTAAGTGTTGCAAATGTTCTAACTTGGTCTAGGGACAATGATGGTTCCACTTCTGATTATCCGGGCGGAGATTTGGAATGGAGCGGTGACGGAGGAAGTTCCTGGTCTACAACTACAACCGGTGACCTGTTATTCAGATGTAGAGATGCATCGACAAGTCCTGACCTTATTGTTCTAGTAGGTGACAGAATTACTGATGGTGCAGCCGCAGCTTCAGTTTGGGCATATAATACAAGCGGTGAGCTTCAGTGGACATATGATACCGGAGCCGATGCATTTGATGTAGTTATAGATTCAGTTAATGACGTGTATGTTTCTGGAGTACAGGGAGATGACGGAAGTGGGTCAAAGAATCTCTGGAAGTTCGATTCTGTAGGTAATAAACTAGGGGGCAGGCATGTAAGAGGTACCACGCATGCTTGGGATTTAGCTCTGGATAGTGTAGGAAGGATTATTGTTGGTACTGGTAATGGTGCAGCTCGTGTAGCTGTTAGTTTAGCTACTGAGGAAATTATTGCTTCGGCAGGTACAGTAGGAGGAGTAGCTGTTGATTTAGTTGACGATAGTATTTACTTAGGCTCAGGTGGGTCTTATGCTAATTTACGTAAATACGCTTCTACTTTAGGTGCCGCTCTTTGGTCACAGACTCCTGCTAGTGGTTCTGTTGTAACTGATATAGCGATTATGTCCGACCAAAGAGTTATTTGCTCTCTTAACTATTCTGCTGGTAAGAAAATCATCTACAGTTGGGATATGAATGGGGCAAATCAGCTAGATTATGATGGAGGAGTAACCACTAATGCAGATAGTGTAGCAGTGGATAGTAGCGATAATATCTATGTTGTGACAAATGATACAACTGGAAAAACTTTCATTAAGCTAAATTCTTCTTTTGTTGAGCAAGATACAATTGCACATGGTTTAATTTTAAGAAGAGTGGTTGTAGGAAGTGGTGATGATAAACCTTATGCTACAGGATTGAGAAATGGTTCAGTACTTTGTTGGCAGTACGATAGTGGGTCACTAGATGATATGATTCAATGTCCCACAGATGAGATAGAAGGTATTGCAATCTCAAGTGGAGCATATGTAATACCCACAACAACAAAAGCTGATTATTATCTCACTGCTAGTGGAGCTCTAAACTTCCAAGGCACTACTTGGCTTGCACAAACATTTACTGCAACCGGTAGTTATGATATGATATCAGTTAAGATACCGTTCTATAGACAAGGTTCTCCAGGAACTACAACAATTGCTCTTCGAGCGGTAGATGGAGTTACAGGTAAACCTACAGGAGCTGACCTTGTTTCAGTGTCCTTTGATGGGTCAGAAATAACTACACTGTCGACAGCTGAATGGCGTGAGTTTACTTTAGTTTACTCATTAGTTAATGGAACACAGTATGCTATTGTAATCAGAACGCCCACAGGTGACCTGTTTAACAGGTTGCTATGGGGAGCGAAGCTCACCTCACCCGATTATCCAGATGGAGCGGCTTACGGTTCTTCTGATTCAGGTGCTACTTGGACTATTGATAGTGTAAGAGAGCTTAATTTTGAAACCATAAAAGAAATACTTACTGCCCCTGAAATAACTGCTCAATCAGGGAATACAGAAGTTTCGATAGGTCAACAAGTTAGTTTATTTGTGACAGCTACTGGTGAACCTGCACCTACCTATCAGTGGAAGAAAGATGGAGTTCCATTATCTGGTGAAACAAGTTCTACTCTAACTTTTTATGCTCAATCAAGTGATATAGGAGTGTATACTTGTGTAGTTACTAATGCTGTAGGTTCAGTTACTTCAGGAGGTATGGTTCTTACAACCACTCCTAGTGCTTATGCGTATAATCCGTTTAATCTACCATTAGATGCAGATAGGGTGACTTAATAATGGGTACTAATTGGCATTTAGATGATAGTTTCCGTTTAGACTGGGAAAATCAGGCGACGATAGAAGGTGGGCATGAATTTTCCATTTCCGTGCAAGGTGTGGCAACTCCTTTTTCTGTTGAAGGTATAGAGATAACACTGGAGATGGAACATGATTTTGAGCTCGATGTCATCCATACAGTTGCATTAGATTTGATTGAGTTAGTCCCTGAAAAGTTTCGACAATCGCCTATCCTTCAAGATTATCTTGAAGAAGCTGGCCTACAGTTAGGAAATTGGCTTACTAGCGTTCGGGATATTGTAAAACTTCTAAGTCCAAATACAGTAGCATCTTTGAACTATCTTCGAAGATTGGGAGCTCTTATTGGAGTAGAATTTTCTCCAGAGGATGAAACTACCGAAGCTAAAACACGAAAAGAAATAACTAACGCAGTAGACTGGTATAAGTTAAAAGGAACATATCGGTCTATTGATATAATGGCGCTCATACAGGAGTTTACGGTTAATTTGTATGATATGTATACAAATGACTATACCACTTTCTATTTAGTAGATTGGTTTGTCGGAGATGAAAATGAAAATCCTCCTGGATTTGATAGTAGCTATTACAAGAGTCCTCACTTTGGTTTAGAGGTATTATTGAATAAAGTATTTGAGACAGATTCTCTTACTTATCTTTGGGAAACTGACTATCTAGATAATCTACATTTGCAAGTAGAAAAAACAAGGCCAGCGCATATTGTGCCTCATTATCTTTTGTTATTAAATCCTAAGACTGACGAGTTCGGAAATATTATAGAAGTTGATGGTGAGATCAAAACAAAAATACTTGGAGATTGGCAATCATCTCAAAAGTTTTTTGATATGGTCGGAAGTACCAACGCTTGGAATTTTGATGACGGCACGTACTTCGACCAGTCTGAAGAGGGATTTCTAAAAAGTATAACTAAATGGGTTTTGGGAACAGGAAATTATCCTGGAGATCTTAGCGGATCCTTCTTCTCGATTGAGAATCCCGTTTTGACTGGAACAATAGAAAGTAGCGATATTACAATTGAGGAGGATAAAGTAACTTTCGAATTTATTGTTCCAAAAGGTACGCAGCAAGATGGAATATCCGAGTTGGGTCTTTATATTCCAGGAACGCCGGATAAGTTGGTAGTGGCGAGTATTTTTCCAAAAATAGACAAGGACGATCGAGTTGAATTAAGAGTAGTTGTAGAAGTATTTAAGACAGATTTGTCATAAGAATAATTAGGAGGTTGAAATGCCTGCAGATGTTGGTAATCAAAAAGTAACCCTTTTATTTTACGCTCCAGCGAATTCCGGTGAAGTAAATTTACGCTTCCAGGATATTCGTCAAAAAGGGATATATACAGGAGGTCGATTAAGCATTATAGACTCTTCTAATGCGCAATTATCACCATTGGTATGTGAAATTTCTGATGGAACATATCAGGTAAGAATCGCTACAACTACAGCTGTTAATATAGCGGTGGCTCAAGCCACTCCATATGTTATTCTAAGATGGACGTACACTGGATCGACGTCAGACTATATGCAAATATTAGCTGTAGCAACTCCAGCTACGAATGATCTGGTTGTAGGGAAGTGCTCTTTTACAGGAGGCGGTGCTCTTCAAGGTTTCACTTATGGGGATACTTCCTACCCACGAAGCACTCCCAATACTTTAGACTTGTTTTTGAAAGTAGAACCTACTGAAGCTACTGAGTTGAAGGTGAGGATAAGAGCCGGCCGGGTGCAGAACGATAAAGAGACTATAGTAATTATAGACCAAAAGAGTTCTTTGTTCACTGCTCCTCCAGCGAATAGTAAAGTATATTTGGTATACATTGATAGGTCAACGGGAAATATCTTAATCGATAGTTCTGGAGTTGCGGCGGCTAGTCCATCCCCTCCTGATTATGGCGGAAAGATGGTGTTGGCTGAAGTGACTCTTGCAAGCACATCTACAAATATTACTTCGAACATGATAAAAGATGTGCGTGACTTCATAGTATGTAAAACAGGGTTTATAATAGAACCAAGAACTTCAGATCCATCAAATCCTGGTACTGGACAAATTTGGTTAAGGACTGATTTATAATGGCAGAAATAGGTCTTAGATACTGGGATGGTTCTCAGGCTGTAGAAATTCCTGCGACCGACGATCTTTCCGGCCAGAAGTTAAGAGTTGTTAAGAACGGGACTACCTATGGAATCCCTTTAGTAGATCCCAGCTCTCCAGGAGCTTTACCTATCAGAATTAATATAGGGACTGTGGCTGTCCCTGACATTAAAGCTATAGGTACACTAGGATATTATGAAATAAATAGACTGGCCAGAAGCTATACCGGTTATGGGGAAGCTCCTTGGCATAATTTAATTTCTGGAGGTGCTCTTGTAGATACTGATTCCTATCTTATTTATTCTACTACACAAGGGAATTGGACGCCTTCTCCTACAAATACAGAGACTTTGAGATTAAATGCTGATGGAAGTGTTACCGCCTCTGGAAAACATCCAACTGTAAAATTTGGAATCTGGTACAGAGTTTATGAGTCTTTCAAAGCGAGAGTCTATGTTAATGGTGGGGGCAATGGATATCCTCCTCAAACCAGTCCCTCCTATCGAGGTTCGAATAACAGTACCTATCAAAGGCAGGATTCAACTACTATTTTAGTAAATGGAACTCCACGTACGATAACGATAGGCGGAACTTATCAAGTATATAGTACTACTTGGTACTGTGGAGGCTATGGTACTGGCCATGTTACCGTTGTGGTAAGAAATGTAGCATCAAATTACTTTGACGTAGAAGTAGAAGTTTACGAAAATGATGAAGAATATGACAATGCTGGAATTATAATGGATAGTTATATTGAACCAGCACCGTAATTTTAGAGGAAGTAATTATGGGAACAACTAATCATGGAACCCAAGAAATAACTCATGAATATTTTGAAGAAGCAACGGCAGAGGAATTTAACAGAAGAAATTTAAATATTCGACCAAGAGGAATATACAAAGGCGGGTACCTAGCGAAAGTGACTAATACTGAGATCACTTTGTCCACTTTTACAGCTGAGATAGGCGATGATGATGGACAGATAAGTGTCACAACTTCTGCTCTTGCTACTCTCAAGGCCTCCACGTTGGATTCAGGTAGTATCTCTTCAGGAACTCCCTGTATAGTTTTGAGATGGCAAGCCGCTGAAACACAGAATAATTATGTTGAAGTTCATGCAATAGCCTCTGTTAGTGTCGCTCAAGCAAACGATATTATCGTTGGCAAGTGTGTATTCTCTGGTTCTACTCTAAATAGTTTTGACTACACTGATAGAACGTTTTTGAATGTTCAAAATCTATTTCTAAAAGTAGAAGTTGGAACAGGATTGTATGTTAGAGTGAGAGCTGGTAGAATCCAAGATGGTACGCAAGCCATTACTATCCCTGATCAGTTGGTTGGACCTTTCTCTGTGCCTAGTTCTCCGAACTCGAGAATAGATTTGGTGTATGTAGATATGGATGGAACAATAAAAATTCTTCAGGGAACTCAAGCAGTAAGTCCAGTTGCTCCTAACTACAGTAGTAAAACAGTTATAGCTGAGGTTAGGATAGTTAATGGAGATACAAGTATTCCTGCTAATAGAATTACAGATGTGAGGTCTTTCATTACATCTGGCTCAGCTGGTGTTACAGGAAGCTATGATAGTGGATGGTTTGCTGCAAGCCCGGGAGGTATTTATGATTTGACTCATGGTCTTGGAACAACAAAAGCTATGTTCCAGCTGCACTTTTCTCTGAATGCCAATGGATCAAATTCCGCAGTAATTGGATGGTTCTATGATCATTCACATGGTGATTTTAGCTGGGCTATTGGTGGTCAAATAACTAAGATAACCAGTAATACTTGTAGAGTGAGAGCAGGTGCAAACTACGCAGGATATATCGTGGGAGAGGGCACTTCTTGGGGGTCTTCAGGATACGCCTCTTCAGGGTATTATCGCGTTCTCGGAATTTCTTTGGGATAAAAGAGGATGGGCTTCTTGATTAACAACTCTAAGGGAACAAAAGTTATTGCTGTAAAGGGAGTAGATTGTGTGGCTCCGAATATCTCTACGATTCTTCCTCCAATGTCTTGGAAAGGCAAAACTTGCTTTATCTTTGGAGGAGGTCCTTCGCTAAAAGGATTTAATTTTAATCTTGTTAATAAGTATCCAACGATAGGCGTAAACAAAGCTTTCGTTGAGTTTCCTACTACACTAAACTATTCAATGGATTCTAGATTTTTCACAATGGTGACGTATCCCAAAAGTGAAGAGGAGAAGAAACTACACGAAGTTTGGATGAAGTATCCAGGAATCAAAGTTTTTCTTAGAAGAAGTAAAAAGGCTAAGTTTGATAAAAATGTTTTCGTCGTCACAGAGATAGCAAGAAAAGTATTGTCCTTTGACTTGAGCCAGGGAATTTATTGTGGAAATAACTCAGGCTTCGGCGCTTTGATGATAGCTATTTGCCTGGGATGCACAAGAATCGGTTTACTTGGATATGATTTGAAAACGAAAGAGGATAGGAGTGGTAAACCCATAACCCACTGGCATGAAGGATACGAAGTTCAGAATAAAAAAACTTTTCAGAGCAAACTCGATAAATTTAGAATGTGCATTGAGGAATTTTCTAATGTGATAAAGCAGAGGGGCGTTGAGGTAGTTAATCTTAGCCCGGATAGCGCTTTAGGATGTTTTCCAAAGAGTTCATTGGATGAATTTCTTAAGGAAAGTAAGAAGAGATGAATATAAAGCCGTTCAAGCACTTCAGCTCGGGATTTCACCGTACTCATGTTGTAAGAAGTGTAAGAAAAATTCCGAGAAAATCAAAACCTACTCCATTACTGAGAAGTCCTTTAATAATAGATAAAGAGGCTCCGAAAGTTCTGGAATCAATCTCTTCTATTTCCAACAAAAAACAGAACAATAGAGTTTTTGTTATTGGAGGTGGACCAAGTCTTAAGTTTTTTAATCTTGCTAATCTCAGGACAGAGGATACTATTTGTGTAAATAGCTCGGTATTTGATGTTCCAGCACCTAACTTTTTTATCACTAAAGATTATACTTTTTTAATTAACTATCTGGTTAGCTGTTTGCAAACTGAAGAAGATGCTTCAAAGAAATGGAATAATGCGATAAAAATATTTGTAGCCTGCTTTGTTGGAGGTGCTCTTCAGGATATCGATGGAAGAATTGTTGATGTAGAAAAAGAAATTAGATATGACTTACATCCAGTTAATTGGATTGTAAAAAATGATAAGCAAAAAGGAATTGGCTTATCCGTAGATGACTTTAGATGTGGAATTGATAGTGGTTATGGTGCTCTTCAACTGGCCATCCTTCTAAAATATAAAGAAGTTTATCTTCTTGGATACGATATGTGTGTCCACGATCAAACTCATTATCACGGAAGATATGGAGAGAGAAAGAAAGAATTATTTCAGAAAAAACTCGATGGTTATTTTAAGTTGTATAGAGAGGCAATTCAAGAAATAAGAGAGAAAACTCGCGTGAAGGTTTTTTCGTGTTCGCCTACTAGCAGGCTTAACGAACTTATTCCTTATGTGAGCATAGAGGAAGTATTGAGATGAAACATATCGACATAGTAATTCCAACTCGCAATAGGATTGAAAAGTTGGAGGGTACTCTTGATTCTATCCCAAAACGATTGCCCAATGTTAGTATTATTGTGGTATGTGATGGAGATAGAGACACCTTTGAGTATCTGATAAAGAATCACAAGGAAGTACATGCCGAACTTGTTCCTGAGAATAAAGGAACTGTTTTCTGTCGCAACTGGGGATCACGAAACGTTAAAGACGGGCTTTTGTATGGAACGGATGATATAATATTCTTAGAAAATTCCATCGAGAACGCTCTTGAATGTTTCAATAAAAATTTCCCAGATGATGATGGCGTAGTTGGTTTTGTTCAAGAAGGAAATTCATTTCATCCCACGGGTATAGCATTAGTAGGTCAGAAGTTTTTGCAAAGATATCCTTCGAAGCAATTGTTCTGCCCGTACTATTTTCATTTCGCTTGCTTTGAAATATATAACCTCTGCAACAAATTGGGTAATAAGTTTGTTCAGGAGGAGAAGGCAAGAGTCTTTCATTATCATCCCTGCAACTTTCCTGATCAAATGGATCAAACTCACAAAGATGCTCGGAAGTTCAAGCAGGAAGATTTTATCATGAAGGCTAAACGCGAGAAGAAAAAGCTAATCTGGGGTTATGATGAGAATTAAACAAATATCTGTAGCTGTTAGCCTGAGATACATGGAAGGTAGACTCAGGAAGAAATATCAACTTGAGAAGTATGATGACCGAACAAAACCAGCAATCTTCTTTGGCTGCTACTCGCCTTCAATGCTCAAGAGAGCTTTTAAGCATAAGTCATTAGCGGTAATACTTTGGGGAGGAACAGATGCTAAATTCCTGTCTTTGCATGCTCAAGGGAAATTAAACCATAAAGGATTGAATGAATGCTTTTCTCATCTTCCTGGACAAAAACATGTTAGGCACATAGCAATCTCAGAATTTATCGCTGACGATCTTAGAGAGGTGGGGTTAGAGTATCAGTTTGTTCCTGTATCGACGGTTCTCCCTGAACGCTTTAGACCTTGTCCTCTGGGAAATGACTTATACACATATGGATGTAAGCGCAGGCCTCACGTTTACAACGGTAAACTTGCCGAAGAGGTGCTTAGTAGGTTAGGCAGTATTAACTGTATCCATGGAGAGGTTGGGACAGACCGAGAAATACCATATAAAGATATGCCCGATGTGTATCGTAAGTGTTTCTTGGGCTTAAGACTGACAGAACATGATGGGCTTCCAAACACCGTTATCGAACTGGGTCTGATGGGCATTCGATGCATCTACAATGGAAATTTACCAAATGCTATCAAATGGACAGGTGTCGATGATATAGTAGAAAATATAAGAAGAGAACAAAATAGAATTGGCCGGATCAATGGAGTAGTTGCTAGGGAAATGATGGAGTACATTTCCATAACTAATGATTGGTTGTTCACAAGTTCTTATTAATCATGAAAATTAAAGTTTCTGTTATATCTACCTTATTTAACTATAGAGAGTATATCTCTGAATGCATAGAATCTTTTTTGAAGCAGGATTTCATCTGTTCAGAATTAATTATTGTTGATGATGCGTCAACAGATAATCCTTTTGAAGAAATTCGTCCCTTCTTGTGCGAACGAGTTAGATACATTCGTTTACCTGAGAATAGGAATTATTCCAATGCTAAAAATATGGGAATTAGATCTGCTAAATCTGAAATATTAGTTATGCTAGATGCGGATGATATGCTCACAGAAAATGGAATAAGTTTGAGATACAAAAAATTAATGGAGGGATATGATTTGGTTCACGGGCCTTGCCTACGTCTTGAAAGGAACAAAAAGTTAGTTCGTGATCCAATGTGGCCTAAATGGATAGAAACTAAAAATGCTCTTTGGATTCACGCTCAGGGAGTAATGTTAAGGAAAGAAATTCATCGAAAAATTGGCTTGTATGATCCTTGGTTTTGGGCTCAGGGTGATAGAGAAATGTTTCTTCGCATTGCCAATGCCGACTTCAAGGTTGGTACAGTAGATGAGGATGTTGCCATATATCGAATTCATGGTAAGCAAATGCATCGAAGTAAAAGGAAGAGGAAGGATAGGGAAAATTTAAATAGAAGAATGCACGAAGTTTTAGAAAAGAGGAAAGGTGGGGACTTCTCGGGATTAGAGATGTGTGAATGATGTTTTCATTGAGAGAGATATATAAACAGAAGAAAAGTGATACCTGTGTACTTTTAGGGTCTGGTCCTTCCATCAATTTTATAACAAAGGAAGAATGGGATGCGATTCGGGCATGTGATATCTGGACTCTTAACAATTGGATTTATCATCCAACTATCGTTCCAGATTTTTATCATGTCGAGGCTAAATATTACAATTTTCCGATCCTCAAGAGGAGATTCAATGAAAAGAGAAAGCAGTATCAAAATGTAAAATATCTTTTTGAGAAAGGAAAAGGATTAAGACTGAGAGATGGATCATCCGCTCTTCTACATACTGTCGTCGGAGATATGCCATATAAATATGAGTATGCCATGATAAAGAGAGATCCAAGACGTACTGATAAAGTTTTTACGGCAAAATATGTAATGCAAAAAAGTCGACTAACTAAAAGTTACGATATGTCTATAGCAGTGCTTCTGGAATTGATTTATAGGCTTGGATATAAACATATCGTTATTTTTGGTATAGACCTGTATGACTCTACCTACTTCTGGACAGGAGGAAATCCTGTCTATGGAGAAGTACATCATCAATGGAATAAGCAGCATGAAGGAAAGGATAAGAATCTTCCACATAGCACTCATAAAATAAAATCATTTATTGTTGATTTCAACTTTAGATGGATGGTTCCAGCGAATAGAGAGATACTCGTCGGACATACAAGAACTAATTTATATCCTGATTTAAAACATGTTGATATTCGTTCGATAAAAGGATGAGCATGATTGTCTACATTCCAAATGGTTTATCACAAGATGTGCAACTGCAAGGTAAGTCTGCATTCTGCAGCAGACTCGGGCACGCTCTACTTTCTATGGGCGTAAAAGTTACAGATAATCCTCAGCACGAAGCCGACATTTCTTTGCATATTATTAGATTAAAACCTACAAAGTCAAGAATTAAAATTGTAAGGATTGATGGAGTTTGGCATGACACGCGAGTTGATTATGTAAAAAGGAATAAAGGTATTAGCGAAAGTTTGCATAAGTCCGATGCTGTAGTTTACCAATCTCAATTCTCTAGTCACATGGGAGATGTATTCCTTGGGAAGTTTAAGGGACCCAGAGCAGTTATCTACAATGGGGCAGACCCAGAATTTTTTGAAAAAGCTAAGCCGGTTAAAGTTTCAGAAAAGAATGTTTTTGTAGCTTTTTCAAGATGGCGTCCTCATAAGAGATTGCGAGATATTATCGAATCTTTTTTGCTGGCAAATATCGAGAGTAGCAGGTTGTTGGTAGCTGGGGATTTAAGCAGGAGTGGCTTATCGGATAAAGAGCAGAAAAGGTACTTCGAGGGATGTCCAAGTATATCGTATCTCGGTGTTATAGATCAAAATCGAATAGCCAGATATCTTAAAATAGCGTGCGCTTCTATTCATCTTTGTTGGTTTGATAGTTGTCCTAATAGTGTAGTTGAAGCTATTACAGCAAAAGTTCCTGTGATATCTAATAATGTTGGAGGAACTCCAGAACTTGTTCGCCTTTCCGGAGGATACGTTTGCAATATAGATAAACCATATGATTTTAAACCTCTTGATTTGTATCATCCAAAGCCAATAGATCGAAGTATCATTGCTAAGGCAATGGTAAAAGCCTCGCAAAAGCGGCTTCCTATTCGAAATGATCATGTTTTGATTAATGAAGTGGCAAAGCAATATTTGACTTTTATGCATAGTTTATTATGAATGCTGATTTGATATCTGTAGTTACTACTCTTTTTAATTATAAACACTATATCCCGGATTTGATAAAATCTGTGCTAAAGCAAAGTTATTCAAATTGGGAACTGATTATTATTGATGACGCATCTTTAGATAATCCTTATGAAGTAATACAACCTTATCTAAAAGACGGTCGAATTTTCTATTATCGTCTCAACGAGAATAGTGGATATAGCGTGGCGAAAAACGAAGGTATCATCCGAACAAAAGGTGATTATATTGTGATGATAGATGCTGATGACATGCTAACACCCAATTCTATAGAGATAAGGCATAAAGGACTTAAGCAAACTCCGGATAAGTTGTGGTGCCATAGCGGAGTTTTAGTTCGTCAAGCCGATGGCTCGTTATCCAAGAATTCTCATCTACGTAGAAAAAAGCTAATGAAAAAGTTGAGTCAGGAGATGGATTTAAGGAAGGAATATCATCATCGTCTTATTCATGCTCAGTCAGTTATGGTTAGGCGAGAGTTTCATAAGAGATTGGGATTGTATGACGAGACGCTCAGATTTTCTTCAGACAACGAAATGTGGAGGAGAGCAATTCGATTTGGTTTTATTCCTCTTTTTATAGATGATATTGTTTCTATATATCGTGCTCATGACTCTAGAATGTCTAGATCAGAGTATAAGAAAAAGCGTATTAAGAAAACTAAAAAGTATATCATTAGCATAGTCGAACAGAGATTTAACCAAGGCATCAGTGTGGCTAACACAAGGATCTTGAAATGAGTGAGCAAAAAATAGTCACTTTAATTCCAGCAAGAGGTGGAAGTAAAGGAATTCGAAAGAAGAATATTCGTGACCTTTGCGGATTACCTCTTATAGCCTATTCTATTATAGCGGCTTACCACTCAAAGGTTGAAGAAGTTTATGTGAGTACTGATAATAAAGAAATAGGGCAAGTCTCAGAGACATACGGAGCAAAGGTCATTGATAGGCCTGGAATATTTTGTAGAGATGATAGTCCTACTGAAGAGGCCGTATCCCACTTTCTAGAATGTATTGAATGTGATGTTATCGTGTTGATCCAGGCGACATCTCCAATGATTGATTCCGAAGATATAGATAGAGGAATAGATAAATTTTTGGAGATGAAATACGATTCTTTATTTAGTGCGGTGTGCCCTGAGGATATGCTATTTTGGTTGGATGGAAAGAAAGGACTAAAGCCAGCTAATTATAATTTCAAGAATAGAATGACGAGACAGACTAGAAAAGGCCCGAAAGCTTTGATAGAGTCTGGGGCTTTTTATATCTTCTCAAAAGAATTCTTTATGAGAAGTACCTGCAGACTTGGTGGAAAAATTGGATACGTGGAAGTGCCTTTCTGGAATTCCTTCCAGGTTGATTCCTCTGAAGACCTTCATAATATTTATAAACTCATGGATCATCAACATGAATGAATTGGAAAAAATATTTAACATAAAAAATAAAACGGTGCTGATTACTGGTGCCTCAGGCTTCTTGGGAAGATATGCGTGCGAAGCGTTTCTAAAAGTTGGAGCCAGAGTTATTCTCTTGAGTCGTTCTATTAAAGTAGTAGAGCAAACTGAAGAATATCGTGAGCGGTTTGGTGAGGATAAAGTTTTTGGTGCTCAGGTAGATTTTTATGATCGAGCAAGACTTAGAGACATCATAACGAGCTTTGCATATGATTTTACCATTGATGCTATTATAAACAATGCTTATGACATGGGTGAAAGAACAGGCTTTAATACTCAAGAAGGTTTTTTAGAAAACTTGACATATGTACATTGGAAATCAGCATTTGAATGTGGAATCTATGGAGCCGTTTTGATAACTCAGATTATTGGAAAGCAGCTTATCAAGGAAAAAAGAAGAGGAAGTATTATCAATATAGGATCGATGTATTCTATCGTCGCTCCAGATTCAAGGTTATATGAGGATTCAGAATTTCTAAATCCCGCGACTTATAGTGTTAACAAAGCGGGAATATTAGCTTTCACCAGATATGTTGCTTCGTTTTGGGGAAAGTATGGTATTAGATGTAATGCTATTCTTCCTGGTCCTTTTCCAAATGTAGAAAGTAAAAGTTCAAATAGTGTAAACTCGAGAGATCCTTTCCTCAAAAAACTGGAAAATAAAACAGTCCTCAATAGAACAGGACATCCCAAAGAACTTGATGGAGCTTTAATTTACTTGGCATGCGACGCCTCTAGTTTTGTAACTGGACAAACCATAATAGTTGACGGAGGATGGACTACCATATGAATGAGAGAAATCTAAATGGATTGTGTAATATTAATGTAGAACTAACCTCACGATGCAATAAATGCTGCTGGATGTGCGGCAGAAGAGAGCGTGACAGGCTCTATGGTGATCTTAAATATGGAGATATGGATTTTTGCTTAGTAGAAAAAATCGCTGAAGAAACACCAGAGGGAATTGTAGTTCAACTACATAACAATGGCGAAAGTTTGTTATATCCACATTTTGGAAAAGCCGTGTCTCTGTTTAAGCATTGTGTTACTAATATCGTTAGCAATGGGAAATTACTGGTAGAAAAGGCGGATGAGATAATTGGGAAGTTAGATATTTTATCCATTTCTATTATTGAGAATGACTATGAAGCTGAAGAACAGTTTCACATCCTTGAAGAATTTCTCAAAATAAAAGGGAATAAAAAACCATATACTACTTTACGCTTCGTCGGTAACTCCTACAGAAAATGCTATGATAAATTTGATTTGCAAATTGTAACAAGAACTCTTCATGCTCCGAAAGGAAGTGTTGAGTATAAAAGACTTCCTACTATTCCAGAGATTGGAGTATGTTGGGATTTTCTAACCCGCTTAGCAATTGATAGACATGGGAATGTTTCAGTATGTGTAAGATTTGATCCAGAAGGTGAGTTAGTCTTAGGTAATATTCGAGACAATACGCTCAGCGAACTCTGGAATTGTAATAAGAGAAGGTGGATGAAAGAAATGCACTGCAGTGGCAGGAGAAAAGAAATTCCTTACTGTGGTACAAACTGTAAATACTGGGGCATTCCAGTAGGAGGAGAACAATGAGTAACAAATGCATCATCGTTGCGGAAATAGGTATTAATCATAACGGGGATATTGATATCGCTAAGAAAATGATCGATGTCGCTAAGTTAGCAGGAATTGACTATGTCAAATTCCAGAAAAGAACTATTGATTTAGTTTACACTCCAGAAGAACTCGACCGCCATAGAGAATCACCTTGGGGCACAACCAATAGACAGCAAAAAGAAGGATTGGAATTTAGTGAAGAAGAGTATGATGAGATAGACCGATACTGTGCAGAGAAGAAAATGGGATGGTTTGCTTCACCTTGGGATTGGAAGTCAGTTGAGTTCTTGATGAACTATAATCCTCCATTCATTAAGCTCGCCTCGGCTTGCATTACGGATTTTGAATTACTGGAAGCTGTATCTCGAACTGGAAAACCTGTGATTCTATCGACAGGAATGTCTACCGCTGAAGAGGTTAAAAAAGCGGTGGATTTTCTTCATCCTCAAGTGAAGTACATTCTCGCTTGTACCTCTACTTATCCAACGGATCCTGAGGAAGTTAACCTAAACTTTATCAGAACACTATATTTTGAATATCCAGATATTAAAGTGGGCTTTTCTAATCATCATCCTGGCGTTGTTCTTATGGTGGTGGCAGCGGCATTAGGAGCGAAGATGATCGAATTCCACATGACATTGAATAGAGCGATATACGGTTCGGATCAGGCGGCGAGTATTGAAATTCCTGGTGCTTTTAAGCTGGTTAAGTACATGCGGGATTTAGAGAAAGCATTGGGAACGGGATCGTGGACTGTGTTTGATAGTGAAGAAAAAATCAAGAAAAAACTGAGAAAGAGTGCCAAAGAATGCTGAAGATAAATATTGGTGGGGCAAAGGGATTCAAAAAGTTTTCTCCCACGATTAGAAAAGAATGGAAAATCTTAGATTTATCTGGCGCGGCGGATTTTCGATATGATCTCAATTCCATGAAGAGAATGCCTATCGAAGATGACTCTGTTGATTGTTACTATGGCTCGCATGTTATGGAGCACGTAGCCCCGGTAGCTCTGCCTCATTTGTTTAAAGAAATACATAGAACACTAAAACCAAGAGGAATCATCCGAATAGTAGTGCCGGATATTGTTGCAGGGATTAAAGCTTATCTTAACAAAGAAAAGTGGATATTCTCGAGTTCTGCTCCTACGGTAGATCCAGATTTTCCACCAACTATTCTAGGAAGATTATTAAGTTGGTTTTACACGGAAGGAAAATCTGGGCATGGTCATAAGATGGCTTTTGACTGGGAAACTCTAGTTTATTATGTAAGTCAAGCGGGATTTAGAGAGATCAAAAAGCTGTCCTATGAAGTATGCTCACCAATTTTTGTAGGAAAAGATTTTCCCAGATACAAAGGTTGGAGCCTTTACTTGGAAGCCAGAAAGTAGCATAATGAACATCAGGTACACAGACATGCTGGAACTCATCTCTGCTTTTTTGCCTCAGGATAAAGTTCCTCTGGTGGTTGACTTTGGATGTGGAAATGGGCAAATTGGTAGGGGGCTCAATACGCGGAATATCCCAAACGAATCTTTTGATATTGATTTTGATAAGCTGTGCTATTGTGCACTAAACGGGCTGAACGTTCATTATGGAAATATCTTATCAGCTCCACTTGAGGATGAAAGTGTTGACATATTTGTGTGCTCTGAAGTTTTGGAGCATTTAACAGCTGAGGAACTTCCTCGAGCGCTGGGAGAAATTGATAAGGTACTGCTGAGCGGTGGATTTGTTATTATAACTGTTCCAGAAAGAAAAGACATCTGTTTGAAAGGTAGATTTCATAAAAATTATGTATCATTTGATGACTTGTTTTCATTCTTCAATAGTTATGAACTTTGTGATAAACGAGTAGTCTACAAAAATGTCCTATCAACAGCCAATCAAAACGTGAGCCAATAGAAGTTAACGTCGTTTCAATGAGCTCAATTTTAAAACGGTTTGATAAAATTGATGAGCTCCATATAAATTGTGAAGGATCTGAGATTCCAATAATACTTGGTACTGATCTTCTTCTTTTTGAAAAATGCATGTTTATTCAAGTGCAATTTCATGACTTCGTGCCTTTTTTATCTGTCACTGAAGAAGATGTAAGAGCGTGCATTGAAAAACTGCAGCAAAGTTTTACCATTGAACAAATCAAAAGAGGCAGTACCACATTTGTGTTTAGAAGGAAATAATCTGTACACTGATATTTTAAAAAATCTTGTTGAGATTCAATTAGATAGGATACATAGAGATAGTCTAGTTTTTGTTGAGGTGGGCTCTTTCGATGGGAGGCATGCCATTCACTGGGCTGATGATCATCCTAAATCAACTGTCTATGCTATTGAACCTTGTCCTAGTAACTACAAAGTTTTGGCTAGGAATGTGAGAAATCATAAGAATATCCAACCCCATCGAGTTGCTATATCTGACGTCAATGACCGCGTGAAGTTTTTTATCACTCGACATCCCAAATATAAAGATGAGGGTCTTACTTCGCAATCCAATAGTTTATATCGAAATTTTGTATGCAGTAAGCAGGACAACTTGAAAGATGAATCTGTAAGAGTCAAAACCCGTACTTTGGATACTTTTTGCTCTGATGAAAACATTTCACGGATTGACTTACTCGAGATTAATTGCGAAGGTGGAGAGTATAGAATGTTTCCTTTAAGTTCGGTTGGATTTCTGGCTAAAACGAATGTGATAGATATTGTTTTCCATGGTAAGTCTCCGGAATTCTTGCACTATAAATTTGTAAAAAAGAAGTTGGCAATAAATCGAATGTTAGTAAATAATGGTTTCAAGATTATCTACGGCCAAGATTTGAATGAGCTAAAAAAACTTCCTCTAAGGCATATTCGTCAGGTTTGGATTAGAAAAAGGTTTATCTGATGTGGAAAGTTGTTGCATTTTATACTAAAAACTCAGCGTATGAAGAACACTCCAAGGAGTTAATAAAATCACTTCAGGTGTTTAACATTCCTTATGATGTTACGCCTATAAATCCTCTTGGTGATTGGTATAAGAATATGCAGTACAAGCCCACCTTCCTTCAACAAATGTTGGAGAAGCATCATCCTCATTCTATAATTTATGTCGATGCCGATGCAGTATTCTGTAGATATCCTGAATATTTTAATAAGTTGGACAGTGAACCGGATGTAAATATTGCCGTACATCTACTTGACCATACTAAGCGAAGAAGAAAAAATCATCCGCCTGAGATGTTAAGCGGTACTATATTTCTTAAGAATACAGAAAGGACAAAAGAGATTGTTAGTAAATGGATTGCTGAATGTGGGAGGGATTCTAAATTGTGGGATCAAGTGGCCTTGAAAAACGTGCTGCGAAGTTATAAGTTCCATCTCCTTCCAGAAGAGTATTGCACAATTTTTGATTATATGAGTGATGTGAAAAATCCTGTCATTCGCCACTTTCAAGCATCTCGGCAAGAAAAAAATAGACATATTAAAAAGGCTAAGTTTCGAGGAGGTGATAAAAACCCATCTTCAAATCCAAGAGTAGTTAAACGAAACGGAGTGATAAGAATTAGAAGGGCGAGCCATTTCATCTGAAAAATTCTAATGTAGCGGACACCAATTTGTATAATAATAAGTGGGAATGGTATAATAAAAGATAGACTTATGGTTGAAAGGTTGTAGGAGGTATTCATGATTGAAGAATCGGTAAAGCAGTCAATAACAAATGATTTAGTTAATGGAATCAACCCAAAGGAATTGGAAAAGAAGTATGGTGTTAGTAGGACAACTGTTTATCGACTAAGAAAAACGATAGCGAAAGCTAATAACAGAAAAGTAGATCATGATTTAGATTTGAAAACTATCAAACATCAGCTCAAAGAGCAGAAAACAAGATACCAAGCTTCCCTTGGTCAAATAGCGGATCTTCAGAAAGAGCTTAATCAATATCAACATCTTACGGAGTTAAGTAAAATTCTTCTGCCAGCGAATTGGAAGATATTACCTTCTGTGAAAAAAGAAGTTATTGCCTTTCTCAATGGAAGTGATTGGCATATTGATGAAGAAGTTGATCCAGATGAGATTGGTGGAGTAAATGAGTATAACACCGAAATCGCCGAGCGGCGTATTGAAATGTTTTTTAGATACGCCTTAAAATTGCTCAACGGATGCCGAAGCATGTCAGTAATTAATAAGCTAGTTATCGGAGCTCTTGGCGATTTCATATCCGGCTGGATACATGATGAACTCATGGAAGCCAGTTCGATGACTCCTCCAGAGGCTATAGTTTTCGCTTTTGAATTGTGGCTCAATGGTTTGCAATTCCTGCTTGACGAGGGGGATCTTGAAGAGATAACTGTGGTCTGCTGCTGTGGAAACCATTCTAGGATAACCAAGAAAAATGAGGTCAAAAAATCCCACAAAAAGACCTATGAATGGTTACTATATCAGTTCCTTGCTAAGTGGTTCGCTATGAAGGGCGAAACGCGCATTAAGTTTAAGTTGCCTGAAGGATACTTCAATTGGTTAACCGTGTTCGGAAGAGATATACGATTCCATCACGGCAACAGAATATCATATCGAGGAGGCGTCGGTGGAATTCATATTCCCCTAAGAAAAGCTGTTGCACAATGGAACAAAGCTCGGCATGCAGACTTGGATGTTTTGGCTCATTGGCATACTCGAGAAACAAGTAAAGACTATGTTATCAATGGATCAGCTATTGGATATAACGAGTTTGCGGAGTCAATCAAAGCTGACTTTGGTCCACCTGAGCAGTCCTTTTTTATCATCCATCCTGAATTTGGAAAGACTGCAGAATTCCCAATTGTATTGCCGTAGGAGAGAACATGTTCGAAAGAAGAGATTTTCTAAAAGGCATCGCTGGACTTAGCACGCTCGAGAAAGGAAAGCTTTACTGCTTGCAAATCGATTTTAACAGTAACTTGGAGGTGATAGCAACCGGAGAGATTCTCTGGAAAGAAGAAATCCAGATACAAGGGGGACATAATGTTTGAGTTTCATAGAGTAGGTTGGATAAACGGTGACAATAAGCAAACTTCGGGTTGGTATTGTTACATTACAAAGTGGGAACAGATGATGGCATACTTTGAGTATTCAGGTAGTCTGATAGCCCATGCTTGGATGGATGTAAAAAATTCACCTGATTATAAGATGGGTCACTGTCGAACTACTATGGGCAATGTTGCGAAAACTCTTCTTCAGATGAAGATGGAGAAGGACGGAAAGAAACAGATGTCAATGCCTAATTGTATAAACTATCTAGACCACACTTAATAAAACTAAGGTTGAGTTATTCTTGAAGGAAGGTGAAGTTTATGTGAATGCTGTTGGAGGATGCAGACATACTTCCCTCAGGAATGACCATAAAGGTGTGGATGAACATATCTTCGAAACCTGCTTTAACAAAGATTTTGTATTTCCTACTCTTGGATGTGATGAGATTAAGATTAGCAGATGGCCACTGTGTAAACATTTCTACATTTCAGTCAATGGTACAAATGTTGAGATAAATGGTGTTTCCAAATGGAATACTATTACAGCTGCTGAAGAAGCTAAAGAGAGGTATCTAAAGAGAAATCGTTTTCGTCCTAAGAAGAAAGTAAGGAACTAATGTCAACAACATATATACATCTAGCAAATTTTCTTACAGCAGGAAGTACTGTGTGTAAGGTGAATTGCTTGGAACAATTAAAGAAAGGTAGAGCAACTACTCTTGAAACTTTCTGGAAGAAGAGAGAATTAGACGGGAACTACCGTCAAGACGGAAAAGAAAGATGAACAGACCTTTACTGTTCATCCAGATATTTTCTCACATCTGCGTTCTTATTAAATGACCAGTCGGCAAAGAACTGAACAGCTCCAGCTTTCTTTCGGGCATAATCTATCCTTTGATTGATAGAAGCCTTGCTGAGGAATCCTGGGAAAATCAGAGGTATATGGAGGACAATGGTCTTGTTCCTATTCCTGTTCCTATTCCTGTTCCTATTCCTGTATTCCACTATGGTGAAGATTTTAAGTGGTTACGTAAATACGTAGATAACTATGAATACATTGGTATTGGAGGTGTAGCCGGTGGAGTTACAACGCAACAATTTGTTTCTTCACTGGGACCAAGCATTTGAGTATATCCGGAAAGCCAATCCGAAGATTAAAGTTCACGGATTCGCCGTAACTTCTTTCAATCTGATGATGAAATATTCATGGTTCAGTGTTGACAGTACCACCTGGTTGAAGCACGCAGCATACGGCAACGTCATGGTGCCGAAATACGATATTGCAAAAAAGAAATTTGATTACTGTACTCCCCCTCTTATAGTATCAGTATCAGATGTTTCATTATATAAACCTTCGAAGCATCCACATTATTCAATCGCCTTTGCTAAAGAAGTGGTTGAGAGGATAGACCAATATTTCCATATGGCGGGAGTTGATTTGGAGAAGCTTCAGACCAGTTTACTTGAGAGGCAGAAGGTTAACATATATTTTTACGAACAACTGTTGAAAGATGAAGCTATTCATCGACCATCAAAGTATAAAAGTGACCAATCATTCTTTTAAGGGGGGGGGGGCTAACAATGGATAAGCAGAAGGACGGTATACAAGAGAAGATTATTCTACTTCGTAGGTTCTGGTGGAAGTTGAATGACAATTGTTTCAAATGCGGTGTTATGAAAATCCACTGGGGCTATTACAGTACTTCAACTCACTGCCCTTTATGTGAGATGAATTTGCAGCAGATTGTCTCCAGGGATTGCATAAATGTGGCATTGATTTTGTTGTTATCCCTAAGGAAGTGAATTTTGTATTTCCGGAAGGATGTAAACAAGAAAGTGGACAAGAGTTATAAGATTTCTCTCTTACTTTCTCATCGGGGGGTGTTGGTTGATGGATGGCCAACACCTTTCGTATTATGTTTTTTCAGCACTGTCTCTTAATGCTTTAACAACCCAATCTACATATTTTTTGGGTAGTTCCGCACAGGTTGTTGGAGCCCTATCATCAGGATCTATCTCCAAAGCAACCACCTCAGCTTTTTCAAAATCTGAGGCCAAGTCAAGTAGCTCTTGTTTATGAGTTTTCGCCATTATTCCTTCTTATCCTTTTTCTTGTACTTCTTGGTTTCTTTGTTCTTTCAAGTCTTTCCACCCTCTTTTCCAGCTTATCCACTCTGTCTATTAGTATGTTGATTTTTGTGTAGTCTTCCATTTTATCCCTCGGTCAAGGCATCACCTACTTTTTTATCTACTGGTATTCCTTGTTCCCAAAATACCACAACAGATTTATTCTTTTTCTTCTTTCTTAGTTGATATACTTTGTCGAGTAATGCTACAGGAAATACTCGATACTCTTCTCCTTTTTTCCAGAGAACAGGAATGTGCACCATATTGAAATCTACGCGTACTATTGGACAATCTCCATCTCTCCGGCTGGATTGAATGAGAATCGCCCTTCCATCATCTATCTCATTGTGCCGATTTGCTAGATAAAACTCTTCTATTCTATTGCTCATTTTTTCTCCTAAGTTAATACCAATGATGGGATTTCCAGCCTTAGAAACGGACTCACCTCTGCTGGCCGCTCAGTCCGCATTCTTTGCTTCCCACGCTCGGGCGTAGCATAATGACATCGGTATTGGTTAACTTACTGCTTTAAAATATGTTATTAGATGTTTCCAAATAGCTACTCTATCATAAATGTTGATATCAATAGTAGCTGGGAAATACTTTCTCAATCCGCAAGCTCTACAACGCAAAACATTTCAATCTGGTGAAACTTGTTTAATTTCCACCCAACCATTGCACATAACATGAACACCTAAAGTATCACGAAGCACTCTATCACTTCTGGGTTCAATTTTTTCTCCCGTCTCATAATCAACCGTTAACAAACCCAATTCTCTTTGAAGGAACGTTGAGTTGCAAGCTTGGGTATAGCTTCTTGATGGAAAAACTCTATCAAAGTCACATTTTGAAACATCGCATATATACTCATCACCTTCAAGTAAACATGTTAAGCGGACATATCGAATGAGGTACGTCGTGTAGATTCTGTGCCATTACTATGTCGGTTCCAAGAGTTTCCAGTCGCTTGCGCAAGTTATCATACTCCTCAAGGATGCGGCAAAGCACTTGATTGAAATCCCGCTCATGCTCTACATCATCAGGATTGATTCCAATTCTTGTTTGCTCTTCCTTGCTCATAAGCATATCGATAGTTATTTGATAATCATTTTCTTTTTCCATATTCAAAACCCTCTAATACACCCTCTTGTAATCTTCTACACTCCTGCTACAATTAGTTAAACTGTGTGGTAAGGTCTTTTGCTTATCATGGCTAATACAATGGATCGAAGTCGTCCTGCTTTTCCTGCTTATCATAAGGCTCTATTCCCAACTCCATCCTGAGAGATTCCATTGGGATACATCGGCGCACTCCACAAGAGCCGTCGGCATTTCCAAACATCCACTGCAATGCTCTAATCCATATCTTCTCAGCTACTCGGAATTCATCATCATTCAATGGAAGCCCGGAAAATTCTTCTTCCACAACTTTTCTAAACTGCTCGAGCATATTGAACTCCTATTTTTTGATTTGTAGTCGACCCAAATATAGTTTACGTGGCCAGCTCTTCCACCATTTCCAATTGTCCATACTTTATAATATATTTTATCACCTATTCAATAAAGCAGGCAGAGGTCTGTTACTATCTCGACTGTGCTTGGCTTTAGCTTGCAGTCCGCAGCCTGACGTCGGTCGAGATGTCAGCACCTATTATTTCCGGATATCTGCATATACCCGCTGCCCGCATGATCGCATCCTAAAAGAATTCTTTATCCTTATTTTTGTTTTTCCTTCTCTCACGATGTAAAGCCTTGTGCTCAATTGAGGTCATCACAATTAAATTTTCTTCCCGATTATCAAATACATCTTCATTGTCATGATGCACTTCCATTCCCTTTTCTGGTTTTGTGATAAGTTGATGTAGATACAGAGTTTTCTTATTGGGAAGAGTAGTAGCAACATAGTAGTTATTTTTGGCAACCCTCTTGAGCCACCAAGTATACTTTTTCGCCTCCTCATAATGTTTCGCATCTATGATAGCTTTTTTATCATTATTGGTTAGTATTATCTCAGCTATTTCTATCCAGTTAGCAGATTTACAATGTGGGCATATTCTATGTGCTTCCCAGTCGCCCAGCAAATCGTCTATTCTAACAAAGTCCGGGGCGGCGAATCTTTGGCCACAATCTTTGCACATGCATATATACATTGATTATCCTTTTTGAGATTCGTTCCAAACTTGTTCCTGCAACTCATCCATATCAATATCACAAGCTTTGAGTAGCCAGTGAAGCAAACCTAATATTGAACGAGCATCTTCTTTACCAAAAAGTCCATAAAGGCTGGCTTCAGTAAAGAATGGGAAATTTTCGTCGCCTTCCTCATATCCTAAACCGAAGAATTCAGGAAAGCGTTTCTTATCAACTTTCGCTTCAAGCTGGAAGGACAATAGATTTTTGGCGGCTTCTATTACTTTCTCTTTGTTCATGGCAGCACTCCATACTTTCCAAGAATGTAACTTTTAACCTTCTTATTGATTTGAAATTCTTCAGGCGATAAGGCAGGTTCTCTAAACATGAATTGATAATATCGCTCGTGCTTATATGCATCGCTGTTCAACTTCTGATTCATTACGCCAACACCCGTTTCAAATCGACCCAGATTTGATATTGCTCCTCCACAATCATTATGAAACCAGCTGCAGCTGACCCATTTACCATCGGGCATTTTTGGAGGCTGTGTTATTGGCTGCTCTGGTATGGAACATCCTGAAAGGCAGAAGATGGCAATAATGGTAAGAACTACAAAAAGTAATCCAGATAATGATAGCCATTGCCGCCAAGTTAATGATGGAAATTCCCAAACTTTCTTAACGCGCTTGATGTATCGAACGTTGATAACTTTTGAATTCCCAACGCTTATAAAAAGAGTGCTGGCACTGGAATGAGTATTTAGCCAGTGCATAACCTCTTCAGCATTGTCGGCACCAGGGAATTTTACTTTGCAGGCATATCCATCGTTCATTGTTATCTTATATGTTCGCATGTCTATTCCTTAAGTGCTTTGAGTATACCTATCGCGATGATGGCTAAAAATACAAGACCAACGGCTACCTTAAATGTTATCTCTGGCCCACCAAATACTGGGACTACCCAGTTGAAGCCTCCGTCTCAGCTACGTGCCCAGTAAAAGTCAGGGTGGTTGGATTTGAACCAACGACATCTCGGTTCCAGGCCGAGTAGGCTACCAGGCTGCCCCACACCCTGATAATGGGCAGTGACGGATTCGAACCGCCAAGCCCTTTCGGGCACAGGTTTACAGCCTGCTTTGGTCGCCAATCCGACTACCCAATAGCGGTGGCGGGATTTGAACCCGCGACCTTCGGCTTATGAGACCGACAAGCTAACCACTGCTCCACTCCGCAAAGCGGGCTACGAGATTCGAACTCGTACCTTCTGGTTGGAAGCCAGATATGCTGCCGTTAACACCAAGCCCGCAATGGACACAGGTGGGACTCGAACCCACAACCAAGGCATTGCAAGTGCCCCGCTCTCCCAGTTGAGCTACTGGCCCATAGCAATAGCCTCGGCGAGACTCGAACTCGCGTCACCGGATTGAATGTCCGGCATCCTAACCACTAGACGACGAGGCCAATTTTATACCCATGGCACATCTTATCATAGGAAAGTATCGCAACTTTTCCTGCAGCGGATCTGGATAGAGTTACAAAGAAAGATGCTTTATCATTGTCTTCTACCAACCAAAACTCGTCAATGATATACATCTCCTCATCTGTTTCTTTATCATATATTCTGATTCTTTGAAGACCCATTAGTCCTCCTTAGTAAATTGCTGATGGATAGGTCTCTCACCTACCTGAGTTACTTTGTGGGCTTCCGGAAGCACCATGTTTCGCTATATGTCTGACCATACCTGAGTGCGTGTCTAATTTCTGCTCAGCCGCCATCAACGTTTTACTTAATCCCAATATTTGCTCGGATCATTCCATTCGGGAAAATTCTCGTCCAGCCACTTCTTAACTTCATCTTCTCGCTGGCCACGTGATTCGTATGTTGGTCTTCCATCAACAATCTCAAAAGGTTGTGATTGATGAATGACTTCTTTACCATCTAAGGCGATAGCATACTCATCATTTTCATAGCTGCTTATTGTGTACCTTTGAGACAATCGAATAAAAGCATCCCGGTCGTAAAATGAGGCTTTATAAAATATCGACGCTCTTTTGCGGCCTTTCTCGTCAACCAAGTTTGACCACATAGAATGATCGGTGGCTACTTTTTTCCAGCCAGCAGGCAAAGTCACGTGTCGAAATAGTGGATCACCTTCGACGCCATCCCCGAATACTGCACCAAATGCTTCAAGAACTTCTTTGATGTTTTGAAGACCTTTTGTTGGAAGTACTTCACTGTTGCACAATTCTTTCTGGCCTCTGGCTTCTGAACGTTCAATGCCACCTGGCGCAAGATTCTCTACAAGATGTATGATCGGATCTTGCTTACTGGTGTTCGTAATTCTATTTTTCTTTTCCATAGCTCCTCATTTCAAAAAAAGAACTTGGTATGCTACATCCCACTATTTTAATGCAATGCATTTATAGCTTGATGATACACCATTTCCTCCAAGCTCAGAAGCGGATCTGGCCACCTACCAATCCCACCCCTAACCTCCACATGGTAAAGGCGGCGAATCCATTGATAAACTTTTACTTCATCTGCTTATGGCAGACCGGGCATAGTCTTGAGTGATGGGTCAGGTTAGCTGCTACTCGATCCAAAATACCCTTTGAATTTGGATGCTCTTCGAAAACATTGCTATGAGTATCCACTTTGGTAAGGATATTGTAGATGTCGTACAAATTATCGGCACCATCATCAATCAATGTGTTCCGAACTTCCTTCTGGATGGTTCTCGGAACCAGCGACTGTTCCAGAACTGAATCCAATACTGCAGAAGTATCCTCTTTTACTTTGATATTGCAAAGCTTCCTGAGGCTGTCGACTTCTTTATCGAACAACTTGTTCGCTTCAGTTATCGTTCTCTGCAGCCAAACGCCGATGTCTTCTTTCTGGTTTCGTCTCTTCCAGGCTTTGATTTTATGTTCGGTAGTCGCTCCGTTTGTGCACCATTGATTAAACAGATATGGTGAAACTCTGGTGGACACCTGACCGGTCAGGCTGTGTTCGATTCTGATACCTGAGTTATAGGTATGCTCATCTGTAACATTCACCTCTCTCGGAGTGAGAATACTGAACTGGAATGATACTGGGCCGAACCAAGCTTTGTGGAATCCAGCTATTGACTTGCCCATAACACTCTCGATGGCGTCCAGAACCTGTGAAATCGGGACGTGCTTGAAATTAGCTTTCGGCACGATATCGATTGCATTGTTCTGGATAGTTAGCAGGCGAAGTATGTTGCCAGCCAACTCATCTTGATAAAAATGCTCAAGATGCGGAACAATAAGCTTGTTCCTCTTCTCCACCGGAATTTTTGAAAGGTACGGTCTTGGCAATCCAATATTCGCAACCAGCTTACCAAAGGCAGCGGGGCTTAAATCGGTTGTGCCTTTCTTATGGGAAATCTTGGCTTTTCCTTCTTTATCAACATCAAAGCTGACATCCTGCCCAAGTTCCACCTCTATTGGCTCGGCATCCTCATAAGCCCGAACCTGTCCCAACAACTCATCCTTGGTCATTACGCCCTTCAATTCTTTTACGTCCATTTTTACCTCCAAAATTAAGTTAGTTTGGTTAATTTATACTACCTGTATATATAAATTATACATGATAATTGATTGAATTCCAAATAAAAAATCATGATTTTATCAACTTTTTAGTTTCTTTCTTTTCCTTCTCGGTTAATCTAACCCGTGGATCCTCCCTCTGAAAATATCGAAGTCCCCAGTTGCAGCTCGGGCAAGAGTACTCATATAGCGGAGGGTTGCTCGCAAGAGCTGCTTGCTGTAATCTTTGAGAGTTGCATACCGGGCATTTCATTTTTGATCTTTGGAGCCCCATAAATACTCAGCAAAGCTGCATTTCTCGAAAGGACAATTATCACAAACTTCAGGATTAGTCTCTAGTTGCTTGCGTATTTTTCCCGCTTCTTCATGAGTGGGAAAAGTGCCTTTGCATAATCTTTTTGCCATATCGTTCCTATTCAACTAAAACTTCTTCTTCACCACAAAGAGGACATTGGGCGAGGTCATTTGCCTGGCAGTACTCTTCACATCGAGACTTCCAATACTTCCAGTCAAATTTTGACATGTATGCTTTATCCTCATCTCTCACACCATCACATATCCATCTATCTTCGAAGAGCCGGACTCTGAACATAACGCCTTCCATCATTCTATCTCCAAAGGCATACCCATCCACGAGCACGTAATCCAAATCCGCTCCACAGTTGTCACAAATGATTTTACCTTGATATATCATTTTTAGCCTCTAAAATATTTTATCATAATGTGGTATCACATAAAAACCTGCTTTTGTAAGCCTAGCGCATATCCTCCCATAAACTGCACCTTCTTTTTCATCCTCAGTTTGAAGCCCGCCTTCACAATCTCCATCAGTTCGCACCTCAATGGCGTAGATTTCACAGTTATCTAATTCATCTTCTGATGCATTACTACTATTTGATTCTTCTGCAGGATCCTTAAAAGGTGTTATTGAAATCCATTCTTCACTATCATTGGGCACTATTGAAAATCCAGTGATATCCCAATCCCCGCCAGGACCTACTTCTCTAATTGAACAATCCAAGTCTTCTAACAATTTTCGTATTTCATCTCTCTTCCAAAGCATCAACTTCTCCTATTCTGTAACTCGCAAATTGGACAAAAATTATGATAAGTACGGAAACATTTAACATGTTTATAAACTTGTGGCTCCGGAAAATTTAGTATTCGAATGGTGAAAGGTTTATCTGGAGGAGTATAGTAACGTAACTTCGGTTCTGCCTTCGGTTCTGCCTTCGGTTCTGCCTTCTTCGTTACAAATATAGAAGTAACACATAATACTAAAGATTTGATGAAGCATCGTCTGTTCATATCAGCTCCTATCTATATTCAACCCAAACCATAGTTTTACCATCTGCAGTAGATACTCTGTGTCCTTTCAACTTTCTTCCGCATTTCATACATATAACAGATGCTGGAACAAAAGCGGCGGGGTATATCTCATGTTTTTGGCAGAAATTTCCACAATGATGGCAGTACCATTTTATAAGATATACTTTATCCTTCGACATTATAGAATGTAGCCCTCAGCCTTTTTTACGAGTTTAACTATAAGTCTATGGCCTTTTACTGCGTCATCATAAGTTGGATATCTCTCGTACTTCTGGTCAAACTTTCCACCAATAACCATCGTCTCAAATAACATGGGAGCTCCTTCATCTAAGAAAGAACAGTCTCGTCCTAAAAACAAAGTGCTTATGAGCACGCCGTTTGGGAGACGAGTTTTGCGAACGGACTTGGTTTTCCCCATCGCTTTAGCCCATTTATGGACATCATCACACTCGACAACTCTTTTGCCTTTTAGTATGTAGAATGCGTCATTCATTATCTCTCTTCCCATAAGTTAAGGATGTCTCGATGTTCTTCATGGTCGAGTTTAGCTTTCGGAGTTCTTTATAGCATTTGTACGCCCACTTCTGAGCAGAGTAGATTGCTACGACTTTAGCCCATACTCTTCCCTTTTTACTGAGGTGTGGAGCAGAGTGTCCTCTCTAATCGCGATATCATGCAAAATTTTAATCATCTCCTCTGCTGTCACCTGGCCGTGCTTTCCATATCGATTTTTCAAAATATGATAAGTTCCATTATGGTTATTTTTATAAACTAAATCAGCAACAGCTAACTGTCTAAAATATCCAGATTTTCCATCGCCCGTGACTTGTAGTATTCTGTTCCTACTTTGATGATAAATCCTTTGAACTTCGAGCTTTTGATTTAAGCTCGATAGTTTGCAAGTCATATTTTTTAGTGTTATAACATTGATAATAAGTACAGCTGCGTTTGTCAAAATCATTAATATGATTAGTGTTTCCATTTTATCCTTTCACTACTGCTAATGGTTTTAATTCAATTGCGATTTCAACCAAGTCTTCTTGATTTTTCATCACTTCTGAGATATCCTTGTAAGCTCCTGGAGCTTCATCCAAATCTTTTGCACTTCGAATTGAATGCAGTATTCCCCGACTATCCAGATTAGCTTTTTCTTCTTCCAGGGATAAACTTTCTCTCGCTTGTCTTCTTCCCATTACTCTGCCAGCACCATGCGAGCAAGAGTTAAAACTCAGTGGATTGCTTTTTCCGATTACAATATAACTACTCGAACCTTGGCTGCCGGGAGTAATCCCAAGACCGCCGGATATCGCTTTTGTGGCTCCTTTTCTATGCACAACTACATCCTTACCAAAGTGATTCTCAACTTCGGCATAGTTGTGAGCAATGTTTATGGTCATCTGTGCTAAGTCTTCCGAAAGTTTATTGAATTCTTCACAGAAGATATTAACAATTCTGGACATCATGTGATTTCTATTACGTAAAGCAAAGCTAACACACCATTGCATTTCTTGAAGATATTGTATTCCTTCTTTGGAAGTCATAGGCAAAAAAGCCAACTGCCATTCTTTTGGAACGGAGACAGCCCATTTCTCGTTAAGATGAGCGGCCAGTTTATTGTAATAATCAGCTACTTTCTTCCCAACATTTCGAGATCCGGAATGAATCATAATCCAGATAAATCCATCTGAACCTTTTTGTATCTCAATGAAATGGTTTCCTCCACCAAGTGTCCCAAGCTGGCAGCGAGCCGCTTCAAATTGTTCTTTGACAATCTTCCGCTCCGTGAAATTTTTGGGTAGAAGCATCGCTGGTTGTGAATCCTTATGATGATTAAATCCAACAGGAATCTGCCTTCGAATCTTTCTCATAATCCTCTTCAGAGAATCTATATCTATCTCCTCAAGGTTCGTCCTTGCTGCCATCATCCCACAGCCTATATCAACACCAACTGCATTTGGTATGATAACATCATCAGTGGCAAGCACACCGCCTACTAGCATACCATATCCCGCATGGGCATCTGGCATAATCGCTATATGTTTGAAAGCGAAAGGAAGATTAGCCAAGTGCTTTGCCTGCTCCATAGCTATATCATCCATCTCACTAAGCCATAGCTTAATTGGTATTCTTTCAGTTGTTATTACGTGATTCATTTTACCTCCAAAGTGTGCTGATGTTAACATCCGATGGCAAGCACAAATGCCATCCAGGAGTTAGCCACTTTCTTTCTGGATCTTCTTCTTGATAGTACACAGGCCATTTCTGTCTACTCTTGCGGAACAATGTGATCCAAAAATATGAGCGGGAGCGAAGCGGACTTTGAGCACAACCATCTCGTTCAGGATATACTGCGGATGCCTTGTGCACAATACGCTTGATTGTTCCCATCAAGGAAGCTGCTCCCTGATTTCCCCTCTCGAATTGGAAAACATTAATCTCTTGCAAACCTTTAGTTGGTTTCGGTTTGGTTTTCATCTTTCTCTCCTGGATTTATTTTTTATCAAGAAGTTCTGCAACTTGTATCAAATTATCACTTGTTATGTAATATCCTTTATCCGGATGGCCTTTCAAAATGAAATCGATGTTGTTTTTGATACAGTGTTCGATTATAACTCCTAAAGTTTGCGCTCTTGAACTGTGAAAGCTTCTACCACTATTCATAAACATATTTATAATTTGACGCCTCATACCTTCTCGAAGCCTATATGGAAAAACTCCATCTGATTTTACTATTCTTCTACCGTCCATTGCTCACTTACCTACTTTCCTTAATGCTTGGCCATTCGGGCAGATACAGTAGTTTACTCTACCTACTTCGTGACCTGCGGGTGTCTTGAGTCCTGTTGTATCTATTTTACCATGGTTCCCGCAAAGAGTGCAATGTTCAGTGGCGTAGTGCTCCAACCAGTATTTGGTTATTACCTCTTCTACTACTATATCTTCCATTTTATCCTTTCTAAGCTAAGTAATTTATCCTCTCTGGATGCATCTCATGATTTTCATACGCCTCAACTAATCTCTTCAGTTGTTCTTGCCTCTTGTACCAATCTGAGATCCAACTGGATGATACCTTATCCCTACGTTGAACTTTTACTTTTTGTGATTCCATCTATCCCTTTTGATTTTTGAATATTAACTCGAGTGCTTTAGTTTTCTGAAAAGCTGAGATTAACTGAACTGCACGAATCAAACTTTCCTGACTAACAGTAACTCGCTCTGCATACTCATTCTTATTTTCCAAGATGCTTATGATAATCGAATCGCCATTTGTGGTTAGTGTCACATCTTTTCGCCTGGCTCACCGAGAATATCAATATGCAATTTCGTTCCATTTTCTATATGATATACTCGTATCGCCATCTTAATTCTCCTCAACCTTAGCGGTTCCATCCGGATAAATAATAATAATTGTTTTCCTTTTTTTCTGGCGTATCGGATAGTAGCCCAAGTTCCAGACCTTTGAATTTCCACATACTCTTTTGGAGCAGCAATGAGAACTTCACCCTCTTCAGCTATATCATCATTCCTTTCCAGATAGGGTTTTGCATCTCTAACCTCAACTGCTCCTTTGCAAAAAGCTCTTTTGCTATCATTATCCGGAGGATGAACGACAACATCCATCTTGAAGATGTAACGAGCTAATATATGAGCTTCTTCATCAGCTCCTATACAATCTCCATGATGAAGCTTCGTAACGCGTAGCCCATCAAGAACATCCACAAGCATGAGCTTTTGCTTGAGGGTCATGCCATTTTGTGTTCCGGTAAATCCTGCTTCCATTTTCATTCCTTAACAATAGTTGCAGTGGCAGGTAGTTGATACCTAATCTCGAAGCCAGTACCAAAATGATTACAAGCGTAGCGAACACCATCATCTGATTCTATTATACAATTAGAATCGCCACCTCCTTCGGTAACTTTATTGAAGAAGACTTTGTGCCACCCAAGATTCTTAACTGCATCTATCGGGATTAAACCTGGCATTTTGTCAATTTGTGTACTATGCATTTCTAACTCCTTCAAAAAAATAACCTCTTATATATAAAGTATAATATATTTTGAAGGGTTTTACAAGTAAAAAATGAAAATTATTTGAATATTTGATTAAATTCAAAATCCATTAAATGCGTCCAAAAATGGACTTCTTCATCCTCCTCATCCTCTGGCTTAAAAAACATAACTGCATAGCAATCTGGTTTAGGTCTACAAGGTACCTCATCAGCCTTGCAATATCCAATAGCATACTTCCTCAATATCTCTTTGTTGTCTATTAATCAGCACATCGAGTTTTCAAACCCAAATCTAATAAACTGGCACCTTTCCACAACTGCCATGTAAAATCGCTTGGGTTGATTCTTGGAATTCTCATATCAAAACCTTCGATTCTTGTTTAATCATGAATTCCCATTTCTTCGCCTGCTTTGGATCATGCATATATCGTGTCTTGTCATATCCCAATAGAGAGATGAATGCGGCATGCCTTTCGGCACAACGATAGCATCTTCCACACTCATCCTTCCACCACATTTGGCAGCTCGTCGTGTTGAATAACAATTCTCGATTTTCTGGGCTGAGCTTTTGAAGTAGCGCAGCTTTATGCATCTCCAATGTAATAACTTTCATCCCGGCAGCTTCTTCAAGGTTTTCCGGATTCAAATCTGCCCAATCAATGTTAGCAACTGGCTCTTCATCTGGATAGTATGAGGTGGCGATTGCAACTGCTTCAAATTCTATTTGCCTAGCAACTGTTCCGGCAATCTGCACTAACTTTTGATCTCTTGTAGCATATTCTTCTTTTCTTATTCGATGCGTTACAATTATAGGTTTAGGAAATCCAACAATACTTGATATCTTGGTAACCGCAGCAATCTCTTTAGCTTGCTTTCCTCCACCTATTCTGAACTTAACATATAGTGGTTGGATCAGATGGCCTTCCGCTTTGAGAAGCAATGCCTGACCAACTGAATCCATTCCTCCACTCATTAGTTGAATTACTTTCATTCCGCTACCTCAGAATATAATTGCTCCAGGTTTAGTCCAGCTGTATCTTAAGTGACCATCTGGATAAAAGATAAGACTGCGTATTCCTTCTACCGTTCCACTGAGACAATCAGCTATATAAACATTCTTGCCCTCATAATCATAAATGAGGCCGCCATAAGGAGTTTTCCGCAAAAGTGTTCCATTTGCTTTAATATTATTGTAGACAATATGTTTGCGAACTTCTCGCTGCTTCGCCCATTGGGCATAGATATTATCACCATTGTGCCCTACCGGAATGAAACTGAATTGCTCAATGTTGCTACCTTTGAAGTATTCTAAGAATTCATCAATCTTGAAATGGTCATCAATATAGCCTTTGATAAGAGTACAGCTTAAGCGAACAGATAAACCATATTTATGAAGAAGATCTACTACTTCAATTAGATTTGGATAATGAAGTCCGTAAAGATCCGTGTTCTTGCTTTCCTCGTAATGCACACAGGATATAGCAATTAAGTTTATTCCTGTTCCTTTTAACCATTTAACTTTTTCCTCATTAAGCAAGGTTCCGTTGGTTTGAAGCTCAAGAATTGGAAACCTTTCTCGAACATAGCTCATGATTATCTGGAAGGCCTCCTTATCACAGCAGAGAGGATCTCCTCTCTTTCCGGTCAACTTGCAAGTTAAAATCCCGGATCTTTCAGCATACTGAATCGCCTTATAGAATTTGCAAAAATTAAACTCGGAATAATCCTTGCAAACTTCCGGAGTTTGCTCGGATATACAGTAAGGACAACTCGCGTTACATTCATTTGTAACGACTACATTAAACACGCTATCATTCATATTCCTCTCCCAACTGGTCTATCGTGCAATCATTTATATCTTTATCATCCCGCCATCTGATGAAACGTGGAAATCGTAATTTTCCACCTTTAACCGGAATGCTATCATACGCGATTTCACAAACTTTATTTAGTAATGAATCAAATTCAAGTCGAGGTAAATCATATATCGCAAGTTCTTCCTCTAATTTTTCATCCTTTAGTTTAGTTGTGTTAAGGAATTCTTTACGCGCTTCGGCTATTCGTTCCTCTGACATGAATTGCAAACGATACGGCTTCTTGAACCCATTCCCTGCGGTTCCAAGATCACGAATTGAGCCATCCTCATTCCACACTCCAATACGAATACATTTCAATCCACCTTTGAAACTATCACTGGTTGACTTGTAAGTATTGATTACGAAGCCGTCAATGGTCTTTACAGGCTTTAACTTATACCAGCCCGACATATGTGACTCTTTTAAAACCCATCCTTCCCATTTGTTTTGTATAGCCAGTTCAAGCAACGCCTGCTTGCCTTTTTCATCCACAAATTCGGTTCTAACTTTTGTAACTGCAGCGACACTTAATCCAAGTTGCTTCACCTTTAACATTACAAATCCGAGATCTGTATCTGAAAAATCTACGCCATGCAGTATAGGAGCAGCGAAAACTGTAAGCATCATTCTCTCATCTGCGTCGTTGAGTAATGTTGGAACACTGGAAGCAGGAACGCCAGGGCTATGCCGCTCGGCCATGACACAGCTATCATCAGGTAAGCTATCCAACTCTTGCTTTATATGGCTTATCTTGAGCAACTTATCTGTGATGTCTATGTCGTTTTTAGTTGTGCAGATATAAGAACCTGCAGTTTTCTTAATCATAGTGAAATGACCATCCAGTTTTGGTTGGAGGAAATTCACTGGTTGATTAGTATAGTCTTTAAATTTTGGACGTTCTATTTCTTTCATTTTTACCATTTCATTTTGAGTATTAAATCTGGATTGACCAATACATTCCCTATCTTTTGAATTGCCCAATCAACGGTCTCATAACAAGGAATTTTGCGATGTGTTGTCACGTCTTTCAACCAAAAGCATCCCTGTTCCTTGACTATATATTTGAAACGGCCAGCATCTTCAAATAAGTCGCCTTCGTACCAGCCGAGAACGCTTTTACCTCTTCGATATACTCAGCTTTTCTCGGCCTCTTGAAAAATCCAAATTTTGAATCATCTTTACTTCTTTGAACGTTAGCAATAAATCTGACTCTCCGGCCTCTATATCCTTCTGATCCACCATCCCATAAACTAGTAGGATGCGTGCCCCAAACTTTGAATCCTCTATCATCCTTGACTAACATCTTATACTCAATGCCATATCGGCCATCTTTAGTTTTGACGCTAAGTATCACGCCGGTAATTTCAATTCCTGAGCCAGTAGGTACATCTTCCGCATTCTTTGCTTCCTCCGCCCACTGCTCTTTCATTTCCTCTCTTCTCTCTTCCTGCTGCTTCAATTTGTAGGCTAATGCTGCTTGTGGTTCTGTAAGGTTGCCCCAATTCCAAAGGTTGTTTTTCAAACTTTTCAGAATCTGATGCTCTGGCTCTGCTTCGTCTCCGAGCAATTCTACCAAATCAGGATGTGTACTAAGCCACTCTTCAGCAGCTTTTCTAATCTTCGCTCTCTTTCTTGCTGCTTCAGCTGCCCTTTCAACTTGTACTCTAATCAAGGCAGCTTTGTTGAGCAGGTTGAACTTCCGAGCGCAGATGTGTCCGACTACTACTATTGTATTCGAAGGTGTGTGTCGATATACCGAACCCCAGGCAAAAACAGCACCGCAGCAGTCGCAGGTTCGCTTTGCTTTATAATTGCCATCGAATAGGCGTTTGCTGCGTAGTATTTTGTCTGGGTCAATAAAATCTCTGTCAATCCTGAGATTTATGCTCTCCCAAATGTACTCGCTTCTTCCTTGATAAAGCCATCCAACATATTTGTAATCTGCTGGATCCATATTCGCTGGACTATGGCAATCATCTCTACTCATTTCCAATTCCTCCAATTAACCTTTATATATAAATTATAAGGTATTTTGAAGGAAATTCCAAGAAAAAAATCATGAATTTTCTATAAAATATTCAACTTTTCCATTTTGCTATGGATGCTATTCCTTATTTTTACCTCCCGAGTGTATTTAATCTTCATCTTTTCCCTGGCTGCTCTTCTTCGATATCTTTTCTTTTCACCGGCTATGGACAACAAAGCTTCGATGTAGTTTAGCTCCTCTTCGGTGAATTCTTGGAGGATGAGGGAGCAGTGTGTTCTTTCGAATGGATCTCCAAAATCCTCTTTTGTAGCTGTTCTCTGGTCAACATAGCGGCATTCTCGGTTCTTCCAGGTTTTCTTGGCGAGCGTTGCGAAATGTCCTACAAGACGTCTTATCAAATATGTTTTGAAAGAAGCTTCACTATCTGGATTGTAATCATTTCTCGCATGAAGGAAAACTATTACACCTTCATTAAACAAATCCTCCAGATTATATGTTGTTGGCTTTTTTACTTTCTTTAGAGCAACTATCGCGTACTCTGTAATCAAAGTGGTATAGTCTTTCAAGTCTATGTTCATTAGTCATCCTTATACTGAAGCTTTGCATAATATAAGCCATATTGTTATTGGCCAAAGAATGGAAAGGATAAGACAAGATACCGCTGAGAGGCAAGGCGAGTTTGCATGATGTGCCGCATCCAATATCGTCTTCCAGGTGAAGGCCATTCCAAGGCAATATACGAGAATAAATATTAATATTGTCATTGCTCCTCCTCTTTTATAGTACCAAATTTGTTTGTATTCTGGTTCCAGTCATCGTACAACTGCTCACGTGTTTGATCAACCAGAAGCGAAAATGACTTGGGTGGCTCCACTCGCTTATCATCCCAGAAGAGTGCGCATTCAATACCTCACAATTCTTATTCTTCCTTCTTCTTCAGCTTTTTTAAGATACTCAGCATCAACAACTTCTGGAATGGGATACGGAGGTTCTCGCAGTTCACACTCCGAAGCTCGACTTTCGTTTACAAGCCGACCAGTGAACCGACATATTCCCCGCCCTGAACCATAGTATCGACAATCTCTGGAGCAGGATAACTTAGGCCTTTTAATAATCAAAAAGTGTATGGTACAGCGTTTCTTCCATAGTCTCTTCAACAAGCGTTTGAAATTACACCAGTGGCATAAACAAAATACCCAGTGTTTCATCGTCTCCTCCTGTGTGGAACTTTGACGCCGTTGTGATGAGTACCTTCTTCATGGTTTTCTCCACGAATTCTACAGTTGCATACTGTACAGTACTTACCACTTGTTCGAGGAGCTTTTCCCTGCCCTCTTTTCTCAGATCGGCAATAAGTCAACCCTTGATTCTTCCGAAGCATATTCTTCACAAGCTTCTTTATTTTTTGTTTTACATCTTTTGTTTCCATCGTTTCTCCTCTACCGTCGCTATCACACCAATCAACGCCAACGCCATCCAATGTTTTGCATTTTGGCATTGATAATTCATGCCACTTGTTTGTTTCCATTTGTGCTTCATATTGTTTCCTCTATTTTGAGAAACCTTTTCAGCCTGTCAACCAGCTTTTGGGTGACGCGCAGGATCGGTTTTCCTTCCCACTTATCTTCAATGAAGTATTCATCGCTTATCAATGAATGAAGTGAACCGCCATAGTTGGCTATACCACCTCCTTGAATGCCCCAGCAACTATCTTCAGCTACAAATGAGAAAGGTTCGCCATGGTTCTCAAAGTTTATTCTACACGCATGGATTGTTTGAGCCACCAAATCATTCTGTTCATGATGTGGAAACATTCCAGCCAATGTCCAATCATCTTTGATCACTGCGGCCAACTGTTGTATGTCTTCAATTTTTGCCAGTTCTGACATTTTTCACCTCATCTTAAATCTGCGAATTCTTTTTCTCTGTTGAAGTAGCGGTCAAGTTTGTTGATTAATTTCTGTGTCGGTAGTACAACAATTTTGTCCTGAAAGGTGTCCTCAACAAAGAAACCTTCTTCGATAAGATACTGATACGAAGTCCAGTTGTCATGAGTTGAACTGACATTTCCTTTGAAAGAAACTAACTTACCATACTCAGGATTGTCAAGGTTGTTGACACAAGATGTAATGTTGTACGCTACCATGTATTCTTTCTCAGCTTTGCCCATGAAACTGCATAGTGAAAAAGAATTATCAATTTTCTCTGCGAGACGCCTTACATCCTCTTCCGTGGCTAAAATCTGCTTCTGCGGTTTCTTATCTGGATAATTCATTTTACCCCTCTAATTTGATTTTCGATTATTCTCATCTCCAACTCAGCAAAATTCTTTTGGAGTATTATGTTTATCATTTGCCTCTGATGAGGCAGTAATTTCTGTTTGGGAGTTCGAGTGAACTGGAACTCTGGCTTAGATGGAATTCGCCCGCTAACTGTTCTATCATCCTTCATATCTGGAATATCCACCAAAGAAGTCCAATGATAATAAAAGTCATAACTAAGAAAATAGATACTCCACGTCTTTCCCAAAAAGATACCGACCTAAACTTTGGACAGTATATTGTCGGGCCAATCATAGCCTCGAAGGTATGCCATCCTGGGCATTCGGTTTTAGAGCATCTAAAACATAAATTTTTATTCAAGTTTGACATCACAAACCTTTCTCTTTTCTAACTTCTCTAAGGCCGGCTATTTGAGTATCATCCAATTCTACAACATGAATTGAATTCGTTAATTTCTTCTCTATCTTAAAGATGGGCTTACCAGAAAACCAATCAAAATGAATGTCCTCTTGATGCTCGGATAAAAATCGTTCCACGGTATTCCTCCAACAACTATCATGGTAGCCTACGCATTTCCAGGATTTACCATCCTTAATGTATACGCCCACATAGTTAGCAGGAGCATGAATTAGCATCTTTACTTTTTTCTTCTTCAAAGTAAAGTGGATTAATAAAGCGCTTCTCATTGGAAGACCAAAAGTTTTTTCAGCAGGCTGGCCGCTTTGCCATGTTCCGGCATGAAGGTCAAACATCTCGCAAATAGCTTGTCTAAGCATCCACATAAAGTTTATCATGCTCTTTTCGCCTCCCTCTTCCTTTTAATCCAATTGCTACATGGAATACAGTTGATACTTCTTCTGTCTGGTACGGAGGATATTCGAAGATGATACTGCCATTGCCGTCCACAAGGAGTTATAGAAGTATCAGTTGCACAATAATGTTTTTTGAGCTTCTTCTTCATCCTCCTCATCCTCAACATCAACCCAGCGAACATATCCTACTGAGTATATATCATGATCTATGCCTCTTAGGTTTTCTCGATGCAAAAATCTATGATGATTTTTGCAATCCTTCCTACTTCCTATCCATCCATTTCGTGATACCCAACAGCAGCGTCGATTTGGTCATCGTCTATAAATCCATTTGTTAACGCGACGGGCACCTCTTCAGTTTTGTGCTCAAACCTTTTTCCGATTTTATCCAAATTCCGGACTTCGAATTCTATAGGAAGAGAGGATTGACCGGTAATGACTTTTGCAAAGGTTTCAAAATCCATTTTTATCTCGAGAAAAGTAACTCGCGAAGTGTTATCCTCAATCTCCATATGTATATAGTCTGGCTCCTGCCCACCGCATGATACTCTTCCGATTGATATATCGCCTTTTCTAAGCTTTTTCATTTTGATTCTCCACCAATTTATAAGTATCATATTTTGTGTTATTGCAATAAGCCATACAACCTTGCCAGTGTTTTGAATCTAAATCGATGATACCTTTTTTCCTCAATGCATCAAATTGACTAAACTTTATGCTTATATTACCTGGCCACAACCTCACCGCACCGCTAAGATAAAGATAGTCGATATGTCCTCCATCACTTTTAAGAATCTTCAGAATTTCTTCTTCGGTCAGGTTATATACAAAATGAGCAAGCCCTTCGCCGAAGTCATCAACTCTCCATCCTAAACTTCTTAGCAGCTTCGCATCCTCTTCAGTAATTCCTGCTTCAGCCAAACTACTTAGTGGTGCAGAAAATATTTCATCATGCTCTGCTGCTTCAACAGCATCCTTATCCGGAAGGTACTTCTTGACAATTTTTAGTCCTTCAAATACTCTATCTCTTCGATCATCTCGATCATAACTATAATCAGCTTTTAAAATTTCAATTAATCTTTCTTCTGTCATTTCTTTTTCCTTTTTTAAGATGAAACCTATGACCAATCCAACACAGCCACATTCGAAGCAAAGTATTATCGTATCCTTATAAACTTCGAAAGCTATTTCGTTCATTTTTGTGCCTCATTTGGTTCGCTCAAGTAGTAGGATACTTTCTGGCCGAGTCGGGTTTTCTCAAATCTTCTACACATTGTAGTCAAACATAGAGTAAGCAAAAACCATGCAACCAAACCTAAAATCAATACCATGATTATATTTTCTTGTTCATTTGAACCTCCTAATCAGAAGAATCATACGCTTTTTCTTGCTCACATTTCTTACATTTATAAGTATGATAACATCGTCCAACCCTATTTGGAGTTTCTTCCCAATCATGTTCGCATCCTATTCGATAGCATTTGACTTTTATCCCATACTCACATCTTGCATCAAAGGCATAAGCTTTATCATCGAAGAAGAGAATAGTTAATGATATCCACTTTCCATCAAGTTTACCTTGTACGTAGCCTTTGTATTTTGGCGAATAGATGTTGAGATGCCATAGCATCTCCGAAACATCACATTCTTTAATAGGCTTTGGAATTTCATTACCATGCCCAGAATACTCTTCAATATATTTGAGAGCTTGGATTTTCTCTATCGGATTATCTACATGAACGAGTTTTTGTAACAGCATGTGAATCCTCCTAAAAAGTTCGTATATTTAAAGTATAATGTCTTTTTAGGAAAAACAAAATTCTTTCTCAATAATCTCTCTTAATCTTTTGGGCTTGTCATCAAAATCAGCTCCTTGATGGCACTCCACAAAAATGTTTTCTCCGATGACAGCTGGCTTTTTGTATCCATAAATCTTAACCAATTTGCGGATAGTTCGAACCAAGGATCTATGCTTACTACTTAATGCTACACCTTTCATCTCAGGCGTTTGCCAGCCGCACACTTTTATATGGCGAGAGCCTTTGAAGTTAAGTGCTCTATTGAAAACTATACACCAAGTTGGTACACCAAATCTAAGCCCATCGGAAAGAGGTTTATTCTTCCTGGTGGCGTCAACAATTGTTATACTTCCACCCTTGAGTAGGTGTATCACAGCTTGGAATGGTACTGCATCAATTCTAAAATAACCATCCGCAGCGTGATGTCCATAATTACTCTGAAAGTAGCAGACATCAAGATACGGATAATATACGAGTCCGTTCATCATATTTGCAAGACGTAACATCTTGTTTGTACTAGGATATTTTGATGTGAAGTGATTCATCCAGTATCCCCGATACACGTTTACTTTACCATTACATCTGTTGCATAGAGTTATTAAATTTTTAGGATCTAAGTTTTCTTTCACATAATCAATATGATGAACACAGAGATTTCTGCCTTCCTCCTTTTTTGTCCTCCCACAAAGTTGACATGTATTGTTATCTCTTTCTCTAATTAAAGTTTTTAGATTGTAATCAAATTCTACTGGATACGGACGATTACCGATTCCTCCTTTCCATCCAGAACCTTTCTCTCTTAGTTGAGCTTCTCTCATTTTTCTTCTTGTTTCATCAGAAACCTTTCTTCCTAAAAACGCCTTGCTGATCTTAGCTTTGGTTTCATCAGAAAGATGAGTACCAAGTTTGGCTTTCCTCATTTTAGCTATAGCCTCTTTGGTATGATGCCAGCCTGAACTTTTCGCTTTAATCTTTTGAATGGTCTCTTTACTATGATGTCTTCCAAACATAGGATTATTCTCGCCTGATTTGGCTTTTTTCATTTTCGCCTTTGATTCATTATTATGATATTGACCACGTCTCATGTCCGTAACTATACCCCAAAGCGGATATTACAACACAATCTCTCGTGCCACTCGTTGTCTTTTGGTGCAAACTCCACTTGAATATCCTCAACCTCATGCATTGAAAAAGTCGAGAATATCACAGGAATGCTCTTATCTTTAACTTCAGATAGGATGATCTCAAGATCTTGTACTGTCATTTTCTATCCTTAGTTTTAATTCGGGCTATTTCCAAAGTTTCTGCCGTAGCCTTGTCTGTTTCTTTAATTCCTACAAGTTGAACCTCTTTGACTTCAGGATCGGCCAGTAAGCAGCCTGCTCTGTGCTCTATGTTATCAATCCATCCTGAAGAACCACATAGTACACACATGCCAGCTTCATAGCCACCATGATCCTCAGTTACAATTATCAGCTCCTGCCGCTTGAATAATAGCTTCGGTTTCTTCTTTCTCTTCCTGCGTTTTCCTGGGCAATCATTCCGGCTTGCGATCCGATTCATTTCTCGCTCTATTTCATTTTGAGCACCTATGCCACTGGACTTTTGAATGTCATCTCCAATCCTTCACCCTCTGCAGATGACAGGACGATATTTCGGATGGAACCGTGTATTGAGCCATCCTCTTCTATCAATCTAAGCTTTTTGAGTCTCTCGCCGGTGTTGCCGAAAAGTTGATGGTTTTTATCACGGCATTTCATTACTAATTCATATGCCACAATGCCTCCGCCCATCGGGTCTTCCAAAAGCCTGTTTATGGCTGCCATTATAATAGCAACGAGCGGTTTCGCCTCTTCGGCACCATTTTTAAGTTTAACTACTTCTAAAGACGTAATCTCACCTCTACATTTTTCTCATACACGTCTTGATTTCAGTACCCATAATTTTCATGCGGCTTGCGGCACTTAACCTGCCATCTGGAATTAGAACCTTCTCGCCACATGGGTTCAAGTTTTCCATTCGGATCTTTTAGGACGAGTCCTTCATCCACTTTCGGGTCTTCAATGCTATTGAAAATTGATTGAAACCCGCTCTTTATCAATATGGCTAACCAGACTTTATCTGTTACTTTCTCATATCCAAAACCTCCCTCAGTTCGATTTGAGAATATCTTTTGTAAAAGTTCCTGGCGTTCGGCAAATGTCGAACCTTCAAGGATTACTCCATTGTGAACGATTATGTCATGAACGTAAATCGTGTCCTTGATATTTGGTGTTTTCGCATCCATAACTTCGATTACAAAAACATGCCATTTGCCATTTGCTAAACTTTTGAATGGCTTAAGGCTCTCCTTACTCGGCTTCCACAAGCGATGATCTTCGCCATGGCGATTTTGAGTATATATCTCGCCTCTTGGGCCAACACCTAAAATCGAGCAAGTACCATTCTTTTTAATCTGAGCCCAATAGCCTTTCTTTTCGTAAAAACCCAACATAGCGGGTAGAACGGAACGAACTGGTCTTGGTGGATATAAAAATTTGGCTTCGGTATAATTCATTTGTTTTCATTTATCCAAGCGCCAAAATCTTAAGCTGCTCTGAATTTAACTGATTCAGACTGGCTTCAATATCTAAATAATCTTCATTTAGCATATTTCTTACCATACTTCCCACCAGCCTCCAGGAACTGGTCCATCCCAACCTTGAGGCTTCTTTAGTGTTAACAAGTCTCTATAATACCATGGAATAATCCATACAAGAGAATAAATTATCAAGTAAAACATTATAAAATAATTCATTTATATTCCTTTCGAAAGGAAAGCGGGTAGGTAGGACGAACTACCCGCAATCCAAATTAATCAATAACTTTGCAAATATGTAAACCATTCGCTTTTAGAACATTTTGAATGGTAAGAAACAAACCTAAATTAGTTGTATCACAAACAGCAGTTTGATAAATTTCCTCACACATCATATCTCCTATTTCTGGTCATATAATCCGGGTGGCAGGAATCGAACCTGCGGCCTGCCGGTTAAAAGCCGGCTGCTCTGCCAACTGAGCTACACCCGGCGGCTCTACGCGGCAGGATTTGAACCTGCGACCTCCGCTGCAGACGGGCTCTAACCAAACTGAGCTACACGTAGAATGGAGATGGTAAGAATTGAACTTACCCATACTCTGCTCAGTTCAAACTGCTTGGCGATAGCAGCAACAGTCCTGAGTCGCCCAAAGTATGCAAACCTTGCTCCC